>NZ_JSAK01000003.1 GCF_000802965.1 Pseudomonas fluorescens | reverse complement strand
CCATCGCCAGCAAGCCGGCTCGTACAAGGAGTTGAGCGCTTATTGCGGGCGTACGCGCAGGGTCAGGCCCTTGAGGAAGTTGCGCAGCAGCTGATCGCCACATGGGCGGTAGTTGGTGTGGCCGAACTTGCGGAACAGCGCGCTCAGCTCTGGCTTGGACACCGGGAACTCGGCAGCCTTGAGGATGGCGTGCATGTCGTCTTCCTTCAGTTCGAAGGCCACGCGCAGTTTTTTCAGGATGATGTTATTGGTCACCGGCACTTCGATCGGCTGCGGTGGACGGCTTTCGTCCTTGCCGCGCTTGAAGATCACCAGGCCATCGAGGAAGTGCGCCATGACTTCGTCCGGGCAGCGCACGAAGCCTTCTTCGTCTTCTTCTTTTTTGTCGAGGTAGGTCAGCAGGTCTGGCAGGGTGACGTCCATGCCGCCGAGCTTGATGATATCGATGACTTTCTTATCGCTGATGTCGAGCATGTAGCGCACGCTGCGCAGTACGTCGTTGTGAATCATGGTGTGCAATCCTGATATTCAGCAGTGGGCGCCGCATAAAACCTGCGGCACCAAAATGTGTGGCGGCGTCGGAAGTCTTAGAACTTCTCTTTGCCGGACAGGTAGCGCCATTGCCCCACGGGCACTTTGCCGATGGACACGCCGCCGATGCGAATGCGACGGATACCCACGACCTTCAGGCCGACGGCCTGGCAGAACAGAGCGATTACGCCCGGTTGCGGATTTTTCATGGCGAAGCGCAGGCGGTTTTCGTTCTGCCAACTGGCCTTGACCGCTGGTAGTTCCTTGCCCTTGTAGGTCAGGCCGTGCTGCAAGCGATTGAGGCCATGTTCGACCATGTCGCCTTCGACCTCGACCACGTATTCCTGCTCGATCTTGTTGGAGTCGGCCGTGAGCTTGCGCAGGATCTTCCAGTCCTGGGTGAACACCAGCAGGCCGCTGGCGTTGGCCTGCAGGTCAGTGCTCGCGGTGAGACGCTGGAAGTGGCCCTTGAGCGGACGTTTGCCGTAGCGATGTTCTTCGCTCAGGGTCTCGGCGCTGATGGTCGCCATGGCGGTGTCCGCGTCCATGCCGGCGGGCACGTTGAACAGGATGGTCACCGGCTCCGGCGCCGTGGCCTTGGCCTCTGGGTCCAGCTCGACTTTTTGCGTGCCGACCTTGAACTGCGGCTCGTCGATGACTTCGCCGTCGACGGTGACCCAGCCGCCCTCAATGAACAGCTCAGCCTCCCGACGGGAACAGCCGACGAGTTCGATGAGGCGTTTGGAGAGACGAATCGGGTCAGTCATGTCAGGGCCGTAACAAAAAAGGGGTGGGCATTGTACCTGCTGGGCGCCGGTTAATCCCGGCTCCATTTCAATGCCGTTGCATTTCCTGTGGGAGCTGGCTCGCCAGCGATTGCATCACCTTGGCGCATCAGGATTGACCGCAGCGTCTGCATCGCTGGCAAGCCAGCTCCCACAGGGTTCAGTGTCAGGTCAGCCGTGCTGTGAAAGTTTGTGATTTTGGCGCATCCGCATATGCAGCAACGGATACGGTTGCCCCATGCCATCCACCTCCGAGCGGCCGATCACCTCAAACCCTTGCTTGAAGTAAAACCCCAACGCTTGCGGGTTCTGTTCGTTAACGTCCAGTTCATCGGCGTTGAGGTTTTCCAGGGCATAGCGCAGCAATTTCTTGCCCAGCCCCTGACCGCGATGTTTCGGGTCGATAAAGAGCATTTCGATCTTGCCCGCCGCGACTCCGGCGAACCCGGTAATGCGCTGGCTGGCGTCCTTGGTGCAAATCAGCATCACCGCGTCGAGGTAGCGGGTCAGCACCAGGTTCTTCAACAATTCAATGTAGCTCTCTGGCAGAAAGTCATGGGTCGCGCGAACCGAGGCCTCCCAGACCTGTGTCAATTCTTCGTAGTCGCTTTGTTTCGGTGTGTGGATGACCGAATGTTGGCGCATGCCCGCCTGCTCCTTATTTTTTACAACCGGCTGTGAAGGTGAGAATCCGTTCCTCACAAAACGATAGCCGTAAAAAAGCCCCGCATCTCGTCAAGAGAGCGGGGCTTTGCGTATTTTTTGCGTTTAGATCTGTTCAGCCCACAGGTCGTATTCGTCGGCGTCGGTCACTTTGCACCAGACTTTATCGCCCGGCTTGAGGTTACTGCCGTTGTCGATGAACACGTTGCCGTCGATTTCCGGGGCATCGAAGAAGCAGCGGCCGACCGCGCCTTGCTCGTCGACTTCATCGACCAGCACTTCGATTTCACGGCCGATGCGCATTTGCAGGCGCGCCGAGCTGATCGCTTGCTGGTGCGCCATGAAGCGATCCCAACGGTCCTGCTTGACGTCGTCCGGTACCACTTCCAGATCCAGGTCATTGGCCGGAGCGCCTTCAACCGGCGAGTACTGGAAGCAGCCGACGCGGTCGAGCTGGGCTTCGGTCAGCCAGTTCAGCAGGTATTGGAAGTCTTCTTCGGTTTCGCCCGGGAAGCCGACGATGAAGGTCGAACGGATGATCAGGTCCGGGCAGATCTCGCGCCAGTTCTTGATGCGCGCCAGGGTCTTGTCTTCGAACGCCGGGCGTTTCATCGACTTCAATACTTTCGGGCTGGCGTGCTGGAACGGGATGTCCAGGTACGGCAGGATTTTGCCGGCGGCCATCAACGGGATCAGCTCGTCAACGTGCGGGTACGGGTAAACGTAGTGCAGGCGAACCCAGACACCGAGGGTGCTGAGGGCTTCGCAGAGTTCGGTCATGCGGGTTTTCACCGGCGCGCCGTTCCAGAAACCGGTGCGGTATTTCACGTCAACGCCGTAGGCGCTGGTGTCTTGAGAGATCACCAGCAGTTCTTTGACGCCGGACTTGACCAGGCGCTGAGCTTCGTCGAGCACGTCGCCTACCGGACGGCTGACCAGTTTGCCGCGCATCGACGGGATGATGCAGAAGCTGCAGCTGTGGTTGCAGCCTTCGGAAATCTTCAGATAGGCGTAGTGGCGCGGGGTCAGTTTGATCCCTTGTGGCGGCACCAGGTCGATCAGCGGGTTGTGGTCCTGACGCGGCGGCACGACTTCGTGCACGGCGTTGACCACTTGCTCGTACTGCTGCGGACCGGTCACGGCCAGCACGCTCGGGTGCACGTTGCGGATGTTGCCTTCTTCGACGCCCATGCAGCCGGTCACGATGACCTTGCCGTTTTCCTTGATGGCTTCGCCGATCACTTCCAGGGATTCTGCCTTGGCCGAATCGATGAAACCGCAGGTGTTGACCACCACGACATCGGCGTCCTGATAGGTGGACACAACGTCATAGCCTTCCATGCGCAGCTGGGTAAGGATGCGCTCGGAGTCGACCAGTGCTTTCGGGCAACCCAGGGATACGAAGCCAACCTTTGGATTGGCCGGCGCAGGAGTGGTGGACATGTCTAACCTCGGTATTTTGTGACGCCTCCAGCCATGATCGGCAAGGCGACAGACGGACGCTTTATCGCGCCTCTGATCAAAAAGTGCGCAATTCTAGCGATGGCGGACGCACTTGACCAGCTTTATGCAGGGAAATACGACGAGTGCTGCGCTATGCTTCGCGCCGTTGGGCTTTACCGATTTTTTACTGTCAACAAAACGTCTGTAACGTGAAGTAAAACAGCGCATGCTGCACGACAAAGCATAGTGCTTCTTCAAAAGAAGCCCGGGTCTGGGTAGTAGGAGTGGTGGATGGGTCACGCAAGTAGTCAGGCTGCAGGTGCCGAGCATTCGGCAGCGAAGCCGATCGGCATGCTGGTCGCGGCGGTCGGGGTGGTTTACGGCGATATCGGCACGAGCCCGCTGTACACCCTCAAAGAAGTGTTTTCCGGCGGCTATGGTGTGCCGGTCAACCATGACGGCGTGTTGGGGATTCTGGCGCTGATCTTCTGGTCGCTGATCTGGGTCGTGTCGATCAAGTACATGATGTTTGTCCTGCGCGCCGACAACCAGGGCGAGGGCGGGATCATGGCCTTGACCGCGCTGGCGCGGCGGGCGGCGGCGGGGCACGCGAAATTGCGCTCGTTGCTGGTGGTCTGCGGGTTGATCGGTGCAGCGCTGTTCTATGGCGACAGCATGATCACACCGGCGATTTCCGTGCTCTCGGCGATTGAAGGCCTGGGGCTGGCATTCGACGGCATCGACCATTGGGTCGTGCCGCTGTCGCTGGTGGTGCTGGTGGCGCTGTTCCTGATTCAAAGTCACGGCACCGCGCGCATCGGCATTCTGTTCGGGCCGATCATGGTCACCTGGTTTGTGGTGCTCGGGGCGCTGGGTGTCTACGGCATCCTGCAGCACCCGGAAGTGTTGCAAGCGATGAACCCAGTGTGGGGCGTGCGCTTCTTCATCGTGCACCCTGGCATGGGCGTGGCGATCCTTGGCGCGGTGGTGCTGGCGTTGACCGGTGCCGAAGCGCTGTACGCCGACATGGGTCACTTCGGCCGCAAGCCGATTGCCCGTGCGTGGTTCATCCTCGTGCTGCCAGCGCTGGTGCTGAACTACTTCGGCCAAGGCGCGCTGCTGCTCGGTGATCCGGAAGCTGCGCGTAACCCGTTCTATTTGCTGGCGCCGAGCTGGGCGTTGATTCCGCTGGTTGGTCTGTCGACCCTGGCCACGGTCATTGCCTCGCAAGCGGTGATCTCCGGCGCGTTCTCCCTGACTCGTCAGGCGATCCAGCTTGGTTACATTCCGCGCATGCACATCCGACACACGTCCAGCGCTGAGCAGGGCCAGATCTACATCGGCGCGGTGAACTGGGCGCTTATGGTTGGCGTGATTCTGCTGGTGCTGGGTTTCGAATCCTCGGGTGCGCTGGCGTCGGCCTACGGTGTGGCCGTGACCGGGACCATGCTGATGACCACCATCCTGGTGTCGGCGGTGATATTGCTGCTGTGGAAATGGCCTCCGCTCCTCGCGGCGCCGCTGTTGATCGGTTTCCTCTTGGTAGACGGTCTGTACTTCGCTGCCAACGTGCCGAAAATCATTCAGGGTGGTGCGTTTCCGGTCATTGCCGGGCTCGCGCTGTTCGTACTGATGACCACCTGGAAGCGCGGCAAGCAACTGCTGGTCGACCGCATCGACGAAGGCGGACTGCCGCTGGAGATTTTCATCAGCAGTATCGCTGTCCAGCCGCCGCATCGCGTGCAGGGTACGGCCGTGTTCCTCACTGCCCGCCCGGACGCCGTGCCACATGCACTGTTGCACAACCTGTTGCATAACCAGGTGCTGCACGAACAAGTGGTGTTGCTGACAGTGGTGTACGAAGACATCCCGCGTGTGCCGCCGAGCCGGCGCTTCGAGGTCGATTCCTACGGCGAAGGGTTCTTCCGGGTGATCCTGCATTTCGGCTTCACCGACGAACCGGACGTACCGCAGGCGCTGAAGCTGTGCCATCTCGATGAGCTGGATTTCAGCCCGATGCGCACCACGTACTTCCTCAGCCGCGAAACGGTCATCGCCTCCAAACTCGAAGGCATGTCCCGCTGGCGCGAGGCGCTGTTCGCCTTCATGTTGCAGAACGCCAACGGCAACCTGCGCTTCTTCAATCTGCCGCTGAACCGGGTGATTGAGTTGGGGACGCAGGTGGAGATGTAAGTCACCCACATCAAAAAGCCCCCGCAGCCTAACGGCTCGGGGGCTTTTTGCAGGCGCTGCTCAGATCATTCCTGAGCTTCAGTTTCCTTGGCTTGACGCTTCTCGATCACATCCACCAGCCGCTGGGCCAGTTTCGGGTAGTTCTCGTCGAAGTGGTGGCCGCCGGGCAACTTGATAACTTCGCCCACGGCGCTCTTGTCGGTACAGCCGCTTTCATCGACTTCTTCTTCACCGTAGATGCACACCACTTTAGCGGCGGGCAGCTTGGCCATTTCCGGGCCGGTGGCGGCTTCTTTGCCGGCGTTGCCGAGCCAGCCTTCTACTTCGATTTCGAAGCTGCCGGTGCGGGCGAAGGCCAGCAGGATGATTGCATCGACGCGATTCTGTTCCGATTCGGCCAGGCGGTTGTAGATCGCCGGCAGGACGTCGGCACCGAACGAGTAACCGGTGAGGATGAAGCGCTTGGTGCCCCATTTCTGCCGGTAGTGCTGCATCAGTTCAGCCAGGTCCAGAGCGCTTTGCTCAGGGCTCTTGTGCTGCCAGTAGTAGCGCAGGGTGTCGATGCCGACCACCGGATAGCCGATCTTGGCCATCTCGCCCGCCACGTCGCGGTCGAGGTCGCGCCAGCCACCATCGCCGGAGAGGAACAGAGTGACGGTGTCCTTGGCCTGGCCGGCCGGCACTTCGACCACTGGAATCTGCAGGCCGCCCGCGGCTTTGTCGCCACCGACGAGAATCTTGCGCAGTTCGTTGTTCAGCACTTGCGGCAGGTTGATGTCGTAGTCGCTGATGCTGGTTTCGGCGTTGGGTTGGTCGCGTACGAAACCGGCGCTGGTGTCGTCCGGATTGTCGTTCCAGGCCACCAGCCAGTGACCGTGGGCCGCGCTTTTCGGCAGCAGGTGCGTGCAACCGGGTTTTTCCAGGGCCAGGTCCACCGAAACGGCTTGGGCCTTGTCGTCTTTCTGCTCGGACAACCAGCGCCACGCCAGTACCGCGCCCGGGCCGATGCCGCTGACCAGGGTCGCCGGGCCTTTCAGCTCGCGCAAGCCCGATTGCAGGGCGCGGCTTTGCAACAGGCAGTCCTTGGGCAGGATCACCTGGACAATCTGCGCCGAGCCGCTGCGGCTCAGGGTCATCAGTTGTTTGTCGCTAAGCTTCTGTTCTTCATTGACCGCCACCAACACCTGAGCCTTCGGCGTGGTGCCGGGGATGACGCGGGTCATCGCGGCGCCATCGGCCGGGGTCAGTTGTTCGAGGGTCGGTTCCGGTGCCGGGCGTTTCAGGTACCAGTAGCCGCCACCGACAATCAGAGCCAGCACGACCAGCGTGCCCAGTACATACCGCAAGGAGCGTTGAATCATCAGCGTTTCACCAATCCAGTCAAGCCGCCCGCGATCAGGGCAGCAGTATCGGCCAGGGCAACCAGCGGATCGAGTCCGGCGGGCACGGCCATATAACGGGGTTCCCAGTCAGGCTGGAATTTGTCTTTGAAGCGGCGCAAGCCTTGGAAGTTGTAGAGCTGCTCACCACGGCGGAAAACCATCGAGCCCAGACGCTGGGTCAGCGGTGCGCCGCGACGGGGTTGCAACCCCGACAACGGCACCATGCCCAGGCTGAAGCGCGCGTATCCGTGACTCTTATAATGTTGGATCAGGCCGACCATCATGAACTCCATGGTCAGCTTGGGGGCTTCGGGGTGCGCGCGCATCAGGTCGAGGCTGGCCAGGTCATGGCTGTAGGTCTCGAGCAGGTTGGCGAACGCCACCGGGCGTCCTTCGAAACGGATCACCGCAATGCGGAAGTGCTTGAGGTAATCATCACTGAACCGGCCGAGGGAGAAGCCTTTCTCGCGCACGTTCTTGCCGGTCAGCCAGGCATCGGAAATCACCTTGAGCTCATCCATCGGCGCCTGGCCCGGTTCATGGATCTCCAGCGACAGGCCATCGCGGGTGCCACGGTTCCAGGTGTAGCGCAGGTCCTTCATCTCTTTGCCCTTGGCTTCGAGATCAAAGCGCTTGAGATCGACCCGGGCTTCTTCACCGAGCTTGATCGCGGTCAGACCGATGTCCATGTAGTACGGCAGATTCTCCGCGCGCACTTGATAGAACACGGGGCGGGCGTGGTGGATGTCGCAGAGGTCGCGGAACTGCCAGATCATTTCCGCCCGTTGCTGGCCCGGCCCGATCGGGTCATACAGCGCCACCAGACTGCGGCCACGGCGGGCGTACATCAGGAACGCCTCGTCGTTGGGATGAAACAGCAGCGCCTTGTCACCAGTCAGGGCAAGGCCGCCATCCGGTTGCGAGGAAGCCATCAGGATCTTGCTCGCACGCTCCAGTTCATCGGGCGTTGGCAGATGAATCACCGGGCGTGCGGTACGCAGCAGCCAGGTCAGGGACACCACCACCAGCAGCACGGCGGCACCGAGCAGCGAGCGCAAGCCGCGCGGGGCATCGGCGTCGAGGGTGAACTGCCACCAGAGTTGATGGCTGTATGGCACGTCCTGATAGGCGAACAACAGCAGCCACATCGACGCGCCGAGCACGCACAGGCTGGCAACCAGGTACAGCGGCGAGAACGGCAGTTCGGTCAGGCGGCTGGGGCGGTAGAACGAACGGCGGAAAACCCCGAGCAGGCTGGCAGTCAGGGTCATCAGGCAGGCTTCTTCCCAGTCGAAGCCTTTGAGCAAGGAGAGTAGGGCACCGACGAGCAACAGAATGGTAGTCAGCATCCACGCCGCCGACAGTCGACGACGCAAGCCTTGAGCGAGCAACAGACAAAGCACGCCGATCAGGCTGGCACCGAAGTGCGAGGCGTCAACCAGGCGATGGGGAATCAGAAAACCGATGTGTTCCAGGCGGGTGTCGATTTCCGGCGTCGCGCCGGAGAACAGCAGCACCACACCGGACAGGAACACCAGTACGGCCAGAATCGGCGCGGCCAGGCCCGATGCGGCACGCAGCGACTGGCGTGTCTGGAATACGCGCTGGCCTTCGTTGATCAGCAACAACAGGCAGGCCACCAGCAATGGCAACACAACGTAAATCAATCGATAGAGCAGCAGGGCAGCGGCCAGTGGCGCAGCACCGAGTGTGTCGGAGAAGGCGGCCAGCAAAATGGCTTCGAAAACCCCGACACCGCCCGGCACATGGCTGAGAACCCCAGCTGCCAGGGCCAGCAGATAGACCAGCAGGAACGCGCCGAAAGGTGGCGCTTCCGGCAACAACAAGTAGAGCACGGTCGCGGCGGCGGCCACGTCCAGCGCAGTAATGACCAGTTGCAGGAAAGTCAGACGACGCCCCGGCAGGCGTAGAGTACGGCGGCCGACCTTGACCAGCAGATTGTCTACCAAGGGTTGTTCCGGCAGTCGACGGCGGTAGATACCGACGGCCAGTACCGCAAACATCAGCAGCACGACGGCAGCGATCACGCCCAGCAATGTTTCTGAGAGCCCCAATGCAGTAGACGCCGCAGGCAGGTTGCTCAGGGTTGCCAGTGCGGCGAGCGGGGGCAGGGCGCAGCCGAGCGAGAGGCTGGCGAACAACGTCATGCGGGCGACCTCGGCAGCCCCCAGGCCATGACGTGCATATAAGCGGTAGCGTACCGAGCCGCCGGACAACATCGAAAGGCCGATGGCATTGCCAATCGCGAAGGCAGTAAAACCGCCCAGTGCCAGGGTTCGCGGCGCCAGATTCACACCGGCATAGCGGCTGGCGGACCATTCGTAACCCAGCAAGATGATGAAGCCCGCCACCGTCGCGCCCAGTGCGCCGAGCAGTGCCGGTTTCGGCACTTCGAGAATCGAGTCGTGCAGAGCATCGAGATCGAGTTCGCTCAGCAAATGACGGCAGGCAATCAATGCGATCGTGAATAGCAAAAGAGTGACGGCCAGGCCGATGGGCTGGCGGTATTTGCTGATGAGATCCAGCACGCGCAGACGCTCCGCCTTGATCGGTTGTGTCGCTGTGACGGAGTCTTGTGGATCAGACGAGTTGGCGCGCATCAATCACCTCTTGGATTGTGCGCGACAGGATGGGGGTATCCAGCCAAGTTACCAATCCCTGTAGAAAAAAATAATCACAAATATTAACGCCTATCACCGGGTCACGGCGACGGCACATCATCAGTCGTAGAGGGCCAAGTCTGCGATTGAGCATAGTCTGAACTCGGTGCATGGGTGACCTCGGACGGCTCACTACACAGTGACAGATCATTGTTGCGAAAGGACTTTTTCAACAGATACAAAAAAGGCCACTCTTTCGAGTAGCCTTTTTTGATGTTTGGTTGCGGGAGCCGGATTTGAACCGACGACCTTCGGGTTATGAGCCCGACGAGCTACCAGACTGCTCCATCCCGCGTCTGTGTGGCGGCATTCTATAGAGATACGCCGGGGTGTCAACCGTTAATCCTGAGTCTGGTCAAATAAACGTAAAAGAGCGTCAAACGGTCGCAGGTGTCGGTTAAGTTTTGGAATCTGAAAGATTTTTAATTTTTTTGTGGAAAAACAGGCGCGCACAAAAAAGGCCACTCTTTCGAGTAGCCTTTTTTGATGTTTGGTTGCGGGAGCCGGATTTGAACCGACGACCTTCGGGTTATGAGCCCGACGAGCTACCAGACTGCTCCATCCCGCGTCTGTGGATCGGCATTCTATAGAGATACGCTGGGGTGTCAACCGTCAATTTCGATAAAACCTGTTTCTGTTCAATTGCTTAGCTCGCTAAATGGGTGGGTGATCGGCCGGAGAGACAGGCGTGGCAAGGCTTTCGCCTCTATTGTGGAAGTAATCTTGATTGAGAAATTAAATTTACCGGGGCTTTTCCTACAGGCGGAAAAGAACATTCAGAGCACTGGTGCTATATACAGGTGTCAGTGAGATACTGCTTGTCCGACACGCTCTGACGCTATTTCTTCTTCATGAACGCCGCGTTGATATGACCCAACGAAAAATCATCCACGTTGACTGCGACTGCTTTTACGCCGCCATCGAGATGCGTGACGACCCGCAACTGGCCGGTAAGCCTCTGGCAGTGGGCGGATCGGCGGATCGCCGGGGGGTGATTGCCACCTGCAATTATGAGGCGCGGGCTTATGGCGTGCGCTCGGCGATGTCTTCCGGGCATGCGTTGAAGCTGTGTCCGGACCTGACCATCGTCAAGCCGCGCATGGACGCCTATCGAGAAGCGTCCAAGGAAATTCATACGATCTTTCGCGATTACACCGACCTCATCGAGCCGCTTTCGCTGGATGAGGCTTACCTGGACGTATCGGACAGCGCGCATTTCGGCGGCAGCGCCACGCGGATAGCTCAGGACATCCGCCGTCGGGTTTCCAATCAGCTGCACATCACCGTCTCGGCGGGCGTGGCGCCGAACAAGTTTCTGGCCAAGATCGCCAGCGACTGGAAAAAGCCCAACGGTTTGTTCGTCATCACCCCGGATCAGGTCGAGGGCTTTGTCAGTGGTTTGCCGGTGAGCAAGTTGCACGGGGTCGGCAAAGTCACTGCCGACAAACTGGGCAAGCTCGGCATCGTCGATTGTTCGCAGTTGCGTGAGTGGGACAAGCTGGCGTTGGTGCGCGAATTCGGCAGTTTTGGTGAAAGGCTTTGGAGTCTGGCCCGTGGGATCGATGATCGCCTGGTGCAGAACGACAGTCGCCGGCAGTCGATCAGTGTCGAAAATACCTACGACGTCGACTTGCCGGATTTGCGCAGTTGCCTGGACAAGTTGCCGGAACTGCTGGAAACCCTCAAAACCCGCATGGCACGAATCGACAGCAGCTATCGACCGGGCAAGCCGTTCGTCAAAGTGAAGTTCCATGATTTCACCCAGACCACACTGGAGCAGGCCGGGGCAGGGCGGGATCTGGGCAGTTATCAGTTGTTGCTGACCCAGGCGTTCAATCGCGGCGGCAAACCGGTGCGGTTGTTGGGGGTGGGGGTGAGACTGGAGGATTTGCGGGGTGGGTTTGAGCAGATGGAGTTGTTCGAGCGTTAAAACTCAAAAGATCGCAGCCTGCGGCAGCTCCTGCATGGGAATGCGTTTCCCTGTAGGAGCTGCCGAAGGCTGCGATCTTTTAGCGGGTCTTAATTCGGCCCCGGATCCGCCACCAACCGCCCGGCATCTTTGGTCAGCGACTTCAAAAACTCGGTCTGCAGTTCAGGATCGTTGCGGGTCAGTTCGATCAGGCTTTGTTCCAATTCACTGGCTTCTTCTTCCAGACCCAATTCCGACAGGCGTTTGACCCGGTGTACCCACTGGCTCACTTCGTCGTCTTCAAGGTCGTCGTAAATCAGACCATGGGCTTCGAGCAGTTTGCCACGCAGGGTGTTGCTCAGCGCCAGGGTAGAGTCGGTGTGCACATCGTCCTTGGCATCGGCGACACTGATCTGCAGCTTGCCCAAGTGATTGAGGTCATGTTCGGCGAACGGGCTGTCCAGCAGATTCAGGCGCAACACGCCGTTTTTGTCGGTGCTCAACTCGAACGTTTCCTTGCCGGCCTTGACCTCGACCGGGCGCTCGCTCCACGGCAGGCTCGAATACTCCGTGCGTTTATCGAGCTGAACTTCGTCGATACCCGCCAGGTTCTGCTGCGCACGACCGTTGGACTGCACGTTCATGAACGGGTTGAGCCCGGCAAAACCGTAGCTGAACCAGTCCTTGGTCACGGTATCCGGAAGGTTGCCGAGGGCAAACACGTTGACCACGTTCGCGCCGACACCGCCGACCACCGCCACCGCGCCCAACGGGATCTCGTAGACCTCCCGCCAGGGTTGGTAGGGCGTGTAGCGATCGTAATGGCGGGTGACTTCGAACTCGGTGACTTCGAAAGTCTTCTGCTCGTGAATTTTCACCCGCCGTTGCGGCAGCTCAAGCACCTTGGGCTCGCCGACATCGATCTGCAGGCTGTGATCGAGCAATTTGCGCTCGACACGTTCCTCGTGCTCGCTGCGTTGTGACATGTGATTGGCACAGCCGCTGACCAGCAGGGCGCCGCACAGGGCGGCACCACCGAGGCCTAAGGTGTTTCGCTTGAACATGACGTCTCTATCTGGTTTCAGCGGCGGATACGGGCCTGCAGGAAAGACAGTACGTCAGCGACCGGCAGCGCTTGCGGCTCGGCCTCGGTACGGCTCTTGTATTCCAGGTTGCCTTCGGCGAGGCCGCGGTCACTGACCACGATCCGGTGAGGAATGCCGATCAGCTCCATGTCCGCGAACTTGATGCCTGGGCTGGTTTTCTTGTCGCGATCGTCCAACAGCACTTCGAAGCCGGCCGCAGTCAGTTCTGCATAGAGCTTGTCGGTGGCTTCGCGAACCTGCTCGGTCTCGTAGCGCAACGGCACCAGGGCGACTTGGAATGGCGCCAGGGTGTCGCTCCAGATGATGCCTTTTTCGTCGTTGTTCTGTTCGATGGCCGCTGCAACCACGCGGGAAACGCCGATGCCGTAGCAGCCCATTTCCAGGGTGACCGGCTTGCCGTTCTCGCCCAGCACTTCGCACTTCATCGCTTTGCTGTACTTGTTGCCCAGCTGGAAGATGTGCCCGACTTCGATGCCGCGCTTGATTTCCAGGGTGCCTTTGCCGTCCGGGCTTGGGTCGCCAGAAACCACGTTGCGCAGGTCAGCCACGGTCGGAACCGGCAGATCGCGTTCCCAGTTCACGCCGAAGTAATGCTTGTCGTCGATGTTGGCGCCGATGCCGAAGTCGCTCATCAATTCGACGGAACGGTCGATGATGATTGGCAGCGGCAGGTTCAACGGGCCGAGGGAGCCGGCGCCGGCGCCAATGGCGTCACGCAGCTCGGCATCGCTGGCCATGACCAGTGGACTGGCCACGCCTGGCTGGTTCGCAGCCTTGATCTCGTTGAGTTCGTGGTCGCCACGGATGATCAGGGCAATCAGCTTGCCTTCTTCCTCGGCATGCACGATCAGGGTCTTGATGGTCTTCTCAATCGGCAGATTGAATTTTTCCACCAGCGCGGCAATGGTCTTGGTGTCTGGAGTGTCGACCAGGCGCAACTCTTCGCTCGCAGCGGGACGGGAAGTCTCCCGTGGCACGGCCTCGGCCTTCTCGATGTTCGCCGCGTAATCAGAGCCGTTGCTGAAGACGATGTCGTCTTCGCCGGATTCGGCCAATACGTGGAATTCGTGGGAGCCGGCGCCACCGATGGAGCCGTTGTCGGCCTCAACAGGGCGGAATTTCAGGCCCAGACGGGTGAACACGTTGCAGTACGCCTGGTGCATCCGATCGTAGGTAACCTGCAGCGAAGGCTGGTCAGCGTGGAACGAATAGGCGTCTTTCATGATGAATTCGCGGCCGCGCATCAAACCGAAGCGTGGGCGGATTTCGTCACGGAATTTGGTCTGGATCTGGTACAGGTTGATCGGCAGCTGCTTGTAGCTGCTCAACTCGTTGCGCATCAGATCGGTGATGACTTCTTCGTGGGTCGGGCCGGCGCAGAAGTCGCGACCATGGCGATCCTTGAAGCGCAGCAGTTCAGGGCCGTACTCTTCCCAGCGACCGGATTCCTGCCACAGTTCAGCCGGTTGAGTGCTCGGCATCAACACTTCAAGAGAGCCGGCGGCGTTCATTTCTTCACGAACGACGGCTTCGACCTTGCGCATCACTCGCAAGCCCATCGGCAGCCAGGTGTACAGGCCCGAGGCGAGTTTGCGGATCATGCCGGCGCGCAGCATCAGCTGATGGCTGATCACGACCGCGTCGGAAGGCGTTTCTTTCTGTGTGGCGAGCAAAAATTGACTGGTGCGCATGGTTGGCCGTTATCGATTGCTGATGACGAGAAATGACGGAGCATTGTACGGGCGAGATCTGCTGGCGTACAGGCGTGCGGTCGGCGGTGTGGCAGGAGGGCGGGAATCTGACCGCCCTCTGCAATGTTTCCTACAGATGCTTCCTACGACTCTTCCACGACCTGGGTCGGGGCCGGTTCCTGCGTGGGTGTCGGACCTGCGCGGCGGTTCTCCTGGAACCAATGCAGGGCGATCAATAACAGCGTCGGAACGCCCAGCAGGGCGGTGATCAGGAAGAAATTGTGGTAACCGAATTTCTCCACCATGACACCCGAGTAGCCGCCGATCAGGCGTGGCAGCAGGAGCATGATCGAGCTGAGGAGCGCGTATTGGGTGGCGGAGAATTTGAGGTTGGTCAGGCTGGACAAGTAGGCGACAAACGCCGAGGTTGCCAAGCCGGAACTGAAGTTGTCCAGTGAGATGGTCACGATCAGCATGTTCAGGTTCGCGCCCATGTCGGCGAGCATCAGGAACAAGATATTGGTGCCCGCCGATGCGGCGCCGCCAATAAACAGGATCGGCAAGATGCCAAAGCGCACGATCAGCAAGCCGCCCATGCCGGCGCCCACCAGGGTCATGATCAAGCCGAAGATCTTGCTGACGCTGGCAATCTGATCCTTGGTGAAGCCCATGTCGATATAGAACACGTTCGCCATCACGCCCATGACCGTATCGGACATCCGATAGGTGGCGATCAAGCCAAGCAGAAGCAGCGCTTGCCAGCGGTAACGCAGAATGAAGTCGTTGACCGGTGTCAGCACCGGCGCGAGGCCACGGCGACCCATGGCCGAGAGGCACAAGGCGGTGAGTGTGGTGTAGAGGATCGCCCGCAGGAACGCGCGGTCTTCGAGTAGCAGGTCGAGCAGGCTCTCACCTTCGAACAGCACGCTGGCGAAATCGGTGTTGTAGAGCTGGGTGAACATGGCCGGCACAGAAACCAGCAGTACGATCAGGACGAAGACCGAGGCCAGTTGATGCGCGAAACTGTAGCGCCCGGCCTGCAGTTGCGTACGCAGTGGCACCGGCGGTTCGCGCATGAACAGGGAAGTCAGCAACGCCGGGACCATCAGCGCGCCGAAGAGCAGGTAAGTGCCGGCCCAGGCGGAATGCTGGTAGTTGAAACCGGTGGAGCCGAAGCCTTCAGCGAAGAACAGCGCGCCGGCCGTCGCCAGCAGCGCGGCGATCCGATAGCCGGACATGTAACTGGCGGCCAGGGCAGCCTGGCGGCTGTCTTCGGCAATTTCCAGGCGATAGGCATCGACCGCAATATCTTGCGTTGCCGAGGCGAAGGCGACGACGACCGCGATAGCGATCAACCAGGACAAATGCTTTTGCGGGTCACAGAAACCCATGCCGATCAGGCCGAGAATCACCAGGGCCTGGGACAGGACAAGCCATGAACGTCGTCGACCGAGCTTGCCGAGCAAGGGCAGGCGCCATTGGTCGAGTAGCGGCGACCAGACCCATTTGAAGGCATAGGCCAGACCGATCAGGCTTGCGTAGCCGATCGTTTCGCGGGCCACACCGGCTTCACGCAGCCAGACTGAGAGTGTCGAGAACACCAGCATGTAGGGCAGGCCGGCGGCGAAACCAAGCAGCAACAGTACAAGCGTCGAAGGGCTGGCATAAGCGGCGAGCGCGGCGCGCCAGGTTTTACGGGGCATGGGCTGGAGTCTGCCTCAAGAAATACGGAAACAAAGCGCGCACTCTAACCGCTGTGCTCTACCGGACGCCAGCCATGGCGCTGAATATCAACACGATTATTCAGGATACTGATGCCCTCCATGCGCAAACGCGAGCGTTGTTCGTCGCCGGACGCGCTGCCCACCGGCAAGCTTATTCGTCCGCCAGCACCGAGTACCCGGTGCCAGGGTAATTTGCTGTCTGGAGGCAGTTGACTCAGGGTGCGTCCGACCCAGCGGGCGGCACGTCCCAGCCCGGCCAGCTCGGCCAATTGACCGTAACTCACCACTTTGCCCTCGGGCACTTGCGCGAGCGTCGAGTACAGCGCCGTGCGTCGGATTTGTGCGGCGCTGTCGGGTTCGGTGGTTGGGTCGGTCACGTCCGGGGTTCCTGATGAAAATCGCTTTTGCGCTTGTAGAGTAAATCCTGGATGGCCAGTTGAGAAATGAACTCAATAGAAATAGTCGTGTCAGTCCTTGCTAGGGTCTTATTCCTACGGATAATGCCGACTTTTTTTCGCGAACTTGAGCCTGTATTTGCTTATGTTGTCCAGAACCCTGCTGTGCCTCGCTGTCATCAGTGCCTCCACTCCTTTGCTCGCCGACACCGTCTGGTTGAAGAACGGTGACAAGCTGAGTGGCAAGATCATCCTGTTCGACGGTGGCAAGCTGTTGGTCCAGACCGAGTACGCCGGTGCGGTGCCGATCGACTGGAAACAGGTCAAGACCCTCGAAAGCGATCAGGAGTTGCTGGTCAAGCAAGACGCCTACACCGGCGAGAAGGCCAAGTCCTTGCATGCGGCGGAAGACGGCAAGGTAACCCTGGAAAACGGTGAAGCGCCAAAGACTGTTGAGCTGGCGAGTGTCCAGCAAATCCTCAAGCCTAAACCGGTGGTCGAGGATCTGGTGTGGAAGGGCAACATCGACGCGGCGCTGGATTATCAGCGGGCGGACAAAGATACCGACGACTACGACATCGACTTCAAGACCACGGCGCGTCATGGTCGCTGGCGGCACATCGCAGAAGGCGAGTACAACCGCGAGTATCAGGACAAGGATGTCACAACGGACAACTGGCGGGCCGAGTACTCCCTCGACCGCTTCCTGACGGAAAAATGGTTCTGGCAGGGTCGCCTGGTCTACAAGCGCGACAAGGTCGAAGACCTTTCTCGTCAGCGCACGGTCGGTACCGGTCCGGGTTATCAATTCTGGGATGATGAGCTGGGTGCGTTCTCGCTCGGTTCACTGGTCAACCGCACGGATTATGAATTCGCCGATGGCAGTAAGGAAAATTTCTATTCCGTGGCGATGAAGTGGGATTACAACCGCTACCTGATCGGCAAGAAGGTGGAATTCTTCACCAATGGCGAGGTGGGCAAACCGTTGTCGGGCGTGGCGGAATATGCGCTGGATGCCGAGATGGGATTGCGTTACAAGGTGACGGACTGGGCGTCGCTGAACCTCAAGGCCGAGCGAGACATTATCGACGGGACCAGCGATGCTGATCTGGACAAGACCCGGTACACCGCTGGGTTTGGCGTGACCTGGTAACGCCTGAAAGATCGCAGTCTTCGGCAGCTCTTACATGGATTGGCATACGTCCTGTAGGAGCTCCCGAAGGCTGCGATCTTTTTTGCGCCTGCGAAAAACCTGCAGGCACAAAAAAGCCCCGCTTTTGAGGGCGGGGCTTTTTACTAAAGCGAGTACAAGTTAGATAACTTGAACTTCTTCAGCTTGCATGCCTTTCTGACCGCGGGTAGCGATGAAAGAAACCTGTTGGCCTTCTTTCAGGCTTTTGAAGCCGTCGGATTGGATAGCTTTGAAGTGAACGAACAGGTCGTCACCGGATTGTGGGGTGATGAAGCCGAAGCCTTTTTCATCGTTGAACCACTTAACGGTACCGGTTTGGCGATTAGACATGGTGTAACTCCTTGAACAAAGATAACTGCGACGCAGGAAGAACCCTGGCCGAGACTGAGTGCAAAGAGCAGGAAAAATTCTTGTAGATGGTTGGATCGAAATTCAACATATCGTGTAGAGATTCTCAGTGACACAAGCAGCACAGTGACGCCACCTTAACCCTTTTTCCGGAACGTGCCAATGCCTCTTGCGAAGGTTTCTCTATTTTAAGGATCGACGGTGTGACGGTTCGTCGCCATCGCGTGTAATTCCAGCCTGTTCGGCGAGAATTGCAGTGCGGACTTTGAACCCGGCGGCGCGCCCGGTAAGATGCCGGACAGAATTTTTCGACCTCGCTATTCAGGACACCCGCCATGAGCATCAAATCGGACAAGTGGATTCGCCGCATGGCGCAGGAACACGGCATGATCGAGCCTTTCGTCGAGCGCCAGGTGCGCGGCAGCGACGATAGCCGTGTGATCTCCTACGGCGTGTCGAGCTACGGCTACGATGTGCGTTGCACCAATCATTTCAAGGTGTTCACCAACATCAACTCGGCGATCGTCGACCCGAAAAACTTTGATGCGGGCAGCTTCGTCGATATCCACAGCGATGTTTGCATCATTCCGCCGAACTCCTTCGCCCTGGCCAGCACCGTCGAATACTTCCGCATTCCGCGTAACGTATTGACCATTTGCCTGGGGAAAAGCACCTACGCGCGCTGCGGCATCATCGTCAACGTGACGCCGCTCGAGCCTGAGTGGGAAGGGCACGTGACCCTGGAATTCTCCAACACCACTAATTTGCCGGCCAAGATCTACGCCAACGAAGGCGTGGCGCAGATGTTGTTCCTTGAGTCCGACGAAGAGTGTGAAGTCTCCTACAAGGACCGCGGTGGCAAGTATCAGGGCCAGCGTGGCGTGACCCTGCCGCGGACCTGAGTCAGCCGTCTGACAAACCGTGGGAATTCTTGAGCGAGCGTACACTCTATGGAGTGTACTGCTCCGATTCGCGCAAGGCGGATCGGGCCATCGCTCAGGAGTGCTTTATGAAGATCGACCCGCGAATAAGTGCCGAACTGGCAAGGCTCGAGCCCAATCAGGTTGGCGTCCTGGCCTGGTCCTTGTTGGCACATCCGCCGATCAGCATGGCTGGGGGTATCCCCGGTCAACCTGATCCCGATACCCCCAACGAACAACCCACCGAGCCCGGTGAACCCACTCTGCCGGATGAGCCGCCACCTGCGCCTGTGGCTTGATGACCTGCGTAGAAATTGAATGGTCAGTCAGCTGATGTCCTTGAAGACTTCAGCTGACTGGCCATATTTCGTTGTCACCAATGACAAAGATCCTACAGTCATCGTCGTGATGGACTTGATATCCCCCGGTAAATGCGCCGAAGGCGGGTAACAGACTGATCTCTTTCCCGAGTCTGAAGCACGGCAGGCGTAGACTTTGCCGGCCTCGACCGTTCAGCCGATAGACCGGATGCACATGACCGGCGAGTACATGCCGGCTCGGATGCAGATCGGGTTCGTGTTGCAGGGCGAAGGGCCCGAGTAGCAATGGTTCAGGCACTACGCGAATGTTCAGTGAAGCGGGCGGATCACCGGCGCGCTTATCGTGGTTGCCGCGGATCAGCGTCATCGGCAACTCGCTGTGCCGCGTTCGCCATTCGGCCAAAGCCTTCAGCGTAGCAACCGCATGGGAACCGGGCCCGTGGAGAAAGTCACCGAGAAATATCAGCTGGCGACAGGGCAGGGCTCCCAGTATTGCGTCCAGCACGGCAATATTTTCAGCGGTCGTACCTTGTGGTACTGGCTGGCCCAAACTGCGATAAGCGGCGGCCTTGCCGAAATGCACGTCGGCGATCAGCAGCGCTTGTTGTGCCGGCCAGTAGATGGCTTTTTCCGGCAATAACCAAAGCTCTTCTCCTGTCAGTCGAACCGGATAAGACGTGGTCATCTGGCTTTCCTTGTTTCGGCCGTTTTCTCCAGATCGTCGACCATTCGCCTGATTCGATCCGCGAGCTTTTCCGAACTCATGCTTTCGCGCATGCGTTCCACCAGCAAGGGAAATCCGAGTGGCGTAGGACGCTTGATCGTGTGCAGATCGAGTTGCAGTCGATTGATCCGCTCCAGGGTCTGCTCCAGACGATGAATATCCAATTCCTCTCGTAGGACTTCTTCCCCGGCCTGGGCCAGCAGCAGATTCTGGGCGTCGTACTGTTTGAACACTTCAAAAAACAAACCGCTCGACGCTTGAACCTGACGCGTGCTTTTCGGCGCGCCCGGGTACCCGGTGAAAACCAGCCCGGCGATTCGTGCGATCTCGCGAAAGCGGCGTAGCGCCAGCTCACCGGCATTCAGGCTGGCGAGCACGTCAACCAACAGCTGCTGCGAATCAAACAGTTCAGGATTGAGCTGTACGTGCCAATCCACAGGCGTCGCGCTCAGCAGTTCCAGTCCGTAATCATTGACTGCGATAGAAAAGGTCAGCGACTGCCGTTGACTGACTCGCCACGCCAGCAGGCTCGCCAACCCAAGATGTACCTGACGCCCGGCAAAGGGATAGAGGAAAAGGTGCCAGCCTTCGCGGGATTTCAGCGTTTCGGCCAGCAGACTTTTTTCGGTTGGCAGGCCGGACCACTTTTGTTGCAGCTCCAGCAGCGGGCGCAACGCCCGCATTTCCGGACCGATGAATTCGCCTTGCGCCGCCGCACTGAAGCGCACAACCACAGCATTGGCCAACTCGTTGGACAGCGGCATGCGCCCGCCATTCCAGCGTGGCACCGCCGCTTTTTTCACGGTGCTGCGTTTGACGTAGGCGGTCATGTTTTCCACCCGCACCAACTCCAGCAAGCGCCCTGCGAACAGGAAACCATCGCCCGGCTTAAGGCGCGCGATGAAGCCTTCTTCGACACTGCCGAGTTGCTTGCCCCCGCCGCCCTTGCTCCAGAACTTCAACTGGAGGCTCGCGTCGCTGACGATAGTGCCGATGCTCATGCGATGCCGACGAGCCAAGCGCGCATCCGGTACCCGCCACACGCCCGATTCATCGGGTTCGACACGCCGGTAATCCGGATAGGCTGTCAGAGAAAGCCCGCCATGGCGTACGAAAGCCAACGCCCAAACCCATTCCGCCGGGCTCAGGTCGCGATACGCCCAGGCGCCGCGCACTTCTTCGTACAAGTCATCGGGCAGAAATCCGCCGCCCAACGCCATGCTGACCAAGTGTTGCACCAGCACGTCCAGTGGCTTGTGGGGAGACTCGCGGGGTTCGATGCGACGTTGCGCCACCGCATCCTGCGCCGCTGCGGCCTCGATCAATTCAAGACTGTGGGTCGGCACCAGCGTGACTCGCGAAACTCGCCCCGGTGCATGACCGGAGCGACCCGCGCGCTGCATCAGCCGCGCCACGCCTTTAGCCGAGCCGATTTGCAGCACCCGTTCCACCGGCAGAAAGTCCACGCCCAGATCCAGGCTGGAGGTGCAGACCACTGCTTTGAGTTGACCTTCCTTGAGCGCGCGTTCGACCCAGTCGCGGGTGTCGCGGGACAACGAACTGTGATGCAGCGCGATCAAGCCGGCCCAGTCCGGGCGGGCGTCAAGCAGGGCCTGGTACCAGATCTCCGATTGGGCACGGGTGTTGGTAAAAACCAGGCTGCTGGCGCAGGACTCAATCTCGGAAACCACTTGCGGCAACATCTTCAGTCCGATGTGGCCAGCCCATGGAAAGCGTTCGATGGTAGGCGCAAGCAACGTATCGACCCGCAGCTCCTTGTTGGTTTGGCCCTGAACGCTTGCGCCGCCACCCTGTGGGATCAAGACCTGTTCGGCGTGGGACTGATTACCCAGCGTCGCGGAAACGCCCCAAACGATCAATTCGGGATGCCAGCGACGCAAGCGAGCAAGCGCCAATTGCAATTGCACACCACGTTTGTTGCCGAGTAATTCATGCCATTCATCAACCACCACCATGCGCAATGTCGAGAGGGCGCTTTGTGCGTCGGCACGGGCCAGCATCAAGGTCAGGCTTTCCGGCGTAGTGATCAGCGTGGTCGGCAGCCGGCGGCTTTGACGCGCCCGCTCGCTGCTGCTGGTGTCGCCGGTGCGCAGACCGATGCTCCACGGAATCTGCAAATCCTGTAACGGCGCTTCCAGTGCGCGGGCCGTGTCGGCGGCCAAGGCGCGCATAGGCGTTATCCACAACACAGTCAGGGGATCGGCGACGGGTTTGCGTTTGCGGGGCGTTTCAATGGGTGGTGAAGAGCGGGCAAAGCGATTGAGCGCGCCGAACCAGACTGCGTAGGTTTTGCCGGCGCCGGTGCTGGCGTGTAGCAACCCGGACTGCCCTTGTTTTACTGCGGCCCACACCTGTTTCTGAAAGGTGAACGGCTTCCAGGCGCGAGCGCTGAACCAGCGTTTGGCGAAGTCGGAGGTGGTTCCCATGCCGGCGGTGTGCGCTCTGAAAGTCTTCCTTCAGTGACCACGACGCACTACCAAAGGTTTAACGCGGTTCTGTAGGAGCTGCCGCAGGCTGCGATCTTTTGATCTTGATTTGTAGAAGCAAAATCAAAAGATCGCAGCCTTCGGCAGCTCCTACAAAAGCTCATCGCCGAGGATTCTCATATCCGGAAATAACTGTGTTTGCCGTTGAAACCCATCGGCAGGTCAGGCGTGTTTTTATCGCCGCGCAGTTATCAATGAATATGAAAAGGAATTCAGATGAGTACAAATAGAACGGGGCACTTGAGTGCCGATGTGATCACGACTGAGGGCACTTTGGAGTTTCGTGTGACCGAGGGTCTCAACTACTACGACCTGCCGGGCGTCCACTTTATCGAGGCGAACAATGGTCAGGGCAAGGAGTTTTACGTCTATTTACCGATGGAACTCGAGAGTGGCAGCTTTAGCCTGGGGCTGGGCGAAAGGTCGCCTATGGTTATCCATGTGACAGGCACCTCTGAAGCGGAACTTTATCGCGGCAGACTCGAGTTGACCGTTGGCGGAGATGCCCAGTTTTCCGGACGCTTCAGCGGACTGGATGCCGATGGTCTGGAGGTGGAGAACGGTAGCTTCAGGCTGGAGTACGAAGCGCGTTGAGTGACGGGAACCAGTCAGCCTGGCTCCCGTTTAACAACGAACAGTTACTTCAAGTTGCCGCTGAGGAACTGCTTCAACCGCTCGCTCTTCGGATTGCCCAGCACGTCTTCCGGCGCGCCTTCTTCTTCCACCAGGCCCTGATGCAGAAACAACACCTGGCTCGACACCTTGCGGGCGAAGCTCATTTCGTGGGTCACCATGATCATGGTCCGGCCTTCTTCAGCCAGGCCCTGGATCACTTTGAGCACTTCGCCTACCAGTTCCGGGTCCAGCGCCGAGGTCGGTTCGTCGAACAGCATGACTTCCGGTTCCATGGCCAACGCGCGGGCAATGGCGACGCGCTGTTGCTGACCGCCGGAGAGGAACGCCGGGTACTGATCGGCGACACGTGCCGGCAGGCCAACCTTGTCGAGGTAGCGTCTCGCGCGGTCTTCGGCTTCCTGCTTGCTGCAACCCAGCACCCGACGCGGGGCCATGGTTATGTTTTCCAGCACGGTCATGTGGCTCCACAGGTTGAAGTGCTGGAACACCATGGCCAGGCGGGTGCGGATCCGCTGCAGTTCATCGGGATCGGCGACGTGCATGCCGTGGTGATCCTTGACCATGCGGATCGCCTGGCCGTCGAGGCTCATCGCCCCGTCGTTGGGTTGTTCGAGAAAGTTGATGCAGCGCAAAAAAGTACTTTTGCCCGAGCCGCTGGCGCCGATCAGGCTGATGACGTCGCCGGTGTTGGCCTTGAGCGAAACGCCTTTGAGCACCTCATGATCGCCATAGCTTTTATGCAGGCCTTCAATGGTCAGTTTGTACATGGAGCATGCATCCTCAAGGCGAAAGTAGGTAGCCGCTGCGATAGGCTTCGGCGCCCGCGACGTGGGCGATCACCATGCCGGCCGTGGCCATGCGGCGCAGCGAACGGGCGTACATCAACCCGGCGGCGGTGCAGTGGACAGGCGTGACACGGTCAGAGATCGGATCGATGATTTCGGCGACAAGCTGCCCGGCTTCCAGGTATTCCCCCGGCAGTGCGGTGAACACCAGCAAACCACCGACCGGCGTGGCCACCGGCTCGACACCCGCCAGCGGCGTGGCCGGGTAGGGCAGTTCGGGCAGGGGCACTGGTTCGCCGGCAATGGCGCCGAAGTGAATCAGGTAATCAATCAGCGCCTGGCTGTCGAGGCTGGCCAGTGGGTGATTGACGTCGCCCTGGCCGCGCAGCTCGACGGTGACCGAAAAACTGCCCGGCGCAATGTCGAATTGCTCGCCGAAGCGTTCTTTCAATTGCCACCAGAGCAGGGTGAAGCATTCGTCGAACGACTGACCGCCGGAATCGGTGGCCAGCAGGCTGGCTTCTGCACCGATGTAACGGGCCAGCGGCTCGACCTGCGGCCAGGCGTCAGGCGTGGTGTACAGGTGCGCGACGGCTTCGAAATCGCAATGCAGGTCCAGCACCATGTCGGCATCGCAGGCCAGCCGTTGCAGGGTCAGGCGCTGGGATTGCAACTGGGTGCTGGCGGTCTGCCGGGCGAGGGCGTTGCGCAGGCTGTTGCGGATCAGTTCGAGGTTGCGCTGCGGATCATCACCGAGCTGGCCTTCGATTTCGTTGCCGACCTCTTCGCTCAAATCGACGAACCAGCGATTGAAGTTCTGCCCGCTTTCCAGCTCGTAACGGCCTAGCGGAACATCCATCAACACTTGTTCCAGTCCGACCGGGTTGGCGACTGGCACCAGCACGATTTCGCTGCGCAGGCGGCCGGCGGCTTCAAGCTCCGCCAGACGCTGCTTGAGGTGCCAGGCCACCAACATGCCGGGCATTTCATCGGCATGCAGGGACGACTGGATGTAGATCTTGCCCCGGGCGCTTGTAACGGTTGGCGCCGATGTCGGCCCGAAGTGAAAACTGTGAATCTGTCGTGCGGTCCCCGGCAGCGGGGCCAGCAGGTCATGAATCTGGTGGCGCATTTTTCTTGTATCCCGAAGCGGGTCTTAGTGAGTCGGCCCGAGGAAGGCCAGCCATCGACGTTCGGCGAGGCGGAACAGGCCGACCAGCGCAAAGGTGACGGTCAGGTAGATCAGCGCGGCGATGCCGAACGACTGGAAGGTCAGGAAGGTCGCCGAGTTGGCGTCCCGGGCGACTTTCAGGATGTCCGGGATGGTCGCGGTGAACGCCACGGTGGTCGAGTGCAGCATCAGGATCACTTCGTTGCTGTAATACGGCAACGAGCGACGCAGGGCCGAAGGCATGATCACGTAGGCATACAATTTCCAGCCTGTCAGACCGTAAGCCTTGGCGGCTTCGACTTCGCCGTGGTTCATGCTGCGAATCGCCCCGGCGAAGATCTCCGTGGTGTAGGCGCAGGTGTTCAGGGCAAAAGCGAGGATGGTGCAGTTCATCGCATCGCGGAAGAAGCTGTCGAGCAGCGGTTGCTCGCGCACGGCGGCCAGGCTGTAGATCCCGGTGTAGCAGATCAGCAACTGGATGTAGAGCGGCGTGCCGCGGAACAGGTAGGTGTAAAACTGCACCGGCCAACGAATGTAGAAGTGCGGCGAAACCCGGGCGATGGACAGCGGGATCGAGACGATGAAACCGATGAAGATCGACGCACTGAGCAGCCACAGGGTCATGGCCAGGCCGGTGATGTTTTGGCCGTCGGTGTAGAGGAAGGCTCTCCAGTATTCCTGCAGGAGTTCGATCATCGTACGGCCTCCCGGGTACCGGCGGCGTAGCGGCGTTCGAGCCAGCGCAGAATGAAGTTGGAGGCGCTGGTGATCAGCAGATAGATCAGCGCAGCGAGCACCAGGAAGTAGAACAGTTGATAGCTGCTTTTACCGGCGTCCTGCGCGGCCTTGACCAGATCGGCGAGACCGATGATGGACACCAGCGCGGTGGCCTTGAGCATCACCATCCAGTTATTGCCGATACCCGGCAGGGCGTAGCGCATCATTTGCGGGAACACCACGATACGAAAACGCTGGCCACGCTTGAGGCCGTAGGCGGTGGCCGCTTCGACCTGACCGCGAGGCACGGCAAGGATGGCGCCGCGGAACGTCTCGGTGAAGTAGGCGCCGTAAATAAAGCCCAGGGTCAGGACCCCGGCGCTGAACGGGTTGATCTCGATGTATTCCCATTCCATGTAGTCGGTGAACGACGTCAGCCAGGTTTGCAGGCTGTAGAAGATCAGCAGCATCAGCACCAGGTCCGGCACCCCGCGAATCAGCGTGGTGTAGCACTGGGCAACCAGGCGCAGCAGTTTGACTTTAGACAGTTTGGCACTGGCGCCGAGCAGGCCGAGCAATACGGCCACCAGCAGCGACATCGCCGATAATTTGATGGTCATCCAGGTGCCTTCCATCAGCAAAGGACCGAAGCCCTTGAGGCTGAAGGCTGAGAGCCCCAGATTTTGCAGGAGGTTTTCGAACATAAATCAGCAACCTGATCGGAAGAAAAAAGCGCCCATCGCAAGATGGGCGCCGGGCATTATTTGCCGCTGTACAGATTCAGATCGCCAAAGTGTTTCTTCTGGATGGTGGCGTAGGTGCCATCATCGTGTAACGCTTTGATACCTTTATCCAAAAGTGCTTTCAGCTCGGTGTTACCTTTCTTAATACCGACCGCAGTTTTGGCTGGCAGCAGTTCGCTGTCGACTGGCTGGCTGATTTCGTAACCTGCACCGTTTGGCGACTTCAGGAAGCCCAGCTCAGCTTGCAGCATGTCCTGGATGCCGGCGTCGAGACGACCGGAAGTCAGGTCGGAATACACCTGGTCCTGGTTCTGATAGGCCTGGGTTTTCACGCCAGCCTTGTCGAGAACGGCTTTGGCATAGGCTTCCTGGATGGTGCCTTGCTCATAGCCGACGGTTTTGCCCTTCAGCGAAGCGACGTCAGCGGTGATGCCAGAACCTTTCTTCGATACGTAAGCGGTTGGGCCGGAGAACAGCTCGCTGGAGAAGTCGATGACTTTTTCGCGGGCCGGGGTGACGGTCATCGAGGAGATCACACCGTCGAATTTATTGGCCTTCAGGCCTGGAATCATGCCGTCGAAATCGCTTTCGACCCATTTGCACTTGACCTTCAGCTCGGCACAGATTGCGTTCCCCAGATCGATGTCGAAGCCCACCAGGTTGCCGTCGGCCGCTTTCGACTCAAACGGTGCGTAGGAAGGGTCAACACCAAAACGCAATTCCTTGTATTCCTTTGCCAGCGCAGAGCCAGCAGCTACGCACAATGCCAGTGCAGAAAGGGTCAGCAATGCTTTTTTCATTATTCAATCCCTAAGAACCAATATGAGCGCTTGTGGCGCAGAATTATTGTTACTGGTAAGCGTAAGACCTAATGAAAGTAGCAATTTCCGAACCAGAGTGGCGAACAAGCGTTTAAAAGGCGCTCGGGAAATTGCCGGAGGGGATTAGTGCACGAAAATGGGCGGCGTGGGAAGCCTGCACTGTTTCGGTTCGAACAGACATGAATCATTGTGGCGAGGGAGCTTGCTCCCGCTCGGCTGCGCAGCAGTCGTCATCGCGATTCAACGGGTTCGACTGAAGTATTGGGTGGACAGGGTTTGGGGCCGCTTCACAGCCCAGCGGGAGCAAGCTCCCTCGCCACAGGTGGGGGGGTGGTTAGCTGAGTAAATCCTGCAAGGTGCCGAGGTGGTCGGCCTCTTCGACGGTTTTATCCTGCCGCCAGCGCAACATTCGCGGAAACCGCACCGCAATCCCGCTTTTGTGCCGCTTGGACAGGGCAATCCCCTCAAAGCCCAACTCAAACACCAGGCTGGGTTTCACACTGATCACCGGGCCGAATTTTTCCACGGTGGTTCTACGCACGATGTTGTCGACCTGGCGCATTTCTTCATCAGTCAGCCCCGAGTAAGCCTTGGCGAACGGCACCAGTGCGCGTTCGTTGGCATCCGGTGGACCGTCCCAGACGGCGAAGGTGTAGTCGCTGTAGAGACTGGCCCGGCGGCCATGCCCGCGTTGCGCGTAAATAAGCACCGCGTCGACGCTGAACGGGTCGACTTTCCATTTCCACCACACTCCGATGTCCTTGGTACGGCCGACGCCGTATAGCGCTTCCCGCGCCTTGAGCATCATGCCTTCGACGCCGAGGCTGCGAGACGCTTCCCGTTGCCGGGCGAGGTCAAACCAATCTTTACCGGTCAGCAATGGCGAGGCGAGTAATACCGGATTGCTGGCGTGGGCGATGACCTGTTCCAGTTGCGCGCGACGCCGGGCTTGCTGCTGGTCGCGCCAGTCTTCGCCTTGCCATTCCAGCAAGTCGTAAGCGAGAACGACCACGGGGACATCGCTGAGAATTTTCTTGCTCAAGGTTTTGCGGCCAATCCGCTGCTGGAGCAGGGCGAATGGTTGCACTGAGGGTGACGTTGGCGATTGCGGGTTGAAGGCATCTTCGGTAGCGGGTTGTGCTGTCTTCCACACGACAATTTCCCCGTCGATCACTGTGCCGTCAGGCAGGCAATGAACGAGGCTTTCGAATTCGGGAAAACGTTCGGTGACCAGTTCTTCACCCCGCGACCAGATCCACAGCCTCCCGTCACGCTTGACCACTTGGGCGCGGATGCCATCCCACTTCCACTCGACTTGCCAATCACTGGCGGGCCCAAGTAGCGCTTCAAACTGCTCCACTGGTTGCGACAGCGCGTGGGCGAGGAAAAACGGATAGGGCTGACCTCCGCGCTGGTCATGCTCGTCGGCAGATTCGGCGGCGATCAGTTTCAGGTAGCTGGCCGCGCTCGGGCGATTGGACAAATCGGTATAACCCACCAACCGCTGGGCCACGCGTTTGCTGTCGAGATGAGCCATCGATGCCAAGGCGCGGGTCACCAGCAACTTGGAAACACCGACGCGGAAACTGCCGGTGATCAACTTGATGCACAACATCAGGCTCGAGCGGTCCAGTTGCTGCCAGAGTTCGGGCAGTCGTTCGGCGAGCGCGTCGGGGGATTCGCCACGCAATGGCAGTAGCTTGTCTTCAATCCACACCGCCAGCCCATCGTTGGAGCTATGCACCGATTCCGGCAGTACCAGTGAAATGGTTTCCGCCAGGTCGCCCACCGCCTGATAACTTTCTTCGAACAGCCATGTCGACAGCCCGGAATACGCTACCGCCAGTTCTCGCAGGACACGGACCGGCACCAGTTGCCTGGGGCGTCCGCCGGACAAAAAGTACACCGCCCACGCCGCGTCTTCGGGGGCAGCCTGAGCGAAGTAGTGTTGCATCGCCGCCAGTTTGGCGTTGCTTGAGGTCGTGGCGTCGAGCTCGGCGTACAACTCGGCGAAGGCTTTCATGGCTGCGCCTCGACCCTCTCGGGTGCGGTGGGTGAGGGCTCTTCTTCATCGTCTCCGTATTCGGTGGTAAAGCCCTGGGCATCGAGGCCTTGCTCGCGCAGGTGACGCACCAGTACGGCGACAGAACCGTGGGTAACCATCACCCGTTCGGCGCCGGTCTGTTCAATGGCCCAGAGCAGGCCCGGCCAATCGGCGTGGTCGGAAAGTACAAAGCCGCGATCTACACCGCGACGCCGCCGCGTACCGCGCAGGCGCATCCAGCCGCTGGCGAAGCCGTCGCTGTAGTCGCCAAAGCGACGCATCCAGGTACTGCCGCTGGCCGAAGGTGGGGCGATGACCAGGGCTTTGCGCATCATCGGGTCGCTTTTTTGTACTTCCCCGGCATAGATGGTTGGCGGCAGGTATATGCCGCTTTCGCGATAGACGCGATTGAGCGGCTCAACCGCGCCATGCGCCAGAATCGGGCCGAGGCTGGCGTCGATGCCGTGGAGAATGCGTTGGGCCTTGCCGAAGGAATAGCAGAACAACACGCTGGCCTTGTCCTCGGCGGCGTTGGCTTGCCACCACTGATTGATCTCGGCAAACACCTCTGCTTGCGGTTGCCAGCGATAGATCGGCAGGCCGAAGGTCGATTCGGTGATGAAGGTGTGGCAGCGCACCGGTTCGAACGGGGCGCAGGTGCCGTCGGGTTCGATTTTGTAGTCACCGGAAGCGACCCAGACTTCACCGCCATATTCGAGGCGCACCTGGGCCGAGCCGAGTACGTGACCGGCAGGGTGAAAACTCAGGGTGACGCCGTGATGTAGCAACCGCTCGCCATAGGCCAGGGTTTGCAAATCGATGTCCTGGCCCAGTCGCGCACGCAGAATCCCTTCACCGGGAGCCGCCGCCAGATAGTGTTCATTGCCGGTGCGGGCATGGTCGCCGTGGGCGTGGGTGATGACCGAGCGCTCGACCGGCCGCCACGGATCGATGTAGAAATCGCCGGCGGGGCAGTACAAGCCTTCGGGACGTGCGATAACAAGATCCATGTCGTTGCCGGAATGGAGGGACTTGTTAGCTATGAGGTGGGCGCAGGGCGAGAAGTTCTATCAAATTAAAAGGCAAAAGATCGCAGCCTTCGGCAGCTCCTACAGGGTGTACGCGATCCCCTGTAGGAGCTGCCGAAGGCTGCGATCTTTTGATCTTGCCCTTATTTCCCCGGTGTCAGCGTCAAGCGCTTGGTGCCGTACACCTTGTCGTAGTTCTGCGGCTGCATCGGCAGGCTCATGTATTGGCCTTTCAGCCACGCGTCGATGCTGTTCAGATAGTTCGGACTGGCCGGGTTGCCGGACTGGCCGGTGGCGTTCTGGCCCATCAACGGTTCGGCCTGGCCGAAGTCGACGATAAAGCGCATGGCCGGTGCCAGCGTGGTGTTGAAGTTCTGGCCCCAAGCGAAGGCAGCGGTGTTGAGCGTGGTGTGATCGCCACCAGCCGCCAGCGGACCGCGAACGGTCTGGCCACTGCTGTTCTTCCATTCATAGCGGTGCAATTTGCCCCACTGCCAAGCCTTGTGGTCGCCGCCCAACTGACTGTCGCCAGCACTGATCGCTGCGGCGAGGCTGCGGGCGAGGATCGCCGGTTTGTCTTCTTTCTGCGCGGTGCGCGTGTCATCCCAGAACGGACTGTCCTCACGCCCCAGCAAGTGATCGGCCTGCGCGGCGTAGGACAACTTGCCGTTGGCGATAAAGGCTTTCCACGCCGGGCTGCTTTCCGGGCCCAGTTCATCGAGGAAGATCTGCTGGGTGCTTTCCTGCAGGAACAGCTCGTAGATCGCCGCGTCGGCAGAGCTCGGGCTGAGTTTGCCGTCGAACGCCATCAAGCGGGTCAACGCCTCGCGAGCCTTGCCTTGATCTGCCCCCGGCAAAGCCTGAATGGCCTGTTTCAGCGGCTGGGCCATGCCCGGTGCCTCGAACATTTTTTTCAGTTTGGCGGCGAAGGTGGTGGTCTGGTCGTACTGCATGGCGATCACGCTGCGGGTGTCATGCTTGCCCACGCTGGCCAGTTCCGCCAAGCGTTCGCCACGCTCCGGTGCCGACCAGGAATTGGACAACTGCATGCCGTAGCCATGGGGAATGACCCGCTGGTTGGCCGTGCCGAGCCAGCCTTGGGCCGGGTCTTGGTCGTACGGGTGCAGCATCGGATCGGCGTAACCGTCCCAGTCGTAACGACCGTCCCAACCCGGCGAGGGCAACAGGCCTTCACCTTCGCGGCGGTTCGGGAAACGGCCGGTGACTTGCCAGCCGATGTTGCTCGCGTCGGCGAACACCAGGTTCAGGGCGATGGCGCGGATCTCACGGCTGGCGTCCGAAGCCCGCTCGACGTTTTGCGCACGGGACAAGTCGAAAAACGCGTCCAGGGTTTTATCGTCGGTGAAGTTCGGCGTCTGCAAGGCCAAACCGTAGCCACTGCCCTGTGCCAGGCTCTGGGCGCTGTTGAGCAGCGGGCCGTGGCGGGTTTCGTACACCGCTTCGCGAATCGGCCGTTGGCCTTTGACGAAATAGGTTTCGTTGCGCACGGTTGCCGCTTGCCATTTGCCGCCGACTTCGTACGCCAGGCCGTTGCCTTGGCGTTTGATTTTTTCCAGGAACACATCCTGGTTGTCGCCCATGACCGTGGTCATGCTCCACGCCACTTTGCCGTTGAACCCGCCGAGCACCATCGGCAACCCGGCAATGGTCACGCCGGACGCCTGATACTTCGGTGCGCGAATCTGCACGTAGCTGAACAGCGACGGCACGCCCATCGGGCCATGGGCGTCGCTGGCCAGCAGGCTTTTGCCGCTGCGGCTGCGTTGCGGGGCGATGGCCCAGTTGTTCGATGACGTGGCGCCGAGCAGATTCAGGTCAGACAACTGGCTGGTGGCTTTGCTGATGTCCGCCAGCCCCGGGATCTGCCCGTTGAGCTGGATGCCCTGGAGCTTTTCGCTTTCGGCCAACGGCAGTTTTTCGTCGGGGGCGGAAGGCGTCAGCCATGGCAGTTTGTCGGTGGTGACCGATTGGGCCAGCACCAGCGAGGAAATTTCTTCGGGCAGGTTGGCCGACTGGCTGAAGTTCAGCAGGCAGAAAATCAGCGCCGAATCTTCCGGCTTCCAGTATTCAGGCTTGTAACCCGTGGCGGCGAGGTCGGCCGGCAGTTTGTCGCGATAGCGGAACAGGTAAGCGTTGACCCCACGGGCATAGACTTCGAAGAAGCGCTTGAGGCGCGGCGAAGACGCCTTGTACAGCTCACCTGCGCTTTTCTTCAGGTTGACCGCACGCATGTAGCGGTCGGCGTCCAGCAAGTCTGAACCCTGCATCTCCGCCAAACGGCCCTGGGCCAGCAAGCGCAGGGTGACCATTTGCGTGATTCGGTCGCTGGCGTGCACGTAGCCGAGGGTGAACAGCGCGTCGTGGAAGGTACTGCTTTCGATCAGCGGCATGCCCATGGCATTGCGGCGCACCGAAACGTTTTGCGCCAAGCCCTTGAGCGGCTGTACGCCGATCGCCGGCGGAACAGTGTCCTGGGTATTGAAGCTCTGGCAACCGGTCAGGCTCAAAACCCCCGCGAATGCTGCGGCAACGCCGAACCGGGGTAGAAAATGAGTAAGGGCTGGCGAGGCCATGGCAAAGCTCCTGCGGGGGTAGAGACGCAATAAAGCCGCTACGTTAGTGAGCAGGCAGTGGCCGCGCAAGCGGGGCGCAAGGTTATTTCAGGATTTGTCTGGTAATTGCCGCCTTGTAGGCGCTGCCGAAGGCTGCGATCTTTTGATCTTCAATCTGATCATCCCGGAGAAACGTCGGCATGGAGCTAAAGGCAAACGCGGCACTGATCATCATCGATCAACAAAAAGGCATCCTTCATCCCAGGCTGGGTCGGCGCAATAACCCTCAGGCCGAGGAGCGCATGCTCGAATTGTTGGCACATTGGCGACGCACCGAGCGGCCGGTCATCCACGTGCAGCATTTGTCGCGCTCGGAAGATTCAGTGTTCTGGCCGCTGCAATCGGGTGTGGAGATTCAGGAGCGGTTTCAGCCGTTGGCAGGCGAGCTACTGATTCAGAAACAGGTGCCGGACGCGTTTTGTGCAACAGGGCTTGAAGCGCGTTTGCGCGAGGCGGGGATTGGGCAGTTGATCATCGTTGGCGTGGCGACCCACAACTCGGTGGAGGCCACGGCGCGAACGGCGGGCAATCTGGGTTTTGATACGTGGGTTGCGGAGGATGCGTGCTTTACCTTCGACAAGGCCGATTTTTTTGGCAATGCGCGCTCAGCCGAGGAGGTGCACGGGATGTCGTTGGGGAATTTGCATGGGGAGTATGCGACGGTTGTCAGTACCGCGCAGATTCTGAATTGATGGTGACTTTGCGGGCCTCTTCGCGAGCAGGCTCGCTCCTACAGGGACTGGCGTCGTGCACAAATCCAGTGTGGGAGTGAGCCTGCTCGCGATGGCGATTCAACAGACGAAGAAAATCTTCGCTCGAAGCATCAAGCGCCGTGGCACTTCTTGAATTTCTTGCCGTTGCCGCAGGGGCAAGGATCGTTGCGACCAACGTCTTTCAGGGCGTTGCGCACCGGTTCCTGGTGAGCGTGGCCGCAGTTCGGGCCGTGGACATGGCCATGGTCGTGATCATGATGGTCGTGATCGTGGTTGCAGTCTGGGCCATGGACATGGGGTTGCTGGGTCATCGGGGTTACTCCGGAATTAGATCGGCGGGGATTATCACGCCATTACGCGTCAGGTGCACGTAGTGGGCGATGAATAAACCGGTTTCCAGTTCACCTTCCAGACGATAGGGAATGGACTGCTCAGCGTTTTTCAGCTGTTTCACCAAGCCTTTGACCTTGGACCACAGGTTGGTGCGGATCGGCACCTTGTAGTGGCGGCTGCCTTTGGGGTCCACGGTAATCCAGTGTTCGTGCTCGCCTTCGGCCAGGAGGATGTCGCCCAAGTGGATGCGATACTCCAGACCACGCACGGTCAGCTCGCTGTCGTTGGGGTTGTCGATGCGAAAGTGCAGGACGAACCGCTGCTCCATCAGCTTGGCCCGCACCACTTCCACCCTGATCAGATGCACCTCGGGGTCAGGTTCATCGCTGCTGAACCACGACGCACAGCCGCCGAGCCCCAGGAACAGGGTCGCGGTGAGCAGATAGAGTGCGATTCGCCTGGTGGTCATGGTCGTGGTTCTCCTTGAACCACAGTCTAGACGTTAAAAGATCGCAGCCTTCGGCAGCTCCAACAGGGTGTACGCCAATCCAATGCAGGAGCTGCCGCAGGCTGCGATCTTTTGATCTTGTTTCAACTACCGAAATACCCCGAACAACACTTCTTGAATTTCTGCCCGCTGTCGCAAGGGCAGGGGTCGTTGCGACCGATGTCGAGTGGCACTGTCGGGTCGATGAAGTACCAATGGCCGGCGTTCTGCACGAACGACGAGCGCTCGCGATGACTGTGTTCGCCGCTGCCATCGTGCCAGCGAGCGGTGAAGGTCACGAAGGCGTGCTCTGGTTGCCCGCCGAGGACTTCGGAGCTTTCAACCTCAAGCCCCAGCCAGGTGCTTTGCGCGCTCCAGTCGCTGATCGATTGCCGATCCAGGCCTGGTTGCTGTGCGGGCAGGGTAGTGGCCACCAGATAATCGATCAGGCCCAGCACATAGGCGCTGTAGCGCGAGCGCATCAAGGCTTCGGCACAAGGCGCCGGATGGCCGGCATGGTAATGACCGCAGCAGGCGTCGAGCAGGGTGCCGCTGCCGCAAGGGCAAATGGATGTACTCATTGCGTTACCACCAGTATTTCCCGAAATTTTCCGGATTGGCCCAGAAACGTGAATTGAGCCAGTCGGGTACTTGTTTGTAGTCAAGCAGATCATAGGTAAACAGGGTCAGCACTTGTTCGTCGCGCTGGAAGCGTTCGCTGGCTTGCAGGGCCAGGGAGAAAAAATCGGTTTCCTGCCAACCGCTGGCCGGCAGGTCTGCCAGCACCGCGATGCGGCTGGCATTGAGGTTGCGAATGCCGCCCAGCAAATTCAGACCGTCGCGCTTGGGCAGATGTTCGAGGCAATCGAGCACCAGCGCCAGGTCAAACCGGCGCGCCGCCAGTTCGGCGGGCAATGGCCCGGGTGCCGCATGCGCCACCTCGCTGTCCGGGTGCGCGAGCTTGAATGCTTCAAGCGCGGGGAATTCGCTGGCGCCGATCAGCAACAGGCGCGACGGGGCGTAACGGTCCAGCAAAGCGGCGAGCGCCTGTTGCGGCGTGCGCGAAGAAATACCTGCAATCATCGAAGATCCTCAATCAGATCTGCCAAGACTAGCCTGCCCGCCAGTTCGAGCCTAGAGCGGGTTTACCGTAAAAATGACGATCAGTCGTGAACGTCGGATAAAACTGCAATGGCCTATTGCTGGCGGAGATTAAAAGTCCGGTCTTTACTCCGTGAATCGGTTCTAAGCCGATCCTTCAGGAGAAAACTAGATGAGCATAGTTCGGACAGCATTACCCCTGGTTCTGCTAACCAGTGTGTTGACTGGTTGCGCAGGTTTGCAGAAAACCGACTGGCCGACCTGTGCGGCGGTCGGTGGTGTCGTAGGTGCGGGTCTCGGTGCGACCGAGAGTTCCTCATGGGCAGGCTATGGCGCGCTGGTGGTCGGTGCTACGGCAGCAGCCTATTGCTGGGTTCACGGTGATGGCGACGAAGACGGCGATGGCGTGCTGGATAGCCGCGACAAGTGCCCGGGTACACCTAAAGGCGTGAGGGTCGATGCCGATGGTTGCCCTCCACCTGCTCCAGTGGTTGAAGAAGCCGTAGTGGTCAAGGAAGAAGTCATCGTCATCCGCGATGTCAACTTCCAGTTCGACTCGGCCAAGCTGACAGCTGCCGATAAAGACAAGCTCAACACCATTGCGACTCGCCTGAAACAGGAAGCCGCCAGTGCCCGGTTGACCGTAACCGGTCACACCGACAGCGTCGGCAGTGATGCCTACAACCAGAAACTGTCGGATCAACGCGCCCACTCGGTGGTGGAATATCTGATCGAAAGTGGTGTGCCACGCAGCAGCTTCGTGTCGGTGTCCGGTGCGGGTGAAAGCCAGCCGGTTGCAGACAACTCAACGGCTGATGGTCGTGCGCAAAACCGTCGCACGGAAATCAAAATCAACCGCTAGGTCCCTCGCATCCGCGGCTTGTGCAGTCGCGGATGCGGGTCTTTACTCCTGTGTGACCGGTATGGGCCGGTGACACAGGAGTTTTCAACATGACCAAACTCACACGGACCGTCTTGCCGGTTCTGCTGCTTGGCAGCCTGTTGACCGGCTGCGCTACTCACAGCGATGGCACTGCCCCCCTCAATCAACGTACCTGGCCTATCTGCAGCCTCATCGGCGGACTGGTCGGCGGCGGCCTGGGCGCTATCGAAAGTGCCGGTTGGGCGGCTGGTGGAGCGGCGCTCGGTATTTTATCCGGTGGTTTGATCTGCTATGCCCAGGATGGTGATGAAGATGACGATGGCGTATTCGACCGTCGTGATCGCTGCCCTGACACACCTGCCAACACCCCTGTCGAACACCACGGTTGCCCGCTGCCGCAATATCCGGCCAGCGTGGAACCTGAACCCGTGCAAGCCGAAGTCATCACCCTGAGCGATGCCGACGATGTGCTGTTTGCCTTCAATAAATCCGAGTTGACCCCCGCCATGCAGAGTCAACTGGATGCGGTCATGGGCAAACTGCTGGACGCCAGCGTCGTGAGCATCAAGGTGGTCGGTCATACCGACAGCGTCGGATCGGATGCTTACAACCAGGGGCTGTCGGAACGACGTGCCAGCAGCGTCGCCGAATACTTGCTGAGCCAGCACGTTGCGCCGAGCAAAGTCACCAGCGAAGGCAAGGGTGAAAGTGAGCCGGTTGCCGATAACGAAACCGATGCAGGGCGGGCGAAAAATCGTCGCGTGGAATTGCACATCAATCGTTGATCCGCGAAATAGAGCTGTCGGGTCGATATTTGCATCGATCCGGCGGCCATTCGGCGATCTTCATGAAGAATTTTCGGTTGCCCTCTGGCTAATCCCGCGCGGAAGCCGTTACTGTGCGCCCAAAGAATAATTCTCATCGGGGGCGCGTATGAAGGTGATATGGGGGCTGGGGAGGCTGTTGACCCTGGTGTTCTGGTTGGTGGTGCTGGTCAATCAGCTCATGCCTTTCATCCATCCGCTGCACCTGTTGGTCAATCTGGCAGGCGGCCTGCTGGCTGGTCTTCATCTGTTGGAGGCGGTGTTCTGCTACCGCAGCCTCAGGGGCCGCGCCCACCCTTGGCTAGATCGCTTGAAAGTCCTCGTTTTCGGCGTTTTCCACCTGCAAACCATTCCGGCTCCGACCGCATCTAAGGCTTCCCATGCGTAAACTCTGTCTGCTCGCTGCACTTATCAGCCCATTGGCCTGCGCCCAAGTGGTCAGCGTTGAAACCAACTCGCTGATGCGCTTGCCCAATACCGCCAGCACGTTGCAGCTGGAACGCCTGGAAGTGGCCGATTACGGCACGCTGCTGATCCCCTCCAACGTGACCGAAGTCACTGTCAGCGAACTGCACCTGGGCCGTGATGCGCGGATCGCCATTGTGCCCAGCGAGCAGCCGCTGGAGCTGAAGGTCAGTCGTGCGGACTTGTCCGAGGGCAGCCAGATCACCGCGCGAGGTGCGCCAGGCACGTACCAGAAGGCTGCCCGTGCCGGGCGAAATCTGAATTTGCAGATCAAGACGCTGAAGGCACCGCAATTGATGGTGGACGCTCGCGGTGGTGCAGGTGCGCCGGGGTTTGTCGGCCTCGACGGGGCCAACGGCCAGGCACCAGGTTGCGCCTGGGGCCAGGCGGGTCGCGGTGCCGATGGCAGCGATGGCAGTGACGGACAACCAGGCGCGCCGGGCGCGTTGGTGCGATTGACCGTGCCACACGATTTCCCGGCAGACCAAATCAAGGTTCAGGTAGCCGGCGGTGCCGGTGGCGTGGCTGGTCCGGGCGGCAAGCCGGGGGCGGGTGGCAAAGCCAAGGGCTGTCTGGTCTACAAGGCCGACGGCGGCAAGAGCGGCAAACCGGGTGTCGACGGGCAACCGGGAGTTGCCGGAGCGGCGGGCTCTGTGACAGTACAGCGGTTGTAAAAACAATCAACAACCTGTGGCGAGGGAGCTTGCTCCCGCTGGGTCGCGAAGCGGCCCCAAAAGATGGGCCTGCTGCGCAGTCCAGCGGGAGCAAGCTCCCTCGCCACAAGGGCAGTGTCACTTCAAAATATTGGTCGTGCCGCCGCAATCGCCACCAGCACCAACCCCACAATCAAATTAATCCCCACCAACCGACGAATCCTTCCCAGCACCGCAGCTCCCGCTGGCCAATCCTCGGCCGTTACCGCCGTGCGCAGCTCCGGCAACATCAGCGCCTGGATCCGGATGAACAACGCAGTCATCACCACATACAACCCCATCATCACCTGCACATAACGCGGCGCGGTTTCAAACCCGGCGTATTGCAGATGGATCATGCCGACTCCGCTGATCGGCAACAGCAGCACCGCCACCCAGACCCAGCGAAAAAAACCTTGAAACACTTCTACCCACAGCTTTAACCGGGCAGGGCCTTCCAGCGCCTTTATCGCCGCGGGGCGCAAGACCATCCAGGCGAAAAACATGCCGCCCACCCACACCAGTGCGGCGAGGACATGCAAGCTATAAACGAGGCTAAAAGCGGTCATTCGGGTACTCCGTTCTGCGCGGGATTAATTAGCGGGGTATGATAGCCGCCGAACCGAACCACTGAAAATTTATCCAGCGTTTTTTGCGCCCGACAATCCATGATCAGCACCGAACTCAAAACCACGATCCAGGGCGCCTATTCGCGTTTTCTCGAAGCCAAGAGCCTCAAGCCGCGCTACGGCCAACGTCTGATGATCGCCGAAATTGCCAAGGTCCTCGGTGACATCGACACCGACGACGAAGGCCGGCGCAGTGGCGACCCCGCGATTGTCGCGGTGGAAGCCGGCACCGGTACCGGCAAGACCGTGGCCTACAGCCTCGCGGCGATCCCGACGGCGAAAGCCGCTGGCAAACGCCTGGTGATCGCCACGGCCACCGTCGCCCTGCAAGAGCAGATCGTCTACAAGGACTTGCCCGACCTGATGCGCAACAGCGGGCTGAATTTCAGTTTCGCCCTGGCCAAGGGCCGCGGGCGCTACATGTGCCTGTCCAAGCTCGACATGTTGCTCCAGGAAGGTCACGCACAAACCGCCACGGCGCAGTTGTTCGAGGAAGAAGGCTTCAAGATCGAAGTCGATGAGGCCAGCCAGAAACTGTTCACCAGCATGATCGAAAAGCTCGCCGGCAATAAATGGGACGGCGACCGCGATAGCTGGTCCACCGCACTCGAAGACGCCGACTGGGCGCGCCTGACCACCGATCACAGCCAGTGCACCAACCGTCATTGCCCGAACTTCGGCCAGTGCGCCTTCTACAAGGCCCGTGAAGGCATGGGCAAGGTCGACGTGATCGTCACCAACCACGACATGGTCCTGGCTGACCTGGCGTTGGGCGGCGGCGCGGTGCTGCCCGATCCGCGCGACACCATCTATGTATTCGACGAAGGCCATCACCTGCCGGACAAGGCCATCGGCCACTTCGCCCATTACACGCGGCTGCGTTCCACCGCCGACTGGCTGGAAACCACCGCCAAGAACCTTACCAAATTGCTCGCCCAGCACCCGTTGCCGGGCGATCTGGGCAAGTTGATCGAGCAGGTGCCGGAGCTGGCGCGGGAGATCAAGACCCAGCAACAATTCATGTTCACCGCTTGCGAGCAGGCCGCCGATTTCAAACCCGGCGAAGACGTTGAAGGTCGCGAGCGACCGCGTCACCGTTTCGTCGGCGGGGTAATTCCCGAGCACATGCGCGAGATGGGCATTGAACTGAAAAAAGGCTTCGCCCGCCTGACCGACCTGTTCACGCGTCTTACTGAATTGCTCAAGGAAGGCATGGACGGCGAGGTCAACATTGGCATCGCCAGTAATCAGGCCGAAGAGTGGTACCCGTTGTTCGGCAGCCTGTTGTCCCGCTCTTCGGGCAACTGGGAGCTGTGGGTCGCGTTCACCGCTGAAGACCCGGAAGACAACCCGCCGATGGCACGCTGGCTGACCCTGGCCGAAAGCGGCTCGCTGTTCGACATCGAGGTCAACGCCAGCCCGATCCTCGCGGCCGAAATGCTCCGGCGCAATCTGTGGAACGTGGCCTACGGTGCGCTCGTCACCTCGGCAACCTTGACTGCCCTCGGCACCTTCGACCGTTTCCGCATGCGTGCCGGCCTGCCGAAGAAAGCCGTGACCGCCGTGGTCCCGAGCCCGTTCCATCACGCCGACGCCGGCGTGCTGCGGGTGCCGAACCTCAACGCCGATCCCCGCGATGCAGCCGCGCACACCGCCGCGATCATCCGCGATCTGCCGGACCTGGTCGAAGGCTCGCGCGGCACGTTGGTGCTGTTCTCTTCGCGTAAACAGATGCAGGACGTGTTCGACGGTCTGGATCGCGACTGGCGCAAGCAAGTGTTCATTCAAGGCAACCTGTCGAAACAGGAAACCCTGAACAAGCACAAGGCACGGGTCGATGGCGGGGATTCCAGCGTGCTGTTCGGTCTGGCGAGTTTTGCCGAGGGCGTCGACTTGCCCGGTGCTTATTGCGAGCACGTGGTCATCGCGAAGATTCCGTTCTCGGTGCCGGACGATCCGGTCGAGGCGGCGCTGGCCGAATGGATCGAGGCCCGTGGCGGTAATCCGTTCATGGAAATCTCGGTGCCGGACGCCTCGCTGAAACTGGTCCAGGCCTGCGGTCGTCTGCTGCGCACCGAAGAAGACCGCGGCACCATCACTCTGCTTGATCGGCGTCTGGTGACCCAGCGCTATGGCAAAGCGATCCTCAATGCGTTGCCTCCTTTCCGTCGTGAAATTTCCTGAAACACCGGTGGGCAGTTTTGCCCGCCGCGTTGTCTATCTCTCTGTCATCGCTTTTCCATTGGCCCACCGAGGTCGTTAGGGAGAATTTCGTTCTCATGATTCGCCGTTCGCTGCCTGCTGTTTTTGCCCTGTTGTTCGCAACGCCCTTGCTGGCCGCTCCCGCGGGCCAGCAGACGCTGTTCAACTTTGTGCGCCCTGCCGACGTGGTTCAGGTGGCGACCCAGGACGCCAGCCTGCCGCAATCCAACGCCGAGCAAACCGCCGAAGGTGAAGTGCTGCGCCGGGTGACGTTCAACCCGGTAGCCCGGCCCACCCTGCGCCTGACCCCGCAGACCGGGGCGTGGAACTGGTCGCAGTCGGGTGCCATGAGCCTACGGGTGCAAAGCGCCATGAACTGGGCCGTGACCTTGTACGTGACCATCCAGAGCAACGACGGCAAGACATTGGTCAGCCGCGTCGATCTGCCGGCCGGCCCGGCGCAAACCCTGTTGGTGCCATTGCAACCGACGTCGTCGCTGAGCCAGGGCATGAAGGCCGGCCCACCAATGCCGATGACGGTGGACGGCCAGCGCATTTTGCTGGCCAGCAGTGTCGGTGAACTGGATCGCGGCCAAGTGGTGTCGGTGAGCATTTCGATGGATCAACCGAAAGTGGCCCAGAGTATTCTGCTGGAGCGCTTCGGCGTGCAGGATGCCGAGGCCGTGACCCAGGCCGTGTACGGCGGGTTGGTCGATGCTTATGGCCAATCGTCCCGGGCGAAATGGCCGGAGAAGGTCAGCAGCGACGAACAACTCAAAAGCGCCGCGGCCAAGGAACAGCAACAACTGAAAACCTGGCTGGCCGAGCGCGAAAAGGCCTCCCTCGATAAGTTTGGCGGTTCGACCAAGGGGCCAACGTTCAAGGCCAGCGGCTTTTTCCGCACCGAGAAGCGTGACGGTCGTTGGTATCTGGTAACGCCGCAAGGGCATCCGTTCTATTCGCTGGGGGTCAACACCGTCACGGCGGACGTCAACCAGACCTACATCGCCGGTCGCGAATGGATGTTCGAATCCCTGCCCAAGGCTGAGGAACCGCTGGCCAGTCACTTCGGTGAAGGCGATAACCGCGGTGGCAACGGCGTCGATCAGGGCCGGGGCTTCAATGCCGGGAAGTGGTATGACTTCTATGGCGCCAATCTGCAGCGTCTGTATGGCGATCCTTGTTCTTTAGGCAGCGACACCAAGGCCGGCGTTGCTGAAGCGGCCAAGGCCGATGCGGTAGAGGCGACGGCGGAGAAGGCCGCCGAGCAACCCGTCGCGCCATCTTCGCCTGAATCCGGTGTCGCCGAAGCCGCCAAGGCTGGTGCCGCCGATGCGACGGTGGCGAAAGCTGCCGAGCCAACACCTGCCGAACCCTGCAAAGCGACGTTTGATGAGCAGCGCTGGCCCCGTCACACCCTCGATCGCCTGCAAGCCTGGGGTTTCAACACCCTCGGCAACTGGAGCGCGTCGGCACTGGGTGACGCTGAACGCGTGCCGTATACCTTACCGCTGTCGATCGTCGGCGATTACGCCAGCATCAGCACCGGCAGCGACTGGTGGGGCGGCATGCCCGATCCATTTGACCCGCGTTTCGCCATGGCGACCGAACGTGCTGTGGCCATCGCCGCCCGCGACCATCGCGATGATCCCTGGCTGATCGGTTACTTCGCCGACAACGAACTGGCGTGGGCCGGTCCCGGCGATGATCCGAAAGCCCGTTACGCGCTGGCCTACGGCACCTTGAAAATGACCACTGACGTGCCGGCCAAACGCGCATTCCTCAAGCAATTGCGCGACAAGTACCGCAATCAGGCGGGGCTTTCCAAGGCATGGGGTATTGATTTGCCTGCGTGGGAATTGATGGAAGATCCCGGTTTCGTGCCGCCGCTGCCAAGCGCCGAACACCCGGAAATCGAGGCCGACTTCAAATATTTCCAGAAGGTCTTTGCGGACACCTACTTCAAGACCATTTCCGATTCACTCAAGTGGCACGCGCCGAACCAGCTGTTGCTCGGTGGCCGCTTTGCCATCAGCACCCCGGAAGCGGTCGATTCCTGCGCCCAGTATTGCGACGTGCTGAGCTTCAACATGTATACCCTGCAACCGCAGGATGGTTACGACTTCGCCAAACTGCGCAGCCTCGACAAACCGGTGCTGATCACCGAATTCAATTTCGGCTCGACCGATCGCGGCCCGTTCTGGGGCGGCGTGACGCAACTGGCGAAGGAAGAAGACCGTGGGCCGGCCTACGCCAACTTCCTGAAACAGGCGCTGAGCGAACCGTCGATAGTCGGCGTGCACTGGTTCCAGTACCTCGACCAGCCCGTCACCGGGCGCCTGCTGGATGGCGAAAACGGTCACTTTGGTCTGGTGGGTATTACCGATCTGCCGTTTCAGGGCTTTGTCGACAGCGTGCGCAAGAGCAATTTGGCAACGGTCGATCAATTGGGCAAAGAGGCCGAGAAGGCCGCCGCCGAGGTCGACAAAGCGAGCCATGACGCTGAGGGCGGACGCGAAGCCCAAGCCGGCAAAGGTCCGGGGAAGGGCGCTGGTGGGCACTCCGGCAAGGGTCACTAATTTTTGAGGCCGCCAAGATCGCAGCCTTCGGCAGCTCCTACAGGGGAAATGTGAACACTTTGTAGGAGCTGCCGCAGGCTGCGATCTTTTGATTTTCATCCTGATCTTGAATTGACCGCCCAGCCCGCCCCTGTTCCCAAAACTCTCAGGGGCTGGAACAATGCGGCCCACTTTACAGAACGTTTTTCCGGGGAGTTGCGGGTGCAGATTCAGGGTCATTACGAGCTTAAGTTCGAGGCAGTGCGTGAAGCGTTCGCGGCGCTGTTCGACGATCCTCAGGAACGCGGCGCGGCGTTGTGCATCCAGATCGGCGGCGAAACCGTCGTCGACCTGTGGTCCGGCACCGCCGACAAGGATGGCGCCGAGGCCTGGCACAGCGACACCATCGCCAACCTGTTCTCCTGCACCAAGACCTTCACCGCCGTCACCGCCCTGCAATTGGTGGCCGAGGGCAAACTGCAGCTGGATGCCCCGGTTGCCCGCTTCTGGCCCGAGTTCGCCGCCGCTGGCAAAGAATCCGTCACCCTGCGCCAACTGCTCTGCCATCAGGCCGGTCTGCCGGCGTTGCGCGAGTTGCTGGCCCCCGAAGCGCTTTACGACTGGCAAACCATGGTCGACGCCCTGGCCGCCGAAGCACCGTGGTGGACACCGGGTGAAGGCCACGGGTATGCGGCTATCACCTACGGCTGGTTGGTCGGTGAGTTGCTGCGCCGAGTCGACGGTCGCGGGCCGGGCGAATCCATCGTGGCGCGGGTCGCCAAGCCACTGGGTCTGGATTTTCACGTCGGCCTGGCCGATGAAGAGTTTCACCGCGTGGCGCACATCGCCCGTGGCAAGGGCAACGTCGGCGATGCCGCAGCCCAGCGTCTGCTGCAAGTGACCATGCGCGAACCAACGGCCATGACCACACGTGCGTTCACCAACCCGCCGTCGGTCCTGACCAGCACCAACAAACCCGAATGGCGGCGCATGCAGCAACCGGCGGCCAACGGCCACGGCAATGCGCGTAGCCTGGCCGGGTTCTACTCCGGTTTGCTCGACGGTAGTTTGCTGGAAGGCGAAATGCTCGACGAATTGACGCGCGAGCACAGCGTAGGCGAGGACAAGACTTTACTGACCCGGACCCGTTTCGGCCTGGGTTGCATGCTCGATCAGCCGGATGTGCCTAACGCGACATTCGGCTTGGGCCCGCGAGCGTTCGGTCATCCGGGCGCGGGCGGCTCCATCGGTTTTGCTGACCCGGAGCACGATGTGGCCTTCGGTTTTGTGACAAATACACTGGGGCCGTACGTCTTGATGGATCCGCGCGCACAAAAGCTTGTGCGGGTACTGGCCACTTGTCTGTAAATCACGCCCAAGGGTTCCGGAGCTGGAACCCGAAAGCCTTTTCAGTTTCCAAGCGTCTGTTTATACGTGCCGATACGGCCTGATTTTTTATTACTTCATTTTTGTGGATATCCAATGTCAACCAAACCCACCCTCGCTTTGGCACTGTGCTTCGCTATTACCGGTTGCGCGCAGACTCCTAAAAATGATGCAGACGGCGGCAGTTGGTGGCCGTTCGGTTCCTCCGACAAAGTCGCAGCCAAAGAGCCGGCTCCGGCACCCTTGAAACCTGCCGCGACCGCCCCGGTGGCCAAGGCTGAAAGCACCAGCCCTTGGTACTGGCCGTTCGGCGCCGAGGAAGTGCTCGACAAAAAGCCAGAGGTAAAACCTGAAGCCAAGCCGGTCGAAGTTGCCAAGGCTGAGGCAAAGGAAAGTGGCAATTGGTGGTGGCCGTTCGGCGGCAAAGAGCAGAGCACCGCCAAAGCCGTGCCGATGCCGGATCCGAAAGTCACCCAGGCCTGGCTCGACGACTACGAGCCGCGTCTGCGTGCAGCGATCAAGGACAGCAACCTGCAACTCGAACGCCGTGAAAACGTGTTGGTCGTCACCGCGCCGGTCGAAGGCTCGTTCAACCCGGATCGCCCGGCCATGTTGCTGCCCGTGACCCTCGGCCCGTTCACGCGCGTCGCGAAAATCCTCGAAGTCGATCCAAAAACCGCCGTGCTGGTACTTGGTCACAGCGATACCTCGGGCGCCGCACCGGCCAACGTCAAGCTGAGCCAGGAACGTGCGCAAGCCGTGGCTGCGATCTTCCGTCTCAGCGGTCTGCAGCGTGATCGCCTGATGCTGCGCGGCATGGGCGGTGAAGCTCCGCGTGCCGCCAACGACAGCGTTGAAGGTCGTGCCTTGAACCGTCGCGTGGAACTGCTGGTGACCCCGCAAAACACCATGGTCGCGTTGCTGAGCAAGTACAACATGCCGGCTCCGGCACCGGTGCGCATGGTTGCGGCCCAGGACATCAAGCCAGTCGCCAAGCCAGTGACGCCAGCGCCGGCCGATGCTAAAAAAGCGGCTGCACCGGTGGCGAAAAAGGCCCCGGCCAAGAAAGCGGCCAAGGCTCCAGCCAAGAAAGCCCCGGCTAAAACCGCGACGCCAGCGAAAAAGACTACACCGGCCAAAGCGACAGCCGACGCAACGAAAGTCGCCGCCGATACCACAAAGAAGTGATTCGTTAACCCAAAAGGAATGCGCCATGACCAAGGCCCTGGCTGATATGCGCCGTGACTACACCCGTGATGGCCTGACCGAGGCGCAAGCCCCGGCCGAGCCGTTCGCGCTGTTCCATCAGTGGTTCGCTGATGCGGTGAAAACCGAGCAGGCGCCAGTCGAGGCCAATGCCATGACCCTGGCCACGGTCGATCAGGACGGCCGGCCGCATTGCCGCATTCTGCTGCTCAAGGGCCTGGACGCACAGGGCTTCACGTTCTTCACCAATTACGACAGCGCCAAGGGCCAGCACCTGGCCGCGAACCCGTTCGCGGCCATGACCTTTTTCTGGCCTGCCCTGGAGCGTCAGGTGCGCATCGAGGGGCGGGTGGTCAAGGTCACGCCGCAAGAGTCTGACGCTTACTATCAGGTTCGCCCGCTGGGCAGCCGCCTCGGTGCCTGGGCTTCGCCGCAGAGCCGGGTGATTGCCGATCGTGGAGAGTTGGAGGCGCTGCTCAAGGACACCGAGCAACGTTTCAGCGACACCCAGCCCCACTGCCCTGAACACTGGGGTGGTTATCGCCTGCTGCCGGAGCGCATCGAGTTCTGGCAGGGCCGTCTAAGCCGCCTGCACGACCGCCTCAATTACCGTTTGCAGGGCGCCGACTGGATTCTTGAACGTCTGGCACCCTAAGCAGTCTACCGATCGGGATACCCTGCCGCAGCGGCCTCCAGCCACTTCGGCAGGTCTCGACGCCTGATCTTCTGCGCCTGCGCGCTCGCCAATCGTTCGAGCATGAACGCTTTTTTCTGCTCATCCTGACCGGCCAGGGCCAGCGCCAGATCGCGGTCCATCCAGCGTTTGATACGCACGTATAGCCACCAGTGGAAGTACAGTCCGGCAACGGTAGTGACGACAATGATAAAGTAATCCATGAAAATCCCGTGTCAGCAGCGCAGATCATTGAAATTGCCGCGTTCGCCCGTCAGCTTGCGGCAGCGCCTGTACTGGAACTGAATGAAACCATTTTTATCCGGGCGATGCCGTGACAGGCGTCAAGCTGCGGAGTTTAATGATTACCTGTCCTTTGGAGTTGATGCTATGCGTAAGTCTGTTCTGCTGGTTGCTTCCTTTTCCACGATGGCGATGTTGCTCACTGGCTGCCAATCGAGCTTGACCGGTGACTCCTATTCCCGTGACGAAGCGCGTCGGGTGCAGACGATTCGCATGGGCACCATCGAAGCCCTGCGTCCGGTGAAAATCGAAGGCACCAAAACCCCGATCGGCGGCCTCGCCGGTGCAGCGGTTGGTGGCGTGGGTGGTAGCGCCATCGGTGGCGGTAAAGGCAGTATCGTTGCTGCGGTCATCGGCGCAGTCGCCGGCGGCCTCGTCGGTTCCGCGGCCGAAGAAGGCCTGACCCGTACTCAGGGCGTGGAAATCACCGTCCGCGAAGACGACGGCAGCATGCGCGCCTACGTGCAACAGGTTCAAGAGAACGAAGTGTTCCGTGTTGGCGAGCGTGTGCGGATTGCTACCGTTGACGGCACGAGCCGCGTTTCGCACTAAGCGGGAAAACGGGTAAATGAAAACCCCGATCAGGTGACTGGTCGGGGTTTTTGTTTGTGCATAATTACTGGGCGCTAAAGCGCGTCCCGATGAAGTATTCCAGCCCAGTTGGGAAATTCGTTTTGAGTAAATCTGCAACCTGCCGGATCTGCTGTTCAGTAAGTTCCAGTTCACCGGGCTCCAAGTCTTCAAGTGGCTTTGATTCGGTCAATTGAGCCAGAGCCTGGTTTAGCTTGTAGTCTTTGATAGCTAATTCGAACTGCAATGCATCGTTCTGCTTCTCATCTGGGTAAAAACCGGTAATGGAAAGGTAGCGCATGTTTTTTATCTCTTGGGTCACTTTGGAGTCCTTCTTCCCGGCTTAGCGTCCTTTGTTCGCTCCCCCGTCAAATGATTGAATTCGCCTAGATGTTCTCCTAATTTATCGTACTTTTCGACTGCGCCGCTTTTGGAGTCCCACTCGTATATCCTTCCTTTGCGGTCAACCCAGCGAGCTCGTTTTTTACCGCCACCCTGGACTGAAGATTTCGATTTCACTCGGGTAACGTCAGGGAAAGCTGGAAGTGTTTCAGGATCATCGTAGTACTTATGATCCCCCGGCAGACTCATTACAATGTAAACCGGCTTCACCCTCGACCCCACCGGAAACACAAGAATGAAATCCTTGTAATCAGGCGGATAAACCGGGTTCACGATGATGCCGTCCGCCTGTTTCGTCGGCGGATAAACCCAGATGTGCGGGGCTTGCGGGGCGGCTTCCAGTTTGGGGATGCCGAGGATGTCGGAAGCGTCTACTGCCGGGGTCCAGATCAGTTCGATGCCTTCACCTAGGTCGGCGACGTAGTGGCTGCCTCGCCAAGCAATCTGCACCACATCGACCATTTCCCAATCACGGTTCTTGCCTGTGTAAAAGGCGTAGCCCTTGAGGCTGCCGTCAGCCTGTTGTTCGATTTGCAGCCGCATACGCGTGCGGGCCTGCTTGAGGGCGCGAAGTTGGTCTTCGGTGTAGAGGGCGCTGTCGCCCAGGCTGGGTGTCCAGAATACGGCGACCAGCCCGGTCAATGTCGCGGCGCCAGCCGTACCGAGAGCAACGCCTGCGCTAACGACCGGAGCGACGAGAGCCGGCGCGCGAAGTGCCAGTTGACCGAGGCCGAGTGAAAGGGTGGAGCCGCTGATCGTTTTCAGATTCAGCAGACCGCTTTCATCTACGTCGCGAGCACCCAGCCAGGCGATTTCGCCGTAATCCTCGAGGCTGTCGGTGGGCACCATTCCCGAGGGGGTGGAGTAATCGATGATTGAGTCTGGCAAGTTGCAGGATTTGGCGAAGACGCAGCCGGCCCGAAAGGGCTCTTGTGCTGCCTGGATGACCGGACGTTTACGTTCGAAGGCATCTTGCCTGGCGAGCATGGCCTCATAGGCGCTTTGCCTGCTCTCGCGAGCTGCCAGTTCGGAATCCGTCAAGAAGCGGTAGGTTATGTGATGTCCGTCGCCTGACGGTGGGTTTGGCACCCGTGGAATGTCCTTTTGCCCAGCCACTGATTGTCCTTGTGCATTCGTCGATCGGCAGCCCCGGGAAGGGGCTGCGCGACGTTAACGAACGCGACGGAGCGTGGCTGTAGGACGGGTCTTGAATGACCCTAAGAATTGTCTCTGTTTCTCAGGACGGCAAAGCGGTGTTCTTGCGACTCGCCATCGCCGTCACCGCATAACCGATCAACGCCGCCAGTATCGAACCGGTCAAAATCCCCATCCGGTCCATCCCTGCGTAGTCGCTGGCGCCCGGCACAAACGCCAGGGAGCCGACGAACAGGCTCATGGTGAAGCCAATGCCGCATAGAATCGCGACGCCCAATATCTGACCCCAGTTGGCGCCTTGGGGCAGGGCGGCGATGCCGATTTTCACCGCCAGCCAGGTCAGGCCAAACACGCCAACGGTCTTGCCCAGCAGCAGGCCGACCGCAATGCCCATCGGTACGTCGTGGGTGAAACTCTCGACGGTGACGCCACTCAGGGACAGGCCGGCGTTGGCGAAAGCGAACAGCGGCAAGATGCCGTAGGCGACCCATGGGTGCAGCGCATGTTCGAGAGTCAGCAGTGGCGAAGGCTCGGCGTTTTTCGTGCGCAGCGGGATGCAAAAGGCCAGTGTTACACCGGCCAGCGTGGCGTGCACGCCGCTTTTTAGCACGCAGACCCAGAGAATCAAACCGATGATCATGTAGGGCCCGAGCTTGACCACGCCAAGCCGGTTCATCCCGATCAGCGCCGCGATGCAGGCTGCGGCCAATGCCAGGGACAGCGTCGACAATGCACCGGAGTAGAAGATCGCAATGATGATAATTGCGCCGAGGTCGTCGATGATTGCCAGGGTCATCAGGAACAGCTTCAGCGACACTGGCACGCGTTTGCCCAGCAGCGCCAGGACACCTAGGGCGAAGGCGATGTCGGTGGCGGTTGGAATCGCCCAGCCGCCCAGGGCTGCCGGGTTGTCACGGTTGAGGAACCAGTAGATCAGCGCCGGCACCACCATACCGCCGATGGCGGCGGCACCCGGCAGCACGATCTGCGACGGATTGGACAGCTGGCCGTCGAGGACTTCGCGCTTCACTTCCAGGCCAATCAGCAGGAAGAACAGCGCCATCAGCCCGTCGTTGATCCACAGCAGCAACGGCTTGGCGATTTTCAGGGCGCCGACCTGGGCCACCACCGGCGTGTCCAGCAAGCCGTTGTAGAGCCATGACAGCGAGGAGTTGTTGATGACCAAAGCGAGGACAGCCGCGGCGATCAATAACAGACCGCTGGCAGCTTCCAACTGAAAGAAACGCGTGAAAGTGCTACGCAGAGGCAAGGTCGCTCTCCATCGATGAGTTCAAAAGGTGGGACACCCTAACCCGTACCGTTAGTTGTTAAAACAAAAGTTATATTCTTTTTTGTTATATGTCGTTACAACGTGATTGTCCCGCACGGACCTGAGCCTAGCAGTTGCCGAGCGTATTGAAGCTCAGCTGTACCTGTGCTGGATGTAGGTTTTTTCCTAAGCTTGATTATTGAGGCAGATTCCTGGCCGATCCAACGAGAAAATCACCATGAGCGACAACCGACAGTGGGCCCGCGAAGCCATCCGGATTATTGAAGCCGACTTTCAGCGCAGCGCCGACACCCACCTGATCCCATTGCCGCTCCCGGGTTTTCCGGGCATCGAGTTGTACTTCAAGGATGAGTCGAGCCATCCCACCGGCAGCCTCAAGCATCGGTTGGCGCGCTCGTTGTTTCTTTACGCGTTGTGTAACGGCTGGCTCAAGCCCTGCGCGCCGGTGATCGAGGCTTCAAGCGGCTCGACTGCGATTTCCGAGGCGTACTTCGCTCGTATGCTGGGCTTGCCGTTTATTGCGGTGATGCCGGCGACCACCTCCAGGGAAAAAATCGCACAGATAGCCTTCTACGGTGGACAGAGTCATCTGGTGGAGGATCCGACGCAGATCTACGCCGAGTCCGAGCGCCTGGCCCGGGAACACGACGGGCACTTCATCGACCAGTTCACCTACGCCGAGCGCGCCACCGACTGGCGGGCGAACAACAACATCGCCGAATCGATATTCCAGCAGATGCGTTTCGAGCAGCATCCGGAGCCGAGCTGGCTGATTTCAAGCCCCGGCACCGGCGGCACCACGGCAACGCTGGGACGTTACGTGCGTTATCGCCAGCACCGCACTCGCGTGTTGTGCGCCGATGCCGAGCGCTCGGTGTTTTTCGACCACTACCAGACCGGCGATGCCAGCCTTCGCCTGGATCACGGTTCGCGAATTGAAGGTATTGGCCGACCGCGGGTGGAAGCGTCGTTCCTGCCCAAGGTGATCGATGCGATGGTCAAGGTGCCGGACGCATTGTCGCTGGCGGCCATGCATTACCTGGCCGAACGTTTGGGACGACATGTGGGCGGATCGAGCGGGACCAACCTGATTGGCGCATTGATGGCGGCGCAACAGATGGCGTCAGCGGGGGAGGCGGGGTCGATCGTGGCGATCTTGTGCGATGGCGGCGAGCGCTATGCCACGACGTATTACGATCAGGCTTGGCTCAAGGCTGAGGGGTATGAGTTGAGTGGGTTGATCGATGCGGTAGCAGCGACCGTCGAGCGCGGCGAGCCGCTGCCGGTCTCGGTTCTGCGGGCCAATATCTAGGATCTTTCAAACAATGATGGCCCCCTGTAGGAGCGAGCCTGCTCGCGATAGCGGTAGATCAGCCAACATTTTTGTTGAATGGTAATCCGCGATCGCGAGCAGGCTCGCTCCTACAAGGGGTTGGCGTTAAGCCTCCAGGCCGAGAATGTCGCGGGCCACGGCTTCCGCAATGCGAATCCCATCGACACCCGCCGACAAGATCCCGCCCGCATAACCCGCGCCTTCACCCGCCGGGAACAGGCCTTTCACGTTCAGGCTCTGCATCGATTCGTTACGGGTAATCCGCAGCGGTGACGAGGTGCGGGTCTCGATCCCGGTCAATACCGCGTCGTGCAGCGAGTAGCCGCGAATCTGCTTCTCGAACGCCGGCAAGGCTTCGCGAATCGCTTCGATGGCGAAGGCCGGCAAGGCCAGCGCCAGGTCACCCAAGGCAACGCCCGGCTTGTAGGACGGTTCAACACTGCCCAACTCGGTTGACGGCTTGCCAGCGATAAAGTCGCCGACCAGTTGCGCCGGCGCTTCGTAGTTGCTGCCGCCCAGCACAAAGGCGTGGGATTCCAGGCGTTCCTGCAACTCGATACCGGCCAGCGGTCCGCCCGGATAATCGACTTCCGGGGTGATGCCGACGACGATTCCGGAGTTGGCGTTACGCTCGTTACGCGAGTACTGGCTCATGCCGTTGGTGACCACGCGATTCGGCTCGGACGTCGCCGCGACCACCGTGCCGCCCGGGCACATGCAGAAGCTGTAGACCGAACGGCCGTTCTTGGCGTGGTGCACCAGTTTGTAGTCGGCGGCGCCGAGTTTCGGGTGGCCGGCGTACTTGCCCAGGCGCGCGCGGTCGATCAGCGACTGCGGGTGCTCGATGCGAAACCCCACCGAGAACGGTTTGGCTTCCATGTAAACGCCACGGCCGTGGAGCATGCGGAAGGTGTCGCGGGCGCTGTGGCCGAGGGCCAGGATCACGTGTTTCGAGTGGATCTGCTCGCCGCCATCGAGTTCGACGCCGACCAATTGGCCGTCTTCAATCAGCACGTCGGTGACCCGTTGCTGGAAGCGCACTTCGCCGCCCATGGCGCGAATCTGCTCACGCATGTTTTCCACGACGCCGGTCAGACGGAACGTACCGATGTGTGGTTTGCTGACGTAGAGGATTTCTTCCGGCGCGCCGGCCTTGACGAACTCATTGAGGACTTTGCGACCGATGAATTTCGGGTCCTTGATCTGGCTGTAGAGCTTGCCGTCGGAGAATGTCCCCGCGCCGCCCTCGCCGAACTGCACGTTGGACTCGGGGTTGAGCACGCTTTTACGCCACAGGCCCCAGGTGTCCTTGGTGCGCTGGCGCACTTCGGTGCCGCGTTCGAGGATGATCGGCTTGAAGCCCATTTGCGCCAGCAACAGCCCGGCGAAAATCCCGCATGGGCCGAAACCGACGACGATCGGGCGTGCACTCAGATCGGTCGGTGCCTGGCCGACCATTTTGTAGCTGACATCCGGTGCCACGTTGACGTTACGGTCATCGGCGAACTTGTGAAGCACTGCCGCCTCATCGCGAACGTTGAGGTCGATGGTGTAGATGAAGCACAGTTCGGAGGACTTTTTGCGCGCATCGTAGCTGCGCTTGAACAAGGTAAAGTCGAGCAAGTCATCGCTGGCAATGCCCAGGCGCTGCACGATGGCAGGGCGAAGGTCTTCATCGGGATGGTCGATCGGCAGCTTGAGTTCGGTGATTCGTAACATGACGGGATCCGGGTTCGCGGGGCGCACAACTGCGCCAGGGCGTTTGAAGCCGGCAATTATAAGCCGCAAAGGCCGGTCCCGTGAGGCAAAAACGATCAGTCGTCGCGGGAACCGCCGAAATACCCGCAGCCACGCTGGACCTGACCGTTGACGCGCAGTTCGGCGCTCATGTGCGCAATGCTGCCGGTGCTGCTGTCGACGCAACGTTGCGGCGCGACCCACAGTTCGATGTGTTGATTGTTGGCTTCGGTGCTGAGGTTGAAACGGCCATCGCCCAGCTGTTCTTCAACGTAGGGCAGCGCCAATGCTGGTTGGCCGGCGCGTTCGACAACCATGCCTTTGCCGCTGACTTTCACGCTCCACTCGGGGGCGTGGCCGGCAGCGCGCAGGATCAGCAGTTTGAAATTGGGATCGTCACATGCGGTGCCCGAACGTTCGACGCGGTAGAGGGTTTCCAGGTCAAGTTGGCCGTCGCCAACGATCCGCCCGCGCACATCGGCAAACAACTTGCCTTGGGCATCGGCCAGAGTGGCTGCCTGTTGCAGGACGCTGGTGCCGCCGGTGTCGTTGACCACATAACGACGCGTGTCGCCGCATGGCTGGAACAACAGCTTGCCGTCGGCTGCGCTCAATTGGCCCTGCATGCGGGTTTGGCCCACATGGGAGGCACTTTCACGCGAGCCATCGAACAACTGGCAAGCGGCGAACAGCGGAAGCAGGGCAACGAGGACTAGGGAACGGGCAACACGCATCTTGGGGTCTCCTGACAAGTGCCGCCACGTTACTCAGCCTGAACGTTCATCACAACCCCAGTGATGGTTGTCGATTAACCCGTAGGAGCCGGCTTGCTGGCGATAGCGATCTGGAGGGCGCCATCGCCAGCAAGCCGGTTCCTACGGGTTAGTGGTGGTTTAACCGACGTGGAATGTCTGGCCGGTCTGCAAGCCTTCGACACTTTTGGCGTAGGCCAATGCCACATCCGCCGCAGGAACCGGTTTAAAGCCGCGGAAGTACGGCGCGTATTTGCCCATGGCTTCGACCAGCACGTTCGGGCTGATCGAATTCACCCGCAGGCCGCGTGGCAGTTCGATGGCGGCAGCGCGGACGAAGCTGTCCAGCGCCCCATTGACCAGCGCTGCCGAGGCGCCGCTGCGGATCGGGTCGTGGCTGAGCACGCCGGTGGTGAAGGTGAACGATGCACCATCGTTGGCGAATTCGCGGCCGATCAGCAGCAGATTGACCTGGCCCATCAGTTTGTCCTTCAGACCCAGGGTGAAACTTTCGTCAGTCATTTCCGCCAACGGTGCGAAGGTTACGTTGCCAGCGGCGCAGATCAGCGCATCGAATTTACCGGTCTGCTCGAACAGTTTGCGAATCGAGGCGCTGTCGCTGATGTCCACCTGAAAATCACCGCTGTTGCGGCTGATGCGGATGATTTCGTGGCGCTGGGAAAGCTCCTTGTCGACCGCCGAACCGATGGTGCCGCCTGCGCCAATCAAAAGAATTTTCATGCTGCCGTTACTCCATTGGGTTGAAAGTGGCTTCAGTTTAGAGTGGTTTTTTCCGTCGATAAGCGCGCTAATAGGCAACCTTTGGTTTTCAAATGGAAACAATCCATGAGCGAAATGGATGATCTGGCGGCGTTCGCGGTGTTGGTGGAGGCGGGGAGTTTTACCCTGGCGGCGCAACAACTGGGTTGCAGCAAGGGGCAATTGTCCAAGCGCATCAGCCTGCTCGAAGCGCAGTTTTCTGTGGTGCTTCTGCAACGCACCACGCGGCGTTTGAGCCTGACGGCAGCGGGCGCTGCTTTGTTGCCACAGGCGCAGGCCCTGGTCGTTCAGGTCGAAAGGGCGCGTCAGGCGCTGGCGCGATTGAAGGATGACATGGCTGGCCCGGTGCGTATGACGGTTCCGGTTTCGCTGGGGGAAACCTTCTTCGATGGTTTGTTGCTGGAGTTTTCGAGCCAATACCCCGAAGTGCAGATCGAACTGGACCTCAGCAATAATTATCGCGATTTGTCCCGTGACGGTTTTGACCTGGCGGTTCGCTCCGACGTGGCCAATGACGAACGCCTGGTTGCGCGGCCATTGCTGGCGTGGCACGAAATGACCTGCGCCAGCCCGGCCTATCTCGAACAGTACGGTGAGCCGTTGACGCCACAGGCGTTGGCTGAACATCGCTGTCTGCTTAACAGCCATTACAGCGGTCGCGAAGAATGGCTGTATCACCAGCAGCACGAATTGTTGCGGGTGCGAGTTTCGGGACCGTTTGCCAGTAACCATTACAGCCTGCTGAAAAAAGCCGCATTGGCTGGCGCCGGCATTGCCCGCTTGCCGTCCTATTTGTTACCGACAGAATTGGCTGACGGACGTTTGCGCTGGCTCCTGCGTGACTATCAGACACGGAGCATGCCGATGTACCTGGTCCATCCGTATCAGGGCGGTTTGCCCAAGCGCACGCAGGTGTTGGCGGATTATCTGATTGGCTGGTTCAAGCGCAGTGGGGAGGCGCTGGATCGTCTCTGAGCGATAGCTCCCACTGTATGCGTGGGAACGATCACACACCCTTGTAGGAGCCGGCTTGCTGGCGATCACGGTGTTACATTCAAAAGGATGTTGGCTGATACACCGCCATCGCCAGCAAGCCGGCTCCTACAAGGGAGGTTTCATTGCCGTTTCTGGCATGCATAAAAAAACGGCCCGAAGGCCGTTTTTTGTTTGCCGCAAAGGCTTAGCCGCCGAGGTACGCCTCGCGCACTTTCGGGTCGGTCAGCAGGGCTTCACCCGTGCCTTGCATCACTACCCGACCGTTCTCGAGAACGTAGGCCCGGTCAGCGATTTTCAGCGCCTGGTTGGCGTTCTGCTCCACCAGGAACACCGTCACACCGTCCTTGCGCAGCTGTTCGATGATGTCGAAGATCTGCTGGATGATGATCGGTGCCAGGCCCAGCGACGGCTCGTCGAGCAGCAGCAACTTGGGTTTGCTCATCAGCGCACGGCCGATGGCGAGCATTTGCTGTTCGCCGCCGGACATGGTGCCGCCGCGTTGGCTGAAGCGTTCTTTCAGGCGTGGGAAAAGTCCGAGGACCTTGTCCATTTGTTCCTGGTAATCGCCCTTCGCCGTGAAGAATCCGCCCATGGACAGGTTCTCTTCCACGGTCAGACGGGAAAACACCCGACGACCTTCCGGCACCACCGCGATGCTTTTTCGCATGATCTGCGAGGAGTCCTGGCCAACCAGCTCCTCACCCATGTAGCGGATGCTGCCGCTGTGGGCGCGCGGCGAACCGCACAGGGTCATCAGCAGCGTGGACTTGCCGGCACCGTTGGCGCCGATCAGCGTCACGATTTCGCCCTGGCGGACTTCGACGTTGACGCTGTGCAGGGCCTGGATCTTGCCGTAGAAGGTGGAAACGTTTTCGAACTGCAGCATTTACGCTTCCCCCAGGTAGGCTTTGATCACTTCAGGATTGTCGCGGATCTGTTCCGGCGTACCGTCGGCCAGAGGGGTGCCCTGGTTGATCACGACGATGTGGTCGGAAATGCTCATGACCAGTTTCATGTCGTGTTCGATCAACAACACAGTAACGTTGTGCTCTTCACGCAACACGCTGATCAGCGCTTTCAGGTCCTCGGTTTCCTTCGGGTTCAGGCCGGCGGCCGGTTCGTCGAGCATGAGGATCCGCGGGCGGGTCATCATGCAACGGGCGATTTCCAGGCGACGTTGCTGACCGTAGGCCAGGGTGCCGGCCGGACGGTTGGCGAACTCTTTCAGGTTGACCTTTTCCAGCCAGTACTCGGCGAAGTCCATGGCCTCGCGTTCGCTTTTGCGGAAGCCCGGAGTCTTGAACAGGCCGGCCAGGAAGTTGGTGTTCAGGTGGCGGTGCTGGGCGATCAAGAGGTTCTCGACCGCGGTCATGTCTTTGAACAACCGCACGTTCTGGAAGGTACGCACCACGCCTTTGAGGGCGATCTTGTGGCCCGGCAGGCCTTCGATCGGCTCGCCGTCCAGCAGGATGCTACCGCCACTCGGCTTATAGAAACCGGTCAGGCAGTTGAACACGGTGGTCTTGCCGGCGCCGTTAGGGCCGATCAGCGCCACAACCTGCTTCTCTTTCACGCTCAAGGCTACGCCGTTGACCGCCAGCAAGCCGCCGAAGCGCATGCTCAGGTTTTCTACTTTAAGGATCTCGCGGCTCATTTGCGCAGCTCCATGTGAGGACGTTGCATGGGCAGCAGACCCTGAGGGCGCCAGATCATCATCAGTACCATCAAGGCACCGAACATCAACATGCGGTACTCACTGAACTCACGCATCATTTCCGGCAGCAGAATCATCACCACGGCCGCGAGGATCACGCCCAGTTGCGAGCCCATGCCACCCAGTACGACGATGGCGAGGATGATCGCCGATTCGATAAAGGTGAAAGACTCGGGAGTGATCAGGCCTTGTCGGGCGGCGAAGAAGCTACCGGCGAAACCGGCGAAGCTGGCACCCAGGGTGAAAGCCGAGAGTTTGATGATGGTCGGGTTCAGGCCGAGGGCGCGGCAGGCGATCTCGTCTTCACGCAAGGCTTCCCAGGCCCGGCCCAACGGCATGCGCAGCAGGCGGTTGATCACAAACAGCGCCGCCAGTGCCAGGAGCAATGCCACCAGGTAGAGGAAAATCACCTTGTTGATCGAGTTGTATTCCAGGCCGAAATACTCGTGGAAGGTTTGCATCCCTTCCGCGGCCTTGCGTTCGAAGGTCAAGCCGAAGAACGTTGGCTTCTCGATGTTGCTGATACCGTTCGGGCCGCCAGTGAGGCCGGTCAGGTTGCGCAGGAACAGACGGATGATTTCACCGAAGCCCAGGGTCACGATCGCCAGGTAGTCACCGCGCAGACGCAGCACCGGGAAGCCGAGCAGGAAGCCGAAGGTGGCTGCCATCAGGCCGGCGATCGGCAGGCAGATCCAGAAGCTCAGACCGAAGTAGTGCGACAGCAGCGCATAGCTGTAGGCGCCGACGGCGTAGAAACCGACGTAGCCGAGGTCGAGCAGGCCGGCCAGGCCGACCACGATGTTCAGGCCGAGGCCGAGCATCACGTAGATCAGCACCAGCGTCGCGATGTCCACCGCGCCGCGAGAACCGAAGAACGGCCAGACCAGCGCACCGGCGATCAGGGCAATGATGAACCAGCGCTGAGTAGTCGGCAGGGTCAGGAAATTACTGGCCTTGGCCGGAATCAGCGGCATGCCTGGCGACGAGCGCCAGGCTGAACTGATTTGCTGGTCGAACAGCACGCGCAGGAACATCAGTACCGAGCAGACGGCGATGGTGATCAACGTGGCGGTGCTGGTGCCGTGGACTTCGAGGTTGATGCCGACGATGGTCAGCTTCAGACCGAGCACCGGGTAGGCAACTGCCCACACCAGCAAGGCACTGAACAGCGCCTGTTTAAGATTCCTAGTCATACTTTCTCAACCTCCGGGCGGCCCAGCAGGCCGGTTGGCCGGAACAACAACACCAAAACCAAGAGACCGAAAGCCACGACGTCCTTGTACTGGTCGCCGAAGATATCGGCACCGAAGGCTTCAGCTACGCCCAGCACCAGACCGCCAAGCATGGCGCCCGGAATACTGCCGATACCGCCCAGTACCGCTGCGGTGAAGGCCTTGAGGCCGACGAGGAAACCGGCGTTCGGGTTGATAACGCCGTATTGCATGCTCAGCAGCACAGCGGCGATGGCCGCCAGGGCGGCACCGATGACGAAGGTCAGGGCGATGATGTTGTTGGTGTTGATACCCAGCAGGTTGGCCATCTTGATGTCTTCGGCGCAGGCGCGGCAGGCGCGACCCAGGCGAGAGCGGGAGATGAACAGCGTCAGACCGAGCATGGCGACCAGGGTCACCACGAACACCACGATTTGCATGTAGGAAATCAGCACTTCTTGTGCGCCACCTGGCCCGAATGCAATGTTGCCCGGAATCAGGTTGGGGATGGATTTGTCCTTGGAGTCTTGCGCCAGCAGAACCGTGTTCTGCAGGAAGATCGACATGCCGATGGCGGAGATCAGCGGAATCAGACGGTTGCTGCCGCGCAGGGGGCGGTAGGCGATCCGTTCGATGCTGTAGCCGTAGGCACTGGTCACGACGATGGTCGCGAGGAAAGCGGCGGTCATCAACAATGGAACACTGTCGAGTCCCAGCATGGCCAGCCCGGCGATGGCGATGAACGCCACGTAGGAGCCGATCATGTACACCTCGCCGTGGGCGAAGTTGATCATTCCAATGATGCCGTAAACCATCGTATAGCCGATGGCGATCAGGGCATACGTGCTGCCAATGGTCAGACCATTAACCAGCTGTTGGAAGAAGTGATAGATGTCAGGCATTACAGCGCTCCTAAAAACCTGATACGCATTTCACTGGTGGAGTCATTTTCCCGCTCGAGCCCCGTGGATCTGCATCCACTTCGAATTCGAGGTTTGCCAGCGAACCGCTGATGACGGTTTTGAGATTTTCAGGTGGGGAGACTAGCGGATCACGCCAGCGCGGCCCAATACGTTCGTAAAACAAAGCCCACGGCACGCCGTGGGCTTTATTGGCAGTCAGTCAGGCAAAGCCTTACTGAGGCTTGGCTTCAGTTTTTGGTTTGCCGAAGTGCCACTCGTAAACCACAAATTTGAAGTCTTTCAGGTCGCCCTTGTCGTCGAAGCTCAGGTCGCCGGTAGGGGTCTTGAAGGTGCCTTTGTGGATTTCTGCAGCCACTTTGGCAGTGTCTTCGGACTTGGCAGCCTTGATGCCGTCGGCGATCACGGTCACAGCCGAGTAAGCCGGGAACACGAACGGACCGCTTGGATCTTCTTTCTTGGCTTTGAACGCATCAGCCAGGGCAACGTTGGCCGGATCCTGGTCGAAGGACTTCGGCAGGGTCACCAGCAGGCCTTCGGAAGCGTCTTTGGCGATCTGCGAAATGGAGTCGTTACCCACGCCTTCCGGACCCATGAACTTGGCTTTCAGGCCTTTTTCCTGGGATTGACGCAGGATCAGACCCAGCTCCGGGTGGTAGCCGCCGTAGTAGACGAAGTCGACGTTGGCTTGCTTGAGTTTGGAGATCATCGACGAGAAGTCTTTGTCTCCGGCGTTGATGCCTTCGAACACGGCAACCTTGACGCCTTTCTTCTCGAGAGTCTGTTTCACGGCGGTGGCGATGCCTTCACCGTATTGCTGTTTGTCGTGCAGGACAGCAACGATTTTCGGTTTTACGAAGTCGGCAATGTAGTTACCGGCGGCAGGGCCCTGGGCGCTGTCCAGACCGATGGTGCGGAACACCATTTTGTAACCACGGGCGGTGATGTCCGGGCTGGTGGCAGCCGGGGTGATCATGATCACGCCTTCGTCTTCGTAGATGTCCGAAGCCGGTTGGGTGGAGCTGGAGCACAGGTGGCCAACGACGAACTTGACGCCGTCGTTGACGACTTTGTTCGCGACCGCTACCGCTTGTTTTGGATCACAGGCGTCATCGTATTCAACGGCTTCGAGCTTCTTGCCGTCTACGCCGCCTTTGGCGTTGATCTGTTCAATGGCCATTTTGGCGCCGCTGAACTGCATGTCGCCGTATTGGGCTACAGGACCGGTTTTAGGGCCGGCGATGCCGATCTTGATGGTGTCAGCTGCGAACGAATGGCTGGCAACCCCGGCCAGAACCATAGCGGCAAACAGTTTGGAAATCTGCTTAGTAGCCTTAGTCATAGTGCTCCACTCTTACTGTTGTAGTTTTTATAGTCCTGGCGCCTCAGGGCGGCAGAACCGGGTCAGATATCGACGACATCCCCGGAAAAGCCCCTCGGCAACTGTACCGGTACAGTGTAGAGCGCCGATTGTCAGCCTGGGAAGCTGGCGCCGGGGGGCAAAACTTGGGGGTGTCGCGTTTTTGAATGAAAAAGACAGAATTGCGGCGGGGCTTTGACGGGCTTATAGCCAGATTCCGTGCATTCCTTGGCTTTCCTGCTCTTTTCGTTCAGTTATACAAATTGCATCCGGGTTTTTCTGCCAGACCACCAACGTTATCATTGCGTCGATTTCTTTTCGGACAGGACCCATGAATCAAGAACCTAGCACCCTCTATGCCAAGCTGCTTGGTGAAACCGCATCTATTACCTGGAAAGAGCTGGAGCCGTTCTTTGCCAAGGGTGCCCTATTGTGGGTCGATCCTGGTCTGGATTTGATCGCTGCGGCTGAAGCCATAGCCACGGATGACAGCGAGAAAGTGGCCGCCTGGCTGGCCGCCGACACAGTCGCCAAGCTCTCTGAAACGCGGGCGCTGGATCTCTTCGAACGCGATCCAGAGTTGTGGGCGGTGGTGGTTTCGCCGTGGATTATGATCCAGGAAAGAGCGCAAGCTTGATTGGTAGCACCTAATTGGTGCGCAGGTTTGTCGGTGGAAAGTGTGTAGCCGAGTAGCGTGATGGCACGTTGCCGTAGAGAAAGGCCACAGCCTCACGGTGACGTAAACGTAACGGGAACAGTTGAGAGAGCTGCGTGAGGGCTGCTCAATTGTTTCTGGATGTTGGATCGGCTGAAATCTTCAGTGAATTTCAGAGCCTCATCGGTGGCAAGCCAGGCCCCACAATGCCCCGGAACGTTCACGAATAATGTGTACGCCACGAACCTGTGGGAGCTGGCTTGCCAGCGACTGGGGCAACTCGGTTCTGGATCAGACCGAGAAAGTCTTGCCCGTATGGTTATTCAGCGAAATAACCTTGGTCTTGCCGATGCGATGACGGTAGATCTCACGCAGGTACTTGATCGCTTTCTTCACGCAATCCCGGGACAGGCGGATGTCGTTGATCGAGACGAACTTGTCTTTGTCGTTGATCAGCTCGCGGTACTTCTTCTCGTACATCGGTTTGATCGCGTACCAGTTGGTATCGAGAATCTTCGCCGGGTTCTCGAATTCGTTGAGCAAGTCGTCAATGCGGTCTTCGTCGAATTCTTCATTGATGATGAAGTCCAGCATCGAGTTGTCCAGGGTCTCGTCGAAACGGTACGGGCTGCGCGCGAAGCAACGCTTGATGAAAGCTACGATCAGCGTCAGGAAATCGTCGGACAGGCACGGGCTCTTGGCGATCAGGGTGGTCAGCGACAGGTTGGCCGAGGCGCCGATCACCAGCGCATAACGCTTGAGCGTGGTGTTGGGGAAGAGGTTGTTGAGGTGCGTCTTCAACCGGTTCAGGTCCATATAGGACAGTTTGTAGTCCTTCGGCAGCGAAACGATCGACACCACCGACGAGCAGTTCTTGAAGAAGTGCAGGTCGTGCAGGGCTGCCGCGTCATAGCCAGAATTCTTGTACTGCTCCAGCGATGCGCGATAGCGCTTGGATTCGATCGGCAGCAGGCTGATGCCTTCGATGGCCTGAGTGACTTTGTTGAAGTGCGGCAGGTCGATGGAGCGGAAGAACAGGTCGTCGATGTTCAGGCGCTGCGGCTCTTTTTCGAACACCTTGAACTTGTCGCTGCTCGGCGGCGGGGTTTCCGGTACGACGGATTCAGCGTAGGCAATCGCCACCGGGCCGGCCAGACTCATGAACAGGTCGTTGGCATCCAGGCGAATGGTTTCGCCGATGTCGATGCCGGCACGACGGAAATAGTTCTGGTCGTAGTCAGTCGTGACCGCTTGCGCTGTCAGAATGTTGAAGATCTGCTGCGAGATGTATTGGTTGGCGTGCTTCTCCATCGCATTGACATCAATGTTCTGGATGTTGCCGTCATCGCTCTCTTCGGCGTAACGCATGATGTCGTTGGAGATCAGCATCATCGCGTTCCATGGGCGGATACGGCCCATGACGCTGGCTTCGCTGCTGTCTTCATTGGCGAAGTTGTAGGAGAAGTCCCACTCCTCCGACAGGTATTTGCACAACAGGCGACCGGCGTTGATGTGCAGCGCTTCGGACATTTCACTGCGATGATCGGAAATGTTCGGCAGCACGCAGATGCCGCTGGTGAAGATCGGCTCGAAAACGAAGGAGTGGCCGCTTTTGCTGTCGTGCTCGTCCATCGGCTTGGTGTCGAACGTCTTGTTCATGTACGAGTGCTGCTGGGCCAGGCCGAACTCGGAAGCCATGCCCGAACCGGTACCGCCGCCGGCACTGAAGATCGAGAAATACAGGCGGGATTGGTTGGCCTTGATGCCGCAGCTGTCGATCAGGTACGAGTGGATCATCTTCCAGTCAGGGCTGGAGAAACGCTGGGTGTCCTTGTTCAGGATGATCTTCGCCAGGTACTGGCCGAGGATCGGCGCGTTACCGGCGCCACCGGCGTGGACTTCCGACAAGTCCATGATTTTCATTTTGCTGTAGTCGCGCAGGAAGCCGCTCTTTTCGCCCTTGCGCGAGAAGCGGATGCGACCGGCGATGTCTTTGTCCAGGTCGCCGAGCATCACCAGTGGCTCGACCAGAAACACCGGTTTGGTGGCCTTGTTCTGCCCCAGACGCAGGTTGTTGCGAATCCATTGCGCCGGGCTGTAGCCCTTTTCGGCGTAGCGTTTGTCCGGCGACAGGCGATCTTCGTTGTTGAATTCGTTGAGGTAGAACTTGCGGGCGTTGTACACCAGCTCCGCGACATCCAGTGCGATGTTCGAACCGCAGCGGCCGAGACCGATCAGGCACACCGACGGGAATTCCTGATCGTTATGCTGCTCGTTGTCGCCGTCCAGATGCGGTGGGCGCGGAAATACCATGTCACGCAGGCCGTCGAGGTTATCGAGGATGCGGTCGGTGTTGGTTTCGGTGAAATACAGGTATTGCTGGGTCGCCAGCGGGCGTGACGGGGGCAATGGCTTCGACGGTGTCAGGGCAGGGCTGTTGGCCGCAGGGCTCAAAGTCAGGTCGGGTACCGCAGTCGCCGGGTTATTTTTAGAAGTCATTGTTCGCCATGTACCTGGGCTGGTTGGTTGGCCGACATGCAGTCGTCGAACCGTCACGGAATGAGAAATCGCGTCTTTTAGCAGCGCGTATTTGTCCCGAGCGTCAGCACTTTGGCCTGAACGTCGCTCGGGGGAATCCTTTCCTAAGTCATGATGAATCGGCCACTATTCAGCGATCTTTAATCAAAAGGAGGCCAAATGATGTCAACGCTACCTTCGTTGGGGTTCGCCGGAATCGGGCTGATGGGCTTGCCAATGTGCCGGCGTTTGCTCGCGGCGGGTTATCCGCTGACGGTGTGGAACCGTAACCCGGACAAATGCGCGCCACTGGTGGATGCCGGTGCACGGCAGGTCGCCACACCGGCCGAGTTGTGCCAGAACGCCGATGTGGTGATGTTGTGTCTGGCCGACACGGCGGTGGTTCGTGAGGTGGTTTTCGGCAAGGCGGGCATTGTCAGCGGTGCGAAAAGTGGTCAGTTGCTGGTGGATTTTTCCAGCCTGGAGCCTACTGCGACGCGGGAAATGGCAGCAGAGCTTGTCAGCAAATCAGGCATGGGCTGGCTGGATGCACCGGTTTCCGGCGGCGTGGTCGGCGCCGAGGCTGGCAGCCTGGCAATCATGGTCGGTGGTACTGCGACGGATCTTGAGCGGGTCAAACCGGTTTTGTTGAGCCTTGGGCAGCGAGTGACCCACATGGGCGCTGTCGGCGCCGGTCAGGTGACCAAGGCGTGCAATCAGATGATCGTCGCCTGCAATGCACTGGTGATTGCCGAAGTGGTGGCGCTGGCGGAGCGATCCGGAGTCGACGCAAGCCTGATCGCCGAGGCGCTGGCCGGAGGTTTTGCCGATTCAAAACCCTTGCAGATCCTCGCCCCGCAAATGGCCGAGAGCCGTTTCGAACCGGTCAAGTGGCACGTGCGAACCTTGCTCAAGGATCTGGATACAGCGGTGAAGTTTTCCCGCGAACAAGGATCGGCAACACCGATCAGCGGCTTGGCCGCACAACTGATGCGACTGCACGGGAGCCAGGGATTCCTGGAAAAAGACCCTTCTACATTAGTGCAGATGTACCGTGAACCAGACTCAATGGCATGACCGTGTACGACTGCTTGCGCTGGTTGATTTCGTTCAGGACAGGATGCAAGTCAACCAGCGGCACCGGCCGACTGAGCAGGTAACCCTGGACGAAATCGCAACCCTGGTGTTCCAGAAACTGGTACTGCTCAAACGTTTCGACGCCCTCGGTCACCACCTGTAAATGCAGGGTGTGGGCCATGGCGATAATGGCCTGGACGATTTCCATGTCCTGGATGGACTTGGGGATCTCCTGAATGAATGAGCGGTCGATCTTCAGCGTGTTGAGCGGCAGGCGCTTGAGGTAGGCCAGGGATGAATAGCCGGTGCCGAAGTCGTCGATCGACAGCGAGACGCCAAGGTCACGAATCTGGCGTAGCAGCACCAACGTATCGGCGATGTTGCCCATCAGGGCGTTTTCGGTCACCTCCAGCTCCAGCCGCTGGGGGGCCACGCCGGCGCTGCGCAGCGCCCGTTCGATCTCATCGGCCAGTTCTTCGCGGGCCAGGTTCAGGGGCGAGCAATTCACCGCAATCTTCAGTTCCTCGCAGCCCTGACGAGACAACTCGGCCAGGTCTTCGCAGGCCTTTCGCAGCACCCAGTTGTCCAGCTCGGCGATCAGGCCGTTGGCTTCGGCGATGGCAATGAAGCGGTCCGGTGTCAGGAACCCATGCACGGGGTGTTGCCAGCGAATCAATGCTTCAAGCTTGTTGACCTGGCCGGTTTTCAAGTCGTAAATCGGTTGGTAAAAGAGCATCAGGCCGGTGTCTTCGTGCAGTGCGCGGCGCAGTTCCTCTTCCAGTTGCAACTCCAGCGTGGCCCGTACCTTGAGATTGGCACTGAAGAAATTCAGGCCATTGCGGCCGTTGCCCTTGGACTGGTACAGCGCCAGATCGGCGTTTTTCAGCAGCTCTTCGCAGGTCCTGCCATCGTGCGGAAACAGGCTGATGCCAATGCTGGTGGTCATCACCATGCGCCGGCCGGCCAGCTCAATCGGGGCCTTCATTCTCAGCATGATGCGCTGGGCCAGCTGGCGAGCCTCTTCGCGATCTTGCAGGTTGATGAGAAGGCAGAACTCATCGCCACCGAAGCGCGCCACCACGTCTTCGTCGCTGCGTATGGACGCTTTGATGTGGTGGGCGAGCACCTTGAGCAGTTCATCGCCAGCGTCATGGCCGAGGCTGTCGTTGATCCGTTTGAAATGGTCGATGTCGAGGAAAAGCACGGCGAGCATGCCACCTTCGCGGGATTTCTCGGCGAGCTTCTCGGCGAAGATCTGGTTGAAGCCGCGGCGGTTGATCAGGTTGGTCAAGGCGTCGTAGTGCGCAACCTGTTGCAGCGACAGGCGCGCCTGGTCCAGTTGACTCAGCAGCGAATTGACCCGCTGCAGGTCGCGTTCCTTGTTTTGCAGCTTCTTGTCCGCCAGGGCGGCGCTGATGCTGCTGCCGATGATCAGCAGGGTCATGACCGCGACCGTCAGCCCCAGTTGCAGGTGATTGTTTTCCCCCGGTTGCGTCATGAGGCTGCCGGGGGGCAATACCAGGTTGAAGGCGGCCATGCCGGTGAAATGCATGCTGACGATGCCTGCCCCGAGCACCAGGCTGGCGCTGTACTTGAGCAATTGATGGAACATCCCGGCGCCCTTGCGCAAATAGCTCGCCAGCAGCAGCGCCGCAAGGCTGGCAAACATTGCGATCACGACGGAGAGGGCAAACAACGCCGGCTGATAATAGATGATCGCTTGCGAGCGCATGGCGGACATGCCCACGTAATGCATGGTGGCAATGCCCAGGCCGATCCAGATCGAAGCCTTGACGCAGTGCCCGAAATTCAGGGCCGGGAGGCTGAGGGTGCGCATCGCCCACCACGCCGTGACCAAGGCGATCAGCAGAGAGACAAGGGTGACGGGCAGTTGGTAGTGGACGGTGATCGGCGCCTGGAACGCCAGCATGCCGATGAAGTGCATGGCCCAGATCCCGCCCGCGAGACATCCGGCACCGACCCACCGCCAGAGCCGCTGAGAAGCGGGTTTCTCCGCATGCGCAAGCCGATCCGCCATATCCAGTGTGGCGAAGCTGCCAACACAAGCGACGAGATAAGCCAGTAACACCAGAAAAGGGTCATGTAAGCAATTGAGTATGACCTGCCCACTCTCTGGCAGCTCGGTAATGAAATGCAGACCAAGCCACTCCATCGCATGCCCCGTCGTATATGTCTGGCCGGCGCAATGAGCGCTGGCGAATGTCTTGGAGTATAGAGGCCATGCGCTGAACGCAAGCCGTGATGGCTAATTGATCCCTACTCTTTTTGGAATGGACTTTAGAGCGATTGGAAATAACCAGTTACACGGGCCGCGTCGGCTTCCATGGTGCGGTATCAGCTTTACGAATAATTACAGACAGCTCAGGCCGGCCTGACTAGATTGCAAGTTCCCGGTGGCAGTGAAGCCCCCCATAACAATAAAGAGACGGACCCATGCAGAACTCGACCCAAGCGGCGAATGCCTGGCGCATTCTGTTCCTGCTGTTCCTGGCCAACCTGTTCAACTTTTTCGACCGCACCATCCCGGCCATCATCATCGAACCGATCCGCATGGAATGGCACCTCAGCGACTTTCAGCTGGGGATCATCGGCACGGCGTTCACCCTCGTCTACGCCATCGCCGGCCTGCCGCTGGGGCGCATGGCCGATACCGGCTCGCGCAGCAAGCTGATGGGTTGGGGCCTGGCGGTCTGGAGCGGGCTGACGGCGGTCAACGGGATGGTGGGTAGTTTCTGGAGTTTCCTGATCGTGCGCATGGGCGTGGGCATCGGTGAAGCCAGTTATGCACCGGCCGCCAACTCGCTGATTGGCGACTTGTTTCCGGCTCACCGTCGGGCGCGGGCCATGGGCATTTTCATGCTCGGCTTGCCGCTTGGGTTGTTGCTGGCATTCTTCACCATCGGTGCGATGGTCAAGGCGTTCGACAGCTGGCGGGCGCCGTTCTTTATTGCCGCCGTGCCGGGGCTGATCCTGGCGATCTTCATGTTTTTCATCAAGGAGCCGAAACGCGGCGCGGCGGAAAGCGTGCAGGTGTCGCAGGAGAAGATTGACCGGCCGATCCGCCGGGTGCTGGCGGTGCCGACGTTTCTGTGGCTGGTGATGGCCGGGTTGTGTTTCAACTTCGCCACCTATGCCTGCAACTCGTTTCTGGTGCCCATGCTGCAACGCTATTTCCTGATGCCGTTGCAGGAGGCTGCGGTGGCGACCGGGGTGATCGTCGGTGTGACCGGGTTGTTCGGCCTGACACTGGGCGGCTGGGTGGCGGACAAGATCCACCAGCGTGTAGCCAACGGACGTCTATTGTTTGCCGCGTTCAGCCTCATCATCTCTACCGTGTGCACAGCGTGGGCGCTGCATTCGGGACGCATCGAAATCGGCGTATTCGTGGCCGTGTTCAGTCTGGGGTGGTTGTTTGCCTATAACTTTTACACCTGCGTCTACACGGCGATTCAGGACGTGGTCGAGCCGCGCTTGCGCGCCACGGCCATGGCCTTGTTCTTTGCTGGCTTGTATCTGTTGGGCGGTGGGTTGGGGCCAGTGGTGGTCGGTGCGTTGTCCGACCACTTTGCCCACACAGCCATGCTTTCGGCCGGTGCCGAGCAGATGACCGAAGCGTTCAAGGCCGTAGGCCTGCATGATGCGATGTACCTGATCCCGGTGGCGCTGTTTTTCACCATGGTGTTTCTGGTGCTGGCTTCGCGGTGTTTTGTGCAGGATGCCAAGCGGATGAAGGAGGGGTTGGTGGCAGTGGTTGGGCCTGAGGTTGCAACGGCAGCGGCTTTGTAGCAATCACGCAAAACCTGTAGGAGCCGGCTTGCTGGCGATTGGATGCGGCGCGTTTAACCAGACCATACGCGTCATCGTTAACGACCATCGCCAGCAAGCCGGCTCCTACGGGGGCGCGCGACCCACCCCAAAAAAAGGCCCGCATCGCTGCGGGCCTTGTTTATTACCGGTAGGGCAGGGGGCTTAACCCGCTACCAACACCCGAATCGCTTCCAGTCGCAGCGCAGCCTTGTCGAGCATGGCCAGGCCTTGTTCGCGTTGTTTACGCAGGGCAACCAGTTCGCTGTCGCGTACGGTCGGGTTGACCGCTTGCAACGCGGTCAGGCGCGCCAGTTCTTCGTCGGTATCAGCGGCCAGGCGACGTTGTGCTTCAGCCACACGTTCGGCATGACGCGGGGTGATTTTTTCTTCGCCGGCGTTGATCCGCGGCGTCAGCTGATCGCGCTGGGCCTGGATGAACTTGTTGGCGCTGGCGCGCGGCACGCTTTCCAGTTGATCGTTCAAGGTCTCGAACGACACTCGGGCCGCCAGATCGTTACCGTTTGGATCGAGCAGGCAACGCAGCGCGGCCGGCGGCAAGTAACGGCCCAATTGCAGCGAGCGCGGAGCAACCACTTCGCTGACGTAGAGCAGTTCGAGCAACACGGTGCCGGGTTTCAGCGCCTTGTTCTTGATCAGCGCCACGGCGGTGTTGCCCATGGAACCGGACAGCACCAGGTCCATACCGCCCTGCACCATCGGGTGTTCCCAGGTAATGAACTGCATGTCTTCGCGAGACAGCGCCTGGTTGCGGTCGTAGGTGATGGTCACGCCTTCGTCGTCGCCCAGCGGGAAGCTGGCGTCGAGCATCTTCTCGCTCGGCTTGAGGATCAGGGCGTTTTCCGAATGGTCTTCGCTGTCGATGCCGAATGCGTCGAACAGGGTTTCCATATAAATCGGCAGGGTGAACTGATCGTCTTGCTCAAGAATGTCCTCGACCAGCGCATCACCTTCGCCGGCGCCACCGGAGTTGAGTTCCAGCAAGCGGTCACGGCCGGTGTGCAACTCGGCTTCCAGACGCTCACGCTCGGTGCGGGCTTCGTCGATCAGGGCTTGCCACTCGCCATCGTCGGCCTCTTCCAGCAACGGCAGCAGGCGCGGGCCGAACTGGTGTTGCAAGGCGTTGCCGGTCGGGCAAGTGTTGAGGAACGCGTTCAGCGCTTCGTGGTACCACTGGAACAGGCGCTCTTGCGGGCTGGTTTCAAGGTACGGCACGTGCAGCTCAATGATGTGCTTCTGGCCGATCCGGTCCAGACGACCGATACGTTGTTCCAGCAGGTCCGGGTGGGACGGCAGGTCGAACAGCACCAGATGGTGGGAGAACTGGAAGTTACGACCTTCACTGCCGATTTCCGAGCAGATTAGCACTTGCGCGCCAAACTCTTCGTCGGCGAAGTAAGCGGCAGCGCGGTCACGCTCAAGGATGTTCATGCCTTCGTGGAACACCGTGGCCGGAATGCCGGAACGCACGCGCAGGGCGTCTTCCAGGTCCATGGCGGTTTCGGCGTGGGCGCAGATCACCAGCACTTTGGTGTGCTTGAGCATCTTCAGGGTGTCGATCAACCACTCGACACGCGGGTCGAATTTCCACCAGCGTTCTTCTTCGTTGGCGTCCGGCTGGGCCTGGAAGCTGACTTCCGGGTACAGCTCAGCGTGATCGCCCAGCGGCAGTTCGAGGTATTCGTCGGGGCACGGCAGCGGGTACGGGTGCAGTTTGCGTTCCGGGAAACCCTGCACGGCGGCGCGGGTGTTGCGGAACAGCACGCGGCCGGTGCCGTGGCGGTCCAGCAGCTCACGCACGAGACGGGCGCTGGCTTCGGTGTCGCCATCGTTGACGGCGGTCAGCAAGGCTTCGCCTTCGTTGCCGAGGAAACCATGGATAGTCTTGTGTGCTTCTGGCGACAGGCGACCCTTCTCCAGCAACTCCTGAACGGCTTCGGCCACCGGGCGATAGTTTTCGCTCTCGGCGCGGAAGGCGTGCAGGTCATGGAAACGGTTCGGATCGAGCAGGCGCAGACGAGCGAAGTGGCTGTCCTGGCCCAATTGCTCTGGCGTTGCGGTCAACAGCAGCACGCCAGGAATGGTTTCGGCGAGTTGCTCGACCAGCGAGTATTCAGGGCTGGCCTGATCTTCGTGCCACACCAGGTGGTGCGCTTCGTCGACCACCAGCATGTCCCAGCCGGCGGCGAAGAGCGCGTCCTGGGCTTTTTCGTCTTCCACCAGCCATTCCAGTGCCACCAGCGCGAGCTGAGTGTCTTCGAACGGGTTGGAGGCATCGCTTTCGATGAAGCGTTCTTCGTCGAATAGCGCGACTTGCAGGTTGAAACGGCGGCGCATTTCCACCAGCCATTGGTGCTGCAGGTTCTCCGGCACCAGGATCAGTACGCGATTGGCGCGGCCCGAGAGCAGTTGGCGATGGATCACCAGACCGGCTTCGATGGTTTTACCCAGACCCACTTCGTCCGCCAACAAAACCCGTGGCGCGATACGGTCGGCCACTTCGCGGGCGATGTGCAGTTGGTGTGCGATCGGTTGAGCACGAACGCCACCCAGGCCCCACAGCGACGACTGCAATTGGCGGCTGGTGTGTTCGAGGGTGTTGTAGCGCAGGGAGAACCAGGCGAGCGGGTCGATCTGCCCGGCGAACAATCGGTCGCTGGCCAGGCGGAACTGGATGAAGTTCGACAGTTGAGTTTCCGGCAGAGTGACCACTTCGTTCTGCGCGTTGAGGCCGTGGTAGACCAGCAGGCCGTCGACATCGTCGACTTCGCGAACGGTCAGTTTCCAGCCTTCGAAGTGAGTGATGGAGTCACCCGGCGAAAATCGCACGCGGGTCAGGGGCGCATTCCGTAGCGCGTACTGGCGAGTCTCGCCAGTGGCCGGGTAGAGCACGGTCAACAAGCGGCCGTCCTGTGCCAGAACGGTGCCCAAACCCAGCTCGGCTTCGCTGTCACTGATCCAGCGTTGCCCCGGTTGATACTGCTGCGCCATGCTGCCTGACTCCCACCTTGAAAAAGCGGGCTATCTTAACGGAATGAGGGCTTGAGGGCCAAAAGAATAGGAGCAGCGGCAAGCTTTAAGCTACAAGCCGCAAGTTGAAGCAGGATGCAGTTTTTCTTGCGAAAGGGCACTCCACAGTGCCGATTGGGTCACAGTTTGCGACCGATGGCTCAAGTCGCCATCCCCGCAGCCGACAGCTTGCTGACAGGAGATCAATAAATATGCTGCCACCGATGCTGCCACTGAGTGCCGTGCCGATCACGTCACAGCACGATCCGATTCGTCCGCGCCCTGACATCGCGCCCGTGGTGCCGATGCAAGAGAGCTCCAGCGACAGCACCATCGACCTGAAAAATCGCGATCCTGAAGAAGCCACCTTGCTGTTGCGCGAGGAACAGCGCAAGCAGCAGGAGCGCGAGCGGCGCCGTCGTGAGGCCGATGATGACCCCGAAGCGCACCTGGCGATTCCCGGTGATGAACTGAATGCCGACAACACCGTTCCGGTGGCGCCACTGATGGAAGATCAGCCCCGTCAGGGCTTGTGGGTCGATATCGAGATTTGAGCTGGCGACTGGTCAGCGCCGTCGTCAGACCGCATTATTGGCACAATCCTGCCGAATGAAGCGGCAGCGAAATCTCAATTCAAGCGATGCACTGACTGCCATGAGCCAAGACGACAAGCTGATCGACCTCAACGCCGAACGCGCCAAGCGTGTCCATGACCTCAATGACAAGCGCCTGAATGAAGTGCGTCAGGCATTCGAGCAAGCCATGCCGTTGGGCAAGGCCAAGAAAAAGCCGAAAAACAAACCCAAGAAACGTTGAAACCACCTGCATCTATTGATGCAGGTCAGTTCTTCCCCTTCCTTTCGCCCAGTTTGTGGCGACATTGATCCCGGTCAATATTTTCTCCTGCCCGTTTGATTAACTTAGCCCTATCGCAACAGGGCAAGTACAGGAGACGCGTCATGTTTTTCGACAACGTGGTGATCGCCGGAGTGCTGACTGTCAGCCTCATGTTTGTATTTTTTGCAGGATTCGGATTTTTTATCTGGAAGGATTCGCACAAGCGGAAATAACCGCAGGTCGTTCTGGATGTAATGAGCACGCAAGGCATTTTGGGCAACTTCGGTTGCCTTTTTTTTTGCCTGCGATTTGGACCCTGTACACCAATCACTGTGGGAGCGGGCTTGCCCGCGATGGCGATCTATCATCCAGCAATGATGTTGAAAGGTATGGCCTCATCGCGGGCAAGCCCGCTCCCACAGTGATTTGTGGTGTTGCGAAAATTTGGCAATAAAAAAGGCGCGGTCCTTGCGGAGCGCGCCTTTTTCGTTCGGCTGCCTGTCAGCTGCCGAGTGCCTTCGAAGCCAGCCAGAACAGGCCGGCCGACAGTGCCACCGTCGCTGGCAGGGTCAGGACCCAGGCCAGCAGGATGGTTTTGACGGTGCCGCCTTGCAGGCCGCTTTTGTTGGCGACCATCGTACCGGCCACGCCCGAGGACAGCACGTGGGTGGTGGATACCGGCAGGCTGAAGATGTTGGCCATGCCGATCAGGCTGGCGGTGGTGATCTGTGCCGACATGCCCTGGGAATAGGTCATGCCTTGCTTGCCGATCTTCTCGCCGATGGTCAGTACCACGCGTTTCCAGCCAACCATGGTGCCCAGGCCGAGCGCCAGTGCAACGGCCAGAATCACCCAGAACGGCGCGTATTCGGTCGTGGTGGTCAAGTCTTTGCGTAGCTTGTCCAGGTCAGCTTTTTCACGCGCCCCGAGGGTTGGCAGCTTGCTGACTTTCTTTGCCGTGTCGTCCAGGCAGAGCAGGTAGCGACGGACTTCGATGCGGCTATCCGACGGCAGCGAGTGGTAGTCGGCTACACCCTTGAGGGTGCCGAGCAGGGCGGTGATGGTCGGTTCGGTCTGTTGCGGGTTGCAACGGAATTTCTCCGGCAGATCGCCTTCCACGCTTTTGCCCAGGGCCAGGAACTCACCGAGGGTGTCGGCGTTGCGCTGGTAGAACTGGTTCAGGTGCAGGGTCGCGTCGCGGGTACGTTCGATCTGGTAGGTGGTGCTGTTCAGATCAAGTACGAACTGTGCCGGCACGATACCGATCAGCACCAGCATGATCAGGCCGATACCTTTCTGGCCATCGTTGGAACCGTGCACGAAGCTCACGGCCATGGCCGAGATCACCAGCACCAGGCGGTTCCAGAACGGCGGGTGTTTCTTGTCATCGATCTTGCGGCGCTGTTCCGGCGTCTTGTGCATCTTCGACAGCGGACGCCACCATTTCAGACCGATCAGAATCAGCGCGGCGATCAGGAAGCCTGCCATCGGCGAGAACACCAGCGACATGGCGATATCGATCGCCTTCTGCCAGTTCACGCCATCGGCCAACGGAATATCGTTGATCAGGGCGTTGGCCAGGCCCACACCGAGGATCGAGCCGATCAGCGTATGGGAACTGGAGGCAGGGATACCGAAGTACCAGGTGCCCAGGTTCCAGGTGATGGCGGCGGCGAGCAACGAGAACACCATCGCCAGACCATGGCCAGTATTCACATTGATCAGCAGCTCCACTGGCAGCAGATGAACGATGGCATACGCCACGCCAACGCCGCCCAGCAACACGCCGAGGAAATTGAACACACCGGAAAAGAACACCGCCAGATGAGGCGGCATCGCTTTGGTGTAGATAACAGTGGCTACCGCGTTAGCGGTGTCATGAAATCCATTGATGAACTCGAAGGCGAGGACAAAAGCCAGGGCGAGCAAGAGGCTCACAAGCACCCAAGCATCCAGTCCGCTGAATAAATCGATCATGAAGGTTTTCTGACCCGGTCATAAGGGGGCGCGATTATGCCAGAAAAGACAGTGAATCGATGCACTTGCTGCTCATCGGTAACATTCTTCAACGAATTATCTTGCAGCCATGCCCTCAGCCCCGCTGTTTTCCCTGGGGTTGCAAGTCATTGAATTTCTTTGGAAAGGCCGATGCCGCAAGCCTTTCGCTCACCTGAAGGTGAGGTTTGAAAGCTTGTATGAAATTTCTGAGAGGAGGGTCAGATATGAGCCTTTTACCCTGTCAGATGAGCAAGGCGGCCGCTGCCCGCTCGTAGCGGGCGCAAAAGGCAACATTTGTGCATCCCGCTTTTAACGGGTGTCAGCGCAGACCCCTCGAGGATTCAAGCCGAGGCCGTCATGGCTCTTCGGCTTTGAGTTCCTTTTCCATTTTTTCCAGTTCTTGCTTGAAGACCTGATCCTGAACAGTGGCGCGTTTACGCCAGGGTTTGCGTTCCGGTTCGGGCTGGGCGGCGTAGGTGGTGACTTCCCCGCCGTAAACTTCCTTGTAACGTTGTTCCTGGCGCTCAAGTTCCACGCGCAGTTCGTCTTTCGTCACAGTGCTACCTGATTGAGTTGAGATAAATTCTGGTGAAACGCGCTGCATGCAATGTATCGAACACGCTTGTCGAAAGGACGTGACCGGTGAAGGCCTCGTTGACGGCAGCGCGATCGATACTTCCATGTTGCAGGGCGGCCACGACACCAGAGATAAATAGCTGACGCAGCATCAGTATCCTGTTTCAGCGAGCGCGGTGACATGCCAATGCAGTCAGCCTCAGGCGCTTGCTGGAGGCAGCGACGATGGAACATCACGCTACCCTGTAGCGCATTCGGTAAGTAAGGAACCGGGTGGCTACTAATTTGCATTATAGCGAGCGATTGACAGAACACTATCGTCAAAGAGTTAAAAGTGGGTCCTGATGTGTGAATGTCTTTTACCTGTAACTATTCGCCGTTAACTAAATTGGCGGGATGATGTCACATCGCCGCGATGCTTTTCTGACGCTCTTAAGTCGAACAACTTTGGATAACTATCGATCTCTTTAACTCCGGCATTGGAATCTGCACATACATATAAGGCAGGCAGCGCAATCCGCTTGGAATCGGACGAATCGCAGAAAGCGCCAATTGCGATTATCGGTCGATGGTTCGATAATCGCCCGATCTCTCTGGCTCGGGCTTGTGTACCGGACCGGTAGCCGCTTGTAATAGTCGCTGATCCGTGTGGGAAAAGGGCCTTATATGAACGATCAATTGCGCAACTCCTTCGCTTCGGTCGCACCGCCGATCGTTGCATCACCTGCCAAGCGGATCCAGGCGTTGACCGGCGATCCGAATTTCATGACCTCCCTGGCTCGTGGACTGGCCGTGGTGCAAGCGTTTCAGGAGCGCAAACGGCACCTGACCATTGCCCAGATCAGCCATCGTACGGAAATTCCCCGCGCCGCTGTAAGACGTTGCCTGCACACGCTGATCAAACTCGGTTACGCCACCACGGACGGCCGCACGTATTCGTTGCTGCCCAAAGTGCTGACCCTCGGCCACGCCTATGTGTCCTCGACGCCGCTGGCGGTTTCGGCCCAGCCCTATCTGGACCGCATGAGCGAGCAACTGCATGAAGCCTGCAACATGGCCACCCTGGAAGGGGATGACATCCTGTACATCGCCCGTTCGGCGACCACCCAGCGCCTGATTTCGGTCGATCTTTCGGTGGGCGGGCGTCTGCCGGCCTATTGCACATCGATGGGCAGGATTCTGCTTGCCGCCCTGGATGACACTTCATTGCACGAATATCTCGATCACGCTGACCTGCAAGCCAAGACCAGTCGAACCATTCATACCCCCGAAGCCTTGCTCGAATGCCTGCAAGAAGTACGGCAACAAGGCTGGTGCATCGTCGATCAGGAACTGGAGCAAGGACTACGCTCGATTGCCGTTCCGGTGTACGACGCTTCCGGTCAGGTGGTGGCAGCCCTCAACGTCAGTACCCATGCCGGACGGGTCAGCCGCAATGAACTGGAGCAGCGCTTCCTGCCCGGTCTGTTGAGTGCCAGTCGCGATCTCAGTACGCAGTTGTTTACCTAAGGTGTTCGATAATCGCACAGAGTCGCGTTTGCTGAATTGACGCTCTTTCCCTTGGCTCATTAATGTCGCGGCAGCGTTTTCCGGCGCTGTCGATTTCGATCCGGCACCGGACGACGACCCCATAATAATGAAACGAGGCACCCCCATGCGCACATTCCCCGACTGTCGCTGTTCTCCCCGGAATCTCTGCCGGAACCGGATCGCCTGATCCCGACATCCCCTTTCTTGTGACAGCCTGATCGCTGGCTGGCATCTGTTCGACTGCGTTTTTGCGTGGAATAAAAAATGAATCAGCCTCAGTCTGCTGTAGGAAACTGCCTCGACGTGCAGTCCTTCATCAACGCCCAACCCATTTCGCGCTACCAGTGGCGAGTGGTGATCCTGTGTTTCCTGATTGTGTTCCTCGATGGCCTCGACACGGCGGCCATGGGTTTTATCGCACCTGCGCTGTCCCAGGATTGGGGCATCGATCGCGCCAGTCTTGGCCCGGTGATGAGTGCAGCGTTGATTGGCATGGTCTTCGGTGCACTGGGTTCCGGTCCGTTGGCTGACCGCTTTGGGCGAAAAGTCGTACTGGTGGGGGCGGTGTTTCTGTTCGGCGCCTTCAGTCTGGCTTCCGCGTACAGCACCAACGTCGACCAGTTGTTGGTCCTGCGCTTTCTGACCGGACTTGGGCTGGGTGCCGGTATGCCGAACGCCACGACGCTGCTGTCGGAATACACCCCGGAGCGCAAGAAGTCCCTGCTGGTGACCAGCATGTTCTGCGGCTTCAACCTGGGCATGGCCGGTGGCGGATTCATTTCAGCGAAACTGATTCCGGCCTTCGGCTGGCACAGTCTGCTGCTGATCGGCGGGATTCTGCCGTTGATCCTCACCGTGGTTTTGCTGTTCTGGCTGCCGGAGTCGGCGCGTTTCCTTGTCGTCCGTAATCGCGGCACCGACAAAGTACGCAAGACGCTGGCGCCAATCGATCCGACGGTGGTGGCCCAGGCATCAAGCTTCAGCGTGCCGGAACAGAAAACCGTGAAGGCGCGCAACGTGTTTGCGGTGATCTTCTCCGGTACCTACAGCGTCGGCACCTTGCTGTTGTGGCTGACCTACTTCATGGGCCTGGTGATCGTTTACCTGCTGACCAGTTGGCTGCCGACCCTGATGCGTGACAGTGGCGCGAGCATGGAACAAGCGGCGTTTATCGGTGCATTGTTCCAGTTCGGCGGCGTATTGAGCGCGGTGGGCGTGGGTTGGGCGATGGACCGGTTTAATCCGCACAAGGTCATCGGCACTTTTTACCTGTTGGCCGGGGTGTTTGCCTACGCGGTAGGGCAGAGCTTGGGCAACATCACCATTCTGGCGACTTTGGTGCTGGTGGCCGGTATGTGCGTCAACGGTGCGCAATCGGCAATGCCTTCGCTGGCGGCACGGTTCTATCCGACTCAAGGGCGCGCCACTGGTGTGTCATGGATGCTCGGGATTGGCCGCTTCGGCGCGATCCTCGGTGCGTGGATGGGCGCGACTCTGCTGGGCCTGGGCTGGAATTTCGAGCAAGTGCTGACGGCACTGGTGATTCCGGCCGCATTGGCGACGGCGGCGGTGCTGATCAAGGGTTTGGTCAGTCACGCGGATGCGACCTGATTAGGAAAAGATCGCAGCCTTCGGCAGCTCCTACAGAGGAATGTGTACACCTGTAGGAGCTGCCCCATGCTGCGATCTTTTGCAGGCGACAAAACGATAGCCAGACAACAATGTGTTCGATAAGCGAACGCTCAGTCGATTATCGAATTGTTTGACCTGTGCCGGGAGCTTAATCTTTAACCATTACGGCGCTGCGCATCGGCGCCTTTTTTACTACGTCGAAATAACAAACGGGAGCCCGCCCTGCGTGATCTCGAAGCCCGGAGAAGCATGATGCGTGACGTTTATATCTGCGACGCAATTCGTACCCCCATCGGCCGTTTCGGCGGTGGCCTGTCGACGGTACGCGCTGACGACCTGGCCGCCGTGCCGATCAAGGCGCTGATGGAGCGTAACCCGTCGGTCGACTGGAACGCCGTGGACGAGGTGTTCCTCGGCTGCGCCAACCAGGCCGGCGAAGACAACCGTAACGTGGCGCGCATGGCGCTGCTGCTGGCCGGTTTGCCGGAAACCATTCCTGGCGTGACCCTCAACCGCCTCTGCGCTTCGGGCATGGACGCCATCGGCACCGCGTTCCGCGCTATCGCCAGTGGCGAAATGGAGCTGGCGATTGCCGGTGGCGTTGAGTCGATGTCCCGCGCGCCGTTCGTGATGGGCAAGGCTGACGCCGCGTTCTCGCGCAACATGAAGCTCGAAGACACCACCATCGGCTGGCGCTTCATCAACCCGTTAATGAAAGCCCAGTACGGCGTCGACGCGATGCCGCAGACCGCCGACAACGTGGCTGACGATTACGAAGTTTCCCGCGAGGATCAGGACGCTTTCGCACTGCGCAGTCAGCAGCGCACGGCCGTGGCGCAAGCCGCCGGATTTTTCGCCGAAGAAATCGTCGAAGTGCGCATTGCCCACAAGAAGGGTGAAACCGTCGTCAGCCAGGATGAACATCCTCGCGCCGACACCACCCTCGAAGCCCTGACCAAACTGAAACCGGTCAACGGCCCGGACAAAACCGTCACCGCGGGCAACGCCTCCGGCGTTAACGACGGTGCGGCGGCGTTGATCCTGGCTTCGGCTGAAGCCGTAAAGAAACACGGTCTGACCGCTCGCGCCAAAGTGCTGGGCATGTCGAGTGCCGGTGTCGCTCCGCGCGTCATGGGCATTGGCCCGGTGCCAGCGGTGCGTAAACTGACCGAACGCCTCGGCCTGGCCGTCAGCGATTTCGACGTGATCGAACTCAATGAAGCCTTCGCCAGCCAAGGCTTGGCAGTGCTGCGCGAGCTGGGGATTGCCGACGACGCCCCCCAGGTCAACCCGAACGGTGGCGCGATTGCCTTGGGTCACCCGTTGGGCATGAGCGGTGCACGCCTGGTACTGACCGCGTTGCATCAGCTGGAAAAAACCGGTGGCAAGAAAGGTCTGGCGACCATGTGCGTCGGTGTCGGCCAAGGTCTGGCCTTGGCGATCGAGCGCGTCTGACGCGCTCTGCCGACTAATAAGAAACTGAGGAACGCTTCATGACTGACAAACCTGGTTACCGTCGCCCGCAGGAAGGCACTCAGCCTCCGTACCTGCACCCGACCTACCAATCCACCAACCTGCGCTCGCCGTCCAAGCCGTTGGTGTTCTTGCCGCATTCGTTGTCGGAAATCACCGGTCCGACCATTGGCGCCGAGCGCATCAATGAGAAGGACCACGACCTGACCGCCCAGCACGAAGGCGAACCGCAGGGCGAACGCATCATCGTTCACGGCCGTGTGCTGGACGAGAACGGTCTGCCGGTGCCGGGGATTCTGGTGGAGATCTGGCAGGCCAACGCCGCCGGTCGCTACAACCATGCCCGCGACCTGCACGACGCGCCGCTGGACCCGAACTTCACCGGCACTGGCCGCACCGTGACCGACGCCGATGGCTGGTATCAGTTCCAGACCATCAAGCCTGGCGCCTATCCGTGGGGTAACCACCACAACGCCTGGCGCCCGGCGCATATCCATTTCTCGCTGTTCGGGCCAAGCATCCTGACGCGCCTGGTCACGCAGATGTATTTCCCCGGTGACCCGCTGCTGGCGTATGACCCGATCTACAACTGCGTGCCCGATACCGGCGCCAAAGAGCGTTTGATCGCCAGCTTCGACCTGGAAAAAACCATCCCTTCCTATGCCCTCGGTTATCGTTGGGACATCGTTTTGCGCGGCCGCGATGCCACGCCGATGGAGAAATAAGATGACGCTGACTGCGACCACGTCCCACACCGTCGGGCCGTACTACCACATCGGCCTGACCTGGCTGAACCGCGAAGACCTGACCGTCGAGCAAACCCTGGGCGAGCGCGTGGCGATCACCGGGCAAGTGGTGGATGGCAATGGCGACGTTGTTAACGATGCGATGCTGGAAGTCTGGCAGGCCAACGCGGCCGGCAAGTACGACCACCCCGAAGACGACCAGGAAAAACCTCTGGACCCGAACTTCGAAGGTTTTGGCCGGGTGCCGGTGGACGCCGAAGGGCGTTTCCGTTTCACCACGATCAAACCGGGTACTGTGGAAGGCCTGAAAGGTACAACTCAGGCACCGCACCTGGTGGTGCTGGTGTTTGCCCGTGGCTTGGTCAAGCACCTGCTGACGCGGATTTACTTCGATGGCGAACCGGCCAACGTGTCGGACCCGTTGCTGGAATGCGTTCCGGCCGAGCGTCGCGATACCTTGCTGGCCAAGAAGGATGCGAGCGGTGTCTATCAGTGGAATGTGATTCTGCAGGGCACTGATGCCGAGACGGTGTTCTTCGATTATTGATCGAACACCGCAACCTGTAGGAGCCGGCTTGCTGGCGATCACGGTGGTTCAGTGTCATCGATGTTGAATGACACACCGCTATCGCCAGCAAGCCGGCTCCTACAGGCTTATGGATCTGCGGAACGGGACTGTTGCAAAGTATGTCTAGACTCTCACTGTCCCTATTGAGTGAAAACCAATGACAACAACTACAGCTACAGAACCTCTCTACACCGGCGAAGAGCGCAACAAGCGGATCTTCGCGATTGTCGGCGCTTCGTCCGGCAACCTGGTCGAATGGTTCGACTTCTATGTCTACGCCTTCTGTGCGATCTATTTTGCGCCGGCCTTTTTCCCCTCTGACAACCCCACGGTGCAGCTGGTCAACACCGCAGGCGTGTTTGCCGCCGGGTTCCTGATGCGACCGATTGGCGGCTGGATCTTCGGCCGTGTCGCGGACAAGCACGGGCGCAAGAATTCGATGCTGATCTCGATTCTGATGATGTGCTTCGGCTCGTTGCTCATCGCCTGCCTGCCGACCTACAAGGACATCGGGGTCTGGGCGCCGATCATGCTGCTGTTCGCCCGCTTGCTCCAGGGCCTGTCGGTGGGCGGCGAGTACGGCACCACCGCGACCTACATGAGCGAAGTCGCCCTCAAGGGCCAGCGCGGTTTCTTCGCCTCGTTCCAGTACGTGACCCTGATTGGCGGGCAATTGCTGGCGGTGTCGCTGGTGGTGGTCCTGCAACAGTTCCTCAGCGAGGATGAACTGCGCGCTTACGGCTGGCGGATTCCGTTCGTGGTCGGTGCGGTGGCGGCGTTGATTTCGCTGTTCCTGCGTCGTTCGCTGAAAGAAACCACCAGCAAGGAAATGCGCGAAAACAAGGACGCCGGCAGCATCCGTGCATTGTTCCGCGACCATAAGGCCGCGTTCATCACCGTGCTCGGCTACACCGCCGGTGGCTCGCTGATTTTCTACACCTTCACCACGTACATGCAGAAATACCTGGTGAACACCGCCGGCATGCACGCCAAGACCGCCAGTTACATCATGACCGGCGCGCTGTTCCTTTATATGTGCATGCAGCCGATCTTCGGCATGCTCGCGGACAAGATCGGCCGACGTAATTCGATGCTGTGGTTCGGTGCCCTCGGTACGCTGTGCACCGTGCCGATTCTGCTGAGCCTGAAAAGCGTCAGCAGTCCGTTCCTGGCCTTTGTATTGATTACTGTGGCGCTGGCCATCGTCAGTTTCTACACCTCGATCAGCGGCCTGGTAAAAGCCGAAATGTTCCCGCCAGAAGTGCGCGCACTGGGCGTCGGCCTGGCTTATGCGGTAGCGAATGCGATCTTTGGCGGTTCGGCGGAATATGTGGCCCTGAGCCTCAAAGCCGTGGGCATGGAGAACTCCTTCTACTGGTACGTGACGGTGATGATGGCGATCGCGTTCCTGTTCAGCCTGCGCCTGCCCAAGCAAGCCAAGTATTTGCATCACGACCTTTGATCTACACCCGCGGGCCCGAGTGGCCCGCGCCTCCAGGGACTGTTTATGAACGAGCGACCGGGCAATCAATTGTTCGATGCCTATTTCACTGCCCGCGACATGCGTGAAGTGTTCTGCGATCAGGGCCGGGTTCAGGCCATGCTGGATTTTGAAGCGGCGCTGGCCCGGGCCGAAGCGCGGGTCGGACTGATTCCGCACGCGGCGGTGGCGCCCATCGAAGCGGCGTGCCAGGCCGGGCATTACGACTTTGCCGCGCTCGGCGAAGCGATTGCCACGGCGGGTAATTCGGCGATCCCGTTGGTCAAGGCGTTGGGCAAGCAGATCGCCGCGAGCGATGCAGCAGCCGAACGCTATGTGCATCTGGGCGCTACCAGTCAGGACGTGATGGACAGCGGTCTGGTGCTGCAACTGCGCCGCGCACTGGAATTGATCGACAGCGATCTGGCGCAGCTGGGCGAAACCCTTGCTAACCAGGCCCAACGTTATGTGGCCACGCCGCTGGCCGGGCGCACCTGGTTGCAGCACGCGACGCCGGTCACCCTCGGCATGAAAATCGCCGGTTGGCTGGGCGCGGTGACCCGCAGTCGCCAGCGCCTGCAAGAACTCAAGCCGCGTCTGCTGGTGCTGCAATTCGGCGGTGCTTCCGGAACCCTCGCGGCCCTCGGCGAGCAGGCAATTCCGGTTGCCCAGGCGCTGGCCGAAGAGCTGCAACTGACGTTGCCCGATCAACCCTGGCACACCCAGCGCGATCGCTTGGTGGAGTTCGGGTCGGTACTCGGTCTGATCGCCGGCAGCCTGGGCAAACTCGGGCGCGACATTAGTTTGTTGATGCAAACCGAAGCCGCCGAAGTCTTTGAACCTTCGGCACCGGGCAAGGGCGGTTCTTCGACCATGCCGCATAAACGCAATCCAGTCGGCGCGGCGGTATTGATCGGCGCGGCGACGCGGGTGCCGGGTCTGCTCTCGACGCTGTTCAGCGCCATGCCGCAGGAACACGAGCGCAGCCTCGGTCTGTGGCATGCCGAGTGGGAAACCCTGCCGGAGATTTGCTGCCTCGTATCCGGCAGCCTCAAGCAAGCGCTGCTGGTCACGGACGGGCTGGAAGTGGACGCTGACCGCATGGCGCGCAACCTCGATCTGACCCAGGGCCTGGTGCTCGCCGAAGCGGTGAGCATCGTCCTTGCGCAACGGGTCGGGCGCGATACCGCGCATCACCTGTTGGAGCAATGCTGCAAACGCGCCGTGGCCGAACAGCGGCATCTGCGCGCGGTACTCGGCGACGAACCGCAAGTGACCGCCGAGCTGTCGGCGGTTGAACTCGATCATCTGCTGGACCCCGCCCATTACCTCGGCCAGGCCAAAACCTGGGTCGAGCGAGCGGTGGCTGAACATTCTGCGTTGACTGCCTGAAGGAGATTGCTGTGGCTTTCGTACAACTCGCCGATGGCGAACTGCACTACCAAATTCAAGGGCCGCAAGTCGACGGTCCGGTCGATGCGCCGGTGCTGGTGTTGTCCAACTCGCTGGGCACCGACCTGCACATGTGGGACGCGCAAATTGCCGCGTTCACCAAGCATTTTCGCGTGCTGCGTTTTGACACGCGCGGTCACGGCAAGTCGCTGGTGACACCGGGGCCGTACAGCATCGAGCAACTGGGCCGCGATGTGCTGGCGCTGCTGGATGCGCTGCACATCGAGCGCGCGCATTTCTGCGGTTTGTCCATGGGCGGTTTGATCGGGCAGTGGCTGGGTATCAATGCCGGCGAGCGCTTGAACAAACTGATCGTGTGCAACACGGCAGCGAAAATCGGCGATCCGTCGGTGTGGAACCCGCGCATCGAAACCGTGCTGCGTGATGGTGCGGCAGCGATGGTCGCATTGCGCGATGCTTCGATTGCGCGCTGGTTTACCCCGGATTTCTCCGAGGTCAACCCGGCGGCTGCCAAGCAGATTACCGACATGCTCGCGGCGACTTCGCCTGAAGGTTACGCGGCCAACTGCGCGGCGGTGCGTGATGCCGATTTCCGCGATCAGTTGTCGTCGATCAAAGTGCCGTTGCTGGTGATTGCCGGGACTGAAGACGCGGTCACGCCGCCATCCGGTGGGCACTTCATTCAGGAGCACGTAGCTGGCGCCGAGTACGCCGAGTTCTACGCCGCGCACTTGTCCAACGTCCAGGCTGGCGCAGCGTTCAGCGAGTGCGTTCTGGCGTTTTTGTTGGCTCATTAAGGGGATTGTTGTGGACGAGAAACAACGTTACGACGAGGGCATGAACGTTCGTCGCGCGGTACTGGGCGATGCTCATGTCGATCGCAGCCTGACCACCCTGACCGAGTTCAACTCGGAGTTCCAGGAAATGATCACCCGCCACGCCTGGGGTGACATCTGGACCCGCCCGGGCCTGCCGCGCCACACCCGCAGCCTGATCACCATCGCCATGCTGATCGGCATGAACCGCGAAGGCGAACTGAAACTGCACCTGCGCGCCGCCGCCAATAACGGCGTGAGCCGTGGCGAGATCAAGGAAGTGATCATGCAGAGCGCGATCTACTGCGGCATCCCGGCGGCCAACGCAACGTTCCACCTGGCCGAGTCGGTGTGGGATGAGTTGGGGGTTGAATCGCGGGAGTGATTCCGCGATTTTTGTTGCCTGGACTGACGCCATCGCGGGCTTGCCCACGATGGCGTCAGTACATCCAACATTGATGTGTCTGGAGGATTGCCATCGCGAGCAGGCTCGCTCCCACATTTTGATCGGTGTGAACGCAGGTCGTGCGATCACCGAAGATTTCTGTAGGCGCTGCCGCAGGCTCGGGCCGCGTTCGGACGATCTTTTGATTTTTAAAGCAGGCTGATCGGATAGCTGATGATCAAGCGGTTCTCATCGAACTCGTTGTTGCTGTAATCGCGGCGCATGGTCGAGTTGCGCCATTTCACGTTCAGGTCTTTCAGCGCACCGCTCTGTACGGTGTAGGCCAGTTCACTTTCACGTCCCCATTCCTTGCCATCGGTGATCGTGCCGGTGTGCACGTTATCGCCACTGATATAGCGGTTCATCAGCGTCAGACCCGGTACACCCACGGCGACGAAGTTGTAGTCATGGCGCACTTGCCAGGATTTTTCCCGAGCGTTGTCGTAGCTGGAGTTGTAACTGTCGTTGGCCAGGGTGCCGCCGCTTGTGCCGTTAACGCGCATCCACGGGCTGTCGCCGGTGAGTTTTTGCAGGCCGACGTAGAAGGTGTTGCCGCCGTACTTGGCTGAGAGCAGGCCATACATGGTTTTGTTGTCCAGCTCGCCGGCCCGGGCGCTGCCGTCATCCTTGCCATAGAAGAAACCGAGGTTGGCGCCGAGGGTCCAGGCGCCGATGGGTTGGCTGTGGGTCAGGTTGATGAATTGCTGGCTGTAGATGTCCTTGAGTTCGGCATTCCACACACCGATCTGGGTGCGTTTCTCGTTGAACAGGTACTCGCCGCCCTGGAAATTGAAACGGTCCGAGGTGAACGCCGCTTTGCCGGTCATCGACATGTCATCCATGCTGCTGTCGTCGCGCGGGCTGTTCTGGCGGAACTGGCCGCCGTAGACCGTCAGGCCATCGATTTCCTTCGAGGTGATCTGACCACCACGGAAGGTTTGTGGCAGCGAGCGACCGTCATCCGAACGCAGGATCGGCAGCACCGGCATCCATTCGCCCACCTTCGCTTCGGTCTGCGACAGCTTGGCCTTGAACGCCACGTTGGTACGACCGAAGTTGTCTGCCGGGCGGCCATCACTGTCCAGCGGCAGCAGCGCCGTACCGCCGGTGCCTTTGCCGCCATCAAGCTTCACCGAGTACAGCCCCAGCACATCCATGCCGAACCCGACGACGCCCTGGGTGAAACCGGACTTGGCATCGAGGATGAAACTCTGCGTCCACTCTTCAGCCTTGCCCTGGGTCTTGGTCGGGTTGGTGAAGTTGCGGTTGATGTAGAAGTTGCGCAGGTTCAGGTTGACCTTGGCGCCTTCGACAAAGCCTGATTCCTCGGCGTGGGCGGGCAGGGCGGCGGTGGCCAGGGCTACGGCGATCAGGCTGGGAACGAAATACTGCGCGTGAGAAGGCGTCATGTGCTCGGGTCTCTCTAATTCTTGGGGATGAAACGGGGCGTGCCGCAATCGGGGGATTGCAGACAAATCATTGGATTTTCTGGAAAAAACGAACGTGATCAGCCGGGCGGGGCAGGGCGCGGGGGCATGGCATCGAACCTGTTGCTTTTGGTTTTGTGGGTCGGATGGTGCGGGGAATGTACTGGATGGTTCAATTGTTAAAAGAAGGTTCTGGGCGATTATCGAACATAAGATTTGCAGTAATTTTTGTTCTGTTCTGGATGCCTCATCGCTGGCAAGCCAGCTCCCACAGGGTCACAGTGGTCCACAAAATTTGTGCACGACACTCACACTGTGGGAGCTGGCTTGCCAGCGATGAAGTCAGCACAACTTTTCCCGCTGCCAACAAAAAGCCCACCAATCGGTGGGCTTCTTGTGTTCACAGCGCTATCAGAAATACTTCATCTTCGGCGCTTCTTCTTTCAACGGCTCGTTCTTCGCCGTCTGCTCATTCCAGCCACCACCCAGTGCCTTGTACAGATTGACCTGGCTGACCAGTTGCGCCAGACGGTCGGTAATCAACACTTGTTGCGCACTGAACAGCTGACGCTGGGCGTCGAGGAAGGTCAGGTTGCTGTCGACACCAATACGGTAGCGACGCTCGGCCAGACGGTAGTAGTCCTGGTTCGCGCTGACGAAGTCAGATTGCGCCTGCAATTGCTGCACGTAGGTCTGACGCGCGGCCAGGCCGTCGGCGACTTCCTGGAAGGCCGTTTGAATGGACTTCTCGTAGTTCGCCACGCCGATGTCTTTCTGGATTTTCGAGTAATCCAGGCTGGCGCGCAGGCTGCCAGCGTTGAAGATCGGCAGGTTGATCTGCGGCTGGAACAGCCAGGTGCCCGAGCCGCCCTTGAACAGACCTGAAAGATCAGGGCTCAGCGTCCCGGCATTGGCGGTCAGGCTGATGCTCGGGAAGAACGCCGCACGCGCCGCGCCGATGTTGGCATTGGCAGCCTTGAGGTTGTACTCGGCCTGGAGGATATCCGGACGACGTTGCAGCAAATCAGACGGCAGGCCGGGCGGCACTTCGGCCAGCAAATCGTCCGCCAGCGGTTTGGCCGCTTGCAGGTTGGCCGGAATGCCGGTGCCGAGCAGCAGCACCAGGCTGTTTTCATCCTGAGCGACCTGGCGGGTGTACTTGGCCAGTTGCGCACGGGCGTTTTCCACCGAGGTACGCGACTGCGCCAGGTCCAGCGCCGAGGCCACACCCACTTCGTTGCTGCGGGCGGTGAGCTTGTAGCTCTCCTCGAACGCACCGAGGGTGTCCTGGGTCAGCTTCAGCAGTTCCTTGTCGGCCTGCCAGGTCAGGTAGGCATTGGCCACGCTGGCCACCAGGCTGATCTGGGTGCTGCGGCGACCTTCTTCAGTGGCGAAGTATTTCTGCAGGGCTTCTTCGCTCAGGCTGCGAACGCGACCGAACAGGTCGAGTTCATAGGCGCTGATGCCGACGGTGGCCGAATAGGAACTGCTGATCCCCGCTTCGCCGGTCTGCGAAGCGTCGGCCGGCAGGCGCTGACGGCTACCGGTGCCATTGGCGGAAATGGCCGGGTACAGGTCGGCGCGCTGGATGCGGTACTGAGCCGCAAAGGCGTCGATGTTCAGGGCCGCGACACGCAGGTCGCGGTTGTTTTCCAGGGAGATCTGGATCAGCTGTTGCAGCGCCGGGTCATGGAAAAATTGCTTCCAGCCCTGCTCGGCAGCGGCCTGCGCCGGTGCCTGGGCCGGCGAATACGCCGGGCCCTGCGGGTATTGATCCGCCACCGGTGCTTGCGGCTGCTGATAGTCAGGGATCAGCGAGCAGCCACCGAGCACGAAGGCGGCGACTGCCAGGGAGAGTAGCGACTTGCTCATTAGCCAGCCTCTTTAGGAGTTTCAGTAGCGTCTTCCTGGTCGACGTTTTTACGCTGACCCATGGCCGACACAGTGACGAAGAACAGCGGGACCCAGAAGATCGCCAGAACGGTTGCCGTGATCATACCGCCAATCACACCGGTACCGATTGCATGCTGGCTACCCGAGCCTGCGCCCGTGGAGATAGCCAGTGGTACCACGCCGAGGACGAAGGCGAGCGAGGTCATGATGATCGGTCGCAGTCGCATGCGGCAGGCTTCGATGGCTGCATCGCGCAGGCTGCGTCCTTGCTCGTGCAGTTCCTTGGCGAACTCGACGATCAGAATGGCGTTTTTCGCCGCCAGACCGATGGTCGTCAACAAGCCCACCTGGAAGTACACGTCGTTGGACAGGCCGCGCAGGCTGGTGGCCATCAGCGCACCGATGATCCCCAGCGGCACCACCAACATCACCGCGATCGGAATCGACCAGCTCTCATACAGCGCCGCCAGACACAGGAACACCATCAGCAGCGACAGGGCGTACAGCGCTGGCGCTTGCGAACCGGACAGACGTTCTTCGTACGACAGACCGGTCCAGGAAATACCGACACCGGCCGGCAGTTTCTTGGCAATGGCTTCGACTTCGGCCATCGCTTCACCGGTGGAGTAACCCGGGGCCGGGGCGCCGAGGATTTCCATCGCTTCTACGCCGTTGTATCGGGCCAGTTTCGGCGAACCGTAAATCCACTCACCCTTGGCGAAGGCCGAGAACGGAACCATGGTGCCGACGCTGTTGCGCACGTACCACTTCTGCAAGTCTTCAGGGCTCATGCGTGCGCCAGGCTGGCCTTGCACGTACACCTTCTTCACGCGACCGCGGTCGATGAAGTCGTTGACGTAGCTACTGCCCAGCGCGATCGACAGGGTGTTGTTGATGTCGGCGATGGTAATGCCCAGGGCACTGGCCTTCTCGTCGTCGATTTCCAGTTGGTATTGCGGTTCGTCGTTCAGGCCGTTTGGGCGCACCTGCGTCAGAATCTTGCTCTGCGCGGCCATGCCGAGGAACTGGTTACGCGCTTCCATCAACTTCTCGTGACCGATACCGGCGCGATCCTGAAGGAACACGTCGAAACCGGTGGCGTTACCCAGCTCCAGTACCGCCGGTGGCGCAAAGGCAAACACCATGGCGTCGCGGAAGGTGAAGAAGTGCTGCTGGGCACGGGCCGCGACCTTGAATACGCTGTTGTCGGCATTACGATCGCCCCATGGCTTGAGCATGATGAACGCCATACCCGAGCTCTGGCCACGGCCGGCGAAGTTGAAGCCGGTCACGGTAAACACCGAGTTCACCGCATCGCCTTCACCGCCGTCCTTGCCCGAACGCAGCAGGTACTCACGCATTTCGTCCACGACCACTTGGGTGCGCTGGGACGTCGAGCCGGCTGGTGTCTGCACCTGGGCGAACAGTACGCCCTGGTCTTCTTCCGGCAGGAACGCGGTTGGAATGCGGGTGAACAGCCAGATCATGCCGACCACAATGATGAGGTACGCCAGCAAATACGGCGCTTTGTGCGTAAGCATGCTGCCCACGCCACGCTCGTAGTTTTTCACGCCACGGTCGAAGGTGCGGTTGAACCAGCCGAAGAAGCCGCGTTTCGGCGTGTGGTGTTCGCCTTTCGGAATCGCCTTGAGCATGGTGGCGCACAGCGCCGGGGTGAAGATCAGCGCAACCAGTACCGACAGGGCCATGGCCGAAACGATGGTGATCGAGAACTGCTTGTAGATCACACCGGTGGAGCCGCTGAAGAACGCCATCGGCAGCAGAACCGCCGACAGCACCAGGGCGATACCGACCAATGCACCCTGGATCTGCCCCATGGATTTCTTGGTGGCTTCCTTGGGCGACAGGCCTTCTTCGCTCATCACCCGTTCGACGTTTTCCACCACGACGATGGCGTCGTCCACCAGCAAACCGATGGCTAGGACCATACCGAACATGGTCAGGGTGTTGATGCTGAAACCGGCTGCCGCGAGGATCCCGAACGTACCGAGCAATACCACCGGCACGGTCATCGTGGTGATGATGGTGGCGCGGAAGTTTTGCAGGAACAGGAACATCACCAGGAACACCAGCCCGACCGCTTCAACCAGCGTGTGAACCACGCCTTTGATCGACTCGGTCACCACCGGCGTGGTGTCGTACGGGAACACCACTTCCATCCCTTGCGGGAAGAACGGCTTGAGACTGTCGATGGTGGTACGCAGCGCCTTGGCGGTATCCAGCGCGTTGGCGCCGGTGGCCAGTTTCACCGCCAGACCGGATGCCGGGGCACCGTTGAACTGGGCGTTGATGCTGTAGTTCTCGCCACCCAGACCGACGCTGGCGACATCTTTCAAGCGAACTTGCGAGCCGTCCTTGTTGACCTTGAGCAGGATCTTCTCGAACTGCTCAGCGGTCTGCAGACGGGTCTTGCCGATGATCGTCGCGTTCAGCTGCGTGCCGGGCAGGGCAGGCAAGCCGCCGAGCTGGCCGGACGACACCTGGACGTTCTGTGCGGCGATGGCGGTCTTGACGTCGATCGGGGTCAGGTTGAAGTTGTTCAACTTGGCCGGGTCGAGCCAGATACGCATGGCGTACTGCGAACCGAACACCTGGAAGTCACCGACACCGGCGGTCCGCGAGATCGGGTCCTGCATGTTCGACACGATGTAGTTGGACAGGTCGTCCTTGGTCATGCTGCCGTCGCGCGATACCACACCGATTACCAGCAGGAAGTTCTTCACTGCCTTGGTCACGCGGATACCTTGCTGCTGTACTTCTTGCGGCAGCAGCGGGGTGGCCAGGTTCAGCTTGTTCTGCACCTGGACCTGCGCGGTATCGGAGTTGGTGCCTTGCTCAAAGGTCGCGGTGATGGTCATGGTGCCGTCGGCGTTACTTTCCGAAGACACATAACGCAGATTGTCGATACCGTTGAGCTGTTGCTCGATCACCTGAACCACGGTGTCCTGCACGGTTTGCGCAGAAGCGCCCGGGTAGGTCACGGAAATGGCGATCGCCGGAGGCGCAATGCTCGGGTATTGGTTGATCGGCAGTTTGAGGATCGATAGTGCCCCGACCAGCATGATCACCAGGGCAATTACCCAGGCGAAAATCGGACGGTCGATGAAGAATTTTGACATGAGTTACTCCCCTTTGCCGCCAGACGCTTTATCAGCTGCCTGAGCGGGGGCCGGGTTCTTTGCGGCTACGTTGGTCGCCTCGCTTGGCTTGACTTCGATGCCAGGTTTGACGAATTGCAGACCTTCGGTGATCAGGCGATCGCCGGCCTTCAGGCCGTCTTCGATCAGCCATTGATTGCCGACGGTACGGTTGGCCTTGAGCTGACGCAGTTCGACCTTGTTGTCCGGGCCGACGACCAGTGCGGTCGGCGTGCCTTTGAGGTCGCGGGTCACGCCTTGCTGCGGCGCGAGGATCGCGGCGCTGTTCACGCCGGCCTGCAACTGGGCGTGTACGAACATGCCTGGCAACAGAGTGTGATCAGGGTTCGGGAACACGGCGCGCAAGGTTACGGAACCAGTGGTCTGGTCAACCGAGACTTCGGAGAACTCCAGCTTGCCTTCCAGCTTGTACTGGCTGCCGTCTTCGAGGGTCAGTTTGACTTTCGCAGCGTTGTCGCCGGCCTTTTGCAGGCGACCGCTTTCCAGTTCGCGGCGCAGCTGCAGTAGCTCGACCGAGGATTGGGTGACGTCGACGTAGATCGGGTCCAGTTGCTGGATCACCGCCATCGCTTCAGTCTGGCCGTTGCTGACCAGCGCCCCTTCGGTCACCGAAGAACGACCGATACGACCGGTCAATGGCGCGTAGACCTTGGTGTAGCGCACGTTGATCTGGGCCGATTGCAGCGCGGCTTCCGATTGCAAGCGGTTGGCCACGGCGGTGTCGTATTCCTGGCGGCTCACAGCCTGTTCGTTGACCAGTTGCTGGTAGCGGTCGGAGATCGACTTGGTCGAACGCAGGTTGGCTTCGGCGCTTTTCAGCGTAGCGTCATAGACCGACGGGTCGATCTGATACAGCTGCTGGCCGGCTTTGACATCGCCGCCTTCCTTGAACAGACGCTTGAGGATGATGCCGTTCACTTGCGGGCGAACTTCGGCAATGCGGAACGCACTGGTACGCCCCGGCAGCTCGGACGTCAGGGTGAAGGATTGTGGTTGCAGGGTAACGACGCCGACCTGAGGCGGTGGTGCGGCCGGAGCGGCCTCTTCCTTTTTACATCCGCTGAGCAGTGATGCCAGGGCGACGGCGGCGACCAGAGCGGTAACAGCTGGCTTGAGTTGCATGAAAATCCTCGGGTCAGGCGCGCAAAACACGCACAAGAAAACATGGAAGGTTAAAAAATGTATGCCGGGTGGATAAGTAGCTTGCTAAGGAATATACTTACATTCACGGCTGTTTGTAAAGACCTTGACCCTGTATCCGCGCCGTTACAGACGCCGTTGAAAGGTTGGAATTGTAGGCCCGGGGACGAGACCCAAGAGCGCTCGCCCCACTTTTATTCAGCTGATGTTCAGACATCGCTGAGGCATCCTGATTGAGGTTGTACTGCCATGGTCCGTCGCACCAAAGAGGAAGCTCAAGAAACCCGCAACCAGATACTCGAAGCGGCCGAAAAAGCCTTTTTTGAAAGGGGCGTGGCGCGCACGACCCTGGCGGACATCGCGACCCTGGCCGGCGTTACGCGCGGGGCCATCTATTGGCATTTCAGCAACAAGGCGGATTTGGTGCAGGCCATGCTGGATAGCTTGCAAGAGCCCCTTGATGAACTGGCCAAAGCCGCGGAGAGCGAAGACGAGCTCGATCCACTGGGCTGCATGCGCCGGCTGCTGATTCATTTGTTTCATGAAGTTGCGCTGGACCCCAAGACCCGGCGCATCAACGAGATTCTGTTCCATAAGTGCGAATTCACCGATGAAATGTGCGACCTGCGTCAGCAGCGTCGTGCGGCCAGCCTCGAATGCAACTCGCGCATCGGCCTGACCCTGCGTAATGCCGTCAATCGTGGGCAGCTGCCGGAAGACCTCGACACCGCCCGTGCCGCCATCAGCATTCATGCCTGGATCGACGGCCTGCTGTACCAGTGGTTGCTCGCACCGGACAGCTTCCAGCTGCACACCGAGGCCGAGCGTTGGGTCGATATCGCGCTGGACATGCTGCGTTTGAGTCCAAGCCTGCGAAAAGTGAAACAAGATGCTTAATCGGTTCCGCGTGTGTCAACCGTTGTGGCCGTGGATGAACAGTTCTTCACGCGCTCTACGGCAGAGGGGTGCTTTTATATACGCCCGCTCGCCGGGTTGACAGAGAGTTTGCGCAGTAATTTGTAGGAATTTTGTGTTTCGCCGAACATCACGCGCCCCCTGTAGGAGCTGCCGAAGGCTGCGATCTTTTGATCTTGCTTTCAAAAAACAAAGTCAAAAGATCGCAGCCTTCGGCAGCTCCTACAGTGTCAAGCCGCGATATTCAGATAGAAAATTATCGCTACGACTTGGCTTGCTTGCCTTTACGATCAGGCCCTCGATCCAGCTCCTTCGCCACATCATCGATCACCGCTTTGCTCATCGCCGTCAGGTAATGCGCGGCCCAGGCGTGGCGGTCGGTGTCTTTGGCGTAGGCAGCGTCGAGAGTGAGTTCCTTGGCGAGGAACAGCAGGTTGGAGGCTTGGGCTAACGCTTCGGCGAGAGGCACGCCGCGGCTGACGTGAAACAGCGCCTGGTCTGAGCAGAAGATGAAAGGGGTGAAGCCGATGGTTTTGAGTTCTGAAGGTGAGGGCGGATTGGTTTTGCTCATGGTGTAACTCCTAAGCTTGAGGAGCCGCCACGTTCGTTTCCAAGCGAATGGGTGGCAGCTGTGCGCAGGTTGGAAAACCGGGAGCAAAGGAAAACCGGCACGTCCGAAGACGTCCCACGCACAGCCGCCATGACACAGAATTGCAGCCGTAAAACGACTGCGCTCATGTTGGGCACGTTGTTGCAATTTGCTCGACGGGTTTCCAAGCCCGATCGCTGAATGGTCAGCGACGTCCGGAGACTATCCCGTCAAACAAAAGCGCAACAAGGCATCAAAGTGCCCAAACGCAAGATTCGGAGTTTGCCTACAAGGTCCTACGGCGTCATCCGATATTGCGGTTTCGCAATTAAACGAAATGCAAAAGCCCCGGCTCTTTCGAGTCGGGGCTTTTGCATTTCTACAGGCAGCGCTTACAGCGTCGGGTAGTCGATGTAGCCGACCGGGCCTTTGCCGTAGAAGGTTTCCGGATGAGCCTCGTTCAGCGGCGCATCAGCCTTCAAGCGTGCCGGCAGATCCGGGTTGGCAATGAACGGTACGCCGAAGGCTACCGCGTCAGCCTTGCCAGCGGCCAGCCAGGCGTTGGCGCTGTCCTTGGTGAAGCGTTCGTTGATGATGTACGGGCCGCCGAAGGCTTCCTTGATTTGTGGGCCGAGGCTGTCGGTGCCTTCTTTTTCGCGCGAGCAGATGAACGCGATGCCACGCTTGCCCAGTTCGCGAGCGACGTAGGTGAAGGTTTCGGCGAGGTTGTCGTCACCCATGTCGTGGGAGTCGGCGCGCGGTGCCAGGTGCACACCGACGCGACCGGCGCCCCAGACTTCGATGGCGGCGTCGGTCACTTCCAGCAGCAGGCGCGCACGGTTTTCCAGAGAGCCGCCGTAGTGGTCGGTGCGCTGGTTGGTGCTGCTTTGCAGGAACTGGTCGAGCAGGTAGCCGTTGGCGCCGTGGATTTCCACGCCGTCGAAACCGGCGGCCTTGGCGTTTTCGGCACCGGTGCGGTAAGCGTCGACGATGTCGGCGATTTCAGCGGTTTCCAGGGCGCGCGGGGTCGGGTAGTCAGACAACGGGCGAACCAGGCTGACGTGACCTTTCGGCTGGATGGCGCTCGGTGCGACCGGAGCTTCACCATTCAAGTACAACGAGTGCGAAACCCGGCCGACGTGCCACAGTTGCAGGAAGATCTTGCCACCCGCGCCGTGGATCGCCTTGGTCACGTTGGACCAGCCACGCACCTGATCGTTGGACCAGATACCCGGGGTGTCCGGGTAGCCCACGCCCATCGGCGTGACCGAAGTGGCTTCGCTGAGGATCAGGCCGGCGGAGGCGCGCTGTACGTAGTATTCGGCCATCAGCGCGTTCGGCACACGGCCTTCGTCAGCGCGGCAGCGGGTCAGCGGCGCCATGATGATGCGGTTGGACAGTTCCAGGTCGCCCAGTTTGATCGGATCGAAAATAGTCGTCATTTAATTGCTCTCTTTTGAAGATCAGTTAGTAGCAGGAGCCAGTTCGGGATTGCCGTTCTGACGGAAAGTAATCAGGGTCACCACCAGGGCGAGTACGGCCAGTGCGGCAGCCGCGAGGGGCACGCTGGTCAGGCCGAAGCCGTGGGCAATCACGCTGCCACCGACCCAAGCGCCGAGTGCGTTGCCGACGTTGAACGCGCCGATGTTCAGGGTCGAGACCAGGTTCGGTGCAGCCTTGCCGTAGGTCACCACGTTGACTTGCAGGGCAGGCACGGCGGCGAAACACGCGGTGGCCCAGAGGAACAGGGTGATTTCGGTCGGGATCAGCGCGACGCTGGTCCAGGTCAGCACGGTGGAGACCACCGCCATGGCGATGAAGACGCCGATCAGTGTGGCGGCCAGGCCTTTGTCAGCCAGTTTGCCGCCGATGATGTTGCCGACGGTCAGGCCCAGGCCGATGAGCATCAGGGTCCAGGTCACGCCACGGGGCGAGATGCCAGTCACTTCGCCCAGCAGTGGCGCGACGTAGGTAAAGAGGGTGAACACCGACGCGGCGAACAGCGCGGTCATGCTCAGGGACAACCAGATACCGGCGCCTTTGAGGGCACGCAGTTCGGCGCGCATGTCGAGTTTCTCTTCATCACGCTTGGCTGGCAGGAAGCGGATCAGGCCGAACAGCGCGATCACACCGATCACGGTCACCGCCCAGAAGGTCGAGCGCCAGCCGGCTTGTTGACCAAGTGCGGTGCCCAGTGGCACGCCGAGGACGTTGGCCAGGGTCAGGCCGGTGAACATCAGGGCCACGGCCGAAGCGCGTTTGTTGGCCGGCACCAGGCCGGCGGCTACGACTGAACCGATACCGAAGAACGCGCCGTGACACAGGGCTGTGACCACGCGGGCAAACATCAACACGTTGTAGTCGCTGGCCACGGCGCAGAGCAGGTTGCCGATAATGAAAATGCCCATCAACGCGATCAGCGCAGCCTTGCGCGGCAGTCTGGCGGTGGCCAGTGCCATGAATGGCGCGCCGATGGCCACGCCCAAGGCGTAACCGGTCACCAGCCAGCCAGCGCCGGGGATCGACACACCGAGGTCGGCCGCCACATCGGGCAGCAAGCCCATGATGACGAATTCGGTGGTGCCGATGGCGAAGGCGCTCAAGGCCAATATGAGTAGCGAGAGGGGCATTGGTAATTCCTTTTGGCTGGCTGACGTGAAGGGTCAGAGCTCTTTACTGAAGATTTTGAGGAACTCCTGGATGGTTTCCTCATTGCGTTTGAAAAAGTGCCACTGGCCGACTTTGCGGCTGCTGATCAGGCCGGCGCGTTGCAGGGTGGCCAGGTGCGCGGACACCGTGGACTGCGACAGACCGCAACGTTGATCGATTTGCCCGGCACAAACGCCGTGCTCGTTGCTGTGGGACTGGTCTGGAAATTCGACGTCCGGGTTTTTGAGCCAGTGCAGGATTTCTCGCCGTACCGGGTGTGCCAGGGCTTTTATTATTTCGTCGAGTTCAAGGTTCATGATTGGGGGCTCGTGATCAGTAAAACGCTATATCGCGATGAAGCGAAATTTAAATCGTTATTTCGCGATATACAAATATGATTTTGCTCTGATGACTGAGCAAATCGGTATATCGGGTTATAACGATACGTTGGCGGCAATGCTAAGCTGCGCGGATGAACTATCTCGCACATCTTCACCTCGGTGGCCAGCGCCCCGGTCAATTGCTCGGCAGCCTGTATGGCGATTTCGTCAAGGGACGGCTGCAAGGGCAGTTCGAACCGGAGATCGAAGCGGCTATCCAGTTGCATCGCAGCATCGACGTGTTCACCGACCGCCATCCGTTGGTGGATGTCTCGCTGTCGCGGTTTTCCCTGACGCGCCGGCGCTACGCCGGGATCGTCCTCGACGTGTTTTTCGACCATTGCCTGGCGCGGGACTGGGCGCTGTATGCGGATCGGCCGCTGGAGCTGTTCACATCGGATGTGTATCGGGTGTTGTCCAGCGAACGGCAGTTGCCCGAGCGCCTGGCGAAGATCGCGCCGCACATGGTTGCTAACGATTGGTTGGGTTCGTATCGGGAGTTCGAAGTGCTGGAGCAGGTGCTGCGGGGGATTTCGCGGCGCTTGACCAAGCCTGAGGAACTGGCGGCAGCGATGCAGGAGTTGCGCGTGTTGTATGAGCCGTTGAGCGAGGACTTCCGGTTGTTCTATCCGCAGCTTCAGGATTTTGCGCAGAACCATCCAACAACATAGATCACTGTGGGAGCTGGCTTGCCAGCGATAAGTCCGGATCATCCAACATCTACATTGGCTGATCCACCGCTATCGCTGGCAAGCCAGCTCCCACAGGGAGTCAGTGTTCAGGCCGCGATAGCGGGGCGCATCGGTGCTCGCTGAGGTTCAACCACAGCCCCAAACAACGCCTTCTGCACCGCCTGCTGCGCCTCGAACGCCAGTGCCGCGCGTTCACGGCCTTCGCAAGCGATCGGCTTGAGCAGGTGAATCTCCACGCCGCCGCGATCATTGGCAAACAAGCGCATCAGGTGCGAGAGCAAGTCATCATCACCAACGAACGGTGCCAACGAATCGGGCTGACCATCGCGCACATACCGAATCGCCACCGGTTGCAGCGCCACTTCGGAATCAATCGCTGCCGACAGCAAACGACCATGAAAAGTGCGCAACGAACGGCCATCGGTGGTGGTGCCTTCCGGGAACATCAGCAGGGGATGTTCTTGTTGCAGATGGCGGGTCATTTGCTTGCGGATCAACTGACTGTCACCCGAACCACGACGGATAAACAGGCTGCCGGCCTTGGCCGCCAACCAGCCCGCGACCGGCCAGGTGCGCACTTCAGCCTTGGACAGGAACGACAAAGGCGTGAGCATTCCCAGCAGCGGAATATCAGTCCATGACACATGGTTGCTGACCCACAGCATCGGCGCTTTCGGCAACTGACCATGCACCGTCACGTCGAAGGGCAGGGCGTTACTCAAGCGTGCCATGAAAAAACGCGACCAGCGCTGGCGACGTTCCATCGAATGGGCCAGCCCCAGGCGCTCGAAAACACCGAACACGGTGGCCATGCTCAGGCCGAGCCCGACCACCAGCAATACCCGTGCGATTCGCGCGTACACGCGCAGGCGACCCATTACACCGCCGCCTTGAAGTGTTTGGCGTAGCGCGGGCAAAGCTCATCGCGCTTGAGCAGGATGAACACGTCGGCGACCTGGAAATCTTCGTCCCAGCACGGCTCGCCGCAGATCTTCGCACCCAGGCGCATGTAGGCCTTGAGCAGCGGCGGCATTTCGGCGATCACGTTCGATGGGATATCCAGGGTCGGCAGCGGCTTTTTCGGCTCGGCTCGCAGGTGTTCGGTGCACAGGTAGCGTTCGCGCAGACGCTGCATGATCGCGTGGGCCTGGATGCCGCCGTCCTGCATCGGAATGCTCGCGCAACCCATCAAATAGCTGTAGCCGCCCTGGTTCAGCACCTCGGCCAGTTCGCCCCACAGCACGGCGATGGTGCCGCCGTTGCGGTAGGCCGGGTCGACGCAAGTGCGGCCGATTTCCAGGATCGGGCCTTGCAGATGAACCAGGCCATGCAGGCTGAATTCTTCTTCGCTGTAAAACTTGCCGAGGCTGCTGGCGGCGGTGTGGTCGAGCAGTCGCGTGGTCGCCACCAGACGCCCGGTGTTGAGGTCACGCACGCCGATGTGGGCGCAGTGAACGTCATAGTCGTCCATGTCCAGACCCAGTTCCGCGCCTTTCAGCTTGGCATTGAACTCGCCGCTGAACACGTTGAAGCGCAAGGCCTGGGCTTCCTGCAAGGCCTCGGCGCCCACCAGGCGTTCGGCTTGCAGGCGGCGTTCATTGCCGGTGTCGCTGATACGGGCGATCTGAGTCATGGCGATTCTCCGTGCGGGCTGCTCACCCGTCTTGGGTTACAGCGGATCGACTTTCTTTATCCAGCCTTGTTGTGCAAAGTCAGGCTATGTAGCGCCGGTGTCATCGCCATGAACCTTTGGTGATGCTTATATGACAGCCCACAAGGAGCCTCTTATGCCCTGGCAAAACCTGTTGAACCGCCGCGAGCGCCTGCCCGCCAACCCGGACCTGGGCGAAGGCTTCGCGACGTTGTTGCACCAATTGGGCACGGTCACGCCGTTTGAATTGGCGGTGGCCGGTGCGCGGATGATGGCGACGCCGGGCCTGGCGTTTCTGGTGGGCTATCAGGCCGCGTTGCGCATGCTGTGGCCGAGCGCGCCGCTGAGCCTCGGCGCGTTGTGCGCGACCGAACAACGCAGCCTGCGAGTGGCGGACATGCAGACCCGTCTGCACGATTTGCGCTTGAGCGGGCGCAAGGATTTCGTCACCGCTGGCGATGCCGCTGACTGGCTGTTGATCGCGGCGCGCAGTGAAACTCCCGGCGACGATCCGCGCCTGAGCCTGGCGGTGGTTTATCCCGGTGAACCGGGTGTGCGCGTGGAAAAGCTCCCGGCGATCCCGTTGATGCCGGACATCAGCCATGGCCGCTTGTTTCTGGACAACGCGCTGTGCGAATTGCTGGCGGGAGATGGCTGGGACGCGTACGTCAAACCGTTCCGCACTCTGGAAGATGTCTATGTGTTGAGCGCCATGACCGCGTGGCTGTATGGCGTCGGTCAGGACAGCGACTGGCCGCAAAACCTGCAATTGCGCTTGCTGGCGTTGCTGGCCGGTTGTGCGGAAGTCAGCCGACAGGCGCCGAACAATCCGGCGGGGCATGTGTTGCTCGGTGGGTTGTTTGCGCAGTTCGACGGGCTCAAGGGTGAGATCAACGAAGCGCTGGCCGAGGGCCCGTTGGAGTGGGCGGCGATGTGGCAACGGGATCAGGCGGTGATGGATTTGGCGGCGGGGGCGCGAGCTAAACGTCTTGCCAAAGCATTGGCGGCGATCTGACGGGCCTCATCGCTGGCAAG
>NZ_JSAK01000029.1 GCF_000802965.1 Pseudomonas fluorescens | reverse complement strand
TTGCCCGCGATGGCGGTGTGTCTGAGAAGGTGATGCTGACTGGTATGACGCAAAAGATCGCAGCCTGCGGCAGCTCCGACAGGAAATCGCATTCCAATGTAGGAGCTGCCGCAGGTTCGGGCCGCGTTCGGACGATCTTTTGATCTTTACGGCGTAACGATATTGAACTGCGGGCTGAAGCTATCCAGGCTACCCATCAACTCCCCGAGCTTCTTGCCATTCCCTTGAATCTTGACCAAGCCTTTCTGCATTGCCGTCGGGAAATCCAATTGTTTCAGACTGATCTGTTCCAGCGTCGCCTTGCTCAGGCTGACACTGGCATCCGCCGCCGGGTTGAGCCCGGAACGATGCGTCAGCACGCCGTTGCGCAGGGTCAGGTTGAAGTCCTGGTGCTGGTCCTCGAAGGTCCAGTTCAGGGTCAGGTCATGGCCGGCGGCTTTTTCGCTGTCGAGCCGAATTGCCAGGAAATCGAAGAACATGTCCGGGGTCATCGCCCGCATCATGTCCACCGACACCGAACTGCCAGCATGTTGCGGCACGCCGTTGCGCAGCTCCATCGCCCCGGTCAGGTACATGTTGCGCCAGGTGGCGTTTTCGCTCTGATAGCCCAACTGCTCCAGTGCCTCGGCCTGGGCAGTGCGACCTGCGACATTGTCCGGTTCGGCAAACAGCAACTGATTGCCCAGTTGCGCGGCCCAGCGATAGTCACCTTGGCTCATCGCCGCGCGCATTTTCTCCAGCACGGCCGCGCCGCCACCCATCGCCTCGACGCTGCGTTTGGCGGTTTCCACCGGCGGCAACGGATTGAGGTTGGCCGGGTTGCCGTCGTAGAAACCCAGATAGCGCTGATACACCGCGCGCACGTTGAAACTCAACGACCCGTAGTAGCCGCGTGTGTACCACTTCTGATCCAGCGCCCCCGGCAGTTTCTTGATCGCATCAGCCACTTCCAGTGGGGTCAGGCCCTGGTTCAGCAGGTGCAAGGTGCGGTCGTTGAGAAACGCGTACATGTCGCGCTGATCAGCGAGGAAAGTGCGGATGCGCTCACCGCCCCAGGTCGGCCAGTTGTGCTGGGCGAACAGCACGTCACTCTTGTCGCCGTAGCGCGCCAGGCTGTTGTCGAGGTATTGCGACCAGGCCTTGGCGTCACGCACTTGCGCACCGCGCGGGGTGAGGATGTTGTGCATCATTTGCGTGGCGTTTTCCGCCATGCACAGGGCGCGCAATTGCGGCAGGTACAGGTTCATTTCCGCCGGGGCTTCGGTGCCCGGGGTGAGCTGGAATTCCATCTCCAGACCGGCAATGGTGCGGGTCTCCAGTTCCTTGGTGATCAGCTCGGTCGGCGCGATCAAAGTGATGGTGCCGCCGCTTGGCGTACTTTTGCCGAGGCCGGCGTCCACCTGGCCTTTTTCGCCACGGGGCAACAGGCTGCCGAACTGGTATTGCGCGCGGCGGCTCATGGCGTTGCCGGCGAACACGTTTTCACTCATCACGTGTTCCATGAATCCGGATGGCGCAAACACCTTAACCTTGCCGGCCTTGACGTCGGCCTCGTCGATCACCCCGCGCACGCCACCGAAATGGTCAACGTGGGTGTGGCTGTAGATCACCGCCACCACAGGTTTGCGCGGTCGGTTCTGGTAGTACAGATCCAGCGCGGCTTTCGCGGTTTCGGACATGGTCAGCGGGTCGATGATGATCAGCCCGTCCTCACCCTCGATGATCGTCATGTTGGCCACATCAAGGCCACGCACTTGATAGATCTTCGGGCTGACTTCGAACAGCCCGGCATGGGCATTGAGCTGCGCCAGGCGCCAGAGGCTCGGGTTGACCGAGTCGGGGGCCTGGTCCTTGAGCAGGAAGTCATAAGCCTGGACATCCCAGATGACCTTGCCGGACGCGTCCTTGATCTGGCCCTTGAACGGTGCGATCAAGCCTTTGCTGACCGACTCGTAATCGGTGCGATCGCTGAAGGGCAGTTGTTGCAGCACGGCGGTGTTGCTGGCAGCGGTTTGCGCACTGGCCGCGACCGGTTCATTGGCAGCGCTTACCGATTGCGCGAGGCACGCTGTGATCAGGCAAGCCAACAGCCCGCGAGGGCTCAAAGTGAAACGAGGCATGGCGTCTCCGTTTTTTATCGTTATGGTTAGACCAGCCTCGAGGGTAGGGTGGTGGCCCGGCAGGGTTGCAATCAGCGTCGGACAAAAACCATTCAGGGCCGCTATCCTTGGCCCACGCTTATCGAACGGGTTCTCCCATGCTTGAAGTCCACGGCGTCTTCAAAAGCTACGCCACCCCGCAAGGCCCTTTGCCGGTCCTTCAAGGTGTCGACCTGACCCTCAAACCCGGCAGCAGCCTGGCATTGATGGGCGAGTCGGGCAGTGGCAAAAGCACCTTGCTGCACCTGATCGCCGGGCTGGACAAGGTCGATCGCGGCAGCATCCGCAGCGGTGAGCATCGCCTGGAGCAGATGAACGAAGGGCAATTGGCGAGTTGGCGACGCACCGAGATCGGTCTGGTGTTCCAGCAATTCAACCTGATCGGCAGCTTGCGGGTGGAGGACAACCTGGCGTTTCAGGCACGCCTGGCGGGGCGCCATGATCCGCGTTGGCTGGCGCATCTGGTGCAGCGCCTGGGGTTGGCTGATTTGCTGCGGCGCTATCCCGAACAACTCTCCGGCGGCCAGCAACAACGGGTCGCGTTGGGCCGGGCCCTGGCGTCGCAGCCAAAACTACTGCTGGCCGACGAGCCCACCGGCAGCCTCGATGAAGCCACCAGCGACGAAGTGCTGAAGTTGCTGCTGGAGCTTCTGGATGACAGTTCCACCACCCTGTTGATGGTCACCCACAGCCCCAGCGTTGCGGCGCGACTGGCAGAAAAAGTGGTGCTGCACGGTGGGCGTCTGGCTGATGTGGACGCGCGCTGAGATGCGCATTTTTCGCGAGACATTGCGTGCGCTGCTCAGCCATTGGCGGCAGCACCCGGTGCAGTTTTTCAGCGTACTGACCGGGTTGTGGCTGGCCACCAGTCTGCTGACCGGTGTGCAAGCGCTGAACAGCCAGGCGCGGGACAGTTATGCCCGGGCCAGCCAGTTGATCGGCGGTGAACCCCAGGCCAGTCTCGGTTCGCCCAATGGCGCGACCTTCGCGCAGCAATTGTTTGTCGACTTGCGCCGCGCCGGGTGGCCGGTGTCGCCGGTGTTGCAGGGGCGGGTCACGCTCAAGGGGCATGAAGACCAGCGCTTGCAACTGATGGGCATCGAGCCGGTGTCGTTGCCAACCGGCGCCGAGGTCGCCGGGCAGGCATTGGCGATCGAGCAGGTTGTCGAATTTTTTACCCCGCCGGGCAGCACCTGGATTTCACCGCAGACCTTACAGGCACTGGGACTGAAAGAGGGTGAGCGGCCGCTGGCATTGAACGGTCAGACGTTACCGCCGCTGCACGCTCAAGCGGACATGGCACCCGGTGTGTTGCTGGTGGATATCGGTTTCGCCCAGCAGATTCTCGGTATGCCGGATCAAGTGTCGCGTCTGTTGTTGCCCAAGGATTTCGTCGCGACACTCCCCGATGCGTTCAAGGGACAGCTCCAGCTCAAAACCAGTGGCGAAGAAAATAATCTGGCGCGCCTGACCGAGAGCTTTCACCTGAACCTCGACGCCCTGGGTTTCTTGTCGTTCGTGGTCGGCCTGTTCATCGTTCACGCCGCGATTGGGCTGGCGCTGGAACAGCGTCGCGGCTTGCTCAGAACGATGCGCGCCTGCGGGGTCAGTGCGCGGATGCTGATCGCCTGTCTCGCCGTTGAACTGGGCGCGCTGGCCTTGATCGGTGGCGTCGCCGGGGTTGTCAGCGGTTACCTGCTGGCCAGCGTGTTGCTGCCGGATGTCGCCGCCAGCCTGCGCGGGTTGTATGGCGCCGAAGTGGCGGGGCAGTTGAGCCTGAGCCCGTTGTGGTGGCTCAGCGGCGTCGGACTGAGCCTGCTCGGCGCCGTGCTCGCGGGCGCCAATAGTTTGTGGCGGGCGGCGCGTTTGCCGTTGCTGGCCCTGGCCGATCCTCAGGCCTGGCATCAGGCTCATGCTCGCTGGTTGCGGCGTCAGGGTTGGGTGGCGGCGCTGGCCTTGGGCATTGCGTTGCTGGCGTTGGTGCGCGGCGACAGCCTGGCCAGTGGTTTTGTGCTGATGGCCGCGTTGTTGCTGGGCGCCGCGCTGGCCTTGCCGGTGGTGCTCAACGCGCTGCTCAACGGGCTGCTGAGTCGCGGTCATTCGGTGCTCGGCCAATGGTTTCTCGCCGATTGCCGCCAACAACTTCCGGCCCTGAGCCTGGCACTGATGGCGCTGTTGTTGGCACTGGCGGCCAACATCGGCGCCGGCAGCATGACCGCCGGTTTTCGTCAGACCTTCAGTAACTGGCTCGAACAACGGCTGACCGCCGAGCTTTACCTCAACCCACAGAACCCGGCCCAGGCTCGGGAGATGTACGACTGGCTCAAGCAACAACCGCAGCTCACGGCGGTGCTGCCCAACTGGCAGGTCGCGATTCAATTGCAAGGCTGGCCGGCGGATGTCTTCGGCGTAATCGATCACCCGACCTATCGCCAGCACTGGCCGTTGCTCGAAGCGCTGGGCGACACGCCTTGGGATCGCCTGGCCACAGACGACGCGGTGATGCTCAGCGAGCAACTGGCGCGGCGCTTGAAGGTGAAACTCGACGATCGCCTGACGATTGCCACCCCCAATGGCCCATGGTCGCCGCGCATCGTCGGGATCTACGCCGACTACGGCAATCCGAAGGGCCACCTGCTGGTCAACGTCAATCACCTGCTGCGCGGCTGGCCGCAACTGACGCCCAACCGCTTCAATCTGCGCATCGAGCCGGCACTGATTGCGCCGTTCGTGACCGCGCTGCAAGCACGTTTTGCGCTGGAGGAAAGCCGCATCGTCGATCAGGCCCGGCTCAAGGGCTGGTCGACGCAAGTGTTCGAGCGCACCTTCGCCGCCACCGCCGCGCTCAATAGCCTGACCCTGTGTGTGGCGGGCGTGGCGTTGTTCATCAGCCTGCTGACGCAAAGCCAGAGTCGTCTCGGGCAACTGGCGCCGCTGTGGGCGCTGGGCGTGACGCGCCGGCAACTGATGCTTCTCAACCTCGGGCAAACCTGGCTGTTGGCGGTGTTGACGCTGGTGTTGGCGTTGCCATTGGGCATCGCCCTGGCCTGGTGCCTGGACACGGTGATCAACGTCCAGGCATTCGGCTGGCGCCTGCCGCTACGGGTGTTTCCGCTGCAATTGCTGCAGCTGATGGGGCTGGCGTTGTTGGCGACGCTGCTGGCGTCGGCGTGGCCGTTGTATTCGCTGTATCGCACGCAACCGGCGGACCTGCTGAGGACGTTTGCCCATGAGGATTAAGTTCGGGTTATGCCTGATCCTGGCGTTGCTCGGCGGTTGTGAGCAGTCGACGCCGGATGAAAAAGGTTTCGCCGGGCTGGGCAATCAAGCGACCGCGTTTACGCCGGTAGTGCCCGGGCGCGTATTTTATTTTCCGGCAGATCATGGCCCTCATGACGGCTTTCGCATCGAATGGTGGTACGTCACCGCCAACCTCAAGGATGAGCAGGGTCGCCAGTTCGGCGCCCAGTGGACGTTGTTTCGCAGCGCCTTGAAAGCGACGCCTGAGCAGTCCGGGTGGAGCAATCAGACGATATGGCTGGGCCACGCGGCGGTTACCTCGGATTCGGTGCATCACGCCGCCGAACGCTATGCCCGTGGCGGCGTCGGACAGGCCGGCGTGAACCTGACACCGTTCAATGCGTGGATCGACGACTGGCATTTCAGCAGCCAGGCTACGGTTGCTGATCCACTGACCGACCTGCAACTCAGCGCTCGCGACAAGTCATTCAGCTACCAACTGCGATTGACCTCGAATCGGCCGCTGGTGCCGCAAGGGGACAAGGGGTTTAGCCAGAAATCCGAACAGGGCCAGGCGTCGTATTACTACAGCCAGCCGTTTTTTCAGGCCAGCGGTATGCTGGAGATCGACGGCAAGCAGTATCAGGTCAGCGGTCCCGCGTGGCTCGACCGCGAATGGAGCAGCCAACCGCTAACCGCCAACCAGAGCGGCTGGGACTGGTTTTCCCTGCACCTGGACAGCGGCGAGCAGGTGATGCTCTATCGCATGCGGCAAAAGGACGGTGAACCTTACCTGACCGGTACGTGGATCGATGCTCAGGGCCAGACGCAGATGCTGAAGGCTGATGATATTCGCCTCACCCCTCAGGACACCGCCAAGGTGGCCGGGCGTTCGATGCCGGTGCGATGGTCGATTCAGATTCCCGGCAAACACCTCGATATCGACATCAACGCCCTTAATCCCGATGCCTGGATGGATTTGCGCATTCCCTACTGGGAAGGGCCGGTGCGTTTGAGCGGCAGTCATGGCGGACAGGGGTATCTGGAAATGACCGGTTATTAAAAGGATCGCGGTCCCCTGTAGGAGCTGCCGCAGGCTGCGATCTTTTGATCTTCCAATCAACCGGAACTCCTTCCGGCGTCCACCTCTCTACCGTACGAATACCCCTGCTGGAGCTCGCCATGCGCGAAGACCTCACACCCCCCGACCTCGACGCATGGCAACGCCTGTTCGAAGACGAGGCCTATTGGCAGCAGTCCCCGGATTCTTACTTCATGGATTTGCAGCGGCTGGCTGATGATCTGTTGGGGCAGGGCGCCATCGACCTTGAACAATGGCAGGAGCTGAAGAGCAGGGCGGAGCAATCCCACAAAGACTCACCGGCGATCAACGTCACCCGAGAGCTCGACGATCCCGAAGCCTGAGGACACCGACATGAAACCCATCCCCGACACCGAACACCCCGACGAGCCACGGCCACCCGGAGAAACCGAGCGCGACAACGACGCCTTGCGCCCAACCGACCCGACCCGACGCAAGGAAAGCGGCAAAGGCACCGCCAGCGGTGAATCGACTGCGCAAGAAACTGCGAACACTCCCTGATCAGCGTCTATGCTCATTCGACACACGGTGTTGAACCCGCATTTCGGCGCCGTTTGTCATCATTTATCACAGGGAATGTTCTGCCTATGAAACTTCACGCACTGACTAAAGCCGTCACACTCGCCACCTTGCTGTCCGCCGCCAGTTTTAGCGCCGTTGCAGCAGACATTCCGTTATCCGCCGTCGTGGAAGCTGATCAGATCACCGCCACTGTCGTCTCAGTCGATGCCGCCAAGCATCAAGTGGTTCTCAAGGGGCCGGACGGTCGCGAGGTCCATTTTCAACTAACCGACAAGGCGAAAAACCTCGGCAACCTGAAAGCTGGCGATCAGGTCGACATCAAAGTCGCCCGCTCTGTCGCTGCCTATCTGGACACCGATGTCGACAAAGGCTTGCCAGGCACTACGGAAGGCGTCGGTGAAGCCCGCAACGCGCCGGGTAGCGCCCCTGGCGGCGAAGCTTATCGTCAGGTACAAGTCCAGCTGAAAATCACCGCAATCGATGTGAAGAAAAACCAGGTCACCTTTGAAAATCCGAAAGGGGAGAGCAAAACCATCACTGTCGAAAAACCGGAAATTCAAGCGAAGCTTAAGGACCTGAAAGTTGGGCAAAGCGTCTACGTGACGTATACCGACTTTCTACAAGTGACCAGCAAATCCGGAAGTTGAGTTTTTAGTTCTGCGTATTGATTAACCCTGTACAGGTTTTGTATAGGGTTAATCAATTTCTTTGAACTGACTGGTGGGTTTGGTCACTTGGTCTGAAGAATAATTGGAGCAGTGATCGAGAGAAGATGTGTCTGCAAATTTCATGTTTCAGGCGCGGATTTCTTCAGCGACTTCATTTAAAATACGCCCCGTTCGTCCAGTGTCAGGGCTCTTTACCAGTGCATGGAATGCCGAGGCTTTTGCACTGGGCGAACACTATTCTAAATAGTCATTTCTGTCTGTTTTCCACTTGCCAAACTAAATCGGCCAGCAGTGCTGACCGATATGTAAACCATGGAACTGACTTAGTCCATTTTTGGCTTGCGCCAGTCATCCGATCCCGAAGTTCCGGATGCTACGTGCGTCCAGGTTATGTTGCGATAACTGAAGTGCACATCTTGTAGATGGGTGAAATGCGAGTTTGCCGGGTCCTGGCAGTTATGCATGTAGTCCTTGATGACGACGATGATCGCATCTTCAAGTTTAGTGGTGTAGTAATGCTCCTGGCCTCCTTGACCTTTAGGGCGATACCACTTGATCTCAACGGCAGTCATGCGCTCGCCGGAAGTCAGTGCTTCCAGCAACAGCGGGGACGCTTTGTCGAAAACCTTGGTGATCACGAGGGGTTTGTGAATGCGTTGACCGGTTGTATTACCCGACTGTGGGTCTCGCGGTATCGTGAGTTCGTGGCTGAAACCCTGAACCATGACCTGGTCTTCGTGACCCTCCTGGTAGGTATTGCCAACGGAATCTGCGGTAAATGCTCCGGCAGTGATCAGTCCCTGTTTCTCGCCTGTAACGGACATGTACGCGGGTGTAGCCATGGATGCTCTCCTTGCTAAAGTAAATTAATGCGCCCGAGGGCGATTTCGCTCAGTGGGGGCTGACTATTAACAAGGTCCGTGCCAAAAGCCTGAAAGCTGTATAAGTCGTGTAGTCGAGTGTTTTTTCGCAACATTTGACGCCGAAATTCAATGAGATTTGCGCAGAAAGTTGCACATTCAGCCGCATGGTTTGCGCACCTGATCGAAAGGCTTCACAGGCCGAACGATCAACCCCGTACCAAGGTCTTACGCCACGATCATCGCGCAGATTGTTGCGCATCACGGCCACAAGCCACCACCGCAGTCCCGAGACGGAGTGAAGACGACATGAAAATCCTGATGGTTTTAACGTCCCACGATCAATTGGGTGACACCGGCAAGAAAACCGGATTCTGGCTGGAAGAATTCGCTGCACCGTATTACACGTTCAAGGATGCTGGCGCGCAGTTGACCCTGGCCTCACCCAAGGGCGGCCAGCCTCCGCTGGACCCGAAAAGCGACGAGCCAGACGCGCAAACCGAAGCTACCGAGCGCTTTCGCAAGGACCCGGCGGCGCAATCGGCATTGGCGTCAACCGTCCTGCTCGGCTCGGTGAAGGAGGGCGATTACGACGCGATCTTCTATCCGGGCGGCCATGGCCCACTCTGGGACCTGGCCGAAGACCAACAGTCGATCGCGTTGATCGAGGCGTTTTACAACGCGGGCAAACCAGTCGCCACCGTCTGCCACGCGCCAGGCGTCCTGCGGCATGCCAAAGGCCCGGACGGCCAGCCGTTGGTCAAAGGCAAGAAAGTGACGGGGTTCACCAACAGCGAAGAAGAAGCGGTGCAATTGACCAATGTCGTGCCGTTTCTGGTGGAGGATGAGCTCAAGGCCAAGGGCGGGTTTTTTTCAAAGGGACCTGATTGGGCGAGCTATGTGCTCACCGATGGCCTGTTGGTTACCGGGCAGAATCCGGCGTCGTCGCAGGCTGCGGCTGAAGCGTTGTTGGCGAAATTGAAATAGACATAAATCCTGTAGGCGCCCGGCTTGCCGGCGATGGCGGACGTGAAATCGCTATCGCTGGCAAGCCAGGCTCCTACAGTTTTGTGGTGGACTAACGAAGCGCTGCAAAACACTGCTCAATCGAGCGCCGCTGCGTCTCTGCATACAACCCCAACTCATCTATCGTCGAACGCCCCAAGGCCTTTTCAAACGCTTGCTGGTTGGCGTGCACGCCGTAATGGGTTTGCGCCGCATCCCCCAGGTTTGACTGAAAAATCCCTGCGGCACTGACGGGCAGGAAATCTTCGTACACCAACGGTTCAACCCGCAGATAGCCGTCGCTGACCAGATCTTCGAGCGTCGCGGTTTTCAGCTCATGCGCCGCCAAACCTTTTTCCGTCACGAAATAGCGAAAGTACGCCAGTTCCTGTCGGCGCATGCCTTCGTAGGTGTCAGGAAATTCGCTGAAGTGCTGCGACATCAGCGCGTTGTAGCGCGCGGCGTTGGCTTCGTTGGGGAAGTCCTTGAGTTCGTCCCGGGCGGCATTCAGCAAACGGTCGTAAAGCGCCCGACCCTTGGGTGTAAGGGCGGCGCCGCGTTGTTCGATTTCACCGAAACGGGCGCTATGGCTGCCGCGAGCGTCGGCCTGATCGGTGAAGGCAATCGGTTCGTCGAGCGCCTTGAAACTGGTCTGGCGCAGCAGGATCGGGCATTGGCGGCGTGGCGGGCCTTCGATCACCGCTTTGGGGGTGATGCCATGGACGGGCATTTGTGCCTGGACGATGTCGATGTCCAGAGTACGCGGTGTCAGGTGATTGATGTGCGGGCCTTTGAAGGCCACCACATCGGCAATGAGGCGATGTTGGGCGCTGAGCTGCTGGTATTGCTCGGCAGTCACCGTGGCGCTGTGATGCCAGCGGAACGTTTCCAGTGCCTCTTTGACGAATTCGTCAGCCTCTTGCTCGGTCAGGCCGCCGTGGGTTTCGGCGCGGTCGATGAGCGTGAGCGCGGCGGGGGTGAAGATCGAACGCTTGTCCAATGCCGACTGGGCGAAGGCGCGCAATTCCAGGTCTTCGATCAGCTCCAGGCGCAGCAGTGAGGTGAACACCCGGAACGGGCTAATCTGCAACGCCGCTTCATGCACGGCACGGAATGCAGTGGAATGCACCGGCACCCCGGCCGGTGTCAGGTCGTAGTAACCCACCGGTTGCATACCCATCACAGCGAACAGGCGGGCGAGGGTTGCCAGTTCAGCGGCTGTACCGACCCGGATCGCGCCGTGGCGCTCCAGGTCCAGGCGCTCGATTTCGCCGGTGCTGTTCAACTGTCGAGCCACTTGTGGATCGCTGTCCAGCACGTGGCGGTTGGTCTTTTCCACCAACTCCATCAGCGCGCCGTACAGCGGCACTTCTTCGCGGTACATGTCGGACATCGCTTTGGAAAAGCGTTGGCGGATCAGGTCGGGGCTGACGAAACTCGGGTGGTTCATGAAGACAATTCCTGGCGCGGTGACGTTAGGCAAAAGATCGCAGCCTTCAACGTCGCCGACAAACGAAGTTTCTGACGAACTTCATTCTGCAAAGGACTGCATCCTCAATGCAGTCGTTGATCCTGTGGGCTTTCCGAGCGCAGCGATGCCAAAAACTCCCGATACAGGCGCGCCGAACCGGCAGGCGCTTCCAGCATCGGCATATGACCGATGCCTTCCCATATTTCCACCCGCAGATCGGCGATGCCTTTGCTCCAGATAGCCACGCTGCTGACATCGATCAAGCGATCCTTGCGCCCCCAGAGCAACAGCGCTGGCGCCTTGATCGAGGGGAGTTTCGGCTCCATGGGCGGGCTGGCGCGAAAATCACGGAAGATTTCTTCCAGTTCGTCGCGCGACTGTTCGTAGCGATGGGCGATGGCATCCAGCACCACGCGCGGCATCCACGGTGGTTCGGCCATGGTCATGGCATAGAGATATTTGAATTCTTCGCGCGAATTAATCAGGAACGGGTTGTGGCCCTTGGCCAAGTGGCGTTCCAGATCACTGGGTTCCGGCGAGGCGACGCCGGCCGGGTCGAACAGGGCGACCGAGACGATCCGCTCCGGATAGTTGGCCGCGAGCCAGGCGGCGATGTAGCCGCCCATCGAGTTGCCGATCACGTGTACTTTTTCGACGCCGCAAACGTCGAGCAGCTGAATCATCCGCTTGGCTTGCAACGCAATGTCATAGCCGCCGCCAGCCTTGAAGCCGGTTTCACCATGGCCTGCGATGTCGGGAATGATCACCCGGTAATTGCCGACAAAGTGCCGGGCAAAGCGCAGCCAGAGGTTTTTGTCGGCGCTGAAACCGTGCAGCATCAAGACATTGCTGGATGCTTCATACGGCCCGCCTTGCCAGGTCGAGACCGTCATTTCCGAGATGGGCACGACGATTTTGTGCAGCTTGTACAGCTTGGCTTCGGTGGCCACGCTCAAGTCATAGAGCCAGTACCCGATCGCTGGATAGCTTAACCAGCTCCAGGCTGCGAAAACCGCGATTGCGACAACCAATAGGAGCATCAGGCGTCTTCCTTCTAACGGTTCAGGACAAGATGTGATCGGCGGGTTTCAGGGCTCGGGTCAATCGATGAAAGCTGAAACTGAACCCCGGAAACATGGCAATCACATGACCGCTCTTGCTTTGGTACCAACTGTGGCAGCCTCCAGACTTCCACACGGTACGTTCCATTTCTCTATGGATCATTTCAGTGTAGGTACGTTCTGCCTCGGGGCGAACTTCGATGCTGCGCAAACCTTGTGTTTTTAATGTGCGAATACAGTCGAGGATGTAATTCATCTGCGATTCGATGATGAACAGCGCCGACGTGTGGCCGATTCCGGTGTTCGGGCCGGTGACGATAAACAGATTGGGAAAGTCCGGCAGGCTGGTACCGAGGTAAGCCCGGGGATACTCAGCCCAGACATTTCGCAGTTGTGTGCCGTTTTTTCCGGTGACCGGGTAGGAAATCACCCCGTCGGTGGCGTCGTAACCGGTGGACCAGACGATCAGGTCGAGATCGATGTGCTGGCCGTCCTGCATGACGATCCCGGTTTCGTCGATTTCGGCAATGCCTTGTTCGCGGCTGTGCAGCGTCACGTTGCTGCGAGCCAATGCCGGATACAGCGTGCTCGACAGAATCACCCGCTTGCAGCCGATGGTGTAATCCGGTGTCAGTTTTCGCCGCATTTCGGCGTCGGGCACCTGGCGCTTGATAAACCGCAAGGCCTGATGCTGGACCACGCGCACGGCGGGTTTCGAATATTTGAAAGCAATCACCCGGGTTTCGAATTGCCAGTAGATCATCCAGCGCAGCAGCTTGTAGGCCGGTTTCAGCCCCAGCAACCAGCGCTGGAACCGGCCGAACGTACGGTCGGCCCGGGGCAACACCCAATGCGGCGTGCGCTGAAACACATGCAGGTGCTCGACGTCCGGGGCAATCGCCGGAATCACCTGGGCTGCACTGGCGCCGCTGCCGACGATAGCCACGCGTTTTTGCCGGTAGTCGTAGGAATGGTCCCAATTGTTGGTGTGAAAACTTTTGCCTTGGAAGCGCTCCTGGCCTTCGAAGTGCGGGATCACTGGTTGACTCAAGGGACCGGTGGCGTTGATCAGGAATTGCGCATAAAACGTGCCTTTGCTGGCGGTGTGAACGGCCCAGCGCTTGCCTTCGTCGTCCCATTCGACCCGCTCGACATTGGCCTCCAATTCCACGCGGTCGAGCAGGCCGAATTGCTCCACTACATAGCGGGTGTAGCGATGCAATTCGGCTTGTTCAGCAAACATCTGTGTCCAGCGGTAGGGGGCGAAGGACAGCGAGTACAGCGGCGAGGGCACGTCGACCGCCGCGCCGGGATAGGTGTTCTGGCACCAGGTGCCACCGAAAAAGTCCCGCCGTTCCAGCAGGCGAAAATCCGTGATGCCGGCCTTGAGCAAATTGACCGCCGCACACTGTCCGCCAAAACCGCTGCCGATGATCAGCACTTGAAAGGTCTGCATGGGCCTCCTTTTTATCGTTATTAGTCCAAACCTATCTTGATGTATAGCCAAATCGCGAAGCATTGCTTTCGCTTTTGTAGGAGCAAGCTTGCTCGCGATTCGGGCGCCGCTGTGCATCAGGCTAACCGAGTTATCGTTCTTCGCGAGCAAGCTTGCTCCTACAGATACCACGGTATTCAGCCCGCCGGCCGGTGATGGCTATTTAACGTTGCCCTGTTAGACTTCGGGCACACCCGCAACCCCGGTGTCAGCAGGTTCCGTTCTGTGGTGCAGAGGTCCCAATGGGAAAGATGGGAGGAAAAGGACTTTCACTGGCCAGGAGGCTCTACACATCGCGCACGCTCGGTCTGTTGCTGGGTCTGGTCTGCGTGAGTGTGGCGATGTATCCACTGAACCCGGCGCCGTGGGTCTGGGCATTCATGTTGGTCAACGGCCTGCTCTGGCCGCACCTGGCCTATCAATGGGCGCGCCGGGCCAAGGCGCCGTATCACGCGGAACACCGCAACCTGGTGGTAGACGCCTTTCTCGGTGGCTTCTGGGTCGCGGCCATGCAATTCAATCCTCTGCCCAGCGCGACCACCATTTCCATGATGGCGATGAACAACGTGGCCATTGGAGGCTTGCGTTTTCTGCTGGTGGGCAGCGTCGCGCAGATCCTCGGCATTGGCGTTGGCTGGCTGATCTTCCGCCCGTTGTTCATCCCTGAAACCAGCCAGCTTCAGCTCTACGCCTGCTTGCCCTTGATGTGTTTCTACCCGTTGGCGCTGGGCTGGATCTGTTTCCGCCAGGCCCATACCCTCGGTCGGCAAAAGCGCGAATTACTGGCCCTGAGCCGTACCGACAGCCTGACCGGGCTGCTCAATCACGGCGCCTGGAAGGATCAACTGGAAATCGAATTCCAGCGTTGCCAACGCCAGCACCAGGGTGGGGCGATTGCGCTGATCGACATCGACCATTTCAAAAGCATCAATGACACCTACGGCCATGTCGCCGGGGACATTGTCTTGCGGCAACTGAGCAAGACGCTCAAGCAGAATTTGCGCGCCACGGATGTCGCCGGGCGTTACGGTGGGGACGAGTTCTGCGTGATTCTTCCGGATATGCCCCTGAACAACGCCGCTGCGGCGATGGACGCTTTGCGCGATCGTTTCGCCACCCTCGGGTATGAACAGAGCCCGGCGTTGAAAGTCAGCCTGAGCATTGGCCTGGCTGCCTTCAACGCCAACCACAGTGACGCAACTTTATGGCTCAACGATGCCGACCAGGCGCTGTACGAAGCCAAGACCACCGGGCGTAATCGTGTTATTTGCTCCAGCAATGATCAGCCGTATCACGAGTTGCTTGATTCGGTCTGACTGTCCTGCATTGCCCCTGTGAGAGCTGGCCTGCCAGCGATGGCGGCCTGACAGCCAACCTGTCTTTTGTTGTTCGCGTACATATCCATTTCAGCGGTAACGGCCACTGACGGTTTCGCCCTTACGGCGACTCACTTTTTTTTCAAACGCCAAAAAAAAGTAAGCAAAAAAAGGCTCACCCCGAGCGTCCGGCCCCTCGCTAAGGCTCGGCGTTCCTTCGCTCCGGTATCCATCCGGGGACACTGCCCTCCGGTCGGCTTCGCTTCGACCTACATGCAGCGTGTTCGACTGCGTCGAACGGCGCTGCGCGCCACTCCCCGGATGAACACCTCCACTCAGCCTCCCGAAGGGGCGGGTGGATCAAGATCAAGAGCTGAAGGCGAGCTAACGCTCGGCCTGATGAGTGGTGAAGAGCATCGGTGTCCGCATTTTGCTTTTCTGTAGGAGCCGGCTTGCTGGCGATGGCGGCCTGACAGCCAACCAATCTCTCACAGCCGCACACAATCCCCCTGTAGGAGCTGCCGAAGGCTGCGATCTTTTGATCTTGATCTCTGCACCCTTAGACATTGTAAAAAAACAAAATCAAAAGATCGCAGCCTGCGGCAGCTCCTACGGGGAAACGCGTTCCAATGTGGGAGCTGTCGAAGGCTGCGATCTTTTCGGCGTCCCCCGTTACTCCTTAACGTGCATAAACTCTTGCGCCCAACGGATGTATTCCTCTGGTTGCGTGTAGGTATGTGTCAGTTCGGTCGCGCTCAAATCCGAGGCCTGGGTAAATATCTGACGTTGTTCGCGCAGGCTGTCGTAGGTCGCCTTGATCGCGGCGAAGTAGGCGCCGTGGCCGTCAATGACGACGCGCACGCCCAGTTCGGCCAGGCGTTTGTCATCACGCAACAACGGATTGCCGTAGGTCACCAGCATCAGTGGCACGCTCAGGTGCTCGGCGATTTGCTCCAGATGGTCGAAGTCCTTGACGCCCACCATGCAGATGCCATCGGCGCCGGCGGCCTGGTATTGCTTGGTACGGCTGATGATTTCCTGAACCGGCAGAATGCCCGCGTGGGTGCGAGCGATGATGGCCATTTCCTTGTCACACCGGGCTTCCAGTGCAGCGCGGATCTTGCCGACGCCTTCAGCGACGGTGATCAGGTCGGTGGATTTGCGACCGAATTGAGCGGGCAGCAAGGTGTCTTCGATGGTCAGGGCGGCCACGCCGGCGCGTTCCAGCTCGACGATGGTGCGCATGACGTTGAGTGCGTTGCCGTAGCCGTGGTCGGCGTCGGCGATCACCGGGAGTTGGGCGACACGGCCGATGCGGGTGGCTTGTTCGGCGAACTCGCTGAGGGTGATCAAGGCAAAGTCAGGGGCGCCCAGGACCTGCAACGAGGCGACCGAACCACCGAGAATTCCCACCTCGAAGCCCAGGTCGGCGGCGATGCGTGCCGACATCGGGTCGAAGACCGACGCGGTGTGATAGCAGGTTTTGGAAGCGAACAGTTGACGGAAATTGCGGCGCAAATCTTGATGAGAAAGCCTGGACATATGAGTTCCACCAATGGAAATGGAAGGGCTTGAGCAAAAGTGTCAACGCCGAAGATGTAAAAGGCTATCACGGGGGCGGGTTCAGAATGATGACGAATTTGCAGGTGATTACTGCCTGACACCCAATTCTGTGGCGAGCGCGCTGTGTCTCAGGCGAGCCGCTGATCGATCACGCCGCCACGACTTGTTGCAGTTTATTGAGCAGCGGCACGGCACGCACCGAGTCACCGGGTTGTAGTTGCAGGCGTTTCGCGGTGAGACGGTCGACGACCAGGCTGTTGCTGACCTGTCGCGCCGGGGCGGCGGTGATGCGACAGTTTTCCAGACGGCGGTTGTGTATCAGCCACAGCGGTGCCCGGTCGTCAGGGGTGCCAATGGTCAACTCCAGGCGTTGACTCTCGCGCACGGTGCGGATGTTTGAAATCTGCGCCTCTATCACCGGGCCCGCGTCGAAGATGTCGATGAATCCCTGATGGGCAAAACCTTCGGCGGTGAGGATTTTAAGTGCCGGCTCGGTATCTGGATGAGGCTGGCCGATAACGGCCTGGGCTTGTTCGGTGAGCATGCAGGTGTAGATCGGCTGACGGGGCATCAGTTCGGCGATGAAGGACTTGTTGCCCAGCCCCGACAAATGATCGGCATGGCTGAAGTCCATCTTGAAAAAGTGCCGACCCACGCTGTCCCAAAAGGGCGAGCAACCTTGTTCGTCGGCGCTGCCGCGCAGTTCGGCGATCAGCTTGTCGCCAAACAGGTGCGCAAACTCGGCGACAAACAGCAAGCGCCCCAGGGAAAGCAATCGACCGTGACTGCCATGGCGGTGATCGCGGCGCAGGAACAACGAGCAGAGTTCAGATTGCCCGGTCATTTCATTGTTCAGGAACAAGGTCGGGATGTGGCGCTGGATGCCGAGGTCCGGTGAGGAACTGACCGTCAGTCCGACGCGATAGTTGTACCAGGGCTCGCGCAGGCCAACGGCCCCCGTCAGGGCGCTGACGCCCACCACCTGTTGATCATCGTCTTCAAGCACGAACAGGTAATCGGCATCAGCGCGTTCGACTTGTTCGGCGAAGGTTCGTTTGGCCCAACGCAAGCGGTGGTTCAAGCGTTCTTCGCTGGCTGGCAGGCTGGTCAACCCGCGTCCCGCCTGCCGTACCAGCTCCAGCAATGCGGGCAGGTCGGTGACCTGAACCGGACGAAAAATCATCGGTTAGTTCCTTGCGTGCGGATAGTGCTCACAGGGCAATCAGCCGGATAGGGCTGCCTTCGCTGACCTTCAAGGCTGAGCACATCCCGGCGTCCAGAGCCACGGCTTGGTCGGGGTTGTAGTCCAGTTCGGCGACGATGGCGCGATAATCGACCAGTGAATCGTTACTCACCAAGTAGCGTCCACGGGCATCGATGGCTGCGCCGGTCTTCACCAATGCGGTATGGCTATGGGAGATGGAGCGAATGCTGGTATTGCGGGCGTACAGCGTCGGACCGCCATCGAACAGATCCACATAACTGTTGGTTTCGAATCCCTCGCGTTCAAGGATATCGAAGGCTTCCAGGCCATCAGGATGGATACGACCGATGCAGTCTTGCGCGGCCTGGGGCAGCATCGGTACATAGATCGGGTATTGCGGCATCAATTCAGCGAGAAACGTCCGGCTCTCCAGACCGCAAAGACGCTCGGCCTCGACGTAGGGCAAATCGAAGAAATGCTTGCCCACTGCATCCCAGAAAGGTGAGTGCCCGTCTTCGCTGCTGTATCCGACGATCTCGGTGATCACCGCGTCGGCAAAATGCTGTGGATGCGCCGCGATGAACAGCAGCCGTGCCCGTGACAACAATTCGGAAAACGCAGAACGCTCCAACGCTGCATCAATGTGAAAGCCGCGCAGTAACGTGTGGCCGCTGAGGTCGTGACACAACGATAGCGCCGGCACGCCGTGTTCGATGTTCAGCTCCCGCGAGGCGCTGGTGAAGTGGCGGTTGCGCAGGCTGTAGAAGGGTTCGTTGAATCCGGCGGTGGCGAGGATTTCCGAGCAGCCCGCCAGGCGTTGGGCCACCTGATCTTCCAGCACGAAGAAGTAGTTTTCCGGACCGGGACGCTGGACGTTTTGCTCGAATGACCTGACGGAGTCGAGAATTTTTTCCCGCAAGCACTCACTGTCGTCCGGCAAGGATGTGACACCCACCAGGCTTTCGTGAGCCAGTCGCTGCAATTCGGGCAGGTCGGTTAATTCCACTGGGCGCAAGACCAGCATGGACGAACTCCTGTATCAATGGGTTCGGCGATTAACACCGAACCTGACAATCACTGTCGGTTTCCACGCATGGGCGGTCGCTTGAAGGTTTTTCAGGCGCCGCTCTATTTTTATTCAGTCAGTTTTACTAGGGCAGTCACACGCGCTCTCAGGCCTGAACCGTAGCAGGGGCCGGATTGGTCAAGTAGCGTAGGGCTTTATGTTCGGACGGGGTGTTGTCCGGATTGGAATCGGCGATCGGGTCTTTGAATGAAAGCATCCGGGCTCCTGCTGGATGGGGGGGGCGATAGTCCGTTGAGGGGCAGTATTTAATTAACGCGCATTGCCTGTCTAGTTAATTTTCGTAGGTTTTTCAACACATGAGCCATGGGCGAAATGCCCGTACGTAGAGGGCTACGTGGATGTAGATGATGTTTGTAGGTCATTGCCTATAAACAGGTCAGAGATGGTCACGGTTGTGAGATGAAATACGTCTCCCACCCCGAACGCACTAACTGAAATGAACCGCCCCCCGATCCCTTTACTTACGGCACAATTGCGCGGTGACTTGCGGCGTGACGCCGGTTTTCCTTTTCATCGACAGGGTGATCTTTCGTGCAGGCGACCCGTTTGACCTTGATATGCCACGCCCGAACCGTCGCACAGAAGTTGGCGCGTTTTCCTACGGACGAGCCAGTGGAGATGGATTGGCAGTCGGCGAAAGATTCGCGCAGTTTTCTATACAAGGGGATACCGCGGCTCATGTGCGGGCCGGAAATGCGCACCCGGCAGACGGCACAACTGTTCGGCGACACAGCGGAAATTATCGACGCCCTCAGGGATTGCGATTTCGGGCGCTGGAACGGTGCCCGGATCAATGACTTGCAACAATCCGAACCTGAAAATCTCCAGGCCTGGCTCACCGACCCGAAGTCGGCACCCCACGGTGGCGAGTCGGTGACGCAGGTCGTTGCGCGAGTGGCGGCGTGGTTGAACACACTGCAAACGACACCGGGACACGTGGTTGCCGTGACTCATCCGTTTGTCATACGCGCCGCGCTGACCCATGTCCTGCAAAGCACGGCGTTCAACCTGATTGATATAGAGCCGCTGTCGGCCATCGAGTTGAGATTCAATGGTTGCTGGCGGCTACGTTTGCCGGGTACTGAACTCGAGGAAGCGCTTTGATGAAAAAACTTCTGGTCATTGGCATCGGTGCCGGCAATCCCGACTACATCACCATTCAGGCCGTGAAGGCTCTGAATCGGGTGGACGTGTTTTTTCTCATGGACAAGGGCCAGAGCAAGGACAAGCTGATCGACCTGCGTCGCGAGATTTGCGAGCGCTACATTACCGATCGCGATTACCGTTTTGTCGAAGCTCAAAGCCCGGAGCGCGAGCGCGGTGATGTGGATTACAAGGCGAGTGTCGATGATCTCAACCTGGCCAAGCAGCAGACCTTCGAACGACTGATCAACCAGGAAATGTCCGACGACCAGTGCGGCGGTTTCCTGGTGTGGGGTGACCCGGCGTTGTACGACAGCACCATCCGCATCCTCCAGGCGATTTTGGCGTCAGGCGCCTGTGCGTTCGAATTCGAAGTGATCCCGGGCATCACCAGCGTCCAGGCGCTGGCAGCGCAACACAAGGTGCCGCTCAATCAGATTGGCCGCTCGGTTGAAATCACCACCGGCCGGCGGCTGGCGGCGGGGCAGGTGAGCGATGCCGACAGCCTGGTGGTGATGCTGGATGCGCAGGATGCCTACCAGCAGGTGGCGGATCAGGAGAGCGAGATTTATTGGGGGGCTTACCTGGGGACCCCGGATGAAATTCTCATCAGCGGCAAACTCAAGGACGTGGCGGATGAAATCGAACGGGTGCGCAAGGCGGCGCGGCTGGCCAATGGCTGGATCATGGATACCTATTTGTTGCGCAGGCCTTGAGGGCTGGGTTGCCTGTTCGGACCCCATCGCGGGCAAGCCCGCTCCCACAGGGATTTCCGCCGTCCATGTGGGAGCGGGCTTGCCCGCGATGGGGTCCGTAAGACCACCTCAGAAAACAGCTTTGACCCCACGCCCAAACCGCTCCCGATACACCGAAGGCGGCACACCCACCACGCTGCGAAACGCCACCCGAAAGCTTTCCACCGAACGATAACCACAATGCAGAGCAATCTGCTCAGTGTTGTGACTCGTGCTTTCAAGCAGTTCGCGGGCGCGGCCCAGGCGCTCGTGTTGCAGCCACGTCTTGGGTGATTGGCCACTGGCTTCGGTGAAACGTCGTAGGAACGTGCGCTCACTCATGGCCGCTTCGCTCGCCAGGTCGCGCACCTCCAGTGGTTCGTGCAGGCGTTCGCGTGCCCATTGCATAACGCGGGAAAGATCGCTGCGCGGTGTAGGACTGACCGGCGTTGGTATGAATTGCGCCTGGCCGCCGGTGCGTTGCGGTGACATCACCAGCCGTCGCGCGACTGAATTGGCCACTTGCGTACCGAAATCCCGTGCCACCAGATGCAGGCAAGCATCAATGCCGGCGGCGCTGCCGGCCGAGGTGATCAACTGACCCGAATCGACATACAGCACGTCAGGGTCCACCAGAATGTTTGGAAAACGCTCGGCCAGCTCCGTGGTGTAGCGCCAGTGCGTGGTCGCGCCTCGCCCGTCGAGCAGCCCCGTGGCGGCCAGCACGAAGACCCCGGAACAGATCGACAGCAGCCGGGCGCCACGGGCATGGGCCTGGCGCAAAGCGATCAGCAACGCCTCGGGAACTGCCGCGCTGCGGTCGCGCCAGCCGGGGATAATGACGGTTCGGGCCTGTTCGAGCAGTTCCAGCCCGCCATCGGCCAGCACCTGGATACCGCCCATGGCGCGCATTGGCCCCTGATCGACGGCGGCGATTTGATGGGTGTACCAGGGAAAGTCGAACTCCGGCCGCGCCAGGCCAAAAATCTCCACGGCGATGCCGAATTCGAATGTACAGAGACCGTCGTAGGCCAGAATCGCGACCAATCCAGGGGAGGGCTGCATTTGGCGGAAAGTTCCCGGTGAGTGTCTTGTGCGCCACTGTAGCCGCAAGTGGCGGGCGGATAAAGTCTGTTCACACCCAACGACACTCAGGAGAAGTACCATGACCAGCCTCGTTCGCGAAATTCCTGCCGCCCCATCGGCCATTGCCCTGATGCATTTCAGCAATCGTCTGACCTTCGAAACCGATTGTTCCGACGTCCATGGCAGCCAGACTGCTGGCGAAGTTGATTTCATTCTGGTGGACGTGCGCGGACCGTTGGCGTTCGAGCGTGGGCATGTACCGGGAGCGATCAATATTCCGGGGCGGATGCTCAACGCTGGAGCTCTGGCGGCTTACCCGAAAAACAGCTTGTTCGTGGTCTATTGCGCTGGCCCTCATTGCAACGGCGCGAACAAGGCAGCGGTGAAACTGGCGGCGCTGGGTTACCCGGTCAAGGAAATGATCGGTGGCGTGACCGGTTGGCTGGATGAGGGATTCCAATTGAGTGTGGTGTCGCAGCGCCCAACTGTAATTGGGTGCGAATGCTGATCTCCGATCACCCCTGATCCCCTGTGGCGAGGGAGCTTGCTCCCGCTGGGCCGCGAAGCGGCCCCCCCCATTTGTACGCAATGTACAGGGGGCGACTGCTGCGCAGTCGAGCGGGACGGTGCGGCGATCCGACAAGCTCCCTCGCCACAAGGGCATGTACGACTCTTCACTCGGAAAACACCGAAAATCAGGTAGGTTTTATCTGAAATAAGGAATTGTCCGACAGTCTTTGCACCGCCATGGCGCACACCACAATCGTCATCATGCCTACGCCACTTTTCTATAAGTAATTGTCGCTTAAAGACAATTTGCCCTCCTGTAGCCCCTCTAGACTGCCGGCCACTTCGGTCTTAACCAGCCACAAGCTAGCGACCGAACGCTGCCAATCGAAAGCTGCCAATAAAAGCCTCCGCACACAGGAGTTATAAATGAAGAAGCTAGTGATGTTCGGTGCCCTGGCACTGTCGATGTTGTCCCTGACCGCCGTGGCCGAAGACGCCAAGCCGATCCGCATCGGTATCGAAGCCGGTTACCCGCCATTCTCGATGAAAACCCCTGACGGTAAGCTCACCGGTTTCGACGTGGATATTGGCGACGCACTGTGCGAGCAGATGAAAGTGAAGTGCACTTGGGTCGAGCAAGAGTTCGACGGCCTGATCCCGGCGCTGAAGGTCAAGAAAATCGACGCCATCCTGTCGTCCATGACCATCACTGACGATCGCAAGAAGAACGTCGACTTCACCATCAAGTATTACCACACCCCGGCGCGCTTCGTGATGAAGGAAGGCACCGATGTGAAGGACCCGCTGACCGAGCTCAAAGGCAAGAAAGTCGGTGTGCTGCGCGCCAGTACCCACGACCGTTTTGCCACTGAAGTGCTGGTGCCGGCCGGGATCAACCTGGTTCGCTACGGCTCCCAGCAAGAAGCCAACCTGGACATGGTCTCCGGCCGCGTTGACGCGTTGCTGGCCGACTCGGTCAACCTGGACGACGGTTTCCTGAAGACCGACGCCGGCAAGGGTTTCGCTTTCGTAGGTCCTGAATACAACGATCCGAAATACTTCGGCGGTGGCGCCGGCATTGCGGTGCGCAAGGGTGATACCGCGCTGGCCGAGCAATTCAACAAAGCCATTACCGAAATCCGCGCCAACGGCAAGTACAAGAAAGTGCAGGACAAGTACTTCAAGTTTGACGTGTACGGCGAGGAATAATCGAACCGTTCCAGAAAGTGGCAGCCGTTGACGCGGCTGCCACTTTTTTTATGCTCATGATTTATCCTGCCCCCCACATTTCCAATGTTTCCCATGTAGGAGCTGCCGCAGGCTGCGATCTTTTGATCTTGTTTTTAGAAAAGCAAAATCAAAAGATCGCAGCCTGCGGCAGCTCCTACAGGATCTCTGCTTTAGCAGTTTTCAACGGAGTCTCCCCATGCAACGCATCGATCACTCTCTGCCCTGGAGCCATCTGGGCTCCGAACGCACACTCAGCGTGTTTCGTTACGGCGCCGGCACGCGCAAGGTCTACATCCAGGCCAGCCTGCATGCCGACGAATTGCCGGGAATGCGTACCGCCTGGGAACTGAAAAAACGCCTGACCGAACTCGAAAATCAGGGGCAGTTGCAAGGCGTGATCGAACTGGTGCCGGTGGCCAATCCCATCGGTCTCGATCAGCACCTGCAAGGCAGCCACATGGGCCGCTTTGAGTTGGGCAGCGGCAAGAACTTCAACCGTGCGTTCGTTGAACTCAGCGCGCCAGTGGCGCAATTGATTGGTGATCGTCTGGGCAACGATGCCGAGGCCAACATCGCGCTGATTCGCCAGACCATGGGCCAGGTACTCGACGGTTTGCCGGCCCCGGCTTCGCAACTGGAAGCGATGCATCGGCTGTTGCTGCGCCACGCTTGCGACGCGGATATCACCCTCGATTTGCATTGCGACTTCGACGCAGCCATTCACATTTACGCGTTGCCGCAACACTGGCCCCAGTGGCAATCCCTGGCCGCCCGTTTGAAGGCCGGCGTCGCGTTGTTGTGTGAGGATTCGGGTGGCAGCTCGTTCGACGAATCTTGCTCCTCGCCGTGGTTGCGACTGGCCCGGGCGTTCCCCGAGGCGGCCATTCCACCGGCCAACCTGGCGACCACCCTGGAACTGGGGAGCATGGGTGACACCCGCGTCGACCAGGCGCAAGCCAATTGCGAAGCGATTCTTGGTTTCCTCGCCGAGCAGGGTTTCATCAGGGGTAGCTGGCCAGCGGCGCCGGTTGAATGCTGTGAAGGCATGCCGTTCGAAGGCACCCAATACCTGTTCGCGCCGCATCACGGGGTTGTGAGTTTCCTGCGCGAGGCCGGGGAGTGGGTGGAGAAGGGCGATGCGCTGTTTGAAGTGGTTGACCCGCTGAACGACAAGGTCACTACGGTGTGCGCCGGTACCAGTGGCGTGCTGTTTGCGATCGATCGCGGACGCTATACGCAACCGGGCACCTGGCAGGCGAAAGTGGCGGGGCGAGCGCCGATTCGGGTGGGCAAACTGATCAACGATTAACCCGATTCATCTGTAGGAGCTGGCTTGCCAGCGATGGGGGCCTCGAGATCGCTATCGCTGGCAAGCCAGCTCCTACAGAGGGGAGTGCGTAGCCGGGAAGAGATGTTAGGCTCTGAACCGAATCCTGCGCACTGTGAAGGAAGGCCTATGTTGAAGTTTCTCGCTCTGCTCACGCTGCTGGCATCCGCCGCCGTCCACGCTCAAACCCCGCTGCAAACCGACCTGCCGCTCAAATACCTGGAGCAGGCCAACTCCGATTCCCACGATCAGCCACTGGTGATTTTTCTGCACGGTTACGGCAGTAACGAGCAGGATCTGTTCGGCATCAAGGATGAGTTACCTGCGCAGTACAACTACCTGTCGGTGCGCGCGCCCATGGTGATGCAAGAGGGCAGTTACCAGTGGTTTCGCAAGAAGGGCGATGGTGCCTACGACGGTGAGACCGATGATCTGAAAGCCAGCGGCCAGGTGCTGCTGGATTTCATCAATCAGGCAACGAAGAAATATCACACCGACCCGGGCAAGGTATTTCTGGTGGGGTTCAGCCAGGGGGCGATCATGTCCTACGAGGTCGCCCTGCGGCATCCCGAAGCGGTGGGCGGGATCGCCGCGTAGAGCGGGCGGATTCTGCCGGTGCTCAAGTCCGAGCTGAAACCGGATGAAAAACGCCAGTCGCTGGCGATTTTCATCGGTCATGGCACTACTGATCAGCGACTTCCGTACAGCGATGGCACCGACGCCAACAGCCTGTTGCAGAGCATTTCACTCGAGCCCGAGTTTCACACCTATCAAGGTCTCGGGCACAGCATCAGTGCCGAGGAGATGCAGGACTTGAGTGCCTGGCTGCAGCGCCTCAACCCTTAAGGCTATTTGCCGCTGACGATCTGCTTGATCAGCGTTTCGTGGGCCGCCATGTCGCCGGGTCGGGAGATGACCTGAATCACCGTCATGCGGTTTCCGGACGCTGCCATCAGCGTGGTGTTTAAGGTCACGCCGCCGCCCTGGGTAGCGGTGCTGTCGACCTGACGCACGCCCAGCCCGGTGCTTTTCAGGGTCAGGCTTTTTTCGCTGAGTTTGTTGTAATCCGGCAGCGCCTTGTGTTGTGACGCGTCGAAATCGGCGGCTGTGCCGTCGAGGAACTCACCGTCGTTGTCCTTGACCTGAGTCCCTTCCGGCAGGTTGTTTTCGGCAGCGATGACTACGGTTTTGGTGGTCTCGTTGCTGTACAGCGTGCCGCTCGCGCCGGTAGGACTGGCCGGCAGCGGGTTGGCGATGAAGCCTTTGGGCAGGGTGAAAGTGAACTTGCCGCCAAGCAGCGAGACTTTCTGAGTTTGCGCCGTTTCCTTGGCCGTAGCCTTGGCAGCCTGCGCATTCAAAGCCCCCAGGCTGGCAACCGCTGCCAGCAACAGGACAACGGCTTTTTTACTCAACAGTGACATTCGGAATCTCCAGGGATGGTCGCGCGGTGGGCGGCGATCATCCCACGGAGGTTGTGGCGGGTTCCAGCGCGGGCTAACGGACGGTCTCTCTTCTCTGGCAAATGCAGTACCTGTGGCGAGGGAGCTTGCTCCCGCTCGGCGGCGTAGCCGTCGCAAATACTGCCGATGCGGTATATGCGAAAGAATGCCGGGGGCCGCTTCGCAGCCCAGCGCAAGCAAGCTCCCTCGTCACAGAGTCTGAGCCGAAACATCGGACTCACCTTCAAAGTCGGGAGCCGAATTACTGCGCCTGATTTTGCGGGAACAGATTGCGGCGGGTTTCTTCGTCGAACTCGGCCTTCAATACCAGTTTTTCCTTCAAACCGAGCGCACGCTGAGCCGCCGGTCGTGCGCTGATTTCGTCGAACAGGCGCTTGACGTTCGGGTAGGCCGCCAGGCCGCTTTCACCGAGGATGTACGGCGCGTAATTGGCCCACCCCCAGAGTGCCATGTCGGCGATGCTGTAGCTGTCGCCGGCCAGGAATTGATGAGCGGCCAGGCGTTGATCTAGCACGCGATAGTGGCGTTCGACTTCCTTGAGGTAACGGTTTTTCGCGTAAGGCAGGTCTTCCGGGGCGTGGTGCAGGAAGTGCACGGCCTGGCCGGAGAACGGCGACAGGCCGGTGGCGATGAACATCAACCACGAAAGAAGCTCGGCATTGCCGGCAGCGGAAGTCGGCAAGAAGCGCTGATGTTTTTGCGCCAGGTGCAGCAGGATCGCCTGGGAGTCGAAGACCGTGGCGTCGCCATCGACCAGGGCCGGGACCTTGGCGTTCGGGTTGATGGCCAAAAAGGCTGGCTGGTGTTGTTCGCCCTTGAAGGTGTCGACACCGATCAGCTCGTAAGGGGTCTGCAGCTCTTCGAGCAGCAGGGCGACTTTCATCGGGTTGGGCGAAGGGTGGAAAAAGAATTTCATGGTGTAGGCCTCAGTCATTGGTTGGTTGTGAACTGAGGCTGATGGTGGGCGAAACCTGTTCGAATGACGCACGAATTTGTTGCTCTACTCGTGCGAAATCATCGAAGGTTTTGCGGGAGTTTTTACCGGCCGCGCCAGCAAGCGTTTGGTCACGCCCAGCATCGCCACGGACACGGCAACACCGAGGGCAAACGCGTTCATCCCCAGGCTCGGCAACGCCAGCGTCAGGACCAGGCAAAACGCCGAGAACGAGTACATGCCAGTGGCCGTCGCCCGCAGCAGCGCGGCGGTAAACGCCGGGCCTCGGGTTTGCTGGGAGAACACTGCCATCACGCTGCCGAGCACCGGGAACACTGCGAGCAGGCCGCTCCAGCGATCACCGACGGTGCTGGCGAGCAAGGTGACCGCGAGCGTCAGCAGGGCGCCGGCAATCATGCGCAGCAGCAACTTGTCCGACTTGGGCGCCGGGCCGGAAACAATCGGCTGCACCGACGGGAACAGATAGGGCGCGGCCAGCAGCGCCGTCGCGGCGGCGATCACCGAGAACAACAGTGACGGCGGGACCAGTGACAGCACCACCGCAGCCACGGACCACACCGACAGCGAAACCGTCAGCGCCAGTGGCCATCCGGCGCGTTGGGCAACCTGCGCGTAGGTCACGCAAAAGGCAATCATGGCGAACATCGCCGACAGCGCGGCCATGGCCGATTGAGCCGCGAACAGTTCTCCTTGTTCGATGGCGAGGAAGAACAGAATCGGCCCGACCACCACGGGCAACCCCGACAACCAACCTGCCACGCTCGGCCCCCAACGCTTACCGGCCAAGGAAATCAGCAGCAAAAATCCTGGAATCACCAGCAGTTTGAGCATCAGCACGCGCACATCTCCAGTCCGTTTCTGGCGGCAACGTTAGCATCGATTGCTCTATAGATACCGAAAATTTGTATACAAACCCAATTCCCTGTAGGAGCTGCCGAAGGCTGCGATCTTTTGATCTTGATCTTCAGCGGTCTCAGGTTCGCTCAAAAACTAGATCAAAAGATCGCAGCCTGCGGCAGCTCCTACGGGGAACTTCATTTAAACGGAACGGACGTAACCCGTAGAGGTTTTGTGTGGGCAGCGGAACGTCTAAGCTGGGCGCTTCCCACCTGTTGATGGACCATCGAGTGAAATTCAGTTTGCCCAAAGTCGGCACCGCGCCGTTTTGTCCACCCGAAGTGGCGGGCAGTGTTGCCGTCGATCCCGGCGCATCTTTTTTAAAGCGTGTCCTGCGCTTTGCCGGTCCTGGCCTGCTGGTGTCCATCGGCTACATGGACCCGGGCAACTGGGCAACCGCTATCGAAGCGGGCTCGCGGTTTGGCTACAGCCTGTTGTTCGTGGTGCTGCTGGCCAGTCTGGCGGGCATGGTGGTGCAGTGTTTGTGTTCGCGCCTGGGCATCGCCACCGGGCGTGATCTGGCGCAGTTATGCCGCGAGCGCTACAGCACGTGGACCGCGCGCACGCAGTGGGTGCTGGCGGAAATCTCGATCATCGCCACCGACCTCGCCGAAGTCCTCGGCTGTGCCCTGGCGTTCCATTTGCTGCTGGGTTGTTCACTGACCTTCGGCATCGCCCTCACGGCGTTCGACACATTGTTGGTGCTGGCCCTGCAGAACCGGGGCTTCCGCCGACTGGAAGCGATCATGCTGGTGCTGGTAGGCACCATTGGCGTGTGTTTCTTCGTCGAACTGCTATTGATCAAACCGTACTGGCCGGACGTTGCCCAAGGCTTCAAACCGTCACTGTCTGCGCTCGCCGATGCCGCGCCGTTGTACCTGGCCATTGGCATTCTCGGCGCCACGGTGATGCCGCATAACTTGTACCTGCACACCTCGATCGTGCAGACCCGGCTGATCGGCAAAGACCTGGCCAGCAAGCAGGACGCTGTCAAACTCGCGCGTATCGACACCATCGGCTCCCTGGCCCTCGCGCTGCTGGTCAACGCGGCGATTCTGATCCTCGCCGCCGCGGCGTTTCATCAGAGCGGACACACCGACGTGGTCGACATCCAGGACGCCTATCACCTGCTCGATCCACTGGTGGGCGGGGCGCTCGCCAGTGTGCTGTTTGGCGTCGCGCTGCTCGCGTCGGGGCAGAGTTCGACGTTCACCGGCACCATCGCGGGTCAGGTGATCATGGAGGGCTTCCTCAACTTGCGCCTGCCGTGCTGGCAACGGCGTTTGATTACCCGCGGGCTGGCACTGATCCCGGCGTTCATCGGCGTGTGGCTGATGGGCGACGATGCGATTGGCAAGCTGCTGGTGTTGAGTCAGGTGGTGTTGAGTTTGCAGCTGCCGTTTGCGTTGTATCCGCTGATTCGCATGACCAACGATCAGAAGCTGATGGGGCCGTTGGTGAATCGGCTCCCGACACGGGTGTTGGCTTGGGGGTTGTTTGTGGTGATCAGCGGGGCCAACAGCTGGTTGATTCTGCAGTTTTTGAGGTGACTGTTCTGGCCAAAAAGAACCCGGTTTGTTGCGAGAGGGACAACCCTGTAGGAGCCGGCTTGCTGGCGATCGCGGCCCACCTGTCAACAATGAAGTCGACTGATACGCCGCTATCGCCAGCAAGCCGGCTCCTACAGAGATGCCATCTCGCTACAGAACCGGGGGTGTTACCAGACTGCAACGGTTCTTCGTGGGTCCCCGCGCAGCCTGTTGAACGCTTTAAGCTCGTTCGAGCGCCAGTGCCACGCCTTGACCACCACCGATGCACAGGGTGGCGAGGCCTTTCTTGGCGTCACGCTTGATCATTTCATGCAGCAGGGTCACCAGTACGCGGCAACCCGAGGCACCGATCGGGTGGCCGAGGGCGATGGCGCCGCCGTTGACGTTGACCTTGTTCAAGTCCCACTCCAGGTCCTTGGCCACGGCCAGCGATTGTGCGGCGAAGGCTTCGTTGGCTTCAATCAGGTCCAGTTGATCGATGGACCAACCGGCCTTGTCCAGGCAGCGGCGGGTGGCCGATACCGGGCCGATGCCCATGATCGCCGGGTCCACGCCAGCGTTGGCGTAAGCGGCGATTTTTGCCAGTACCGGCAGGCCCAGGGCCTTGGCTTTTTCGGCGCTCATCAGGATCACGGCGGCGGCACCGTCGTTCAACGATGAAGCGTTACCGGCCGTCACCGAGCCGTCCTTCTTGAACGCAGGTTTGAGCTTGCCCAGGGATTCGGCGGTGGTGCCGGCCCGTGGTTGCTCGTCGGTGGCGAAGGACAGCGGATCGCCCTTGCGCTGCGGGATCAGGATCGGCGTGATCTCATCAACAAAGCGTCCACCTTCGATGGCAGCCACGGCTTTCTGCTGCGAGGCGGCGGCGAACGCGTCCTGTTGCTCACGGGTCAGGTTGTACTTCTCGACCAGGTTTTCGGCGGTGATGCCCATGTGGTAATCGTTGAACGCATCCCACAGGCCGTCGCTGATCATGGTGTCGACGATTTGCGCGTTACCCATGCGCAGGCCGGTGCGCGCGCCTGGCATGACGTAGTTGGACAGGCTCATGTTTTCCTGGCCACCGGCAATGATCACGTCGGCATCGCCGCAACGGATCGCCTGGGCACCCAGATGCAGAGCCTTGAGGCCCGAGCCACAGACCTTGTTCAGGGTCATGGCCGGCACGGCGAACGGCAGGCCAGCCTTGATCGACGCCTGGCGCGCAGGGTTTTGCCCGGCGCCGGCGGTCAATACCTGGCCCATGATCACTTCATCGACTTCAGCAGGATCCAGGCCGGTTTGCGCCAGCAACTGACGGATCACCGCCGCGCCCAGGTCAACGGCGGAGACGTTCGCCAAGGAACCCTGGAAACTGCCGATGGCGGTACGTGTGGCGGCAACAATGACGACTTCTTGCATGGAATGATTCCTCACTGGTCAGCAAACTGCATTTCCGGAACGTGGTCCGGCACGATCAGTTTACCAGCGGTTTTGGCGACGATTTCCTCGACGCTGACGCCTGGAGCGCGTTCCTTGAGGACAAATGCGCCATTTTCGATTTCCAGGTAAGCCAGGTCGGTCAGCACGCGCTTGATGCAGCCGGCGCCGGTCAGCGGCAGGCTGCATTGGGACAGCAGCTTGGACTCACCGTCCTTGGACGCATGGGTCATGATCACGATGATGTTGTCAGCGCCGGCCACCAGGTCCATCGCGCCGCCCATGCCCTTGACCAGTTTGCCCGGGATCATCCACGAGGCGATGTTGCCTTGCACGTCGACTTCAAAGGCGCCCAGCACGGTCAGGTCGACATGGCCACCGCGGATCATCGCGAAGGACTCGGCCGAGGAAAAGATCGACGCGCCGGTGCGTGCGGTCACGGTTTGCTTGCCGGCGTTGATCATGTCGGCATCGATGGTTTCTTCAGTAGGAAACGGACCCATGCCGAGCAAGCCGTTTTCCGACTGCAGCATGACTTCCATGCCTTCGGGAATGTAGTTGGCGACCAGGGTCGGAATACCGATGCCCAGGTTCACGTAGAAGCCGTCCTGCATTTCGCGGGCGACGCGTTGAGCCATTTGTTCGCGGGAAAGTGCCATTGTTGTTATTCCTTCATTCGGTCCGGGGGCAGGGGATCACTTACGCACGGTGCGCTGTTCGATGCGCTTCTCGAACGTGCCGCAGATGATCCGGTCGACGTAGATGCCAGGGGTGTGGATCTGCGCCGGGTCCAGCTCGCCCGGTTCGACGATTTCTTCGACTTCGACCACGGTGATCTTGCCGGCGGTGGCGGCCAGCGGGTTGAAGTTCTGGGCGGTGTGGCGATAGATCACGTTACCGAAATGGTCGGCTTTCCAGCCTTTGACGATAGCGAAGTCGCCGGTGATGGATTCTTCCATCAGGTATTTGCGGCCATGGAATTCACGCACTTCCTTGCCGTCGGCAACCGGAGTGCCCACGCCGGTGGCGGTGAAAAACGCCGGAATGCCGGCGCCGCCTGCGCGCATTTTTTCGGCGAGGGTGCCTTGCGGGGTCAGGGTGACTTCGATTTCGCCCTTGAGCAGTTGCTCTTCGAACAGCTTGTTTTCGCCGACGTAGGAGGCGACGACTTTGCTGATCTGGCGGTCGGTCAGCAGAACGCCGAGGCCGAAACCGTCGACGCCGCAGTTGTTGGAAACCACGGTGAGGTCGCGTGTGCCCTTGCGCTTGATCTCGTTGATCAGGTTTTCCGGGATGCCGCACAGGCCGAAGCCGCCAGCGATCACGGTCATGCCGTCTTCAAGACCTGCCAGAGCTTCCTCATAGGAACTCACGCGCTTGTCGAAACCTGCCATATGCACCTCTTTTATTCTTTGTGGGCGGCTGGCTAGCCGAATGGGGTTGAGTGTCGCGCCGCAAGATTGATTTGTTAAGTTGTTTTTTTGGCTCGATTGATTGATAAAGCTCATTAAATGCCTGGTTCGCGCAAACCTGTAGGAGCCGGCTTGCTGGCGATGGCGTCGGATAACGCCATACATTGTTGTCGCCTGCCAAATTGCAATCGCCAGCAAGCCGTCTCCTACGGGGCCCTAGGCTGTTGATTTTATCTCGCAGCTTGAAATTTGCTGCTTACAACTGGAGCAAAGCGACCTATGACCGTCAAGCAGATCCGCGCCTTCCTGGCCGTGGCCCAGAGCCTGAGCTTTGCCGTGGCCTGCGAGCGCCTGCACCTGTCGCAATCGGCCTTGAGCCTGACCATCAAGGCGCTGGAGGAAGGATTGGGTGGGCGGCTGTTTACCCGCAACACACGCAATGTAGCGCTGACCGCTGAGGGCGAATCCCTGGTGCCACTGGCGCGCCGACTGATCGCCGACTGGGACAACGCCGAGGATGAACTGCGCCAACGCTTCACCCTCCAGCGCGGGCGCGTGACCCTCGCGGCCATGCCGTCGTTTGCCGGCAATCTGCTGCCGCCAATCCTCAAGACGTTCCGCGCCCGGTATCCGAAAGTCAACGTCACGGTCAACGACGTGATCAACGAGCAAGTGCTGGAAATGGTCCGTGACCGCCAGGTGGAACTGGGGGTGGCGTTTGAGCCGACCCAGAGTTCGTCGCTGCAATTCACACCGTTGTACATCGACCGCTTTGTCGCGGTGGTGCCCCATGACTCGCCACTGGCTGTGCTGGATGACATCGACTGGCAGACGCTGCTCAAAGAACCGTTCATCACCTTGCAGCGACCATCGACGCTTCGGGTCATGCTGGAAGAACACTTGCAGGCGCGGGGCATGAAATTGCCGGTGGAATTTGAAAGCCACCAACTGGCGACGGTCGGGCGGATGGTCGCCAGCGGACTGGGGGTTAGCGCCGTTCCCGCGTTGTGCGCCGGGCAGATGCGTGAATTGGGCGCACGCTGCATTACCTTGCGCGACCCGGTGGTGGAGCGGGCGATTGGTGTGCTGACCAATCCTGGGGGGGAACTGTCGGCGGCGGCGCAGGCACTGTTCGATATTCTCAAGGAAGAAAACCTCGGTCCACGTTTGGAGCCCGCTACAACCTTGCGGACGACCCCAATCCTGTAGGAGCCGGCTTGCTGGCGATGGCGTCCGCCCAGATGGCGCAAGGGTCAATGCCCTATCGCCAGCAAGCCGGCTCCTACAGGGTGGTGGGTTAATCAGGAGGAGAGGCGTTGGGCCAACAGGGGCAAAAGCTGTTCGCAGGACATCTCGATCTTCATATCCAGAATGTCATCTGCCCGGGTCTTGCCCAAGTTGATCGCCAGCAACGGCTTGCCCTGATCCACCACCGCCCGGCACAGGCGAAACGCCGAGTACGCCATAAGCGACGAGCCCACCACCAGCAATCCCGCCGCCTTTTCTACCGCCGCCATCGCCTTGGCGGCGGTTTCCTGGGCGACGTTCTCGCCAAAGAACACCACGTCCGGCTTCATCCGCTCGCCAGCGCAGTGCGGGCAGTGCGGCACCTGGAAGCGCGCTTCGAAGGCCGGGTCGAGCAGGGTGTCGCCGTCCGGAGCTTGCACCGCGTCTACGCCTGCCAGATATGGATTCTGGGTTTCCATCAGTCGCTGGATCGAATCGCGCTCACTGCGCCGGCCGCAATCCAGGCACAGCACCCGGTGCAGGCTGCCGTGCAGTTCGATCACGTCATGGCTACCGGCCTGGTCGTGCAAGGTGTCGACGTTCTGGGTGATCAAGCCGCTGATCTGCCGGGTGCTTTGCAAACGGGCGAGGGTGTCGTGGGCCACATTCGGCTGCGCCTGTCGCACCCGCGGCCAACCGAGCATGGCCCGCGCCCAATAGCGCCGCCGGGACTCGGGAGCGGAGAGAAATTCCTGGTACATCATCGGCTGCCGGCCACGCCGTACGCCCTGATTGTCGCGATAGTCCGGAATGCCCGACGGGGTGCTGATCCCGGCACCGGTCAGGACCACGAACGGCTCGTCGGCCATGAGTTTTTGAAGCCGGTCGAGCTGATCGTGGATAAGGCTGTCGAGCATGTTCAACACTCCGCAGAATCTCGGGTGCAAGCAGCGTAGCACTGTTACGCACGCCCCCTGTAGGAGCTGCCGAAGGCTGCGATCTTTTGATCTTGTTTTTTAAAATCAAAATCAAAAGATCGCAGCCTTCGGCAGCTCCTACGGGTGATTATTTGCGTGCTTCGAGTATCAGGTTGAACGGCGTTTCCGTGGCCCGGCGGAAACTCGAGAAACCCGCCTCGGTAAACACTTTACGCAACCGCGCCTCGCCCGCCTGGGCGCCGAGACCGAGGCCGACCTCCTGGGACAGCGAATTGGGCGTGCAGATGAACGTTGAAGCTGCGTAGAACAGCCGTCCCACCGGGGTGATGTTGTCGTCGAGGGAGTCATTGGCGAACGGTTCCACCAGCAGCACCGTGCCGTCCGGTTTCAACGACTCATAGGCATGTTTGGCTGCGCCCACCGGATCGCCCATGTCGTGCAGGCAGTCGAAGTAGCAGACCAGGTCATAGTCGTTGCCGGGATAACTTTTGGCCGTGCCCTGAAAGAACCGGGCGCGGCCGCCCACGCCGCCTTCTTCGGCGCGTTGGGTGGCGACGGTGACGGACGGGGCGTGGTAGTCGAAGCCGACGAAGCGCGAGTCCGGAAACGCCTGGGCCATGATCACCGTCGAAGCACCGTGCCCGCAGCCAATGTCCGCCACTTTGGCCCCGGCCTCCAGTTTCGCCACCACGCCGTCGAGGGCCGGCAGCCATTCGGCGATCAAGTGCGCCTTGTAGCCGGGCCGGAAGAAACGCTCTGTGCCGCTGAACATGCACGGATGGTGATCGCCCCATGGCAGGGCGCCGTCGCCGCGCATGGCTTTGACCAGTTTGTCTTTGTCGTGGAAAAACGACGCGACCACCCCGACGCCCCCGGCGATGTAGACCGGAGAATCTTCGATGGCCAGGGCCAGGGCTTGTTCTTCGGGCAGGCGGAATTGGCCGTCGGTGTGTTCCATGTAGCCGGAAGCGGCGTGGGCGCTGAGCCATTCGCGCACCAGGCGGGGGTTGCAGCCGGTTTTGTCGGCGAGCGTTTCGGGGCTGACGGGTTGACTGTCGGCCATGGCCCGGTACAGCCCGAGCTCTTCGCCGAGGATGACGTTGGCGAGCATCGCCGCGCCGCCCATGTCATTCACCAGTTTGCCCATGAAATCGTTGAGTCTGGCCTCGTCCATCACGTGTGCTCCTTCAGAAAGGATCACGGTCCAGAGGCTTTGTTTGCCTGGGCATACGCCGCTGGGCGGTGGTCGTGGGAATGGGCAGGACATAGGGATGTCCTGTGTGGATTAAGTTTAGTTCGCTGGCCGAATGCCGCGTTTCCAGGCGACGAAGGTGCCCTGTGACTGGATTTTCCGGGTTCGACACGGAACCCTGTGGGAGCGGACTTGCCCGCGATGAGGCCGGCAGATCCAGCACATTTGTTGTCTGACATACCGCTATCGCTGGCAAGCCAGCTCCCACAGGTTTTTGGTAAGCAGGACCTGCGCATGTATCCCACTGTATCTAACCCGCCTCTCGATACAGTCCCCCTCAATTCACGGCCACCCCCGAACACAGACCAGATACAAACCTGCGCTGAACTGTGAAGACCAATCGCTCCAGACACCGTAGGGGATAACAATGACAACGCTTGCGCCTCAACCCAATCTCAATGCCACGCCGGTGGATCGCCTGCGGGTCGATCACTACACCAACGGCATCATCGGCCCAAGCCAGCCGATGCTTGGACCACTGGCTGACGGCGGCACTCTGATCACCGGGACGCCGCCGGGCTGCTGGGGGCCGATGATCACGCCAGCCTTCGAAGGCGGCCATGAAGTGACGCAACCGGTGGCCATCGTCGGTGCGGAAATCGGCGATGCGGTGGCGATCAAGATCAAAAGCATGCGGGTGACCTCGCTGGCCACATCCTCCGGCGTAATGAAGTTTGTTGAAGGGCGCTACAACGGTGACCCGTTCGTTTCCAAATTCTGCTCCAAGTGCGGCACTGAGCATCCGGCCAGCCACGTCGAAGGCATCGGCGAAGATTCGATTCGCTGTAACAACTGTGGCGCCGAAGTCAGCGCGTTTCGCTTCAGCCATGGCTACGTGATCGTGTTCGATGCGCAGAACCAGGTCAGCCTGACGGTCAATCAGGACATCGCCAATCAACTCGCCGGAAACGCCTCGGAAATGTCGGCACTGCCGGAATTCGCCGCGCAGCACTCGATCCTGTCCCTGGCCCGCGCCGACATTCCCGGCGTCGCCGCGCACATGCGGCCGTTCCTCGGCAACATCGGCACCATGCCGTCCCGCGATATACCGGACTCGCACAACTGCGCCGACTTCGGCCAGTACCTGATCAACGCCCCGCACCGTTTCGGCATGAGCCGCGAAGAACTGCACGCGGCCAAGACCGACGGCCACATGGACACCAACTCGATCCGCGAAGGTTGCGTACTGATCTGCCCGGTGAAAGTGCCAGGAGCCGGGGTGTACATGGGTGATATGCACGCCCAGCAAGGCAACGGTGAAATCGCCGGGCACGCGACCGATTGCTCAGGAGAAACCGAAGTGGTGGTCGAGGTGGTGAAAAACCTCACGCTGGACGGGCCGATCCTCCTGCAAAACCTTGATGATTTGCCGCCGATGGCGCGACCAATGAATGCCGAGCAACGGGCCAAGGTCCGCGAACTGGGCGCACGTTGGGGCCAGCATGAGATCGAGCAGAGCGGCCCGATCACCTTCATCGGCAGCGGTGAAAATCTCAATCTGGCGGTAGAAAACGGCCTGCAACGCGCCGCTTCCGTCACCGGCCTGCCGTACGACGAAGTGCTCAACCGCGCCACCATCACCGGTTCCATCGACATCAGTCGCCTGCCGGGCACCGTGCGCGTGACGTTCCTGTGCCCGATGGACGTGCTGGATCGCATCGGCATCGGCCATCTGGTGCGCGAGAAGTACGACCTGGCGTAACCCTGTCCGGCGGGTTTGTATTCGAATGTGTACAGGCCCACCGGCGATACAAGCCCTGCCGTTTTCGGTCGGTGCGGAACACAGACCCGATACAGCGCTTCGATTAACTGTGAATCCGTACTGACAACCCTTGAGACCGACATCATGCAAACCCCCATCACTTCCGCCAAGGCCAGCGCCGGGCTCGGCTTGCGTCGCGGTTTAATGAAGGACCTCCTGGCGGCTCCCGCCGGTCACTTCGATTTTCTCGAAGTCGCGCCGGAGAACTGGATCGGCATCGGCGGCGCCCATGGCGCGGCACTGCGGGCCCTGGCCGAGCGCTATCCGTTGTCCTGTCACGGCCTGTCGCTGTCCCTGGGCGGGCCTTCGCCGCTGGACGTCGGGTTTTTGCAAGAAGTGCGGGTGTTCCTCGATCACTACAACGTGCCGCTGTACAGCGAGCACCTGAGTTATTGCAGCGATGACGGTCATCTCTATGACCTGTTGCCGCTGCCCTTTACCGAAGAAGCGGTGCATCACGTCGCCGCGCGCATTCGTCAGGCCCAGGACATTCTCGGTCGGCGCCTGGCGGTGGAAAACGTCTCCTACTACGCCGCGCCGCAGCAGGACATGGACGAGGTGACGTTCACCAACGCCGTGCTGCGCGAAGCTGATTGCGATCTGTTGCTGGACGTCAACAACGTCTATGTCAACTCGATCAACCACGGTTTCGATCCGCAGACCTTTCTCGCTGGCATCGATTCGAACCGCGTGGTGGCCATGCACATTGCCGGGCATTTCGATGAATCCGACACCTTGAAAATCGATACCCACGGCGCGTCGGTCAAACCGGCGGTGTGGGCGTTGCTGGCCGAAGCCTATGCCCGGTTCGGTGCGCAACCGACCCTGCTGGAACGGGACTTCAACTTTCCGGCGTTTTCCGAACTGGTCGGTGAATTGCAGACCATTCGCCGCTTGCAATCCAAGGAGGTGAACCGTGGCTAAGCGCTCGCTGCATGAACAACAAAACAGCATGGGCCTGTACCTGCGCGACCCTGACCACTGCGCGCCACCGCCGGAAATGGACCCGGCGCGGGCTCAGGTTTATCGCGACCTGGTGTTCGCCAACCTGTCGTCGCTGATCAGCGGTACTTTTCCGGTGCTGGTGAAAATCCTCGGCGACCAACAGTGGCGGACACTGGTGCGACTTTTTCTGCGCGACTACCGCGCCCACACGCCGAAATTCGGCGAGATCGCCGAGGAGTTTGTCGAATTTCTCGCCTCTGAACCGCAGGCGTTGAACGATGGGCCGTGGCCGCCGTTCATGGTCGAACTGGCGCACTACGAGTGGGTGGAAATGGCCTTGCAACAATCCGAGGCCGAGCCGTTGCCGCCCGGCGATGCCGATTTGTTGCTTGAACGACCGTTGCACGTTTCGCCCCTGGCCTGGCCGTTGGCGTATGTATGGCCGGTGCAGTTGGTTGGTCCGGACTACCAGCCAGACACGGCGCCGGATCAGCCAACGTTGCTGTTGGTGCGTCGGGACGTTGATTTCAGTGTGAAGTTTTCTGGATTGAGCCCATTGGCGTTTCGGTTGTTGCAGCGTATCGAGGAATTTCCCGGGCTGAACGGGCGAGCGCAGTTGCAGGGGTTGGCGCTGGAGGCGGGGATGACCGGGTCGCAGGCATTCTTCGATAACGGCTTGGCGTTATTGCGGCAACTGCATGAACAAAGCGTGCTGGGTGCAATCATCTGACCGGCCACAATCCCTGGGGCATCGGTGCCGCATGAAAATGTGTACTCCCGTGCCAGGTGTTTCGCTCTTGAAGCAGCCGTAAACCCTTGAAAAATATTTGCTGACTCCCCGCAATAAAACTCAAGCCTGGCCGATACAACCATCAGGCGCACTCGAATCCATTTCCACAGTGGCGCCAGTCTGAAAGGGTGAGCGCCAATGCCCGCCATTTCAGTGATCATGCAAGGATGCTCGCCGCCACAATCACCCGAGAGTCATCCTATGTCACTGCGCAATCTGAATATCGCACCTCGCGCTTTTCTGGGTTTTTCCTTCATCGCCTTGCTGGTCATCGTGCTCGGTGTGTTCGCCGTAAACCGCATGACCGTCATCCGCGAGGCCTCCATCGACATGGAGTCGACGCAACTGCCCAGCGTCGGTTTTCTCGGCAATATGACCGAAAACGTCCTGCGTATGCGCATCCTTTCGTTCCGGGTGCTGGTCAACCGTGAGCCGGCGGCATTGCAGGAAGCCCAGACACGCATTGGCGTGCTGGTCGACAAGCTGCGCAGTGCGCAAGCCAGCTACGCCGCGCTGCCGGCCGGTGCCGAAGAGGCGCAGCTGTACAAGACGTTCACCGCCACGCTGGACAGTTACATGCAAGCCCAGACCCAGATGATGGAGCTGTCGCGGCAGAACAAGCTTGATGAAATGCGCTTGCTGATCAACACGCGGATCAAGGACGGCACGGATCAGATGGGCGAGCAACTGAACAAACTGGTGGCCCTCAATACGGCCGATGCCAAGGACGCTTCGGCGGTCGCGGGTGCCAACTACGACAGTGCAATTACCGGTATCGTCGCGGTCGCCGTGATCGCCGCGTTGCTCACCGTGCTGCTGGCCTGGCTGTTGACTCGCAGCATCGTTACGCCGTTGAACCGCGCCGTACTGGCAGCCCAGACCATTGCCGAAGGCAATCTGAGTAAAGTCATCGACGTCGATGGCAAAGACGAACCGGCGCGGTTGCTCGGCGCCCTGGCCACGATGCAGGCCAGCCTGCGCAAAACCATCGAACAGATCGCCGGCTCCGCCACACAACTGGGCACTGCCGCCGAAGAACTCAGCGCGGTGACTCAAGACGCGTCCCGTGGCCTGCAACAACAGAACAACGAAATCGAACAGGCCGCGACTGCCGTCAACGAAATGACCGCTGCTGTGGAAGAAGTGGCGCGCAATGCAGTATCGACCTCCGAAGCTTCGAACCAGTCCACCCAAGCCGCCCGCGAGGGCCGTGACCGGGTGGTGGAAACCGTCGACGCGATCCAGACCATGACCCACGACGTGCACAACACCTCGTTGATGATTGAAGGTCTGGCGGCCCAGGGACGTGACATCGGCAAAGTGCTGGACGTGATCCGCGCCATCGCCGAACAAACCAACCTGCTGGCGCTGAACGCGGCTATCGAAGCAGCCCGTGCCGGTGAGGCCGGTCGTGGGTTTGCCGTGGTGGCGGACGAGGTTCGGGCGCTGGCCCATCGCACGGCGCAATCGACCCAGGAAATCGAGAAGATGGTCGCGGGCATCCAGAACGGCACCGGAGAAGCGGTGGCGTCGATGCAGCAAAGCAATCAACGCACCCAAAGCACCCTGGAACTGGCCCGCGCCGCCGGTGTGGCGCTGGAGCAAATCACCCAGTCGATCCATCTGATCAACGAGCGCAACCTGGTGATCGCCAGTGCCTCGGAGGAACAGGCGCAGGTGTCTCGCGAAGTCGACCGCAACCTGGTGAACATTCGCGATCTGGCCACGCAGTCCGCCGCGGGCGCCAACCAGACCAGCACCGCCACCCATGAGTTGTCGCGCCTGGCGGTGGATTTGAATGCGCTGGTGTCGCGGTTTGTCATCTAAATCGACCCGCTGATCTGTAGGGGCCAGCGTGCCCCTACAGGTATTAGCCGCGCAATTTGAGTTCGGCACACAAGCCACCACCCTCGCGATTACTCAACGTCAACGATCCCCCGATCGCCAACGCCAGTTGCTGCGCGATTGCCAGGCCCAAACCGGTGCCGCCCGTGCTGCGGTTGCGCGAGTTTTCCACGCGGTAGAACGGCTCCATGACCTGGGCCAATTCCTCTTCGGCAATGCCTGGGCCACGGTCCATGACTTTCACCGAGACGCTGCCATCGGCTTTCTTCTCGACCAGCAACTCGGCGGCACCGGCGAATTTCAGGGCGTTGTCCGTCAGGTTCACCAGCACCCGGCGCAAGGCGTGCGGGCGGGTGTCGATGACGGTGGCGCTTTTGCCGCTCAACTGAACTTCCTTGCCCACGTCCTGATAATCGAACACCAGGCTGTCGAGGAATGAGTCCAGGTCGGTGCGGCGACTTTCTTCGGTGGCACCGTGGACGCTGCGCGCATAAGCCACGCCTTCGCGCACCAGATGCTCCATCTCGCCAAGGTCGTTCCAGAGTTTGTCTTTCTCCACGCAATCATCCATGAACTCGGCGCGCAGTTTCATCCGGGTAATCGGTGTTTGCAGATCGTGGGAGATCGCCGCCAGCAATTGCATGCGTTCCTTCAGGTACGCGGCGATGCGCGCCTGCATGGCGTTGAACGCCTTGGCGGCGTGGGCGACTTCGGTCGGACCTTTTTCGTCCAGCAGCACCGGGTGCGTGTTGGGGTCGAGGGTATCGACGGCTTCGGCGAGGCGGGTCAGAGGACGGATGGCGATGCGCACCGCCAGCCAGGTGCAGGCGAGCATCAACGCCAGTTGCCCCAGCAACATCATTGGCAACCAGGGTGATAACGGCACCATCGAGGGTCGCACGTCGATGGTCAGCGGGCTGCCATCCGTGAGCTTCAGGTGCACCTGAAAGTGCTTCCTCGGCCCCGGGATGTCGGTGAAGGTCATCGGGTAATCCTTGCCGATGGCGTCCTTGATCGAGGTCATTGCGATGGGCGCTTCAGGCGTGTCCGTGTTCATCGGATTGCCGTTGGCGCCTTCACTCAACAGATAGCCGTAGTTCTTGCGCTGCAACTGTTGCAGCCAGCTCACCCGTTCATTGGCCGGCAAGCGGTCGAGGATGGCAATGGAGGTCGAGACGTCGGTTTCCAGATTGCCGAGCATGGTGTTTTTCGCGCTTTCGTAACGCTCGTAGTACTGCGCACCGAAAGACAGTGCCTGGGCGAGGATCAGGCCGATCAAAAAAATCAGCGACAGTCGTGAAGCCAGGGTGCGAGGCCAACGCATCGCGAGGTTCATGCTGGCGCCCCGACGATCTCCACCGGCAGGGAAAACACATAGCCCTCGCTGCGCACGGTCTTGATGTAGGCGGGTTCGCGGGCATCGTCCAGCAAACGCTGGCGCAAGCGGCTCACCAGCAAGTCGATGGAGCGATCGAACAGATCGGCGTCGCGGCCCTGGGTCAGGTTGAGCAGCTGGTCGCGGTTGAGCACCCGTTGCGGGTGATCGAGGAACACCCGCAGCAAGCGATATTCCGCACCGCTGAGGGCGACCATGGTGCCGTCGTCATCCAGCAGGTGCCGGGCCGAGGTGTCCAGCTGCCAGCGACCGAACGCCAGCAAGCGGCTGCTCTCGGTGACCACCAGGTTGGGCGGCAACATCCGCGTACGGCGCAGCACCGCGTTGATCCGCGCCAGCAATTCACGGGCGGCGAAGGGCTTGACCAGGTAATCGTCGGCGCCCATTTCCAGGCCGATGATGCGGTCGGTTTCATCGTTGCGGGCGGTGAGCATCAACACCGGGGTGGCTTTGTGTTTGCCGGAACGCAGTTCGCGGCAGAGCATTAGCCCATCGTCGCCCGGCATCATGATGTCCAGCACGATCAGATCCACCGGCGTGGATTCGAGGAAGGTGCGCATCTGCCGCCCATCCGCCACGACCGTGGTGCGCAGGCCGTTCTTCTTCAGGTAGTTGCCCACCAGCTCGCGGATCTCGCGGTCATCGTCAACGATGAGAATGTGATCGACGTGTTCCATGGGGCCTTGCCTCTATCAGTGGGGGATGTCGCACAGTCTACCCAGCCTTTTCCGGCTCACCCGCAGGGGTTTGTATTGCAGTGTATCTGGCTTGTCGGTGGATACACACAGACGCAAAAACGCCAATTATCGGGGGTTTTGTATCCCTCTGTATCCCGGCAGGGCTCAGATACTTACCGATTTATCCGAGCCTGTTTCCGACACATGCGGGATACCTCGCAGGCTTTAAATAGGTTCCATCGAGGCAAGCCAAACCGCCTCTACCCAAAAACGATTGAACCTATCGAAACCTTGAGGAAAACGCCATGAACACCAAAGCCATCTACGCCGCTTGCCTGTTTGCCGCACTGAACATCTGCACCTTGTCGGCCCGTGCCGAATCCGATGTCAGCGCTAAACCCTACACCTACGGGACCCACCTGGACATCCAGAAAGTGGTGTCGCTGAAACAGGACGCTTCGCCTTCCTGCGGTGTGGTGGATGCCCAACTGACCTACCTCGATTCCCAGAGCAAAACCCAGGTCCTGGACTACCGCAAACTGGCTGATAACTGCAACTCGGACAACTGAGTCCAGCAATCACCTTTAGCGCAACCCAACGCATCCAGGAAGAACATCATGAACAACGTCACCCGCTTTTTGACCGCTGCTGCTTTCTCCTTTGCCGGCGCCGCAGCCCATGCCAACGCCGCGGTAGAACAAAACGCCTGCGGCAGCAGCACCTGCTTTCAACTGACGCCGGTGGCGGAGAAGGGGGGTAGCGACTTCGTCGCCGAAAACGGTTCCAGCCGTACGACCCAGGGAAAATTGCTGGATGGTCAGACGGCCTGACTCTGCTCTGCAAACACCACCGATCCCCTGTAGGAGTGAGCCTGCTCGCGATGGCGGTCCTTCATTCAGAAATGATGTGACTGACACACCGCCATCGCGAGCAGGCTCGCTCCTACAGGGAATGTGTCGCCCTCAAAATTGTAATAGGTGATCCCCATGTTACTCATCGCTTTCCTGGGCGGCATATTGACCGTCCTCAGCCCCTGCATCCTCCCGGTCGTGCCGTTCCTGTTCGCCGGAGCCGACCGCACGCGCTCGTCGATCATGCTGACCTTAGGTGGCATGGTCCTGACGTTCGCCCTGATCTCCAGCCTGGCGGTGGTCAGCAGTGAGTGGGTGATCGAAGCCAGCAACACCGGCCGCCACGTGGCGCTGATCGTGATGGTGCTGTTCGCCCTGTCGCTGATTTCCGCACGGGTTGGCGACTGGTTGGCGCGGCCGTTCGTGGCGTTGGGCAATCGCATCGACCCCAACAGCCGCAAAATGTCCGGCCCGCTGAGTTCGATCATGATCGGCGTCGCCACCGGCCTGCTCTGGGCACCCTGCGCCGGGCCGATCCTCGGGGTGATCCTCACCAGCGCCATGCTGCAAGGCGCGAATGCCGGGACCAGTCTGTTGCTGGTGGCCTACGGCCTGGGTAGCGCGTTGTCCCTCGGCACCTTGATCTTCGCCGGTCGTGGCCTGGTCAATCGCTTGAAACCGTCGATTCCGGTCACTGGCTGGTTGCGTCGGGGTGCCGGTATGGCGGTGTTGGCGGGCGCGGCGGTGATTTCCACCGGCGCCAACGATGTGCTGCTGGCCAACACCTCGTCGGAAGGTGTCAGCAGCGTCGAGAAAGGCCTGCTGGAAACCGTGCCGAAAGTCGTCGATTACTTCGTCAGCAAGGTCAAGGCCGAGTCCATGGACAACGCCCAGGGCGCCATGCCTTCGCTGACCGGCGCGGTGGAATGGATCAACTCACCTGCGCTGACCAACGAATCGCTCAAGGGCAAAGTGGTGCTGGTGGATTTCTGGACCTTCGACTGCATCAACTGCAAGCACACCCTGCCGTACGTCAAGGATTGGGCGAAGAAGTACGAGAAGGATGGTCTGGTAGTGATCGGTGTGCATACCCCTGAATACGGGTTTGAACGCATCATCGATAACGTCAAGGACAAGGTGAAGGAATACGGCATCACCTACCCGGTAGCGATCGATAACAACTACGCGATCTGGCGCAACTTCGACAACCAGTACTGGCCGGCGCACTACATCATCGATGCGAAAGGGCAGGTGCGTTACACGCACTTTGGGGAAGGCAGCTATGAAACTCAGGAGAAGGTGATTCAGCAGTTGTTGGAGGAGGCCAAAGCGGCTGCTCCGGCGGTGTAGGAGCTGCCGAAGGCTGCGATCTTTTGAGGTATCAATGGCTCACCTCACCGTGGGCCATTGTGCGTTTCTCCTGACTGCGCCGCCACGCCGCTGGCGGTGCTCCGTACTCACGCCGAAAGGCCCGGCTGAACGCCGTGTCGGTCTGGTAACCCACCTCTTCGGCAATGCGCAGCAAGGAACTGTTACTGCTGCGCAACAGATTGGCCGCAAGCAGCATGCGCCATTGCGTCAGGTACTGCATCGGCGAAATCCCCACCAGTTGCTGAAAGCGTTCCGCCAGGACCGATCTTGAGGTACCGGCGGTACGCGCCAGCTCATCCAAAGTCCAGGTGTGACAGGGTTTTTTGTGCAGCGCATTGAGCGCGGCGCCGACGATTCGGTCGCTCACCCCCGCCAGCCAACCGGTGCGACCCTTGCCCTGTTCGTGCATGTACAAACGCAGCACTTCGATGAACAACACCTCGGCCAGTTTCGCCAATACGCCTTCGCCACCCGGCCTTGGCGAGCGCGCTTCGGCCAAGGCATAACGCACCGACGATTCAAGCCAGATTCCGGCATTCGAGCCGCGCACATTGACCCGCACCACCGCCGGCAATCCGGTCAGCAACATCCCCGCCAAACGCGTATCGCACGCCAGATAACCGCAGACCAGACGCGTCACCGCGCCGCCACCGCCATAGCTCAACTGCCGCGGCCGTCGCGCCAGGACCTCGTCCAGCCGCGCACCCTTGGCCGGCGGCAAACCTGGCTGCGAGCTCATGCGATGAGCATCACCTTGCGGGAAAATCACCACGTCGCCAGCGTTCAGCCGCAGCGGCGGATCGTCCCCCAGTTCGACGTAACACTCGCCCTCGGTGATCAAGTGGAAAATCACTACGCGTTCGGCGTTGGGCTCCAGGAATGGCGCTGCCGTGTCCGCACTCGGCGACTGGTAGCACCAGGGCGCGGTGAACCGGGCGTTGATAAAAATCGCACCGACCAGGCGGACGACGCGCAGGGTCTGTGACAAGGCGTCCATGGGCGTTTTCCCGTGCGGGGATGGTGGCTCAAGGGTTGATTGTGAGCCTGTCGCCGCAAAGCGTGAAAGCTCCGGACGATCGGGCAGTGTTGGCCGACGATCGGGCAGGACGCCAACCTTGCCGGGCGCGATAGTGGGCTCACAGGGTCTGCCGGCCCTGTCATCCATAACAAGAATGAGAGGTTGCCATGCCTAAGTTCGTCATAGAACGGGAAATACCAGGTGCTGGAACACTGTCAGAAAGGGATTTGAAAGCAGCATCGCAAAAGTCCTGCCGGGCCTTGCGCGAGTTGCCTGAGGTGCAATGGCTTCAAAGTTATGTCACCGGAGACAAACTGTACTGCGTGTACATCTCGCCAAGCGAAGAGCAGATCAGGGAACACGCCAGGCAGAGCGGTTTCCCGGCCAATCACATTTCCCAGGTCATGAACATCATCGATCCGACCACGGCGGAGTAAGTCGCCGCCAGCGTTTGATCCGTGTTCCAACCCAGAGATTGTCCCCATGAGTACACCCATTGATCTGACTGCCCTGAAAAATCGCCAGATGGCCGCTTGGGCCAGCGGCGACTACGCCGTGATTGGTACCACTTTGCAGATTGTCGGCGAACAACTGGCCGAAGCCTGCGACCTGCTGTGCGATGAACTGGTGCTCGATGTGGCTGCCGGCAACGGCAACGCCACACTGGCCGCCGCCCGCCGTGGCTGTATCGTGCGCTCCACCGACTATGTCGCCTCACTGCTCGAACGCGGCGAGGATCGGGCCAAGGCGGAACGCCTGAGCGTCACGTTCCAGGTGGCCGACGCCGAAGCGCTGCCCTTTGAAGACGCGAGCTTCGATGTCGTGCTGTCGACCTTCGGCGTGATGTTTGCGCCTGACCAGCCCAAAGCCGCATCGGAATTGGCGCGGGTCTGTCGGCCTGGAGGCCGCATCGGCCTGGCGAACTGGACGCCGGAAGGCTTCGTCGGCCAGATGTTCAAGACCCTCGGTCGGCACTTGCCGCCACCGCCCGGCGCGCAACCGCCGTCGCAGTGGGGCACTGAAGCCTGGCTTCACACGCACTTCGACGAGCGCAACTTCCTCGTCCAGGTGACGCGCCGGACCTTCAACTTCCGTTATCGCTCGGCGGCGCACTTCATCGACACGTTCCGTACCTGGTACGGCCCGGTCCACAAGGCCTTCGCGGCCTTGCCACCGGACGGCGCGCAAGCCCTGGAAGCCGACCTGACGGAACTGATCAACCGGTCGAACCGGGCGGGCGAAAAGTCGCTTGTAGTGCCGAGTGAATATCTGGAGGTGGTGATCACCCGACGTTAACGCAAACCCTGTAGGAGCTGCCGCAGGCTGCGATCTTTTGATCTTAAAAAATCAGGATCAAAAGATCGCAGCCTGCGGCAGCTCCTACAGGGGATTGTGGTGGTTTCTAGACGACGCTCGCGCCTCGGGCTTCCAGCAACTCGCGCAACACCGAGCGATGGCAATGCGCTTCTTCCTCGCAATAACAGCCAACGGCCAGCGAGGTTTGATGGGAGAGGGCGGCCAGCAGGTCGAGCAACTGGCCGGGGGCAGGCTGGTTCATTTCGGCCTTGAACTTGCGTTTGAACGCGTCCCAGGCCTCCTCGTCTTCAGCGGTCTGGGCTTCGTGCACCAACTGCGCACTCGGCGACAGCAATGGTTGCCAGACATCGTAGAAATCCCGACTGGCAAATTCGGCCTTGGGCACGCCACGAGGCGGGCGCCGCACCGTGCCCAGGCGCAGGCCTTCGCCGGGCAGGCGCGGAGAACCGAGGCGCACGATATGGATAGGCATGGCGTTACTTGAGCCGCGATCCGTCGAACCACTCCAGCGCCGTGCGCCAGAAGCAGATCCCCAGGAAATACGCCGACATCAGCAGCCATAGCCCCATCACCATCGGGTTGATAACTGGGTGATTGATCACCAGCGACAAGCTGCACAGCAGCCAAATGGCCGTCACGGCGATGTTGATCGGCATGAAGCGACGCACGCGAAACGGGTGGAGGAATTTCATGCGAGTCAGGGTCAGCAGGGCCAGGCCTATTACGGTCAGGAAAGTGATCCAGGGTGACGGATCGATGATGTACAGGCACAGGGCAACCACGTTCCATGCCGCGGGGAAGCCCTGGAAGTAGTTGTCTTTGCTTTTCATATTGACGTTGCAGAAACAGAACAGCGACGACACCAGAATCAGCGACACCGTCAGCAGCAGCGTGTAGTCCGGCAGCGGGATGTAGCGATAGATGAACAGCGCCGGGATGAACACATAGGTCAGGTAGTCGATGACCAGATCGAGGATCGAGCCGTCGAAGCTCGGCAATACCGACTGCACGTTGACCTTTCGCGCCAGTGCGCCATCCAGGCCATCGACGATCAGGGCGACGCCGAGCCACAGCAGGCAGGTGGTCGGCTGGTTTTCCAGCAGGGCGAGGGTCGCGAGGAAAGCAGTGACCACGCCGGTAGCGGTAAAACCATGGGCTCCCCACGCTTTGAGCCTGGCGATGTGTAGAGTCGAAATCACGGGGGTGTTCTCCAGAAAGTGCAGCAAGCCAGTCAACGCCCTCATCTGGCGGGCGGCGGCAAACCGGTTGGGGTTGCAGGTATCGACCGGGTATCCGGGAATAAGGTTCACCACCCATGAATCTTAGCTGCGGCGCAAAAAAAATACCCCGGATTAAACCGCGGGGCATGTCAGCCAAACGGTGGTGGCACATTTACGGGCGAGGACTATTGTTGCCTGACTGGATCACTCCCTTCGATGAGGACGTCGTCATGAACACCAGCGATTTGCTCGAACAATTACTGCGCGGCAGCCAAGGCGCGATGCCGCGACAGGGCGGCAGCGCGGCGGGGCAAGGTGACCTCGGCGACCTGGGCGGATTGCTCGGTGGCTTGTTGGGCGGTGGTGGCGGCGGTGCTTCCAGCGCCGGGGCCGGTGGCCTGGGCGGGTTGGGTGGTTTGCTCGGCGGCCTGCTGGGTGGCGGCTCGCCGATGGGCGGTGCGCCGCAGCGCCGCTCCGGTGGCGGTACCAATTATGCCGCACTGGCTTCGCTGGGGATGATGGCATTCCAGGCCTATCAAGCCTGGCAACGCAGCCAGTCCGCGCAACAGCAACAGGCGCCGCAGCAGGCATTGAACACGGTGGACATGCTGGAAGGACCGGACGTCGAGGAACACAGCCATGCGATCCTGCGTGCATTAATAGCAGCGGCCAAGGCTGACGGGCGGATTGACGACGCCGAGAAAAAGATGATCGGCAAGGAAATCGGCCGTCATACCGACGACCCGGAGCTTCAGCAATGGCTTGATAACGAAGTGGCCAAGCCATTGAACCCCGTTGAAGTGGCGCAATCGGCTACGGATACCGCCATGGCGGCGGAAATGTACCTGGCCAGCGTGATGCTGGTGGACGATCAGCAGGATGCCGAGCGCAATTATCTGGATGAGTTGGCGGCGGCGTTGGGCATTGAACCGGATTTGCAGGTGCACCTGGAACAGCAGGTCAAGGGTACGGCCGCTTGAATATCGGGTTGGCCGTGAGGACGCCATCGCGGGCAAGCCCGCTCCCACAGGTAATCGAGGCGTATACCCCGATCCCTATGGGAGCGGGCTTGCCCGCGATGAGGCCAGTACGTTCTGTATCAAGCGACGGTCAGAGCACCTTTGCGGTCAACCTGCCGAAGAGTCGACCGACTTCGGCACCAGAAACGTCACGCCAAACCGCGCGGCCACTTCATGAATGCGCGCTAGATCCTCGGGCACTTTGAACTGATCCATGGCCGCGAAGAACTGCCCGCCACGCGGATCGGAGACTACGCCGATGATTTTCGCCGTGGGGCTGACGTTCTTGTAGGCATGGATCGAACCGCCGGGGATGTGCACATAGCCGCCGGTCGACACCGTGGTGGAGCGGCCTTCCACCGTCACTTCGACCTCGCCATCAATGACAAAGAATGCTTCGTCCCACGGGTGAAAGTGCGGGGGAGGCCCGCCGCCTTGCACGCCTTCCTGGATGTGCACCTCAAAGGGTTTACTGAGGTCCCCGCCAGCGAGAATGGTGATCGCCTCGCCAACGACATTGACCGGCGCGGGAATGTTCGCCGCGTCGATAACGTGAACCGTACGCATGATTGCTCTCCAGGGGTGAGTCAACACTGGCTGAGTATATTCACTTGAGTGAAGGCTATGTGCCGCCGGGCGCTCCGTCTGTCCGGGCAATTTCAACGCCGATGGAATTTTTGTCCCGGCACCTCGCTCTGCTGAGAGAAGGACGTGTTGATTGCGCGTCCTGCCACTGGCCTCCGAGCGAGATATCCGCCAATGACAGCCCTGACCACACTTGCATCCAAGCCTGCCCACGAACACTCGATGTCGCAGCCCGGCAGCATCCGCCAGATCTACGAGCAACTATTGCTTGAGGATGACGCAGAGCAACGGCGCTCGCTCGCCGAAACTTTCCTGCGTGCTCAGTTACAACAAGCCGAAGACCTGCCGAATGACCTACCGCGCGAACCCACAGCGCTACAAGATTGGGTCCGGGAACACTGCACCGACGTGGCCCGTCAGTACGCCGATTACCTGCAACAGCGCAAGGCCGGGGGACCGCGGCAGTACTTCAGCACTAAATCCCATGCGTTGTTTTTCCTGCAAGCCGTGGCCCCGACCAAACTGGTCGATGGCGCCTGGCTGTACGGGTTATTGCAGCATTGGCGCGACCCGCGTTTCGAAGGACTGATTTGCACCTATCTGGAAGAATTGGGCGATGGCAATCCGGCGCAGAATCACGTCGCGATCTACCGCCGTCTCCTTGCCGAACATGGCCTGCCTGACGGCGACCACCTCGCCGACGAGCATTACCTGCAAGGTGCGTTGCAATTGGCCCTGGGTTACTGCGGCGATGAGTTTTTGCCGGAGGTGATCGGCTACAACCTTGGCTATGAACAACTGCCTTTGCATTTGCTGATCAGTGCCTACGAGCTCAGCGAATTGGGCATCGATCCTTATTACTTCACCCTGCACGTGACCATCGACAACGCCAGCACCGGCCATGCGCAAAAAGCCGTGCGAGCGGTGTTGCAGCTGTTGCCGATCACCGGCGATCAGGACGATTTCCTGCGTCGGGTAGCACTGGGGTATCGCTTGAACGATCTGGGTCAGGGCAGTCGCGCGATCATCGAATCGTTCGATCTGGAGCGCGAACTGCTCGCCATGCTCGAACGCAAACGCCCGTTCGGCCAGCACATGCATTCGGACTATTGCCGCTTTGAAGGCCAAACCGTCAATCAATGGCTGTCATCCCCGGAGCAACTGCCCGGATTCCTCGCGGCCATGGAAAACAAGGGCTGGATCAAGCGCCAGCAAAACCCGCAAGACAGCCGTTTCTGGCAGTTGATCGATGGCGACGGCGCGGCGATGTTCGGCGTGTTCAGCCCTTATGAAAAGCAGCTGTTGCATGACTGGATCGCCGGAGACTGGAAGCCCGAACGTTCAGCACCCTCGGTGCGACGCGGCGCCAGTGTGACGGTCGAGCCGGCAGTGCCGGACAACGACCCGGACGTCCAGGCGCTAAAGGCTGCGCTGAAGGGACTTGCCGCGCACGAGCAGATATCGGTGTTGATCCCTTGGCTCAGCGCCCATCGCCATGCACACCCCGCCGGGTTGATGGCGACGCGGCGGTTTATCGAGCTCAGATCCAGTATTGGCTAGGAAGCACAACAGCAATCAGGAAGAGCAGCCACGCGCTGCCGACCAGCAGGTGAGCCATGAGCAAGAATCTGGATGATTACAACCGCATGCGCGATTTTTCCGCGACCTCGGAACCGGCCGCCGTCAAACGTTCGGGCAGGAAAAACGCCAAGGATCACGCCTTGCAGTTCTGCATCCAGAAGCACGACGCCTCACGCCTGCATTACGATTTTCGCCTGGAACTCGATGGCGCACTAAAGAGCTGGGCGGTGCCCAAAGGCCCGTCGCTCGACCCCAAGGTCAAGCGTCTGGCGGTGCATGTCGAAGACCATCCGATTGACTACGCCACCTTTGAAGGCAGCATTCCGCAAGGGCATTACGGCGCGGGCGACGTGATTGTCTGGGATCGTGGCGTGTGGATCCCCCAGGAAGATCCGGCCAAAGCTTATGAAAAGGGTCGGCTCAAGTTCGAGCTGCAAGGCGAGAAGCTCGCAGGCCTTTGGAACCTGGTGCGCACGCACATGCCGGGCAAGCAGGAGCAATGGTTTCTGATCAAGCATCAGGACGGCGCGGCCCGGCCGGAAACCGATTACGACGTGGTAGCCGCCGAGCCCGATAGCGTGCTCAGCGAGCGAACCATCGTCGCCAAGGCGCCCAAAGCCGCCAAAGCCGCGAAACCCAAAGCCGTCAAGAAACCCGCCACCCCGGCGCGCAAGGCACAGTCCGCGCAATTGACCGGCGCCCACAAAGCCAAACTGCCGGATCAGATCAAGCCGGAACTGGCGACACTGGTGGAAAAAGCCCCGGATGGCCGGTGGAGTTACGAGGTCAAGTTCGACGGCTACCGGATCATGGCGCGCATCGACCATGACGCGGTCAAGCTCTTCACCCGCAACGGTCACGACTGGACTCACAAATTGCCCGCTCAGGCCAAGGCGCTGGCGAGCCTGGGTGTCGAGTCGGCCTGGCTGGACGGTGAAATGGTGGTCGCCGACGAGCACGGCGTACCGGATTTTCAAGCCCTGCAAAACGCCTTCGAGGCCAATCGTAGCGGCAACATTCTCTATTACCTGTTTGATTTGCCGTACCTCAATGGCGTCGACCTGCGCGAGGTGCCCGTCGAGGAACGCCGGGCGGCGCTGGCGACGCTGCTGAAAGCCAATAATGAAGATCTGCTGTTGCGGTTTTCTGACGCTTTCAACGAGGACCCGGAAGCTCTCCTCAACAGCGCCTGCCAAATGCGCATGGAGGGGCTGATCGGCAAGCGCCTGGGTTCGGCTTATGTGTCCCGGCGCAGCAGTGACTGGATCAAACTCAAGTGCAAACACCGGCAAGAATTCGTCATCGTTGGCTACACCGATCCCAAGGGTTCGCGCAACGCCTTTGGCGCGTTGCTCTTGGGTCTGCATGACCGCGACAGCGGCGAGTTGCGTTACTCAGGCAAGGTCGGCACCGGGTTTACCGAGGCGACCCTCAACAGCATTCACGACCAACTCAAGCCGTTGGTGACGAAGAAACCTGCCGTGGTCAATCCACCCAGCGGTGCCGAATTCAAGGCTGTGCATTGGCTCAAACCAAAGCTGTTGGCGGAAGTGGCTTTTGCCGAAATGACCAAGGACGGTTCGGTACGGCACGCGGTGTTCCATGGCCTGCGTGACGACAAGCCTGCCAAAGACATTACCGAGGAGCGTCCGACTGCCGTGAAAACTGCCTCCGCGAAAACTGCCCCCGCGAAAAAAGCCGCTGCCACCAAAGCGCCTGCCGCGAAGAAGAAGGCCGAACCTGCACCGTCGCAAATTGGCCTCGACCAGGGCAAGGTACGCATTACCCACCCGGACCGGATCATCGACGCCAGCAGCGGCGCGACCAAAGTGCAACTGGCGGAGTATTACGCCAGCGTCGCCGAGTGGATTCTGCCGCAGCTCAAGGACCGCCCCGTAGCGCTGGTGCGTGCGCCGGATGGCATTGCCGGTGAACTGTTTTTCCAGAAGAACGCCGAACGCCTGGCGATCCCCGGCATCACCACCCTAGACCAGAAACTCACCGGCCAGCCGATGATGGTCATCAACAACGCCGAAGCCTTGATCGGCGCGGTGCAGATGAGCACCGTCGAGTTGCACACCTGGAATGCCACCTCGGACAACCTCGACAAGCCCGACCGCTTTGTCCTCGACCTCGACCCGGACCCGGCGCTGCCGTGGAAGCGCATGGTCGAGGCGACTCAGTTAACGCTCTCGGTGCTTGATGAACTTGGGCTCAAGGCATTCCTCAAGACCAGCGGCGGCAAGGGCATTCACCTGGTGGTGCCGCTGACCCGCAAGCTCGGTTGGGATGAGGTGAAGGATTTCAGCCACGCCATTGTCAGCCACATGGCGAAGCTGCTGCCGGAGCGCTTTTCAGCAGTGTCGGGACCGAAGAACCGGGTAGGGCGGATCTTCATCGATTACCTGCGCAACGGGCTGGGGGCGACCACCATTTGCGCCTACGCCGCGCGTACCCGCGAAGGGCTGCCGGTGTCGATGCCGATTTTTCGGGAAGAAGTGGAGGAGCTCAAGGGCGGCAATCAGTGGAACATTCATAACGCGCATGAACGTCTGGTTGAAGTGGGTGATGAACCGTGGGCAGACATGAAGAAAACCCGTCAGACAATCACAGCCGAGATGCGCCGGCGGGTCGGGATGAAAAAAAACTGACGATTCCCGTGATGAAACCTATTGTGGCGAGGGAGCTTGCTCCCGCTCGACTGCGAAGCAGTCGCTAAAACGGTGATTGCCAACCGAATTTTGGGGCTGCTGCGCAGCCCAGCGCGAGCAAGCTCGCTCGCCACAATGGCGTGTTGTTAGCCGACGATGTTATTTGTTGTTGATGAACGCCTGGAAGTCGCTACCCATTTTGTCGATTGCTGTCTTGAAGTCCTGGGCGGTGATTTTCTGTTTGTCATTTTCCAGCGTGGTGCCAAAGACCTTGCGCACGACCCTGCCTACGGACTGATTGTTTTTCGCGTCGATGAACTCGGCTTCGATAAACAGTTCGGTGTTTTCATCCCGGATACCGGTAACGGCGGACACACCACCCACGACCGCTGCGATAGGCACCACTTCATACCAGTGCATGCCTTCAGGCGAGGCACTTACCCCGGTGATGGCTGCACGCATGACCAGGAGTTTTGCGCCGGCCGGCGCGGCGTTCGAGCTGGATACGACCCGGTACTTCTGCCCCAACGTGGTCTTGGCCTTGTTGGTCATGTAGTTCTGAATGTCGTTCAGCGTCTGCTGGTTGACCCGCTCGTTGGGCTTGGGTGCCGGATACATTTCCAGCCGGGAGAAGGCCACAGTGTCATAGGCATTCGGGTTCCACGACGGGCTCACCCAGCGCATCGCCGTACCGCCGCTTGGCGTTTCAACTTCCTGCAGGTTGTTGTAGGTGGACAGGTAGCCGGAGTACTGCTCCTTCTCGGTGACTTTTGACGTACAACCACCGAGCAGAAGCCCGGCCATGGCGGTACCGACGAGCAATTTACGGGTCAGGTTCATAGTGCTGTTTACTCCTTGGTTAAAGTCTTTTTTTTTTAGTAATCAGAAACGCCAGGTCATGTTCCCGGTCAGGGCCGAAATCCAGGCACTGTCGAACTGACCGGAAGTTCGAAAGCCCGACGTGGATTTGGTCTGGTCAACCGGCATATCACCAAGATAGACCATGGCCCAACTTACGTTGAGGTCGGTGTCCTTGTTCACAGCATAGGTGGCTCCTGTGGCAATGCGCCAGGATTCTGCCATCGGTACGGTGAGAGTGCGGTCGCTGTCCGAAACGGGACTGCTGTCGTAAGCCACGCCCACGTTCCACAAGAGTTGCGGGGTGGCCTGGTATTGCGCGCCGAGCGCCAGTTGCCAGGTGTCTTTGTACTTGGCATCGATGGTGGTCGATCGAGCATCGAACGCTGTGGTGTCGACCTGCACACCAACCTCGCCGAACTCCGACCAGTCCTGCCAATTGACCGAGGCCAACAGGGCCCATTGCTGGTCCAATTGCTGGAACAGGCTCAGCGTGACGGTCTGTGGCACCGTCATGTCGAGTTGCGTGTTCAGGCCATTCAACCGGTCCAGTGCCGGGCCGTTGCCTTTGATGTCCAGCCCGTCTTCGAAATCCAGATCGACCTTGCTGGTGTAGGTCAGGCCGATGCGTGTTCCAGCTTGCGGGGCGTAGATTACTCCGACGTTCGCGCCAAACCCCCAATCCTCGTCCTCGTATTTGAACTGGCCGTCGCTGCGTTCGGTGAAGCCAAAGGGCGCGCGGTCGATGGCTGTCTGCGCCTGGAGCATGCCGTACATGGCTTTGACGCCGACGCCCACCGACCATTGCTCGTTGAAGCGGTAAGCCACACTCGGCACAAAAGACAAACCACCGAGGCTGGCGTTCTGTGCGAAGTAGCGTCCCGACCAATCGTTGTCGTAATTCACCGCCAGGCCGAAGTCGGCGTATTGGCCGAAGCCGATGCTCCAGTGATCATCCAGCTCATGAGTGATGAAGAAACTGCCGCCGGGAATCACATCGAGGGCATTGCCGCTGCCACTGCCCGGGACATTGGTGTCGCCGTCGCGATTGAATTCGAGGTTGCCGTAGAGCACCTGCAAGCCACCGGTGATTTGCGTGCCTGGCAAGTAGCTCATGCCCGCCGGGTTGCTGGCAATTGTAGAGGGACCTTGTGCTCGGGCGGCCGCACCGGCGTTGGCGAGACCGGCATTATCGGTGCCGATTTCGTAGAGCATGATGCCGCCGGCGTAGGCCTGCTGACAGCACAGCGCAAGCAGGGTAAAGGCGGGCAGGGCGGAGGTTTTTATCTGCATGTTAATTCCCTACTGCGTCAATAAACGTCCGTCAGAGATACGGGTGGCCAGCATCGGCCACCCGTGATCTCGACGCCTTACTTGGCCATTTCTGCCCGAGCCGCAGCGATCTTGGCTTTGACCGAATCTAGGTTGAAGCTCGCGCCTTTTTGCATCGGCGGGAACTCGATCGCGGTTTCTGCCAGTTTGGTCACCTGTTGCTGGACGAACACGAAGCGCCAGAACTGGAACTTGAACCAGTCGAAATACTGCTGCGAACCTTGCGCGGCTTGATTCTCCGGCCAGCCCATACGTTCGAAGGGGTCGAGGCGCAGGTTGGTCAGGATCGGTACGTCGACCGCCACCTTGGCGCCCATCCACCCGCCTGGCTGGTCAATAAAGCGATATTTGTAGTCGCCGATTCGCACTGCGCCCAGCGCACTCTCACCAAAGTAGAAGATTTCATTACGGGTCGACGGACCTTTGCCGGTGATCATCGGCGTCTGGTCATAGCCGTCCAGGTGCACCTTGTAGGTCCGGTCGCCCAGCTGCTTGCCCTTGAGCAATTCCTGAGTGATGTTCGGGTTACCGGCCGCCGCGACCAGGGTCGGGAACCAGTCCATGCCGGACATGATGCCGTTGGCAATCTGATTGGCCGGCACTTTACCCGGCCAACGAATGATCGCCGGAACCCGGAATCCACCTTCCATGATGGTGCCCTTGCCCATGGCAAACGGCGTGGTGCCGCCATCTGGCCAAGTGAAGTTTTCTGCACCATTGTCAGTGGTAAAAATGACAATGGTGTTGCCGTCCATACCGTCTTTTTTCAGCTTGGCCATGACGTCACCGACGATATCGTCGAGCTGCGCCATGCCGGCTTCCTGTTCCGACCAGCCATTTTGCGCGTTGCGCATGGCTTCGTACTTGTCGGAGAGGTGCGTGACGATGTGCATGCGGGTCGGATTCAGCCAGAGGAAGAACGGTTTGTTGTCCTGTTTGGCCTTGTCGACGAAGGCGAAGGCTTTGTCGCGAATCTCGTCGTCGACGGTTTTCATCCGTTCCGGATACAGCGTGCCGGCGTCTTCGATTTTCTGTTTGCCGACCTTGCCCCAACGCGGCATGACAGTCGTATCGTCCGTGGCGGTAGCCCAGCTGTGAACCATGTTGCGCGGGCCAACGGTGGCGAGCAGTTCCTGCGGATAGTTGGGGTGCGCCGGGTCTTCCATGGCGTCGAGGTGATAGAGGTAACCGAAGAACTCGTCGAACCCATGCACGGTCGGCAGGAATTCGTTCAAGTCGCCCAAGTGATTCTTGCCGAACTGCCCGGTGGAATAGCCCATGGCCTTGAGGGCGGTGGCAATGGTAACCGCTTCGGCCGGAATACCGATGGGCGAGCCGGCCTGGCCAACAGTGGTCATGCCGGTCCGGATCGGCAGTTCGCCGGTAATGAAATTGGCACGCCCGGCGGTGCAACTGGCCTCGGCGTAATAGTCGGTGAAGCGCATGCCTTCATTGGCGAGCTGGTCGAGGTTTGGCGTACGACCGGCCATCATTCCCTGGTTGTAGACACCGATATTGGACCAGCCGATGTCGTCACCCATGATCACTACGATATTCGGTGGTGGATCGGCTGCTTGGATGATGACGGGAAGAAACATCGTAGATAACAACAGTGGAACTGCGAACGCTGAGGATTGCTTTGTCCGGTACATGTCGAGCTCCTACGCACTGAGACGAGTACTCTGAGACGAGCCCCCCGACCGCCGTTTTAATTTGGGTCCCCCGCGAACAGCGTAGGTTTGAATTGAGAAATATCCAGTCAGCTGTCTCAACGAAATTTGCTTTTTCAACACTGATCGAAGCCAGTCGCACGGGCTGTCAGGCCCCGTGTGACTGGCTTGTGGCGTTGGAAATCAGAAACGGCGATTCAAATCCGACGTCAGCGAACGCTGCTGCAGCGGTCTGATCCATCTGAAATCGACGCGGCGAGCTGACTCGCCTTCTCAATGGCACCTATTTGCCGATTTTGCCGATGCCGGCCAGCAGTGGCGCCATCTGCTCGTCGGTCAAGGCCACCTGGACGTCCATGGTCATGAGGTCGCTCCACTCAAGTACCCACTTCTGAATCGGGATTGCGTCACTGGCTTCTGCAATGCCGACACCCGCCGCGCCACCCACGGCGTACCAACGTCCATGCATCTTCACGCCTTCGGGTGGAACACCGCCGGTCTTGAGGAAGCGTTCGATCACATGGTTTCGGTTTTCCGAACAGATCTTCCAGCTGACTATGAATAGCATCTGCCACCTCCTTCCGAGGGATCGGCACCTGTATTTCATCGCGCACCTGGTTGGCGCCGGGACCAAGGGCACGTCGATCTCTTCCATGTGAAGGCATAGCAGCGTCCCGCCTTGCGTGTACGACCGCTGATCCTCTTTTGATGAATTTTCCGGATGGGGAGCGGATGCCTGTTTCACCAGCGAAACATGGGCAGCGGTCGCAGCGGAGTACGAATGAATTGCCGTGCCGAGCGCCGCATCAGCATCCAATGGAAGCCGTGATCGGGAAAGGTCGATTGCACGGTTTTGATCAACGCCCGGGGCAGGCCGAAGCGCACCAGTCCAAGGGACACATCTATGACATCGGCTTGGCGGAACGGCTCGACGCTGGCGGCGCAGGCCAAGCGATAGGGGCGCACTTTGTGGTGCTCCAGAATCAGTGCACTCACTTCTTCTTCAAGATCCTGGCGTTGTCGGTGATCGAGATAATGGCTGGCCAGTTGCACCGAGGGCGGCAGGTAATCGAGGGTGTCGTCGGTCCAGATGCCCAGATCGTGAAACGCCGCCGCGATTTGCACCGGCTCTGGCGGCAGGCCTTCAAAGCCTCTGAGCGCGCAATAGAAATTCAGCACTCGATAGATGTGATTGCGATAGCCCTGCAGATCAGGGCCGATCGTCAGTGCGAAGGACGTAAGTATTTCGTCGGTGACGGGAAATTCGAGAAGGGGAGTCATCACGCATCCCGCAAAAGGTCGTTGGCGTTGAGCACGTCGTAAGCGATTTCCGGGCGTTTTTCCATGGCGCGACGAATCGCGGCGGGGATCGAGGCGCGGGTTTTGCGGCACAGTCCTGGCAGTTCGCCGACCTGGATGCCGATACCGCGCGTGGTCCGTACTTCGTTGAAGCTGGGCACGATGTCCACACGGATGCCCAACTGCTCGAACATCCGCTGTTGCAGGTGTTCCAGGTCTTTGAGACTTGAAAGGTTTTCCAGGCGTTCGATCAGGCGCTTTTCTTCTGCGCGGGTCAGAAACAGGATGCGCACGTCCGCTCCCGGTGTTTCCAGCAACGGGTCACGCCCGCAATCGCAGGCACCGGGCGGGCAGGGTTGGCGAATCGGAGCAGTGGTGGTCATGGGGTTCAATCATAGAGCGCTGTGATCGAATTTGCCCATAGGGTTTTGGACTGAAGGAGATCCGACAGCTGAAGGAGATCCTTGTAGGAGCAAGCTTGCTCGCGATGGCGGACTTTCTGATACATCAATTTTGAATGTACCGCCTCTATCGCAAGCAAGCTTGCTCCTACAGGTATTACGGAGAGCCGGACCTAACTCATTTCAACACCAGCATCCGGTAAACCCCGGCCTCGCTTTCGATCCCATGGGTGTCATGGGTGAAACCGGGGAAGGATCTGTCGAAGGCTTCCAGCGCCTTGAGATAGGCCAGCAACGGCCCGTCCGCCGGTCCTGCGTTCTCGCCCGGCATCAGCAATGGAATGCCCGGTGGATACGGCACGATGCCGGTGGCGGCGATGCGTCCGGCGGCTTCGTCCAGGGTCACCAGTTCGATGTCGTTGCGCACCAGTTTCTCGTAGGCTTCCACCGGGCTGAATTCGGCTTTTGGCAGGGTGCCGAAGGCCTGGGACATGTTGGCGGTGGTTTTGTGCTGCTTCATGGCGGCGAAGATTTCGTCGGCCAGGTCCTTGAGGCCCATGCCAGCGTAGCGTCCCTGGTTGGCGGCCAGCAGGTCCGGCAGGCACAGCTCCAGTTCGGCGTTGTCGTCATAGTCGCGCTTGAAGTCGAGCAAGGCGTTGACCAGCGTGCCCCACTTGCCTTTGGTGATGCCGATGGAGAACAGGAACAGGATGGTGAAATCGGTGGTTTTCTCGACGACGATGCCCTGGCGACCGAGGTACGCCGTGAGCACGCACGCCGGGATGCCCGAGGCCAGCAGGTTGCCGTCGTCGCCCATGCCGGGGCTGAGCACCGAGACCTTGATCGGGTCCAGCATGCAGTAGCCTTCTTCGATGTCGCCGAAACCGTGCCATACCTCGTTGGGATGCAGTACCCAGCAGTTTGGCTCTGTTTTCAGCAGTACCGGGTCTACCTCATGGAATGGCACCGTCGCGTTGCCCACCTGAACGGTCGGCGGCTGCCAGCAGGTGAAGAACCAGTCGTCCTTGCCGTACATCTCGTGGTGCATGCGCGAGATGACCTGGCGGAAAGACACGGCCTCTTCGATGGATTCAGTCGTAAGAATCTGCCCGCTAGGGGCTTCCATCATGGCCGAGCTGACGTCGCAGGAGGCCATGATCGCGTAGTTCGGCGACGTCGAGGCGTGCATCATGTACGACTCGTTGAAGCGCCCGTGTTCAATCGGGTTACGGCCGTTGCGCACGTGAATCATCGAGGCTTGGGACAGGGCTGCGAGCAACTTGTGGGTCGACTGGGTGGCGAACACGGTGGGCTTGGTGTCGTCGTGATCGTCCGGGCTGCCGTGCATGGCATGGCGGTCGCGGTACAGCGGGTTGAAGCGCGCATAGCCGTACCAGGCTTCGTCGAAATGCAGGCGGTCGACACTCTGGCCCAGCAGTTCCTCGACGCGGGTGACGTTGTAGGTCAGGCCGTCGTAGGTGGAGTTGGTGATGATCGCGTGGACCGGCGTCGGGTCGATGTCTTCCTTGACCAGCGGGTTGTTGGCGATAGCCGCTTTGACGCCTTCGGCGCTCAGGGTTTGCGGGAGGATCGGGCCGATGATGCCGTAGCGGTTGCGCGTTGGCACCAGATAGGTCGGCAGGGCACCTGACAGCGTCATCGCGTGTTCGGCGGATTTGTGGCAGTTGCGGTCGCACAATGCGATCTGATTGCGCGTGACGCTGGCCATCAGAATCACGCGGTTGGACATCGACGAGCCGTTGGTCACGTAGTACGTGCGATGGGCGCCGAACACCTTGGCGGCGTAGCGCTCGCCCTGGCCGATCGGGCCGCTGTGGTCGAGCAGCGAACCCAGTTCACCGACCGAAATCGACAGGTCGGACCGCAGCAGGTTTTCCCCGAAGAACTCGTAGAACGCCCGGCCCGCCGTACTTTTCAGAAACGCCGTACCACCGGCATGACCGGGGGTGTGCCAGGAATATTCATAGGACCGGGCAAACTTCACCAGAGCACCGAACATTGGCGGCAGGGCAGCCTGGCGATAGCGTTCGATGGCCGCCAGGATGCGGCCGCTGAGGAAGCGGCTGGTGTCTTCGGGCAGCCAGATGAAGTCGTCGGCGTGTTGCATGACCAACAACGGAATGCTCGACGCGGTGGTCCGGTCGCTGATCAGGAACACCGGCACCCGCGTGTTGCGCTCGCGCAGTTTGACCAGCAACTTGATGCAGTCTTCATGGCCTTCGCTGGTGTCCATTTCCCAACTGATCAACACGCATTGGACGGCCGGGTCCGAGCGCAGGATCGACGCTGCATCGCTGAGACTTTCCGAGGCCAGTACGCTGACGCCACGTCCTTCAACATCGCTGACCAGTTGATCGAGAGCGCGGCCAAACACCGTGCGCTTGTCCGCCGGGCTGCTGACCAGTAGCGCGAGCATCCCGAGTGAATGTCTATATTCCGTCATGCGTTGACCTCCAGAGTGGCTTTATTCAGGCTGTTCACCGGCACCGGTTTGCCTGTGATGTGCTGCGCGCTGACGGTTTGCGTCGGTACGCTGTTGTTGACTGCTTCAAGTCGAATCAGGCGGTTGTTGACGAAGCCGAACAGCGTGTAGCCGAAGATGGTCGCTACGCCGCCGAGCATTAACGCTTGCTCGCCTGAACTGTAGAGCGCCAGGTAGCTGTAGGCAGCGGCTACCCAGGCAATGATGTTAGTGGCGAGCGCCTTGCCGGCCGGTACGTTGGACACTTTCTGCATGGTCATCAACGCGGCCATGGAGAGGATGTACGGCACCAGGTTGGTGACCACCGCGAGGTTGACCAGGGTGTCAAACTGTTTACTGAGGTCCGGGCTGATGGTGAGAAAACCCAGCGCCGTTTGCGCGGCTAATAGCACCAGCATGCCGACAATCGGCGTTCCGGCCTTGTTGGACTTGGCGAAGATCGACAGGAAGTAGCCGGTGTCCGCCGAGCTTTTGTAGACCTGGGCAATGGTGAACTGCCAACCCAGCAGCGAACCGATGCAAGCCAGCACCATGGCGGCCATCACAATGTCGCCGACCACAGGGGTGAACATTTTGGCGAACACCAGACCGAACGGTGCGGTGGAGGCGGCCAGTTCCGGGTTATCGACGATGCCCGCGATCACGTTGGTGGAAACGATGTAGATCACCGCCGCGCCGAGGGTGCCGCCGAGTACCGCAATCGGCACGTTCTTCTCGGGGTTTTCCACCGCGTCGGTGTTGGCGCACGCGGATTCCAGGCCGAGGAAGGCCCACAAGGTGATCGCCACCGAGGCGCCTGCGGCGTCGAGCCAGCCCATGTTGTGCGGGTTCCAGCCGGCGGCGTACACGCTGCTGTCGAACCAGAACCAGCCAACGGTGGACACCAGCACCACCGGTGCAATCACGCCCCATACGGTGACCGCGCCAATCCGGCCAGTGATTCGCGCACCGCCGAAGTTGGCGAAGGTGGTGATCCACAGCAACGCAATGGTTGCCAGACCCACTTGCAGTGAGTCCAGTTGAATGTGGAACAGCTCCTGTATATAGCCGACCGCCGTAATACTGATCGCCACGTTGGCAATCAACAGCGAGAGGCCGTACGTGTAGTTGGTGATGTAGTTACCGGCCTTGCCGAAGGTGTATTCAGCGTAACCACCCATGCCACCGGTTTTTCGACTGAGCATCCCGCATCGCGCAAAGGCATAGGCCAGTGCAAGTGAGCCGGTGGCAGTGATTAACCAGGAAAGAATGGAAATTCCGCCCACTTCCGCGAGTTTTGACGGCAACAGGATGATCCCTGAGCCCAACATGTTGACGGCGGTCAACATCGTCAGTTGCCCCACACTCATTTTTTTTGCGACTGACATTCCGTTGCCCCATTAGTTGGCGAAGAGACTCATAGCTATAGCAAAGGATTGAAATGTCGCAAGAAAATGACTTTTGTTTCATGACTTGGGTCAGTCTATTTCCGATAAGGCACTATGCTGGCCCCCGAGCCTTTCACCTTTCGCCAGAATCGCCGCAATTTCAGGTGGTTAGGGTTGAATGTAAATGCGCAATGTATGGATAGCGCTGATCTCGATGGGCCTCGCCGGTCTTGCAGTTTCTGCCCAGGCCAAGGAACTAAAGCCCAATGATCGTTATATGTGCAGTTGGGGCGCAGGAACGGCGGCAAAAGCTCAGGAATTGAAGTTGTCCGGGGTTTCTTTGTATGCCGCGCGGGCAAAGATTCAATCGTACAAGTTTTCCAAATCGTGGATGCGCATGATGGCCATGGGTATAACCGAGCAAACTTATGACAGCCCGACGCGGATCAAGCCTGCGGCGGTGCGGCAGAGTTTTTATGATGATTGTGTGAGGTTTAAGTTGGCGGGTAAGTGATCAACAAATCAAAAGATCGCAGCCTTCGGCAGCTCCTACAGGGGAGTGGGTCCTCGCTGTAGGAGCTGCTGAAGGCTGCGATCTTTTTATCTTTCAGGTGGCCTTTGTCGGATCGACCTCCCGCCTGACCATCGACGTCTATATTGATAGACCGGGTCCGCAGCAGTGGCCCCGACGAGCAAATGCGTACAAATGAGTAGTTGTGGCGAGGGAGCTTGCTCCCGCTGGGCGCGCAGCGGCCCCAAAAAATGGGATTGCTGTGCAATCCAGCGGGAGCAAGCTCCCTCGCCACGGGTTCAGTGTTCGGCATCAGGCTTGAAAACCGCTTTTCTGATTCACCTGAAAATGCATAAACCTCATTTCAATCAGGAGATCATCATGACCCAGCTCGACAAAGTACTGTACACCGCCAAGACCCACACCACTGGCGGCCGGGACGGCGCATCCCGCAGCGACGACGGCATTCTGGATGTCAAACTGTCCTCGCCGGGCGCGGGAGGCGGTGGCACCAATCCTGAGCAACTGTTCGCCGCCGGTTGGTCAGCCTGTTTTATCGGCGCAATGGGTGTTGCGGCCAAAGAAATGAAAGTGGCGTTGCCCAAGGATGTGGCGGTTGATACCGAGGTCGACCTGGGCACCAATGAAGGTGGCTACCTGCTTCAGGCGCGGCTAAATGTCAGCCTGCCGGGACTTGATCGCGAAACCGCGCAAAAACTCGTGGAGACCGGGCACAAGTACTGCCCGTACTCGAAAGCCACACGCAACAACATCAACGTCACGGTCAAGTTAGTCTGAACTGAAACAACCAATCGTCTTGGCGACAGCTTCCTGCAATGTCGCCAAGACTTTGAACGCCGCTCATTATGCGATTTTTGTTAACAGTGTTTGTCCCGCGAAGCGCTGTTTAGCACCGCTGCAAACCCCTAGCATCGTCTCTACCGAGTGAACCCATGACGTGGGTTCACGAGGTACAAGTCAGCCCACTTGAACGAGACGGTGAACCTCATGAACATTTCAAAGATCGCGATTTTCCTGGCGCTCAGTTGCATCGGCGCACAAGCCTTTGCCGAAGAAAGCCAGGCCAAGGTCCAGGCCAGCAACACAGCGGTTGAGACTTACACCTACGAATCGAAACTGGACATCAAGAAAGTCATTGCGCTGAGCGATGTTCCGGCCGAGTGCGGACCGGTGTCTGCGCAAATGACCTATGAAGACTCACAAGGGAAACGCCACATCCTGCAGTACCAGGTAATTGGCACTGGCTGTTCAAGCGGTTGAGTGCCGTGCGGGCGATGGGGGGTCGACACTCCATCCGGCGGTACGCAGGAATTCAATCGCAGTCAGCGTTTTAGGGATGAGCGTACAATTTTTTCATCGGTAGCCAACAACCCGGGAATGCAGTTTTTAAGAAACTCCACCCAGGTTTTTATTTTTGCATCGACGAATTTACGCGACGGGTAGATGGCGTAGAGATTCAACTCTTCGAAGTGATACTGCGGCAGTACCCGTACCAGCGTGCCCGCCCTCAGACCATCAACGGCTGAAGCAATTGGCTGGATTCCGATACCCATGCCGGCGGTGATGGCCACGGTCATGGCATCGGCCGTGTTGACGTGAAAGGGCGACTCGGGAATGTGGATGGTTTCCACGCCTTCGGGCCCTTCAAATGCCCAGTGATCCACGGGCATGACCGTGTTCACAATTCTCAGGCAATCGTGCGCGGCAAGTGAACCCGGTGAGTCGGGCATTCCGCGTTTCTTCAGATACGCCGGCGAGGCGCAGAGAATGCTGTAGGTGATGCCCAGACGTTGGGCGACAAACCCCGAGTCGGGCAGGTCCCGTGCCAGCACAATCGACATGTCATAGCCTTCTTCCAGCAAGTCGGGCAGTCGATTGGTCAACGTCAAATCAAACAACACGGAAGGATGAGTTTCGCGGTATTGGGCGATGGCATCGATCACGTAATGATTGCCAATGGCGGACATGGCGTGAATCTTCAACCGGCCAACCGGCTTGATCTGGGCAGTGCCTGCTTCCTCCTCGGCGTCACGGACTTCCTCAAGGATTTTCTCGCAACGTTGCAAGTAACGCAGGCCGGCTTCGGTCAGCGCCAGGCGTCGGGTCGTGCGGTTGATCAGGCGTGTTTGCAGCCTCGCTTCCAGGCTGGAAACGGCTTTGGAAACGTTGGTCGTGGTGGTGTCCAACAGCTGCGCTGCCGCGGTAAAACTGCCGGTCTGGGCGACAGCGGTGAAGAAGCGCATGGTCTGGAAAACATCCATCGGTTCACCTCGAAAAAATCATTCAAAAGGGACGGCCCCCGACGGGACCGCCCTTTGTCGTAGGTCATTGCTTGCGCGGGATGAAGCCAGGTACACCGGTTTCCACGACCGAATTGAAGCGTATCCGCGTCGTAATGTCCTCGCGGATTTCATGCATGGCCCGATGGGGCAGGGTAGAAATATCAAAGTTTTCGCGGATATGGCTCAGTGTCGCAGACGTGGTCAGGAAAGCCACGCCCCGCTGAACAGACCAGGCCAGTGCAACCTGGGCCGGGGTTCTTTGTAGATGTCGGGCGATCCCGGTAATCACGCTGTCCTCCAGAACGTTCGGTTGCATGCCATGGCCCAGCGGGGCAAAGGCCAGGACGATGATTGCGTGTTCCTTGCAGAATTCCAGCAGTTCCCATTCCGGCAGATAAGGGTGGGACTCGACCTGCACCACGGCGGGTTTGATTCGCGCCACCGCGACAATCTCTTTCAAAGTCTCCAGGGTGATGTCCGACAAGCCGATGGACTTGCACCGACCATCATCCACCAGTTGCTCAAGGGCTCTCCAGGTGTCGATCAACGTCACGCCGGAATCGTAGATGACGTGACCGAAGGCGTCGCGAGGATCCTGGTTATCACCCGGTTGGAAGGCGAACGGCGTATGGATCAGGTAGCAGTCGATGTAGTCGACTTGAAGTCGCTGGCAACTGGCTTCGAAGGCCGGCAGCACCCGCTCGGGACGGTGGTTGGTGTTCCACAGTTTGGTGGTGATGAACAGGTCCTCGCGCCGGGCCTTGCCGGTGTCGAGGAAGTCCTTGATGGCGACACCGACCATTTCTTCGTTGCGATAGCGTTCTGCACAATCGAAATGGCGAAAGCCGGTTTCCAACGCTTGCTTGATTGCCTGGGTCGTCACGCTCAGATCCCGGAACAGCGTGCCGAAGCCAACCGCCGGCATCGCGCCGGTGCCGTGGTTAAGTGGAAATCTGGTTTCGCGAAGGGCATCGAAAATGGGTTCGTAAGACATCTCTTTTCTCCATCCGGGGCCACCGTCGCGCAGCGGAAGTGGCCGCTCATATAAATGATCGTGAGTGCGCGTGCGCGCTATTGGTACGAAGGTTTGTGGTCTTCTCGACTGGCCACTCTTTGCTCGAACACGCCGACGGAGTTCCCGCCGAGCGCGACGAACAGCTGCACCGTGTCGAGGTACTGCGCGGTCTTCACACGGATGTGGCCCAGCAACGCCTGCTCATAGGCACGTTCCGCCTCCAGCACCTGGAGGATGCTGTTCTGGCCTTGCGCATAGGCTTGCTGGTTCAAACGAAAACTGCTGTCCGCCGCTTGCAACGCATCTTCCTGCGCGCGCAATTGTTCGGCGTCGTGGTTGATGGCTTGCAAGGTGTCGGCGACCTGGCCGAACGAACTGATAACGGTTTGTTGGTAGCCGGCGAGCGTCGCCTTGTAGCCGTCGACAGCAGCCTGGCGTTCCGCCTGAAGCGTGCCGCCGTTGAAGATCGGACCGGCAATCCCCGCCGCGAACCCCCAGAGTGCGGCACCGCCATTGCCCGACGCAGCCTGGGCCAAAGAGGCGGACAGCGTTACGCGGGGATAAAGGTTCGCGGTCGCGACACCCACGGCGGCGCTGGCCATGTGCAGTTGCGCTTCGGCTTGCAAGATATCGGGCCGGTCGTGGGCCATTTCCGAGGGCAGGCTGACCGGAACGTTTGACGGCAAGGCAAACTCGGCGAGGTCGAAATCAGGCGCGATCCAGTCGCCCGGGCCTTTGCCCGTCAGGATCGACAACGCGTGGCGCGCCGCATCCCGCTGCTGGGCCAATGGAGGCAACAACGTGCGATCCTGCGCGAGCTGTGTCTCGGCCAGCGAAACGTCAATCTGCGTAGTGCTGCCGCTGGCGTGTGCCCGGCGCACCAGGTCGAGGTTTTTCGTGTCGTTGGCCAGCAGCTTCTCGACCGCTTGAATCTGCGCGTTGGCCGAGGCGAGCAACAACGCCTGGCTCGCCACGTCGCCGGTCAATGTCAGGTAGGCCGCTTCGTAACGATGCTTCTGCAGATCGGTGAACGCTTGCTGCTGTTCGACCAGGCGCTTGTTACCACCGAAAACATCCAGGTCGAAACCGACCCGCGGGCCAATCGCGTAGAAGTTGGAGACCGAAGGCTCCTTGGCGTTGTGGGTCCGTTGGCGGCCCGCAGCGGCGGCAAAATCCACCTGCGGATACAGCGCACCTTCCGCTGCCGCGACCGAGGAGGCCGCTTGGCGAATGGTCGCGTCAGCGGCGACGAGTTCGAGATTGCCGTCGATGGCCCGGCGTACCAGCTGATCAAGCTTCGGCGAACGGAACGCCGACCACCAATTGCCGTTGACCTTCTTGCCCAGGTCAATGCGCTGCTTACCGGGGGTGTCACCGCCGTGGCCAAGTCGCTGTTCGGCCTGTTGGTCGTAGTGCTGCGAAGGGCTCGCCGCGGGTGGTTGATAGTCAGGGCCGACGGTGCAAGCCGACAGCAAAGTCAGAACCGACAGCGCACCGATTTTCGTTTGGGACAGATGACGGAATTTCATTTGGCAGACTCCACGAAAACTAGTTGGTCGGAACAGGTTTGCGAAGAAAAACAACCAGCGGGCTCACCACCAGCATCGCCACCATCAAAATCTTGAATTGGTCGACCACCGCGATAAATGCGGCCTGATGGGTGATCAGGTGGTTCAGCCCCTCCAGCGCCGGCAAGGACATCGACGCCATCGCCGGATGCGCGGCGGCGCGATAGGGCGTCACGTTGGCGGCGAGCGCCATGTGCATCGCTTGGGTGTTGTTGAAGAAGTAGAGCTGCACGATCGCCACGCCGATGGTGCTGCCGTAGACACGGGACAGGTTGAACAGCCCAGTGCCTTCCGGGCGCAGCTTGGGGTCGAGGGTGCTGAACGCCACTTTGGTCAGTGCCGGCATCAACATGCCGATGCCGATCCCCTGGATGGCGCCGGCAATCGCCACCGGCGACCAATCCATCAACGGTGAGTAACCGAGCATCATCCAGTTGGCGTAAATCACCACCGCCACGCCCACCGCAACGAACCAGCGGCGATCGAAACGCTCCGGCACACGGCCCATCAGCAAGAACGCACCAACAAGGCCGATTCCGCGCGGAATGGTCAGGGACCCTGTGGTGTCAGGCGGGTAGCCGAGAATCTCGTCGAGCATCGGCGACGTCAGTGCCATGGTCGACAACAGCACAAAACCGACGGCGAAAAAGATGATCGTCGACAGTACGAAGTTGCGATCCTTGAACAGGCTCTTATTGAGGAAGTGCAGCTTCCTGGTCGCCATGTGCACCGCGAACAGGTAGAGCCCCAGCGCACAACCCAAGGCTTCCAGCCAGATTTCGGTCGAATGGAACCAGTCCAGGCGTTCGCCCCGGTCGAGCAGCATTTGCAGGCTGATCAACCCCAACGTGAAGGTGCCGAAGCCGAAGAAGTCGAATGCCGGCGGTTTCTCGGCTTTCTTCTCGCCCAGCAACAGCGCCACGATCAGGAAGATGTACGCCGCCAACGGCAGGCTGATGTAGAAGATCGGGCGCCAGTCGAAATGCTCGGCAACCCAGCCGCCGATGCTCGGGCCGCTGACGATGCCGAACAGCACGATGGCGGTCCACGTCGCGCCAAATTTCATGCGCTTCTCGACGGGCAATGTTTCCATGGCAATTGCCATCGAAAGCGGCGCGAGAACGCCACTGGCGAGGCCCTGGATAATCCGTGCGCCGATGAATTCCAGCGAAGTCGTGGCCGCCGTCGCCAGCAGCAGGCCGAGGACGAAAAAGGCCAGCGCGGTTTGATAAACCCGCTTCAAACCGTAGCGTCCGGCCAGCCACTGGGCAATCGGCATGGTGATGGCGCTCGCCGCGAGGTAAGCGGTGAAAATCCACCCGGCCTCGTCGTCGGTCATCGACATCGTGCCCTGGATCAATCGCAGTACCGCGTTTGGAAGCGGCAGGTTCGCCGACTGCATGTAAGTCGCGAGCAACACGGCGAACCGCAGCGAGCCCGCCGCACTTGGGGTCCCACCAGCGTTGGCGTTCATCAGAAGATACCTGCGGTCATCAACGATTTGAGCGGATGCCACCATGGCGTGCGATAGCCGGTGTCGACCTTGACCGTGGCGCTGGTGCCCGAAAACAGCGGCAGGGCGGGATTTGCCTCGTCGAGTTCGAGGCGTACCGGCACACGCTGGACAACCTTGACCCAGTTGCCGGTGGCGTTTTCCGGTGGAAGCAGGGCGAAGTCCGACCCGGCGCCGGGGCTCATGCTGGTCACGTGGGCCTTGAACACGTGATCGGGATAGGTATCGATACTGATCGTCGCTTCCTGGCCGGGGCGCATGTGCGTCACTTCGGTTTCGCGGAAGTTGGCTTCAATCCAGATCTCGCGATCAGAAAGCAGGGCGAAGGCCGGCGCGCCGTTGTTGACGAAGTTGCCGACTTGCAGATCGTCGACCTTGGCCACGATGCCGTCGTCCGGCGCGTAGACCGTCGCATACGAGAGGTACAGCTGCGCCTCGTCGAGTTGCGCCTTGGCCTCACGAATGCTCGGGTGACTGTCGACTTCGATGTTCGGATTGCCATTCAAGGCCACAACGGTGCTGGCGATCTGTTGTTCGACCGAGGCGATGCGTTGGCGGGCCACTTTCAGATCGGTGTCGGCACGTTCGTAAATGGCCCGCGAAACGAACTCGGTGGCCACCAGCGCCTTCTTCCGGGCAAATTCACGCTGATCGAAATCCGCCGACTCTTTGGCCGATTGCAACTCCGCCTGTTGCTGCCGGTAGCTGGCCTTGAGGCCATCGATGCGCAGCCGCGCGACACTCAGCTGTGCTTCGGCACGGTTGACGGCGATCTGCAAGGGTTTCGGGTCGATCCGGAACAGCACCTGGCCCTTGTGAACCAACTGGTTGTCCTCGACCGAAATTTCCACGACTTGCCCGGAAATGCGCGCGTTGATCGAGGTTTTCGCCACCCGGGCGTAGGCGTTGTCAGTGGAAACGAAGGGCTGGCCCGCCATGTAATGTGCGTATCCAACCGCCGCGAAAAGGGCAGGGACGCCCATCATCAACCACGGTCGCAGTTTTTCCTTGAACGGCTTCTTGATCGGCGCTGGATGCTCGAAAGTCTGCGAAACCGGAATGTCGAATTGTTGAGTCATGACGAATACACCTCTTGCCGAATAAATGCCGTGAGAAAGCAAACTCGTGCGCGGTGAGGAGGGTGGCTCCGCCGCACTTGTTTCGTCGCTGCAATACCCGGTTCGAGCTTCGCTACAACAAACGTGAAATCTCAGGAACTTCTGGTTCCTTAATTTTGTGCGATGGTGTAAGAATATCCCTCGACTTACCTTCCCACAAGGAATTTGTACGACATGGCACAAAATAAAACTGCAGAGGGCAAAGGCCGCGGTCGTCCTCGCGCGTATGACCCGCAGACAGCGCTGCAGCAAGCGCTTGGTGTGTTCTGGAGCACCGGTTATTCCGGCGCTTCACTCGATAGCATCGCCACGGCGGCCGGCATGAATCGCCCCAGCCTCTACGCGGCGTTCGGCGATAAGCACGCGCTGTACCTGAAGGCGCTTGAGCAATATTGGGAGACCGCCGCGGCTTCGATGCACGAGGCACTGACGAACCCCGAGCTGACTTTGCGTGAGGCGCTGATGCGTTTTTATGAGGGGCAGCTGTCGATTTACTTTTCCGGCGAGGGCCAACCCCGGGGCTGTTTTGCAATCGGTACGGCGACCACCGAAGCGGTCGAGGATCCGGAAATCCGCGCGGTGCTTTCGGATCGACTGAGCAGGCTCGACGCCGATCTGGAAACACGCCTGCGACTGGCGATCGATTCCGGCGAGCTCAACAGCAAAGTCGATGCGGCCGCGCTGGCGGTGCTCGCGTCCTCGCTGCTGCACAGCATTTCGATTCGTGCACGGGCGGGCAAATCCCGCGAGGAATTGACCGAACTGGCACGGGATGCGGTCAGCGTGATTTGCGGTGGGTGAGGGGCTCGAGGATATTCTGGCCGAGCACCTTGCGGTGATTTTCTGCGGCATCAATCCAGGATTGACTGCCGCCGCCCAAGGTCATCATTTTGCGGGCCGGGGCAATCGCTTCTGGCGCGCGCTGCACCTCGCCGGTTTTACCCCCGAGGAAGTGCACCCGGAGAACGACCGGACAATCTTGCAGCATCAGTGTGGTTTAACAGCCGTGGTGGAAAGGCCGACGGCGCGGGCCGATCAGCTGTCGTTGCATGAGTTCAGCGCAGCGGCCGCAGCGTTCGAACAGAAAATCGTGCGTTACGCGCCACGCTTCGTCGCGTTTCTCGGCAAAGCGGCGTATGGCGCGTTGTCGGGTCAACGGGAGGTCGCGTGGGGGCTTCAGCCGAAGACCTTTGGCGGCGCGTCGGTGTGGGTCCTGCCCAATCCGAGTGGTCGCAATCTTGCGTTCAGTCTTGATCAACTAGTTGAGGCCTACAGGCCACTGAGCCTGGCCGCGCGCGGACCTGCCTGAGTCGCCGTCATTGCAATGAACTCCTGCGCGGCTAGCCATCTCTGAACAACAAGACAGACAGATGCCCTGGGGAGAACGGCGACATGAGCAGCTCGGCAACCTTCGAACACCTGTTGCAGCGATTCGCTTCCCGACCTGCGGTGCGCACAGCGGAAGTGGCGTTGCAGCCGCTGATGCAGGAACTCATCAGCGGCGGATTTGCGGATTTGCCGTTGCCCGGGCAAGGTCGGACGCTGGAGCGATGGCGCACATTGGCCGCGGTCGCCGGCAGTGATCTGGCGTTGACCAAGTTATTCGAAGGCCACACCGATGCGCTGGCGATTATGGCGGAGCTTGAGTATTTCGATCCTTCAGCCCTTGGCAGTTGGGGCACTTGGGCCGCTGAACCGCCCTTTGCCAAGGTCAACATTGTCGACCGCCAGGGCGAACAGGTTTACCTGCACGGCCGCAAAGCCTGGTGTTCCGGGGCGCCTCTGCTGGATTGGGCGCTATTAACCGCATGGGACGAACAGCGACGACCACAACTGGTGGCGGTGGCGTTGAAGCAACCCACCATCAGGCTGTTCGATGATGGCTGGCAGGCCGTTGGCATGAGCAGCACGGCCAGCGTTGACGTGGAATTTGAAGGAGCGCTTGCCCGTTGCGTCGGCGCACCAGGGGCGTATCTGCACCGACCCGGTTTCTGGCAGGGCGGCGGCGGGATTGCCGCCTGTTGGTATGGCGCGGCGTGTGCGCTGGCCGGCTATCTTCGTGAACATTGCAGCAAGCCGCATCACGATGTGCACGCCGAGGCGCACCTCGGCGCAGTCGATGCAGCGCTGTGTGCAGCCGCGTCAGCCCTGCGAGAAACAGCGCACTGGATCGACGCCCATCCTCGTCAATCAGCGGAGATTCCGGTGCGCCGATTGCGAGCGCAAATCGAAGCGGCCGCCACCCTGGTGCTTGAGCATGTCGGGCGGGCGTTGGGGGCTACACCGTTCTGCCGCAACAGCCACTTCGCCAGGCTTGCGGCCGATCTGCCAGTTTTCATGCGTCAGAGCCATGCCGAGAAAGATCTCGCGGAGCTCGGGAAACTTATCTCGGCACAACCGGTTACGGGGTGGACGCTGTGAAGATCCAATCGCCCCCGGCGGAAAACCTGATTCGTGGTCCGGGGACAACCCTAACCGAATGGCAGTCCAGTCCCGCGCTGGCGCAAGTGCCAACCATCACCCACCAACAACTGGTTCCGCAGGGACATCGTCTGGTGGTGGTCGCCCCGCATCCTGACGATGAAATTCTCGGTTGCGCCGGGCTGTTGGCGGGGATGAAGGGCCGTGAAGCCGATGTCCTGATGATCGCGGTCACGGATGGCGAAGCCAGTCATCAAGGCTCGCTGACATGGCCAGCGTCACGGTTGCGACAACAGCGTCCGCTGGAAAGTACTCGAGCGCTCGAACAGTTGGGTCTGGATATCGATGCACTGAACTGGCAGCGATTGGGATTCCCCGACAGCGACGTAGCGGGGCTGGAGAGGCAGTTGATTGATTGCCTGACGACAGTGCTTCGCCCAGGCGATCGTGTGATCACGACCTGGCAATTGGACGGCCATTGCGACCACGAAGCGACCGGTCGGGCGACGGCTCTGGCGGCATCGAAAACCGGCGCTTGCCTGATCGAAGTGCCGGTGTGGGCCTGGCATTGGGCGCGACCGCAGGACCCGAGAATTCCCTGGGCTCGCGCGCACAAATTCTTGCTGGACCCGCTACTGTTGGCGCGCAAGCGTCGAGCCATCGCAGCCCATGTTTCCCAGACCAATCCGGATGGCCAAAACCCCGCCGTGCTGGACGAGGAAACCATCGAACGACTGCTGCAGCCCTTTGAACTGGTGTTCCTGTGAGCCTTTCTCCTGACTACTTCGAGCAACTGTTCAGTGCCAGTGACGACCCTTGGTCTTTCCGTACGCGCTGGTATGAAAAGCGCAAACGTGAACTGACGCTGGCCAGCCTGCCGCGCCAGCGCTACCAGCGGGTTTTCGAACCGGGCTGCGCCAATGGTGAGCTCAGCGCACGGCTGGCCGAGCGTTGTGATTCATTGCTGTGTCAGGACCTCAACGAGAAAGCCGTGGAGCTGGCGCGAAGCCGTTTGAGTCAGCACCACCATGTTCGCGTTGAGCAAGCTCGCATGCCCCGAGACTGGCCGAACGGTGAGTTCGATCTGATTGTGTTGAGCGAGGTGGGGTACTTTCTCGACCCGGGCGAATGGGCGCAAGTCATCGAGAACACATTGCGCAGCCTGAGCCAGGAAGGTGGCGTGTTGGCCTGTCATTGGCTGCATCCGATTGAGGTCGATGGATGCTCGCAGGACGGCAGGGAAGCCCATCGAGCGCTCGCGCAAGGTCTGGGTCTGCATCGTCGGATCCGCCATGAAGAGACGGATTTTCTCCTGGAATACTGGTGCCGCCATTCCGCCTCGATTGATCTGGCCGAGACCAGCGACTAACGACTAAGCCAACGACTTCAGGTAATCGCCGAAGCCTTCCCGACACCGGCAGTTCTTGCGAGCGCTGGTGGTAACCCGGTTGGTCGCCGTCCACAAGATGCTCGCGCCGCTGCGTTCCAGATCGGCGACCAGTTGCACGTCTTCATGGGCGGGCAAAGCCTGGAATCCACCAGCCTTGCGATAGGCCGCCGAAGAGACGCCCAGGTTCGCCCCATGGATATGCCGGTGGCCATCCACGGCGTGGTAATGGGCGTGATATCGCTCGCGCACCCCGTTTGGATGTTCGGACCAATCGTTGACGTCGACCAACCCGCAGACCGCATCGACATTGAACCTGATCTGCTCGGCCAGCCAGGAATCGGGCACCACTGTGTCGGCATCGGTGAACGCCAGCCACCGAGCGTCTTTCGCCAGCAGGTGCTCGGCACCGTGCGCCCGGGCTTTGCCGACGTTGCGGTGGGTGCAAGTGATGGTCATCACGTCGTACGTGCGTGCGATGTCCAGCGAGGTGTCAATGCAGTCATCCAGAACAATGAGGATCTTTACTTCTTCATTGTCCAGGCCTTGATGAAAAGAAGCCGCCAGCAGTGACTCGATGCAGTGTTCCAAATGCTGTTCTTCGTTGTGCACCGGGACAATGACTCCAATCATCTGCAAATCTCCAAGGTGCAAGGCACCGATAGCATGGCTTTCCGATGTCGACCCGATTGCCTGGAAATTGGTTGCAAGTATTTATCCTCGACCGAAGAAACCAGGCCTTCCAACCATTGATCGGCTACCCGCAATGAAAAAAGGAACCGCTGTTCTGCGCCCACACCCTTAATTCATACGGAGTCCGTCCGATCAGGCTGAGGAGTGACGTTCATGCGAGCAATGACCTACCACGGCGCCCACAAGGTAAAAGTCGAAACCGTACCCGATCCGATCATCGAGCAGCCTGACGACATCATCCTGCGCGTCACTGCTACCGCGATTTGCGGATCAGACCTGCACCTGTACCGCGGCAAGATTCCCACCGTGGAGCACGGAGATATCTTCGGCCATGAATTCATGGGGATTGTCGAAGACACTGGTCGCGCGGTGACGAAAGTGCAGCGCGGCGATCGCGTGGTCATTCCGTTCGTGATTGCCTGCGGCGATTGCTTCTTTTGCCAACAGCAACTGTACGCCGCGTGCGAAACCACCAATGACGGGCGCGGCGCCAATCTCAACAAAAAATCCATCCCCCCCGGCGCCGCATTGTTTGGCTATAGCCGTCTGTATGGCGGCATTCCCGGCGGCCAGGCCGAACTGGTACGCGTACCGAAAGCCAACACCGGGCCGTTCAAAGTGCCGGGCACTCTGGCGGATGAGAAGGTGTTGTTCCTGTCCGATATCTTGCCCACGGCCTGGCAAGCGGTGATCAACGCCGAAATCGGCAAGGGTTCCAGCGTCGCGATTTATGGTGCAGGTCCCGTGGGTTTGTTGAGCGCTGCGTGCGCCAGAATGTTGGGCGCGGAACAGATTTTCATGGTCGATCACCACGCTTATCGCCTGGCTTACGCGCAGAAAACCTATGGTGTCACCCCAATCAACTTCGATGACGACGATGATCCGGCTGACACGATCATTCGCCAGACTGCGGGCATGCGCGGCGTGGACGCGGTGATCGATGCCGTGGGGTTCGAGGCCAAGGGCAGTACCACGGAAACGGTGCTCGCCACCTTGAAGCTCGAAGGCAGCAGCGGCAAGGCGTTGCGTCAGTGCATCGCTGCGGTACGAAGAGGCGGGGTGGTGAGCGTACCCGGCGTGTATGCGGGCTTCATCCATGGTTTCCTGTTCGGCGATGCCTTCGACAAGGGGCTGACGTTCAAGATGGGTCAGACCCACGTGCAACGTTTTCTGCCTGAACTGCTGGAGCACATCGAACTCGGTCATTTGAACCCGGAGGCGATCATCACTCACCGTATGTCCCTGGAGCAGGCGTCCGAAGCCTACGAGATCTTCGACAAGCGCCTGCAAGATTGCCGCAAGGTGATTCTGGTGCCGGGTGCGCCTGTCGAGCCGCTGGCGGAACCCGTGGAAGACATCCCGGTGTTTGCCGATCGAGGGGTGACCACGGTGTAGAGGCGATCAGGCGTTGAACAGTCTGCCGATTGTCATCGGGTGTGCCGGCTGGAATTTAAGTCGCGAGCATGCGCCTGCCTTTGCGGCAGAAGGTACGCACTTGCAACGCTATGCCTCGCGATTGAGTGGCGTCGAAATCAATAGCTCGTTCTATCGTCCGCACCGTCGGCAAACCTACGAACGATGGGCGGCTTCGGTGCCGGACGGGTTTCGCTTCAGCGTCAAAGTGCCGAAGTTGATGACCCATGAGCAGCGCCTGCAAAACTGTGAGCTGGCGCTGGATGAATTTCTGTCTCAATGCTCAGGCTTGGAGGATCGCCTCGGCTGCTTGCTGGTGCAGCTTGCGCCGTCACTGGCGTTTGATGACTCAGTTGCCGAGGCATTTTTCAATGCTCTGAGAGAGCGTTTTTTCGGGGATGTCGTGTTGGAACCCCGACATGAATCCTGGACCGAGGCTGAGGCGATGCTGGTTAACTATCGCATCGCCCAGGCAGCGGTCGATCCATCGCGCATCAGCACGGACTCCAGTCCGCGAGGATGGTCGGGTGTGAAGTATTGGCGGCTGCATGGCTCGCCACGCATTTACTTCAGCCGCTATGAATTGCACTACCTGGAAACGCTGGCGATTGAACTTCAAGAAGCCGTAGCCGCCGGTCAGACAACCTGGTGCATTTTCGACAACACCGCCAGCGGCGCAGCATTGGGCAACGCCCTCACGCTGATGGCGATGCGGGCACAACGTTCAATCGAAGTGACGACCTAAACGCCAGATCACATCCGCTGCCGCGACTTTTCCAGTCGATCATCATTCCATTGGAACTCCCGTTAACCGCGCTCCGTCATCTGTTTTAAGGGAGGCTGCGGCATTTCGTGGCGAGCCCTTTTCCCTTTTCATCCAGAAATCGAGGGGCGTCATGAATACTTCAGATACCAGCGCTGAAAACCGGCCCGAGCAGCAGGGGGCAGAAAAACCTGAACCAGACTTTCAACATTTAAAGGAGGACGTCACCGAGGCGCTCGGCGGTGCGAGGCAACAGGCCGATGCGCAGTTCGGGCAATACCGCGACACCGCGGCAGACCAGATAGAGGCATTGGCCAAGGGAGCAAAATCAGTCGTGTCCGAACTGGAAAGCAGCGACACGCTGGGCATGTCTGACTATCTCTCCGACATCGCCGAATCCATGAGCAGCCTGGCCGGCAACCTGCGCGGAAAAAGCGCCGAACAGCTGCTGCACGACGGCGCCGACCTGGCCCGCAACAACCCGGCTCTGTTCATCGCCGGCAGCATTGCGCTGGGCTTTGGCTTGTCGCGTTTTCTCAAGGCCGGCACGTCCTCCGCGTCGGCATTCAGCGCTGAGCGAGACCCGGCAGCCGGAACCTCTATGCCTCCCGCCGGCGGTTTCGGTGCGCAACGCCCCTATGAAAGCTCCGTCCCGTCACGTAGTGATTCGAGCCCCGGCTTGGCCACTGGCATCACGCCGGCTTCGCCAAATGAACATGACCATCCTTCGGACTTCGCAACCGCTGCTACACCGGGTTCGACTATCGCCAATGGAGAACTGAGATGAACAGAGAAAATCCGGATCTGCCGGGCTCAAGGCCAATGGCCGTGCCTGAACAAGACGCTTCCGTGGTTGGCTTGCTGCGGCAATTGTCCCGTGAAGTACCCGCGCTGTTCACCAAGGAACTGGCGCTGGCCAAGGCCGAATTGCAGGAAAGCCTCACGACGCTTAAAGCCGGGATTGCCGGTGTTGCGGGTGGTGCCATTGTGCTGCTGGCAGGGTTCATCATCTTGCTGATGTCCGCCGTCTATGCCCTCAGCATGGTGATGGTGCCGTGGCTGGCAGCGCTGATTGTCGGCGTGGTGGTGATGATTATTGGATTCGCCATGCTGCAGTCGGGGAAAAAGCAATTCGAGCCATCCCACTTCAAGCCTGATCGCACGCTGGACGCCTTGAACAAAGACCAGGAAGCGCTGCGGAGGAAAGTCTCATGAACGGTGAATTCGACCTCGAGTCGCAAAAAAGCCCCGAAGCCATCGAACGGGAAATCGATGCGCAGCGGGCCAGCATCGGCAACATTGTCGACGCGCTGGAAAGTAAATTCACACCGGGTCAAATGTTTGATCAAGCGCTGGGAATGATGCAGAGCAATGGCACGGCATTCCTCGGCAACCTAGGCACCAGCGTGCGCAACAATCCGGTTCCGGCGGTGCTGACGTCGGTTGGATTGCTGTGGTTGATCATGAGCCAGAACCGTCCGCCAGTGCCGCGTCCAGGCTATCGCGTGGGACCGGATCAGAGCACGCTTGGCGAGTGGACCGATGGCATGGCGGAGGGCATCGACAGTGCGCGCGAACGCGTGCACCAAACGGCCGATTCCCTGAAAGAAGGTTTTCACTCGGTCAAGGATAAAGCGGCGTCGGTCGGTGACAGCTTCAGTGCAGCAACGGACTCCATCAGCCACACCGTGCACGACGCTGGTGACCGGTTGATGCGCAGCACGCAGGTGATGAGTACGCAATTCAGCCAGTTGCTCAAGGACCAACCGCTGATGGTGGCTGCCGCTGGTATCGCCCTCGGTGCCATGCTCGGAGCCGCATTGCCTTCCACTGCGGCTGAACAACGCTACATGGGCAAGACCAGCGCGAGTCTCACCGACAAGGTCAAACAGCAAGCGCGGGAAGGCTTTGAAACGGTGCGCGATACGGTGACCCGGACTACCGATCATACGGATGTCGAAGAGGGCCAGAGTACTGCGCAACCTACAACAGCCTCTGCTCCAGCTGACCTGTCGCGAGGGTTGGGCACAACGTAAAAAAGTGCCGGGTAAATCGGGAGGCCGTTAAGCGGCCTCCCTTTTTTTGGATCTCCTGTAGGAGCCGGCTTGCTGGCGATCAATCTCAAACGCGCCGCATATCGCCCGTTCATACGCATCATCGTTATCGATCATCGCCAGCAAGCCGGCTCCTACAGAGATCGGCCAGCGTACAAAGTTTTATTGCTTTGAAAACCGACCGACGGCTGGTGGCAAAACACCCCGATTTACACCGCTAAACACCGCCTGTCGCGAGCCCCCAATCTTTATAAAATTATTCCAGGGGCATCACCTTCAGATGACTGTGGGTGCCGCATTCTGTGAATCACCGGATGAGTATCGGCGCCTGTAAGGCCTGAGGAGAATCGTCATGTTCCTGCATAACAAACGACTTCAATACACCGTGCGTGTTGCCCAACCCAATCCGGGTCTGGCTAACCTTTTACTTGAGCAGTTTGGTGGGGCTCAAGGTGAACTGGCCGCCGCGTCCAGGTACTTCACTCAAGCGTTGGCAGAGGATGATCCGGGAAGAAAAGACCTGCTGATGGACATCGCGACCGAGGAGCTCAGTCACCTCGAGATCGTCGGCTCAATCATCGTGATGCTGAACAAAGGCGCCAAGGGCCGAATGGCAGAAGGCGTGGAAGAGGAGGGTGAGCTGTACCGCGCAATCAACGGCGCCGGCAACGATTCACACATCACCAGTCTGTTGTACGGCGCCGGTGCGCCACTGACCAACTCGGCTGGCGTGCCGTGGTCTGCCGCTTACGTCGATACCATCGGCGAGCCGACCGCCGACTTTCGATCCAATATCGCGGCAGAGGCGCGGGCAAAAATCGTTTACGAACGACTGATGAATGTCACCGATGATCCCGGCGTCAAAGAGGCCCTGGGATTTCTCATGACCCGGGAGATCGCGCATCAGCTGTCGTTCGAGAAAGCCTTGCACGCGATCCAGCCGAACTTTCCCCAAGGCAAACTCCCCGGCATGCCGGAGTTCACCAACGTCTACTTCAACTTGTCCCAGGGTGAAGGCAGTACACGCGGGCCATGGAACGAGGGTGAGGATTGGGACTACGTGGAAAACCCCATGCCGGCCGTCGATGGCGGTGACGGCACGGCGACCGTGCAACTAAGTGCGGAGGAAGAAACGTTGCTGCTGAACATGATGGTCCGCACCGCTTCGGACACCGAAAGCGATCCAGTCACAGGAGCGGACTTGGGGGCGGGCGCACAAGGAAAAGATGCGGCCTGATGAGGTTCACCGCACGCCACCCGGCGTGCGGTTTTCTATGCAGGTGTTGTCATGCCCGAACAATCTTCGCCCGTGAGGGCACTCTGGCATGCCGGGTTCGACCTTCGAAAAAGCAGCTTCTGGCTCAGTGTGTTTTTCTGGTCAACCCTCGTGGGCGTCACGGTGCTTTTGCTGGTCAGTGGCTACAGCGCATTTACCGGAGCCAACAGGGTCAACCTGAGCTATGCGTTACTGGGCGGCCTGTCGGGCTTCGCAGCGACGGCGGCCGGCGCCGTTGTCGCGCTGGTCTTGCGCGACATCTCGGCACGTACCCAGGACGTCATGCTGGGGTTCGCAGCCGGCATGATGCTCGCCGCCAGTTCGTTTTCTCTGATCCTGCCCGGCATCGCGGCGGCACAGGCAATTTGCAGCAACAAGCTGTTGGCCGCCGGCGTTGTCGTGCTGGGGTTGGGGCTGGGCGTGGCGCTGATGGTCGGGCTCGATCGCTTTGTTCCCCATGAACATCAACGCATTGGGCGTAAGGGTGTGGAGGCTCAGCGGATCAATCGAATCTGGTTGTTCGTCCTGGCGATCACCCTGCACAACTTGCCCGAAGGCATGGCGATCGGCGTCAGCTTTGCAACCGGTGATATGAAGGTCGGCCTGCCGTTGACAACCGCGATTGCCATTCAGGACATTCCCGAAGGACTCGCTGTTGCACTGGCGCTGCGGGTAACGGGTATCTCCGTCCTGCGCGCTGCGTTGATTGCCGTAGGGTCCGGATTGATGGAGCCCTTAGGGGCTGTTGTCGGCCTCGGCATTTCCACCAGCTTCGCTTTGGGTTATCCGGTCGCCCTGGGACTTGCTGCTGGTGCGATGATTTTTGTGGTGTCCCATGAAGTCATCCCCGAGACCCATCGCAATGGCCACGAAACGCCGGCAACGCTGGGACTGATGCTGGGTTTTGGGGTGATGATGTTTCTCGATACAGCACTGGGTTAGCGACGGTCCATTGCGAATTCGTGCCTCTGGTCGGCCCTCATGAACCTGAGCCCGAATCGCCTGATCCACTCAGAAATACTCACGGATTCATGCCGCCATGAACGCTTTCAAGAACCTGCTGACAGCCGCTCAAGAACGCAGACTACGTGCCCTGGATTCGTGGCATTGCGCACTCGAGAACTGTTCGCTGCGCATGGACTGTCCGGATGCCTATCACGATGAGCTGCTTCGATTGGCCGATGAGATGGATCGTCTAGGTATCGTGGATTGGCAGGAGTGGAGGGACCTGCGTGTGGAGGCGGATCAGGCTTACCTGCGTGCAGTGGCGGGGGCGGATTATCACTGAACGCACGCCGTACTTGTGGCGAGGGAGCTTGCTCCCGCAGGTCCGCGAAGCGACCCCCAAAAAAGAAGGGGCCTGCTTCGCAGTCCAGCGGGAGCAAGCTCCCTCGCCACAGATTTACGATTGTGCGGTGATTTTCTTTCAGCTGCCGGAGCCGCCGCCTTTACCTTCACCGCCCCCTTTCGAGCCGCCTGCGGGGGAAGGACCATTGTCTGTGGTGCCTGCGTCGGCCCCGTTCGACATGGAGCCGGTTTTACCATCAATCCCTTTGGTCGAAGTACCGCCATCAGTTCCGGTGCCGACGCTGTTCGATTCATTGCCTTGAGGTTGCGCAGTACCCGGTGGAAGGGCGGATCCTTCCGTGGTTTTCTCTGCGGCCAAAGCGTAAAGCGAACCGGTGGACAGAAGGCCAGCGAACGCCAGCGCTACAATTTTTTTGTTGATCATTTGAGTCTTCCTAGCGAGTGGATGTACGACATTGGAAGAGTCAAGGAAGACGAAGGTGCGACGCAGCGGACGAGTGGCTGTGGCGAGGGAGCTTGCTCCTGCTGGGTTGCGAAGCGACCCCCAAAAACAGAGACCTGCCTCGCAGTCCAGCGGGAGCAAGCTCCCTCGCCACAAGTTTGCATTTGTCTCAAGATTTTCTTAAGTCAGCATTCTTGCGAAACCCGCGCAGGTTCATCGCAAACAGACAGAATTGCAAAACGATCAGCGCGTACGCCTGACTGTGAAAGCCCCACAGCACCCACAGAATATTGCTGACGATAAAACAAATGAAGCCACTCACCCGACTTTGCGGGCGGCACGAACCGATTAGCCAGGCGGCCAGAACGGTCACGAGCATGGCGGGCCATTGCAGCCAGTTCAAATAATCCATCAACGTCGCTTCCACCGCTTTCTATAGTGAGTGACGCCGCGCACTCGGTCGAGTTCCAGCGATGCGTTGCAAGAGTCGTCCTCATGGCTTTCACATCTAAATGGAATTTTCCGCGAGCGCTTTACTCATCTGTGGATGGACAAGCCATTTGAGTGAGGAGCGCCCAATGTCAGAACAACAGTTCGCCGATCGTGCCTTGCTGGAATTGGGCAAGCGTTTGATTGCCGAGGATTATCGTTTCGTCACTCCGACGCCTTTGACGCACGAGAGAATCTATAAGCGCGCTGCTGGGTCCTTGGCCAAGGATCTGCGCGATGTCTTCGGTTGGTCGCTGCCGTTCGACCACACGCTTTTCCCACGGGAGGAGCTTGCAACGCTGGAGCAGGCGGGTATCGTCGAGAGGCATGGCTCGCTGTGGCGCAGCACGGTGCGCTGGTCGAGCCTCGATGGTTTGTTGTTCGCGCACTCGGCGTATCCGACCACGCAAACCGACTCGGTATTTTTCGGGCCTGACAGCTACCGCTTTGCATTACTGATCGAAGCTCATTTGCAGCAGCACTTCGAGCCGTTGCGGCGAGTGCTGGACATTGGCTGCGGTGCTGGCGTCGGGGCGCTGATCGTCGCCCGCGCCCGACATGACGCGCAAGTGCTGGCAGTGGATATCAACCCGCGAGCCCTGCGATTGACGGCGGTCAATGCCGAGCTGGCCGGGGTCAACAATCTTAACGTTTACCACAGCGATTTGCTGGGCAGCGTCGACGGCCTGTTCGACCTGATCATAGCCAACCCTCCTTATATGAATGACAGCCAGCACCGTGCCTATCGCGATGGAGGAGGGGCGCTGGGTGAAGCCTTGTCGCTGCGAATCGTTCGTGAAGCGTTACCGCGTTTGCAACAGAACGGAAGTCTGGTGTTGTACACGGGCGTTGCGATGGTGGCCGGCGACGACCCGTTTCTCGAATCCGTCCGGCCCATGCTGGCCAGCGATGCCTTTACCTGGACTTACCGTGAGCTCGATCCCGATGTGTTTGGCGAGGAACTGCTCAAGCCCGGTTACGAACAGGCGGAACGCATAGCGGTCGTGGCACTTACCGTGACCCGCAGGCCATGACAGGAGTGTCGCGATGGAATCGACTCCCCGATTCGGCATTGAGGAAGAGTATTTCCTCACGGACCTGACAACCCGGCAGATGATCGCTGAACCGAGCGTTGATCTGTTGGAGGAGTGTCACGAGGCGGTCGGGCCGGGGTTCGCCTATGAAATGTTCAAGGGACAAGTCGAAGTGGCGTCACCGATATTCGTGACGGCAGAGCAGGCGTCGGACTTTCTTCGCGACGTGCGTTCGCGGTTGAACCAAGCGCTGGCGCGGCACGGATTGGGCCTGCTCTGCGCGGGTACGCATCCGCTGGCTCGCTGGCGTGATCAACGTGCGACACGGGGGCCGCACTTTGATCAGCTATTTCAAGAGTATCAATCGGTGGCGCAGCGCAGTGTTCTCTGTGGGCTGCATGTGCACGTCGAGATTCCTGAAGGCATCGATCGTGTCGCGGTCATGAATGAAGTGGTGCCCTGGTTGCCGCTGTTACTCCTGCTCAGTTGTTCCTCTCCTTACTGGCAGGGCGCCGACAGCGGGTTCATGAGTTATCGACAGGTTGTCTGCGATGGCTGGCCGCGGATGGGAGTCCCCGAATACTTTAAGGATGAGTGCGAGTATCAGCAGTATCTGGCGCTGCTACGGCGCATGGGGGCGATTGAAAGTGGCGGCAATGGTTGGTGGGGTATTCGTCCTGCAACGCGTTACCCGACTCTGGAACTGCGCATCACTGACGCCTGCCCGCGCGTGGGCGACGCGGTACTGCTGGCGACCTTGTTCAGGGTGATGGTGGCATTCGCCATTTCAAGCGCCAACCCCGGCGCCAGCAATGACACGACAGCCCGCTGGTTGCTCAAGGAAAACCATTGGCAGGCCAAACGCTACGGCCTGGCGGGACGTTTTATGACCGATGGTCAAGGCGAAGTGATCGACGCTGGTCAATGGCTGGCACAGGCTCGGTCGAGATTCGCGAGCACCGCAGAGCGGATGGGCGCGGCCTGGGTTTTTGATCAGGCTCAGGCGCTGCTGTTGGCTGGCAACAGTGCCAGCCGTCAGCGAGCGTGTTATGAGCAGACAAGGCCTTCAGAAACGGACCCGCACCGACGGATCCAGCAAGTGGTCGACCATCTGCTGCAAGAGAGTCGGGGCTGATGCCGATCGCCATTCAGTTAAAAAAACGATATAGGCAAAGTAAGCCACTGCCACGGCGAGACCAAACGCCTACAACGCCTTTGCCGCGCTGTGGTACGCAGGCAAGGCTTCGCTAGGTTGCTGCGTCACGATGGAGAGGGCGATTCACGTCATGGGTCCGCGTGAGAGCGGCGACGTCAGCACACCACGCCCGCGCTTTTCTGGCAGGCTCACTTCCGGGCATCAAAGTTGCAACGATAAAAATGGCGCTGCTGGTGATGGCGTTACAGATGGATTGCGGTTCAGGGGAGGCGTTACCGATTGGCGTAGACGTGGTCATAGATAGCACCCCTTGGCAGTGAAACAGATAGGAAAACCTTAGCAGAGCGCGGCTTTTCAACGGCAAACAGGGCAAGCGTCATTTTTATGAATGAAATCGCTTTTGATTGGCAAATAGATTTAGGCGCTGGAAAACCGTCAGTCAAATTTCACTCATCAAATACGCGCTATAAACCAGCTCGTTGTGGAGGGCAGAAAACCCATTGAGATCACAATAAACCCATGCCTTCTAATGGGATAACGCTCAATCCTGATGCTGTTTCACTGTTGGGAAGAGCGGATCCAAGATCAGCGTGCTGTGCCGATATTTTGACGTCATCTGGTCGGTTTTTTTATTTTTATCAATTATGGTGACGAGCTATTGACGTAATGGCTATGTGCTTATACGCTGAATTTAACCCGATAGATATTCCTCCATTCCCCGAAATAATTACCCTGTATGCAGGGAGGCGATGAAATGCGTCCGACACTTTTTATTAAATTCGTATTGTTTTCGACGCTTCTCAATGGTGCAGCGGTCTTTAGTGCGCAAGCGACCAGTTTCACCAATGAATTTAATAATATGAACATCGCCTGTGCAGATCTGGTGACCGAAACCGGCCTGGATCTGGAGGGGCCGGCAACTGGCGAGCTTTCTACTTTTGAAAGCAGCCTGGGGGTGCCTTCGTTGGTCAGCAACAGCGCTCAACTTGCGCAGTTCAGCAGCGTCATCTATCGCTCGGAATCGGGGAAAGGCAATGCCGTCAATTCTTCTGCGTGTGACGGTTTAATGGCGGCGGCTTCCAGCGAACAGTTGAAAGATGTGCAAGCTATCGATCCAACTGCCACCGCTGATTCGTTTGCCAGTCCATCGAATGCGGTACCGCTTCCCGCGGCAGCCTGGTTATTTTCTTCTGCACTGTTTGGATTTATCGTCGTTGCCAATCGGCGGAAAGTGTAATCGGGGCGATCGGTTAGTTGAATGGAAGTCTAAGTGTTTGGTGTGAGTAATTTGACGTTTTGAATCCGTCATTAGTTTGTTGATTGCAAGTTTCTGTTGAATAACATTATTTCGTTATCTGAATTTTTGTTCGGGTAGCGCGGTGTCAGGTGACTAAGCGCAGTCGCCAGATAAGCCGGAGACGATTGGCGTTCGATCGATCTTTGACGTGAATTGGGAGAGAGTGAAATGGCCCGGTTTTTGTGTGAAACTCGTAGTAAGGCTATTTAAGCGGAGGGATCCCAATGAAGCGTTTCTTGTTACCTGCGCTCTGCGCGCTGGCTGTTCTGCCCAGTATTTCCAATGCCGATGAATCAGACCCGGCTTACCGGCTTAACCCGGGTGATGCCCTTTCTGTTTCAGTTTGGGGTGAAGACAAGCTGAAACAGGACGTGCGCGTACTTCCCGACGGCACCATCACCTTCCCTCTGGCAGGTAAAGTTGATGTCGCAGGACTAGATGCAAGTGCTGTCGAAAAGAAAGTCGCTTCCAAGCTTGAAAAATTCATTCCGGATCCGAATGTCAGCGTTGTAGTCACTGGCACTGAAGGCAATCGCGTCTATGTGCAGGGCAAGGTACTCAAGCCTGGTAGTGTGCAATTGTCAGGTCAAACTGACGTACTTCAAGTCGTGAGTATGGCGGGTGGACTGGACAAATTTGCGGACACAAAAGGTATCAAGGTCGTGCGTCGTAATGGGGCGAAACAAGAGGTATTGCGGGTTCGCTACAACGACTTGATTTCTGGGGACGACATGTCCACCAACTACGTACTCAAAGCCGGCGATACGTTGGTCGTACCTTGATCTTGCGCAACGTAATCCACTTGCCATTGCTGCATAGAGTCGGGATCGCCACTGCGATCCTGACTTTGCCGCATTCGGGTGTGGCCTACGCGGCCACCTGGCAATCAGCCGTCGCGCTGCCCATGACTGTCGAGCACGACACCAACCCATTGCTCAATCCGGGCAATCAGAAAGCTGTGACTCGAACCATCATCGCCCCCGATGTCACTCTCCTGGGTACTTCCGGCGTGGACGAGTTTCGGTTTGGCCTCGGCGTCAATGTGGAGCGCTCGTCCGATCCTGATATTGTTCTGGATCGTGAAGACCCCAGAGTGCTGTTGGGTTGGCAGCGCGAAACCGAAAAGGGTGCCTTTGGGCTCGCAGCGAAATACGTCGAGACCTCTACGCTCTCCACCACGGTTCTGGATACCGGTGTCGTTGCCCCCGATGGCACGCAAAAACTCTATTCGCTGGCCGGTAACTGGAAGACTGCGCTCACTGAGCGAAGCACCCTGGCTAACGACACCGAATACGCAAGCGTCAATTACGATATCGACACGCTGACCAGCTACGACGAACTGGCGACGCGCTTCACCTGGAGCTATGCGTGGAGCGAGCGTACCGAGTTGTTCACGCGATTTGGCGTGAGGCACTATGAGCCGGAGTCGGACGCGGTGGTGGAGTCCTCCGACAGCTATACCCCCACCGTCGGGGTGAACTACCAGTTCTCCGAGCGGTTCAAGGGGTCGCTGTATGCCGGTGTCAATAAAGTGTCTGGCACGGGCGACGGTCCTACGGGTCAAGGCGGCGTTACGCTGCAATATACCGGTGAGCGTGTCGAGACGAGCTTCGACGCCAGTCGTGGCACTGTCGCCAGCGGTGATGGTGGCTTCAACGAAGTGGATGACGTAAGAGGTGTCTGGAGTTATTCCATCGACGAACTCAGTCGCACCGGTTTCGATGCTTCATGGCAGGACAGTAAGGGGCAAATACCGAATACCCTGCGCCAGTACGGTGTCTGGGCCAGTCGGGAACTCTCGCCTTTTTGGGTAGCGCGCCTATCCTTTACGTACAAAGAACGCCAGCAAGATGGCTTGCAAGATGCCAACGCCAACATCATCGGGATGACGTTGACCTATAGTCATCCTGACTTCTGAAATTCAGCTGCGTGAGAAATATGACCTCTGAATACGAAATGTCGCTCAACGACTACATCGCTGTAATCAAGCACCACGCCCTGCTGTTAATCGTCAGTTGCGCGGTAATTCTCGGTGTGTCTGTGGCGGTGGCGATCTCTATCCCGCCTATCTATCAGTCATCCGGTACCATTTTGGTGGAGTCTCAGCAGATTTCACCGGATCTGGTTGCCGCCAATAACAATTCCTTCGCCGATGAGCGCATCGAGGTCATTCGCCAGCGCGTAATGACCCGTGAGCATCTGGAAGGAATCATCAACAAATACAATCTTTTTTCGAAGCAAAGCCGGCAGCTGACCCTGTCCGAGAAGATTGACGAGATGCGCAATGCGATTTCAGTCTCCTTGGTCAGTGCTGACGTCAAAGGCCGCGGAGAGGTGACTATTGCGTTCCGTCTTGCGTTTGAGCACCGGGAGCCTGAGGTTGCGAACGAGGTTGCCAAAGAGCTGGTAACCCTGTTTCTGGATGAAAACATCAAGCAGCGCACCGAGCGTGCCAGTGAAACGACAGAGTTCCTGACTCAGGAAGCGGACAAGCTCAGGATTGAACTGCAAGCCCTGGAAAACCAATTGGCAGACTTCAAGCAGGCTCACAGCAACGCGCTGCCTGAGCATCAGGAATTGCGCATGAACATGCTGACGCGCGCTGAATCCGAGCTCAAGGAAGTCGACCGTGACGTCAAGGCTGCCCGTGAGGAATTGCGCTTCAATGAGCTGGAACTGTCCGCAGCAGTTGCCGGGGTCGCGACCAAACCCGGGGTCACCGCGGCAACGGACAAGCCACAGGACCTGGGCAGCCTCAAGGCGGAGTACGCCAGATTGCTGACGGTGTATACCGACGCTCACCCCGATGTGCGTGCCGTCAAACGCAAAATCGCTGCGCTCGAGGCCAAGGGAACCGGTTCATCCAGTGCAGCCCCTGCGGTCAGTCTCGACGTCGCCAAGGCTCAGGCCCGGATCGCCGCCGCAGAAACACGCATCAAGTCGCTGGCCGATCAAAAGAAGGAACTCCTCGGCAAGATCAGCGACTACGAGGCACAAATTGTTGAGACGCCACAAGTCGAGCGCGGCCTGGTTACGCTGATGCGTGACCATGACAACGCCCGTAAAAAGTATGAGGAAATTCGCACCAAGGAAATGAGTGCGAAAATTTCCGAAAGCCTGGAACAGGAAAACAAAGCGGAACGTTTTGTTTTGCTGGAGGCGCCACTGATGCCCGAAAAGCCTGTAAGGCCGAACCGCAAGAAAGTGGTTGCCCTGGGCTTTGTTCTCGCCCCGGTCGGCGCGGGTGCACTGGTGATGCTGCTGGAAATGCTGAATCAGCGTGTGCGTGGTGTCGAGGCGCTGTCGAGTGTGGTGGGCCGGCGCGTATTGGTCGCTATTCCCTACATTCCAACCAAGGCGGAAATGGCACTTCGCAAGAAGTGGCGAAAGCTTATGATCCTCTGTGGTGTCGCGATAGTCGTGACCCTTCTGGTGCTCCTGCACTTCTTCTACATGCCATTGGATCTTCTGCTGTTTAAAGCTCTGGCACGGTTTGCATAAGGAGTTTGACCGTGAAAATTATCAAACCAGCAAGTGATAACGCCGACCAGCACGCTTCGTCAGCGCTCGTCACCACGCATCAGCCTACGCCGGCAGAGCAAGCTGCGACGCTGAATGCACTCAGCTATGTGCAAACCAAGGTTGTGCCTTTGCGGGCAGAGCACCTGGAGCGGCATCGCATTGTGTCGTTCAACAAAAATTCGAACATGGGTTGGGCGTTCGATTTGCTGCGTACACAGGTTCTTAAAGTCATGGAAGAGAATGGCTGGCGCACGCTGGCTATCACTTCGCCGACGCCGGATGCGGGCAAGACGGTGTTAGCGATCAACCTGGCAATGAGCATCGCGCATCACACGACCAAGACAGCGTTGCTGGTGGATTTCGATTTGCGTCGTCCGAAGGTAGGTGCCTACCTGGACCTGCCGATGGATAAATCGCTCAACGAATACCTGGCCGATGAAGCTGAACTCCAGGAAGTGCTGGTCAATCCGACGTTGCCGCGCTTTGTCGTGCTGCCGACGCGTGAGCCGATTCCTCTCTCTACCGAGGTGCTGTCATCGCCCGCGGTGAGCCATTTGATTTCGGATCTGCGTGAACGCTACGACTCGCGCATCGTGATTTTCGACTTGCCGCCATTGCTCAGCTCAGACGATGTGCTGACGGTCTTGCCGAAGTTCGACTGCGTCCTGCTGGTGGTTGGTAATGGCATGAACAGCAAGCGAGAGATCGAGGACAGTCTGCATCACTTGGGATCTGCCAATCTGATCGGAACCGTGCTGAACAAAGCCGAGCCTGAAAAGCGCTCGTACTCTTGATAGTCGGCGCTACTCGCTAGCGCCGATGTTCAATACCCGGTACTCAGTGCCACGGATACTTCTGTTCCCAGCTCCAGGCGTGCGCCACGATCTGTTCCAGTGACGAAAATTGCGGTTGCCAACCCAGTAGATCGCTGGCTCTTCGTGGGTCGGCGACCAGGCGTGGTGGATCGCCGGCGCGGCGTGGCGCTTCGCTGACGGATATCTCCCTGCCAGTCACGCCTCGCGCGGTGTCAATCACTTGCTGCACCGAGAAACCTTGGCCGTTGCCGAGGTTGAAAGCCGTGCTTGTGCCGCCTGCCAATAGATAGTCCACGGCAAGCGCGTGAGCAGCGACGAGATCGGCCACGTGGACGTAATCTCGAATGCACGTGCCGTCAGGCGTGTCGTAGTCACGGCCGAAAACGGTGACGCTGGCGCGTCTTCCGGAAGCCGCTTGCAGAATCAGTGGCAGCAGGTGGGTTTCCGGTTCATGGCGTTCGCCCAGCTGGCCTTCTGGATCTGCTCCGGCAGCATTGAAGTAGCGCAGGCACACCGATTTCAACCCGTAGGCGCGGTCGAAATCCTCAAGCATCTGCTCAACCATCCACTTGCTGCGACCGTAGGGGTTGATCGCGGCCTTGGGGTGCTGCTCGTCGATAGGGATGTATTCCGGGTCGCCATAAACAGCAGCGGTCGAGGAAAAGATGAAATGCTTTATCTGCGCACGAACCATCGCTTGCAGCAGCGTCAGTGTCGCGGCCAGGTTGTTTTGGTAATACTTGGCAGGCTCGGTAACGGATTCGCCAACCTGGATGAATGACGCGAAGTGGAACACCGCATCAAAGCGGTGCTGTGCAAACAAAGCGTCCAGCCCTTGCCCGTCGGCGATGTCCATCTCGACCAACTTTGCGCCCATCAATGCACTGCGGTGGCCCGTGGAAAAGTTGTCTGCCACCACCACGTCGTGATCTGCGCGCAGCAAGTGCTTGACCATGTGTGAGCCGATGTAGCCCGCGCCGCCAACAACCAAAAATTTCATCCTGATATCTTCTCCTGTGAGCTGTTGCCGTTTAAGCGCGGATCGGGATGGCTATTGGGTGACCGGCGCGCTTTTCTTCAAGAACAACCAATTGGCCGACTGCCGGCCGTCGAACTTGATGGTATAGCGTCCATCAAGATAGGTGGCAGGCACCTTCTTCATTTGCGCCAGTGTGCCATGGGTGAACAGCGTCAAGCCTGGCGGTGCCTGGAGGGTCAGGGTGCCTTCCAGAGGCTCGACATGGAAAGGTGGCCTGTCATCATCGCCGGGGATGGCGCGAGTGCCCAACGAAATCAACAAATCCTGGGATTTGCCAACCGGTGCGTCGTCCAGGCTTTGCACCACCACGCTGGCATTCGCGGTTTTCACTTGAACCTGGATGTTGCCAAGGCTGATCGACTCGCCGCCGATCCAGCCGGTTGCGGCCTGCGTGCGTGGCGTGTCGACGGTGTAGATGCCTTGTTTCCAGTTGCGTTTCAGCTCGCCCGTGTCTGTCGTGGACTCGCTGGCATTGGCGTCCAGCAGCGACTGGTTGGGGTCATGAAACACTTTTGCATCGCCCGGGATAACGCCCGGCTGCAACCACGGTAATTCCGGCGTCTGGGGCATGGCGATTTCCAGCCTGCCTTTTTCCATGGCCGTGCGCAGCAGCGCAGAATTGGCCGGTGTGATGGATTGATCGAACAGGGTGGCTGGCGTCGGTGCAAAGATATACGTCGTGTTGGCTTCGCGAACATCGCCCCGGCGATAAAGCAGCGCGGCGGCGGGCAGGGTGGCCAGCAATGCCGGGTCGTTATAGGCGTGCCAGTTGCCAGCCGTCATCCAGTCGCCGGACAACGGCTCCTGGCTGTACGCATATTGAATCAATGTATCCCAGCCCTGATGACTGGCGGTGCCGGCCATATACAGGGGCAGCGAGTGGCGATCGGAGGTCGGGAAGGGCTCGTTGTTCCACTCGGTGACGGTCAGCGGCTTGCCCGTGACCTGCCCGGCGGCTATCCAGTTGATCAAGCCGTCGCTGGTGAGCGGGTTTTTTTCCAGCTGCCCCGCGCCACCGTAGCTATGGACGTCAATGACATCGCCAGCGGTCAGGGCCGGCAGCGAACTCATTCCTTCGCGGCCCCAACTGCTGGTTGTCGCGATAGGTACCTTCACGCCCAGCTTGCGCATGTGCTCGATCATGTCTGCGTTGAAGCGTCGCTCCAGGTCGTTAAGGAACAACTTGGAGGGTCCATGCTCCCAGGAACGCCAGGTTTGTCCCGAGGACAGGTTGTGCTGTCTGGCGAAGGATTCGGCTTCGGCCATGTAAAGCTTGTTGTGCTTTGGCACATCCTTGTCTGGCAAAAGGATGTTGCCGAAGTGATGGGTGATGTCGTTTTCGTTAGTGATCAGAACGGCGGCCACGGCTGGATCGTCTTTGTAGGCGAGGCCGGTATAAGGGTTTACATGGGTCAGATAGGCTTCGGTAAAGCGTTTCATCGCCTGTTGAATAGTGAGGTTTACATAGGCGTAGCCCTTCAGGTCAGCGTTGCCTTGCTGGTTTTTTGGCATCTCGTCGAAGCCATAAATGTTGTCGCTCTTCGTCAGGGTTCGTTCGACGTGCATATCGAGCCACACATAGATGCCTTCATCTTTCAGGCACTTGATCCACCAGTCGATTTTTTTCAGCGACTCGGCGCTTAGACGCTGAGTGTCACGCAGGTTGTCGGCATCGCCAAAGATGTTCGGGCTGACCCACGGCGAGTCATGGTGGTGCAGTCGTACCAGATTGAAACCGAGCGCCGACAAACGTTTGGCCTGCTGCTTGATATCAGCGTCAGGTGTGCGAAACAGTGCATAGGACGTTACGTTGGTGCCCCAGAAACGTGCCGGGGTGTTGTCCGCAAACAGCAGTTGCTCACCGGATGCTTTGACGAAACCACGCTTGCCGGCGGGTTTTTCGTTGGCGTTGAGAAAGGACAAATCGACCGGGGAGGTTCTGAAGTCGAGCTTGTCGCTCGGCCAGCTCTTCGGGTCCGCCGTTCCGAAACGCTCGGTCGAGGTAGGGCCGAGTACCACGTCGCCAGATACGCTTAACGTGGCCTTGAAGTTTTGGCGACCGGGTTTGATCGTGTCTTTGTAGAAAAAAGCACGGACTTCGGATTTATCACCCGGCTCGAAATACACACTCGCCAGCGCCGGCTCAAAACGCATTTCGATGCGTCGCCCCTGTGCGGTGCCCCAGGACCAGCCGCTGTTGCCGGGTAGCAACGTTGGCTGGCCCATTTCGCCAGCGAACAGCGCAGGATCGAACGTGAAGACGATGCCTCCGCCCATCACGTTGGTCTTAACGCTGTGTGCATCCAGAGCAAAGGTCCAGCTCAGCGTCTTCTCATCTGCTTTCTGAGCCTGTGCCGCCAGGTCGAAATCCAGGTCTTTGTTCTGACCAACCAGCGAGTAGTTGTAGGGGCTGTTCACCTTGAACTGGGTCGGGAACCCCGTCCATTCCCAGTTGCTCCCCCAGAAGGTAAATATGGAAGCCATCGCAGGGCTGCCACCGCGCTCCACCATAGGCAGGCCGCTGCGCTCATCCACGCGGACGACCCATTCCGATGCCCAAGTGCCAAACGGCCAGCTAACAACAGACAAAAGAACCATAAGCTGCAAACAGGTGCGGCGAAAAAAAATGGGCATTGGCATTACCGGAGTTGAAGGTTGGTACTCACAGGGACTGCAGTAGAGGCGCGCACGAGTCTGCGCGCCATCTGTGCGTAGGCGACGCCGAGTCCGGCCACCGACCAATACACCACAGGTATGACCGAGATACTGCTGACGGTAACGATCGTCACTAATATCCCGGCCAGTGTTGCAAAGAGCGCTCGTCCGAGTCGCCGGGCCTCATCGTCCTTGTTGGGGAACGAACGCATCGCCTTGCGGATGCCGACGACGACAGTGGCGAAAAACAGCACGAAAATCGTCAAACCGATCAGGCCGAGCTCCAGCGCCACGCCAATATAGGTGTTTACGATATCGATGATGCCCTGTCCTTGAGTCAGGGACTGCATTTCTGGCGTACTGCGATAATCGAAAGAGCCCAGCCAAGGGTTGCGTTCAATAACGATCATGGCGTTATCGAACAAGCGCTGCCGGTAGGTGATGTTCTCGACTTCCACGGAGCCAATGAATGGCAGCAGATCGAGGACCTTTTGCCCGCCAGGCAGAATGGCCAGAAGGGGCAGGGCGAGTATTCCCGCGAGTCCCATAAGTATCAGGCGTTTGGCCGCTTGACGTCCGGTGGCAATGAACACGGTGATCATGGCCAATGCACCGATCCAGGGACCGCGCGAAAGCGGCGCAAACAGGCCGCCGGCCAGCAAGAGGGCGCCGAGCAGTCGCTGTAATCGGCTGCGTACACTTTCCTGTAGAAACAGGTAAAAACCGATGGCTACTGTAATGGTGTATCCCAGTGCAATGGCCTGCCCGGTAGTGGCGCTGGCACGCAACGAACCGCCGCGGCTCAAGTAGCCGGAAATTTCCCATTGCATGCCCAGCGTGTCGATAAGCGCGGAGTACAGCAGCCAGCTCCGGGAAAATTCGACGAGCGCAATCATCGACAGCACCATGGCGGCGAGTACAAAGCCGAGCAGGGCGTCCCGGAAATCGCTGAGGTCCTTCAGGGTCCGGCTGGCAACGTAGTACGGCAAGAACACGTCGATGAACAGGTAGGCCGTTTGGCGAAGGGTATCGGTCACCGTGGTTTCACGCAGGAACAACAGGCTCGTGAGTACCAAATAGAGTGCCAGCAGTTTGTCAGGCCAGATGCGCCCGAATGCGACTGTGCCGGCTCGCTTGCGAACCACCAGAAAAACCGGCAACAACACGCACAATGACAAGAGGCGAACATGGTTCAGGTCAAAAAAATAATTGATCACACCGAAACCGGGGATCTGTACCGAGGTCGGCGGGATGAGAAACAGCAGAAAGAAAAAAAGCGCCAGCGGGTTGCGTTCCCGTCGTCGTGCAATGGTCAAAATGATTGCGGTAACGCCTGCATACACCCAGAAACTGTGCGAGACAAATGCCAATAACGTCAATGCAAACCAAAGATTGCGGCGGCGAGTGAAGTCGTTTTGCGGGATCAAGTCAGCTGCCGGTCGGCGAGCCAACGCAAAAACGATGCCTGCTAGAACCAGAATGACGATTAACGCGCGAAAGTGCTCAGGCATGGATTATTGAACTTTTTTGGTGGGTGAGCGATGGGTAGTGGAATGTCTGATTGCTACTATAGTAACTTGCGTGCCACTGAGTACGGGATTTGATGTTATGCCTTCATTTGATATATCGCCATCGTTGAGCCTGCGCAAGCGAGCGATATCGGCCGGGGCTTGGAATTTAGCTGCGCTTGTAACATCTCAGGCCATCCGTTTGGGTGGCAATCTCGTAATGGCCCGCCTGCTGATGCCGGACATGTTCGGCATCATGATCATCGCCACCACCGTGTCGGTGGTTCTCCATTTGCTGTCTGATGTGGGCTTGCGCCAGAACATCATCCAGAGTCAGCGTGGCGACGAGCCAGCGTTTCTCAATACCGTCTGGACCGTGCAGATCGTGCGCGGTTTTATTCTGTTCGCAGCGACACTTTTAGTCGCGGTCTTCGCCTGGTTTGCACAAAGCATCAACCTGTGGGCGCCTGATTCCACCTATGCTGCTCCTGAGTTGCCACTGGTCCTGGCCCTTACCGGATTTTCCGCGGTCATTTATGGTTTCCAGTCGACGAAGATCGACGTGGCCGTTCGAACGTTCCAACAAAAGAAAGTCGTACTTGCCGAATTTGCATCCCAGCTCGCCGGACTGTTGGTGATGCTGGTCATCGGTTACTTAACCCGCTCCATCTGGTCACTGGTAGGTGCAGGTCTGGTCGCCGCATTGGTCAGCACGCTATTGGGACATTTCTGGTTTAAAGGACCTGCTAACCATCTGCATTGGGACCGCTCTGCGCTCAATGAGCTAATCGTTTTCGGCCGCTGGATCCTGTTGTCGTCGGCAGTCGGCGTCCTGGCCATGCATGGTGATCGCATCTGGTTTGGCGGCAGCATGTCGGCCACTGAACTGGGCGTCTACTCCATTGCCGTGCTGATCCTGGGTGCCCTTCAAACCGGTGTGCAAAGACTGGCTGGAGCGGTCGCGTTGCCGGCTTTCAGCGAGGCCGCAAGAAACGATGACACCGTGCGTCTGCACGCGTTGTATTACCGTTTCAAATTGATTATCGATCTTTTCTTGCTGTTTCTGACCGGGCTGTTCCTGGTCATCAGCCCGCTCATTATCAGCGTGTTATACGATGATCGTTATGCCGAAGCTGGCACCATGATGGCCGTTCTTTCACTTTCTTTTTTCACATTGCGTTACACGTTGGCCCACCAAGTCTGGATTGCCCTGGGGCTAACCAAGTACCAGGCCATGGATAACATTATTCGGGTTATCTCGTTGTGGGTACTGCTGCCCCTGTTGCTGGCCATTGGCGGGGTGAAATATGCGATTTGGGGAGTCGCCCTGCATACGTTTCCTACGCTGGTCCTGATCGTTTATGTCAATCGCCGTTTGGGCCTGTTCAATATCAAGCGTGAACTGATTGTGCTGCCCATGTTGGTGGTGGGGGCGTTGTGTGGAGCATTAATGCTAGGCCTTGCTAAATGGCTTTGATTTGATTCAAGTCTCGTGCTGTTTTCAATGCTGTGACAGGGAGTCACCATTCAGCCGTTGGTGATGGTTGTCAAAAGTTTTGTGACTTTGATGTGTAGTAAAAATGCTTACGCAATTTCAATGTCGTGGAGCTTTAAATCATGAGCGAACCTGATTTGAATACTTCTCTGCCAGGACGCAGGCGCTTTCTCCAGGCATTGGCTCTGTTGAGTCTGGCTGGACTGACATTTGGCTTGGTCAAGGTCGGTGCTCGGCCTGCTGCGGCTAAAACCGGGTTTGTTGTAATCAATGGTTGGGTGTTGCCCGACCAGTATTTCCGGCAAACCCGAACATGATCAAAGATTACCAATCCCGAAAAGAACTTCGTGATCCATATGATTTCTGCATCGTAGGCGGTGGGCCGGCTGGCATTACGTTGGCATTGCGTTTGGCCAGATACGGTTGGCAAGTGGTATTGATAGAGGGAGGGGGACACGAATACTCGCTGCCTTCGCAGGACCTCTACAAGTGCTCATCCTCAGGCCTCAATATCTATCCGGAAGAAACACGCCTGCGCTATCTGGGTGGCACGTCCAACCACTGGGCCGGGCGGTGTCGCCCCTTTGAAAAATCCGATTTCGCCGTTGCCCCTCCCGTTGGTTTACCCGGTTGGCCCATAGCGTTTTCCGAGATCGAGCGCAATCTGCCGACGGCCATGGCCATTCTGGATCTTCCGTCGGACTCGGGTTTCAAGGCCATCAATGCTTCGTTGGACGCTACCGATTTTGAGGCTGATCACTTCTTGCTGAGCACGCCAACGCGTTTCGCACAAAAATACGCCAAGGAACTCAACGAGACCGAAGGGCTTGATGTCTTCATCAATTGCAATTGCGTCGATCTTGAATTTGACAGCCAGACGGGTCGCATAGCGGCGGTAGTCGTTTCTGATTATGAGCGACGTCGAGAGCCGCTCAAGGCCAATCAGTTCATTCTGGCGACGGGTGCAATCGAGAATGCCAGACAACTGCTCAATAGCCAGTCCTTGGTCGCTGCCGGTGTCGTAAGCAAAGATGGTTTTGTTGGCAGGTGTTTTATGGAGCACTTGAACGTCGAAATGGGCACCTTCATTCTGAAAGACGGGCAGGACAAGGAGCCACGACAATATTTCACCACCGACGCGTTCGTGACGGCGAATCGTTCAGGGAAAGGCAATGTGTCTGCCTCGCTCCTGGCTGAAGTCACGACCTATGGACGATCGGCGGCGATCAAGAGCTTTCTGGAAAATCTCATGTGCGATGCAGGCTGGGCACATAAAGTCGATTTTGTTGCCAAGTTCAATTGCCCCGGAGATGGTGTCCTTACCACGATGATTGAACAATTTCCCAGCCGAAATAGCCGCATAACACTGCTTGACGAGCAGGACGAGCTGGGAATGAACAAGGTGAATATTAATTGGGAGCTAAGCCCCGAGGACAGGCAAACCGTTAAGTCCATTGGGCTGGAGGTGGCGAAGTGTTTTGCCGAGGCAGGGATCGGTTTCGTCAAGCTGGATGACTGCGTTTATGACGTCGATCTGCCGTTGAAAGTGAATCCTCATGCCCATCATATGGGCACGACCCGGATGGCGGCGACGCCCGAGTTTGGGGTTGTCGACGAGAACTGCAAAGTGTTCGGCACCGATAATCTTTACGTTGCCGGCAGCAGCGTGTTTGCTACCAGTGGCGGCTGTAATCCAACCATGCCGCTTCTGCAGCTCGCACTGAGGCTGGCGGATTATCTTAACTATCAAGCAAGTCCCGCGGCGGGCAGGTATTCCTGATACTAGAATGATTAAAAAACCAAGCATTTGACTTGGTAAAAAAATATAAATCGCTGGATTTTCGAGGCTAAAGGGATGATTGGGCTGGCAAGGCGGGCTGTAGGCAAATTTGTCATGGCAACGGGGCGTGGACGCTGGATTTATAAACGATTTTGCAATCCCGACGGGTTCCAATGGGCTCAATATCTGGTCCGCTGGGGAGCATTGCACTCCATCGGTAAAAATGTCTGGATCAATCTTGACTGCAACATAACCGATCCTTCATTGCTACGAATCGGCAACAATGTAGGCTTATCTGATTGCACGGTGTTCGGGCATGATGGAGTCGCTGGCCTGTTGGCTTATCACTACGGTAAAACACTTGATTCCGTCGGCCCCGTCGACATACGCGATAACTGTTTTATCGGGCATGGCGCCATGATCATGCCACGCGTCACCATAGGACCGGATTCAATAGTGGCGGCAGGTGCTGTGGTCACGAGAGATGTCCCGCCGGGTATGGTGGTTGGGGGCAATCCAGCGAAAGTCCTCTGTTCGCTGGATGAGCTGGTGTTAAAGGTCGAAGAGCGTTGTGTTGACTATCCGTGGATGGACATTATCAAGCAACGTACTGTTCTATATGATCCCAAAGTTGAGCCGGCACTTATGGAAATGAGAGTGAAGCACTTTTTTGGCGAGCGAACTAATGAGTAATGCGCCCCTTGATGTGCTGGTCGTTAATTACAACACAGCAAGCCTGTTGCAACCCATGTTCAATGCGTTGCGCCAGTCAACGAGTGCGGATCAACCGCGCTATTTAGTAGTGGATAATGCGTCTGCCGATAATTCGCTGGAGTGCCTGGCGTCTATTTGCCCAGAGGCGATTTTGCTGGCCAATGAAAGCAATGTCGGTTTTGGTCGTGCCAACAATCAACTCATTGAACACCTGCTGGGCAAGTACGCGTTGCTCCTCAATACCGATGCCTTCGTTGACGCTGACTCCCTGAGCAAGACCCTCGAGTACATGGAGTCTCATCCGGATTGCGGAATACTCGGCGTTCGGTTGGTTGGACGAGAAGGTGATTTGCAGCCGTCCTGCCGCTATTTTCCGACGCCAATGAATGTTTTCTTGTCGCGCACCGGGCTTGGTCGCTTTTTCCCCGTGGTGAAGATGGTCGACGACATGGAATGGGATCATGCCTCTGTTCGCGAGTGCGACTGGGTGCCCGGCTGCTATTACCTGATCCGCCGTGAAGTCATCGATCAGGTTGGCTTGTTCGATCCGCGCTACTTCCTCTACTACGAAGAGGTCGATCACTGTAAACGCGCCAAGCAGGCCGGCTGGAAGGTGGTTTACTACCCGCATACCACGGTGGTGCACATCGGCGGAGAAAGTGCCAAGTCGGTTGACGAGCTCAATGCGGCGAGTCGACAGGTCCCCAGATTACAAATCGAAAGCGAGCTTTTGTACTTCCGCAAGCACCACGGTCTATTGGGCTTGGCCTGGCATATGTTCCTTGTGACCGTCGGTGATTTCATTCTGGCACTCAAGGCCCTTTTGAAAGGCCGCGGCCGCGCTGCTATCAAGGCGTGCTGGGAACATGCTCGTGTTACCTGGGCGCTGTTGCGTGAAACCAGACTCGCTAGCCAACCAACACGGTAGACCACTCCTTATGTTCGAAAATATTCGTGCGGATTTGCGTGCCTATGGCGGTGATTGGGGCGCTCAAGGGTTCTGGGTGATGCTGGTTTATCGCTTTGGTCGATGGCGCTACGGCGTGCGCCCGGCGCTGTTACGCAAATTGCTCTCGTTCATCTATAAATTTCTCTTTAAATTGGTGCAGATCATCACGGGTGTCGAGTTGCCGTGCGAGGTTGTGGTCGGTCGTAACTTTGTCATCGATCATTTTGGCGGAATCGTAATCAGCGGTTATGCGCAGTTCGGCGACGACTGCCGAATTCGTAACGGCGTGGTCGTTGGGCTCAAGAACGTGGAAGAGCCCATTGCCCCGGTTATCGGTAACAACGTCGATATCGGAGCGGGGGCCAAGGTGCTGGGCAATATCCGTATTGGTAACAACGTCATTATCGGTGCCAATGCTGTGGTACTCATCGATGTACCGGATGATTCGATGGCAGTGGGTGTGCCGGCGAAAATCAAGAAAAGGCAGAATGCCGAAAACAGGGAATGTTCATGAGTCATGTTTGCGATACCTGCATGTTGCCAACCACCTCGTTTTGCGTAGCTGAGTGAACTCCATGGCTACGGGTATAGGTGTTGTGGTAATCGGTCGCAATGAAGGTCCGCGGCTTGAGCGTTGCCTTGTTTCGCTGATCGGTTCGGCGCAGAAGGTTGTGTATGTCGACTCCGGATCAACGGACAACTCGGTGCAGATGGCACGCAAGCTAGGGGTTGAGGTGGTCGAGCTGGATATGACCATTCCCTTTACCGCTGCACGTGCACGCAATGAGGGCTTTGCTCGTGTGCAACAGTTATTGCCGACGATGCGATATGTCCAGTTTGTTGACGGTGATTGCGAAGTCGTCGGTACCTGGCTGCCCCAGGCACAGGTCTTTCTAGACGCCCGACCTGATGTTGCGGTGGTCTGCGGGCGGCGGCGCGAGCGTTTTCCACAGCGCTCGATATACAACTTTCTGTGTGATCGCGAATGGGACACACCAGTCGGTGAAGCCAAAGCGTGTGGTGGCGATGCGTTGATGCGGGCTGACGCTTTCGCTGCAGCATCCGGGTACCGCGCAGATCTTATTGCCGGGGAAGAGCCGGAGTTATGTGTACGCCTGCGTGCCAGTGGCTGGAAAGTCTGGCGTCTCGGTGAGGAAATGACCCTGCACGACGCGGCAATGACACGCTTCAAACAATGGTGGCAGCGTTCCATGCGCGGTGGCTATGCCTTTGCCGAGGGCGCATTTTTGCATGGGGCAGCACCGGAGCAGCATTGGCTGCGCGAATCGCGCCGTGCCTGGTTCTGGGGTTTGGGCATTCCATTGGCGGCGGTTGTCGCCAGTTTGCTGCTGGGATGGTTTGGGCTGCTGTTGCTACTGATCTATCCCGTGCAGGTGATGCGACTCGCTCGGCGGGGCGATGGATTACCACGTGAAAACTGGTTGCTGGCTTTCTTTCTGGTACTCGGAAAATTTCCCGAGATGGTCGGGCAAGTCAAATTTCTTTTGAGCAGAATCGTCGGCGGCAAGACAGCGTTGATCGAATACAAGTGAGATTTCCATGAATTATTGGCTGGTATTCAAAAGCGCTTTTTCCTTGCATCCGGGGTATTCCCCCAGGGCGCTGAAAAATAAGTTCAAGTTGCTGACGCTGGCTGGAAAGAATCGGTCTGAACTAAAACTGTTTTTGTCGCGCATGTCGCGCTCCCTGGGCAAAACGGGTTTTGAAAAGTTGGGCAACGATTGTGTGGGTGTTGTTCATTGGCCCTACATCAGTAGTAACTGGACACCTCAAGACAGGTTGAGTGTGTTGGCATCGCACTACGAAGTTGTCACAAAAAACTGTCCGCAACTCCTGCTTTTTGGCCGAAATGAAAGCCTTGTTTTAAGTGACCTGTCGCAATGGTCAGCGGGTTGCTCCCTGGTGCTGGATCGTCCGATATGGTTCATGCGCGAAGGGGAGTTGGTGCTGAACCTGTTCCAGGGTGATTTACGCATTGCATCAATAGCCTTCACCTTGAGTTGCGCAGACGGTGAACTCTGTATTTTTGTCGGTGCAGTCCAGGGCATTCACAAGGGCATCGACAGTGACACGTCCCTGACTATTTACCGGGATCTCACCAAGGATTTTGAAGGGCTTCGCCCAAGAAGTTTCTTGATCGAAGTGACTAAATACATAGCCAGCAAAATTGGTGTAGAAAAAATTTATGCGGTGGGAGATGGGTATCGCCATCATCGTCATCCGTATTTTGGCGCTCAAAAGTCTCAAGAGTTAGCGGCGAATTACGATTCGATCTGGCTGGAACATGGAGCAACTCCTTCACAGCGCAAAGATTTTTTCGAGATCCCGATGGCCATGTCCAAGAAGCCGCTTGAAGAAATTGCGGCAAAAAAACGCGCCATGTACCGCAGGCGCTATGAGCTTCTGGATGACACTTTTGCGAATATAGACAAGGTGTTGATAGGCAGTTACGCAGCGCATTGATGGATCTGGTTACTGTACTTCTGTGGGGGGACCTGCAGTCCTAATTCACCGCAACGCTATTTTATTTGGGCCCTATGCGCATCGCTTACTTCATCAATCAGTACCCCAAGGTCAGCCATAGTTTCATTCGTCGCGAGATTCTGGCACTGGAACGCCAGGGTTTCCTGGTGCAGCGCATTGCATTGCGTGGCTGGGACGCCGAGCTGGTCGATGGCGAAGACGTGTCCGAGCGCGATAAAACCCAGTATGTGCTGGAAGGTGGAGTTAAAGGCCTGTTCGTGCCGGTGCTGAAGGTACTGCGTGCCCAACCTCGGCGTTTTTTTTCGACGTTGTGGCTGGCGCTACGCATGGGACAGCGCGCCGATCGCGCCCGGCCGTACCATTTGATTTATTTGTTCGAGGCGTGCCGTGTGCTGTCGTGGTTGCAGGCATTCGGTGCCGAGCATGTGCATGCGCATTTCGGCACCAACTCCACCGAAGTGGTAATGCTGGCCAACGCCCTCGGTGGCCCCGACTACAGTTTTACCGTGCACGGCCCGGAAGAGTTCGACAAGCCGCAGTTTATTCATTTGGGCGAGAAAGTCCGGCGCGCGGCATTTGTTGCGGCCATCAGTTCATATGGGCGTAGCCAACTGTTTCGCTGGGTGGATCATGCACACTGGGCGAAAGTAAAGGTGGTGCATTGCGGTCTGGAGCGGGCGTTTCACGATGTGCCGGCCGTTGCAGTACCGTCCGTGCCGCGCCTGGTTTGCGTGGGTCGCTTGTGTGAGCAAAAAGGTCAGTTGTTGTTGCTTGAGGCTGCCCGCATTCTGTCTGAGCAAGGTGTAGCGTTCGAAATTGTGCTGGCTGGCGATGGGGAAATGCGTGAGCAAATCGAATCGCTGATTACTCAATATGGTTTGCAGGCGCAGGTGCGAATTACCGGTTGGATCAGCAGCGAACAGGTGCGGGCGGAAATTCTTGCGGCCCGGGCTCTGGTGCTACCGAGTTTCGCCGAGGGCTTGCCGGTGGTCATCATGGAAGCCATGGCGTTGCGTAGGCCGGTGCTGACCACCTACGTCGCGGGCATTCCCGAGCTGGTGCGCCAGGGGGAGAACGGCTGGCTGTTCCCCGCGGGTGCCGTGAACGAGTTGGCGACAGCGCTGGCGGACTGCCTTGCGCAACCTGTCGAGGTGTTGCAGCGGATGGGCGAAGCGGCTTATCAAAGAGTGCTGGAGCGACACGATATCGATACCGAAGCGGCCAAGCTGGCCGAACTATTCAAGGCGCAAGCATGATCACGTTTCTGGGTTGGCTGTTCAGTGCACTGCTGATACTCATCGTCCTGCCGGTGTTGGTGCTGTTTGTGCAAGTGCTGCTGGCCTGCCTGCCTGCGCGGTCTCGTTCATCGACACAAGGATCGCGGCCGCGGGTAGCGGTGCTGGTGCCGGCACACAATGAATCCTCGATTATCGTCGCGACATTGAACAGCATTCAGGCTCAGTTAGGAGAGGGCGATCGGCTGCTGGTAGTCGCGGATAACTGTTCTGAGGATACGGCCGAAGTGGCCCGCACAGCAGGTGCCGAGGTGGTGGAGCGCAGCGATGATCAGCGGCGCGGCAAGGGTTATGCGCTGGATTTTGGCGTGCGCCACCTGGCGAACGCTGCCCCGGACGTCATGATCATCATCGATGCCGACTGCCAGGTGGGTGAGGGCGCTATCGAGCGTTTGGCTAGGCGTTGCATGGAGTCGGGGCGACCGGTTCAGGGACTGTATTTGATGCATGCACCAGCGGATTCCGGTCTGAAAGTGCGGCTGGCCGAGTTTGCCTGGTGCGTGAAAAATCTGGTTCGGCCGCGGGGTTGGGCCTGGCTTGGTTTGCCCTGTCCGTTGATGGGTTCGGGAATGGCGTTCGTCTGGCGGGACCTGGCATTGATCGATTTGGCCAGCGGTCACCTCGTCGAAGATTTGAAGATGGGCCTGGATTTCTGCCGGGGCGGCAAGCCCCCGTTGTTCTGTCCTGATGCGCGGGTGAGCAGTTATTTTCCGCGCAGTGATGAAGGCTTGAGTACCCAGCGCAAGCGCTGGGAGCATGGCCATCTGGGGGTCATCCTTGGCGATGCGCCAAAATTGGTTGCAGAGTCGATCAGTCGGCGTAACTGGAACCTTCTGGTAATGACGCTGGATGTATTGGTGCCTCCGTTGGCCTTGTTGACGCTGGTATTGGGAGCCGTCTTCAGCTTGGCATGGTTGGCGTTTTTCCTGGGTGGAGCGTTGACGCCAGCCTTGATAGCGACTGCCGGGATGGCGCTGTTGAGTGTGGCTATTTTGCTCGCGTGGAGTCGGTTTGGTCGCGCGATCCTGTCCTTTTCAGCCTTGATGTACGCGCCGTTCTACGCGTTGAAGAAGATTCCCCTGTACCTCGGCTTTTTGGTCAAGCGCCAGGTTGAGTGGGTGCGTTCGAAGCGAGATGACTCCTGATGCGTGGTTTGGCTTGGCGGGACAACTGGAAAACGATCATCCAGAAATTGCGGGTGGTCAATGAAGTGGAAGACGAGCAAGCGCTGATTGATGCCTTATCCAGGAATGAGGCAACGACAGTGCTCGGGTTCGTCAATGCCCATGCCATGAACCTGGTGGCAGGTAACGCCGACTACTATGACGCTCTGTCGTCCGCGGACGTTTTGCTACGGGATGGCTCCGGCATGTCCATCCTGTTTCGCCGACTTGGCCTGGAGCCCGGGCTGAACATGAATGGCACGGACTTCATTCCTAAACTACTGGCTGCCTACAAGCATCGGCGTGTGGCCTTTTGGGGGACTGAAGATCCTTTTTTGACCCATGCGGTGCAGCACAGCGAAGCAGCATTTGCGGTCAATGTTGTTTCTGCGCATCACGGCTTTGCTGAAGTCGATACCTATCTCAACCTTGCCCGGGAAGTACAGCCAGAATTGATTGTGCTGGGGATGGGCATGCCCAAGCAGGAAGCCGTTGCGGCCAGGCTAGCCGCCAGCGGCATGCCATGCCTGGTGGTGTGTGGAGGCGCGATCCTGGATTTTCTCGGCGGCAAGGTCACACGGGCGCCGCAATGGGTGCGTGTTCTCGGTTGTGAGTGGCTATATCGGCTTGCCAGTGAGCCTAAGCGATTGTTCAGGCGCTATGTGATGGGTAATCCGGTGTTCCTGTTGCGCACGCTGCTCTGCAGAGGGATAACGACTTAAGAAGTGTTTTCATTTGTCAACAAGTTACACTTCATCTAGATTAAAACCGGGCAGGCCCGCTGCCCGCGTGTTAGACGCCAGCTCCAAGCGCTTTCGCCGCGCAGGCAAATTAGCTATCAATCTGAACTTTTCTGATTAGCGCTCCACTCCCTTGCAAAACCCTGACGCAGCATCTTTACTGACTCGTGCATAGTCGAAGTTTTGGTGTGCGGGTTAAGTATGTGTCCTGATTGTATGTTTTTGAATACATCTCAGGCTTTACTTGGGTCGAATAACTAATACTGATTGATATGTTGTTGATTTATAAACTTAAATGAACTTTCCTTAATTGTGCTAATAGAAAAATGAAAGAATATGTAGCAATGCCGATACATAAGCTGATCTCTCCCTCCATGCGGTTTGAGATAAGAAAAGCTATCGCTTGGCTACGAGATGTGTGTGGGCGAGCCTGTTTTTGGCGCTGGGAAATGGTCAGGTTCAAACTACAGAAAGACAGCCTTTATGACGTTCTGTATGTCGGCAGGAAAAACCAGCGCGAATTTGTGCAGGTCCTCATGGGCGCGAACCCCGAGGAGGTTGAACGCCAACCTGAGTTAAAGAAATCGAGTCGCACGGTCCTGATCAGTGAGGTACCCGTTCCCGGTGCATTGTGTGTGCCCAGGAGCCTGAGTGCAGTCGTGCCGCTGGGTAGGTCGGTGGATGAAATCACGGCGAGATACAACACCGAGCTGCGTCGGAATCTACGCAAAAACCGGCTGCGCTATCGTATGAAACAGGCGGTGAACGACGGCGAGATCGCAAGCGCTGACAGGGAAATGCTTCAGCCTTACGCCAGAGCAAGGCACGGTGCATCCGCTTCCCAGATTGAATCGAGCGAGGTTCAACGGGTGGCAAAAAATGCCGGTCGTCTCGACTTGGTACTGTTGGAGGACCAGGTGGTCGCATGCCACCTTGGGTGCGTGATTACGCGGGGCGGGAAGCGCTACTGGAGCACGATCCGTTTCGGCTACCCTGATTCCGTGTTTTCAGACAATAAAAAACTTCGCGAAATTAACTCCATTACAACGTTCATGGCGCTTGAGTGGGCGATTGAAAACGGTTTTGACTACTACGATATCGGCACTTGCCTGGCACGCCCGGACGATGGGCTTCTCGAGTGGAAAAGACGACGTGGCGGTGATGTGGATACGCTGGGCAACGAAGGTTATCTGTTTGTTCGACTGCCTGAGGCAGGCGTCGCGCAGTTCCTTTGGGAGACACCGTTGTTTGCAGTGGAAGGCAGAAAACTGGCGCTTCATCTGGGTCTGCCAGACGGCCCAAGCGATGAAGAAGTCGCCAACCGGTATCGTGAAATGGGATTTGGCGGGCTGTTCAAGATTTATCTCCACTGTGCCAAAAAGCCAGAGGATGAGCTTTTGGACATCCTGCGTAGCCGCTACACTCACCTGAAGTCACCCCCTACTTTTGAATGTGTTGTATCCACCTGAACAGGTCGTTGCTTTAAAAGAAATGCAGTTATACGTGTTTGACCATGTACGCTGTTTCCATGGGAATTTATATGCCAGAAGTCAATACAGTGATGAGCGACGGTCAAACGAAGTGGAGTCTAGCTGCGTATAAGCACATCTTTAAAACACGGCTTGCACGCAAGCAGGCATTAACACTGCAAAGCGTCGCCGCAAAGACTTGGGAAATTGCGCCCGGCGAAATCGCGATTGCGCCTCCCGCTTTTTATCTGCCCGACCAACTTGATCGCGTGACAGGGTGGGCTGGGGATCTTTTTTATCCTTTCGAACATCCCCGTCGCACCATGGAAGGGGTGGGTGAAGTTCAACACGGCCCAACGCGCGCTTATTTACTTAAAGATGTCTGGTTAATTGACGGTGCACTTTACAAAGGCAACGCCAAGTCTGCTTTGTCCCCCAGATCGAAATGGTTACCAAGGATTCGTGTAGAGAACGAAATTGACCGTGGCGCCATGTATTGCACTTCGGGTGGAAATAAATGGTTTGGATCATGGTTAATGGATGATTGCATCACTTACCCATTGGCATGTAACGAAGGCATTCCAGTGACTACGGCGCAGTCTGCCAACCTCGTTTCCACCAGCAGGACCGGCATACTTCACGCCCCCGGATATGAGCAATGGCTTGGCATGAAGCCGTTTCGTGTACGTGATGCGTTTTTCCGTGAGCTCGTGATCTTTGATGATCTTTGTCAAAACCGAAACAAGCATCTGCGATTCCGTGCGATGGGGGAGAAGTTGTTATCGCACGTTGAGTACAACGATCACCCTGGCGTATTTATTCTGCGTGGTGGCACGGGTGAATTGCGATTGTTACGCAACGAGTTGGAGCTCGCCGAGTATTTACGCGTACGTAGGGGGTTCCGCGTTATTGACCCGGCGAAATCCGACGTGCCAACCATTGTGGCGGCCTGTGCCGGCGCAAGAACGGTTATTGGAATAGAGGGGAGTCATCTTATACACGGCGTTAACGTTTTACAGCCGGGTGGATCGCTTCTGGTATTGCAGCCGCCTAATCGCTTTCTGTGCTTCTTCAAATACCTGACGGACCGTGATCACCAGAATTTTGCTTTTGTAGTCGGTTCACCGGATGGGGACGGCTTCAGAATCGACCCCGAAGAAGTTGAGCGGACGCTGGATCTGCTTCCCTCATGACAACTTCTTCGGGTATGACATTCAAGAATCGCTAGTAGGCATGCTTGCCGGTGAAGGCCAGCACCGTTCGCAGAAGAATGGTGAAGTCGAGCCAGAGCGACCAGTTGTTGATGTACTCGATGTCCGAATCAACACGCCGAATCATCTGTTCGATATCCCGCGTTTCACCGCGAAATCCACGCACTTGGGCCAGGCCGGTAATGCCTGGCTTGATGTTGTGGCGTGCAAAGTAGTCCGAGATGTCCGGTGAGTACTGAGCATCGTGTGCAATGGCGTGTGGGCGCGGGCCTACGAGAGACATTTCGCCCATCAGTACATTGAACAACTGCGGTAGTTCATCCAGGCTCGTTTTGCGAATAAAAGCGCCAACCCTGGTTTTGCGCGGATCATTCTTTTCTGCCTGCTTGACGGTACCCTCTTCGGGCTGGTGGACAACCATGCTGCGGAATTTCCAGATGCGGAAGGAATCGCCGCTCCAACCCATGCGTTCCTGTCGAAAGAATATCGGCCCAGGGCTGTCGAGCTTGATGGCAATCGCAACTGCGATCAGCACAGGCGCCGCAAACAGCAAGATGAGGAAGGCCAGGACTTTGTCTTCAAGATTCTTCAGGAACAGGCGCATTCCCATCAGCGGCGTTTCAGACAAGGTCAGCACTGGAATCCCGGCAATTTCCCGGACGCTGTGGTTGATCAAACGCAGCGAGAAAATATCAGGCACCCAGTTCACGGCGATGTGCTTGTCAAACAACTTCAGGTAGACGTCCTTGATTACCTGCGAACTATCCAGTGGTGTAACGAAATACACTGTACGAATGGAGTATTGCGTCACCAACTCATCCAAGTCGGAAATATTGCCCAGTATTGGCAAACGATTCGCGCTTTTCGCACCATCTTTTCCCTGATCTTCAACGCCACCGATCAACACGGCGCCGACGACCTGTTCACCCAGCCAAGGGTTATTACTGATTTTCTGATGAAGGTAGTTTGCTAGGCTTCCGGAGCCAATGATCAGAGCATTTTCCCGTTGAGTCGGGTGGGCCAGAAACTTCTTTTGCACTTCACGTGTAGCGAGATGCAACAGCAACTGAACGACGTACCCAATAACAAATAACTCCCCAACCAATAAGCGTGAATACTGTTCGCTTTGTTTGGTTAGAAACGCCATGGCAACCAGGAAACAAAAAACCGCAGTCCATGCCTTGAGCAGTTTGAAGGCTTTGACGGCAAAACCGACGTTGCTTCGATAAATGGCATAGTGGTCATAGACGACGGACAATGCCCCGAGCAACAACAGGACCATGATGACATAGGCCTGGGTGATGTAACCGATGTGATAATTGATCAAATACCACGCAACGCCCGTCACTGCCACACCATCCAGCGCGGCCTGAATAACGATACTGGTACTGCTTCGACGCTGGAGTACGGAACGACTACGGTTGGGCTCGAAAATCATAAATAGACCTCATGTCTGCTGCCCCTCGCGCTTACGGGTGACGCGATTCAGTTCAATACTGCCCTCGCTTGAGAGCGTTAGCGTCACCGTGATAAGCAACCCACCAGCGAAATTTACAGGCTTTTGGCGGGCGTGGCGACGGGTGCTGTCACTTTAGCGGCACTGAGCAATCATTCACTGATTTGCGACGTTTGGGTAGAACCCCGGAACTGATATTGATTCCATTGAAATCGATACCCGCTCGCAGCCACGGCTTTACGAGCGTCTATAGGCATCGACGTGCATGGGGCAATGTTTGGAGGTGGTCTGTAGCCAGAGGCGTGACACGAATCCCGCGGCGAGGGTGCTTGCTCCCGCCGGGTCGCGAAGCGGGCCCCCTTTCTATCAAAAAAAGCAGGAACCTGCTGCGCAGTCCAGCGGGAGCAAGCTCCCTCGCCACAGGTTCAGGGTTCTGCCGGCGATGCTCAGTAATTCATGCCGTCTTCAATTGCGATGCCTTGCGCACGCATTTGCTTGATCAGCTCGGCGCGGGTGCCGGGCAGGTTGAGCATGGTCTTGGCTCGCAATGCCGCCACTTCTTCGGCGGTGTACGGCTGGTAGTCCGTGGGTCTGCTTTTGCCCGCCATGCCGTCTTCACGCATCAGCCAGTTGAGCAGGTCGGCCAGTTGCGCGTTGTTCAGCGCCGATTGCGACATGCCCGGCACGCGCACCAGAAATTCGCGACCACCGGGGACTTTCAAAAAATTGCCGACGAATCCGGCCATGCGAGGCGTGTCATTGGCCGCCGAGCCCATGCCGTTGCCCAAGTGGCAGCCGGCGCATTGCAACTGGTAGTTCACGCCGACGCTGTAACCGGCCTCGGCGATCGGCTTTTGCAGTTCTTCATTACCCGGAGCATGCCGCTGACCGGGGTTGGGGATGGCCCGGGCATGAGCGAGCGGGGCGATCATGACGCAGGCCAGGCCGAGGGAAAGCAACGTACGCATGACAAGTACCTTTTGCGGGTGGCAGGTCTTACCAAAGAAAAAAACAAACCCGTAACGAAAAAAAACCGCCGATTGCCCAATACCCATCACTGTTGTGGCGAGGGAGCTTGCTCTCGCTGGACTGCGCAGCAGTCCCATAATCTGGGGCCGCTTTGCGACCCAGCGGGAGCAAGCTCCCTCGCCACAGGGTAGGTGTCGGTTAACCAGGCAACCGGCGGTAAAGCGCGTGTTAAACCGCCACGCCGCGGATGATCGAAACGGTGCAGTGGTAGATGTGCGATTTGGCAGCCAGGCACCAGTTCACGTCGTTGTTGTTGAACGGGCGGTAGGCCGGTTCTTCACTGTCGTTACGAGTACAGGCGCACTGGGCGCAGCTTTGCTTACCGCAGCAGTCGTTGTACGAAATGATGTAGTCCTTGCCATCGGCCGGGTTGCGGCAGGTGCCGATCCAGGTCACTTGCGAGGCTTCGGTGCCCGGTGGGCAGGACGTTACCGAACCACCGCAGCAGCTGCACAGAAAGCCGTCGATGGAGCAGTAACGCCAGTAGTCGCAGCTGTTCGGATCACCGGGGTCGCCGGCCTTCGGGTCAGTGGCGGCCAGCGCCTTGCTGGTGCGATCCAGTGGCAGCAGCAGCGGAAGGGCGGCACCGGCCACCATCAGCGAGCCCATGCGCGACAGCAGTTTGCGGCGCGAGGTGGTGTCGGCAACACGGCGAGTCGAGCGCTCGAACAACAGATCCAGCAGTTTCATGAAGGTCTCCCTGCCTTATCAGTGGCTATGGCCGTGGCTGTGGTCATGGTCGTGGGGCTGCGCATTGAGGTACTGCTGCAGCGTGGCGTGCTTGAGGTGTTCTACTTCGAACAGGCTGTCCAGGTGCTCGCGGGAGTTGACCAGGCCTTTGGCGCGCAAGGTGCCGGACTTGTCGATCAGCGCGGCGTACGGCAGCTTGCCGATCTGGTAGGTCATGCCCACTTCCGGGCCGACCACGTAGGTGGCGTCTTCCAGTTTGTGCTCGCGGATCAGCGCTGCTTGGGCGTCCATGTCGCCGTCGCTGACGAACACCACATCGAGCGTACCGGCCTGTTCCCTGGCGATGGATTTGATCGCCGGCAGCAAGGATTTGCAGATCGGGCAGGTCGGCGAGAGGAAGAACAGCAGTTGCGATTTTTCACCGGCATAGCCGAAGTTCACCGGGCGACCCTTACGGTCAGCGGCGGTGATTTGCGGGGCGGCTTCGTTGACGGCCACGCCTTTGTCGACCATCAGTGCGCCGGCCGGCGCCAGGCGGCCGTGCAGCACGCCAATCTGACGGACCAGGCCCATGACGACAAACGCCACGGCCACCAGCAGCACCCAGAGCAATACGTTGGAAACGATCAAGCCTTCCATTTTGATTACCTACCAATCAATTTGAGCAGAAGAGGGGAGTTCGCCAGCAGGCCATCGGCCGCGGCGTAGATGAGCAGCGCGACAGCCGCAGCGGCGAGGGTCACGAAGCCATCGAACACAGTCATGTCACGGACAACCGGCGCCACGCTGGCCAGCAATGCCAGCGCCACCAGCACGCTGTTGCGCAGCAGCAGAACCGGGCGCAGCGGTTGGGCCTGGTCTGGCCCGGCACAGCCGCAGTCGATGTCGCGACGGCCGCGCCACAGGTTGATGCCGATGGCGGCGGCGTAAAGCGCCAACAGGCTGGCTGCCGACAACGCCGCCCAGCCCCGGCTGACCGGGACCAGCAGCGCGAAAGCGATGGCCAGTTCCAGCAGCGGGATCAACCGCGCGCTCGGACGCACCAGCGCCGCGGGCAGCAGTTGGTAGTCCGCCAGCTGTTTGGCGAAGCGCACGGGCGCCCGCACCTTGTGCGTTGCGGCACTGGCCAGCAGCGCCGAAATGGCGAGTGCGCTGGCAATGATGAAGATCGGATCTGATTGCATGGCCGAACCTCGTTTAGTAGCTCATGACCTGAGTCGCGGTTTTGGCGACCTTGGCCATGCTGCCGGTGTGCTTGTTGGTCTTGAGGTCGAAGATCTGCAAGCCACCTTCAACGTCGGTGCCCAGCAACAGCGGCTTGTCGTCGCCGGTTGCCTGCATGCTCCACACCGGTGCCGGCGCTTCCAGGGTCGCGATCTTCTTCATGGTCTTGAGGTCGTAGGCCCAGATGAAGGGGCTCGGGTCTTCCCACTTCATCGGTTCGTGGGCGTCATGCATCAGCACGTACAAGCGGTTCAGCTTCGGCGCGACAGCCATCAGCTGCCAGCCGCCCGGCGCCCAACCGGACTTTTTCTCGGCATCGGTCACCAGCGACCAGCTCGGCAGAATCTTCGGTGCGTCACCGGAGAAATCCACGGCGCGCACGGTGCCGGTGGTGGTGGTGAAGTAGTAGGTGTCGCCGACGTTGACCGCACGCTCCACCAGTTTCTCGGCGTTCGGGTCAAAGAACGGCGTGCGGTTGCGCGCGGTTTCCTGACCCTGATCGTTGATCGTCACCACCTGCAGGCTGCCGTCGCCGCACAGCGAGGCGAAACGGCGATTGCCCACCGGGTAGTTGAGTACGCAGCCGGGAATCGAGATTTCCGTGGCGACGGCTTTGGTCTGGGTATCGACCACGGTCACCGAGGTCGACGGGGTGAAGTTGTAGACGTAGACGAAACGGTCATCGCCGCTGGTCTTCAGGCCGTAGCGCTGGGTCAGCGATTCGGCGCGCTTATTCGGGATCAGCACTTCCCAGGCCGGCGACAGCGTCGAGCTGTCCCACGCGGTCAGCACATCGGTGCGGGTGCCACGGGTGCCACGTGAGTACCAGATGTCAGCGCTGTAGATCAGCTTGCCGTCATGGCTCAGGGCTGAAGGCGCGGCAAAACCAGTCGGCACCATGCCCAGCACGCGCTTCTGATCCGGGTCGACCACGGTGATACGGCCGGCGACAAAGCTTTCGAACTCGACATCGACGACGAAGGCGCGGTGCGCTTCAGCGGGGAAGGCCAGGGTGGTCTGGCCGATGGTGTCGGCGGGCAGGTCCGCGCGGGCACTGTTCAAACCGAGTACAAGCAGGCTCAGGCCTAGCGCTGACTGTACGGAGATCCTGTTTGTTCGCATAAGGGGAACTTCCTGAATTGTTGGTAACGCGGATCGCGGGTGAGTGGGCAGATTCTGACGATTGAATAGTGCCTCGCCCCGCAACCTCAGGAATTGCCCTGCCTGCCAAGTGTTTGTGTGTCTGTGCCAGTGTCACTGACACGCCACAAATCCGGGGTATGCGATCCCCTTGTGGCGAGGGAGCTTGCTCCCGCTCGGCTGCGCAGCAGTCGTAAATCCTGATGACTCGGTCTGTCTGGAGAAAGGCGGGGGGCCGCTTCGCGACCCAGCGGGNNAGCTCCCTCGCCACAGGGTTGTGTATCAGGCGAGGGGAAGGGAGAAGGTAAACACGGCGCCACAAGGTTCCTGGTTCTGCGCCCAGATATCGCCCCGATGCCGACCGATGATGTTCTTGCACAACGCCAAGCCAATGCCGTTGCCGCTGACCTTGGACGAGAAAAAGCCATCGAACAGCTTCTCTTGCGCCTGCGCCTGAATCCCGCGTCCGCAGTCTTCGATACGCACCAGTGCCACGCCGTTGTCGGCACTGGCATGAATGCGCAGCACGCGGCGTTCAAGTGGCAGATCAGCCATCTCTTCAATCGCATTGAACGCCAGATTGAGGATCACCTGACCGATCAGCACCTTCTCGCAACTCACCCGCAGCGGCCTGGGCGAGGTGACGACTTCCACCCTTACCCGGCTCGGGTCGGCACGCAGGCTGATGAAGTAGCGGGTTTCGCGCAGCAGCTCGTTGAGGTCGATCAGCTCTTCGCTTTGCTCAAGCTTCACGACGTACTCGCGCACACTCTTGATGATCACGGAGGCGTGCTCGATCTGCCGCACCGCATTCTGCAAACCCCAGGCAACGCCCTGATCGGTGTCCGCCGTGTTGCCGAGGCGAATCACCGCGCCTTCAATGAAGTTGCGGGTGGCCGCCAGAGGCTGGCTCAGTTCATGGGCAATCGCCACGGCCATTTCACCCATGGCGTTGTAGCGTGCCAGGTATTCGAGTTTTTGCTCGCTCACGCGCCGGGCTTCTTCGGCCTGCACTTGTTCGGTGACATCGCGAAACAGCAGCAAATGCCCGACCAGATCGTCTTCAATTTCAATGTAGCGGCAGGTTGCGTCATGCCAGCGCCACTCGCCATCCTGCCGTTGCACTTTGTAATGCACGCTGAACGGTGCGTACTCTGATTTTTCAAGAGCCGGCGTGACGATGGTCAGCTGTTGCAGCAGACGCTGGCGCGACGTGTCATCGCACCACGCCAGGAAGTTTTTGCCGATCAGCTTGTGTACGTCACCGTTGAGCAAATGCGCAGCAGAGTCGCTGATAAAGCGGATCTCACCCTCGGGGCCGAGCACCGCCACGCCTTCGGCCAGGTCCTGCATAAAAGCCTTGAGCCGACTTTCGAAACGCTTGAGGTCGCGCTTGACCTTGTCCTCCTTGGAAATGTCGCGGAACTGCACCATCAGCACATCGCGACCTTCCAGGTGCACCAGCGTTGCCACCGCCTCGGAAAGAATCTCCACCCCTTGTTTGGAGCGATAACACCACTCGATGGCGCGCTGACCCGTGCGCGCGGCGCCCTCCAGCCATCGCAAACCCACTGAGCGCCGGTACTTCGGTGCGTCGCGGGTCATGTCCGGGGCCTTCAGTGGCGTCAGTTCTTCCAGGGTAAAGCCCAGCGCCGCCAGGGCGGCGGCGTTGGCCCAGAGAATTTCCTTGGTGTGCGCATCGTGAAGAATGATGCACAGCGGCATGGCTTCGATCAGCGCATAGAAGTCGTTCGGTTTTGGCAAATACATCGCACAGCCCTTGGCGGCAGAGGGTTCCGACCGGTGAAGTCAGAAGTATGGCTTTTTATACCTGCTCACGCATGGGGACGCGCTCAGAGGTAACCGGGGGCGATCTAGGGGATTTCTTTAGCCGGGGGGCTGCACGCACCAATAGTGGCGCCGGGATGCGGTTTTTACACTGGACCCATCAACGCATCGGTCTCTACACGGCACTCAACTTGACCACATTTCTGTAGGAGCTGGCTTGCCAGCGAGACGGCCTCGAGAGTACCGCAGATTCTGCGGGCCTCATCGCCAGCAAGCCGGTTCCTACAGGCTTGGTCGCCGCAATTGCTTGTGCGTATCAACAGTCGCCACGCCTCCAGCATGGTTGCGGCTTACAAATAATAAATGGAGAACTAGCCCATGCTGCGTTCCGCTGTCGCCGAAAAAGACCCTCTGACCGTCCCGGTCGAAACCATGGTCGATAGCCTTGCCTTCGCGCAAGTGCTGGACGAAGTGCGCCAACGTCGCGACGAGTTCGACGCAGGCTCCCACGTGCCTCGGGACATGATCGAGCGCTTCAAGCAGGTCGGCATCTACCGTGCCGCCACGCCGAAATGCTTCGGCGGTGACGCCCTGGCACCGCACCTGTTTCTGCACATGATCGAACGCATCTCCGAAGCCGACGGCTCGGCGGGCTGGGTGGCCAGTTTCGGCAGCGCCGGTGTCTACCTGGCTGCGTTGCCACGGGAAACCCTGGCTGAACTCTACGCCGAGAGCCCGGACCTGGTGTTCGCCGGCGGCCTGTTCCCGCTGCAACCCGCAGAGGCTGTTGACGGCGGCTATCAGGTCAACGGCACCTGGAAATTCGCCAGCGGCTGCAAAGGCGCTGACTTGCTCGGTGTCGGCATCGGCGCTGCGGGCGGCAAGCCACGCACCGCGGTGTTCCGCCCGGAGCAGGTAGAGATCGTCGAGAACTGGGACGTGGTCGGCCTCAAAGGCACCGGCAGCCATGACCTGCGCGTGAGTGACAAGCGCGTCGACGAGCGCTGGACCTTCATTCGCGGCGGGGCTGCGACCATTGACGAGCCGCTGTTCCGCTACCCATCGATTGCCTACGCCGCGCAAGTGCTGGCGGTGGTCAACCTCGGTCTGGCCCGTGCTGCCCTCGATGAAATCAGCCGCATGGCTGGCGGCAGTGGCATCACCGGCGCGCCGAAACTGTCCGACCGCGCTTACGTACGCATCGAAATCGCTAAGGCCGAAGCCAAGCTCGCCGCTGCCCGTGGCTTTTTCTACAGCGCCACCGAGCAGGTATGGAACTCGATCGTCGCCGGCAACCCGGTCACCCCGGAGCAAACCAGTTTGCTGCGTCTGTCCGCCATCCACGTTTCCCAGGCCGGCGCCGAGGTGGTGCAAAGCGCCTACAGCCTCGCCGGAACCACCGCCATTTACCTGCGCCATCCGCTGCAACGCTACCTGCGCGACTCGATGGTAGTGACCCAGCACGCCTTCCTCAGCGAAGGGCTTTATGACGGCGCTGGCTCGGTGTTCCTCGGCGTTCAGCCGTTCCCGGGCTACATCTGAATTCTCTATTTCAAAAAGGATCAATACCCATGACCCAGACCACTCAAGAACCACTGCGCGTCGTCTTCTGCATCGGCATCACCCAGAACTTTTTCGACCTGCCTACCGGCGAAGGCCTGAGCGTGTGGAAAGGCTTCAGCCAGATGATGGGCGACCTCGGCGCGATGCCCGGCATCACCGTGCTCGGCGCCATGGACGATGACCGCTTGATGGTCGGCCCGTCCACCACCTCGCCGTGGACCGTGTACATCATGGCCGACGTCGACTGCCACCAGTCGGTGATCGATGCCTGCAATCTGTTCCGCACCACGCCGGTCGGCCAATACAGCCTGTGGCGCTACGCCAAGATCGAAGCGCGCATCGGTCGCCCGCTGACCATCCCTGATGCGGCCAAGGTGTAAGCCATGGACCAGGCCTTGCTGCAGCGTCTGGCGACGCTCGAAGGGGAAAGTGCTGTGCGCCGCCTGATGGCGCGCTACATGGACCTGTGCGATGTGCCGCGTGCGCCGGTTGAAGTCAGCGAGCTGGCGCAGTTGTTCACGATCGATGCGGTCTGGGAAGGCGTTGGCAGTGCCACCGCGCAGACTTTTGGCCAGCATCGTGGACGTGACGCGGTGGCCGCATTTGTCGGCGGTTACCTGCCGCCGTCGGACCACTTCACGCTGAACCTGCATTACCTCACCAGCGAGTCGATCGTGGTCGACGGCAGCACGGCGCAAGGGCAGTGGATCATGCAGCAGATTTCCACCTATGCCGATGGCCGCAACGAGTTGTTCGGCACGCGCCTGAACATCGATTTTCGCTGCGTAGACGGTGTCTGGCTGATCGCGCATTTCCGCACGCAACGGCTGTTCAATACGGGGCTTTCCACCACAGAGGCGGGTGCATGAGTACTTTCATCAGCGAATTTCAGCTCGGTGGCAGCGGTAAACGCGTGGCCATCAAGGATTCCATCGACATCGCCGGCCATCCGACCCGTTCGGGCAGCCGTGCGTTTGCCGAGGCACCCGCAGCCAGCAAAAACGCCGAAGTGGTCGACGCGATCCTCGACGCCGGCTGGCAGATCGTCGGCAAGACCAACCTGCATGAATTGGCCTTCGGCGTCACCGGGATCAACGACTGGACCGGTACGCCGATTAACCCGCAAGCGCCAGACCGGGTGCCAGGTGGTTCGTCCAGCGGTTCGGCATCCGCCGTCGCTGCAGGCCTGGCGGACATCGCCATCGGCACTGACACCGGTGGTTCGGTGCGGGTGCCGGCGGCGTGCTGCGGGGTTGCCGGGTTGAAGCCGACTTACGGGCGTGTCAGCCGTGCCGGCGCGCATCCACTGGAATCGAGCCTCGATTGCGTCGGTCCGTTCGCCAAGAGCATGGACGACCTGATCGCGGCCATGCAGGTGATTTGCCCAGGCTTTGCAATGCAGGGCCTGCCAGGTGACGGCGCCAAGGTGGCCTTCCTTGAAGTGGCCTGCGATCCGCATTTGCAAGCGAGCCTCGGTACCGCTGCCGACCGTGCCGGATGGCGTCGCAGCAGCCTGTATTTGAGCGAGTTCGAAGCAGCCTTCGCTGCCGGTTTGACCGTGATCAATTTCGAGAACTGGGCCGCGTTCGGTCACCTGACCGGCAAGGGCTTGATCGGTGCGGATGTGGAAACACGTTTGCTGGCGGCCAGCCGCACTACTCGTGAAGAGCTCGCAGAGGCCGAAACCGTGCGCACACGTTTCACGCAACAGGTGGATGCGGCGCTGGAAGACTTCGCCGTGTTGCTGCTGCCGACGCTGCCGACCTTGCCGCCAACCCTCAGCGAAGCTCGCGCTGGTAGCAAAGCCGTGGCCGGCATGACCCCACTGGTGCGCCCCTTCAACCTCAGCGGCCACCCGGCGCTGACGGTGCCGGTGGAACTGGTTTGCGGCGGGCTGAAAGTCGGCCTGCAGATCGTCGGCCGAAAAGGCCAGGACGAATTGGTCTGCGCCTTCGGAGCGCAGTTGCAACAAAGCATGGCCGGTGAACGGTCGACCCCAAATCATAAAAATAAAGCATGAGGAGGACCGTATGAGTACTCATGAAAACCGTCTGATCGCCACATCGCGCAGCATGGACCAACTGGTCCGGCACGACCGCGTTGACGTCTCGCTGTACAACGACCCGGCGCTGTTCGAAGCCGAGCTCGAGAAGATTTTCTACCGCACCTGGGTGTGGGTTGCCCACGAAAGCGAAGTGCGCAACAGCGGCGACTTCAAGACCGCCACCATTGGCCGTCGTCCGGTGATCGTTGTTCGTGACAAGAAGAACAACATCAACGTGCTGGAAAACCGTTGCCGCCACCGTGGTGCCACCGTGTGCGAGAAGCACAAGGGCAATGCCACCGGTTTCACCTGCCCGTACCACAGTTGGTCCTATGGCCTGGACGGCAAGTTGCGGGCGCTGCCGTATCCGGATGGCTACGAAGGCATTCTGGAGAAATCCGAACTGCCGCTGACCAGCCTGCGCGTTGAAAGCTACGCCGGCATGGTCTTCGCCAGCTACATCGACGACATAGAACCGCTGGAAGACTTCCTCGGCGGGGCGAAACACTGGATGGACCTGTTCATGAAGCAGGGCGCCGGTTACCCGATCAAGACCCAGGGCGAACACAAGTTCAGCTTCAAGGGCAACTGGAAGATCCAGCTGGAAAACACCACCGACGGTTACCACTTCCCGATCGTGCACAAGTCGTTCATGTCGTCGGTGGATGAAGAAACTTCGGAAATGCTCTCGTTCATGACTGACGAACAAGCCGTCACTCATTCGCTGGGTAATGGCCACAGCGTAATGGTGATGGTGCCGGAGCACGTCGACCTCGATCACGACGACGGCACCGAACAACTGCAAGAGCGTTTCGCCCACGTCACCGAAGAACTATCGAAAACCATGCCGCCGGAACAGGTGCGCCGCATCGTTCGTTCGCTGCACGGCGCCGGGTTCAACCTGAACCTGTTCCCGAACATCGCGATGTCGATGTCGTTCTTCCGCGTGCTGCGCCCGGTGTCGGTCACTGAAACCGAGATCCGCCACGTGGCCCTCGGCATGGACGGCGGCCCGGAAATCGCCAACCGCGAACGCATGCGCATCCACGAACACTTCCAGGGCCCGTTCGGTTTCGGCAGCCCTGACGATGCCGAAGCCTGGGATCGCGTGCAACGCGGCTCGTACGCCGGTGTTGATGCGCCAATCCTGGTCAACCGCGGCCTGAACCGCGAAATCACCGCTGAAAATGGCGACAAGGTCAGCCACGCCACCGACGAGGGCGGCATGCGCGGTGCCTACGACATGTGGAAAAGGATGATGAGCCAATGAGCAATCACGACACCCTGAACGGTTTTTCCGGCCCGCTGGCCCAGGCCATCGAATTCATCTGGCGCGAAGCCGAACTGCTCGACCACAAGAACTACGCCGAATGGGCGACCTTGTGGAGCGAAAGCGGCAAGTACATCGTGCCGATCGACCCGGACACCGAAGACTTCGAAGCGACGCTCAACTACGCCTACGACGACGCGCGCATGCGTGACCTGCGCATCGAACGCCTGACCGCCGGCTATTCGCCGTCGGCAGTGGACGCGGCGAAAACCATTCGCACCATCTCGCGTTTCCGTCTGGTGGAAGCGGCTGGCGACATCGTCGAAGTCAACTCGGCGCAGTTGTTGTACGCCTACAAACGCGGCGTGCACACGCCGTTCGTGGCGGACCTGAATCACCGGATTCGTTTCACCGATGGCGTGCCGTCGCTGGAGCGAAAAGTGGTGCGCCTGATCAACTCCACCGACAGCCTGAGTGCGCTCGGCTTCCTTTTGTGAGGGCAACATCATGAGTCGAGTAGCCCTTGTAACGGGTGCTTCGCGGGGACTGGGCGAGTGCATCGCCCGCCGTCTGCACGCGGCGGGTTATCGCGTCGGCCTGGCCGATGTGCAACTGGACGGCGTGCGACGCCTCGCCCTGGAACTCGATAGCACCGGCACCAGCGCCATGGCCATCGAGCTCGACGTGCGCAGCAAAGCCGCTTTCCAGCAGGCGCGTGACTTGCTCGCCGAGCGCTGGGGCGGCACAGACGTGCTGGTGAATAACGCCGGTGTGTCGAAAGTCGCGGCGCTGATGGACATCACGCCGGAAGAGTTCGACGAGTCGATGGCGATCAACCTGCGCGGCACTTTCGTCGCTTGCCAGGTGTTCGGTGCGCATTTCGCCGAGCGTGGCTTTGGCCGCATCGTCAACATCGCTTCCCTCGCCGGACAGAACGGCGGCACCGCCACCGGCGCGCATTACGCGGCGGCCAAGGGCGGCGTGGCGACGCTGACCAAGGTCTTCGCCCGTGAACTGGCGCCGCAAGGGGTGACGGTCAACAGTATTTCGCCAGGTCCCCTGGACCTGCCGGTGGTGCGCGAAACCGTGGCACCGGAACGCCTGGAACAGATTTTGAAAATGATTCCGTCCGGCACCCTCGGCGATCCGTCGTTCATCGCCGACAGCGTGTTGCTGTTGATTGCCGACAACGCCACCTCCGTAACCGGCGCGTGCCTGGACATCAATGGCGGCTTGTACATGCGCTGAATGTTTTCCCGGAGGCAATCAATTGTGGCGAGGGAGCTTGCTCCCGCTGGGGTGCGAAGCGGCCCCGAGAATTTTGCGACTGCTACGCAGCCGAGCGCGAGCAAGCTCGCTCGCCACAGATCAGTGTCCGCCCCAAGACTTAATCGAAACAACAGTATTCAGGTGATGCCATGATGAAGGTGAAAATCGAAAGGATCGTCGAGGAAGCGCTGGATATCCGTTCCTTTCGCCTCGTGCGCAGTGACGGCCAGCCGCTCGACACCTATGAACCGGGTGCCCACGTCGACCTCACCGGGCCGACCGGCGTAACCCGCCAATATTCCCTGTGCAGCCCGCCGCAGGATCGCCGCGCTTACCTGGTGGCGGTGAAGAAAGAGCCGCAATCGCGCGGTGGCTCATTGGCGCTGCACGAGCAAGTCGAAGAGGGCATGGAGCTGGAAATGGGCGCGCCGCGCAACCTGTTCCGTCTCGACCCGGGCGCCACCGAACACGTGCTGTTCGCTGCCGGTATCGGCGTCACGCCGCTGCTGAGCATGGCCTATCGACTGGCGGAAAGCGGCCAGCCGTATCGCCTGCATTACTTCGCCCGTTCGGCGCAGTACGCGGCGTTTACCGAACTGCTGGCGACCCAGTTTGCCGACCATGTGGAATTCCACTACGGCGTTGAACCGGGCGATCTGGACGGCGCGTTGAGCGAGTGCCTGGAGCGCGCCGGCAATGCCGCCCATGTCTACACCTGTGGCCCGGCACCGTTCATGAACAAAGTGGTGGAAGTCGCCGCCCGCAGTCGCTCGGACGATGCCATTCACCTGGAGCACTTCGCGGCGGATCCGGCGGCCAACAGCGCCCCGACCGGCAGTTTCGAAGTGGAACTGGCCAGCTCCGGCGTGGTGCTGCACGTGCCAGCCAACACCAGTCTGGTCGACGTGTTGCAGGCCCACGGCTGCGACATCGACACCGAGTGCCGCGAAGGCATCTGCGGTACCTGCATTGTCGAGGTGCTCGACGGCGTGCCGGAGCACCGTGACAACTGCCTGTCGAACAAGGAAAAGGCCTCGAACAAGCAGATCTGCGCCTGCGTTTCCCGAGCGCTTTCCGCTCGTCTGGTATTGGACATCTAAGCGCTTTCTTCACTGGAAAGCGGACGCCGGAGCCTGTTGAATGGCGCCCGGCGACCATCGAGGGAGGCGATGGGGAAGACGAAACATTTTTACCGAGCCGCTCGACGAAGCGGCCGGAAAATAACAACAAAAACGTGAGGCTTTGCGGACATGATTACACCATCGGCGGTGCGCAATGAGGCGTTCGACAGTTGGCTGTGCCAGGTTAACCAGGCCTGCGGGCGTTTCGATGCCCGCGCACTGGACACCGATTTTTATGGCGAGCTCGCGGAGTTCCGCAGCGGTGCGATCAAGCTCAGTGTCGTCGACATGGCGCACGTGCACCTGTATCGCACCAGCAAGGACGTCAGCGTCAGCAGCGACGGCCATTACTACGCGGTGTTCCAGCTGCGCGGCAGTTCGCAACTGGAGCAGGGCGACAACCGGGCGCGCCTGGGCTGTGGCGACATTGCGCTGATCGATGCCAGTCGTCCGAGCGACATGACGTATAACGACGACTCCCGCCAGTTGTCGCTGATCATGCCGCGTCAGGTGGTCGAACGTGGTTCGCACTTCAATGCGGTCAATTGCGCCACGCGTATCGGCGCCAACAGCCCTTTGGCCGCGATGGCCAATCGTCTGGTGCTGGAAACCCGTCAGCAAGAAGGGTTGGACATGCAGGAAAGCGAAGCCGTACTCGACGCCCTGGCCAGCCTGCTGTTGCCGGGGATCAGCGCCAGCGAGAGCAATGGCGACGCCCATGAACGGCAATTTCGTAAAATCATCGCCTTCATCGATCAGCACATCAGTGACGAAGATCTCTGCCCCGAGATGATTGCCCGTGAAGTGGGGGTTTCGGTGCGCGGGTTGTACCGGATGTTCTCCAAGCGCGGCCTGGTAGTGGCGCAATACATCAAGCATCGACGCCTGGATTTCTGCGCGGAGAACCTGCGCCGCAGTGATGTCGAGCAGAAGCTTTCGGCGTTGTGTTATGCCTGGGGTTTCTCCGATTCCAGCTACTTTTCCTCGGCCTTCAAGTCACGCTTCGGCGTGTCCCCGGGCGCCTACCGCAAGCGCTATAGCCAGAACTGATACGGTCCCCCTGTAGGAGCTGCCGAAGGCTGCGATCTCTTGATCTTGGCGATTTCAAGGCCGCCGAAGATCAAAAGATCGCAGCCTTCGGCAGCTCCTACAGAGATCTTTGGCGCAGAAAAATCCCCTGTGGGAGCTGGCTTGCCAGCGATAGCGGGGTGTCAGTCACTGGGGATCTTGGATGTGCCGGCCTCATCGCCGGCAAGCCAGCTCCCACAGGTTCTTTGGTGAAGCTGCAATCTCCGGCATCACAGAGATCCCTGCGGGAGCTGCCGAAGGGATCCGTGGCGCACAAAAATCCTCTGTAGGAGCTGGTTTGCCAGCGATGGCGGCGTCATGATCGCCGCCAATCACTCAGTGCCGCACCGGCTCTTCCGTCGGCAAATGCAGCACTTCGCGTACCAGCATGGCAATGCTGCTCACGCCCATTTTTTCCTTGATCTTGGTGCGGTGCACATCAACGGTTTTGACACTGATGTTCAGCTCCCGGGCGATCACTTTGCTCGCCTTGCCGTCGATCACCAGCATCAACACTTCGCGCTCACGGCTGGTCAGCAGGGCGAGCTTGCCTTGCAGGTTCTGGCGCTGTTCCTGATCAGCCTGGGCGTGCACGGCGGTCTTCAGCGCGGCCTGAATGCGGTCAATCATCTGCTGCGGGTTGTAGGGCTTCTCGACGAAGTCCAGCGCGCCATTCTTCATCGCCGTGACCGACATCGGAATGTCGCCATGAGCCGAGACGAAAATCGTCGGCAGGGTGCTGCCGCGCTGGTTGAGGATTTCCTGCAACTGGAAACCGCTGGTCTCCGGCATGCGCACGTCGAGCACCAGGCAGGCGGGCTGCTTGGGGTCGTATTGGCTGAGGAACTCTTCGGCGCCGGCAAAGCACTGCGCCTGCACGCTGACGGACTCGAGCAACCAGGCCAGCGAAGTGCGCAGGTCTTTGTCGTCGTCAACGATGTAAACAATCGGTTTGCGGGTTTCCATCAGGGCTGCCACGAGAATTTCTAATTGTTGTTATCGCACGCAAGCACGCGCGGCGGACATCGGCTCATCTTTTTCGAGCCAGTGTGCAGAATACCCACTGCAACGGGCCGTGACGATAAAGAAACCACCTAGTCGACTAGCGGAAAGCCAACCTTTGCATGGGGATCGTCAGAATGGTTGCGCGCAACGTCGCGCCTTAGTCTTGTTCCATCACCTACGGGCCGCAGCAAAGCGGTCCTCCTGAAGGAAGGGGCATCGACATGGCCGACCTGAGCCAGCAGCAAATCGACTTTCGCAACGCCATGGCGCAGCTGCCTGCTGCGGTGAACATCATCACCACCAACGGCCCAGGCGGACGTTGCGGCATCACCGCCAGCGCCGTGTGCTCGGTGACCGACTCGCCGCCCACCGTGCTGGTCTGCGTCAACCGCAACAGCGCCACCCACGACGTGTTCCGCACCAACGGCCATCTGTGCGTCAACGTGCTGTGTGGCGAGCAGGAAGAACTCGCCCGCCACTTCGCCGGCATGACCAAAGTGCCGATGGCCGAGCGATTTGCCTGGGACCTGTGGGACGACGGCGCCGCCGATGTGCCGGTGCTGCGCGATGCCCTGGTGCAGCTGGAGGGGCGGATCACCGAGTGCAAGGAAGTGGGTTCGCATTCGGTGATGTTTGTCGAACTGACAAAAGTGGGCGTGCGCGAACCGCGTGACAGCCTGGTGTATTTCAACCGGTTGTTTCATCGCCTGGAACATGCCGGGGCGCATTGCTGATAACCCTGCTTTTGTAGGCGCTGCCGCAGGCTGCGATCTTTTGATCTTTGCTCTTTAAAAGCAAGATCAAAAGATCGTCCGAACGCGGCCCGAGCCTGCGGCAGCTCCTACAGGTCGCGGGTGTGTTGTGGGTGCCTTGTGGCGAGGGAGCTTGCTCCCGCTTCATTGCGCAGCAGTGGCAAAACAGGGGGCCGCTTCGCAGCCCAGCGGGAGCAAGCTCCCTCGCCACAAATGCGTCGTTTCTGTCGTAAGTATTCCTGAGCCAACCTGCACGCCCGCTCAACATCGGCACCATTTCTATCGCCTTCGGCGGGTATGAATCCAGCGCCAGCGTCCCGCGATCCGCCGTCGTCATCGGCTCAACCGCGTCGTATCTGCCCTCATCGCCAGCAGGCCGGCTCCCACAAGGGTTCTGCGGTGAACACAAGATTTGTGCCTCGCAAAAATCCACTGTAGGAGCGAGCCTGCTCGCGATGGCGGAGTATCAGGCGCCGATGATGTTGAATGTGCTGCCCTCATCGCCAACAGGCCGGCTCCCACAAGGGTTCTGCGGTGAACACAAGATTGTGCCTCGCAAACATCCACTGTAGGAGCAAGCTTGCTCGCGATTGCGATGTAGCAGGCACCATCAATGTCAGATCCGAAAACTCCCCACCAGTTGATTAAGCCGCGCCGCCTGCTGCTCCAGCTCGGTACACGCCCGCAACGTCGCCTGCAAATTCTCAACCCCCTGCAAATTCAGCGTGTTGATCTGCGTGATGTCGACGTTCAACGCCTCGACCACCGCGGTCTGTTCTTCGGTAGCGGCAGCGACGGACTGGTTGACGTTGTCGATCTCGCCGATGCGTTGCGTCACGCTGCCCAGGCGGGTGCCGGCGAGGTTGGCGATGGTGACGCTTTCTTCGCTGTGCTGTTGGCTTTCGGTCATGGTGGTGACCGAGTCGCGGGCTCCGACTTGCAGTTCCTCGATCATCTGCTGGATCTCCAGCGCTGAGGTCTGGGTGCGCCCGGCCAGGCTACGCACCTCGTCGGCCACCACGGCAAAACCGCGACCCGCCTCACCGGCCCGCGCTGCTTCGATCGCGGCGTTGAGTGCCAACAGGTTGGTTTGCTGTGAGATGCCCTTGATCACTTCGAGGATCTGCCCGATGTTCACGGTTTTGTCGTTGAGCACTTCGATGTTGGCGCACGATGCGCTGATTTTCCCGGACAGTTCGTTCATCACCTCAATCGTGCGTTCCACCACCTGACGCCCGTCCTCGGCCTGTTGCCGCGCGGCGGAAGCCTGCTGCGAAGCATCGGACGCGTTGTGGGCGATTTCCTGGGCGGCGGCACCCAGTTGATTGATCGCAGCGGCGACGCTGTTGGTGCGGGTCGATTGATCGTCGAAATTGCTCAAGGATGAATTGGACGCCTCCAGCACACGCCGCGCCCCTTCATTCACGCCAAGGGCGGCTGACGACACCTCGCGAATCGACTGGTGAATGCGTTCGACAAAGCGGTTGAACGCGGTGGCCAACTGGCCGATTTCATCCCGCGATTGCACCGCCAGGCGCCGGGTCAGATCGCCTTCACCGAGGGAAATGTCCTCCATGACACGGGTCAGCACTTGCAGTGGTCGGGTGATGCGTTGCGCCGTGTACCAGATCAACAGCAGGCCGAGCAGGGCCGAGCCGCCACCGAGCAGCAGTTCCAGCGCGGTGCTTTGCACACCTTGGGCGTCGAGTTCCTTTTGCAGGGTAGTGACCGGTGCCAGCAACACCTCTTGCGGTACGCCTACCAACACGCCCCACGGCGCGGCGCCGGCAATCGGTGCCAGGGGCTCGAGCACTTTGATTTGCTGAGGGTCGACGAACACCTTCGGCTGGCCTTGGCGCAGGGCTTCCATTACCTCGGCACTGTCCATCGGTTGACCCAGGCGAGTGACATCCTGACTGTTGGCGGAGATCACGCCACGGGGGCTGACGATGCTGATCTGCCCATGGCCATCGAACAATTCCAGTGCACTGGTTTCACTGTTCTTTTGCAACGCGGCGAGGTTGATGTCGAGGCCGACGACAGCGATGACCTTGCCGTTTTCCAACAACGGAAACGCGACGCTGGTCACCAGTTTGCGACTGCCGGACGCCTCGTCGAAGTAGGGTTCCAGAACGCAGGGCTGACGGGTGTCGCGGGCGCACGTGTAGAAGGCGTTGTACGGAGCGCCGCTCGGGCCGGGCTCGGTGTTGGCGAGCAGGCCTTCGTCGCCGATCACGGCTTGCAGTTCGCCGGGTTTGCTCTGCACCCAGTACAGCGAGAAGCGTCCGGTTTCGTTGCTGCCCAGGTCCGGCTTGTCGGCGAAACCGGCGTCGGCACCGTCCAAAGCGTCCGGTTCAAAAATGACGTAAAGCCCGAGCAGGTCGGGCTTGTCGATCAGTGCCTGGTGAAGCTGGGTGCTCAGCTCTTGGCGCAGTTGTTGGCGGGTGAGGTTCCCTTGATGCTGGAGTTGCCTCAGGTAAAGCAAATACCGTGATAACCCCTGGCCAAATTCGTGGGTCTGCATGAAGGTGCGTTGCACCTGCATGGCCTGCACTTTGCCCAAAGCCTGCATGTGTTCCTTGGCGGCGTCGGCGAGCATTTCGCTGCTGGCCTGGGCCACTTGCTGGCTGCTCTGGTGGGTCTGGTAGAGCGACAAACCCATCAGCAAACCCACCACCAACAGCAGGCAGAGGCCGGCGAGCAGGGCGATCTTGCTCTGGATCGTGAGGAAGCTTTTCTGCATTGGAAATACCTTTTTCCTTGAAAGCATTGATGCCGATAACGCGTCTCCTGTAGGAGCGAGCCTGCTCGCGATGAAGGCCCGAGCACCACGGGCATTCAGGCAGCCCGCGTTATCGTTGGCGTCCATCGCGAGCAGGCTCGCTCCTACAGGGATCGCTCGGGACTTAGAACGTAGTGGCGAAAATCACCTGGCTGTAGAGGTTCTTGTCGTTGTTGCCCAACTGCGTGCCACCCTGGTCAGCGCTCTTGTCCGGCTGGAACAGGCCCACCAGCGGCATGATGCTCAGGTGGTCGTTGACGTGCCATTCGGCATACAGGTCCACCTCGTGGCCATCGGTGTTGCCGAGGTTGCGGTCGATGGTGTCGAAGTTGAAATACATCGCGCCGACGCTGAGGTTCTCCAGCGGTGCGACGCTGAACTTGACCTGCTGGATGCGCGAGTTGGTGTTGAACGGGCCGGCATAGTTGCCCGCCACTTCACCCTGGAACCAGGTGCCGAAGCCGCGACTGAAACCGTAGAACAGCGTGTCGTAGTTTTCCGAGAAACGGCTGTAGCGGTAGCTGACATACGGCGACCAGGCGACGTCGGAGAAGGTCCAGCCGGCCTCCAGATACCAGGCGTCTTCGCTATCGGTATGGGGTTTGTCCTGCCTGGCGTATTCGCCGGAGAGGAACAGGTCTTTCACCCCGGCATTGCCGGTGGCGCGCAGGCTGTAGGTCTTCATGCCGTCGCGTTCGAGCTGAATCGGCGAGGCGTATTGCTCGTCGATGTCGGTGGTGCCGATGTAGGTCACGCCGACGGTACCGGCTTCGGACACGTGTTCCAGCGTGCCCGCGTACATCTCGGTCATGGCCTGGGCGCGGTTGTTGGATTTCAACCACATCAGATCGCTGCGCCAGCCTTCCTTGCCACCAATGCGCAACACGGCAGTCTCGTCGAAGGCCTTGCGAGCCGCCAGCCAGTAGGCGCCGCCACGGTTGAATTCGCCGTCCGCCAGGCCTTTGCCCAGGTTCAACGCGTCGCCGTTAATCAGGAAGCCGTCGCCGATCATGATGTTCTGGCGGCCGAACGACAGGTCAATGCCGTCAGTGCCCAGCACCGGGAACAGATCGGCCGAACGCCAGCCGAGGTAAGCGTCCTCGAACTTGGTGGTGCGTTCCGAACCGTCGCTGAAACCGGCCGCATCGCCATCGCCCCAAGTGCCGGAGCTGAGCATGTTCGCCGCACCGTAAGCAGTGCCGACCCCGGCCAGGCCCTGGTCGAAGCTCAGACCGTACTTGATGTAGCCCTCGCGCCACGACGAAGAACCTTCATCGAGACGACCCGACAGGGCGTAGTTTTCCTGGCTGTGGAAAATGCCGAAAACCGCTTCCAGAGTGGCGTTCAGGTGACTGTCGTCGTCGGCGTAGAGCTCATACGCTCCGGCCTGACCTGCGCTGATCATCAGCGCGAGAGTCGAAAGGCGAAGCAAGGGGGACTTAAGCATGGCGTGACATCCGTTCTTGTTCTTGAGCGCAGGTTTGCGGTCTTTTTAGATACTAAGGAACGGATGTCTTTCGCCCTTTTGCCTGTTTGCCAAAGAGTTGGTTGTGCATGCCAGATTGCATGACCACATGACCACGCTGAGGTTTTTGGGCATTCATTTCTTGCGCCGAATTCGCCGCCGCTATCGCCAGCAAGCCGGCTCCTACAGAAGACCGGATTCACACGCTACAAACTGTAGGAGCCGGCTTGCTGGCGATTGGGCGTTCATGCCGAGCGAATTGGCAGAAGCGCCAACACAACTGGCAGGCAGCGCAAACCCTGCGTGTCACCGACCACCGACAATCCTTATCAACCCTGCCAGGGCACTCAAGCTCCGGCAGTTTTAGTGTTGGCGTTCGTCTGCTGACGAGCACGTGGATTTTCAAGGTCGTTTCTTATGTTCACTTCCCTGCGATTGCCCCTCATCGGTTTGTTGTCCTTCACCCTGGCGCAAGCCGCGCTGGCTGCCGATTGCGCACCGGTTCAGAGCCGTGGCGCCGAGCTGTTCGCCAACGAGTGTGGTGTTTGCCATGCGGTGAGCAAAGGCACGACCGGCATGATGGGGCCGAACCTGGCGGGCGTGGTCGGGCGCAAGTCCGGTTCGCTGGAAGGCTTCAATTACTCGCAAGCCATGCGTAACAAGAACATCGACTGGCAAGCCGAAAACATCGCGCAACTGATCACCCAGCCCCAAGCGTTCGTGCCCGGCACCTACATGCCGTACATGGGCATGGCTTCGGCGGACGATCGCCAGGCAGTCGTGTGCTACCTCAAAGAACAACACTGATCAGCCGATTGACGGCTGACACACCCACCAACCCTGTAGGAGCTGGCTTGCCAGCGATAGCGGTCTCCAGTCTTGCACCGCTCATAAAGACGCCAGCAAGCCGGCTCCCACATTTGAATGAAAGGTGATTTATGAGCAACGTTGAAATCCTGCCGCAGGTTGCTGCATTCATCGGCCGCCGTCACGGCTGCTTCATTGATGGTCAATGGGTATTTGCCGAAGGCGAAAGCATTGCCGTGGTCAACCCGGCCACCGGGCAGACCCTCTGCGAAACCCTCGATGCGCCACTGGCAGTCGTCGAGCAAGCCGTGCAGTCGTCGCACAAGGCGTTCAAGTCCGGCGTCTGGTCGGCACTGCGCCCGGCGGACCGCGAACGCATCCTGCTGAACTTCACCCGTCTGGTGGAAGAGCACGCCGAAGAACTGGCGCAACTGGAAACCCTGAGCCAGGGCAAGTCGATCAACATGGCTCGCGCGCTGGATCTGAACGCCACCGTGGAATTCATGCGCTACATGTCCGGCTGGGCGACCAAGATCGAAGGGCAGACCTTTGATGTGTCGATCCCGTTGCCGCCAGGTGCCAAGTTCACTGCGTTCACCAAGCGTGAGCCGGTTGGCGTGGTGGTCGGTATCGTGCCGTGGAACTTCCCGCTGCTGATTGCCGCCTGGAAGCTGATGCCGGCACTGGCGACCGGTTGCACCGTGATCATCAAACCGGCGATGGAAACCCCGCTGACTGCGATGCGTCTGGCGGAACTGGCCCTTGAAGCAGGCATTCCGGCGGGCGTGTTCAACGTCGTGACCGGTGGCGGTGCTTCGGTGGGCGGCGTGCTGACCCAGCATCCGCTAGTGAGCAAAGTGTCTTTCACCGGCTCCACCGCCGTGGGCAAAAGCGTCGGCGTGGCGTGCATGGAAAACATGACGCGTTTCTCCCTGGAACTGGGCGGCAAGAACCCGATGATCGTGCTCGCCGATGCCGACATCGAAAAAGCCGTGCAAGGGGCAATCCTCGGTGGCCTGCTGAACAACGGACAAGTCTGCGCGGCGGCTTCGCGTTTCTACGTGCACCGTTCGATTCACGACCAATTTGTCGAAGCCCTGGCCGCAGCGGTGTCGTCGATGCCGATCGGCGCGGGCATGAACGGTGACGCGGCGATCAACCCGCTGGTGTCGCGCAAGCAACAACAAAGCGTGCTCAAACACATCGAACTGGCCCGTCAGGAAGGTGCGCGCGTGGTCTCGGGTGGTGAATTGGTGGAAAGCGACGGCTTCTTTGTCCAGCCGACCATCCTCGCCGACATCGACCACAGCATGGCAGTGGCCCGCGAAGAAGTGTTCGGCCCGGTACTGGGTGTGATGCCGTTTGACGATGAAGATGCCGTGATCGAACTGGCCAACGACAACCGCTACGGCCTGGCCGCCAGCCTGTGGACCAACGACTTGAGCAAAGCCATGAACCTGGTGCCGCGTATTGAAGCGGGTACGGTCTGGGTCAACGCCCACGTGCTGCTCGACCCGGCGATGCCGTTCGGTGGTGTCAAGCAATCGGGCATGGGTCGCGAGTTCGGTCGCGCGGTGATCGAGGCTTACACCGAGCTGAAATCGGTGTGCATCGCCCATTGATAAAGCTGTAGAACCTGCATGATCTGCATGATCTGCATGATCTGCATGATCTGTAGGAGCTGTCTCGTGCAACGAGGCTGCGATCTTTGATTTTGCTTTTTTAGGATCAAAAGATCGCAGCCTGCGGCAGCTCCTACAGGGGATTGGTGCGATTGAAAGGGTTTTGCGTCATGCCGCTGGTGGTTTCGCCAGTTCAATACCGGCGGCGCCCAACCGCTTGAGTATTTCAAACAGCAGATCGCTTTTGATCAGGCCCACATTGCGCGGGCTGCCGACGTAACCGGTGATGGTCAGCGTAATGCCTTCGGGTTTCAGTTGGCTGAAGCGCACGAACGGCGCCGGTTTATCCAGAATGGAATCGTGCTCGACGTAAGTGTCGTACAGCAGGTTGCGCACTTGCTCCGGGTCGATGTCCAGCGGGAACATCAGTTCCAGTGTTGCCACGCCTTGCGCGGTGCCGCCGAGGGTGACGTTGCGCAAATTCTGCGAAATCAGCTGTGAATTGGGCACGATCACGATCGAGCGGTCGGCCAGTTGTATTTCCGTGGCCCGCACGTTGATCCTGCGGATATCACCTTCCACGCCACTGATGCTGATCAGGTCGCCGACTTTTACCGGGCGTTCGGTCAGCAGAATCAGGCCTGAAATGAAGTTCTTGACGATCTCCTGAAGGCCGAAGCCGATACCCACCGACAAGGCGCTGACGATCCAGGCCAGGTTGGTCCACTTGATCCCCAGCGAAGACAGTGCGAGCAGAATCACCGACGCATAGCCGATATTGGCGAACAGGGTGCTGAGCGACGCACACATGCCGGGGTCCATTTCCGTTTTCGGCAGGAACTCGTTGTCCAGCCAGCGGCGAAAGGAGCGGATCAGGTAGACGCCGATCGCCAGCGCCAGGATGGCATGCAGCAGGTTGCCCGGGACGATGTTCAGCTTGCGCAGGCCGTCGCCACCCAGAATGGCCAGAATGTTGGTGATCAGTTGCCCGAGCGTCGAGCCCACGCCGCCCACCAGCAACGTGATAAACGCGATCAGCAACAGCGAGGCGCGGCCGACGCCAGACAAGATGGTCGAAATTTGCTCCAGGCGTGCATCGCCAATGCCCAGCAACTGTTTGATGCCCTTGCCGGTGGTATGTCGCGGTGAAAACAGGTGTTCGCAGCCGTCTTTCACCAATTGGATCAGCAAGTAGAAACCGGCAAAGATGATGAACAGCCAGACCAGTTCGTAGGTGATAAAGCGCGACAGCGACACGTAGCCGGCGAGCAAGGTCAGCAGCGAAACCACCACCGCAATGCTGGCGAAGGCATAGATCACGCCGGCCAGCGTCCGGCCTGCTTCAGGCGCTGTACCGGCCGCGACCATGGCCTGACGGGTTTTGCTGACGCGCAACAACATCAGGCCGATCATCGCTGAGATGACCAACGCGACAAACCCCCTGACCGAGATCACGACCTCGGAGCTCATGCCGGTGGCATTGGTCAACTGCGCCATTGATACCAGCACCAGCAGCACGCAGGCCAGTCGTGCGGGGAACGGTTTGATCGCCAGTGCGACCGAATCGGCAATGGCCGGCAGCCGCCACGAAGGATGCTGTGTGGACAGCAATGCGCGACCCAGGCCGGTGATCATCACGCAGGTATAAATGATCTTTTCGAAGTCCTGGGAAAAACCCGCCAGTTGCGGCGTCAACGGCATTTGTCGGGTGACGGCAAAAAACAACAGTTGCAAGGCAAGCCAGGCAGTCAACACCGTGGCGATGACCGAGGCCAGCGCCAGGGCGCTACGCCGCAGGCGTCCTTCAGGCACGCGATGGATGCACAGCCAGGTCAGGCCTCGTTCGGTAAACCCTCGCCCGAGGAACCACAGGACCATGGCCAAAATGACCAGAAGACTGGTGATGAGGCGTTGCCCCGGTTGCCAGGCCGCGTCGAGGGAAGCGCTCGCCTGCGAGACGAATGAGCTCAGCCGTTGCCGGTCCTCCTCGGGTGGATTCAACAGGGGCGCCCAGAACCACGGGTTCAGGATGCTTTTGGTCTGTTGGGTCACTTCGGTTTCGAGCAGGCTGCGACGAATGCCGGCAATCTGGGTGAGAAGCTCGGTCGCACTGGTTTTGAGCGCCGCGAGGGTTTTGAGGTTGTTATCGATTCGGCTCTTTTGCTCGCCGAGCGTGGCTCGTTGCAGGGCAATATCGGTTTTTTCCGGAGAGGCCTGTTCCAGCGGCACAGGGCCGAGCACGCCCAGTTGCGCTTGTAATTGAGCTTGTTCGGGCAGCAGCAGTGCTGACAAACGATCGATTTCCTGGATGAACGCTTGCACCAGATCCTGCGGGGCTTCCAGCTGGCTGTAGTTGGTGGCGAGGGAGACCTGTTGTTTGAGGCTGTTCAGTCGGGTTTGCAGTGCCAGCAGATCAGCGTCGGAAACCGTCTCGCTCGCAGGTTTGGTGATAGCAGCAGGGGCGTCGGAGAGGGGCGCCGCCGACAGCATTGCGCTGCCGGGCCCGAACAGCGCCAACGCGACGAAAATCATCCACTTCAATCCATTGCGCATAGGCGTGCTCGACTGGTTGTTAGTCACCCAGCCTATGAGGTTAGGTCATGACTGGCACTGTCGAGGGATTTTTGGTTGGATGCATTCGGGTAAGGACCGAATCTGTGGCGAGGGAGCTTGCTCCCGCTGGGGCGCGCAGCGGCCCTAAAAGAAGGCCTGCTGCGCAGTCCAGCGGGAGCAAGCTCCCTCGCCACAGGTGCTCATCGCTCTTTCATGGGCGTCATTCACCCGGTCTACGCGCCGGGAAAAACAACTCAAAGCAGGTATTTCCGTCGGCACTGCTGACACTGTAGGCACCGTTGTGTAGCTGCATGATCGTCGCCACGATCGACAGGCCCAAACCATTGGATTGCGCCGAGCGTTCGCGGGATTCGTCGACCCGGTAGAAGCGCTCGAACAGCCTGGGCAGGTGTTCGGCGGGGATGGTCTGGCCGTGGTTGCGCACCTGCAAGCGTATGCCGTCGGCCACCGGCGTGGCGCGGATGTACAGCTCGGAGTCGGGCGCGCCGTACTTGATCGCGTTGGAACACAGGTTGGCCATGGCGCGGCGCAGCAGCATCGGTTCGGCCCAGATCAGTCCGCTGCCCTCGGCATTGATGCTGATACCGACATCGGCCGCGAGCCCTTCGAAATAGTCGGCCATGCGTTCCATTTCTTCGGCGGCAAGCAACTCCTGACGTTGGCGCAGGGCACTGGCAGGGTCGGTGCGGGCCAGAAACAGCATGTTGTCGAGCATCCGGGCCAGGCGTTCGAGTTCCTCGACGTTGGAGGCGAGTAACTGTTGATAGGCTTCGATGCTGCGATTCTGTTGCAACGCGACCTGTGTTTCACCGAGCAGGTTGTTGATCGGCGTGCGCAGTTCATGGGCCATGTCGGTCGACACCTGGCCCAATTGCACGAAGCCCTTGCCCAAGCGGTCGAGCATGGCGTTGAAGGCCTCGATCATCGGCAGCAACTCCAGCGGCGAGCCCTGGCTGTCGAGGCGTTCGTTGAGGTTGCCGACGCCAATGCCTTGGGCATGCCGCGCCAGGTGCCGCACCGGCAGCAGGCCGCGATCAACCAGGACATAGCCGGAAAACGCCAACAGAATCGCTGCCACGCTGGCGAACAGGTAGACATTGAAGCGGTAACTGGCGAGCACGGCGGTGCGCTCGGTCATCAGGCGCCCGGTGAGCACTTGCAGGCTGCCCTGGTCGCCGGTATCGATGGTCGCCGCCACCGCCGAAAAAGGCACACCGTCGACATTGGGCAAGTGCTGCACGTCGCTCAGGGTCAACGGATGATCGATGGGCATGGGGGCTAATGCGGGGGTGTGCAGTTTGCCCGGGTTGACCTCCAGCAAGGGCGGTTGCCCGGGGGCGCCGATGGTCAACAGGGCTTCGCGGTTGCCGAGCATGTTCTGGAACAGCGCCGGTTTGGTGCGGATCAGTTCCAGAGTGTTGCTGTCGTTGAGGAAGGTGCGCAATTGATCGATGCGGGTCACCAGCGCGGCGTCGTCGCGGCGGATCAATTCGCGCTCCAGGTCGCGGTACAGCGCCACGCCGAGCAACGTCAGCGAGACAAACGCCAAAAAAGCGAACACCAACGCCAGACGCAGCGTCAGGGAATGGCGAAGACGGGACAGTGCGCTCATGGTTGGGTATCGAAGCGGTAGCCGATACCGCGCACGCTGTGGATCAACTTGAGTGGGAACGGATCGTCGATCTTCATTCGCAGCCGACGGACTGCGACATCCACCACGTTGGTGTCGCTGTCGAAATTCATGTCCCAGACCCGCGAGGCGATCATCGAACGCGACAGCACCTCGCCCTGGTGCGTGGCGAACAGGTGCAGCAAAGCGAATTCCTTGTTGGTCAGGGTGATGCGCACGCCGGCGCGGGTGACGCGGCGTTTAAGCACGTCGATTTGCAGGTCGTCGATTTGCAGCTGTTCTTCTTCGCGCGTGGGGCCACGGCGGGTCAGGGTGCGCAGGCGCGCGACCAGTTCGGCGAAGGAAAAGGGTTTGATCAGGTAATCATCGGCGCCCAGTTCGAGGCCTTTGATGCGGTCGGCAATGTCATCGCGGGCGGTGAGGAACAGCACCGGCGTGTCGGCCTCCTTGCGCAAGCGGCGCAGGACTTCCCAGCCGTCCATCTTCGGCATCATCACGTCCAGCACGATCACGTCGAAATCGTGTTCCAGGGCCAGGTGCAGACCATCGACACCATCGCGCGCCAGGCTCACGGAATAACCGAGTTCCTGCAAGCCGTTGAGCAGGTAATTACCGGCCTTGGGTTCATCTTCGACGACGAGAATGTTCATGGGGTTTCTGCCTGGTTCAGGGTCCGCAAAACTCGGTGGTGCGCTGGCGGGCTACAGCGGCACGCAGTGTCGCCAGTGTAGCCCGTTCATTTGCCGGTACGCAGGGGCGGCGATCAATGATCATTGGTGCAGCCGCTGCCTTGGACGATGTAGTCCAGTTCATGCTGGCGGCCCTGGTGGTCGAGGTAGTTCAGTTGAGCGGGGATGATGCCGCACTGTTGCGAAATGTCGGTTTCGCCCAGTACTTTGGCCACGTCGAGGTGGACGAAGGCGGCGTCCTTGTCGTGGATCACCGGGGCGCTGCTTTGGGTATCGGCAAACGCCGAGCCGGTGGCGAGGAGGGCGGCAAAACCAAGGATGTACAGTTTCATGATCAGTCTCTCTATTCAGGGTGTGTGGTGGCTGCCGAGTCGTTACCTGACAGTGAGTTCAGGTTAACCAGGCGATCCGGACAGCCCACCAACAGGTCGATTACAAAGTTGTAATAAACGGGTTTGGGGTTATGACTGGCGACCGGCGGCAGCGAGGATCAGGTCGGCGATTTCCTTGGAATGGGACACCAGCGACAAGTGGCTCGACGGCAGTTCGATGGTGGTCGCGCCCATGCGTTTGGCGAGGAAACGTTCCAGGTCCGGGTTGATGGTCTGATCCTGGCTGGACACCGCGTACCACGACGGCTTGGTGTGCCAGGCCGCAGCGGTGGTGCGGTCGGTGAACAGCGTCTTGGCGATCGGCTGTTGCACGGCGAACAGCTGCATGGCCTTGTCGTGGGGCACGTCGCTGGCGAAGTATTTGAGGAAGGCGTCTTGCTTCAGGCTGATAAAACCATCGTGCTCTTCGGTGCCGGCGCGCACGGGCATGGTCGGGTATTTGGCCGACAGGGCGACGAAGTCTTCCCCGGCATCCGGCGCGCGGGCAGCGACGTACACCAGCGAACTGACCTTCGGATTGACCCCGGCCTCACTGACCACCGTGCCGGCGTAGGAATGGCCGACCAGCACGGTCGGCCCGTCCTGTTGATCGAGGACCCGTTGGGTTGCAGCAACGTCATCGGCCACTGAGGTCAGCGGGTTCTGCACCGCAGTGACGTGCAAGCCGGCAGCCTGCAAACGGGCGATTACGTCCGACCAACTGGAGCCATCAGCCCAGGAGCCGTGCACCAGCACGACGTTGTTGGCCTTGACCGGTGCGGTGCTGGCGGCCATGGCGGAACCGCTGCCCAGCATGAACAGGCTGGCGGCGATCAGGCAGAGTTTGCTCAATGGTTTCATGGTGGGGACCCTTGTCTTCGTCAGTGGGAGGCGTGTCATCCGGAGTGGGTGACTGACGGGTTCACTGTAGGGAGCGAGGGTGTTGGTCAGGCTGACAACTTGATGACATGTTTGTAATGATCTGTCTTCAGATCGGTTGTACACATTTCCTGTGAGAGCTGGCCTGCCGGCGATGGCGGCCTTACAGCCGACCATGTTCTTTCAGGTGTACATATCCATTGTTGCGGTCACGGCTACCTAAGGTTCCGCCCTTACGGCGGGTTATTTGGAAGAGCGCCAAGTAACCAAGCGCTTTCGCCCCTGACGTTCGGTGCCTCGCCAAGGCTCGGCATGCCCTCGCTCCGGTCCTGCTCCGTGGGCCCGCCGCCATCGGCCATCCATGGCCGGGGGCGGCTACCGCGGCATCCTTGCCGCGGTGCCCACTGCGCAGAACCACCACTCGGCCTCTCGACGGGGCAGATCAAGATCAAAAGCCAGATCAAGAGCAAGAGCAAGAGCAAGAGCAAGAGCAGAAGCCTATCCTTCTGAAAACACGCATCCCTGTAGGAGCCGGGTTGCTGGCGATGACGGTGGGGCAGGCGCTGCGATGTCCACCGAACGGCCGCCATCGCCAGCAAGCCGGCTCCTACAAGGAATGCGCGCAACCTGGAGCTTTTTCATGTGGTTCGCCGCAGCGGTGAAACCCCAAAGCATGTGTACTCAGGTGTAGGCCAACAACCGCCCGCAAAAAATCACACTGACCCATAACCCAATGGAAAACAGCGCCTGAACTCGAGCCACACCAGGCGCTGCAACGCCGGTATTCCACGCCCCAACGGAACGGTAGACGCCGACATGGAACAACAAGGCGTTCAGTCCCGCCGTGGCGATCAGGCATAGCTTGAGGATGAAAATGTCATTGGAGGCAAAGTCGTGTGGATGGGCCGAAAACATCATCAACCCGGCCGGTACGATCAATAGCAGTGCCGCGATGGCCCAACTCAGCAGATGGCGGGCCAGGGCCGTGACCTGGATCGTCCGCGACAACCCTAGCACCCGCAGATCAAACATCACCACCGCGCCGACCAGCACGCTGAAGCCCACGATGTGCATCACCTCGACCAGCGGGTAGAGCCACATATCGCCCCGCATGGCAGCGCCCAGCGGCGAATCATGCATCCAGTCCAGCCAGGTTTGCGAGGTCTCCATTAGCGCAATTCGATGGTTTTTTCGCCAATGGTGATGCGTTCTGCGCGCAGTTCATCGGCCTTGTTGCGATTTTGGTAGCCGACCACGGTCGCTTGCGTGCCCACCGCCAGCATGTCTTGCGAAAGGCCCCGATTCTCCATGCGCGAAGGCGGTGCCAGTACCACGTTCCAGGTTTTGTCTGCGGTTTTCAGGTTTACGAACCCGTGGGGATGGGAGTAGCCGGATTGCTCGATGGTGCCGCTCAGTTGCAAGGGTTTGCTGGAGTCGTACTCACTCCAGCCGTGATGGGCGAAGGCCGCAGTGGCAACCAGTAACAATGACAATCCAATGCCCTTGAGCATGATCTTCATGACACGGTTCTCCTGTTGCAGGACGTCGATAAATGTCGGGCTGTGCTCGCTACGGTGCGGCGTTCAATTATTCCAAGGTGTTTTTCAGAATAGTCGGCGGCTTCAAAGCGGCGAATCATGCCGTCCGAAAGAATGTTTCTGTCTGTGACGCAGGGTTCGCAACATCGAACCTTCGGTTGAAAGACCGTCAACAACCAAAACCATGACCTAAGCTTATCCGCAGGCCAAAGGTCGTCAGGGCAGGCCACACACCCTGATCGACATCCCCATGGCACCCATAAAAACAAGGGAGATTCGCCCCATGTCCGTTCTGCTGACCCGCTTCAGTCGCTACCTGGCTATAAGTCTCACCGCTGCCGCTCTCACCACCCCCGCGTTCGCGCTGGATACCGTCAAATTCATGGCCCCGGGCTCCGTTGGCGGTGGTTACGACCAGACCGCGCGGGTGCTGGGCAAAGCCCTGATCGAAGCCAATGCGGCCAAATCCACGACATTCGAGAACAAGGGCGGCGCCGGCGGAACGCTGGGGCTGGCACAGTTTGCCAACAGCACCAAGGGCGACCCCAACGCGCTGCTGGTGGTCGGCGCGATCATGGTCGCGGGCATCGAACAGAACAAACCGCAAATCACCTTGAAAGACGTGACGCCGATTGCCCGGCTGTTCACCGAGTACAACGTGATTGCCGTGCGCAAGGAGTCGCCGTACAAGACCCTCGATGAGCTGATCACGGACTTCAAGGCGAAACCGTCCAGCATCACCTGGGGCGGTGGCTCCAAGGGTTCGATCGACCACATCGGCATCGCCGAGCTGGCGGGCAAGCTCGATGTCCCGGTCAACAAGGTCAATTACATCGCCACGGGCGGTGGGGGCGAAGTGGTGGCCCAGGTCCTCGGTGGCCAGATCAAAGTGCTCACCGGCGGGTATGCCGAGCTCGGTCAGTACATCAAGAACGGCCAGATCCGCGTCCTCGCCATCGGCGCGCCTGAGCGTGTTCCCGGGATCGATGCGCCGACGCTTAAAGAAAGCGGCTACGACGTGATCATCGGCAACTGGCGCGGTGTGTATGGCGCAGCAGGCCTCACACCCGAGCAGCGTAAGGAAGTCACCGACGCGGTGGTGGCCGCCAGCAACAGCAAAGTCTGGCAGGACAACATTCAAACCAATGCGTGGTCGCCGAGCGTGCTGACCGGTGATGACTTCGGCAAATTCGTCGACGAAGAGCACGTGCGGTTGCGCGCGATGCTGGTCAAGGTCGGGCTGCTTTGAGATGGCCGGGTCGCGTGCAGTGGTGCCCACGCAACTGGCGATCGGCATTGGCCTGATCGTTCTCAGTGTCGTACTGGCCGTGGGCGCCTACCGCTTTCCACCGGAGATGGGCTTCGTCATTCTGCCGGCTTACGTCTATCCCTACGTCGTCGCGGCGTTTCTGGGCGTGGTCGGGGTGTTGCTCAGTTACCAGGCCGCGAGCGGCGGTTTCCGTGAACTGGATAACGGCGACGTCCAGGGCACGATTCCCGGCGGCAAGGCCGGTGCAGCCTGGGTGACCGGGGGGCTTGTCGGTGTTGCCGTGCTCATCAACGTTATCGGCTTCGTATTGTCTGGTGCGCTGCTGTTTGTCTGCGCCGCACGGGGCTTTGGCAGTCGTCACCCGTTGCGCGACCTCGCCATCGGCATTGCCCTGACCCTACCGATTTATTGGCTGTTCAACGCCGGGCTGGGGGTTTCCCTGCCGCCGCTGGTCAACGCCTGGATTTGACCCGGGCCCAAGGAGATCGACCGCGTGGACATTCTCTCCAGCCTGTTGATGGGGTTTTCCGCGGCGCTGACGCCGATCAATCTGATGTGGGGATTTATCGGCTGCCTGCTGGGGACCGCCATCGGTGTCTTGCCGGGCATCGGGCCGGCGCTGACGGTGGCGTTGCTGCTGCCGATCACCGCCAAGGTCGATCCCACCGGTGCGCTGATCATGTTCGCCGGGATTTATTACGGCGCGCAGTTTGGCGGTTCCACCACGTCGATTTTGCTCAATACGCCCGGCGAGTCGTCTTCCATGGTCACGGCCCTGGAAGGCAACCTCATGGCGCGCAATGGTCGGGCAGGGCCGGCGCTGGCGACGGCGGCGATAGGCTCGTTTGTCGCCGGCACCATTGCCACGATATTGCTGACCCTGTTTGCACCGGTGGTGGCCAGGCTGGCGCTGAATTTTGGGCCGGCGGAGTATTTCGCGATTCTGGTGTTGTCCTTCACCACCGTGTCGGCGGTGCTCGGCGCCTCGATGCTGCGCGGCTTTGCCTCACTGGGGATCGGACTGGTGATCGGCTTGATCGGCCTGGATTCGACCTCGGGCATCGCCCGCTACACCTTGGGTGTGCCCGAACTGGTGGATGGCATCGAAGTGGTGCTGGTGGCGGTCGGCTTATTCGCGGTCGGAGAAGCGCTGTACAGCCTGCTCTATCAAAAGGAGCAAGTGGAGGGACGGCACCGCATGACCTCGATGTGGATGACCCGCGCTGACTGGAAACGCTCGGTGCCCGCGTGGCTGAGAGGTACGCTGATCGGATTTCCGTTCGGCTCGATTCCGGCCGGTGGCGCGGAAATTCCGACGTTCCTGTCCTATTCGACCGAACGCAAACTCAGCAAGTACCCGAAGGAGTTTTCCGCCAACAAGGGCGAGGGCGCCATCGAAGGCGTGGCCGGGCCGGAAGCGGCCAACAACGCCAGCGCCACCGGGTCATTGGTGCCGCTGCTGACCCTCGGAATACCGACTTCCGCCACCGCGGCGATTCTGTTGGCGGCGTTCCAGAACTACAACCTGCAACCGGGGCCGATGCTCTTCGAAACCTCTGCCGATCTGGTCTGGACGCTGGTGGCGTCGCTGTACATCGGCAACGTCATCCTGCTGGTGTTGAACCTGCCGCTGGTGGGGTTGTGGGTCAAGCTCCTGCAAATCCCCCGACCTTACTTGAACGCCGGGATTCTGGTGTTCGCCACCATTGGCGTGTACGGCATGCGCCATTCGTCCTTTGACTTGTTCCTGATGTTGGGCATCGGTTGGGCGGGTGTGTTGATGCGGCGTTTCGATTTCCCGGTTGCCCCGGTGATCGTGGGCATGCTGTTGGGGCCGATGGCCGAGAAGCAATTGCGCAATGCGTTATCCATCAGCGAGGGCGACTGGATGATCTTCGTCACCCAGCCCATCTCGGCGTTCTTCCTGGCCCTGACGCTGCTGGTGTTGTTGGTGCCGTATCTGCTGCATAAGCGTGGGATCAAGTTGCATGAAGACGACTGAGATGTCCGCCAATTGCGCGCAACCCCTGTAGGAGCTGCCGCAGGCTGCGATCTTTTGATCTTTGAAAGCAAAATCAAAAGATCGCAGCCTGCGGCAGCTCCTACAGACTCACGCCAGCATCGACATCAACCCGCCCTGGCGATCCAGTTTGGCGAGGTCGTCGAAACCGCCGATATGCATGTCGCCGATGAAAATCTGCGGCACGCTGCGTCGACCGCTGCGGCTGAGCATTTCTTCGAGTTTGCCCGGCTGGGTCTGAATATTGATTTCCTGCATCGTGATGCCTTTGCTCGCCAGCAGTGATTTGGCGCTGCGGCAGTAAGGGCAGGTGTCGGTGGTGTACAGGGTCACGGTGTTCATGGTCAGTCCTCCGCTTATGAGTGGCTCAGGCATCGATCGCCGGGAAGTCGATATCGGTCAGGGCGACGTTGTTCAGGTAGTTGGTCAGCGTTTGCGAAGCCACGTGGGCGATCACTTCGATGATCTTCGCGTCATTGATCCCGGAAGCGCGGGCCGCGGCGATTTGCTCGCTACTCAGGTGGCCTCGGCTTTCGGTGATCTGCCGGGCGAGCAAGGCGTAGCTGTCTAGCTTGCCTTCCCGGGCGCTGAGGATCTCCTGGCCGGAGAGCCCGGCCTTGCCAGCGAACAGCGTGTGCGCCGCCAGGCAGTAGTCGCAGCCGTTAACCTGTGAAGTGGCGAGGAAAATCGCTTCCTTCTCCGTAGCGCTCAAGGACGTCTTGCCCAGCGCCGCCGAGTTTTGTAGGTAGGAAGCCAACACGGCGGGAGCTTGGGCCAACACGCGGAAGACGTTGGGCAGGAAACCGATTTTCTTCTGCACGCCTTCCAGCAGCGGGCGGGTGGTGTCGGTGGCGTGTTCGAGGCTGACAGGGCTAATACGGGTCATGTTGATTCTCCGAGGATTGAAGCGCGACAGGCGCTGGGTACGGAGTTCATGCTAGTGATTGGCTCTGGTCTATTGGGTGCAAATCGTCGACGATATGCGACAGATCGTCCAGAACTGCTCTCGGGGTACTTTCCATGGATCGCTTGTCTACGCTGCTTGCACATTTCGGCGTCAACGCCGGCACTTTCCACAGCGGTACCTTTTGCGGCATCACGGCTTTCGATGGCAGCCAGACGTGCGGGCATCTGCACCTGCTTCAGGGTGGAGAACTGTTGCTGAAACTGGCCGATGAACGTGAACTGCTGATCACCGAGCCGACACTGATCTTTTTCCCACGGCCGTATCGTCACCGCCTGTCGTCTGCGGAAGACGCCGACACGCAGTTGGTCTGCGCCTCGCTGACATTCGACGGCGGCTCAAGCAATGCCTTGGCGGCGGCGTTGCCGGACTACCTGGTGCTGAAACTCGAGGAAATCCCGACCTTGGGCAGCACGCTGGAATGGCTGTTCAGCGAGGCTTTCGATGGCACCTGTGGGCGTGAAGCGGTGATGGATCGACTGTTCGAACTGGTGGTGATCCTGTTGCTGCGGCATATCCTCAGCAGTCGAAGTCAGCAACCGGGGATGATGGCCGGTCTCGCCGATTCACGCCTCGCCCGGCCCTTGAACCTTATGCACGAAACCCCCGGCAAGGCCTGGAGCGTGGCGCAGTTGTCGGAATTGGCCCATATGTCGCGGGCCAGTTTCGCCGAACACTTCAAGCGCGTGGTCGGGCAGTCACCCGTGGATTATCTGGTGAGTTGGCGTATCAGCCTGGCGCAGAAGCGTCTGCGCGAGGGCAAACCCATCGCCCTGATCGCCGAAGAAGTGGGCTACGAAAGTCCTTCGGCGCTGGCTCGGGCATTTCGACGCAAGACCGGTGTCAGTCCGCGAGAGTGGAGGGGGTGAGCAGATAGTCCGGGTAAAAACACGTGCGGCTTTCGGATCAGCTCTCGGGGGAAATGATCTCGTCCGGGCCGGCTTCGGCAGCCAATTTCGCTCGGTCCGCTTTACTGATGTATTTAGGCTTTTTCGGTGCCAGTTTGGCGCTGGCCTTTTTGGCTTTTTCCTTGAACAACTGTTGTAGTTTTTTCTGGCGATTCATTTTTTCTACTCGGCTTGTCAGTGCTTGAAAGGATGGCAGGGATTTTCGCACGAAGCCTGGGTCGTGAGGTGCATCAATAGACGTCGTCGTCCCAGGATTTTTAACAATCGAAGCAACAAGGGCGGCATTGCGCCGCCCTTGGTCAATCGCCGCACCCGGGTTTCACTTCAGTTCGAAGCGATCCAGGTTCATCACCTTGGTCCACGCCGCCACGAAGTCTTTGACCAATTTCTCCTGCCCGCCAGCGCTTGCATAGACTTCGGCCAACGCCCGCAACTGCGCGTTGGAACCGAAGACCAGGTCGACACGGGTAGCTTTCCACTTCGGCTGGCCGGTTTTGCGATCACGGCCTTCGAACTCCTCATTGGCCTCCGACACCGGTTTCCATTCCACGCCCATGTCCAGCAGGTTGGTGAAGAAGTCGTTGGTCAACGCCTCTGGCCGACTCGTGAAGACGCCGTGGGCGGTTTTCCCGACGTTGGTGTTAAGCACGCGCAGACCGCCAATGAGTGCGGTCATTTCAGGTGCGGAGAGCGTCAGCAATTGCGCTTTGTCGATCAGCAGTGCTTCGGCTGAAACGGTGTACCGGCCTTTGAGGTAGTTACGGAAACCATCGGCAATCGGTTCGAGGAAACCGAAGGAATCGACGTCCGTCTGCTCCTGGGAAGCGTCCATCCGCCCCGGCGTGAACGGCACCGTGACGGTGTGCCCGGCGTTTTTCGCTGCCTGTTCGACGCCGGCACTCCCAGCCAGCACGATCAGGTCCGCCAACGAGATTTTCTTGCCGCCGGTGTTGAACTCGTTCTGGATGCTCTCGAGTTTCGCCAACACGTTCGCCAGTTGCTCAGGCTGGTTGGCCTGCCAGGACTTCTGCGGCGCCAGACGCAGCCGCCCACCGTTGGCGCCGCCGCGTTTGTCTGAACCGCGGAACGTCGAAGCTGCCGCCCATGCGGTAGAGACAAGCTCAGGGATCGACAGACCCGAGGCCAGCAGTTTGCTCTTGAGCGCCGCGACGTCGCTGTCGTTGACCAGGGCATGGTCGACCGCGGGGATCGGGTCTTGCCACAGCAACACTTCGCTTGGGTTTTCCGGGCCGAGGTAACGCGAGAGCGGCCCCATGTCACGGTGGATCAGCTTGTACCAGGCGCGGGCGAAGGCGTCGGCCAACTGGTCGGGATTTTCCAGGAAACGCCGGGAAATCGGTTCGTAGATCGGGTCGAAGCGCAGGGCCAGGTCAGTGGTAAGCATGGTCGGGTTACGGCGTTTCGACGGGTCATGAGCATCCGGAATGATGCCGGCCCCAGCGCCGTTTTTTGGCACCCACTGGTGGGCGCCCGCCGGGCTTTTCGACAGTTCCCATTCGAAACCGAACACGTTCTCCAGGAAGTTATTGCTCCATTTGGTGGGTGTTGTGGTCCAGGTGACTTCCAGGCCGCTGGTGATGGTGTCCGGGCCTTTGCCAGTGCCGAAGCTGTTTTTCCAGCCCAACCCCTGTAGTTCCAGACCGGCCGCTTCAGGCTCGGCACCCACATTGTCGGCAGGACCGGCGCCGTGGGTTTTGCCGAAGGCGTGGCCGCCGGCAATCAGCGCCACGGTTTCTTCGTCGTTCATCGCCATGCGACCGAAGGTTTCGCGGATGTCTATCCCGGCAGCGACCGGGTCGGGGGTGCCTTCGGGACCTTCCGGATTCACATAGATCAGGCCCATTTGAACGGCGGCGAGGGGGTTTTCAAGGATGCGACCGTCTTCGGTACGGCTGTCCTCATTCCTCCCGGGTTCAGCAACCAGTGGAACATCGCCGGGCGCTTGAGCGGGCCCGTTGTCGTCTTTGCCGTAGCGTGAATCTCCAGCCAGCCATTTTTTTTCAGTGCCCCAATACACGTCTTCATCCGGTTCCCAGACATCCGGGCGACCACCGGAAAAACCGAAGGTCTTGAAGCCCATGGACTCCAGCGCGACGTTGCCGGTGAGCACAATCAGGTCAGCCCAGGAAATGTTGTTGCCATACTTTTGTTTGATCGGCCACAGCAACCGGCGTGCCTTGTCGAGGCTGACGTTGTCCGGCCAACTGTTTAGCGGTGCAAAGCGTTGCTGGCCAGTACCGGCGCCGCCGCGTCCGTCCCCGGTGCGGTAGGTGCCTGCGGCGTGCCAGGCCATGCGAACAAAGAGCGGCCCGTAATGGCCAAAGTCCGCTGGCCACCAGTCTTGCGACTGCGTCATCAGCGCGTTCAGGTCGCTTTTGACGGCAGCAAAGTCCAGCTTCTTATAAGCCTCTGCATAGTTGAAGCCTTCGTCCATGGGGTCTGACAAGGACGAGTGCTGATGCAGGATCTTCAGATTCAGTTGATTCGGCCACCAGTCGCGGTTTGTTGTGCCACCGCCGGCGGCGTGATTGAAGGGACATTTCGATTCGTTTGCCATGTGTGAGCTACCTTTGGTCGAGTTCATTCAGCCACCCGGCCCGGATTCGGGCACGGGAAGAGCGAGCGAAATCAATGACTCAGGCTGCTGGACCAATTTCTCGATCAGTTGATCGTTGTGGCCACGTGGGCTTTGCTGACAGTGGCAACCACGTTGCCAATACGACGACCCACCTTATGCCTGGTCAGTTTTCTGACTCATTCTTATCTTCACATCAGGTCTGTGCCGGCCAGACTACGCCGACGCTAGATAAGGCTAGACCGCTATCGGGTAGTCAGCTAATAGCCGCAGTATTTGTTTCTGATAGGCGCAGTCTCTTAGCGCAGCTCGCCGGCGAGATGGGGCGTGCCAACGGATACCGTCGGCAGCCCGCTGGTGGCTAGCCAAAATTGCGCCTCACTGTCGCTGACGGTGACTCACCATAAGCAGCCTGATAATCCCTGGAGAAGCGCCCTAAATGGTGGAAGTTCCAATGCATGGCGGTTTCAGTCACGGTTGGCCAGGTCTTCTTGATCAGGTCGCGGCGAGCGTTGAGAGCCTCAGGTTTTTGAGGTAGGCAATCGGTGAAGTCCCGAACGTTTCTATGAAACCCAGATGCAAGGTGCGGTGTGTGGTTTCCAGTTGGTCAACGAGGGTGTTCATGTTGAACGGTTGGGAGATGTTCTCGTGAATGTACTCAATGGCTTTCCTGGCGATTTGTCTGCGTTTCGGAGTTTCACGGGCGCTATTGCTGTCGGGTGTCAGGATTTGCAGTAGAGAGCCAAGCAAACTGTTTTCTGTATTTGAGTTGGCGAAGTCGTTGTGTGGAATGCCGGAGTATTCGTTGCCTTGGGCGCAAGAGGCGCTTATCGCTTGAATGGCAGACTGCATGAGCTGAAATTTATCGGTCTGGAAACGATGTTTTTTTCGACTCGCAAGCACATCAATGGTTGAGTGTTTTTCGCGGCACTGTTCATAGTGTTCTAGCGTGGTGGTGATGGTGAAAAGAACTTCGTTCGGTTCGCAGATGAAGTGCACAGGTTCGTCGCTGTTCAAAACGACGATTTCGTTTGGAAGCAGTTTTTGATTGTTCCAGGTAGGGCGTCCAACCGGCGACTGTGAAATGGCAAATGTCATCAGCCCTTTTGGAACGGCGCTGACGACATTGACAGGCGAGTCAAACTCAAGTCGGCTGTGCTGAAGTCTGGGACCCTGTATCAACTTGTACTGGAGGATGCGCGCTTCTTTTTCTAAAGGCTGGAAATCAATATCCCATGCGCTTGAAAAGTTGCTCGGTCTTTCGGGGTATGCTGAGTTTATGTGAAAAAATTCGTCAGGACGCTGAACGCTCATAAAGCTTATTCGCTAGAGAAGTGAGAGAGCGATCATGTGGACCGCTCTCTGGCAGATTGATTAGAAACGCAAATAAGCAGAAGCCGTTGTTTGATTGATGTCTATTTTTCCGACTTCCAGAACTTCATATTCAGCGCGTAAGCCAAAATTACGGAAAACATCCATTTCGACGCCGGCGCCGTAGGTCAGATCAACGCCGGTGTCGTCCTTTTCAACATTACCGTCCGCGTCCCACGCATGGGCACCCAGGCTGCCAAACAATCGGATGCGTTGTCCGATGGGAAATCCGATATGGGTTGCCAATTGTGCGGATCTGCCTTCGAATTTCAGATTGTTATCCTTGAAGTCTCCCAGGTCGATGATTGCGCCTTCGAAAGCGAAATAATCATTCATGCGGTATCCCGTATAAACCTTGTAGCCCATCTCGTTATCGCTCAGCGTCTTTTTATCGGTTTCAACGCTGGATACACCGGCGCCTACATAAAGGCCCTTGTCGTCGGCGATGGCCTTGAATGAAAGCAATGAAGCGAACGATATGATTGCGAGGTTTTTGAGCAGCATTGCAAAGCTTTCCTTGTTAACGGTTTTTCCAAATGGTCGAAGTGGTTTTGCAGTCGGGGATACTCTTGCCGCCGAGAAGTAAATCAAAGTCAAAAATGTGTATTTTCGCGCTCAGGCAAGCGGTTTACATGAGCCACGAGGCTGATTTGCTGCTATGGCGAAATCTCGATTTGTGTTCGTCACCCGCTTTAACGAACGTGCTCATATCAATGAAGCTCATCACCTGACTGATGGATTCCCTGTCCGGAATGCGGGGCAGGGTAAAGTCAGTTGATTGCATCGAAAACTCGATAGCGCTCGTTTGTTGCAGGTCCCCTTCCTGATAAATCAGCAGGTGCCTGATGTTCGGACAGTCGCGAATGGTTTGCTCGAACAGTGAGTCGGCGCTCTTCAATACCGCCTCATTGATGATAAGCAGGTCGAAAACCGACATTGCGCCATCGATAATTGTCATTAATTCGCAAAACGAGCTCAACGGCGCGACCCGGTGATAGCCGAGGCTGGCAAGGGTTTTGTCGATTTTCACTCGCGTGTATTGATCGTGATCGACGATCAATACACGAAGCCACGGGTTGGCAATGAGATAGTTTTCCATAGGTTCACCAAGATAGTTGTGGTGGATATGGAGTGATCAAAGGTTTGCAAGCCAGCCAAGCAACAGGCCACTCGAGTAGGCGAGAAAGCCCAGCGCGAGCTTATGCTTGAGGGGTAACTTGCCAAGACGAAGATTAAGCACGATCGACTCCAGAGAGCAGGGATGCTCAGATTCTGGAGTGAATTAATGTAGGCTCAAGTCATTAATTGTCATTTTTTTATTGGACGTAAGCGACTAGTGGTTCATACAGCGCAAGCGACTGACTTCATGAATGTAAAAGCAAAGCGTGTTTTCATTGGCTGAGGGCAGGAATTGATAATTCAGAACAGCACCTTCCTGCAAAACATATTGACGCCTGAAGAAAAGATTGGGGGTCTTTTCAATGGCAAACAATTCGTTGTCCTGGCTAAGTTTGACAGTACTGATTTTTATCTGGATACGATCTTTGCTTTCTTGTATGAGATTCGCTGAAAGCGTGGCATTGCGAATTTTTTCGTCCATGCTCTCCAGTGTCGATTGTGTGAACCGACCATGGCCAATAGTTAGGTATTCCTCTGTGTTGAGGACGCTAAGGTCTTCGAGCAATTGCCGGCTTACCGTGTGGTAACTGGTATTTTCTTTGTAGGAAGAAGGTGAATAGGTCAGCGCAATAATGCAGAGAAGGCTGACAGCGCCGAGTGCTATCCAATGAATGATGGGCGATTTAACTATTTTCATAAGGTTGTTTCCAGGCATCGCTGAATCATCATGGCGAGATCATTTTGATGACTGTTTGACTCTAAGTTTGCGGTGCTCAGGTCGGGACGAATGCAAGAGACGGAGTAATTTGTCTTGGTGTGGTTAATCCAGACCTGACCTTTCAAGTGTGACGGCAGTTTCTTTGCTTGCTCAGCGGAAATATCTCTCAGCGACTGAGCTTCAGCCACGTTGTTGCCTAATGCATGCAGCGTGATCTCATTCTGTTGGGTGCTGGAAGTTTCGATGGTGGGTGTATCGAATGAGAAGCTGAATCGGGAAAAAGTGAAAACACATAGCAACAAGGTTATTGCATAACCCGCCAGCAAACATTTTGTAGCCATGCCGGTCTTTTTGCTTTTCTCCAATGCCGAGGACAGATCAGCATCGCCGGCGGGGAGCATCGGTTCAGCGGCGGGAACGACGGTCTGTTCGATTTGATTCGAGGGTAATGGCGCTTCAGTTTGTTCATCGATTAGATAATGACGATTAAAACAGTACCCTCGGCGAGGGAGCGTCATCACGATCTCATGGTCTCGACTGTCGTTGAGGATGTTCCTCAGCGAAAACACGGCTTGATTCAAACTGCCGGAAGCGACGACGCGGTCATTCCAGGTGTAATCGATGATTTCTTCGCGGGTTTTAGTCACGCCGGGTTCGATCAGCAACAGATCAAGCAGACGTGCCTCAGCCCGAGCCAGCGTGGAATGCTGAACATCTCCATGGGGCGTAGTAATGGATAGCTTGGCGCTCTCTGGGTCGAAAACAGCGGTGGCACCGTTTTTCAACTTAAAGGCGTAGCTCATGGAAATCCTCCATTCAGGCGGGCTCGGCAGAGTATACAGACGAATTGGGTACGGCGAGGTGACTCAACAGGCGGGGCTAGACAGTCACTGTGAGGGCGCGGCGGCGTGACGCTAACGGAAAGTACTGAAACTGACAAGTAGAGTGTGGTGTTTTGTCACGGCTGGCCCGCAACTCAAGACAGTCCTTTGTCTTGAAGTCGTTGGCGCAGATTAGTTGGAGGCAAAGGCACTGTCTGCGCGTTCACGCAGTTGTTTTGCCCAGGTATCCAGGGCCGGAAAGGTGTCTTCGACTTTGGTTTTATCCGATGGTGAAATCTCGTTTCCAGTGGTGGCGCTGACGGATTGACCTAACAGCTCACCGGTCTGGCCATCTCTCAACTCACTTTCAAAATAGATACGCAAGCTTTCATCTCGAGTGCCGGTCAGGTACATCGCACCGCCCACGACAAATCCGACTGGCAAGTATTCCGGAACGGACAAATCCCGTGGCGTGCGTTCGCTGCCAGTAATGGCCGTGCGCAGCAGAAGGGAGTTCGGTTCGGGGCGGGCGATGACATCGTAGCCGCTGGTTAACAACTCCAGGAGGATCGCCTGGTGAAGGTACTTGAGCATGGTGCTGGTATCGGAGGGATGATCGGTGATCAGCCCGACATCCTTGCCCACAAAGTAAAACTTGGGCGGCTCCAGGTAGATACGCTTTCGATAATCTTTTTTCAGATCCAGTGTTGGTTTGACCCAGTATTCGCTGTCAGGCCACTTGGGATCTTTTGAGAGTCGGCTGTAATCATCCAGGTATCCGGTGTGTCGTGTTTCTGCGGCGGGCATCGTCGTGCAGCCCGTCAAGCCCATAAGAAGTATGACTGGAATCAAGTAAAGGAAGCGCATCAGGCAGTTATCCAAGGGGTCTTAGTTGTGTCGCACTGATGATGGGCGGTGGGACTAATCGGCGCTATCCGATAACTGCAAGCCCGAGTGTTCAAGGAGTTTTGCGGCCCGGCCTGAGCAATGTGCCACAATGCTAGTTCGGCATAGCATCATGATCAGGCGGCTCAAATGGATGGCCTTGGATTTCGGCGTGAGCAGGAAAGCTTTATCGCGCAGCAGGTACGCACTGACCGATTGCATCAGTTGTTTCGCCAATCAGTGCCCGCAGTTTTCGGTGCTTTCCTGGCGTTGGCCATGTTGTGCTGGCTGTGTTGGGAACGCATAGATCACACCGTCGTTGCCTGGTGGGTTGCGCTGCTGCTGGGTTCAACGTCGTTGCGCATTTTGATGTTTGTTGTCTATTTCCGCAGTCCGGAAACTGATCGCACACCTCTGCGCTGGGAACGTTTGTATTGGGTCACCTTAGTGTTATCCGCCAGTATCTGGGGCGGTGGCGCGTTAGCGATCATGCCGGCAAACGATATTTTGGCCCAGGCGCTGGTCATGCTCTTTACCGTCGGCATGTCGGTCAGCGCGGTGTCCTGTTATTCGGCCTATCGCTACATGACGGTTGTGTCGATTGTTCTGGTGTTGTTTCCCAGCGCCATTTGGCTGTTGTTCCAGCCGACGGTCCTGCAAGTCGGTATCGGCGGTGCGGTTTTGGTGTTTGCGTCATTTGTATTCAGCGCGACACGCAAACTTTCTGATGCTCTGGAAACGGCCTTTCGCTTAACCCGTGAAATGGAAATGGCCCACAGTATTTCCACCCGGGCCGCGCAAACCGATGAACTCACCGGTTTGAAGAATCGCCGGGCGTTCTTCGAACAGGCCCAGCGCTTGTACAACCATTGCCAGAACTACCAGCTGCCGCTGTGCGCGGTGATGTTGGATATGGACCACTTCAAACACATCAACGATACCTATGGCCATCAGGTCGGCGACCAGGTGCTGCGGCAAATGGGCGTAGTGATCTGCAAGTTCTTTCGTGAATCGGACATTCACGGCCGGCTAGGGGGTGAGGAGTTCGCTGTTTTGCTCCCGGAAACTTCCCTTGAGGCGGCGCAGAACCTCGCCGAGGAACTCATCCAGTCGATTGCCGGGCTGATGACCGGGCCGGTTCACTGCATCACGGCCAGCGTCGGGGTGGCATCGATGGAAACCAGCGACAAGGATCTGCACAGTTTGATGAGCAACGCCGACAAGGCGCTGTATCGAGCCAAGGCGCGTGGCCGCAATCAAGTCGCGGTGGCTGAGTAAGGCGCCTTTGCGGGAGTCAATCTGTGCGTAGACCCTCACTGCGCGCCAGCGTCCGGTCTACCAGGCGGATGCTGTCGCGTCCGCCACGCTTGGATTCATAAAGCGCCGCGTCACCTTGCTCGATCAATGCCGCCAGACTGGCTGGCGGATGGTCGAACAGGTTGGCCCCGATGCTCAGAGTCACCGCTTCGGGCGTGGCGAATGTCTGTGATGCCTCGTTGTGAAACCGCTCGCGTAGCGTGCTGCCGAGCGCCACGATTCCCGCCCTTGATGCGTTGCTCAGCAGAATGACGAATTCGTCACCGCCCAATCGGGCCGCCAGCGCGCCTTCGGGCAGTAGAGAACGAATCATCTCGCTCAGCGTGACCAGAAGTCGGTCGCCGGCGATGTGGCCGAACAGGTCGTTGACCAGTTTGAAGTTGTCGATATCGATCAGCAGCAGGGCGCCCGGTCGAGTGCTCGAAACTTCAGCCAGCAAGCGTGGTGCCCGCACTTCGAGGGCACGGCGGTTGTATAGGGTGGTCAACGGATCACGGGCGGCCAGTCGGGCTATCCGCTTTTCCCGGCGATAGCGCTCGGTGCCGGTCATCGACAGCGCGATCAACATGATCGCCATCGCGCCCTCGACCAGGGAAATCTGAATGATTTCGCCGCGCAAGGCTGCAAGATCGATCAGGGTGCCCGGGACGATTGCCGTCAGCGCCTTGATGAAATAGAACAGTCCGTGGACCAGCAAGACATAGCGCAACTGCACCGCGCCCACACTCAACGACCTGCCGTGGGGACGCAGGAGGAAGCTGGCTCTGAGCGTTACCAGGGCAACCAGCAGCGAGTTCGCCACCAGCATGATCTTCGACCAGGAAGGCTCGTCCGGCAGTAACAACAGTCCTGCCCATGCGACGAAAATCAGGTACCAGCCGCGAGACAGGCGTACCTGCGTGAACCTCGCGACGCCCAGCAGAAAAAACCAGTGGGCCAACACCAAGAGACCGTTGGCGAACCAGATGCCGATCAACAAAAGGCCGCTCATGCGCAGCAGGGCGAGTGTCGAACCCACGGTGATCGTTGCAAAGCCTGCGCTCCAGAACAGCAGCGAGGTTTCACGAATGCTGCGCCACTCGATCGCCAGGTACAGCGCAGCGGCCGTTGCGAGGGCGATCGAGATTGTCAACATCGTCGGAGGGTCGAGCGCCATAGCCTTGTTGCCTGCCTGATTTGCGGTAAAAGGCGCAATTGTAAGCGGTTACGCCGCTTTTCGCAGGGGCTCGCTGCTCACTTTAAGATGAGCAGCCGTCGGGACTAAAACAACTATCGGCCATGAGCGGCGTCCGCCAGTTGCCCGGTATCGACGCGAACAAAAACGGAGTCTCCGACAGCGGTGAGCACGTCCCCGGCAAATACCTCACAGATCACCCGGCATTTGCGTCCCACTTCACCTTCGACCTTCGCGCGCAGGGTCAGAGGAATACCCATGGGCGTCGGTTTGATGAATTTGATACCGAGGTTGCCGGTCACGCAGTTGATGCGGGGCAGGCTACTGACTTCGCGCTGCTCATTGCGGTAGTGATAGGCCATCGCCGTCCAGTTTGAATGGCAATCGACCAGCATCGCGATCAACCCGCCATAAACCAGATCAGGCCAACCGCAATACTTGGCCTCTGGCACATGTTCGGCCATGACATGCACGCCGTCTTCATGCCAGTAACTCTTGATGTGCAACCCGTGGGGATTGCTGCTGCCGCAGCCGTAACAAACGCCATCAGGTGCGGCGGTGTCTTGCAGGGATGGATCGAGACTGGACATACCTTGAGCAACCTCAAAAAAGTAAACCGAATCTGGCAAATTTATTACGGTCTGTCTTGAAAGACAGCCGTCGATGGCGGATTCGTACAACTTGGGGATCCACGTGCCACCACTGGATTCAGCCTGGATTGACGTCCGATTGAACAACAACGGCGTCGGTGCGTTTGAATTTGATGCGCCTGCTCCATGCGATGGCGGGACGTTCGAAGATCATGTAGGCGATGGCGGCAAATGTGATGCAGGCGGCTAATCCAAGGATCAACGCCAGTGTGTCGGTCACCAGGCCAGACGGCAGGAAGCGCCGGAACAGCCGCATGAAAGTGCCAATCACGGGCGAATGAAATAAATACAGGCTGTAGGAAATCAAGCCGAGCTTTATCACTGGATAGCTGGACATGAAACCCAAGGTGGCAGAGTGATTCACCAGCAAACAAAACGATAGACCCGTTAGCCCGGCAGCAATGGCGAATGAATTTTCGCTCGCAACACCGATAAGCAGAAGCACTGCGCAGTATCCAACGGCAATGTATCGGCTCTGTCTTGTGCCTTTAAGGGTCTGGCCACATAAAACCCCGGCCATGAAGCTGAACCAGAATCCAATGAACCCGCCTTGCCAGCCTATCGATTGAATCAGGCCGGTTGGCCAAAGCAGTGCCAATAGTGCGCTGACCCAAATAGCAATATTGCGCGCCTGGAAAACTTCGCCCCCATTGGCTTGATGGGCTAACCAAAGTAGTACGGCAAAGGCAATGTAAAACTGGACTTCGATACACAGGGTCCAGAACACGGTGATGATGTTTTCGATACCCAGGAAGCCTTGAAGAAACGCCAGATGCCCGAGAATATCCGTAAAACCTGGAAGTTGAATCCCGTTTTGCCCGGACAGATGTTTCGCCGCAATCACCAACACGCCTAGCGCCACGGCGGCATAGTAGGGCGGGGCAAGGCGTACTAGACGGCGCGCGACAAAGTTCGCAGCATTCGCACTGTTCATCGGCACGCGAAATGTCGTGGCTGCCATGACGATTCCGCTTAAAACGAAAAAGACCGGCACACCCAGGTGACCCGCGTCGAAAACGATATATTTCAACCAGGTCGGAATGGCTGCCAGAAGCGTTGGAAGGTGATTGCCCTCGGAGAAGTGAAACAGGACCACCCATAGCGCCGCAAAGCAGCGCAATGCGTCAACCAGGGCGAGGCGGTGCTTATCGTCAAGGGTGATACTACTCATCGTGTCTCTCCATTCATGCCGATCAACCGGCCGGAAATTTCCGGCCCGGATCACCCTATAACGCTAAGGTCATGCCACTCGCTCAATCGTATCCGGGCGAGTCTTTTTTGCTCCTTTATTCCAGAGCAATACCAGGATACGAACGCCTTTGTTCCAGGCATAACCCACTGCAATGCCACCGGCGATGGCTATGACTACCGCGAGCGCTGGCTGATCATAGAGGTGGCGGGCCACGGACTGGAACTGGAAATGCGTCAGATAAATGTACAGCGTCGAGGACGCGATCAATGCGAGACCCCGGGCGATGAGGCCTGGCACGGGAATAGAGCGAATCCAGATCAACGCGAGAACGGCGGGCAAGGCTATATCAACATAAATACCCGTCTCTAGACCTTGTGTTGCAAGGCCGGAGAGTGCCTGGAAATCCTGGAAGGCAATAATCATCACAGTCACTGCGCTGGCGATCAATTTCCGCTTGGTCGAATGGGCGTAGTGAATCGCCATGCCGAGCACCATGATCGCAAGATAGTGCTGTGGCACTCTGTTAAACAGACCGGTCGCATCAAACAGATACTTGTTAATCATGAGGTCCGCCACTGCCAATAAGCAGGCCGCAATGACGAGGTGACGAAACGGGTTCGACATGATGATGCTTCTAACGCGCTGGAATGAAAGCGCGAAGCCAATGATGACGATCATCTGCAGCAGAACTTCAATGTACCAATACGCAAAGTCACCGGTGATGCTCGAGGGGAACCAGTTTGAAATCAGCAGCAGTGTTTGCCAGTGAATTTTGTCGAACACGACCTGCAGCAAGATTGTGTAAAGAATAGTGGGCGCGGCAATGCTGATGATGGACTTGAGAAGCATGCGCGCGTTGCCGCGTTCGTTTATGGCGTTTAGTTGAAATCTTGCCAGGCTGATGCCGGATACCAAAAATAAAACAGTGGTCTCGCCTGAAATTGGCCATATCGGAAAAAGATTAAAATGCCCGATAACAATGAACATGATCGATATGACGCGCAACAGGACAGGGAGCTCCATCTCCCGAACCGAGAATTTTGAAGGCTTGGCGATGTTGGTCAGTTCGCACAGTTCACGTATGGGCCTGGTTTCCCATTGTTCTGGCAAGTGCCCGATCAGCTCTTCCAGGACCATTGAAGCCTGAACGAACGAGAGCGAATCTCCACCCAGTTCGACGAACGACAAGCCGGCGTCAATGTGTGTGACTTCGAGTATTTCCGACCACGCGGCCGTGAGCTTGAGCGCGAGGGGGGACAGCTTCTGATTCGAATTTACGGGCGCTGTATCCGTGTTGCCAGCAATCGGTGGCAATGCCCGTTTATCAATTTTTCCATTCGGTGTCAGTGGAATGGCATCCAGAAATACGAACAACGCCGGCACCATGTACTCCGGGAGTTCATCGCCGACATGTTCACGCAACTCAGCGGCTGAGACAGGGGTTGTCGCAACGCAATAAGCAACCAGCCTTGTCATCGCATGGTCTTTGGCTGCGACGACCACGCACTGTTTGATCCGGGAGTGTCGTGAAATCGCCCCTTCGATTTCACTGAGCTCGATTCGATGGCCGCGAATCTTGACCTGGCTGTCGCCCCGACCCAGAAAGCTGACGCTGCCATCTGAAAGGTAAGTGCCCAGGTCTCCGGTTCTGTAACAAATATCGTTTTCGACATGGGTAAAGGGGTTCGCAACGAATTTTTCCCGGGTTAGCGCCGGATCAGCCCAGTAACCCTGCGATAGATAAGGACTACGAATCAGGATTTCACCGGTTTGTCCTTCGCGTACCAACTGATTCGAGTCATCCACGATCAACAGTTGCGCGCCTTCGATACCTTTTCCCAGTGGGATCTTGGCGTTGTCGGCTTCAGGGTCGACTGGGTGGTACGCCATGGCTTGGGGCGTTTCTGTTGTGCCGTAGAAGTTCACGCTGATGGCGCTCGGCGCGATAGCGCGTATTTGTTCGTAAAGCGTATTGCTTAACGCATCGCCGCCCCAAAAAAGATAACGCAGCTCGTTGAGCTTCAGGTCGTTAAGTTTTGTCCCGGTTTCAATGAGTTTTCCAAGTGGAGGCGTCAGGTGAATGATGGATATTTGATATTTGTATATCCATGTCGCCAGTGCAGATGGATCTATGACGGTTGATTGCGCAGGAATAATCACTTTCGCGCCAATGGACAGAGGCGTGAAAACGTCTCGATAAACCGGATCATGACCAAGTCCGGAGAGCAAGGAAAAGCAATCATCTTTTGATAGCGAATGACGCTTGGTATGCCACTCAATGAAATGCACCAAAGGCGCGTGGGTTGTAACAATGCCTTTGGGTTCGCCAGTACTTCCCGACGTGAACGTGATATAGGCCGCTTTGCCAGGGTCGATCTCCGGCAAATTATGTTGATCAGAATTGAACTGACGCAGTGCTTCGCCTGCTGTTTCCGGAACCCGGACGATCTGCGGACTGGTATTCCCTGTCCCTTGCAGTTCGAATGTAGCCTCGCCGCACAGCAAAACAAAAGCAGGCTCAAGCAAATGAATGATTTGCCCGATGCGCGCAGGCGGATAGGCCATGTCGGCGACGGTAAAGGTCAACCCGGCACGCGAGGCGCCGAGCATTGAGTAGACCAGCCCGGCACAACGACTGGAAACAATGACGATCCGGTCGGATTCGGTGGCGCCATTTGCAATCAACCACGAAGCAATGCCGCGGCTTATCTCTTCAAGCTGTCGATAGCTGCAGGTTGTGTCATGGGAGATGACCGCAATGGCATCAGGCGCTTGTTTTGCCTGTTGTAAGAAGGCCGTGAATATCGGACGTTCGGCACAATATTCCAGATCAAGTGTTGGGTTGGGGCGGCCATCCTGCATCTGTTTCCGTACTCCGCATGAGCGCTACAAGGTTAACATCGTGACTCGAAAGTCTGAGTGATTGTGCGCGGAACTCATGGGTGGACGAGGCAAAAAAATGCAGCGATCCGCGCAACTTTCTGGCGAAAAATCTGGAGGATCGAAACGCTCGCTGAATTATTCTGGCCGATAGCATGAACGTTAGTGCACGGCAGGCGTTGACGCCAGCGTGGGTTGGACAGTGAGGCAATTATTTTTCGCTCGGCCAGCCATGCCTAAGCGTTGTCGATTCACGCCTTGACCCAGCGTTGACGGCTCCAGCTACTCAGCGAGTCGACGGCAAACACCAGCAACAACATGGCCAGGATGACCGTGCTGGCTTGAGCTTCCTGGAACAGGCTGAGGCTGACATAGAGCATCTGGCCCAAGCCGCCGGCGCCGACGAAGCCCAGCACGCTGGCCATGCGAATGTTGTTTTCCCAGCGGTACAGAATGTAGGCCAGCAACTGCGGCAGCAGATTGGGCAAGGTGCCGTAGCAGAAGGCCCACACGGCGTTGCCGCCTTGCAGGCGGATCGCTTCGGCGGGTTCCGGCGGGGTGTTTTCCAGCGCTTCGGCGAACAAGCGGCCAAGCACGCCGGTGGTGTGCAGGGCCAGGGCCAGGGTGCCGGCATTGGGGCCGAGCCCGGCGGCCAGCACCATCAGCGCGGCCCACACCAGTTCCGGCACCGCGCGCAGGGCATTGAGCACAAGGCGCGACGCGCTCTGCAGCGGCCAGCCGAATCGTCCGGCGGCGGGCAATGCCAACAGCAGGCCGAACACCGCCGCGAGCAACGTGCCCAGGGCCGACATGGCGATGGTTTCCAGGGCGCCGTGAGCGATGGCTTGCAGGTGACTCGCGCTCAGGTCCGGGTTGAGAAAACGCTGCGCATACGCGCCCATCTGCTTCAGGTTGCCGCTACCGCCGAGTTCGCCGAGGTCGATGCTCAGGTAGATGAACGAAACGACCACCGCCGCAACGATGCTCAGCAGCAGTGCCAGGTTGATCAGGCGATTCATGCCAACCTCCAACGCAGCAGGCGGCTGAGTTGATCAGCGAGCAGCACCAGCCCCAGAAATGTCAGCAACAGACTGGCGACTTCGCCCCCGGCGAACATGCGCAGCGACAAATCCATTTGCTGGCCCAGCCCGCCGGCACCGACGAAACCCATCACCACCGAGGCACGAATCGCGCACTCCCAGCGGTAAACCGTGTACGACATCAGCTCGGCGGCGACATTGGGCAAGATCCCATAGCAAAAGGCCGCAAGCCGACCGCTGCCGGATTGCAGCAGCGCGTGTGCCGGGCGCTGGTCGACCGATTCGAAAATTTCCGCGTAGACCTTGCCGAGCATGCCGCTGTAGGTGATGGCAATGGCCAGGACCCCGGCGGTCGGACCAAGGCCGACGGCGCGCACGAACAGCAGGGCCCAGACGATTTCCGGCACGCTGCGCAGGAAGATCAACAACCCGCGCACCGGCCAGCGCAACAGTTGCCCCCAAGCACTCGGGTGACCGGCACGGGAAGCCGCCGACAGCGACAGGGCACGACTGGCCAGCAGGCTCGCGGGAACGGCCAACAGCAACGCCAACGCCATGCCGGCCGTAGCGATGGCCAGGGTCTGCAAGGTGGCTTGCCACAACAGCTGAAGAAACTCTTCGTCATGGGCCGGTGGCCAGAACGCCGATACGAATCGGCCGATTTCGCTCTGGCTGTCGCTCGCCACCAGCACGCTCAGGTCCAGCTCGCTGTAATGGATGCCCGGCCACAACAGCGCCAAGGCCAGCAGGGTGAGCAGCAGGCGGGGGCGGGTGGCGGGATCTCGGGTATCGCGGGTCAGCATCGGGGAATCTGCACGCTCAAGGGCGCAAGGGCGACCGGTGGAGATTGCAGTTGCTCGTTGGCGTAGAGCTTGTCGAGTAACTCGCGGTCAACTTCGCTGGCCGGAAGGTCGAACAGGATCTGTCCGTCACGCAAGCCGATGATGCGCGAAAAGTGCGCCAGGGCCAGCTCGACCGCATGCAGGCTGGCGACCAGTGTGACGTTGTGCTGCCGGGCATGGCGGCAGAGGACAGACAGGGTGTGCTGGGCCAACACCGGGTCCATGGCCGAGACAGGTTCATCGGCCAGCAACACTTCCGGCGCTTGATACAGCACCCGGGCAATCCCTACACGCTGAAGCTGGCCCCCGGACAACTGCTGGCACTGCGCGAACAATTTGTCGCTCAAGTCCAGCCGGGCCAGCGCTGCGCGGGCGCCCGGAATATCCAGCGGATGCAGCAGGTTCAGCAGACATTTGCCCAAGCCCCATTGGCCGATTTTCCCGGCCAGCACCGCAGTCACCACGCGCTGGCGGGGCGGCAGGGGTGGTGATTGATGTACCAAACCGATACGAGCGCGCAAACGCTGCCGTTGCCGGGCAGAAAGCTGCCAGGCCTGTTCGCCGAGCACCTGCAATTCGCCGCCACTCGGTCGCAGGGCGGTGGCGAGCAAGTTCAGCAGGCTCGATTTGCCCGCGCCCGACGGGCCGATGATGGCGACCTGTTCGCTGGCGCCAATGTGCAAGTCCACGCCACGCAACGCCTGCACGCCGTTGGCGTGGGTGAGGTCGACCCCGGTCAAACGCAACGTCATTTGAGCAGGTCGGCGGCGCGTGCGGCTTCCTCGATGCCCTTGTAGTTCTCGGGATTGGTTTCGATGAAGCGGCTGGCGGCCTGCAAATCGAGAATCTCCTTGTCCGCGGGTTTCGCCGGATCGAGTGCCAGGAAAGCGGCCTTGATTTTTGCCGTCAGCGCCGGGTCGAGGGTCCCGCGCACGGTCCAGTTGTAGTCGAAGTACGCTGGAGTGGTGGCAAACACCTTGACCTTGGTGGTGTCGACCTTGCCCGCGGCGACCAGTTTTTCCCACACGCTGGCGTTCAGTACGCCGGCGTCGACCTTGCCGGCCTGGACCCAGGCGACGGTGGCGTCATGGGCGCCGGAGTAGCCGATGCGGCTGAAGTAGGTTTCCGGCTTGATGCCATCCTTGAGCATGAAGTAACGCGGCATGAGGCTGCCCGACGTCGAGGACACCGAGCCAAAGGCGAAGCTCTTGCCCTTGAGATCGGCCAGGGATTTGACGGCCGGGTCGGCGGTAATGAATTTGCTGGTGAACTGGGCATCCTGTTCACGCTGGACCAGCGGAATAGCATTGCCGGTCTTCAGGCGTGCCTGCACGAACGTGAAACCGCCCAGCCAGGCCATGTCGATGCGGTCGGTGGCCAATGCCTCGACCACGGCCGGATAGTCGCTCACGGGCACGAACTCGACCTTCATGCCCAATTTCTGCTCCAGATAAGCGCCCAATGGCTTGAACTTTCGCAGCAATTCGGTCGGTGCCTCATCGGGAATGGCGCTGACTTTCAGGGTGTCGGCGGCCTGGGTCAACAATGTGCAGACAGACAGGGTCAAGCCGACGGCCAAAGCAAGGGTACGTTTGAGCATGGAGCGTCTCCGGTTCATTAGCGCAAGAATGCCGATGCGGAGGATACACGCTGATCGCGGCAGTGCGCCTTCTGAGGGTAGACGAAACGCAGCGACTGGATGAGTTACAGCAGTATGGCGTCTGGAGTTGGCGTGACACTGAACCCGTGGCGAGGGAGCTTGCTCCCGCTTGGGCGCGAAGCGGCCACAAAAATGAGACGGCTGCGCCGTCCAGCGGGAGCAAGCTCCCTCGCCACGATTACTTTTCGCTTGACCGTGTCACATGGGTGTCATCGACCGCGTGGCAACATCCTCGCAAACCCTCTTGAGCGGCCTGTGGAACTCCCTCTGCAGGCAGATGAATTTGCCAGGAATCCCCCCATGAAAGGCGACGCCAATCTCTTTGCGGCCATTGACCTGGGCTCCAATGCGTTTCGCATGATGATTGGCCAGTCGGTCAAGCGAAACCAGCGGATGATGATCCAGGAAGTCAAAACCCTGCGTGAGCCGGTTCGTCTGGCGGAGGGCTTTCAGGGAGGAGCGCTGGATGAACTGGCGCTGGACCGAGGTTGGCAAGCGCTGGCGCGATTCGGCAAGAAACTGCGCGGTTTCGAGGCAGGTCGAGTGCGCGCGGTAGCGACCAGTGCAGTCCGCGAAGCCGACAATGCGCAACTGTTTCTCGCCAGCGCGGAGCGGCACCTGGGTTTTCGCATTGATGTCATCTCCGGGCATGAAGAAGCGCAACTGGTCTATGCCGGCGTTGCGCATACGATACGTGATGCCGAGAGCATGCGACTGGTCGTCGATATTGGCGGCGGCTCCACCGAATTGATTCTGGGCAAGGGCGCTCAGCCTTTTCTAACCGAGAGCATTGCCATTGGCAGCGGCACCTTTGGTGCGCAGTACTTTGCGGGAGGGCGAATCACCGCCCAGGCGCTGCTCGAAGCCGAGCGTGTGGCCACATTGCAGTTTGAAAAGGTTGCACGCCGGTATCGGGCGCTGGGGTGGCAGCAGGTGATAGGCTCGTCGGGTACCGCACGGATGTTGGCCAAAGTGCTGAAAGCCAATGGGCTGAACGACGATGGCCAAAACGGTATCACCTACAGCGGCCTGTTGCGTTTGTCTTTGCGCCTGCTTGAAGTCGGGCATGTCAAGCAACTCAAGTTGGCGGGCTTGCAAACCCATCGTATGAGCATCTTGCCCGGCGGCCTGGTGGTGATGCTGGCTGCGTTCAAGGTGTTCGGCGTTCTGCACATGACGCCTTCCGAGCCAGGGTTAAGGCTGGGTGTGCTGCATGGCCTGATGTCGGGGAATGCCGCCGCCCACTGAACAGCAGGGGACGGCATACACCATCGAACAACGAGGTCGAACCAAAAAATCGGATACGTACCCGGTTCAAGAGCGCTTATCCAAAGCCGCTTCAGCCGCCGCAATCTCAGCCTGCCGCCTGGCAATCACGTCCCCCACCGGCGGCCCTTGAAACCGTCGTGCCTCAAACCCGAACCAGACAATCGCCGTCAATACCAGAAACCCGATGGTGATGTACAGCGCCCAGTCATTCGGCGGCTGAATCCCGATGACAAAAATGATCACCATCGACAGCACCGACAGAATGGCAAACACCGAATACCAGAATCGCCCCATGTTCCACGGCCCCATGGTCGGCCACTTCGACGTTCCGAAGGTAAACAGGCCCAACACGATAGGAATCACGAAAGAGAAAAACAGAAAGATCACCGTGCAAGACACCACGATGGTGTAGACCGGCGTTTCACCGACCGAGATCACCGACGAGCCCCAGTCGAACAATACCGCCAGGGTCGCACCGGTCCAGATCGCCGCTACCGGGCTGCGAAAGGTTGGTGACACCGAGGACAGCGCCTTGGAAAAAGGCAGACCACCGTCACGGGAAAACGCGAAGATCATGCGTGAAACCGAGGTCACGGTCGCCAACCCGCAGAGCACTTGCGAGATAAAAATCGCCACGTACAGCGCGAGTTTCAGTGTCGGGTTGACCTGTGTGTCCATGGCCCAGAAAAACACGCTCCAGCCTTTGCTGGCGGCTTCATCCATGTTCGGCAGCATCAGCACGAAGGCGCTGAGCATCACCCAACCGAACAGCAACGACCAGACCACCGACATCACCATGCCCCGGGGCACCGATATCGCCGCATTGCGGGTTTCTTCGGAGGTGTGCGCGGAGGCGTCGTAGCCGGTGATGGTGTAGATCGGCAACAGCAGGCCGAGCATGAAAATCCAGCCGTTGGACACCTGTGGCCAGACGCTGCCGCCAGCCTCGCCGGAGTAGTTGCCGAAGGTCACCAGCCGGGCGAACTCGTAACTGGGGGCCGAGATCAGGCAGACGATGGTCAGCGCCAGCGCGGTAGCGAAGATCAGATAGCCGGAGAAGTCGGTGAGTTTGGCGGTCAGGCCGATGCCCAAGTGGTTACACAAGGCCTGGAGGCCGGTGAGGATCGCCAGGAAAATCACCCGGGTGGTGGTCGTGTCCTCCATGCCCAGCGCCGGTCCGAACGCCCCGAAAAAGAAGTAATAGGTGCCGACGTTGATCGCGCCGAGCACCGTGACCAAACCCAGCAGGTTGAACCACGCCGTCAGCCAACCGGTAAAGCGATTACCCAGGATCGAGCCCCAGTGATACAGGCCGCCGGCGGTGGGATAAGCCGAAGAAATCTGCGCCATGGCCAGGGCGAACACCCCGGAAATCAGGCAACCGATCGGCCAGCCGATGCCGATGGCCGCACCGCCCGCGCCCGAGGTGCCCTGGGCCAGTGAGTTGATGCCGCCGGAGAGGATGCAGATGATCGAAAAGGAAATCGCAAAGTTGGAGAAAACCCCCATTCGTCGCGAGAGCTGCTGGGCATAGCCCATGCTGTGCAGCACCTTGACGTCTTCGTCGTGCGCGTCGGTGCCGGGCTGGCTTGCTGGGTTCATTGTGTGTGCCCCTTAGGTTTTGGTACGCATCCACCCGGGGTACCGGATGGGGTGGCCTTCAACCCCTTGTCGTACTGCTCCTGTTTGCACGCGATAACACCTGCCCATTCGACCCTGGACAGTGGACTGCTCTAGAGACGGCCGTGAAACGCCGCATCGAAAATTTCCGCCGCGCCGGCCCGGGTGATCGGCAGCGGGTTGCCGCCAGCCGAGGGGTCAACGACGGCCATGTCCGCAATCAGGTCCGCTTGTTTGTCATCCACACCCAACTCAAACAGCGTGTGCGGTACGGCGATGTCCTTGCGCAGTTTGAGGATGAAGGCCAGGAAGCTGTCGAAACCGGGGGAGGGCAGGCGTAAATAAGCCGCCAGGCGTGTGATGCGTTCTTCGATGGCCGCTCGATTGAACTTCAATACATAGGGCATCAGCGTGGCATTGGTCATGCCGTGATGGGTGTCGTACAGCGCGCCGATGGGATGGGCGAGAGCGTGCATGCCGCCGAGTCCCTTCTGGAACGCGGTGGCGCCCATCGCCGCCGCCGCGAGCATCTGCCCGCGCGCGTCAAGGTCGGAAGGCGTGTGCACGGCCCGCACCAGCGCTTGGGTCACCAGGCGCATGCCTTCCACCGCAATGCCGTCAGCCAACGGGTGAAAGCCGGGAGCGCAGTAGGCTTCCAGGCAGTGCGACAACGCATCCATGCCCGTGCCGGCAGTGATTTTCGCCGGCATGCCGACGGTGAGGACCGGGTCGCTGATGACCACGCGCGGCATCATTTTCGGGTGGAAGATGATGCGTTTGGTGTGGGTCGCTTCATCGATGATTACCGCTGCACGGCCCACTTCAGAGCCCGTGCCCGCCGTGGTCGGCACCGCGATGACCGGGGCGATGCGACTTTCATCTGCGCGGGTCCAGTAGTCGCCGATGTCCTCGAAATCCCACACCGGGCGGGTCTGGCCACTCATGAACGCAATGAGCTTGCCCATATCCAGACCGCTGCCGCCGCCAAAGGCCACCACACCATCGTGTTGACCTGCACGCCAGGCGTCGAGTCCTCCGGCCAGGTTCGCTTCAACTGGATTGGGCTTGAGGTCGCAAAACAGCGCGGCGCCGAGACCGGCAGCCTGCATGGATTCCAGTGCTGCCGTGGTGATCGGCGCGCGCGCCAGGCCACTGTCCGTAACCAGCAACGGACGCTGGATCCCCTGGCTGCGACAGACTTCGGCCAGTTCGGTGATGCGGCCGACACCGAAGCGAATGCTCGTGGGGTAGTTCCAGTTTCCGGTCAGGCTCATGGCTCAGATCTCGTGGCGCAAATGGAAGGATTTGGCGCGGGTCAGGTGTTCGTAGCCAAGGCGCGACAGGGTGACGCCGCGCCCGCTGTTCTTCACGCCGGTCCAGGCCAGGGCCGGGTCGAGGTAATCGCAGCGGTTCATGAACACGGTGCCGGTGTCGATCTCGTTGCCCAGACGTTCGGCGGCGGCGAGGTCCTGGGTCCAGATCGAGGCGCTGAGCCCGAACTCGCTGTCGTTCATCAAGGCAATGGCTTCGTCGTCGCCGGCCACCGACATGATGCCGACCACCGGCCCAAAGCTTTCATCACGCATGACCGACATTTGATGGCTGACATCCACCAGCACCTGCGGCCCGAGGTAGGCGCTGCCCGGCACATCAGCGGGGAAGGCCTGCGGGTCGATCAACGCCCTGGCGCCCTGGGCCAATGCTTCGGCGATCTGCGCACGCACGAACACCGCTGCCCCCGGCGTTACCAACGGGCCGAGCGTGGTGGCTTCGTCCAGTGGATTGCCCAGCACGTACTGACGGGTTAAGTCGGCGAAACGCTCGATAAACGCCGGGTAGATGCTTTGATCGACATAGATGCGCTCCACGGCGCAGCAGCTTTGCCCGGAATTGAAGAAGCTGCCGTCCACAAGGTTTTCCACCGCATGGTCGAGGTTGGCATCCGCCCGCACGTAGGCCGGGTCTTTGCCGCCAAGCTCCAGGCCCATGCCGACAAAGCGCCCGGTGGCAGCGCTTTCCATGGCCTTGCCGGCTTCCACGGAACCGGTGAAGTTCACCTGCCGCACGCGTCCGGAAGCAATAATCGCGGCTGTCTGGTCATGGCCGAGCAACAGGTGATGGAACAAGCCCTCAGGCAGCTTGGCGCGGCGCATGGCTTCGGCAAAACGTTCGCCCACCAGCAGGGTTTGCGAAGCGTGTTTGAGGATGACCGCGTTGCCCGCCATCAGCGCCGGGATCACCGTGTTGACGGCGGTCAGATACGGGTAATTCCACGGCGCGACCACCAGCACCGTGCCCAGCGGTTCACGTTGGATATGCCGGCGAAAACCGGGAACGGGCGTGGGCTCAACCGCTGCCAATGCTTCAGGCGCAATGGCGATCATGTGCCGCGCGCGCTCTTCGAATCCGCGCAGTTCACCCGCGCCATATTTCACCGGTCGGCCCATTTGCCAGGCCAGTTCCGGGACGATTTCGTCCTTCATGGCCAGCATCGCGTCCACCGCGGCGCTGCAAAAAGCCGCGCGTTCGTTAAGTGGCCAGCGTCTCCATTGCGCCTGGGCAACGGCGGCAGACGCCAACGCCTGTTCGATCTGCGCAGCATCGGCATAGGGGCGCTCGGCGTAGACCCGGCCGTCGACCGGGGAGATCAGTTGAATCGTCGAAGTCATGATGGTCTCAGTAACGTTCAAAACCGCGCTGCAATTCCCAATCGGTGATCCGCCGGTCGTACTCCTTCTGTTCCCATTCGGCGGTGTGCACGTAGTGGTCGACCACTTCATCACCGAAGGCTTCGCGCAGCATGCTCGAGCCCTTGAGGGCCGCACTGGCTTCACGCAGAGTCTTGGAGACTTCGGGCAATTTTTCGTCAACGTAGGCGTCGCCTTCGAAGGGAGGATCGAGGGTGAGCTTCTCGTCGATCCCGGCGAGCCCGGCAGCGATCAACGCGGCGAAGGCCAGATAAGGGTTGAGGTCGGCGCCGCCAATGCGACATTCGATGCGAATGGCTTTGCTGTCTTCGGCGCACAAGCGGAAACCTGCGGTGCGATTGTCGCGGCTCCACACGGCGCGGGTCGGGGCGAAAGTCCCGGCCTGAAAGCGTTTATAGGAATTGATGTAGGGCGCGAGAAAACAGGTGATGTCGTTGGCGTATTTGAGCTGTCCGGCGACCCAGGCGCGCATCAGTTTCGACATGCCGAACTCGGCCTTGGCATCGAAAAACAGCGGCTTCTTGGCGTTCTTGTCCCACAGCGAGTTATGGATGTGACTGCTGGAACCGGCGGCGTCATAACGCCACTTGGCCATGAACGTGATCGCCTTGCCCTGCAGCTGCGCGATCTCCTTGCAGGCGTGCTTGATGATGACGTGGTGGTCGGCCATGGTCAGCGCATCGGCATAGCGGATATTGATCTCTTCCTGGCCTGGCCCCCATTCGCCCTTGGAGTTTTCCACGGGAATGCCCGACGCTTGCAGATGCTTGCGAATCGCCCGCAGCACCGGCTCTTCGCGGGTGGTCTGGAGGATGTTGTAGTCCTCGATGTAGTGCCCGGCGGTTTTCGGCTTGTAGTAGTTGCGCCTGTGGATCGACTCGTAGCTCTCGTCGAACAGGTAGAACTCCAGTTCCGAAGCGAACATGCCGGTGTAGCCGCGTTCACGCAGGCGCTCGATCTGTTTTTTCAGGATGGCGCGGGGGCTGTGCGGCAAGTCTTGTCGATGGTGGTGTTCGAGCACATCGCACAGCACCAGCGCCGTGCATTCCAGCCAGGGCACCTTGCGCAATGTGCTCATGTCGGGCTTGAGCACGAAGTCGCCGTAGCCTTTGCTCCAACTGGCGGCGGCATAACCGGGCACCGGCTCCATGTCGATGTCATCGGCCAGCAGGTAGTTGCAGCAGTGGGTTTCTTCATGGCCGCTGTCGATGAAAAACTCGACCTGGAATCGCTTGCCGACCAGTCGCCCCTGCATGTCGACCATGCACACCAGAACGGTATCGATTTCGCCGGAGGCGGCAGCACGCTTGAGTTCGTCGAAACTGAGAAGAGGCTTCGTCATCACGGCAAGTCCTGCGCAAATTGTGTGGGCCTGTCTGAAATAGCTGTTGCAGACGCTCTCCAGAAAAACCCAAAACCTGCAGATGCGAGCATCGTGAGCAATAAGCTGCACTAAGCTTAGCCTACTGTCGCTTTTCGCAAGTTTTGCTGATCGAAGCCTTTATCTATCGGGTAAAACAGGGCCCGGAATGTGTTCAAGCGAGCAGCCCGGCACAGGTTCGCGAGGAGAAAACAATGACCAAGAAGAGAGCACACAACACCTACCGAAACCTCAAGCAGCAATACCCGGATTACCTGGATGCGGTGGAAGCCCTGGGTACCGTTGTGCGTCACGCCGGTCCGCTGGACGAGCAAGTGGTCCAGTTGATCCAGCTCGGTGCCGCCGCGGCGATTCACTCCGAAGGCGCCGTGCACAGTCACACCCGGCGCGCACTGGAAGCCGGCGCAACCCCGGAGCAGATCCGCCACACCCTGATCGCACTCACCAGCACGATCGGTTTCCCGACCGTGGTGGCGGCGATCAGTTGGGCGGAGGATGTGATGGAGGAGGGCGTGGCGTAAACGCATCGGACTCAAAAGATCGCAGGAATTACGCGTTACCCCTGTAGGAGCTGCCGCAGGCTGCGATCTTTTGATCTTCTACATCTGCTCCGGTGGATCTATCTGATCCAGCACCCGGTTCGCCATAATTTCGGCCAGCATCACGCTGTTCGAAATACCCAGCAGCGCATTGCGCGACTCACCGTCCAGATGGTCCACCAATTGATGGACCATCACATCGATCGAGGCCAGGGTTTCGACCAGATAAACCATCAGGGTTTCGGTATCCGCCTCAGGGTCAACGGAAAACAGGGTACTGGGTGTTCGCGGTGTGGCTTTGATGTCGGCAATCGAGGGGAAGTGAAAGTCGAGGGCCCGCTCGGCGGCTTCGTTGAGTTTGTTTGAGTCGGGTTCGTAGGGGGATGCTGCATCGGTGTCCGGCGGGTTTGGCGTTACCTTGAACATGCTGTGGATTCCTGAATTGGGCCATCACCCATCCCTACTAAAGAAAGGGTGGCAGCTGTACGCAGGTTAGTAGACCGGGGAATCCTAGAAGCCGGCGCGCCCGAGGGCGCCCTGCGTACAGCCACCATCAGAATGCAGGCGCAAAGCCTGACTGGTGGAAGCGTTGTACGTCTCGGATTAAAACCACGGGCTACTAAACCCGATCACTGATGGGCAGTGACACGAATCAAGTTACCGAGGAGCCCCAAGGCGCACAAGCCGGCGGATTCTGGCGTAACCGTAGGCAACGGTGCAAGGTCTTGTAGCTTTCATGAAGTAACGTTGCAGGCGTTTAAACACGCAGGTTTCCGTCATGTTTATTGATCGCAAGGAAACGTCCTACAGGCGGTGAATCCTTCGAATAAACCACCCGTCCTGTGGCGAGGGAGCTTGCTCGCGCTGGGACGCGAAGCGGCCCCAAAAAATGGGACGGCTACGCCATCCAGCGGGAGCAAGCTCCCTCGCCACAGGTTCAGTGTCACGTATCGATTGACGCACCCTCTGCGTCCCGGTTTTCAGTTGGCCTGATCCATCGCACAATGGCGCCTCGCGACACAGGCATTTTTACAGTTCAACGGCGTAACGTGGTGGGTCGGGCATTGATCGAAAGACGGCAATTCAGCGGAGGCATGAAGGGCAAAAACCTTCGCTATCTCAATGAACATTCAGGCGATCTGCGAACGGTTCGGGCAGGCTTTTTGCTGCTCGAACATTTCTCGCTGCCGGCGTTTACCCAGGCGCTGGACACCATTGTCACGGCGAACCTGCTGCGACCGGGCTCGTTTTCTTCCCGAACGTTCGGTTTGAGCGAGGGCGAGGTGGTCAGCGATCTGGGACTGGTGATCCGGCCGGATACCCGTCTCGATTGTGCACAAATCAAAGAACTGGATCTGTTGGTGATTTGCGGCGGTTACCGGACGGAGCTCAAGGCCAATGAAGGATTTGTCAGCCTGTTGAGGACCGCATCAGAAGTGGGTGTCAGTCTGGCCGGGTTGTGGAACGGCGCATGGTTCCTGGGCAAGGCAGGCCTGCTGGACGGTTACCGTTGCGCCATTCACCCCGAACACCGTCCGGCGCTGGCCGAGTTCTGCAAGGCGACGCAAGTCAGCAGTGAGCCCTACATCATCGATCGCGACCGGCTCACGGCGTCCAGTCCGTCCGGCGCGTTCCACATGGCGCTGGACTGGATCAAGGGGTTGCACGACAAAGCCCTGGTCGAAGGTATCGAGGACATTCTGGCGTTCGAGGAGTCGCGCTACCGGCGCATTAAACCGACGGAAAATATCTGTGTGAGCGCGCCATTACGCGAGGTGGTGAAACTGATGGACGCCAACCTCGAGGAGCCGCTGGAACTGGAACAACTGGCGGTCTACGCCGGCCGCTCACGGAGACAACTCGAGCGCTTGTTCAGGGAGCAGTTGGGCACGACCCCACAGCGGTATTACATGGAGTTGCGGATCACCGAGGCGCGTCGGTTGCTCCAGCACACCGAACTGTCGCAGGTCGATGTGCTGGTGGCTTGCGGGTTTGTTTCACCCAGCCATTTCAGCAAGTGCTACAGCTCGTATTTCGGTTACAGGCCGTCGAAAGAAAAACGGCTGGTTAAATAAGCTATTGGATGGTGGGCGTGCGTTCACCCATGACGGCTACGCGACTCACCGCCAGCGGTGGGTTGAACGCCAGCCTTAGACGGTCGATGACTTGCTCGATCGACGGCCCCTGGATAGACGGTGGTTCAGGGCTCTCACCAAATTCGCGCCAGATGAACAGGGTCATTTCCGCGCCATCGGTCAGTGAATGAGCGTTGGCGCCGGCACCGAAATTCTTCAGCAGCCGATACCGCTCATCCTTCCAGAACAGCTCTTCGACCCATGAGTACACCGGAATGAAGTGGAAGTGGATGGGGAAGCCCGGGTCGTGGCCGAATCGACTGATGTAGAGCCACTTCGGCTGGAACTCTGTTTGCAGGATTTTCTGCACCCTGGCGAGCAGCACGCCCATCTCGGCCAAAGCACCCTCGGGCAGATCCGCCAGCGAACGGGTGTTGTAGCGCGTCCCGAGCACCAGATAGCCAGGGAGCTTCGACGACATGTGATGGTTGAGTATCCAGTGAGCGGTCTCATGGATAATGAATTGTCGTGCTATTTCCATGGGGGGTGTCCGTTGTCAGAACCGTGTGCTGAAACCTCTGGATTTCCCGGTCAAGCAGGGCATCAAGTTTACCACTACTTATTCTAGATCCAGATCTGGTTGGGGCGGCAGGCTTTTTGAGATCAGGTCGCTGATACGCTAGCTCGTTTCGTGCCAAATGCATTGAAACGCGAGCTGCCGAACATGACTTTTTGTCAGGGTCCGGCAGCTGCGATACGGTTGCTGTCAATCAAGTGTTTCGCTGTCAGCTTTTGATGAAGGCCAGCAGGTCTGTATTGATGACGTCGGCGTTGGTGGTGCACAGGCCATGGGGCAGGCCGGGGTAGGTTTTCAGCGTACCTTTCTTGAGCAACTTGATCGACAGGTGGGCCGAATCGGCGATTGGCACGATCTGGTCGTCTTCGCCGTGCAGCACCAGGGTCGGCACGTCGATGTTCTTCAGGTCATCGGTGAAGTCGGTTTCCGAGAAGGCGCGAATGCAGTCGTATTGCGCCTTGGCCCCGCCGTTCATGCCCTGGCGCCACCAGTTATCGATGATCGCTTGAGACACTTTCGCACCCGGGCGGTTGAAGCCATAAAACGGCCCGCTGGGAAAATCGCGGTAAAACTGCGAGCGGTTGTCGGCCACGGCTTTGCGCAGGCCATCGAAGACGTCCTGGGGGATGCCGCCGGGGTTGTTCGCGGTGCGCAACATGATCGGCGGCACGGCGCCGATCAGCACCGCTTTGGCCACGCGGCCACGGCCATGGCGTGCAACGTAGCGCGCCACCTCGCCACCACCGGTGGAGTGGCCGACGTGCACGGCATTCTTGATGTCGAGGTGTGCCATCAGCTCCGCGACATCGGCGGCGTAGGTGTCCATTTCGTTGCCAACTGCGGTCTGGGACGAGCGGCCGTGACCACGGCGATCGTGGGCGATGACCCGAAAGCCCTTGCTGAGGAAAAACAGCATTTGCGTATCCCAGTCGTCGCTGGAAAGCGGCCAGCCATGGTGAAACACAATCGGTTGGCCGCTGCCCCAGTCCTTGTAGAAAATCTGGGTGCCATCCTTCACGGTGATCGTGCCCGAACCGCTCGCATTGCCGTCGCTTTTGCCACTTGAAGGTGCGGCAGCCGGCGCTTGCTGCGCTGCCAGCACAGGCGCGGCCACGGCCAGAGCAGCTACCACTGCACCGGTGGTCATCAAGGCCCGACGGGTTGTTCCGCTCGTCTCATCAGTCATTTTTCAACACCCCTGTGTGTTCTGGATTTAGAGGGAAATTTATGGCCAAAACACTGCAGCCACCAGTAGACATGGGTGTTTGCCATTAACCCTTTGGTATGAGCAATTACTCGGCAGTCCTGTGCCGATTTCGTCACTCCCCACGCCCAAACCCATCAAGCCATGCAGCCTCGAATAGACCACCCTGAGCGGTCTGTTCAAGGAGATGATCATGATCCGATTGACCCTGATCGAGGCCCGCGAGTTGGCCGAATCGATCCTGTTGCACAACGGTTTCAACCTGTCCCACGCGCAAGCGGTGGCGGCGACGGTGATCGCCGGCGAGCGTGATGGCTGTGCCTCCCACGGTTTGTATCGGATTCTGGGGTGTGTGAATTCCCTGCGCGCCGGCAAGGTGTCGGCCGATGCCGAGCCCGAGGTGATCGACCAGGCACCGTCGATCGTGCGCGTGGATGCCGCTGGTGGTTTTTCGCAGTTAGCGTTTCAGGCGGGGCTGCCATTGTTGGAGGAGAAGACCCGGGCCAACGGGATTGCAGCGATGGCGATCAATCGCTGCGTACATTTCTCTGCGTTGTGGGTTGAGATCGAGCAATTGACCGCTGCCGGACTGGTCGCGCTGGCGTGTAATCCGAGTCATGCCTGGGTCGCTCCGGCGGGTGGACGGTTGCCGGTGTTCGGCACCAATCCGATTGCCTTCGGCTGGCCTCGCGCAGGGCAGGATCCCTTCGTGTTCGACTTTGCCACCAGCGCCATCGCCCGTGGCGACATCGAACTGCACCGCCGTGTCGGCAAAGCGATCCCCGAAGGCTGGGGCGTGGACGCCCAGGGCCTGCCGAGTACCGATGCCAACGTGGTGCTCGACAGCGGCGCGATGCTGACCTTCGGCGGGCACAAGGGCTCGGCGCTGGCGGCGATGGTGGAGTTGATTGCCGGGCCATTGATCGGTGACCTGACCAGCGCCGAATCGCTAGCCTACGACGCGGGCAGCAAGTCGTCGCCGTACCATGGCGAGCTGATCATAGCGCTGGATCCACGGCGCTTCTTGGGGGATGCCGCGCCGGAGCATTTGGCCCGGGCCGAGGCGTTGTTCCAGGGCATCGAGGGGCAGGGCGCGCGCTTGCCGTCGCAGCGGCGTTATGCGGCGCGGGCCCGGAGTTTGGTGGATGGGGTGCAAATTCCTGAGGCCCTGTACAACGATCTGAAGGTGCTTCTGGCCTGATCACCTAACCCTTAGGAGCTGGCTTGCCAGCGATGAGGCAAGCACATTCAATATTGATGTTGACTGTCAGACCGCCATCGCTGGCAAGCCAGCTCCCACAGGTTTTTAAGTGTTATTTAGATTGGGTTTCTCTGGCTGTTACCGTCGACAAGTCGAGCGATACCCAGCGGATTGGCGTTTTTCAGGGCATCGGGCAGCAGCGCATCCGGGCAGTTCTGATAGCACACCGGACGCAGGAAACGCTCGATGGCCAAGGTGCCGACCGACGTTCCACGGGCGTCCGAAGTAGCCGGATAAGGCCCGCCATGCACCATCGCATCGCAGACTTCGACGCCAGTGGGGTAGCCGTTGAACAGCACCCGGCCGACTTTTTGTTCCAGCAGTGCCAGCAAACCCGCATGATCTTGCAGGTCCTGCGCTTCGCCGATCAGGGTCGCGGTGAGCTGGCCGTGCAAACTGTTCAGCGCCTGTTGCAGTTCAGCCTTGTCGGCGACTTCGACGATGATCGTGGTCGGCCCGAATACTTCTTCCTGGAGCAGTGGATCACCCTTGAGCAGCAGACTCACGTCGGCCTTGAACAGTTGCGGTCGCGCCTGATTGCCACGCTGTTCGTGGCCCGCCAGATGGGTTATTCCCGGATGGCTGATCAAGGCCTGCACGCCTTTTCCATAGCTGGCGAGCGTGCCGGCGTTGAGCATGGTTTGTGCTGGTTGTTCGGCCATCAGCGTAGCGAGTTGCGCGGTAAAAGCGCTGAACTGCGGTGAGCGGATGCCGATCACCAATCCCGGATTAGTACAGAACTGACCGCAACCCTGCACCACCGAAGCCACCAGTTCGCTGGCGATTTTCTCGCCACGCACCTGCAGTGCTTCTGGCAACACCACGACCGGGTTGATGCTGCTCATTTCGGCGAACACCGGGATCGGTTGTGGTCGCGCGGCGGCCATGTCGCCGAGGGCTCGCCCACCTTTAAGCGAACCGGTGAAGCCGACGGCCTGGATCGCCGGATGCTTGACCAGCGCTTCACCCACGCCGGCGCCGTAGATCATGTTGAACACACCTTTGGGCATGTCGGTTTGTTCGGCTGCGCGGATGATGGCATTGGCGACGATTTCAGCGGTCGCCATGTGCCCGCTATGGGCCTTGAACACCACCGGGCAGCCGGCGGCCAGCGCCGCAGCGGTATCGCCGCCGGCCGTGGAGAATGCCAGGGGGAAATTGCTGGCGCCGAACACCGCCACCGGGCCGACGCCGATCCGGTACTGACGCAGGTCGACTCGCGGCAGCGGTTGACGGTCGGGCAGGGCACGGTCGATGCGTGCAGCGTAGAAGTCGCCGCGTCGCAGGACCTGGGCGAACAGGCGCATCTGACCGCTGGTGCGGCCGCGCTCGCCTTGAATGCGGGCGCTCGGCAACGCGGTTTCGCGGGTGACCAGGGCGACGAATTCATCATCCAGGGCATCCAGTTGTGCGGCGATGGCATCAAGGAAGTCGGCACGGCGTGCGGCGGGCAAGTTACGGAATGTGGGGTAGGCGACAGCAGCGGCTTGTGCGGCGGCGTGTACTTCATCCGCGGTGGCTTGCGTGAAAGAGAAGGGCAGGGCTTCGCCGGTGCTGGCGTCATGGCTTTGCAGTGCGATGCTGCCGGCGGCGCTGCGTGTGCCGCCGATGTAGTTGTGGCCGAGGATCTCGGACATGAAAAAAACTCCGGTCATAAAGTTTGCGGCGAAACCTCTGTAGGAGCTGGCTTGCCAGCGATGGCGGCGTGTCAGGCATACCGCGTCGCGATAATCGCCAGCAAGCCGGCTCCTACAAGGTTTGCGTTCGTAGTCAGGCTAGTGAATCGCTGCGGCGTGGAGTGGCAGGAACGGCGTTGTCCAGCGCCGCAATCCGCGCAGCAGCCTCGGCATCCACCGCATGCAGCGACTTGCCACGGGTTTCACGGGTCAAGCCAACGGCGACGATGGAAATCAGCGATGCACCCACCAGGTACCAGGCGATCGGTGTCGAGCTGTGGTACTTGTTGAGCAGGGTGATGGCGATCAGCGGCGCCAGGGAACCGGCGAAGATCGGCGCAACCTGGTAGCACAGCGACAACGCGGTGTAGCGCACGTGGGTCGGGAACATCTCGGCCATCAGCGCCGAGTACGGTGCATAGGTCATCGATTCGATGGCCAGGCCGAGAGTGATCGCCGCCATGATCAGCCAGTTGTTACCCGTGTCCATCATCGGGAAACCGACAAAACCCCAAAACGCGGTAAGCACCGCACCCACCAGATACACCGGTTTGCGCCCGACCAGATCTGACAGATAACCCATCAGCGGGATCAGGAAGAAGTGCAGCAGGTGCGCACCGAACATCAGGAGCAGAATCTCTGAAGTGTCCTTGTGCACTACCAGCTTCAGGTAAGTGATCGAGAAGGTCACGACGGTGTAGTAGAGGATGTTCTCGGCAAACCGCGCGCCGATGCCCACCAGCACCGAACGCCAGTGGTGGCGCAGCACTTCCACCACGCCCAATTGTTGCTGCTTGGTTTGTGCTTGACGGGCCTGGGCTTCCTTGAAGATCGGGGCGTCATCGACGCTGGTGCGAATCCAGTAGCCGATCAACACGACCACCGCCGAGAACCAGAACGCCACACGCCAGCCCCAGGCGAGGAAGTCCTGTTCCGACAGGTTCGACGACAACAGCAGCAGGGCAACCGTCGCCACCAGGTTGCCGGCCGGCACACCCGCTTGCGGCCAACTGGCCCAAAAGCCACGGCGGTTGTCCGGGCAGTGTTCGGACACCAGCAGAATCGCGCCACCCCATTCGCCGCCAAAGGCGAAGCCCTGGATCAGCCGCAACAGCACCAGCAATACCGGCGCCGCGTAGCCGATCTGATCGAAACCAGGCAGGCAGCCCATCAGGAACGTAGTGATGCCGACCACCACCAGGCTCAGTTGCAGCAGGCGCTTGCGGCCGAATTTGTCACCGTAGTGACCGAACACCAAACCGCCCAGCGGGCGGGCGAGAAAACCCACGGCGTAGAGGGCGAAGGCAGCGATGATGCCGTCGATGGGGCTGTCGGTCTGGCGAAAGAACAACTGGCCGAAAACCAATGCCGACGCCGTACCGTAGAGAAAGAATTCATACCACTCGGCGACGGTGCCGGCCATGGCGGCCGCGACGACACGCTTGAGTCCCGAGGGGGTGGTTGCGCTTGAGGTGTGTTGAGGATTGGACATGCTGGCGTTTCCTGTAGAGGCGCAAAAAACAGGCAGCCGGGCCGGACCGCGAAGGTCCGCCCGGCAATCACTCAGAGACCGACGTCCGGCAGCTGCGGACGGTTGGCCAGGGCCTTGGCCATGATCTGCTCGACGAACACTCGATCGGCTTCCGGCAGGGCCAGGCGTGGCGGACGGGTCAGCGCGCTACCGCGACCGGCGATGGCTTCGCACAACTTGATGCACTGCACCAGGTCAGCACGGGCGTCGAGGTGCAGGATCGGCATCAGCCATTCGTAGATCGGCATGGCCTCGGCGAAGCGTCCAGCCTTGGCCAGACGGAAGATGGTTTCGCCTTCTTTCGGGAATACGTTGGACATGCCCGAGACCCAGCCTTCAGCACCGACGGCGATGCTTTCCAGCACCACGTCATCCAGGCCGGCGAACAGCACAAAACGGTCGCCCACTTCATTGCGCACGTCGATGAAGCGACGGGTGTCGCCCGAGGAATCCTTGAAGCACACCACGTTGTCGCAGTCGGCCAGGGAAATCAAGATGTCCGGGGTCACATCGTTTTTGTAGATCGGCGGGTTGTTGTAGACCATCAGCGGTACGTCGGCGTTTTTCGCCACGTAGCGGTAGTGCTCGGCGGTTTCGAAGGGCTTGGAACCGTAGACCAGCGCCGGCATCAGCATCACGCCATCGACACCGACCTTGCGCACGGCGTTGGCGACCTTGGCCGCTTGCACACTGGTGAATTCAGCAACGCCGCAGATCACCGGCACTCGGCCGCGAGAGGCGTCCACTGCGACTTCCGTCACGGCGATTTTTTCTTCGGCGGTCAGCGAGGTGTTTTCACCCACCGAACCGCAAACCACCAGACCCGACACGCCATCACGAATGACGTTGGAGATCACTTGATGGGTTTTATCGAGGTTGATGGTGAAGTCATCGTTGAATTGAGTGGTTACCGCAGGGAAGACGCCACTCCAGTTAATACGCTTGCTCATTGTTGCCTCCAGTTCGTTTTTGTATTTCGTATACGATATTTAAAGTGAAAGAATTCGGCTAGTGCTTTTTTCAGGTTTTTACGGGTTTATCTGGCCGTTGGTCTGGTGAAGGACCCCTGTGGCGAGGGAGCTTGCTCCCGCTCGACTGCGCAGCAGTCGTAAAACCAGAGCATCAGCTTCATCAGACACACTGCAATTGGGGCCGCTGCGCAGCCCAGCGGGAGCAAGCTCCCTCGCCACAAAAAGCTCTATGTCATGCACCGGGCCAGGTATCCGAGAGGCGATAACCCTGCGGCCACGGATCGCTCGGGTCGAGCAGCAATTGGTGGGTGCCGGTGATCCAGGCACGCCCGGAAATGCACGGATAGATGGCGGCGCGACCGGCCACTTCGGTCAGCGAATCGATGCGGCAGTGGAACTCGGAACCCAGGATCGAACGCCCGATAAACCGCTCGCCGACCTGCATCAAACCCTTGGCCTGCAACACCGCCATGCGCGCCGAGCAACCGGTGCCAGTGGGCGAGCGGTCGATTTTGCCCGGCTGAATGACCACGGCGTTGGCGCCGGTGGCGATGCCGTTTTCATGGACGATGGGCGCGGCAATCTGGCAGAAAGAAATGTGCGACCAGTCCGGATTCAGCGGATGAACGAAACCCAGTTGTTCGTTGGCGGCACGGGTGATTTTCAGCCCGACCTCCACCAGATCAGCCGCTTCGTCCGGGCGGATGGAAAAGCCCAGGCCCTTGGCATCAGCGATCACAAAGCTGTCGCCACCGTAAGCGGTATCGACCTTGAGCGAGCCGAGACCTTCGACTTCGATCCACGCATCCAGGCGATCGGCGAAGGAGGGTACGTTTTTGATTTCTACCCGTTCGACCTTACCGTCACGGCAGTCGGCCACGGCCTCGATCAAGCCGCCGGGCGCCTCCAGCACCAGGCGGGTTTGCGGCTCGGTCATTGGCAGGATACCGCTATCGAGCAACACGGTGGCCACGCACAGCGAGTTCGAGCCGGACATCGGCGGGGTGTCCGCCGGTTCCATGATGATCCAGGCCATTTGTGCCCTTGGGTCTTTGGCGGGAACCAGCAGGTTGACGTGACGAAACACCCCGCCGCGCGGTTCGTTGAGCACGAAGTTGCGCAGGGTTTCATCCTTGGCAATCCAGCGTGACTGTTCCCACACCGTGTCGCCGGGCGGCGGGGCGATGCCGCCGACGATCACATCGCCGACTTCACCTTCGGCGTGGCAGCTGACGACGTGGATGACTTTTGATGAGCGCATGCTTTCCTCCTTGTAATACCTGTGAGGGCCTCATCGCTGGCAAGCCAGCTCCCACAGGTTTGATGGTGTACACAAAATCGGTGACCACTCCAAATCACTGTGGGAGCTGGCTTGCCAGCGATGAGGCCAGTGGTTATTTCACCGATTTAAGAAACGCCGCCGTCTCCGCATGCAGCGGATTGCCAATCACCTGATCCGGCGACCCGATTTCATGCACCAGACCATTGCGAAAGAACGCCACTCGGTCGGACACGTCGCGGGCAAAGCGGATCTCGTGGGTCACCAGAACCATGGTCATGCCGTCTTCAGCCAGCATGCGCATGGTGTCCAGAACCTCGCCCACCAGTTGCGGGTCGAGGGCCGAGGTGGCCTCGTCGAACAGCATGTAGTCCGGCGACATGGCCAGGGCGCGGGCGATGGCCATGCGTTGCTGCTGACCGCCGGACAGCTTGCCGGGGAAGGTCTTGAGCTTGTCGCCCAGCCCCACATGGGTCAGTTGTTGCACTGCCAGTTCCTCGGCTTCGGCCTTGCTTTTGCCCAGCACCTTGCGTGGTGCGAGCATGACGTTTTCCAGCACGGTCAGATGCGGGAAGGCATTCCACTGCTGGAACACGATGCCGATCTTCTGCCGCAGGCGATTGAGGTCGGTGGCGCTGTGATGGACTTCGACTCCGTCGACGCGGATGTTGCCTTTCTGGATCGGCTCCAGGCCGTTGATGCACATCAGCAGGGTCGACTTGCCAGAGCCCGAGCCGCCGATGATCGACACCACCTCGCCCTTGTTCACCGTCAGGTTTACGCCCTTGACCACTTCCAGGTTGCCGAAGGATTTATGTACGTTGTCGATCTCAATCATTTTCTTGCCACCTTCTTTCCAGACGAGCGCCCAGGCGTGCAACCACCAGGCTCATGACGTAGTAGATAAGGCCCGCGATGCACAGCACCAGCAACGGTTCCTGGATGCGGGTCACGATGGTTTGCGAGGCGCGCAGCAGTTCGACGATGCCGATCCACATCACCAGCGCAGTGTCTTTCATCACACCGAGCACCAGGTTCAGCCAGCCGGGGAAGGCGACGCGGGTGGCCATCGGCAGGACGATCCAGCGCAGGTCCTGCAGGAAGCTCAGGCCCAGCGAACGACTGGCCCGGCGTACCGTGAACGGCACCGCCAATACGCCGCCGCGCACGATCTCGGTGAAGTACGCGGCGGTGTAGGTTCCCAGTACGATGCAACCGACGCTGAAGGCGCTGATGTTCAGGCCTACGATGCTTTTCAGTGAGTTGAACAGCACGAACTGGATCAGCAACGGCACGCTGCGAAACACGTCCAGCACCCAGGCCAACGGCAGGCTGGCCCGTGGCAACAGGGCGCGCAGCAGGCCGAACAGCAGCCCGGCGATGGAGCCGAGGATGATCGACCAGAACGTCAACTGCAGCGTGACCCAGGCGCCGTTGAGCAGGAACAACAGGTCGTTCGAGGAAAAATCGGTGGCAAACATGGACACTCCTCAGTAACGGAACAACCGCCAGGCCATCAGCCGGGCTGTCGCGACGATCGCCTTGGCAATCGCGTAATACAGCACGGCCGCGATGGCGAAATATTCGAAAGTGCGGAAGGTTTTGACGTTGTATTCCTGGGTCACACCCGTCAGGTCATTGTTCAGCCCGACGATCACCCCCAGCGACGTCATCAACACCGCCCAGACCATCTGATTGGTCAGCGGGTAGAAGACGATCCGCAGCAGCTGCGGGACGATGATCATCCGGTAGGCCTGGAAGGCACTCATGCCCAGCGAACGCGCGGCGCGAACCTGTGTCGTGGGAACGGCCTTGAGGCCGCCGCGGAAGTTTTCCGCGAGATAACCGGCGTTGTTGAACGTGATCCCCGCCAGCAGCGCCAGCCACGAACTGACATGCAACCCCAGCGAACCAAGTCCGAAGTACAGGACATAGATCTGGAACAGCGACGGTGTGTTGCGGGCAATCGATACCCAGCCGTTGCCGAACCCGCGCAGCAGCGTATTTTTGCTTTCGCGCATGACCGTCAGGGCCAGGGCAATCAGCACGCCGAAGATCATCGACAGCGCTGCGGTCTCGAAGGTGACCAGGGCGCCGGCGAGCATGTCCGGCAGGGCGCGCAGGGCCGCGCGCCATTGGAAGGTGTAATCAAACATGCACGGGGCTCTCCAGGTGGGCGGCAGGTAGCAGCCAGGCCGGCAGGCGTCCGCTGGCCGTGGCGTTACAAGCGGCATTGACGCATTCGGCGAGGCTGGCGAAATGCACTTTTCGACCCACCAGCCCTGGGGCGTAATGGGCGTACTTGCCGGAGTTGGTCATGAGGTTTTTCGCGGCCAGCGGAATTACCGGCTCGCCGAGCATGCACCAGCAGGTGTCGGTGACCAGCGTGGCGCCGAAGGTTTCGATCACCGCGATATACCCGGCTTCGCGCGACTGTTCCAGCACGGCACGCCCGCAAGTGATGGCGACCACCACGTCCGGGTGTTTGTGCCGGCCCCGGCACAGCTGCGCGAGGTGGGCGAACTCGCTGAGGGAAAAATGCGGGTTGCCCAGTGACACCACATCCACGCGATTGTCACTGGCACTGTTGAGCTCGCGCCAACTGAGCAGAAGGTCCTTCAGGTGGATTTTTTCCACGGGTATGGATTCGTCCGCTTCCAGCACCTGTGCCGGGTCGATGGCCTCCGGCGTGACCCCGGCGATATGAAACAGCGGCGCCGCCGAGGTGGTGGCGAACGCTGCACCGAAGGCTTTGAGATCGTCCAGGGTCGGCTTGCGGTTTTCCAGGCCTAGCACCAGTGGCACGCGGCTGCCGGCCAGTGTGCCGATGTGATAGCCGAGCAGCGGATAAAAGGCATCGTCCAGTTCACCGAGGGCGGGCAACTCGATCTGCAACCGGGCCTTGCGTGGCGCGTCGAGGTGGCAGCCAATCAACGGCGCGCGGCCGGTCAGGGCGATGCAGATGTCGAGGTAGTCCGGATACTTCAGCGTGCGGGCGCCGAGCACGCTGTTGGCGTAAACCACGGCGTTGGATTCGGCCCAGACAATCTGCTCGCCAGCCTTGGGCGCACTGTCGAGCAGGTACGGCGCACAGGTAAAACTCAGTTGCGCGCCCATTGCCATGTAGGCATCACCCAAGGCACTGGCCGGTTCGCCGAGCGCTGGGTCGATGCCCAATTCGCGCCAGCGGCGCTGATCCACGGAAATCGAATTGAGGGTGGTGGGCACTCGAACCTTCGCGCCCCATTGCACCAGTTGCCGGGCAAATTGCAGGCTCGCCGGTCCTGTGTAAATGCAGCCGTCGATGTGCGCCTGGGTGACATCCACCAATTGGCGGGCGCCTTGCAGTTCTGCCATGCGCAGGACGATCTGCATGGCCATTTGTGCAGCCTTGCCGTGCTGGCCGTCGAGCAGCGCTTGATCGTGTTCGGTGAGTTCGATAGCGGTAGGTCGGTCTTCTGTCTGCGGCTGATTTTCGAGTGCCTGCCAGGCATCGCCCGGCAGGTGTTCGAATGTAGTCAGTGTTGAATCTTCGACCCGGGCAAAAGTCTTGCCGCGCAGGGCGGCGAAGGCCTCCTGGCCGATGCACAGCACCGGCAGGGAACGCTCGAAAATCGTCTGCGCCACGAGCACGCCCAGGGTCAGGATCTCATCGGGTTCGGCCAGCACCAGTGCCGCCGGTGCATGGCCGTTGCTGATCAGCTCCATCATCACGCTGCTGCCGGTGCACGAGCCGCGCCCGCTGGGAATCGCCAGCACACGGCCGGCCAAGTGTTCGCCGCTGAGCGGGTGGTGGCGATCGATGACCTCGCCACTGGCGGCGTCAACCCCGCCCCAGAAACTCAACCCGACATCGGCGAACAACAGGGCACCCTCGGCGGCGCCCGCGACCAGGCTACGACCGGTCAGAGAAATGGACCTGGGCATGCCGGACACCTTAGTAGTAGACCTTTGGCACGGTCAGGTCGGCCGGTGCGATGTCGGTGCCGACCCATTTAACGAACAGCTCCTTGTAACGCCCGGTGCGCACCTGCTGGTTGACGAACAGGTCGAGGTAGTTGAGCAGGCCATACTCGCTGCGCTTGGCACCGAGAGACACATAGTCGATCACGTACGGCGCGTTGCCGGCGACTTTGAGGTTTTTGTACTTGCCCGATTTGAGCGTGGCGGCGGCGACGGTGTTGGTGACCACAGTAGCGTCGATGTGGCCCTGAGCGACGGCCAGCAGCGTGTCGTTCTGCGACTGATAAGCCCGGAAACTGCCGCTGCCCCAGTTCTTCACATCTTTCTCCAGGGCGATGGCCTCGTAGGTGCCGCTGGTGTTGCCCACCGGTTTGCCCTTGAGGTCGTCGAAGCCGTTGATGCCGGTGTTGTCGCGGGTCAGCACGACCATCTGGAACGCGAAGTAGGGCACGGTGAGGCCGACGGTCTTGGCGCGTTCGAGGGTGTCGGACGTGGATGCAACAATCACGTCGGCCCGGCCGGAAACCAGTGCCGGGATACGGTCGGGGAAGGGCGTCTCGACCACTTCAGCCTCGACTCCTAGAATCTTCGCGAGGTCGTTGCAGTAGTCCACGTCGAAACCGGCCGGGTTGTTACTCGCATCGCGGAAACCCATGGGCGGGAAGTCCAGGGTCACGGCACAGCGCAGCTTGCCGGAGCCAATGATGTCGTCGAGCTTGTCGGCCTGGGCGGTGGCGACGAAGGAAGAACTGAGAACAGCGCTGAGGGCTACGGCAAATGCGGGGTTTTTCATAGAGGCCTCGTTGGGTTAAGTGCTGTTGAATTACCGTATTGGGGATTTCGTATACGATATTAACAATAGCAATCAATGTGCCGGTTTCCAGTTTTTGGATTTAATTTGTGGTTGAGGCTTTAGGCAGAGGTGTTCTGGCGGTCGTGCTTTGGGTGGGGGCGTCGTGGTTTCGCTGGTCGGTGTTACATATGGGAGCAGTAGTCGTTCCGGTGCCCCGTTAAGAAACATGGGAGTACATATCCGTTTCTTCGGTAACAGCCGCCGGCGGATTCGCCCTTACGGCGCGTCACTTGGAAAAGCGAGGCGGCCTGACAGCCGACCTGGTCGAAAGAGTGCGCATTTACCCTGTAGGAGCTGCCGAAGGCTGCGATCTTTTGATCTTGATTGGCTTTGGCGTTTGATCTGTCTGCACCTCTTCCAAAGACCGAATGCACGTAGCCGCTCTCGGGCGTTGAAGCAAATGACAAGGGCGAAGCAACGACAAAGGCAGGATCAAAAGATCGCAGCCTTCGGCAGCTCCTACAGGGGAGCACGGCCGCTGATGGATTCCCGGCCATGGATGGCCGATGGCGGCGTGCTCTGTAGGAGCGAGCCTGCTCGCGAAAAACCTGAGAGCACCGCGGGGTGTCAGGCTCCCCGCGTCATCGTTGACCTCCATCGCGAGCAGGCTTTTCAAAGTGACCCGACGTAAGGGCGGAACCCATAGCCGCCGTAACTCAAAAAACGGATATGCCTCACCGGTCCAAAAGCGCCTTAACCCCGATCCCCCCGATACTGACTCGGCGACAAACTGGTCAACGCCCGAAACTGTCGACTGAACGCACTGTGGTCCGTATACCCACACCGCAAGGCAATCTCGGTAATCGGCAAATCACTGTGCAACAACAACCGCGAACCCTCTTCCAGCCGCGCCTTGTGAATCATCTGCCGCGGGGTGAGCTGGAACACCCGTTTGCAATGACGCTCCAGTTGCGCCACGGAATACCCGGCAATGTCCGTCAATTCGGCAAGGCTGATCGGCCGGGCAAAGTGATCACGAATATGCGAATCCACTGCCGCGAGTTTCTGATAAGCCGGATGACTGGACTGTGGCGATTGCAGGTCACGGGAAATACCGGCCAGGCCAACGATGTGACCCTGTTCATCTTTCAGGGCGAGTTTGTGGGTCAGGCACCAGATCGGCTGGTTGCCGAAATACAGGTGCAGTTCCAGTTGATCGGCCAGTACCCGGCCGCTGGACAGCACCCGTCGATCCTGCTCGGTGTAGAGCGGGCCGAAGTTCTCCGGGAAGACCATGTCGGCAGTGCGACCCAGCAGCTCATCGCTGTGTTTGAAGCCGCAGCGTCGGGCCAGGGTCTGGTTGACGAAGGCGTAGCGGGCCTCGCGGTCCTTGATGAAAAACACCACGTCCGACAGGGTATCGAGCAGGGGCGCGATCGGCTGAAGGCTGTTCAGCAGCGTCGGCAAATCGCAGGGTTTGAACGTGGTCAGCGAGGGGTACATGGCGTTGGGGGCCTGATGGCGACCCCCGGGATCATAGTGGCTCGGCAGCGTGGCCGAAACCCCTGACGCAATCATCACACGGGCGGGGTGTCGTCCAGGCACATCAAGGTTTCGATGCGCGCCGGGCTGAAGGGCGGACGCGGCGCCGAGGGTTGCCAGCCAAACAGATGCTCCACCGCACCGCCACAGACACGGCCCTGACAGGCGCCCATGCCACAGCGGCTGGACAGTTTGGCTGCGCGCCAGTCCGAGTGCCCGGCGAGCGCCGAGTAGGGTACGTCTTCGCAGCGACAAACCAGAGTGTCATGACGGGCCAGGGTTTTGAGTCGCGAGTCGAGGGCGAAGGCTTTATTCAGTGCCCTGGAAAAACCCTGCCAGCGTGCCCGGCGCGGCCACAATTGGCGGGCTGATTCGACATCGCCAACGGCGGCGTGGCCGGCAATCGCGCCTTCTACCAAGGCCAGTTCACTGCCGCCGAAACCGGTGCATTCACCCGCTGCGTAATGATCGACGCGACTGGCCTGCCAGGCATCCACCGCCAGCGCTTGTCCTTCAACGGCGTAACCCAATGCCTGGCCCAATTGAATGTTCGGAATCAGGCTGAAACCGCAGGCCAGTCGATCACATTCCAGTTCAACGATTTTGCCCTGCTGTTGCAGGCGTACGCCTTCAAGCCGATCCGTGCCGAGGGCAGCCAGCACGTGAGTGGCGGCGCGGTAATTGCGATCGAACAGACTGAACGATTGCAGCCATTTACCAGGCCAGCGCGGCAGTTGCGCGGCGAAACCGACAATAGCGGTGAGCGAGGCTTGCTCGGCGATGCGTTGTATTTTTGCGCCGTGCTTTTTTGCAGTGGCGGCGCTGGCCAATAGCAGCGGCCCGCTGCCGGCGATCACCACGCGTTCATCCTGCACCGGTAGTCCGGCCTTGATCAGCGCCTGCAAGCCGCCGGCCCCGGTGACACCCGGCAGCGTCCAGCCGGGGAAGGGCAGCAGCAACTCGCGGGCACCGGTGCACAGGATCAATTTGTCGTAGCTGATCAGCCAGCCTCGATCCTCATCTTCGACCAGCAGCTGTTTCGGGCCTGGATTGGCGATCACCCGGGTGCCGGTGTGGTGGCGGATGTTGTTGTGTGACTGCACACGCTCGCGCATCTGAAGGGCCTGAGTCGGCACGCTGGCCTGCGGACCGTCGCGCCAGATTTGTCCGCCCGCCAGTGGGTTGTCGTCTAGCATGACAATACGTGCACCGCTCGGCGCGGCGGCCAGTGCGGCGGCCATGCCTGCGGGGCCGGCACCGATGATCAACAGATCGGCGTATTCGTTCATGGGCGTGTCTCCACCTGCATGCCGTCTCGGCAGAGGGTTTGGCAGGCCAGCCGACGTCGACCGTCGATGGTCACCCGGCATTCCTGGCAAATGCCCATACCGCACAGCGGTGCGCGGCGTTGACCACTGACCGACGTGCGCGCGCAACCGTCACTGCCCAAGGCCAGGGCAGCGGCGACGCTGGTGCCTTCGGCGACTCGCAAGGCACGGCCGTCCAGCATCAAGTCAGGCATAGGCGGGTTCTCCGAGAAAACGTTGGGGCAGATAGGGTTGCGCGGCCAGTGGCGGGGTTTCGTTGAACAGTTGCGCCACCAGCAGGTCGGCGGTGCCAGGGGCGGTGGTTACGCCCAGTCCTTCGTGACCGACCGCCAGCCACAAGCCTTGGCGTTGCGGGTGCTGACCCACCAGCGGCAAGCCATCGGGGCTGGCGGCGCGAAACCCGGTCCAGGCGCGGATGCCATTGAGCCGGGCCAGCCCCGGCATGTATTCGGCGGCGCGCTTGAGCATTTTCGCCAGCATCCAGCCTTCGACCTGCGGGTCGGTGGTGCCGAATTGCCGCGAGGCGCCAATGAACAATTGCCCGGTCGGACGCGGCTGAATATTGCAAGCCGTCGAAGGGCCTTTGGCGTTGTGGGCACTGGTGACGTAACCCAGTTCCACCAGGGTATGAGTGACGGTGGCGGGGTAGCGATCGGTGATCAGCAAGTGACCTTTTTTCGGCTCGATGGGCAGCTCCGGGCACAGTTCAGTCGCCTGAATACCGTTGGCCAGCACCACGGCTTCGGCGCTCAACCATTGGCCATCATCGAGTCGCACGCGGTTGCCATCGACCTCGCTGACCCGCGCCCGGCGCTGTCGGATGTTCGGTGTGTCGAGCATCCAGTTGGCCGTTGCGGGCGCATACAGAATGCCGTCGCCATTGATCAGCAGACCGCCTTCAAGGCCTTCACGCAGCTCCGGTTCACGCTGGCGCAAGGCACTGGCACTGACCAGTTCACACACCTCGCCCTGGGCTTTCAGGTTGAGGTATTTGCTGTGGGCGACCGCCATTTCCTCGGCGTTAGCCGCCAGCCACAGCGTGCCGTTGTTGCGATAGGCGCAGCCGTCGGGCAAGTCCGGCCCAAGCTCGCGCCAACGTTGCAGGGAATACTGACTCAGGGCCAGCTCCGCCGGGTTGTCGTCGAGCACCAGCAGGTGCCCCATGCCTGCCGCCGTGGCGCCGTGCAGGCCGGCGTCGAGCACCAGCACTTGCAAGCCGCGACGCGCCAGCGCCTGGGCGCACGCCGCGCCGATGATACCGGCACCGATCACGATGACATCGGCGGCCAGGCCCTGATTCATGGGCGGATTCCCCAGGCGAACGGGTCGTCCTGTTCGATGATCAGACTCGCTTCGGCACTGATGAACGCACGGCCACGAATGGTCGGTACGATGCGCTCGCCTTGCCATTCGAAGGAGCCTTCGAACTCGCTGCCGATGACACTCGCCTGACGCCAGATCTGCCCGGGCTGCAACTTGTCGTCGGCCGCCAGGCAGGCCAGTTTGGCGCTGGTGCCGGTGCCACAAGGTGAACGGTCGTAGGCTTTGCCGGGGCACAGGACGAAGTTGCGGCTGTCAGCCTGAACGTCATCGGCGAACAGCTCGACGTGGTCGATCAGTCCGCCGTCTTCGCCACGAATCCCCTGGGTTTCCAGCGCTTGCTGCACGGCGTAGGTGTAAGCGGTCAGCGCGTCAAGGTTGTCGCCGGCCACTCGCAGGCCATGATCGGCGATCAGGAAAAACCAGTTCCCGCCCCAGGCGACATCGCCTGTCACCTGACCGATGCCGGGCACCTGCAATTGCAGCGCCTTGCGATAACGGTAGGCCGGCACGTTGCGCACGCTCACCGAATGATCGTCGTGCAGGGTGGCTTGTACCGTGCCAACCGGCGTCTCGATGCTGTGCACGCCGGGCCCGATTTTGCCCAAATGGGCTAGCGAGGCCACCAGGCCGATAGTGCCGTGGCCACACATGCCCAGGTAACCGCTGTTGTTGAAGAAAATCACCCCGGCGCAGGCGCTCGGGTCAACCGGTTCGCAGAGCAGGGCGCCCACCAGCACGTCGCTGCCCCGTGGTTCGAGCACACAGGCGGCGCGCCATTGGTCATGTTGCTCGGCCAGGATTTTGCGCCGTTCGGCCATGCTGCCGTTGCCCAGATCAGGAAAGCCGGCGGTCACCAGACGGGTCGGTTCGCCGCCGGTATGCGAGTCGATCACGGAGATGCGTTTCATGGGAGGGCCACGTCCATTCGGTTGAGTGAATGAAAGAGTGGCCCGTCAGACGGGTGGCGGCTTGATGGATTTAACCGGTGCCGATGACGAAATCAGCACAGGGGTTTGAAGTGGCCGCAATACTTGGGTACCCCACAAAACCTGTAGGAGCTGGCTTGCCAGCGATGAGGCCGGTACAGCCATCTTCAATATCGCCTGACACACCGCGATCGCTGGCGAGCCAGCTCCCACAGGGATTTGTGCTGGCCGCAATATTTGAGTATTGCTTGAAACCTGTGGGAGCTGGCTGGCCAGCGATGAGGCCGGTACAACCACCTTCAATATCGCCTGACACACCGCCATCGCTGGCGAGCCAGCTCCCACAGGGATTTGTGCTGACCGCAATATTTGAGTATTGCTTGAAACCTGTAGGAGCTGCCGCAGGCTGCGATCTTTTGATTTCAAAAAACAAGATCAAAAGATCGCAGCCTCGTTGCACTCGACAGCTCCTACAGGAAGCGGTCAGTGGGCGTGGGGCAGGTGTTTGAACAGGGTTTCGCAAACCCCGGCAATGTGCTCGTCCAACAGCTTCACCGCCAGGTCCACGTCGCCGGCACGACAGGCCGCGAGGATTTCGCGGTGCTCATGATCGGCGCGTTCCTTGCCGGCCGACAGGCTCATCTGCATGCGCAAATAGCGCTCCAGCTTGTCGTTGACCGAACGAATCAGGCTCACCAGAAACGGCCGTTGCGCCGGTTCGTAGAGGCAGGAATGCAGTTCCCAGTTGAGCTCGGCCCAGCGACCCACATCGTCCTCGCCGATGAATTCCTGGCAGATCCGCTCGGCGCGGGCGAAGGTTTCTTCGGTCATGTTGGGAATCGCCAGGCGCAACACCTTGTCTTCCAGCAACATGCGCACTTCAAACATCTGCGCCAATTCTGCATCGGAAATCCGCGTGACCATTGCCCCACGATTGCGCTGAAACATCACCAGCCCTTCGGCCTCGAGCCGCTTGAGGGCTTCGCGCACCGGAATCTTGCTGACGTTGAACTGGCGGGCAATATCGTCCTGACGGATCGGCTCATCCTCGGCAAAATGCCCGGCGACGATCGCGTCCCGCAGATGACGAGTAATGATTTCCGAAGTCGAAGGCGTGTTGCCAAGGTCGGGAGCGTTGAATTTGGGTAGGTTCACGGCGGCGGTCGTTTCGAGTGAGATGGCGATAGGGTATACGAAATTCGTTAGCCGATCTGCGTCGCTTCGTCCGGGGCGTTGGAGCCGTGACCTTACAAATCAATCACCAAGGCGCCGTCAAACCGGGGATTTTCATTCACGCCATTTTTCGCATAGCCCCGGGCATTACAAATGACCCGGGTATCGCCCACGCGATAGTCGAAGCTGCCGTGGGTATGACCATGTAGCCAAAGTGCCGGCTGCCAGTGTCTGATTCGTTCTTCGAGGTCGGAAACAAAACTCGAGTTGATCGGTGAGCGTTCGAACATTGGGCTGATGCTCGAGCGCGTCGGTGCGAAATGCGACACCACCACCGTGGGCGTGTGGCTGTCACGGGTGCAGCAGTCTTCCAGCCAGGCGACTGTCTGTAGAAAAATCAGTTGGGAAACGGCCGGAGTGAACAGGTCTGGAAAATCCGGCGAGATTTTTATGTGGGTAAAGTCGCGAATGAGCTGCGTCGCCAGATCAATTCCCTGTGCTCGATCCTCCTGCGCCTCGAAAAGACGATAGTCAGACCACAGGGTGCAACCCAAAAACCGCACGCCGTTGTACACATACTCCGACCGCTCCAGCACGTGGATCTGCGTGCCTTGCGACAACCTGTTCAACTCATCGTAAGTCGAGATCAAGTCACTGCCATAAAACTCATGATTGCCCGCCACGTACACAATCGGAGCAGGGCATGACCTGGCCCACTCAATGGCCCTGGCCGGCCGGGAAATGTCCCCCGCGAGCACGACAACATCGGCGTCAACATCGGGAAAGGGTATCGCGTTGACGGACAAGTGGATGTCTGAGAGCAAGGCGATGCGCATTGGATAAATCCTGTGAGTTACATCTCAACTAAAAGTCGTCTAGATCGGGATAACTCAGTTTGCCCACTATCCAGAGGCTGACAATGTCGCTGTGCATTGTGCGTAAAAACGATGACCATTCGCTTCGATTATGCGCATCCGGTCCGATGACCGTAAGCAGTAGATATTCATCTCTAAAATAGTCATAGGCGTAAATCAGCCAGAAGTCACTCTCCGGGTCGTTCATTTTTGCGGTGCGGTAATACTGCTGGCTGATCCTGGACCAACGGATTTGGGTCTCTTGCGAGCTTGCGAGGTGGACATGAAATATGTCGCATAAATCGAGCTTTTCGTCCCGGCCGAAAATTGTAGGCAATTCACCGCACACTTTGTAGTTATAAAAGTGTGCTGCAAAGTTTCGCCAATTTTTTATTTTCTGAAAAAGCGCAGAGATTTTAACTGCCGGCATCCAGGCCTACTTTGTAACAGGCAGCTTGCCAGTGATCACAAAGGTATCGAACACTTTCTGCCCATCACGCGCGGCTTGCCTGACATCAAGGAATGTCAGCTCGTGCTCAACAACCTTTTTGTTGGGTTTGTCGGTTTTTTTTGTGGTGGCCATCGGAGCCTCCGAGGGATGTGTGTTCATGCTGACCAGCTTATGTGATTAATCGAAGACGGGCAAACGGCGGCCGCCGTGAACAGGGGCTTGCGCGGCTGCCCCATTGAGGTTTCATCGCAATATGGCCCCAAGAGCGGCCCAATGGGAGGTCAAAACTCGAGCCATGTATGCGTGAATCGGACTATAGAGGGCGAGCCATAAACACAGCAATGCTATCGACTACGGACAATTCCTGTTGTCCTGTAAGACGTTGCTTTTTTACGGGTTGGATAGCATCGAAGAGCAGAACGCCCGCGCAGAACAACATGCGATCACCACCGCCGCCGGTTGCTGATTGGACTGGCGGCGAAGACCTGTAGGAGCCGGCTTGCTGGCGATAGCGGTTTGTCTGATGACAGCAATGTCGATTGATACGCCGCCATCGCCAGCAAGCCGATTCCTACTTCAGGTACCAGCCCCACGGCTGATCACTGACGTACTCGGTGACCTGCTTGACCTCCAGGTAGTTATGCAACCCCCATTGGCCCAGCTCACGGCCGATCCCGCTGTGTTTCATGCCGCCCCACGGGGCTTCGACGAAGGTCGGTTGTGAGCAGTTGACCCAGACAATCCCGGCGCGCAACTGGTTGGCGACGCGTGCGGTGCGTTGCAAGTCGGCGCTCATCACCGCGGCGGCGAGCCCGAAGCGGCTGGCGTTGGCCATTTGCACGGCTTGTTCTTCGGTCTTGAAACGCTTGATGCACAACACCGGGCCGAACACTTCTTCGCGCCAGAGGATGCTGCTGTGGCCGGGTTCGTCGAAGATCGCCGGTTCGACGAAGTATCCCTGTGGCAAGTGCGCCGGTCGCCGCCCTCCGGTGAGCAGGCGCGCGCCGCTGGCAAGGCCCTGATCGATGAAACCGAGCACCTTGTCGTACTGGCCTTGGCTGACCAAAGGCCCCAGCAGAACACCGGTCTCCATGCCTGGACCAATGCTGATCTTGCGGGTTTCTTCCACCAGTCTTTCGATCAAGCGCGGGGCGATGCTTTCCTGCACCAGCAGACGCGAGGTGGCGCTGCACACCTGGCCCTGGTTCCAGAAAATCCCGAACAGAATCCATTCCACGGCAGCTTCGACATCGGCATCGTCGAACACAATGAACGCGGATTTTCCGCCCAGTTCGAGGCTGATGTTCTTGATGTCGCGGGCCGCCGCCGACATGATTTTCGCCCCGGTGGGCACGCTGCCGGTGAAGGCCAGTTTGTCCACGCCGGGGTGCTCGGTCAGCGGGCTGCCGGCGTCGGCACCCAGACCGGTGATCACGTTCAAGACCCCGGCGGGCAGGCCGATGCGGTCAGCCGCAGCGGCCAGTTCCAAGGCCGTCAACGGCGTCAGCTCGGACGGCTTCAACACCACCGTGGCCCCGGCCGCCAGTGCCGGCGCGACTTTCCACGCGGCCATCAGCAGCGGGTAATTCCACGGGATGATTTGTCCGGCCACGCCAATCGGTTCGTGGCGGATGCGGCAACGAAAACGCTCGTCCGGCAACGCCAATGCCTGGTCCTGTTGCTGATCCAGCTCACGGGCCAAACCTGCGTAGTAGCGAAAGCAGCCAATCGCATCGCCAATGTCCCACTGCGCTTCGGGCAAGGGTTTGCCGTTGTCGCGCACTTCCAGTTCCGCCAATGCCTGCTGGCCACTTTCCAGTTCATCGGCCAGCGCTTCCAGCCAGTGCGCGCGCTCGGCGCCGCTGGTGCTGCTCCAGCCGTTGTCGAATGCTCGTCGTGCGGCGCGCACCGCATGGTCGACGTCTTCTTCAGTGCCAGCGGCGACGCGCTGAAAAACTTGCTCGGTGGCCGGGTCGATGACGTCCAGATAGCCGCCCAGGTCCGGGCTGACCCACTCGCCATTGATGTATAGCTGATCACGCATGGTGCGACTCCTGGACGCCGGTCTGGCGGTTTTGCAGAGAGCGGGAAGTGAACAACAGTGCCAGCGACACGCAGATGATCACTGTCGAGATCGCGTTGATCTCCGGCGTCACACCGCGGCGGATGGAGGAAAAGATGTAGATCGGCAAGGTCGTTTCGGACCCGGCGACGAAGAACGCGATGATGAAGTCGTCGAAGCTGAAGGTGAACGCCAGCAGGAATCCGGCCATGATCGCCGGGCTGATCTGCGGCAGGGTCACCCGCCAGAAAGTCTGCATCGGCGGCGCGTAGAGGTCAGCCGAGGCTTCCAGCAAGGCTTTGTCCAGCGAATCGACGCGACTGCGCACGATCACCATGACCAGCGCCATGGTGAACAGTGAATGCGCAGCGATCACGGTAAAGAAACCCATGTTCAGTCGCGGCACGCTGGGCATCCAGCTCGCCAGCAGCGGGTTGATCAGGTCGAACAGGCTGATGAAGGCAATCAGCGTCGAGATGCCGATGACGATGCCCGGAACGATGATCGCGCAATAGGTCAGGGCATCGAACAGCAGGCGCACCTTGCGCCCGGCGCGCTGCAAACCGAACACCGCGAGAGTGCCGAACAGCGTCGCCAGCACCGCTGAACAGAAGGCGATGAACGCACTGTGGCCGAGCGCTTCCATGATGAACGGGTTGCCGAAGGCGCGGCCGAACCATTGCACCGAACAGCATTCGAAGGCCAGGCCACTGCGCCCGGCGTTGAAGCTGAACAGAACAATCAGGGCAATCGGCGCGTAGAGAAACAGGTACAGCGAAGTCGAATAGCTGCGCAGCCACATGTCACAGGCCTCCGTCGGCAGGGCGGCCGCCATAGCGCGCCACCAGCTTCAAATACAGGCCGATGATCAGCAACATCATCGCCACCAGGGTCATTGCCAGCGCACTGCCGAAGGGCCAGTTACGCGATTGCAGGAACAGGTCGACCAGCGCGTTGCCGACAAAGAACACCTTTCCGCCACCGAGAATGGCCGGGATCAAAAACTCGCCCATCAGCAGGATGAACACCAGCATCACGCCGGTGATGATCCCCGGCGCGGAGAGCGGCAGGGTGATGCGCCGAAAGCTTTCGAAGGCGCTGGCGCCCAGGTCTGCCGAGGCTTCGAGCAGGCGCTTGTCGAGTTTTTCCAGGCTGACGTAAATCGGGAAGACCATCAGCGGCAAGTAGCCGTAAACGATGCCGATCAGCACCGCCCAGGGCGTGTTGATCAAGCGCACATCTTCCAGGCCAAGGCTGGCCAGCAAGGCCGGAATACCCTTGCCGCTGAGGATGAAAATCCACGCGTAGGTGCGGATCAGGAAACTGGTCCAGAACGGCACGATCACCAAGGTCAGCAGTAGCGAACGGTTCTTGCTGACTTTGACCGCCAAGAAGTAAGCCAGCGGATAAGCCGCCACCAGGCACACCAACGTGCCCAGTGGCGCCAACACCAGCGTGTTGCCGAACGCTGCCGCCCGCGAACCGAGGTTGAGGTAATTGGCCAGCGTGAAGCCCCCGGCATAACCGCCCACGGCGCTGCGTTCGCCGAAGCTGAAGACCAGGATGATCACCAGCGGCATTAACAACAGCAGCAGGAACCACAGGGTCGAAGGCAAGAGCATCAGCAGGGTGATCCGCCGGCCGAGGCTGCGTCGTTGGCGCACCTCGACCGACAGGGCACTGCCCGGCTGCACCGTTTGCGGGTGGGCGGCGGCATTCATGGGGGACTCCTCGTTAGCCATGGCAGGTGATCAGGCGGATTTGAAGCGGGCCATCAGTTCGGCGCGCGCCGGGCTGGTGAGCGTCGCTGCCGCACCGAACTCCAGTGGACTGAGGGCTTCGGCGGCCGGGTACATGATCGGATCGCTGAGCATCGCGGTCGGCAGCAGGGCGTCGACCCGCTTGTCGCCGCTCGGGTAGCCGTGGCTCAACACTTCGAGTTTGTTGTGCTGTGGATCGAGCAGGTAATTGATGAAGGCGTAGGCCGCGTCCTTGTGCTCCGAGTTTTTCGGGATGGCGAAGAAGTCGCTCCACAGTTCGCCACCTTCTTTGCCCAACTCGAACTGCATCTGCGCGTTGTCGCGGTGCAACTGCGAGGCGTCACCGGTCCAGGACATGGCCAGCCAGGCATCGCCGCTGCGCATCGACGGCTGGATATCGGAGTTGATCGCGAACAGGTGCGGCTTGACCTCGATCAGCAGTTTTTCCGCGTCGGCCAATTCTTTCGGGTCCAGGGAGTTGAAGCTGTAGCCGAAGCTTTTCAGGGCGTTGCCGATGGCGGTCAGTTGATAGTCGTGAACCATGGTGCGGCCACTGGCTGGACCTTGGGCGGCGGCCCAGAATTCTTTCCAGCTGGTCGGGCCGTTTTTCAGTTTGCCGGTGTCGTAGAGCATGCCGGTAGTGCCCCAGTTTTTCGGTACCGCGTAGACCTTGCCGTCGACCGTCCCTTGGGCCATGAATTTCTGCTGGAACGCTGAGGCGTCAAAATTGGGAATGCGCGACAGGTCCAGTGGCTCGATCAGGCCCAGGCCGACGTAGGTGCTGATGGTGTAGTTGGTTGGCACCAGCACGTCCCAGCCGCTGCCGCCGGCCTGCAACTTGGCGAGCATTTCTTCGTTCGAACCGAACACGCTCATGGACACCCGCGCGCCGGTGGTCTTGGCAAACGCGTCGAGATTTTCCTGGCTGTGGTAGTTCGGCCAGGTCGCCAGGGACAGGCGATCGCCCAGTTTGGTCTGGTCGGCGGCCTCGGCGGTCGAGGTCAGCAGGCCAGGCATGTTGGTCGCGACTACCGCAGCGGCGATCCCGAGGCCCGTGCGGCCGAGGAAGTCGCGGCGACTGATCGAGCCGTTCTGCCAGCTGCGCAGGGTCTTAATAAAAGTTTTCTGGTCCATAGCACGCTCCCCATCCGGTTGATGAAACGAATCGATGATTTACAAAGCCATGGCCAAGCCATTGGCGTGATCCCAGCCGACGCGCACTGCCGCGCCGTGTTCGAATGCGTTGTCGCCGTGATCCTGCTGGCGCGGCACGCGCACGCAGACCACGCCGAAGGCCTGGGTGCGCACGCGGTATTCGGTCGAGTTGCCCAGGTAAATGCGGTCTTCCACGCAACCGGGCAGCGTCACTTCGCGGGCCATGTCGGCGCTGGCGCCGGCGATGCTGATCAGCTCCGGACGCACCGCGATGCAACCGTCGGCATCCGCACTCAGGGCTTTTCCGGTAGGGGTCAGCGGGCTGTTCAATTCAAGGCCCTGTTCAGTGCGTAGCACCACCGAGTTGCCGTGCAGGTGGCGGACCTTGCCGTTGAACAGATTGGACTCGCCGATAAAGTCAGCCACGTAGCGGCTGGCCGGCGCTTCATAGAGTTGTTCCGGGGTGGCGGTCTGGATGATTGAGCCGTTGTGCATCACGCTGATGCTGTCGCTCATCGACAGCGCTTCTTCCTGATCGTGGGTCACCAGTACAAAGGTGATGCCGACTTCGCGCTGCAAGCGCAGCAGCTCCGATTGCATCTCCTTGCGCAGCTTGCGATCCAGCGCGGCCAGCGGTTCATCGAGTAGCAACACGGTGGGCTTGTTCACCAGCGCACGGGCCAGGGCCACGCGTTGTTGTTGGCCGCCGGAGAGTTCGCTGGGTTTGCGTTGGCCGAAACCGCTGAGACGCACCATCTCCAGGGCTTCATCGGCCATGCGCATCTGTTGTTTTTTGTCGGGGCGCGGCGTGCGATAGCGCAAGCCATAGGCAATGTTCTGCGCCACCGTCAGGTGCGGGAACAGCGCGTAGTGCTGGAACACCATGTTCACCGGCCGCTCGAAGGCGGGCACTCCCGCGACGTTCTTGCCGGCCAGACGCACTTCACCGCTGGTGGGCTGTTCGAAGCCGGCGATCATCCGCAGGGTGGTGGTTTTGCCGCAGCCGGAACCGCCGAGAAAGGAATGGAACGAACCACGCCGCACCGCGAAATTCAAGCCGTTGACGGCCTGCACCTCGCCATAGCGTTTGACCACATTGCAGAATTCGATATCGCTTGGCTGGTTGTCGTTCACGGTCGGCTCCCTTGCAGTGATGAAACAGCGCGTCGGGGGCCAAACTAGCAATGAGGGTTTTGCGGCGTATATATCCCTTGGGGGATAGGAGGGGGCAGATACACAAGATCAAAAGATCGCAGCCTGCGGCAGCTCCTACGGGGGATACGCGTTGGACGCCAACGGTAACACGCCCCGCCTGGATAACTGCGCGACCCACTGTAGGAGCTGTCGAGTGAAACGAGGCTGCGATCTTTTGATTTTTGAAAGCAAAAGCAAAAGATCGCAGCCTGCGGCAGCTCCTACAGATGTGAGTTAGACGATTGCGGTGTTTAAGCTAGAAACCTGCAGCTCATTCTCCGTGAGCTCACGAATAAACAACCCCAACAATTCCGACTGACTGCCAATGCCAAGTTTGGCGTAGATGTTCTTGCGGTGGATCTTCACCGTGCCGGGGCTGATGTTCAGTTGTTCGGCGACCGAGGCGCTGGAGTGGCCGCGTAACAGTAGCTGGACGATTTCCTGCTCGCGCCCGGTCAGGATATGCGCCCCGAAGTGGTCGAAGGCTTCGCGGATCTTGAAGTCCAGGTCTTGTGCCGGGCGCGGTTGCTGGGCTTGACGCAGTCGCCAGGCTTCATTGATGACTTGCTCGACCACCGCTTGCGCGCACTCGACCAGTTGCATTTCGTCACGGCTGAACGCGCAACTGGTGGAGGAGCGCATCAGCGACAGCACTGCGGTAGCGCCGCCGCCGAGGTCGACGAAAAACGCCACTTCTTCGGCGAGGCCGGTTTGCTGGTAGTAGGTCAGGTAGTACTCGCCAAGATAGAAGTGGTCGGGCGCAAATTGTCGCAAACGCCATAGCCCCGGCGCCTGCCCGCGGGTGCAGGCGAGGTAGAAAGGGTCGAGCAGATAAGGCCCGCATTGATAGTCGTCGACATACACCGCGCGCTTGTCCGCCGAGAAGGTGTCGAACAGCGCCAACGGTCGATGGTTGCCTTCGTAGACAAACAGGACGAAATGATCGACCGGGCATACTTGCCGCAACCAGTGACTCAGCCCGGATAACCGCGAATGCCCTGCGGGCAGATCAAGCAGATGGGCGACACCGGTGGTCCAGAGTTTCAGTTCCTTGGGGCGCATGAGAGCTTCAAAGCGGATTGGATGGCGTTTAGATGCACAAAGTACGCCATGGCTCCTCTGGCCTTGCGGGACGGGAAGGGCGACGGCAAATCGTTTAATAAATGCCTCTTTACAGGGCGGTCGTGTTACCGAGTGCTACACGCGTGGTATCAGATTGCCCTGAGCCATGACTTCGTCAGATTGTCACTTCGCGTCTATCCTGAGATGCATGCCGGGTTTTCTCCTTGATCCTGTCGTTCAGCAGGTTAAACCCGCCGTTTAGCGTCAAAACGCCTGAATCAAACGTTGCTTCGATGACAGGTCCCTTCCGGTAATGAGGGGTCTTCTGGCGTACCACGAGCTTTTATGGATGAAAAGCGGTGGTTGAATGGATAAAAGTGGCAACAACCATGAACACGAGAGTCGAACTGACGAGTGGCGAAGAGGCTCAGGATTTTTTTGTACAGACACTGGAGCAGGCGATTGATGCCGTGGTGGTTGTGGATGATCAGGACCTCGTGGTGTTTTTCAATGCGGCGGCCGAGAGATTCTGGGGCTGTTCGCGCAATGAAATGCTCGGCAGTGATATCAACTCCCTGGTGCCGCAGGCCCTTAGCCTGCGCCATGATGGTTTTGTCAGTGTAAACCGCAGTGCAGGCAACAAGATTGCCGGCATCAGCCGGGACGTCCGGATCGTGCGCAACGATGGTCAGGATCGTTGGGGCGTCATGTCCGTTTCGAAAATCGCCTTGCAAGAGCGGACGCTGTACGCGGTGTTCCTCAAGGATGTCACGCAAATGCGTTTGCAAGACATCGAGCATCGTTTGCTATCGATGTCGGTCAATGCCACCAGTTCGGCGACGTGCATCGTCGACACCCATGCACATCTGATCTATGTGAATGAAGGGCTCGTGAATCTGCTGGGCTACACCCGTGAAGAGGTGTTAGGTCAGTCACCGATGATGTTCTTTGTGTCTGACGCCGGGGCAGAGGTCTGCGTAGAACCTGGACTGGCCGCCATTCTGTGTGGTGAACCCCATGAGTTCAGTGCCCTGATCAGTAAACGCAATGGCCAGCGGCTGTGGGTGCATGTGTCCTCCACCCCCGTGTTCGACGCGCAAGGGCAGGTCGAAAACATCGTCATCGTGCTCACCGACATCACTCAGTCCAAGCTGCATGAGGTGCTCCAGGAAAAAGTCATCGGCGCCTTGCTCAAGGAAGAATCCCTGGAGAGTGTGCTGACCTTGCTCTGTCATGAGATCGAGCGCATTGCTCCCGAAGTCATTGTCTCGATCCTCAGCGTGGATTCGGCAGGGATTCTGCATCCCTTGGCCAGTCCTGGCCTGCCTACGGATTACTCGAGGGCTATCGAAGGATTGTCCATCGGCCCGGTGGCGGGCTCTTGCGGCACCGCTGCGTACCGGGGCGAACCGGTGCTGGTGACGGATATCAATCACGACCCGCTCTGGGCCGACTACAAACACCTGGCGCAGAAATCCGGTTTGCAGGCCTGCTGGTCGTTGCCGGTGCGCAATGGTTGCGGGCGAATCGCCGCAACGTTTGCCCTTTATTTCAGGGAAGCCCGTGGGCCCGACCCTTTGCACGCTCATTTGGTGACGGCGGGCACGCACCTGTGCATGTTGGCGCTGGAGCGCGAGGAAGCACGCCAATCCATTCGAAAGATGGCCTTTTACGATGGGCTGACGGGGTTGCCCAATCGCAGTTTCCTGCTTGCCCAGGCGCAACGGAGCCTTCTGGAAATGGCCCGCGAACAGGCCGAGCTTGCGGTGCTGTTCATCGATCTGGACCGGTTCAAGCAAATCAACGATGCGTTGGGGCATGCCTCGGGAGACGAATTACTGCGCGTCATGGCGCAGAGGCTACGCAGCATGCTGCGCGAGTCTGACCTTGTCGGTCGGCTGTCCGGCGATGAGTTCGTGCTGGTGCTGACACGCATGGATTCGACCCAAGTCACGACCTTTCTTGAACGGCTGATGGCGCTGTTGAATCGCCCGTCGACGATTGCCGGCACCTCCGTGGTCGTCTCGGCCAGCGTGGGCATCAGCCTGTTCCCGGCCGATGGCCAAGACATGGAGAGCCTGCTGCATCGCGCCGACATTGCGATGTATCAGGCCAAGCGCACCGAGCGCGGCAGTTTCAGTTTCTTTGTCGAAGAGATGAACAGAATCGCCCAGGACCGATTGGTGATGGAAACGGCGCTGCGCAACGCGCTGGCCAGCGATACCCTGCAATTGTTCTATCAGCCGCAAATCGACCTTAACAGCGGGCGTCTGGTCGGTGTCGAGGCACTGGCGCGCTGGAGGCACCCGACCCTGGGCGATATTTCGCCCTCGCAATTCGTCCCGCTGGCCGAGGAATGCGGGTTGATCAATGAGTTGAGTCAGTGGGTGCTGCAAGAAGCCTGCGAGCAGCTCGCGCAGTGGCGTCAACAAGGGCTGGTGATCCCGTCCCTGTCGATCAACCTGTCGCCGATCAATTTCCATAACCTCAACCTGGCAGAACTGATTGACGACCAACTGCGGCGATATGGCCTGCAACCCAGCGACCTGTGCGTGGAAGTGACCGAGGGCCTGCTGCTGAGCAAAAGTCCGGGCACCGAACAAACCATCCGCGACTTGCATGCGTTGGGGGTGCGTCTGGCCATCGATGATTTCGGCACGGGCTATTCCAGCCTGGGCTATTTGCGGCATCTGCCGATCAGCGAACTGAAGCTCGACAAGAGTTTTGTCGACGACCTGGAATACGACACGTCTTGCCGGGCCTTGAGCGAATCCGTCATCGGAATTGGTAAGGGGCTTTCCTTGCAAGTAGTGGCTGAAGGTATCGAGTGTGCGATCCAGCGAGACATTCTCAAGGCCCAGGGCTACGAGGTCGGGCAGGGCAACTTCTTCTCGATCCCGCTGCCGGGCGAGGCGTTCATGCAGTTCATTCGGCTTCCAGGTCACTCAGCAGCCACTGGCTGAAACTGCGCGCGTTGTTCTCGCGATCACTGAAGATCCTTTGTAGGAGCAAGCTTGCTCGCGATCGCGGACTTACATTCGGCGGGGATGTCGACTGATACACCGTCATCGCGAGCAAGCTTGCTCCTACAGAGGAGCGGGGTGGTTTCGAGTCTTGTGATCGGCAGGTGCGCCGGTGACGCGTGACTACCCCCGCAGGCGGTACACCAGGGCTGAAACTATCGAAGGTCCCTGTAGGAGGAGCAAGCTTGCTCGCGATCGCGGACTGACATTCAGCATTGATGTGGACGGACACACCGTCATCGCGAGCAAGC
>NZ_JSAK01000028.1 GCF_000802965.1 Pseudomonas fluorescens | reverse complement strand
CTTGCCAGCGATGAGGCCCTCTCTTGCACCCGAGAATCTCAGGAATCCCGCTCGCTCTCGTACCGATCCAGCGTATCCCGCGCAATCTCCCGTCCCAGCGCGATCAATTCCGGCGCCTTGTAAAACTCGAAAAACCGGCACACCCGCTTCGGCACGTTGATCAGAATATCTGGCGGATACCCGGCAATCTTGTACTGCGCCAACGAGGTCTGCATCACCTCGAAACTCTGGTTGATTAAGTCCAGTAATGACGCCGGCCCGACGTTATCGATAATGAACGAACCGGTGGCTGACTTCGGCGCGCCCTCGCGTTCAGGAGCGGCTGCCGGTTGTTGCGCCTCGGGTTCGGCGGATTCGATCCAGGGGTTGATCTCGGCCGCGTCTGCCAGCAACGCTTCCTGTTCCAACCGCAGCAACTGTTCGGCCTGAGTGCGCCGGAATGGCATTTTCGAGCCGAGGGAGTTGATCAGGCTGTTGAAACGGCTTTTAAACGCCGCGGGGCGCTGGATCACCGGTAACTGGTAGTGACGCTGGTTGGTGGAGTTGAGGTTGACCGCGATGATCAAATCGCAATGGCTCGACACCACCGGCACGATTGGCAGCGGGTTGAGAATGCCGCCGTCCACCAGCATTCGATTGCCCTGCATCACCGGGGTAAACAGGCTGGGAATTGCCGCCGAGGCGCGCATTGCCTGATGCAGGCAACCTTCCTGGAACCAGATTTCCTGCTGGTTGGTCAGGTCGGTGGCCACCGCCGTGTAGGGAATGCGCAGGTCTTCGATATTGATTTCGCCGACAATCTTGCGGATCTGCCCGAAGACTTTTTCCCCGCGAATCGCCCCGAGGCGAAAACTGACGTCCACCAGGCGCAACACGTCGAGGTAATCCAGGCTCTCGATCCAGTCGCGATAATCGTTGAGTTTGCCGGCGGCATAGATCCCGCCGACCACTGCACCCATCGAGCAACCGGCGATGCAGGCAATGTCGTAGCCGCGCCGTTCGATCTCCTCAATCACTCCAATATGGGCATAACCACGGGCTCCACCTGAGCCCAGCACCAGTGCGACACGCTTCTTCATGAATCGCCCTCGTTTGAATGGTTCAACAATGCACCCATCGAGGGGCGTGCTTCAATCGTTAAGGTCGTTCGGCGATTGGGTTGCGTCGTTTTTTCGATACTCCATGGTGGCAGAAGAATATTCTCGCGGGCGCTATAGTTGCGCTGGCGATGGACGGCACTTTTCCCGTGCCAGACCGTCCTACCTGCACGAATGTTTGACCTATCTTTGAGGTGTGAGTGATGAAAGCTTGGATCTGTGTGCCATTGATTGCCCTGGCACTTGCCGGTTGTGCCGGTAAAACCGCTTACCGTGACAGTTGCGGCAGCAACCTGGACGCCGCGTGGCATGAACTGGACCTGGCCAAGGCGGAAGGTTTTGCCGGGACCGTCAGCTACTCCAAGGCCCTGTCGCTGCTGACCGCGGCCAAGACCCAGCAGCAGTTTGAAGGATTCGAAGGCTGCACCAAGAAAGCCGAGAAGGCACGTTTCTATATTCGTGAGTCTCGCGCAGGGCGCTAACTGAACTGTAGGCGCCGGCCTGCCGGCGATTGGCCCTCGAATATCCCGCGACCCTGAGATCGCTATCGCTGGCAAGCCAGCTCCTACAGGGTTGGAAGTGTTGTTTACGGAGTAAACGCCATGATCGACCGCTTGGTAGCTCACGTCCTGGGCCTGGAAGTTCGTCTGTTGGCCTGTCAGGCGCGTTTGAACGCCCGTACCGACCCTGAAGCGTTGCACGACCTGCGCACTACGGTTCGCCGCATGCGCAGCCTGCTGCGGCCATTGCGCGGCTTGCCCGGTGTTGAACAGCTGGAAGCGGCGGCGTCTCATGTCGGTGATCTGACCACGCCGTTGCGCGATCGCGAAGTGCTGGCGGCGTACTTGCTCGAGCACGATCAACCCGAAGCGGCACAGCGGCGCATGGCGCAGATGGCCGAAGCTTATCCGGCGGTGGCGGCGAGTACCGAGCTTGCGCAATTGTTGTTGATCTGCGACGCGTTCCCGCGGTTCCTGCGGGCCGCTCAGCGTCAGGGACTGCTCAAGGGGCTGCGCAAGCAAATCGAGAAGCGCCTGGCCAAGCAATGGAAGAAACTTGATGAAGCCCTGCACGACCCGGCCCACGACCGTCATCGTTTGCGCTTGCTGATCAAGCGTGTGCGCTATGGCATCGAGGCCTACCCCGAGCTCGATCGCCTGCCGAAACCGGCGCTGCCAAGGCTCAAAGCGGCGCAAGGCGCCTTGGGCGATTGGCACGACTGCTGGCAATGGCTGGCCATCGCCGAACACGAAGCGGATCTGCAGCCCTGCATCGCCGCCTGGAAAACCACCATGGCCGAAGCCGAACAACGCGCCGACCGTGTCCTCGACAAACTCATCAAGGCTTGCTTCAAGTCCTGAACCCACCGCGATCCCTGTAGGAGCTGCCGAAGGCTGCGATCTTTTGATCTTCGCCGCAGCCATCGGCAGCTCCTACACGGCTCATCTGTCAGTCAATTTGGCCGGAATAATCACTGTGCCAACCTCGCGGGCTGGTTAAGATCCTTTCATTCATATTTCTGCCCTTGAGGTTTTCATGCGCTTTTCCGATCTGCTAGACGCCGTCCGCCGCCAGCCCTTGGAATTGTCTATCCCGGCCGGATGGGCGCAGGGGCGCGCCAGTTTCGGTGGCCTGGTGGCCGCCTTGCAGTACGAAGCCATGCGCGCGAAGGTGCCGGCGGATCGTCTGGTGCGTTCGCTGGCGGTCACATTCGTGGGGCCGGTCGAGCCAGAAGTACCGGTCAGTTTTGAAGTCGATGTGTTGCGCGAAGGCAAGGCTGTCAGCCAGGTGCTGGGTCGAGCGATGCAGAAGGGTCAGGTGGTGACGTTGATCCAGGGCAGCTTCGGCGCCTCGCGTCCTTCGGAAGTGGCCGTGACGGCTGAGCCAGCCCCCGAAATGAAGCACTGGGACGACTGCCAGGAATTGCCGTACATCAAGGGTGTGACGCCGGAATTCATGCGGCATCTGGCGATGCGCTGGAGCGTCGGTGGTCTGCCGTTCACCGGCAATACATCACGGCAGATGGGCGGCTGGGTACGTTTGCGCGGTGATGTGAAGGAAGAAGCGCTCAGCGAGTCGCACATCCTGGCGCTGGTAGACGCCTGGCCGCCGGCGCTGATGCCGTTTCTGAAGAAACCGGCGATGGGCAGCACGCTGACCTGGACCATCGAATTCGTCCAGCCGTTGCTCGAACTGAGCACGCTGGACTGGTGCAAATACCTCGTCGAAACCGAGCACGCCGCCGACGGCTATGGCCATGCGGCGGCGAAGTTGTGGGATGCGCAAGGTCGCTTGATTGCCATGAGTCGGCAGACGGTGACGGTGTTCGCCTGATCAGTGACGACGGTGGCGCTCACGCCAGGCGCGCCACCAGCCACCGCTGAGAAAGAACCGTGGAAAAGTCAGGAACTGTTCGACCAACAGGCGTGACACCGCATCTTTACGATCGGTGAACGGCTCCGAGGCCTGCACCTCCAGGCTGTGGCCATGACGTTGCAAGCCCAACGCGGCCAGCACGCCGATCACACCGATAGCGATACTGGCGAACTTCAGGCCGAACACGCCGGTAACAATCAACAGAAACGCGACGATGAACAGCGGCACGGCAATCAAGTGCAACACCAGATTGGTCGGGTGTTGGTGATTGTTCGGGTAGGCACGCCATTGCCAGGCGGGAAGGTTGGGGTGACGTTTACCCATGATGCTAATCCTCGATCCATGTTGAACACATTGATTGAAGAATAGGCCCGGCCGAGGCGGGCGGCGAATCAAGGTTGGCTATCAGCGCAATAGATCTGATGGGCAGAAAAGATCGCACGGCAGCAACGCGATCCCTGTAGGAGCTGCCGCAGGCTGCGATCTTTTGACGCTAAAGCTTCAATTGCCCGATGGCCTTGCTCAACTCGCCAGCCAATGCTGCCAATTCATTACTGGTCGTCGCCGAACTCACGGTCTGCCGCACGGTGTTCTCGGTCACATCACGAATGCTCACCACCGCCCGGTTCATCTCTTCCGCCACTTGGCTCTGCTGCTCGGCCGCCACCGCAATCTGCGTGTTGCTTTCACGCATCTGTGCCACCGCGCCGGTGATTTCCGTGAGCGCCACGCCAGCCTCTTGCGCCTGCTGCACGCAGTCGTCGGCCTTAAATGAACTCTCCTGCATGAAATCCACGGCGTCCCGCGTACCGGCCTGCAATGCGGCGACCATCACGGTGATTTCGTCAGTGGACGTCTGTACGCGCTTGGCCAGGTTACGCACTTCATCGGCGACCACGGCAAAGCCGCGCCCCATTTCACCGGCCCGGGCCGCTTCAATCGCGGCGTTCAGCGCCAACAGATTGGTCTGTTCGGCAATGCTGTGAATCACACTGACCACACCGTTGATCTTCTGGCTGTCTTCGGCCAGACGCTGAATCATCTCGGCCGTCTGCTGCACCCCGGTGGACAAACCGGCAATCGACTTCTGCACCCGCATCACCACTGCCTGCCCGCTGCCGGCCAGGGTGTCGGCGGATTGCGAGAGGTCGCGGGTGGCGCCAGCGTGCTGGGCGATGTGATGGACGGTGGCGGTCATTTCGTTGATCGCGGTGGCTGCCTGATCGGTTTCGCTCTGTTGGCCGAGCATGCCGTGGCGCACTTCGTTCATGCTCGATGCCAGCCGTGCGGCGCCGTCATCCAGTTGGCGGGCGGTGCTGGCGACGGTGTTGACCACGCGTTGATACCCGGCCTGCATGGCGTTGAAGGCGTTCGCCATCTGCCCGACCTCATCGCTGCATGTCAGCGGCACCCGGGCTGACAGGTCGCCGCTTCGCTCGACGTGGAGCATCACGTCTTTCAAGGTGTTGAGCTGACTGAGCAGGAAGCGGATCAGCAATTGTGAAGCGCCAAGCATCGCCAGCATCAGAATGAACACTGCCGCCGCATAATGGGTGAAACGTTCGCCGAACACTTGGCTGAGGCTTGGGCCATGGGCAATGACCGCGACCTGCTGGCCGTCCGCGCGAGTGAACACCTCGGCCCCCAGCAGCAGGTTGTCACCGAATAACGGCATTGGATTGATATCGACCCAGCCCTTTGCATCGCTGAGTTCCAGGATCGACTGCCCATTCAGCGACGGTGCGTGCCCGCGACTGAATGTCAGCACGTTATCGACTTGGGGCAGCGGCTGCCCGGCAGGCCAGGCGCTGAGCAATTTAGCCTGGGCCTGGGCGGATAGCTGGGCGGCATGGCTGCGGGCCTGTTGTTCGAGCTGTACGGCGAACAGCACCAAAAGCAGTGTGGTCACGAAGGCGACGGCATTCACCGCCCAGAATTTGTACTTAAGCGAGATATTGCTAAGCCAGGCACCCATGGAGGTCTTCTCTGATAGCGGAAACAGCATTGGCAAGGTGCCAGCATCTTGCCGCTATTCAGAAAGCCAAATCTTGATATGGATCAACAGGCAACCCATCAACCTGTGGGAGCGGGCTTGCCCGCGATAGCGATGTATCAGGCGCTGACGATGTTGGCTGACACTACGCCATCGCGGGCAAGCCCGCTCCCACAGGGATTCATGGTTACTGAGGAATTATGGGCAATCCATAAAACGCCCGTGCACACGCGGTGGTGTGCGCCGCCAGATCTTCCTCGCTCTCCCCGCGATGCAGCGCCACTTCGCGCAATACTTCGGTCAAAAACGCCGGCTCATTACGACCATTCTTCGGCTTGGGCCGCAGGCTGCGCGGCAGCAAGTACGGCGCATCGCTTTCCAGCATCAGGCGGCCGCGTTTGATTTCCTTGACCAGCGGATGCAAATGGGTGCCCCGGCGCTCGTCGCAGATCCAGCCAGTAATGCCGATGTGCAAATCCATGTCGAGGTAACTGAACAGTGCTTTCTGTTCACCGGTGAAACAGTGCACCACCGCTGCGGGCAACTGGTCTCGGTAGTCGCGAAGGATGTCCAGCAAGCGCTGACTGGCATCGCGCTCATGCAGGAACACCGGCATTTGCAACTCGACCGCCAGTGCCAAATGTTCTTCGAGGACTTTTTCCTGCTGCGGGCGCGGCGAGAAATCGCGATTGAAATCCAGCCCGCATTCACCCACGGCCACCACGTTCGGCTCCTTGAGCAAACTGCGCAGACGTCGTGCGCTGTCGGCGTTCCAGTCGCTGGCCGCGTGGGGGTGAATGCCGGCGGTGGAGAACAGCCGTTGAGCGCTTTCATCCAGTTGCTGGCACAACTCCAGCGCCTGTTCGCTGCTCTCGACATGGGTGCCGGTGAGCACTAATTGGCAGACCCCGGCGGCGTAGGCACGGTCGAGTATCGCCTGGTGCTTGTCGGCAAAACTGGGGTTGGTCAGGTTGACGCCGATATCGATGAGTTGCATGGTGCTACCTCGGACCAAAGGCCGGAAAGCATATCAGAGCTGTAGATTTATAAGAAAAACCAAGAACTACAACGAGTTATGGCTGTCTCTTGAGGCCGCGGGACAGGGCAGGGTGGTTAATGTGCCATCACTGTGCCAGTCTTTCGCACTTTGCAGGCGCTTCAAGCGCTCTGTTTCTGTCGATTGATTTCATGAACGCAATCATGTGATCGACCCGAATTCTTTCCGGAGAGTGGATGATTCGTCCCTCGGTTTTGCTACTGCTGTGTTGTTCGCTGCTGCTGCCGATGTCGGCGGTCGCGCGTCTGCCCGGGCCGCTGCAAGCCGTGCCGGCGAGCAAGGTGCGCGACCTGACGGAAATTCGCAGCAGCCGCGTGCTGCGGGTGTTGGTCAACCAGAGCCGTAACAGTTCTGGCGAAGTCCAGGGCCAGGCCATCGGTGTCGAGTACCACCGCTTGCGCGCCTTCGAGCAATACCTCAACGGCCACGCCCGTGACGGTCAGGAAATTTCCCTCAAGATCATTCCCAAAGCCAAGGATCAATTGCTCGGCGCGTTGCAACGCGGCGAGGGTGATCTGGTGGCGCCAGGAGAATTGCTGGATCTGCGAGCGGGCTATGCCGTCAGCACCAGTGAACCGATTGCCAGCGACATTCCGTTGGTCCTGGTGGGCATCAAAGGCGAGCGTCGTTATACCCGCCTCGAACAGCTGTCGGGAAAAACCCTGGCGCTACCCACCGGCAGCGCCGCCGGGGATGCCGTCAGCCAGATCAATCAAAAACTCGCCCTGCACAAACTGCCGCCCGTGACGGTGGAGTGGGTCGACCCAAGCCTGGCGGTCGAGGACGTGTTGGAGATGGTCCAGGGCGGGATTTTCCACCTGACCATCGTCGAACAACCGATCGCCGAGCGCTGGGGCAAGATCCTGCCCAAGTTGCGTATCGATCGACAGGTGCTGATCAGTGAGCCGGGCGAGGAATTCTGGTTCGTGCGTCGCGATGCCTCAATGCTGCGCGCCAGTATCGACCGCTTTCTAACCACCTACAAAAAACCGTCGGATCAGGACGTCGCCTTCCTGCGGATCTATCGGCGTCTCTATCAAGTGCACTATCCATTGGCAAAAGCCGATCGACAGCGTCTGGAAAAGCTTCGGCCGGTTCTGCAGAAACACGCCGACGCCCAAGGCATGGACTGGCTGAACCTGGCAGCGCTGGCGTTCAAGGAGTCCGGGCTGCAATCCACCGCCCGAGGTAATGGCGGGCCGACCGGCCTGATGCAGATCACCCCGTCAGCGGCGCAGCGAGTAGGGGTCAACAACATTCAGGAGCTGGATGCGAACGTGCAGGCCGGGGCCAAGTACCTGGCGATGATTCGCCGCAAATTCTTCGCCAGTCCGAAACTCAACGAGCGCGAGCGCATGGCGTTCGTGCTGGCGGCCTACAACATTGGGCCGGAGCGGGTTCAAGGAATGCGTGCCGAGGCACGGCGGCGGGGCTTGAATCCCAATCAGTGGTTTTTTCAGGTCGAGCGCATTGCCATGGAGCAGGTGGGAATGGGACCTGTCAGCTATGTTAATAGCGTGAACAAGTACTATTTGGCGTTCGATCGGGAGCGAGAGTCGTTGGAGCCCCAGGGCAAAAGGTTGCTCTGCGGAAGTGATCGAATAAACAGATGTGTTATAGCGGTTTTTTGCGCTTTAAATATTATGTTTACTGATTAATATGGCGACCAATCCCAACACACTCTCACAATGGATGACACAGCATGAGCTCACTGATCAACAAGGTTCTGTTTACCCGCGCTGGCTACGGCCTGACCGTTCTGCGAATTTTCGTCGGTGTCATTTTCGCTGCCCACGGTTCGCAGAAACTATTCGGGGCGTTCGGTGGCTATGGTCTGGCTGGCACCGCGCAGTACATGGAAAGCATCGGCCTGGCGCCGGGCTACCTGATGGCGACGCTGGCGGGCGGCACCGAATTCTTCGCCGGCCTGGCATTGATCATTGGCTTGCTGGTTCGTCCGGCGGCATTGGGCCTGACCTTCCTGTCGCTGGTGGCGATCTTCTCGGTGCATATCAGCAACGGTTTGTTCATGGCCAACAACGGTTATGAGTTCGCCTTGGCTCTGCTGGGTGGCAGCATCGCGGTACTGATCGAAGGCGCCGGCAAGCTGTCGGCCGACCGCGCCATCGCTGGCTGACCGCTCTGGCTCAACGAAAAGGCCCGCATTACGCGGGCCTTTTTTGTTGCGCGTCATTCTTGACACTGTCCGGTCAGCTTCTCTAGGATGCTGCTCATGCGCCGATTTAAACAGCTACTTGCGGGGCGCCAGGTGACTCATCCAGTTGCCGATAGAAGCTTGGAAACAGGCTTTGAAATACCGCTAAAGCGCTGGTTCGGTGTTGCCTCTCACCTGCCATGCAGACTTTTGAGGCAGAGACACGACACGATGAATGCACTAAGCCCCGTTGTACGCCCCGCGCCGATCACGGCACATCTCACCCAGCGCAATCCCAAAATCCTGCTTGGCGGTAAACACCAGCCGACGCTCTTGCGCTACCTCGATGGCTGGCCACGTCGTACCGGTGGGCCGGCAGCGTTCCTGATCCAGTTCGTCGAAGACGGTGAGTCCCTGGCGCGCTTTGCCAGCGACAGTTTCGACCTGGCGGTGATTCAATCGCCCAGCTTCGAAGACGCCCCGGAAATGATCAAGCAACTGACCCGCGTTGCCCGACAAGGGCTGATCACCCGCCGTTAAGGCCTAGGGGTAGTCGATCGCCACGATATACACGCATTGCTCGCCGGTTGGCGTCTGGACCCGAACTTCGGCGTCCAGTGCCTTGCCGATCAAGGCGCGCGCCAGTGGCGAGTCAATGCTGATCAGGCCCTGTTTCAAATCCAGTTCATCCGGCCCGACGATGCGATAGCGCGACTCTTTGCCGTCCTCATCCTCGATGGTGACCCAGGCGCCGAAATACACTTTGTTCGGGTCGCTGGGTTTTTCGCTGACCACCTTGAGGGCTTCCAGGCGTTTGGTGAGAAAACGCACGCGACTGTCGATTTCGCGCAGCATCTTTTTGCCGTAGGTGTACTCGGCGTTTTCCGAGCGATCACCCTGGGCCGCCGCCTCGCTGACCGACTGCGTCACTTGCGGTCGGCGCACATGCCAGAGCTCGTGAAATTCGGCGCGCATCCGCGCTTCACCTTCGGGGGTGATCAGCGCGGTGCCGGCGGTGCGGGGAGGGCGATAACGGCTCATGGCGACTTCTTGGGATTGAGAAGGGTTGAGTCTATCAACCCTCGCGCAACACTGTCAGCGGGCTGGCGTTCAAGGCACGACGGGTGCCGAACACGCCGGCGCCGCCGATCAGCACCGCGCCGATCAGTGGCAGCACCAACAGCCATGGATGCGGATGCCAGGGCAGGTCAAAGGCGTAGCGGTAAAGCACCAGGCTCACCACTTCCGAGCCCAGCGCCGCCAACAATCCACTGACCGCGCCCAGCAGGCCAAACTCGATCCGGCGTGCCTTGACCAGCAATTGCCGTTCCGCTCCCAACGCCCGCAGCAGCGCACCCTGGCGGATGCGTTCATCGAGCGTCGCTTGCAGGCCGGAGAACAGCACCGCCATTCCCGCCGCCAACACAAACAACAACACGTACTCCACTGCCAGTGTGACCTGGGCGAGGATGCTGCGCAGCTGCTCCAGCAAGGCCTCGACTTGCAGAATTGTCACCGCCGGAAACGACCGGGACAGATCGACGATCTGCTGATCATGACCCGCCGACAGATAGAAGCTGGTGAGGTAAGTCGCCGGCAGATCCTTCAGGGTGCCGGGCTGGAAAATCATGAAGAAATTCGGCTGAAAGTTGTCCCAGTTGATCTCCCGCAGACTGGTGACTTTCGCCTCGCGATTGACCCCGCCGACGGTAAACACCAAGTGGTCGCCGAGCTTGAGCTTCAGGCTTTCAGCGACTTTGCCTTCAACCGACACACCGGGGATTTCATCCGGTGGCTGCTCCGGCCACCAGTTGCCTGCGGTGATCTGGTTACCCGCTGGCAGGTCCGCTGCCCAGGTCAGGCTCAAATCGCGCTGGATCGCCCGATCACCCGCCGACTCTTTGCTGACGATTTGCTGCACCGGTTCGCCGTTGATGCTGATCAACCGTCCCGGCACCACCGGGTACAGCGGAGCTGATTGCGCCGACAGTTCCATCAGGCGATCTGCAAAGGCCTGTTTGTCCGCCGGAAGGATGTTCAGCGCGAAATAGTTCGGCGCGTTCTTCGGTAACTGGTTCTGCCAGGTGTCCAGCAACTCACCGCGAAGCAAGGCGATCAACGCCATCGACAACAGGATCAAGCCGAATGCCAATGACTGTCCCGCGGCGGCCAATGGATGGCGCAGCAGTTGACCCAACCCCAGGCGCCACGGCAGGGAGGCGCGGGCGAGCATGCGCCGCAGGCTTTTCAGCAGCAGCAAGAGCAAACCGCCGAGCACCAGCGCCGCGATCACGCCGCCGCCGAGCAGGGCGAAGGTCAGCAGCAGGTCCAGGCTCAGGCGCCACATGATCAATCCGAGGGCGCCCAACGCTGCGCCGTAGACCATCCATGTACTGGAAGGGATAGGCAGCATGTCCCGGCGTAAAACGCGCAACGGTGGAACTCGACCCAGCGCCGCCAGTGGCGGCAAGGCAAAACCGGCCAATGCCACCAGCCCGGTGCCGATCCCGGCGATGGCTGGAAACAGTCCGCCCGGTGGTACATCGGTCGGCAGCAAATCGTGAAGCAAGGCAAACAGCCCAAGCTGCGCCAACCAGCCGATGACCGCGCCGCTGAGGCTGGCGAGCAGGCCGAGCACGGTCAGCTGCAAACTGAACAGCACCATGGTTTCCCGGCGCGACAGACCCAGGCAACGCAACAGCGCACTGGCATCGAAGCGGCGAGTGGCGAAACGCGTCGCCGACAGCGCCACCGCGACACCGGCCAGCAACACCGCCACCAGACTGGCCATGTTCAAGTAACGCTCGGCCTTGCCCAGCGCGCCGCCAATCTGCCGGTTGCCGTCGCGGGCGTCCTGGATGCGCTGGTTGGCGGCCAGACCGGGTTTGATCAGTTGGCGATAGGTTTCCAGCGCCTCGGCCTTGCCGCGCCAGAGTTCGCGGTAACTGACGCGACTGCCAGGTTGCACCACGCCGGTCGACGCGAGGTCGTCGAGGTTGATCAGCACCCGGGGCGTCAGGCTGTAGAAGTTGCCGGCACGGTCGGGTTCGTAGGTCAGCACCCGCGCCAGTGTCAGGGTTTTCATGCCGACATCGATGTTGTCGCCGATCTTCAGATTCAGCGCCGTCAGCAAGCGTGCTTCGACCCAGGCTTCACCGGGTTTCGGTCCGCCTCCGGGCACTTCCGTGGCGAATGGGGCTGGGGCGCTTTTCAGTTCGCCGCGCAACGGGTAGACACTATCGGCCGCCTTGATGCTGGACAGCTGGATGCCGTTGTCCGTGGCGATGACACTGGAGAACTCCACCACTTGCGCGTGTTCGAGTCCCAGCTCGGTGCCGCTTTTGATCTGTTCGGGTCGTGCCGGTGAACTGCCTTCGAGCAGCAGGTCGGCGCCGAGAAACTCGGTGGCGCGCAGCATCATGGCGCCGTTCAGGCGGGCGCCGAAGTAGCCGATGGCGGTACTCGCGGCCACGGCGACCAGCAAGGCGAAAAACAACACACGCAACTCACCGGCGCGGGCGTCGCGCAGCAGTTGGCGGATGGCGAGGCTGAACAGGCGTAACAGCGGCAGGCGTGCCATCAAGGCTCCAGAGGGGCGACCAGCAGGCCGGCTTCAAGGCGGATCAGGCGCCGGCAGCGATGCGCCAGGCGTTCATCGTGGGTCACCAGCACCAAAGTCGTGCCGCGTTCCTTGTTGAGTTCGAACAGCAGGTCACTGATGCGCTCGCCGGTGTGGCTATCGAGGTTGCCGGTCGGTTCGTCGGCGAACAGCACGTCGGGCTCGGCGGCAAACGCGCGGGCAATTGCCACACGCTGCTGTTCGCCGCCGGAGAGCTGGCGTGGCGAATGAGTCAAGCGTTGGCCCAGGCCGACCCGTTGAAGCAACTCGGTGGCGCGTCCTCGGGCATCTTTGCGGCCATCGAGTTCCAGCGGCAGCATGACGTTTTCAAGGGCGTTGAGACTGTCGAGCAGCTGAAAAGACTGAAAGACGAAACCCACATGCTCGGCACGAATGCGCGCGCGCTGGTCTTCATCGAGGTTGCTCAGGCCTTGCCCGGCGAGGGTGACTTCGCCGCTGCTCGGCAGGTCGAGGCCGGCCAGCAGGCCGAGGAGGGTGGATTTGCCGGAACCGGAAGCGCCGACGATGGCCAGGCTGTCGCCCTTGTTCAGTTCCAGGCTGAGTTCGTGCAGGATAGTCAGTTCACCTTCCGCGCTGGGGACCACTTTGCTGAGGTTCTTCGCGGTGAGAATGCTTGCGCCCATGGAGAATCCGATGCGTGTGTGGTTTTTGAGTGCTGGCCTGGCCTTGATGTGCATGGCCCAGAACGCAGCGGCGGGTACAGTCCTGATCGTTGGCGATAGTATCAGCGCCGGTTTCGGCCTGGATACCCGCTTGGGGTGGGTGTCGTTGCTTGAACAACGGCTCAAGCACGAAGGTTTCGACGATAAGGTGGTCAATGCGTCCATCAGCGGCGACACCAGTGCCGGAGGCCAGGCGCGGCTGCCGGCGCTGCTTGCAGAGCATAAGCCGGAGCTGGTCATCCTTGAGTTGGGTGGCAACGATGGACTGCGCGGACTGCTGCCAACGCAATTGCAACAAAATCTTGCTTCGATGATCGACAACGCTCAGGCCAGTGGCGCCAAGGTGCTGCTACTCGGCATGCAGTTACCGCCCAATTATGGCGTGCGATACACCAAGGCCTTCGCTGACGTTTACAGCAATCTGGCGAGCGACAGGAAAATCCCGCTGGTGCCGTTTTTTCTCGAAGGCGTGGGCGGTCATCCGGACTTGATGCAGGCCGATGGCATACACCCGGCGGCCGGGGCTCAGGACAAGTTACTGGATAATGTCTGGCCTACCTTAAAACCGCTGTTATGACTCTTTTCTAGGCGCGGGCTTTCGGCTAAGGTGGCGCCCCCGATTTGGAGCCCCCGATGCCGCGTCCCGCCTGGTCACTATTTGCCTATCAACTGATCGAGCCTGACGAACAGCTGGATCTGTTCGCCTGCCAGGAAGTGCGGGTGCATCTGGTGACGCGTCAGCTGGAACTGGGTGGCTCGGCCGACCGGACCTTGTGCGGCAGCCTGTTGCCGGCACAGCCTCGCTGGTCGAGCGTCGATCGCCGGGTGTTCCAGGACCAGCGCCTGTGCTCCCTGTGCCGGGCCATTCTCGAGTCGCAAAAACGCGGCACATCGCCGATCTGGCCGGAACTGCGTTTCGAGCTTTAAGGGCCAAAGATAGCAAGCTATCGGCCAACTCCCCGAAATTCCAGGCGGCGGTGTACAATCCCGCGCCTATACCCTCTGTTGATCATGCGAAGGATTTTCCGGATGTTGCCGCGCTTTCCTGCCGTCACCCGCTGCCTGACACTTGCCGCCCTCTGTGTAGCAGGTCCCGCCGCAGCATTGGAGCTGCCCCTGCCACCGCCCGGTGAAGACATCGTCGGCCAGGTGCAAGTCATCAAGGCCAAGTACGAAGATACCTTCGCTGACCTTGGTACTGCCTACGACCTGGGCTATACGGAGATGGTCGCGGCCAACCCTGGCATCGACGCCTGGTTGCCGGGTGCCGGTACCGAAATCATTCTGCCGACCCGTTTCATCCTGCCGCCGGGCCCGCGTGAAGGCATCGTGATCAACCTGGCTGAATACCGTCTCTACTACTACCCGAAAGGCAAGAATGTGGTCTACACATTCCCGCTGGGTATCGGTCGTGAGGGTTGGGGCTCGCCAATCGCCCACACCACCATCACTGCAAAAACGCCTAACCCGACCTGGACCCCTCCAGCGTCGATCAAGGCAGAGCACGCCGCCGACGGTGACCCGTTGCCGAATGTGGTGCCGGCCGGCCCGGATAACCCGCTGGGGCCGTTCAAATTCAATCTGGGCACGCCTGGCTACCTGATCCACGGCTCGAACAAGAAGTTCGGCATCGGCATGCGTACCAGCCACGGCTGCTTCCGGATGTTCAACAACAACGTGCTGGAAATGGCGAGCATGGTGCCGGTCGGTACGTCGGTGCGGATCATCAACGACCCGTACAAGTTCGGCGTGAGTGGCGGCAAGGTCTATCTGGAGGCGCATACGCCGCTGGACGATAACGGCAACCCGTCGGTGGTCGACAAGCACACCGCCGTGATCAATGCGATGCTCAAGCGTGAAGACATCACTAACAACCTGCGCATGAACTGGGATGTGGTGCGTGACGTTGTCGCTGCCGAAGATGGTTTGCCGGTGGAAATCGCCGTGCCGAATACTTCGACGTCGATGGTCACGAGCGCACCGATCGATCCGCTGCAGTAATGCTTGAAAAGAACCCGCCGAAGCTGACCGCTTCGGCGGGTTTTTTATGGCCAGGACAAAACCCCAGGCAATAAAAAAGCCGACCCAAAAAATGGGTCGGCTTGATAACAATCCCGAAGGATTATTACTTGCGGCTAGCTTTGTCCAGCATGCGCAGAGCACGCTCGTTAGCTTCGTCAGCAGTCTGTTGTGCTTTTTGAGCAGCAGCCAGAGCTTCATCAGCTTTACGGTAAGCTTCGTCTGCACGAGCCTGGGAGCGAGCAGCTGCGTCTTCAGTAGCGGTCAGACGTGCTTCGGTTTCTTTCGATGCGCTGCTGCAACCGGTAGCCAGAACTGCGGCCAGAGCCAGAGCAGAGAATTTCAGAACGTTGTTCATCGTGTTCCCCTTCAAGGACTTTCCATTAATTAGCTATCTCCTCAGAGTGAGGAATTAGCCGGCGTACATACTACCCATTACTTGTCGTAAGTAAACTGACGTAAAGCAAGAAGCAAAAAAAATTGTAGGCGTTGATTCTTTTTCGAGCAACTTTTAACTGCGTTGTTTAAAAAATATCCAGCTACAAGGCCCGATCTGAGCGAGCCGCCAAGGAAAAGTTCCCCACGCTAGAAGCTCTTTTTTCCAGCCTTGGCTAAGTCCGCCTAGATGGATTCGTCTACACTTTTGTTCGGATTTTGCGCGATGCCTCTCATATCTTTCTCCATGTTCTGGTGACTTTAAGATAGAGCGCTCGTCTTAAGTCTCAACATCCGGCAATGTTCAGGCTATCGACCTCGAGGAATCTTCGGTCGACGCCGTTCCTGCGTGCCCCGGAGCAGCACCCGCCAACCTGCGTGATGACGAGCGTACCTTGAGCATTTTTGCCAATGGTGCCTACTATTTGTACGTGCTCGGTTGCGCGAGATTGGTGCAGCTCTTCTCGGTGTCGATTCAGGCACGGGGTGGCGTAGATGTTCCTTCGCCGGAAAAACATCGGTAAGGTAGGGGTCGGAATCCAAGACCCGCGAGGAGTAGTGATGAGCGAGGCGTTGTCCATCCACCATGACCAGGCTGGTCATCAGTTCGAGACCAATGTGGACGGTCATCGTGCCTACCTGACTTATATGGATCTGGGAAAACAGACCCTGGATATCTATCGCACGTTTGTACCCAACGCACTGCGTGGTCGTGGCATTGCCGCGGCACTGACAGAGCAGGCGCTGCAGTATGCCGAGGAAATGGGTTACACCGTGATTCCATCGTGCTCCTACGTCGAGCGCTACATGGAGCGTCACCAGCGGCACGCCGCCAAGCTGAGCCAGTGACCTTCAATAAAACGAACGCATAAAAAAACGCCGGGTTTAGCCCGGCGTTTTTTTGTCTGGCGAAACGCGCGATCAGGTGCGAGCGCGTTTCGGCAGCACTTCCTTGAGCTTGGCATGCATGCTGCGCAAGGTGTTCTCAGTGGCAGTCCAGTCGATGCAGGCATCGGTGATCGACACGCCGTATTGCAGGTCGGCGAGGTCCTTCGGGATCGCCTGGCAGCCCCAGTTCAGGTGACTTTCAACCATCAGGCCGATGATCGACTGGTTGCCTTCGAGGATCTGGTTGGCGACGTTCTCCATCACCAGCGGTTGCAGGGCCGGATCCTTGTTGGAGTTGGCGTGGCTGCAATCGACCATGATGTTGGGCTTGATCTTGGCTTTGTTCAGCGCCTGCTCGCACAGGGCAACGCTGACCGAATCGTAGTTCGGTTTGCCGTTGCCACCGCGCAGCACGACGTGACCGTACGCATTGCCCTTGGTGGTGACGATCGACACGCCACCTTCCTGGTTGATGCCGAGGAAGCGGTGCGGGCTGGAAACCGATTGCAGGGCGTTGATCGCGACGGTCAGGCCGCCGTCGGTGCCGTTCTTGAAGCCGACCGCCGAGGACAGGCCGGACGCCATTTCACGGTGAGTCTGGGATTCGGTGGTGCGCGCGCCGATGGCCGACCAGCTGATCAGGTCCTGCAGATATTGCGGGGAGATCGGGTCGAGGGCTTCGGTGGCGGTGGGCAGGCCCATTTCGGCCAGGTCCAGCAGCAACTGACGACCGATGTGCAGACCGTCCTGGATCTTGAACGAGTCGTCCAGGTACGGGTCGTTGATCAAGCCTTTCCAGCCGACCGTGGTGCGCGGCTTCTCGAAGTACACGCGCATGACCAGATACAAGGTATCGGACACTTCCGCGGCGAGAACCTTCAGGCGCTCGGCGTATTCGTGCGCGGCCTTGATGTCGTGGATCGAGCAAGGCCCGATCACCACGAACAGGCGATGGTCGTTGCCATCGAGGATGTTGCGAATGACTTCGCGGCCCTTGGTGACGGTGCGCAGGGCAGCGTCGCTCAGCGGGATATCGCGCTTGAGCTGGTCGGGAGTGATCAGCGTCTCGTTGGAGGCGACGTTTAGGTCGTTGATCGGTAAATCAGCCATCGTTTACTCGTCAGGTCACGGGTGCCGGCCGCCAGCGAACCCGCGCGGCGGAGCACAGCAAATTAAGCGCGTCGGGGAGCCGAACCTTAGCGCGTTACACCGTGGCTCGACAATGGGCAGGCAGCGCTTTAATCCAGCATTGACTGCGCAAATTGCCTGTGGACCGTGTCTTGGGAGAACTCGTCGGCATGTTCCTGGACCCATTCAAGGGCCAGGGCCTGAATCTCCTGCAGGTCGTTGTGCGCATCGTGTTGGCGGCAGTAGCGTTCGATCTGGCAAACCTGCTCGCCCATCCGGGCGCTGAACAGCGTCTGCTCATCGACGAACGCGATGCCCACCAGATAGCCATGCTTGCGTCGCAGACACCACGCGACATAGCCCAGGATGCGTAAATCCGGATTCAAGGTCGGCATGCGCACTTCGAGCGCCGTGCCGTGGCGCCAGGCGCGGTGATAGTTGCAAGCCATGCCCCCGAGGCTGGTAGTGTGCAGCTGTTGCCGTGAAATACACTCAGGTGTCAGCAACGTTAATTCGACGGGCACATCGTCAGGATGAGGAATAAAACGTCCCATGAACACGGACTCCCTGTGTCGGCCATCTGACATTCTTTCCCGCAGTATAGTGGTCGAATTGGAACTGACCGATTTCGACGCCGACCAACGGCTGCTGACGATGAGCGGTGTATCGCTGGTGATTTTCACCAGCGTGGGTTGCTCCAGTTGCCGTTTTGCCCGTGAGCAGTTGCCGGCACTCGGTCTGGACGTCGATCGATTGTGCTGGATCGATGCCGGAAACAACGGCGGGGTGGTCGAGCGGTATCAGGTCTTTCATTTGCCGGCGCTGTTTGTGGTGCGCGACGGCGAGTTCTTCGGGGCATTGCATTCGCGCCTGACGGCCACCGAACTCAATCGGGCGGTCCGTCAGGCGTTGAGTCGAACAGCAGAGGAGTTGCCATGATGGGGGCAGTTGCCAAACCGACTATCGGTATTATCGGGACCGGTGCGATCGGTGGTTTCTACGGCGTGATGCTGGCGCGTGCCGGTTTCGATGTGCACTTTCTGTTGCGCAGTGAATTTTCCGCCGTCGCTGAACGCGGGCTGCATGTAGACAGTGCGCCCTTTGGCGCCATGACCTTGAATCCGGTTCAGGCCTATTCAACGGCCGAGGACATGCCGCCGTGCGACTGGCTGCTGGTCGGGGCGAAAACCACCAGCAATGCGGACCTGGCTCCCGCCATTCTTCAGGCCGCTGCGCCGAATGCCAACGTGCTGTTGTTGCAAAATGGGCTGGATGTCGAAGACAGCCTGCGCGAGTTGCTTCCCGATTCGCTGCATGTTCTGGGCGGGCTCTGCTATATCTGCGTGCATCGTGAAGGGCCTGGCGTGATTACCCATCAGGCACTCGGCGCGGTGCATGTCGGCTACCACAGCGGTCCTGCCACCGACGAAGCAACGCGTGCAGCGATTGTCGAGGAGGGCGTTGGGCTGTTCCGTGCCGCGGGCATCGACTCACAAGGCATGGCGAACCTGCATCAGGCGCGCTGGCAAAAACTGGTCTGGAATATTCCCTATAACGGTCTGTCGGTGTTGCTTGGGGCGGGCACCACGCCGTTGATGGCCGATACGGATAGCCGGGAAATGGTCAAGGCGCTGATGGCCGAAGTGGTGCAGGGCGCAATCGCTTGCGGCCACGACGTGCCAACGGGTTATGCCGAGCACCTGTTCATGATGACCGAGAAAATGCCCGATTACTGGCCGAGCATGTACCACGACTTCCTGCACAAGCGACCGCTGGAACTGGCGGCCATTTACGCTCGTCCACTGGCGGCAGCCAAAGCGGCGGGGTGTGAGATGCCGCGCATCGAGGCCTTGTATCGCAGTTTGAGTTTTATCGATCGACGCAACCGCCAGGTCGATTTACCTGAGGGGGAAGGGCATGGCAAAGACCATCGATGACAAGCTGGTGCTGGCGATTTCTTCGCGCGCACTGTTCGACTTGAGCGAAAGCCACAAGGTCTACCTGTCGAGCGGCGTCGAAGCCTACCGGCAATATCAGATCGAACACGAGGACGAAATCCTCGAGCCCGGCGATGCCTTTCCGTTGGTGCAGAAACTCCTCAACCTCAATGCCAGCCTCGGCCGCGCCCGGGTCGAAGTGGTCCTGGTCTCGCGCAACAGTGCCGACACCGGGCTGCGCGTGTTCAACTCGATCCATCACTACGGGCTGGCGATTTCCCGTGCGGCGTTTGTCGGTGGGCGCAGTCCTTATCCGTACCTCAAGGCCTTCGGTTGCGACCTGTTTCTGTCGACCCATGCCGAAGACGTGCGCAGTGCACTCGACGCCGGGTTTGCTGCCGCGACTATTCTCTCGGGTGGCGCCAGCCGCGCCGCCAGCGATGAATTGCGCATTGCCTTCGACGGTGATGCCGTGCTTTTTTCCGACGAATCGGAGCGCGTCTATCAGGCCGGTGGTCTGGAAGCGTTCCAGGCCAGTGAGCGGGAAGCGGCGCGCGAGCCATTGCGCGGCGGACCGTTCAAGGGCTTCCTCGCCGCGCTCAATCTGTTGCAGCGCGAGTTCCCCGATGACGCCTGTCCGATCCGCACCGCGCTGGTGACGGCGCGTTCGGCGCCGGCCCACGAACGGGTAATCCGCACTTTGCGCGAATGGGACATTCGTCTGGATGAGTCGCTGTTTCTCGGCGGCCTGACCAAATCGGCGTTTCTCGAAGCGTTCGCCGCCGACGTGTTTTTCGATGATCAGGCCGGTCATTGCGAGTTGGCCCGTGAAGTGGTCGCCACCGGCCATGTGCCCCATGGCATAAGCAACGAGCTAAAGGTTTAAGCCCACGGTTCAACGCGTTACGCGGGCCGTCGTACTCGCCAAGGCACTGCTAAGCTGAATCAAATCTCCGTCATGTCGGCACAAGGAGGTCATATGATTCACTCGATGCTGTATGCGACTGACCTCGGCCTGTACGCACCCGTGGTGATGCAGCACGCCCTGGAACTGGCCCGGACATTCAATGCCGACCTGTACGTGGTGCATGCGGTTGAACCCATGGGATTGTTTGCCGAATCGGTGCTACAGAGCTATCTGGACGAGCAGGCGCTGAACGAATTTCATAGTCAGGGTCTGAACACGGTGATCGCCAATATCGAGCAGCGGGTGCTCGACAGTTTTCGCGAGGAACTGGGTGAGGAGGGTGCGCAGGACCTGAAGCGGATTCAGGCGGTGCGGGTGCTGCAGGGCGATCCGTCGCAGGTGATTCTCGACCAGGCGCAGAAACTCTCTGTGGATTTGTTGATCCTAGGTAGCCACAGCCATGGCGCCGGGGCGGAAACACCGTTGGGCCGGACCGCCGCGCGGGTGTTGCAGCTGTCCAAGGTGCCGGTTTACCTGGTGCCGCTGGTGCAACGTCGTCGCCAAGGGGATCGCTAGAGCACGAATAGTGGCAATCTGATAAAAAGTTCTAGATTTATTCTTCAAACCATTAATATAGTTATATATACCGTCGCTGATGCCCGTGGCGTCTATCTGCTTTGAGGGATTCATATGAAGCTTCAACAACTGCGCTACATCTGGGAAGTGGCGCACCACGACCTCAACGTTTCCGCTACAGCCCAAAGCCTCTATACGTCGCAGCCAGGCATCAGCAAGCAGATCCGTCTGTTGGAAGACGAGTTGGGTGTCGAGGTCTTCGCCCGCAGCGGCAAGCACCTGACCCGCGTCACCCCGGCCGGCGAGCGCATTATCACCACCGCTGGCGAGATTTTGCGCAAGGTTGAAAGCATCAAGCAGATCGCCCAGGAATTCTCCAACGAGAAGAAAGGCACCCTGTCGATCGCCACCACCCACACCCAGGCGCGTTACGCGTTGCCACCGGTGATCAGCAATTTCATCAAGCAATATCCGGACGTTGCCCTGCACATGCACCAGGGTTCGCCGATGCAGATCGCCGAAATGGCCGCTGACGGCACCGTGGATTTCGCCATTGCCACCGAAGCGCTGGAACTGTTCGGCGATCTGGTGATGATGCCGTGCTATCGCTGGAACCGTTGCGTGGTCGTGCCTCAGGGGCACCCGCTGACCAAGCTGTCAAAGCTGACCCTCGAAGCCCTGGCCGAATACCCGATCGTGACCTACGTGTTCGGTTTCACTGGCCGTTCGAAGCTCGACGAAGCCTTCAGCCATCGCGGCCTGACACCGAAAGTGGTGTTCACTGCCGCCGACGCCGACGTGATCAAAACTTACGTTCGCCTGGGCCTGGGTGTAGGCATCGTCGCGAAAATGGCGGTCGACACCAAACTCGACAGCGACCTGGTGGTGCTCGATGCCAGCGAACTGTTCGAGTCAAGCATCACCAAGATCGGCTTCCGTCGCGGCACCTTCCTGCGTGGTTTCATGTGCGACTTCATCGAGAAGTTCGCCCCGCACCTGACCCGCGAAGTCATGGCCAAGGCCATTCAGTGCCACAACAAACAGGAACTGGAAGAGCTGTTCGACGGTGTCGAGCTGCCGGTCCATTAAGCCTCTCTAGATAACCTCGGTGACAGCAAACTGTTGCCGAGCGCCCGCCACCAGGATCTCCACCTCATCGCCTTCGAACTTGCCCAGCAAGCTTTTGCCCAGCGGTGAACGCGGGGTGATGACGGTAATCAACTGCCCCACCAGATCGACCTTCAGCCCTGCCGCATCTGGGGCCAGAAACAGCCACTGCTCGCGACCCTTCTCGTCTTCCAGGCCAAGCAGCGCGCCGACTTCGATGCCACGCTGTTCGTCGTAAGGACGCAGCAGCAGGTTCTGGCAAAGCGCCAGTGACTGACGAATCTCTTCGACACGTTTGGCCTGCCCGGCGGCCAGATAAGATGCCTCCAGACCCAATGTGTCGTACTTGTTCTCGGCGATGTTTTCTTCGTGGGTCGCGGTCTCGTAGGCGGTTTGCGCAGCGCGCTCGGCAATATCGAGATCAATCCGCAGCTTGTCGAGAATCAGTTGGTGGACGCTTTGTTTATTCATGATCAATCGCAGAATTGCTGGACGTTGGCGCGACTTTTTTCGCTTGGTGCCGTCTGGTCCTGTTGCAGCCAGAACTGGCATTTGGGGTTCGACAGATTGCGGTTGCTGCTACGCGCCTGATCGAGTCGTTGCGCCTGCTCGTTCTTGCGCAGGTTTTCTTCGTACTGTTCGAAGAGAGGACTCTGTGGCGGGATATCCGGCACCGGTTGCGCCACCACAGGCGGTTTGGCCAGTTGCTCGATCGCCTGGGCCACGGGAGCCATTTGTTCGTTGAACAGAAAGCGTGAAGCGAGCCAGCAGGTCAGCGCGATCGCGAGGAACCCCAGCCACAGACCGAGGGCGATGCTGCCGGTCAGTTGCAGGGCATTGAGCTGGATGGACATAGAGCGACGCGGGGTAGGGCGATAGGGCATGGCTGCCTCCTGGCGGTGGGTCGCGGGCGTTTGGCGATTGTCGCACGAAGATTAATCGTCGTCGGCTCTTCTGCACGGAGTAATTTATGCGGACAATCGGTGCCTTTGCCAACGGGAGCCTGGAATGTCTGAAACGAAAACCCGCTGGGATATTTTTTGCACCGTGGTCGACAACTTTGGCGACATTGGCGTGACCTGGCGTCTGGCCCGACAACTGGTTGCCGAGCATTCGCTGGCGGTGCGTTTGTGGGTCGATGATCTGCGCGCTTTCGAGCGCCTCTGCCCGGAAATCGATCCTCACGCATCGCAGCAATGGCAACAGGGTGTTGAAGTCCGGCAGTGGCCCGCGGACTGGCAGCCTGCCGAAGCTGTTGATGTAGTGATCGCCGCGTTCGCCTGTCAACTGCCGAGTGCCTACATGGACGCCATGGCTGATCGGGAACAAACGCCACTGTGGATGAACCTCGATTACCTGAGTGCCGAGGATTGGGTGGTCGGCTGCCATGGCTTGCCATCGGTGAAGTACAAGAATGTGCAGAAGTTCTTTTTCTTCCCGGGGTTCCGCAAGGGCACCGGTGGCTTGCTGCGTGAAAGCCGGTTGCTCGAACGCCGTAGGGCATTTCAGCAAAACCCCGAGCAGCAAAGAACCTTCTTGCAAAGCCTGGGGATTGATCGCGCCCAAGGTGCGCAGCTGATCTCACTGTTTGCCTACGAAAATGCCGGACTGGCCAGTTGGCTGGATGCAATGGCCGGTGATTCGACGCCCACTCATCTGTTGGTGCCGGAGGGGCGGATTCTCGGGGATGTCGAGCGTTGGCTCGCAATTGAGGGTCTGAAGGCAGGTGCGGTGCACGTGCGTGATGCCTTGACCGTGCAAGTGCTGCCGTTCGTCCGACAGGATCAATACGACCACTTGTTGTGGTGCTGCGATTTCAATGCCGTGCGCGGCGAAGACTCTTTTGTTCGTGCCCAGTGGTCCGGCCGGCCGTTGCTCTGGCACATCTATCAGCAAGAAGAAGATGTCCATCTGGACAAGCTGGAAGCCTTCCTGGCGATCTATACGCAAGCGCTTTCTGCGCCGGCGGCCGAGGCGATGAGCGGTCTCTGGCGGGCCTGGAACGCGGGTGAGAAAATGACCGACCACTGGCAATCGACGCGCAAACACTGGCCAGAGCTGGAAAAACACGCCGAAGCGTGGTGTCTGGAACAAGCCTTGCAGGCCGATCTTGCCGCAGCGCTGGTACAGTTTTATGTAAATTGGATATGATACGCGGCCTAGATTTTTGTAAATCCCATCCAAATTCGGATATTCGCAATGAAAACTGGTAAAGAACTGAAACCCGGTACCGTGATCCGTCTCGAAAACGATCCTTGGCTGGTTCAGAAAGCTGAATTCACCAAGTCGGGTCGTAACAGCGCGATCATGAAGACCAAGCTGAAAAACCTGCTGACCGGTTACAAGACCGAGATCGTTTACAGCGCCGACGACAAACTGGACGACGTAATCCTCGACCGCAAAGAAGCGACCCTGTCCTTCATCAGCGGCGACACCTACACGTTCATGGACACCACCGACTACACCATGTACGAGCTGAACGCTGAAGACATCGAAGCCGTTCTGCCTTTCGTTGAAGAAGGCATGACCGATGTTTGCGAAGCGATCTTCTTCGAAGAGCGTCTGGTTTCCGTAGAACTGCCGACCACCATCGTGCGTCAGGTTGACTACACCGAAGGTTCCGCTCGCGGTGACACTTCCGGCAAGGTAATGAAGCCTGCCAAACTGAAGAACGGTACCGAGCTGTCGGTTGCTGACTTCATCGAAATCGGCGACATGATCGAGATCGATACCCGCGAAGGCGGTTCCTACAAAGGCCGTGCTAAATAAGCACAGCTTCAGGAATGAAAAAGCCCGACCATTGAGTCGGGCTTTTTTGTGCCCATTGATTGGGGCACAGCGCAAACCTGTAGGAGCCGGTTTGCTGGCGATAGCGGTCTTGAGGATGCCATCGTCGGAACGCCGCCCGCACCAAGCCGGCTCCTACAGATGGTGTTATTTCTTCAGGTGTTCTTTCAGCTCTTGCGAAGCCTGCAACATCGCCGACCGCACCGCCGGCACCTGACTCACCACGTTCAACAACCCATAGTCGTGGATCATGCCGTTGTAGCGAACCGAGGTCACTGGCACGCCCGCCTCATCGAGTTTGCGCGCGTAGGCTTCACCTTCATCGCGCAGGACGTCGGCACCCGCCGTTTGCACCAGCGCCGGTGGCAAGCCCTTGAGTTGCGCAGGGGTTGCCCGCAACGGCGAGGCATAGATCTCGTTACGCTGCTTGGCGTCGGTGGTGTAGTTGTCCCAGAACCACTTCATCATGTTTTTAGTGAGGAAGTGACCCTCGGCAAACTGGTTGTAGGAAGCCGTATCGAAATTGGCATCGGTCACCGGCCACAGCAGAACCTGGAACTTGATGGCCGGCGTGCCCTTGTCTTTTGCCATCAGCGCAACCACCGCCGCCATGTTGCCACCGACGCTATTGCCCGCTACGGCCAGGCGTTTGCCATCGACGTTGATCTCTTTGCCGTGCTCGGCCACCCATTGGGTCGCGGCGTATGCCTGGTTGATCGCCACCGGGTAATGGGCTTCCGGCGATGGGGTGTAATTGACGAACACCGCCGCCGCACCTGAACCCACTACCAGATCACGTACCAGTCGTTCGTGGGTCGGGAAATCCCCGAGGACCCAACCACCGCCGTGGAAGAACATGAACACCGGCAGCTCGCCCTTCACCCCGGCTGGCCGGACGATGGTCAGGCTCAGCGGTTGGCCGTCGACTTGAATGGTCTTCTGGCTGATATCGGCTTTCGGCAACGTCAGCTTCACCCCGGCCTGCGCACCGACCAAAACGGCGCGCGCATCGGCAGGCGTCATTTGCTCCATCGGTTTGCCGGTGCCGGCATTCAACACATCGAGGAACGCCTGGGTGTTGTGTTCAACGTCGCCGGCGAATGCACTGTGAATGGACAGGGCGAGAAGGGTACCGGTCAAGACTTTGCTGAAAGTGTTCATGTTCATTTCCTGTTCGGGCCTGGAAGTCAGCGGTTAGACGGTAACGTGCAGACGCACATCAACGTTGCCACGGGTGGCGTTGGAGTACGGGCAGACTTGGTGGGCTGCGTCGACCAGGCTTTGCGCGTCGGATTGCTCAAGACCCGGCAGGCTGATGTGCAGGTCGATGTCCAGACCGAAACCGCCGGGGATCTGACCGATGCCGACATGCGCGGTGATCGAGGCGTCGTTCGGGATGCTGCGTTTGGTCTGGCTGGCGACGAATTTCAGCGCGCCGATGAAACAGGCGGAGTAGCCGGCGGCGAACAGTTGCTCAGGGTTGGTCGCCGCGCCGCCAGCGCCGCCGAGTTCTTTCGGGGTGGCGAGTTTGACGTCGAGAATGCTGTCACTGGAAATCGCACGACCGTCACGGCCACCGGTGGAAGTTGCGATTGCGGTGTAGAGAGTTTGCATGGTGAAAGCCTCGTTCTGGTTTGATTTGTTTGCGCTAAATGTTTGCGCGCTAAGTAAGTGCGAGGTGAATGTATCGCGCGAATATTTAGTGCGCAAGATAAATTTTTGAAAAAATTAGCAGTTACTGATGTTGTGTCTTAATGGGCTTGGCTGGAAGTTGCGATTTAGAGCGTTTGAGGTGGATTTCTTCAGCGGGAAATTTTTTTTGCCGCGTAGCTGATTTTCCAGCACGAACGCATAACAACTGTAGGAGTGAGCCTGCTCGCGATAGCGGTGTCACATCCAGCATCTGTCCTGAATGACACGCCGCGATCGCGAGCAGGCTCGCTCCTACAGGGGGATTTTTGTGGGGTTGGAGATTAGAGGCTGTCTTGAAGGTGCTTGCGCAGCGCTTGCAGCTCCGCCTGCAGCTTCTGCAGTCGCTCCAGCGTCATCCCGCTGGCGCCGAGAATGCATTGTGGAATGTCCCGGGCTTTGTCGCGCAAGGCGCGGCCTTGTTCGGTGAGTTCGACGATTACCACTCGCTCGTCTTCACGGCTTCGGGTGCGGCTGAGCAGGCCTTCGACTTCCAGGCGTTTGAGCAGCGGCGTGAGCGAACCGGGATCGGTCAACAGGCGCGAGCTGATTTCGCCTACGGTCAAACCATCCTGTTCCCACAGCACCATCATCGCCAGGTATTGCGGATAAGTCAGGCCCAGCGCCTGCAACAAGGGTTTGTAGACCTTGGTCATCATCAGCGAAGTGGAATGCAGGGCGAAGCAGGCCTGATTGTCCAGCAGCAGGTCGTCGCAGGTGTCCGGGGTGTTGCGCTTGGTGGTCATTTCGAAGCCTTGATCAGTGATCTTCAGAATCTAGCGGGCAAATCTTTAAGGCGCCAGACAATTCTGGACTAGTGGCGGCCCAGATGGTTTTGCAGCACCAGATCCCACGGCGGGATCGGGCTGAAACGGGTTTTCAGGTATTCCAGGAGCAAGCGGCTGCGAGAGTTGGGTTGCTGCTCCAGTCGCAAGGCGTAGATCCCGGCGCTTTCCGGTTTCGGCAGCCCGTGTTCGCAGAACAGCGGCAACAGTTCGCCGCGCAGCAGGTATTCGCTGGCCAGCCAGGTCGGTAAATGCGCGATGCCCAGGCCAGTCAGTGCACCGCACACCAGTGCCTCGGCATTGTTTGCGCTCATTCGGATGCGCGAAGGACGGTGCAGTTGCATCTGACCGTCCCGTTCGAAGCGCCAGGCGAAGGGCGGGGCGAGGCCGTCCCAGTCGAGTCCATCGTGTTCAATCAGTTGTGTCGGATCGTTGGGCACACCGCGGCGCTTTAAGTAATCGGGGCTGGCGCAGGCAATGCGCACCATGCTCGCCAGTGGCGTTGCGACTAAACGAGTGTCGGCCATTTGTCCGGCGCGCAATACCAGATCAACCTTGCCCAGGTTCAAGCCCTGCATGTCGACGAAACTGTCGATCAGGTGCAATTGCACGTCGAGACCCGGATAGAGCATCAGAAAGTCGGCAATCACCGGGGCCAAATGTCGCCTCCCGAATGCTGCCGGTGCATCGACCCGAATCAAACCCTCCGGCGCGCTGCTGAGGGACACGGCCTCCGCCCTGGCAAGGCGCAATTCGGCGACGATCCGCCGCGCCCGTTCGGCAAACGCCAGTCCCGCCGGGGTGGCGCGCACAGCGTGAGTGCTGCGAATGAACAACTGGCTGCCGACAGCGTTTTCCAGACTGTCGATGCGCCGAGCCACCGCGGAGGGCGTCAGCGGATGGCGACGCGAAGCAGCGGAAAAACTGCCGGTCTCCAGCACGTCCAGAAACAGGCCCAGTTGATCGGTCAGTTGGTTAGGATTCATGGTGAATTCAACGCTTGTGCGAGATTGGCACAGCCATTGTGCGTTGCTGTGCGTTTCCCCGCCAGAAGCAACTGCGTAGGATGAAACGTCTGGAATGAATGAAGGGGAAGTCGCTGTGATTGAGTTTTTGTTGTACCTGGTCTTTGGCGCCGCCCTGGGAACCCTTGGGGGGATTTTCGGCATCGGCGGTGGTTTGATCGCCATTCCGCTGTTAGGTGTGCTGTGTGGTCTCGACCAGCAAATTGCCCAAGGCACGGCGCTGGTGATGGTGGTGCCGAACGTGATGCTGGCGCTGTGGCGCTATCACCAGCGCGTCCGCATCGAATTGCGCCACGCATTGCCGCTGGCCTCGATGGGATTCTGTTTCGCCTGGCTTGGATCAATCTGGGCCGTGGGCATTGACGCGCAAACCATGCGCGTAGGATTTGTCGCATTCCTGATCGCGCTATCGGCCTACAACCTGGTGCGAATGTTCTACGCCAGTGCGCCAGCTTCTGCGCAGATGAACTATTCATGGCCGTGGCTGGGTGTGCTCGGCGCGGCATCCGGCACCATGGGCGGGTTGTTTGGCGTGGGCGGGGCGGTGGTGGCTACGCCGGTGCTGACCAGTGTGTTCGGCACCACCCAAGTAGTGGCGCAGGGCTTGTCGCTGGCGCTGGCGTTGCCGAGTACGGGCGTCACCCTCGTCACTTATGCCGTGCACCATCAAGTGAACTGGATGATCGGTGTGCCTTTGGCAATTGGCGGCCTGTTGAGCATCAGCTGGGGGGTGAAGATCGCCCACGCCATGCCGGAACGGTTATTGCGTTCACTGTTCTGCGGCTTCCTGGTGCTCTGCGCGGTGATGCTCGCCTTTAAAGTTTGAAACCTTCGACGATGTGTTCGGCCAGGCATTCGGTGATCGGCGACGGATTGTGCAGGTTACGCAGCAGCATGATGCTGGCCTCGGGCAACACCGGCAGGTCTTCGGCTTCACCGAGAATGCGCATGTCCGAAGTGACCAGGCTTTCCAGTTGCGCGGTCACAGCGAGCCCGGCGCTGACCACCGCCATGATCGCCGACAGACTGTCGCTGTTGTACGCCACGCGGTAATCGCGGCCCATGGCATCGAGGGCATTGCAGGCCCATAAGCGGCAGAAGCAATCGCTGTTGAACATCGCCAGCGGCAGCGGTGTTTGTTCGTGAGCGCTGAAGCATTGCGCCTCGGCCCAGAAAAAACGCTCTTTGCGCAACAACTGACCAATCTCGTTGCCCGGCTCGCGGGTGATGATGGTCAGGTCCAGATCCTGGCGCAACAGCAATTGTTTTGATGATTCGCAGTGGACTTCAATCTGGATCAGCGGATACGACTGGGCAAAACGCCGCAGAATCCCCGGCAGAAACCGCATCACGTAATCATCCGGCGTGCCGATGCGAACCATGCCGACCATGTGTGGCTCGCGCAGGGTGTTGAACACTTCGCTGTGCAACTTGAGGATGCGCCGGGCGTAACCCAGCAGCACCTGGCCTTCCGCGGTCAGCCGCACTTGACGGCCGTCGCGCTGGAACAGTTGGCGCTGCAACACGTCTTCTTCAAGACGCTTCATCTGCATGCTCACGGCCGACTGGGTCCGGTTGACTAGTTCCCCCGCGCGGGTAAAACCGCCCTGGTCAGCGATGGCGACAAAGGTGCGCAGCACTTCGGTGTCGATACTCGGGTAGGCAGACATTCATCAATCTCCGAGATGTGTGACATCAGAAACATTCGTTGGATTGATCTTAGACCTGGGGCGAGACTGAAGCCATCCAAACGGAGGGCAACAAGATGAAAGGTCAAAAAGGTTATGTCGACGTAGAAAAACATTCCATCCACCTGATATCCGATTTGCTGCACAAATTTAATCGTTGGTACGAACTGCACCGTGAACGTGAAATGTTGGCGGGCATGAGTGACGAAGCGTTGAAGGACATCGGGCTCAGCCGTGCCGATGTCGAGCACGAAGCCATCCGCCCGTTCTGGGATGACCCGATGCACAAATGAGCAAAGTTCAACTACACAAACCGACTTTCGGTGAGGTAGGTTGCGAGCAGACAAGGAGATGCTCATGCCCGCGACACTGTCCTTTTCCGTCAAACAGGCTCGGCGTCTGGCGCTGGCTGCCCAAGGGTTCAACGGGCGCCAGTCGCCGGCGACGGTCAAACCGCTTCAAGTCAACCGCCTGATCGAGCGGCTGGGCATTCTGCAGATCGATTCCGTCAATGCGTTGGTGCGTTCGCACTACCTTCCGCTGTTTTCCCGCCTCGGCAACTACTCTTCCGACCTGCTCGACCAGGCTGCCTGGAGTCAGGGCCGACGCCGTACCTTGTTCGAATATTGGGGGCATGAAGCGTCGTTGCTGCCCCTGTCGATGTACCCGTTGATGCGCTGGCGCATGCAGCGTGCGAGTAATGGCGAAGACATCTATCAGCAACTGGCGCGTTTTGGTCGTGAGCAACAAGACACGATCCGCCGGGTGCTGGCCTCCGTTCGAGAGCAGGGCGCACTGGGCGCGGGCAGTCTGTCGACCCGGCAGGAGCGGGCGGGCCCCTGGTGGGACTGGAGCGCGGAAAAGCATGCGCTGGAATGGTTGTTCGCCGCCGGTGAAGTGACCGTGGCGGGGCGGCGCGGATTCGAGCGGCTTTATGACCTGCCCGAGCGGGTGATTCCTTTGTCGATTCTGGCGCAACCGCTGTTCAGCGAGGCAGAAGCCCAGCGCGGTCTGCTATTGCATGCGGCAGCAGCCTTGGGCGTCGGCACCGAGAAAGACTTGCGTGACTATTTTCGCTTGAACCCGGCAGACAGTCGCCCGCGTCTGGCGGAACTGGTCGAGGCGGGTCAGTTGCTTGCTTGCGAAGTCCAGGGCTGGCGGCAACTGGCGTATTGCCTGCCCAAGCCCAAGGTGCCGCGCAAGGTCGAGGCCAGCGCGTTGCTTTCACCTTTCGACTCGCTGATCTGGGAGCGCAGTCGCACCGAGCGGTTGTTCGATTTTCGCTATCGACTGGAGATTTACACGCCGCAGGACAAGCGGGTCTATGGCTATTACGTCTTGCCGTTTCTGCACAATGAGCGGATTGCGGCGCGGGTTGATCTGCGTGCGGAGCGGGCGGCGGGGCGGTTGGCGGTGCATGCGGTGCACGAGGAGGAACTCGGGCTGGACGAAGAAGGGATGCTGGCGTTGGCGGTGAATCTGCGGCGGATGGCGGATTGGCTGGGGCTGGCGCAGGTTCAGTTGAATTGCCCGCGGGCGAGTGCGGCGCGGTTGCGGGTGGCACTGGCCCAAATCGGTGTCGACTGATCTGACGCCATCGCGGGCAAGCCAGCTCCCACAATGACCGCGCAGATCAAAAATTAGCTTTACGGCACGAATCCTGTGGGAGCGGGCTTGCCCGCGATGACGGCCGGTCAGGCGATAAAAAACTTACCGGCGAACCTGCTTCAGGGTCTCAGCAATCAAAAACGCCAATTCCAGCGACTGATCGGCATTCATCCGCGGATCACAATGGGTGTGATAACGGTCCGACAAACCATCTTCAGTAATCGGCCGCGCACCACCAATGCACTCGGTGACGTTCTGCCCGGTCATCTCGATGTGAATGCCGCCGGCATAGGTGCCTTCCGCTTGGTGAACCTGGAAGAACTGCTTTACCTCGCCAAGAATCTGCGCGAAGTCGCGGGTCTTGTAGCCGCTGCTGGCCTTGATGGTGTTGCCGTGCATCGGGTCGGAACTCCAGAGCACTTGCTTGCCTTCACGCTGCACCGCGCGGATCAGTTGCGGCAAGTGATCGCCGACCTTGTTTGCGCCCATCCGCGCAATCAGGTTCAGGCGACCCGGATCGTTGTCCGGGTTGAGAATGTCGATCAGGCGGATCAGGTCGTCGGTGTTCATGCTCGGACCGACCTTGACCCCGATCGGGTTCTTCACCCCGCGCAGGAATTCGACGTGGGCACCGTCGAGCTGACGGGTACGGTCGCCGATCCACAGCATGTGCGCCGAACAGTCGTAATAGTCGTTGGTCAGACTGTCGCGACGTACGAAGGCTTCTTCGTAGTTCAGCAGCAGCGCTTCGTGGGCGGTGAAGAAACTGGTTTCGCGCAGTTGCGGCGAACTGTCCATGCCACAGGCGCGCATGAAGGCCAGGGTTTCATCGATGCGGTCGGCGAGGTGGCTGTACTTTTCCGCCAGCGCCGAGTTGGCGATGAAATCCAGGTTCCACTTGTGCACTTGATGCAGATCAGCAAACCCGCCCTGGGCGAAGGCGCGCAGCAGGTTCAAAGTCGCGGTGGACTGGTGGTACGACTGGAGCAGACGTTCCGGGTCCGGCACGCGACTTTTTTCGTCGAAACCGATGCCGTTGACGATGTCGCCACGGTAGGCCGGCAGGGTCACGCCGTCGATGGTTTCGTCGTTGGACGAACGCGGTTTGGCGAACTGGCCAGCCATGCGCCCGACCTTGACCACCGGGCAACCGGCGGCGAAGGTCATGACAATCGCCATTTGCAGCAACACCTTAAAGGTGTCGCGGATTTTCGCCGCGGAGAACTCGGCGAAGCTTTCGGCGCAATCGCCACCCTGCAACAGGAACGCTCGACCCTGGGTCACTTCGGCAAACTGACGGCGCAATTCCCGGGCTTCACCGGCAAACACCAGCGGCGGATAGCTGGCCAGCGTTTGCTCGACGTGCAGCAAATGCGCTGCGTCGGGGTATTGAGGTTGTTGCTGGATCGGCAGGGCGCGCCAGCTGTCAGGGCTCCAGGGTTGGCTCATCACGGTCTCGGTTTGTTTTACGCTCGGGCGTTCATGTTATCAGCAAATTAGTGCGTGACCTGTTCCCGTCGCTTCGCGGACAATCGCGCCTTTGCCGCTTCATGTTGCGGTTTAGCGCGTTGCTGTTTGCCCAAGAAGGCCCGGCAACGATCAGGAGACGAAATGACTGAGGAGCGCGTCGAGCATTTGCTCGCCGAGGTGCAGGACGAGTTCGGCGTGATTCGCGTGCTGGAAGTGGCCGATTACCGTTTTCTGGAGTTCGGTGACGCCATCGAACAAAGCTGCGTGTTCACGGCTGATCCGAGCTGGCTCGAATACGATTACACGCGGGCGATGTTGATTGGTGCGTTGTGCCACGAACAGCCGGAAAGCGCGCTATTCCTTGGCCTTGGCGCCGGTACGCTGACCCAGGCTTGCCTCAAGTTCCTGCCGCTGGAAGATGTCGAGGCCATCGAACTGCGCCCGGACGTGCCGCGCCTGGCCATTGAATACCTGGGGCTGGATGACGATCCGCGACTGTATATCCGCGTCGGCGATGCGCTGGAGTTGCTTGATACCGCCGAGCCGGCGGACCTGATCTTTGTCGACCTCTATACCGATGTCGGTCCGGGTGTCGGCCACCTGGCCTGGACGTTCCTGGAAAACTGTCAGAAACGCCTGAATCCAGGTGGCTGGCTGGTGATCAATCAATGGGCTACCGATGATGGCAAGCCACTGGGCGCCGCGTTGCTGCGCGGGCTCTACCATCGGCATTACTGGGAGCTGCCGGTGAAGGAGGGCAATGTGATCCTGGTCGTGCCTTCGGAGCTGGATCAGCAACTGGACATGGACGGTTTGATTGCCCGGGCCGAAGGGCTGGCGCCGCGATTGGGGTATTCTTTGCAGTCGTTGATCAAGTGCATCCGTCCGGCGACTTGATTCGGGAAGGTTATTAATTGTGGCGAGGGAGCTTGCTCCCGCTTGAGTGCGCAGCACTCACAAAACCTGTGTTGATTTCCAGGGTTTTTGGGGCCGCTTCGCAGCCCAGCGGGAGCAAGCTCCCTCGCCACAAAGATAAGTCAGCAGCCTTTGAAGACGCCGGGCCGCCGCTCCACCAGCGATCGCACGCCTTCCTGCGCATCCTCGCTAACCAACAACTTCTTCACCAGCGCCGGTAATTCCCGGATCGCCGCGGTTTCCCCTTCATAGCGCGCCTGTCGAGCCGACATCAACGTCGCCTGAACCCCCAGCGGCGCCTGCCGGGCAATTCGTTCCGCCAACTCAATCGCCCGTGGCAGCAAATCTTCACTGGCCATGACTTCCTGCACGAGCCCCAGGTGCAAGGCATCATGGGCATCGAATTCGTCGCCGGTCAGCATCCAGCGCATGGCGTTGCCCCAACCTGCCACTTGATGCAGGCGCAAAGTGGCGCCGCCGAACGGGAAGATGCCGCGTTGCACTTCCATCTGCGCAAAACGGGTATTGCTGGCGCACAGGTTGATATCGGCGGCCAGCATCAACTCGATACCGATGGTCAGGCAGTAGCCATGCGCGGCGACAATCACCGGTTTGCTCACCCTCGGCCCGGCGAACACACCCCATGGATCGCAGCCACCGGGTGGCGCCTGCCAGCCTTCGGTTAGTGCAGCGCTGGCGTTGACCAGGTCCAGTCCGGCAGTGAAGTGCTCGCCGTGGCCGAACACCACCGCCACCCGTGCCTCGCTATCGGCTTCGAAATCGCCATAGGCCAGGCTCAGTTCATTCAACATGTCGAGATCGAAGGCGTTGCGCTTGGCGACCCGATCCAGGCCGATCAACAGGACGTGACCACGTTTTTCACGGCTCACGCGACAGGTGTCGAGCTCTTTCATGGTGCATTTCCTCGGGCGGGAAGGGCGATCAGACCAAAGGTCCGTGTCTGGAAGGTGAACCGTTTTAGCGCCATCGCCCGCTGGGTCGGGCCTTTGAAAAATAGACGCTCGCACGATTATCCGCAAAGCCTGTGACAGAACGCCGTTTGCAGGAGTTTTGCTATAAAAAAAGCTCCCTTTTTCGGCAAATTCCGGTATAGTGCGCGCCGGCCTTTAGCCGGGCCGCGTTTAGGTAGAGCAATTCCCCGAAGTCAGCTTCGGCTGCACGTCCGTACTGCGGACTCTTCCTTGACGATTCTTTTCATTCATTCGTTTTCGCAAATCCCCGCCGACAAAGCTGCCAGGGCGACTCTTGAGTCTCAACACGGCACGCGCAGCTTTGGAGCATGGGTCTTTGCGGATGCACTTAGAGGCAGACCCATGACCCAGGAAACCGGCGGCTTCGCCGCTTTTAATCTTAATCCGAATATTCTTGCAGCCGTCACCGCGACTGGCTACGAAGAGCCATCGGCTATTCAGCAGCAATCGATCCCGATCATCATGGCCGGTCACGACATGATTGGTCAGGCGCAAACCGGTACAGGTAAAACCGCTGCGTTTGCCCTGCCGATCCTGCATCGCATCGATCCTGCAAAGCGCGAGCCGCAAGCCCTGATCCTGGCCCCAACTCGTGAGTTGGCGCTACAAGTTGCAACCGCTTTCGAAACCTACGCCAAGCAAATGCCAGGCGTAACTGTTGTGGCTGTCTACGGCGGCGCGCCGATGGGCCCACAACTGAAAGCAATCCGTAATGGCGCACAGATCGTTGTCGCCACTCCGGGCCGTCTGTGCGACCACCTGCGTCGTGACGAAAAAGTACTGGCGACCGTGAACCACCTGGTTCTCGACGAAGCCGACGAAATGCTCAAGCTGGGCTTCATGGACGACCTCGAAGTTATCTTCAAGGCTCTGCCAGCAACCCGTCAGACCGTATTGTTCTCGGCCACCTTGCCGCAATCGATCCGTGCCATTGCCGAACGCCACCTGCGCGATCCGCAACACGTGAAGATCCAGACCAAGACCCAGACCGTTACCGCGATCGAACAGGCTCACCTGTTGGTTCACGCTGACCAGAAGACTTCTGCCGTTCTCAGCTTGCTGGAAGTGGAAGATTTCGACGCGCTGATCATGTTCGTGCGTACCAAGCAAGCGACTCTGGATTTGGCCAGCGCCCTGGAAGCCAAAGGCTACAAAGCCGCTGCGCTGAACGGTGACATTGCCCAGAACCAACGTGAGCGCGTGATCGACTCCCTCAAGGATGGCCGTCTGGACATCGTTGTGGCGACCGACGTTGCGGCTCGTGGCCTGGACGTTCCGCGCATCACTCACGTATTCAACGTTGACATGCCGTACGATCCGGAATCCTACGTTCACCGTATCGGCCGTACCGGCCGTGCCGGTCGCGAAGGTCGTGCACTGCTGCTGGTGACTCCACGTGAGCGCCGCATGCTGCAAGTGATCGAGCGTGTAACCGGTCAGAAGGTTGCTGAAGTTCGCCTGCCGGACGCTCAAGCCGTTCTGGATGCGCGCATCAAGAAACTGACCAACAGCCTGTCGCCGCTGGTGGCTGAAGCTGAATCGACCCACGGTGATCTGCTCGATCGCCTGACCGCCGACATCGGTTGCAGCCCGCGTGCCCTGGCCGCAGCCCTGCTGCGCAAGGCTACCAACGGTCAAGCGCTGAACCTGGCCGCTATCGAGAAAGAACGTCCACTGGTGCCGAACAACGCACCGCGTGGCGATCGTCCAGAGCGTTCCGGTGATCGTCCAGAGCGTGGTGACCGCGAGCGTCGCGCACCAATGCCACTGGGCGAAGGCCGTGCTCGTTGCCGTACCGCGCTGGGTGCGCGTGATGGCATCGCTGCCAAGAACCTGCTGGGCGCCATCCTCAACGAAGGTGGTCTGGCGCGTGAAGCGATCGGTCGCATTCAGGTGCGTGACAGCTTCAGCCTCGTCGAGCTGCCGGAAGATGGTCTGGAGAAGTTGCTGACCAAGCTGAAGGACACTCGCGTTGCCGGTAAGCAGTTGAAGCTGCGTCGCTATCGCGAAGATTGATCCGCCCTCGGGCTGATTGATCGAACATAAAAAATCCCCGACTGGTTCGGGGATTTTTTATGCCTGCGATTTCTTGATCCTGCTTTATTTCACAACATTTCCAGTAGGCAAAAAAAACCGCCCAAAACAGGCGGCTAAAAGGGAAGAAAGATCACTGATTCAGTGGATAAACGGATTATCCGCACCGACTGCCGGGCAGTGAAATCAACTCTGGCTATGCTGGTGATAGGCGACGACTTCGCCTTGCAATGAAGCGGGGGCGATCAGGTTGGGGCATTTACTGCACAGGATTGGTGCGGTGATTGCGCACGGCTTATCCAACTGATTGATATCAAAGCGTTTCTGCCGATGGCACGGGCCTTGCGATGCCTAGATGTCCGGGTGACAAGGAGTACGGCATGATCCGCACCTATTTTGATGAGATGTACGATGCCGGCGGCCAGGTCCGCCCGCATTATCGGGAGTTTGCCCGTTGGCTGGCCGAAACGCCTGACGAGCTTTTGGCACAACGGCGACGCGAGGCCGATCTGTTATTTCATCGCGCCGGGATTACGTTCACGCTCTACGGTGATGAGCAGGGGACAGAGCGCCTGATTCCCTTCGACACTATCCCGCGCAGCATCCCCGCCAGCGAATGGCGAGTGGTCGAGCGTGGCTGCATCCAGCGGGTCAAGGCGTTGAACATGTTTCTCGCCGACCTCTATCACGAACAACGCATCATCAAGGCCGGCATCATTCCGGCCGAGCAAGTGCTGGCCAACGAGCAGTACCAGTTGGCGATGCAGGGTCTGGATTTGCACCGGGATATTTATTCGCACATCTCTGGCGTCGATCTGGTGCGCGATGGCGACGGCACCTACTACGTGCTCGAAGACAATCTTCGTACACCGAGTGGCGTGAGCTACATGCTCGAAGACCGCAAGATGATGATGCGGTTGTTCCCGGAGTTGTTCGCGGCGCAGCGTATCGCGCCGATTGACCACTATCCGAACCTGCTGCTCGACACCCTGAAAAGCTCCAGCCCGATTGATAACCCGAGCGTGGTGGTGCTGACGCCGGGGCGCTTCAACAGTGCGTTCTTCGAACATGCATTTTTGGCGCGGGAAATGGGTGTTGAATTGGTGGAAGGCGCGGATCTGTTCGTGCGTGATGACAAGGTGTTCATGCGCACAACCGACGGGCCAAAAGCGGTGGATGTGATTTACCGCCGCCTCGACGATGCGTTCCTCGACCCGCTGGCGTTCAACCCGGATTCGATGCTCGGCGTGCCAGGGCTGCTGTCGTCTTACCGCTCCGGCAATGTCGTGTTGGCGAATGCCATCGGCACCGGGGTGGCGGACGACAAGTCGGTGTATCCGTTCGTCACGGACATGATCCGCTTCTATCTGGATGAAGAGCCGATCCTCAAGAACGTGCCTACATGGCAGTGTCGTAATCCCTCTGAACTTTCCCACGTACTGGCCAATCTTCCAGAACTGGTAGTCAAGGAAACCCAAGGCTCCGGCGGTTACGGAATGCTGGTGGGGCCGGCGGCGACGGCAGTGGAAATCGAAGCTTTTCGCGCGCGGATCATCGCCAAGCCCCATGCCTACATTGCGCAACCGACGTTGTCGCTATCGACCTGTCCGACCTTTGTCGAAAACGGCATCGCGCCACGCCATATCGACCTGCGTCCGTTTGTATTGTCTGGCCGCGAAACCCGGGTTGTGCCCGGCGGTTTGACCCGTGTCGCCCTGCGCGAAGGCTCCCTGGTAGTGAATTCCTCACAGGGCGGCGGAACCAAGGACACCTGGGTGGTCGAGGATTGAAGGAAGCCTGCCATGTTAAGTAGAACTGCCTCGGATTTGTATTGGATGTCGCGTTACCTGGAGCGAGCGGAAAACCTCGCACGGATGCTCGACATCAGTTATTCGCTGTCGCTGATGCCACAGGATGGTCGCGGTGATGGCCTGCACGAACTGGCCATGCCGTTGTTGATCACCGGTACCCTGGACGATTACCTCGAACGTCACGGCGAGTTGCATGCCGAACGGTTGCTGCATTTTTTTGCGCTGGACGCAGCCAACCCGGCCAGTATCTACAGTTGTCTCGGCGCGGCGCGGGCCAGTGCCCATGCGGTGCGTGGGCGAATTACCGCTGACATGTGGGAAAACATCAACGCAACCTGGCTGGAAATTCGCGGGATTGCCGAGCAAGGCCTCAGCCGTTACGGCATGAGCCGTTTCTGCGAGTGGATCAAGGAACGTTCCCACCTGTTCCGTGGCGCGTCCTACGGCACGATCATGCGTAATGACGCGTTCCGCTTCATACGTCTGGGGACGTTCATCGAAAGGGCGGACAACACCTTGCGCCTGCTCGACGCCCGCTACGAAATGGCCGGCGACCAGGCCGAAGCGGTCAGCGATGGCACGGCCCACGCGTATTACCAGTGGAGTGCCTTGCTGCGAGCCTTGTCCTCTTTCGAGGCTTATACCGAGATCTATCGCGACGCCCCTGGCGCCCGGCATGTGGCCGAGTTGTTGTTGCTGCGCGCAGATGTGCCGCGCTCCCTGCGCGCCTGTACCGAAGAAATCGACCAGATCCTCGCTCAGTTACCGGGGGCCAACGGCCGTCCTGCACAACGCCTCGCTGCAGAAATCGACGCGCGACTGCGTTACACCGGCATCACCGAAATTCTCGACGAAGGCCTGCACGCCTGGCTGACCGAGTTCATCCCGCTGGTGCGCCAGTTGGGCAACGCGATTCACAGTTCCTACCTGGAGGCTGCATGAGACTTTCCATAAGCCACGAGACCACCTATCACTACGAGGATCAGGTGCGGGCGAGCATCCAGTATTTGCGACTGACTCCCCACGACAGCGAGCGCCAGCATGTGCTCAGTTGGCAGCTGGACTTGCCGCGACCGGTGCGCGCGCAACTCGATCCGTTCGGCAACATCCTGCATGTGCTGACTATGGACGAACCGCACGAGGCAATCATCATCGGCGCTCGTGGTCAGGTCGACATCGACGAACTGCGCGAGGCCGAGCATGAGAGCCAGTCGGCGCTGCCGTTTTTGCGTTTCACCCGTCTGACCGAACCAGACCAGGCCCTGCGCGCGTTCGCTGAAAAGGAATGCAAGCAACGTCGGGACCGCACGGCGCTGATCGACTTGATGCATGGCCTTAATCAGCACATGACCTACACGCCGGGTTCCACTGAGGTGGACACCAGCGCCGCCCAGGCCTTCGCCGGGCGTTCGGGTGTGTGCCAGGACCACACGCACGCGTTCCTCGCCTGCACCCGTAGCCTGGGCATTCCGGCGCGGTACGTGTCGGGTTATTTGTACAGTGAAAACAGCGAACATTTGGCCAGTCACGCGTGGGCCGAAGCTTGGCTCGATGACGCCTGGTACAGCTTCGACGTGACCAATCAGCTGGCGCGACCGGAGCGTCACCTGAAACTGGCAGTGGGTCTGGATTACCTGGATGCCTGCCCGGTGCGCGGGATGCGCAGGGGTGGAGGGTGTGAGCAGATGCATGCGAAGGTGTTCGTCACACCGACGCCGAAACCGGTGATTTCCGTCCAGCAGCAGTAATCAAGATCACCGCACATCCCTTGTAGGTGCTGGCTCGCCAGCGATGAGGTCATCACAGTCGACATCAATGTTGAATGTGAGACCGCTATCGCTGGCAAGCCAGCTCCTACAGGGTGCAGTGTTCTCAGGGCTTAACCTTGCGCCCCGCCATGTGCTTCAAATACCCCACCAACATCCCCAGATCCTCATCCGGCAATATCTCGGCCGAGAACCCCGGCATTTTCGCCTGGGGCCACTGGCGCAAACTCTGTGGGTCACGGATGTAGCGCTTGAGGAAATCCGCGCCAAAGTATTCGGTCGGGTTGTACGGAATATTCAGATCAGGCCCGAATTGCGCATCTCCGGCACCGTTGAGTCGATGACAGGCCAGGCAGTTCTTCTGAAACAGCGCAAAGCCCTTGTTCACCGGATCGTCCGCCTTCAACGCAGGATCGGGCAGCAGGGCAGGGAACCGCTCCGCCACCGGCGCCATGCGCTTGATGCTGGCGACCTCGAACGGCCATTGCTCCGGGCTGATGTTGCCCGCTCGCGGGTCGGTCCAGACCAGATAAAACGGCCCGGCGCTGTGCTTGCCTTCGGACAGCGGCGGCCAGGGTTTGGACGGGTCTTCAATTGCCAACCAAGCGCGTGCGCCCTGAGTATTGAGTAGTGGCGCGGCCGACAACTCCGCAGCAAATCCATCGAGCGCAACCGCTTGCAAGTGATCTTCAGGTTTGATGCCGGTCAACAACGCGGCCAAGGGCACAGCGCGATAGTTCATATCCCGCTTATAGGAAACGTCATTGGAGATCGTAATGGTCTGCGCTTGAGGATGCTTGAGCAACTCCTCGGTCTGCCAGGTGCGACTGCTCGCGCCCAGCTCCAGTTTCAGCTGTGCGGCATAGAGGGGCGTGCTGAGCAGCAAGGCCCCGAACAGAATGAGCGTTTTCAAATGATCGCCGTCCATGTCGTGGAAGTGCCGCAAAGGTTGGCACAGCCACGCCGGCCCGGGTAGCGAGCCAGTCACATTTCTAAGTGGCGATGTAAAAATCCTGCGCCGTATTTTTAACCAGCGACTAGCCGATCACCTTGGTCAGGTTCGGCAAAATCAACAACAGCGTGGTGGCGAAAAGAATGAGCCCGGCTTGACGTACTTTCGATTGTTTGAACATGGCTGACCGCCTTTTTTTTTGTTATTTCCTGATGCTTGCCTACACATATCCATGACGGCAAACGTTGCACTTCCTGTTGGACGAGCGCCTCGGCAAAACCCGACGACAACTTCGTACATGTTCACCTTAGAGCCCGCGTCACCCGTGGTTTAGATCCATTTAGTATGGTGTTCTTACTCGTTGCTATTAAAAAGGAATGAGGCCTATTGCCAGCTTCTTGGGCGGCCTTTTGCTAGACACCTGCGAGTCCTTCCTCTGCCTTTCCGATAGCTGACTACCGTCCGTCTGAGCGTGTGCGTCAACATTGCTGAGCGTTGCGGTCATTGAATCCTTGCCTGCTCGGAATATGGTGGGAGCCTCTTCAAAGATCAAAAGATCGCAGCCTGCGGCAGCTCCTACATAAGCCGCGATGTCTGAACTACAACAACAAGATCGAGGAAGCCATGACCCAAGCTTTGATTTTCGATGCGTTACGCACGCCCCGTGGCAAAGGCAAGGCCGATGGCGCCTTGCACAGTGTCAAACCGGTGAACCTCGTGGCCGGGCTGCTCACGGCGCTGCAGCAGCGAACTGCGCTCGACACCAGTCAGGTCGACGACGTGGTGCTTGGCTGCGTAACGCCCATTGGCGATCAAGGCTCCGACATCGCCAAAACCGCTGCTCAGGTGGCCGATTGGGATGTCAGCGTGGCCGGTGTGCAGATCAATCGTTTCTGCGCTTCGGGGCTGGAAGCGGTGAACCTCGGGGCGATGAAAGTTCGTTCCGGTTTCGAGGATCTGGTGGTGGTCGGTGGCGTCGAGTCAATGTCGCGGGTGCCGATGGGCAGTGATGGCGGGGCCTGGGCGCTGGACCCGGAAACCAATCTGCACAGCCACTTCACCCCGCAAGGCGTGGGCGCCGATTTGATTGCCACGCTTGAAGGCTTCAGTCGACATGACGTCGACGCCTACGCTCTGCACTCCCAGCAGAAAGCTGCACGGGCGCGGGCCAATGGGTCGTTCAACAAGTCACTGGTACCGGTGCAGGACCAGAATGGCATCATCCTGCTCGATCACGATGAATTCATTCGTGCTGATACAACGCTGGAAGGCCTGGGCAAGCTCAAGCCGAGCTTCGAAATGATGGGGCAAATGGGATTCGACGCCACCGCATTGCGGGTCTACAGCCATGTGGAGCGGATCAATCACGTCCACACCCCCGGCAACAGTTCCGGGATCGTTGACGGCGCCGCGTTGATGCTGATCGGCTCCGAGGCCAAGGGACGTGCACTGGGCTTGCAACCACGGGCGCGAATTGTCGCTACAGCGGTCACCAGCACCGATCCGACCATCATGCTCACTGGCCCCGCGCCGGCCACCCGAAAGGCGCTGGCCAAGGCCGGGCTGCGGGTCGAGGACATCGACCTGTTCGAGGTCAACGAGGCCTTTGCCTCGGTGGTGTTGAAGTTCATCAAGGACATGGCGGTCGACCCGGACAAGGTCAACGTCAACGGCGGCTCCATCGCCATGGGCCATCCGCTGGGTGCCACCGGTTGCGCGATTCTCGGCACCTTGCTCGATGAACTGGAAGCCCGGCACTTGCGCTATGGCCTCGCGACCCTGTGTGTCGGCGGCGGCATGGGCATTGCCACCATCATCGAACGCCTCTGAGCCCCGAATTCAAGGACAAGTGACATGACCCAAGCCATACGTTATGAAAAAGGCCAGGACCAAATCGTCGTCCTGACCATCGACATGCCGGGCCAGAGCGCCAACACCATGAACGCGGTTTATCGCGAGGCCATGGCTGACTGCGTCGCTCGTCTGGCGGCCGACAAGGAAGCCATCGCCGGCGTCATCATCACCTCGGCCAAGAAAACCTTTTTCGCTGGCGGCGACCTCAATGAGTTGATCAAGGTCGGCAAGCCCGAAGCCAAAGCCTTTTACGACATGGTGCTGACCCTCAAGGGCCAATTACGCACCCTGGAAACCCTCGGCAAACCGGTGGTCGCCGCGATCAACGGTGCGGCGCTCGGCGGTGGCTGGGAAATCTGCCTGGCCTGTCATCACCGTGTGGCGCTGGACAATCCTTCCGTGCAACTCGGTCTGCCGGAAGTGACCCTCGGCCTGCTGCCGGGCGGTGGCGGGGTGGTGCGCATGGTGCGCATGCTCGGCCTGGAAAAAGCCCTGCCATATTTGCTCGAAGGCAAAAAGGTGCGGCCGCAACAGGCGTTGCAGGCGGGTTTGATCGATGAGCTGGCGGCGGATCATGACGAGCTTCTGGCTAAGGCACGAGCGTGGATTCTGGCCAACCCGACGGCGGTGCAGCGCTGGGATGTAAAGGGTTACCAGATCCCGGGCGGCACGCCATCGAACCCGAAAGTGGCGCAAATGCTGGCCATTGCGCCGTCGATCTTGCGCAGTAAAACCCAGGGCTGCATGCCCGCGCCGGAGAAAATCCTTTGCGCGGCCGTAGAAGGCGCCCAGGTGGATTTCGACACAGCGCACCTGATCGAAACCCGCTACTTCACCGAACTGACCACCGGCCAGGTTTCGAAAAACCTGATCGGTACTTTCTGGTTCCAGCTCAACGAAATCAATGCCGGTGGCTCGCGGCCGCAGGGCTTTGCTCCATACGTCACGAAAAAAGTCGGTGTGCTCGGTGCCGGGATGATGGGCGCTGGTATCGCCTTTGTCAGCGCCTCGGCGGGGATCGAGGTGGTGCTCAAGGACATCAACCTCGCGGCAGCGGAGAAAGGCAAGGCGCACTCGGCGGCATTGCTGGACAAGAAAGTCGCGCGTGGCCAAATGAATGCCGAGCAGCGCGAAGCCGTTTTGTCTCGCATTCACACCAGCGAAAACGATGCCGATCTGGTCGGTTGCGATCTGATCATTGAAGCGGTGTTTGAAGACCGTGAGCTGAAAGCCAAAGTGTCACTGGCCGCGCAACGTGTCGTCGGCCCGGACGCAGTGATCGCTTCCAACACCTCAACCCTGCCGATCAGCGGGCTGGCGACGGCGGTGCCGGATCAAAGCAAATTCATCGGCCTGCACTTCTTTAGCCCCGTGGAAAAGATGCCGCTGGTGGAAATCATCAAGGGCGCCAATACCAGCGACGAAACCCTGGCTCGCGGTTTCGATTTCGTACTGCAAATCAAGAAAACCCCGATTGTGGTCAACGACAGCCGTGGCTTCTTTACCTCGAGGGTATTCGGTACGTTCACCAACGAAGGCATCGCCATGCTGGGCGAAGGGGTGAGTGCGCCAATGATCGAGACCGAGGCGCGCAAGGCGGGCATGCCTGTAGGACCGCTTGCGATTTCTGACGAAGTTTCCCTCAGCCTTATGAGCCATATCCGCCAGCAAACCGCCAAAGACCTTCAGGCAGAAGGGAAACCGCTGATTGAGCACCCGGCGTTTGCGGTGATTGACTTGCTGCTCAACGAATTTAAGCGTCCGGGCAAGGCGGCTGGAGGTGGTTTCTATGAGTACCCGGCCGGTGGCCAGAAGCATCTGTGGCCGGAACTGAAATCCCGTTTTGAAAAGGCTGATGGACAGATTTCACCGAAGGATGTGCGCGATCGGCTGTTGTTCGTGCAAGCCATCGAAACCGTGCGTTGTGTGGAGGAGGGCGTGTTGACCTCGACGGCGGATGCCAACGTCGGGTCGATCTTCGGCATTGGTTTTGCCGCGTGGACCGGTGGTGCGCTGCAGTTCATCAATCAATATGGGATCAAGGACTTTGTCGCCCGTGCCCAGTATCTGGCCGGGGAATACGGAGAACGCTTCGCGCCGCCTGCGTTGCTGCTGGAGAAAGCGGCAAAAGGGGAGGCGTTTTAGGGATCAGTGACACATTCCAGGGCTTGCCTTGTCACGGTGTTTCGAGGCAGGCTCTGAGGTGTGCATTATTCCCATCACGTGTCAGGTATTTTTTATGTCGTTACGCATCTGCATTCTCGAAACCGACATCCTGCGTCCGGAATTGGTTGACCAATATCAGGGCTACGGGCAGATGTTCAAACACCTGTTTTCGCAGCAACCCATCGCCGCTGAATTCACCGTCTACAACGTGATGCAAGGCGAATATCCCAGCGATGACCTGACGTTTGACGCCTATCTGGTCACCGGCAGCAAGGCCGATTCCTTTGGCACCGACCCTTGGATCGAAACCCTCAGGACGTATCTGCTGACCCGCTACGAGCGCGGCGACAAGCTGCTGGGCGTGTGCTTCGGTCATCAGTTGCTGGCGTTGCTGCTGGGTGGCAAGAGTGAGCGTGCGACGCAAGGCTGGGGCGTCGGCACCCATAATTACAAACTCGCCGCCAAGGCACCATGGATGAGCCCGGTTAGAGAAGAACTGACCCTGTTGATCAGTCACCAGGATCAGGTCACTTCGCTACCGGAAAACGCCACAGTGATCGCTTCCAGCGATTTCTGCCCGTTTGCCGCGTATCACATCAACGATCAGGTGCTGTGCTTCCAGGGGCATCCTGAATTCATTCACGACTATTCGCGGGCGCTGCTGGAGATTCGACAGCAGGCGTTAGGCGAACAGATTTATTCGAAAGGCATGGCGAGCCTGGAGAGTGAGCACCACGGCACTACAGTTGCCGAGTGGATGATGCGGTTTGTGGCGCACAAGCCGGAATCGCAGTCGGTATAAGCCCGATTCAGCACTGTGGCGAGGGAGCTTGCTCCCGCTGGACTGCGCAGCAGGCCCGTTTTAGGGTCCGCTTCGCTACCGAGCGGGAACAAGCTCCCTCACCACAACAGCTGTCAAAGCCACCCCGACTTCTTGAAGCTCGCCCACAACCCCACACACCCCACCGCGATAAACCCCAGCACCCCAAAATACCCGTAATGCCAGGTCAACTCCGGCATGTTCTGGAAGTTCATCCCGTAAATCCCGGCCACCGCCGTCGGGAACGCAAGAATCGCCGCCCACGCCGCAAACTTGCGCTGCACCACGCTCTGACGTGACGCTTCCAGCAGCACCCCAACCTCGATGGTCTGGCTGGCAATGTCCGCCAGCGTCGTCAGGTCTTCCATCTGTCGCGTGACATGAATCTGCACGTCGCGAAAGTACGGGCGCATGTTCTTGTCGATGAACGGGAAGCTTAGTTTTTGCAGTTCCTCGCCGATCTCTACCATCGGCGCCGCGTAACGGCGCAACCGCAATACATCCCTGCGCAGACCATGCAAATTCTGAATATCGCGCTCATTCAGCGAGCCGCACATGACGTTGCGCTCCAGCTCATCAATTTGGGCATGAATGGCTTCGCCCATCGGCTGATAGTTTTCAATCACGAAATCGAGGATCGCATAGAGTACGAAGTCTTCCCCGTGCTCCAGCAACAGTGGACGCGCCTCACAACGCTGTCGGACATAGGCGTAGGACGCCGAATGTCCATTGCGTGCAGTAATGATGTAGCCATTGCCGGCAAAGATATGAGTCTCGATAAACTTGAGTTTGCCGTCCTCCATAATCGGCGAATACGTGACGATGAATAGCGCATCGCCGAAGGTTTCCAGTTTCGGCCGACTATGTTTCTCCAAGGCATCTTCAATCGCCAGTTCATGCAGGTTGAACTGGCGTTGCAAGTTGTACAGTTCCTCTTCGTTCGGCTCTTCGAGACCGATCCAGACGAAGTGACCAGGCTTTGCAGCCCAGGCCGCGCCTTCGTCGAGGGTGATATTGGTGACTTTCTTACCAGCGCTGTAAACCGCAGCAGCAACAACTCTACCCATGATGTTGGTTCACTTCTTATTGGCAGCTTTCAATGGCGAATGGCCGTGGCAGGCAGCGTTGAGCTTAGCCTTGTCTGCTACTTGAGAGTCAGTGAAATCTGCCGAGTTCGCAGGCAAAAGTTTGCAGGCAAAAGAAAACCCGCACCAGGCGGGTTTCTTTCAAGCGGGTTGCAGTTGCCGGTCCATCGAGTCGATGCATTCGCGCATCTGCTCACGGCACTGGGCAATCAGCATCGGCATGTCGTCCATGCTCAAACCTGCGGTAGGAATCGCGGGCAGCGAGCGGATCAGAATTTTCCCACTGCGCCAGCGGTTCAATCGCATGTGCTTGACGTAACTGCTGACACACACCGGCACGATCGGCACTCCGGCAGCGATGGCCATCTGGAACGCGCCTTTTTTGAACGGCAGCAGTTCTTCGCCGAGGTTGCGCGTGCCTTCCGGGAATACCCAGATCGAGGTGTCTTCGTTTTGCAAGGTGTTGGTAGTAGTCAACATCGACTGACGGGCTTTCTGCGCATTGCCGCGGTCGATCAACACATTGCCGGCCAACCAGAACAACTGACCGAACAACGGCACCCACTTGAGGCTCTTTTTGCCAATACACACGGTGCGACGGGGGACGACGTTGCCGAACACAAACAAGTCATAGTTGGACTGATGGTTGGCAACGATGACGCAGCTGTCGGGTTTATCCATCAACGGTCCGACATCAGCCTTCACCCGCAAACGCAAAATACACATCGCCGGCCACGCATACAGGCGGGCACACAAACGACTGTTGTCCGGATTGAAAGGGCGGCACAGACCGAGAATGACACCCAGCACACCCGCCACAATAAAGTGAAGGCCCATCAATGACATACGTAAAACAAACAGCATTTTCAGGCCCCACCGGGACAAAAGGTGGCGCAGTGTACGGATGTGCACTGTTTTCGGCAATTGCCACTATAGAGGTAGGAGATAGACGATGTTTGTACGCATGTTTCCGACCTATGGGTCAGGCGCGATCTAGAGCGGTTGTAAGCTTTTCTACGTAAGGCGCAAGAAAAAGCCCGACACGATGGTCGGGCTTTTCGGCGGAACAGTTTTGGGCTTAAACCAAATGTTCCTGATCCTGGATGATCGCGTTGTCCAGGGTTTCCAGCAACGCCTTGCGCACTTTCAACTTGGTGTTCTTGTGCGCCGTCATGTTGATCTTTTTCAACTGACGCGCCGCCGCCAGCGCGGCCCCTTGCAGTTCCTCGGCCGAGACCACGACATCCAGGAAACCGGCGTCCACGGCAGTCTGCGGATTGAACATTTCACCGTTGATCACGGAACGATGGAAGGCGGACTTGCGCAGACGATCACGAGCCAGCTCGATACCCGCGTGGTGCATGGTCATACCGATCTGCACTTCGTTCAAGCCGATGCTGAACGGACCATCGACACCGATGCGGTAATCTGCCGACAACAACAGGAACGCGCCCTTGGCCACCGCATGCCCAGTACAAGCCACGATCACCGGGAACGGGTGCGACAACAGGCGACGGGCCAGCGTCGAGCCGGAAGTCACCAACGCCACGGCTTCTTTAGGGCCGGAGGTCATCACCTTCAAATCGTAACCGCCCGAGAGAATCCCAGGCGTACCGGTAATGATCACCACCGCACGATCAGTCACAGCCTGATCCAGCGCCGCGTTAAAGGCAGCAATCACGTCCGGAGAAATGGCATTGACCTTGCCATTGCTCAGGGTCAGGGTCGCGATACCGTCTTCGAGATGGTAGGAAATCAACTCACTCATGACGCTATTCCTTTCAATAAAGTAGGGCAGACGTTACCCACCACTAAAGGCCAGGTAAAGCGCCGTGACTGACTCGCCAGTCACCGTTTTCCCGTCCTCCGAACGCATCCAGCCACGCCAGCCGCGAATCGCCGTCTATATAGATGGGAGCGCGAAGCCGGAGATTGGCCGGTTTGTCATGCCCTGTAGCGACCGAAACGACTAATCGCGTTAACCGCATGAAAATTCTGAAAAAAATGTTTGCCATCAGAAAAGCTTTCGACTACATTAGCGCGCCTCGACAGACAGAACTTGTTTGAAGAGATACGGTGAAGTGTCCGAGTGGCTTAAGGAGCACGCCTGGAAAGTGTGTATACAGGAAACTGTATCGAGAGTTCGAATCTCTCCTTCACCGCCAAATTCGATGTAAACAGAACCCCTGGTTTCGAAAGAAGCCAGGGGTTTTGTGCGTTCGGGTGTTGGATTTTGGAATGTTCAGCGCTCCGGGTATTTTCCCACGACGCTCTTGGCTAGCCCATTAAGGGTGGAAGTTTCTTACTTGGGATAGAGACGCATCTGAAGCTGGACCGGGGTACGCTAGCGTCAATGAAAACGCGATCAGGCTCAAAAGGAGAACCCGGGATGGAGCCACGAGTAGTCAAGCTTGAGACGCATGTGGAATATATCCGGCGTGACCTCGATGGCATTCGTATAGATGTTCGGGAGCATCGCAACGAAACCCGGTCTGAATTTCGAATTCTCTTCAGTGCACTTATCACCGAAACGCTTGGTCTGGCCGCGATAGTGGCGAAAGGGTTTGGGTGGGTTTAGCCCTCGGAGCCATAAAAAGGAAACTCAATGATTACTACCACGACCCATACAATCGAAGGCCGACAAATCACGGCTTACCTGGACATTGTCAGCGCCGAGTCGGTGCAGGGCGTCAACGTTATCCGCGATATGTTCGCCGGCATGCGCGATATTTTCGGTGGCCGCTCCCAGACGCTGGAGCGCGCATTGAAGGAGGCGCGTATTCAGGCCACTGACGAGATCAAGGAGCGGGCGCGGGCACTTCAGGCGGATGCTGTGGTGGGACTTGATTTTGAGATCAGTATGCCGGCCGGCAAAGGCGGGATGGTGGTGGTATTTGTGACCGGTACGGCGGTCAAATTAAGGTAATGAAGATAGGTCCTTTCGTCGGGCATTTTGATATGTGAATTACAAGTCCGGTCGTGACCGGCTAGTCTCAAAAACCTTGGTGGTCGATATTTATTCAGGCAAAAGGGCTTGCCGGTGTCGATCCCGCTTTTGAAGAGGGGTGAAGAGATGGCTGATCCGTATATCGAAGACGACGGTGCAGAGTTTCCGATCAACAATTGTGTGCAGTGTGGACAGACTGCGTACGTTGCCAGCTTCGGCGAGGACCAGACAGAGGTCGACAAGATCAAGACCAGGGCGGGCCGAGTGCAGAAGGGGAAATTTCTCCCCAGGGTGACGGCTCCGGCCAGGAAGTAATGGATCCCCAAGCATGCCCCGCCATTGAGCGGGGTTTTTTGTGCCTGATGAATGTGTGAACAATTTTTTAACCCCGGGTTTTTTCACAAAGTTTTCACAGGCGTCTACGTAGGCTCAACTCATCCGTTAGAAAGCAACATCCTGCCCGTTCCCCAGCGGGCTTTTTTTTGCCTGTCATAAAACCTTTTCCATAAACGCTGTCCAACCGTCGCCATCCGCGATGGTTGAGCGCGTATGTCTGGACTTTGTTCCCTCTAAAGCATTCAATCGCGACCCCTTTGATTTTCATCTTATTTTTGAGGTTTTTTGTCATGCGTTTCACTCTGCCTGCTCTGGTTCTGGGTCTTCTGGTTGCTCAAGGTGCAATGGCTGGCGACGGCACTGCTGCAATTGGTGGCGGATTGGGCGGCGCGCTGGGTAATGTCGTGGGCCAGAGCATGGGCGGCAGCACCGGCGCTGCGATTGGTGCTGGTGTGGCAGGCGCAGCAGGCAGTGCTGTTGCCGCCAAGAAAGGCCACCGTACCAGCGCTGCCATCGGCGGCGGTGTGGGCGCTGCCGGTGGTTCGGTGATCGGTAACAGCCTCGGCGGCAAGACCGGTTCCACCATCGGCGCAGGCCTGGGTGGCGCATTGGGCGGCGGCGTTGGCAGCAACCTGGCCAAAGGTCACAAGCGTCACTGATCCTGAACGGTCCATTCAAAAAGCCCGGCTCGATGCCGGGCTTTTTGGTTTATGAACGTTTCTCCCGATAGCGGCTCAAAGTTTTAAGCCCATCGAAGAACACGAGGCATGCTATGACAGCGATTACCAAAGGCAAGGAAGTAAATGGCTCCGTACGTTTGACGTTGTCTACGTTATTTTTTGGACTTTTTCTCACGCCGCTGGCGATGGCCGCCGGTGATGGCACTGCTGCTGTAGGCGGCGGCCTTGGCGGCGCGCTGGGCAACGTAGTCGGCGGGCAAATGGGCGGCAGCACGGGCGCAGCGATTGGCGCTGGTGTAGGTGGCGCGGCAGGCAGTGCGGTCGGCGCGCCCAAGGGCAGTCGCACAGAAGCAGCGGTCGGCGGTGGCTTGGGCTCGGCGGGCGGCTCGGTGATCGGTAATAGCCTCGGCGGCTCAACCGGTTCGACCATTGGCGCAGGCCTGGGCGGGGCTGCGGGTGGTGCGGTCGGCAACAATCTGGGGAGCGACAATGACAGCTCCCATTCCGGTGGCGGCCACAAACACAAGCATAAACACAAAAACAAACATCACTGATTCGACATCGCCCTGACGCACAAACCCGGCCAAGCGCCGGGTTTTTCATATCTGTGCTTTGTCCCGGAACATTTACCTGTGGTGAACCCTCGAACTTCATATACCCCTGAATAATGTGAGGCACGCCATGACACCGGAGACCGCAGGCAAAGAAGAAAAAGGCCCGAGCGGACTGCCGTTCATTAACGATCCCGGTAATGAGGATCCGGGTTCTTTGATGGACGATGCGACTGTTCCGCTTAACGATTCCGATGATGCGGGTGATGTGGGCAATGTTGATTTTGAAAACGAGGATGAAGACGACGCTTGATCGAGGGTTGCGAACGGGTTTACCGGATGTCTCCCGGCTCGAACGCGAGCATCGCGCCTTACTCGAAACTTCAGGGCCTGCTTTCAGGCTCTTTGAGAGGTGCACCATGAATGCTGATCCGAAAGATGCTGATATCGACGAAACGCCTGAATATCCATTGCGCTCACCGACTGATCCTCTGAGTCGTGATCAACGTCCGCCCGATGATGATGCAGGTGTTGAGCAGGTTCCCAACGAAGACGTTAAGCGCGCTGATTCTGATGTCGAGGCCTTACCTGATGATCCGGATATAGCTGGCCAAGATGGCTCGGGCAAACCCAGCTGATGCGGTCCAACAACCTTGAAAGGAGTGGACCATGAACAGGTCAAAACTCACGGCTATGACAGTGGTCACTTTATTGTCGTTCAGTGCAGTGGTGACATTTGCCGGTAGCAGCGGTGCGCCAGTGGATAAGGGCGGGATGCCGCCTTCGACGGAAATGAACGCCGGTTCCGGGGCGGAGAATGCACTGCCTCCTGGCACTATTGAAGGTGGGAATGGTGGTGATGCTAATGGGAGTAGTACTAGCCCCGGGACGGGGAGTGGAGTTATGAGTGGTGAGAATTCGAAGGGGAGTAGTGGGTCTGGAGAGTCCGGTAGTTCCGGGAGAAGTGGTGGGAGTTCGGGGAGTGCGGGTGGTGGGGCCGGTCGTGCTGGAGGTGGGAGTGGCGAATGACATTTATATGTTCGAGCCCAGCGGTTTGCTGGGCTTTGAGTGTTTTGCTTTCTACAGACTGCTAGCACCCCATGCTAGTTCGCGAGCCGATACGCAGTTCTTTTACCTCAAGGAGTCTATCCAGCACTGATAGAAATCCCGTTGTTGCTGAATGTCGTTTGTAATATCGATTTCTTCATAGTCGAATATGTTCACCACATCATCCTCCTCGGATGGCTTTCCTAGGTGGAGTTCATATGCCACTACCCCTGCAGACATTTGCGATGACATTCGTGAAGGATGAACGTTAAGTTTGGCACCTTTGCATAAAAATTTAGTTTCTGGAAAGTCGGCTCGTAACAATCCAAAGCAGGCATATAGGTCATGTGCTGTGTAGGTCTTTTTTGAGCCATTTTCCATAATGAAAGCTAGCGTCTGGTTTTGACGGTCGCATTCGATTAAGGTCTTCTGAGTGACCCCATTAGTGTGAATGGATATTTCGACTTTTTTCATGGCCACTTCCTATAAGGATTAGGGATTGAGTAGCCCTCATAGCTACCATCGGCACGGACAGGAGTAACACCGAGAATATCTTTGCTATCTATTCCTCCCGGCATAGCTATTTCTACCTCTTTCTTATGAGGCGATAGAATGCCGAGCTTTTTATTCACATCTATCCCGCGAATATTTTTTATTACGTAAACGAAGCCGTCATCAAAACCGTATCCTGTTGCAAATTTTATAGCCTCCGTTTCCGAGGTCGACGTGCTGACAAAAAAGCTTGGAGGATTTCGGTTGTCATGTGCGTGTAAGTAAATATCCATACTGTCCCCTAGAGGCTCAAAACCGGCCTCAAAAATTTCCCAGGAGTCTCGAGAGTCTCCCCGGTACAAATAACGGTTATGAGGTTTTGGAGAGGGCGCTTTCGGTTCTCCATCATCAACCTTAACCTTCCCAGCCGGATCCCGTTCCGCAATCCCTGGCTTCTTACACCCATCCCCACCCGGACAATCATTCAACCCCAACGGATCCACCCACCCCGTCGGGTTCGGCGTATAGCGATAGGCGTTCAACCCACCCGCCAACTTCACCGGATCCGGCGTCAGATACCGTCCTGTATCCGGCTGGTAATACCGATGCCGGTTGTAGTGCAAACCACTTTCCGCATCGAAGTACTGCCCCTGAAACCGCAGCGGCTGGTCCAGCTGTTCGCCGCCGCCGTGGGCCAGGTGGCTGAGCTTGCCGTAGGCGGTGTATTTGGCCGACCAGACGATTTCGCCGCTGTAATCGGTGAGTTCCTGCGGCGTGCCGAGGTGGTCGAGTTGGTAGTAGAACGGGCAGGCTTTTTTCGGGCCTTTGCCGTCGAGCAGGGCCAGGGGCCGGAAGCTGCCCGGTTCGTAGAGGTAACTGCGGTAGTGAGTCGGGCTGCTTTCAGCGACGAGGTGGTCGCCTTGCCAGAAGAAGCGGGTGGTCTGGCCGTCGACGGTTTTGTCGATGCGGCGTCCGAAGGCGTCGTAGCGGTAAGTTGCACTGCTGCCATCGGGCAGGTTGATGCCGACGAGGCGGTGCTGGCTGTCGTAGCGGTAGTCGGTGACGCTGTGGTCGCGGCGCTCGCGGATCAGGTTGCCGTAGGCGTCGTAGTCATAATGGCGGTCGCCGTGGCGCCGCAGGCGGTTGCCCTTGAGGTGCCAGGGGCCGGGGCGGTCGTGGATCAGCAGGTTGCCGGCCGGGTCGTGGCTGAAGTGTTCCGGGTCCTGATCACGGGCGTGGCGCACGTGGGTCAGGCGGTCGAGCGGGTCGTACTGGTAGCGGCGTTGGCCGTGGCGGGTGTCGGCGATCTGCAGGAGGTTGCCGTTGGCGCTGTAGGCATAGTCGCGGCGATACAGCGGATGCTGGTTTTGGCTGACGGCGTGGGCTTGCAGGCGGCCCTGTTCGTCGTAGGCATAATCGCTGCGCAACAGACCTTGTTGACGCTGTTGCTCGCGGCCGCCGACAAAGCTGTGCGAGGTCAGGCGCGAACCGTTGAGGTCGATGGCAGTCAGCGCGCCGCCCTGAGCGCGGTGGTACTGGAGGCGGCTGTTGTCCGGCAGGCGCAGGTGCTGCAACTGGCCGCTGACGTCGTAGCCGTAGCGCAACGTGCCCCAGCCCTGATGTTCGGTAATCAGCCGGTCGTGGGCGTCGTACTCAAACTCCAGCGGATGGTCCTGGCCATCGTCAACGCTGACCAAACGCCCGAGGCTGTCGTAGCGGTAGTCGACCTTGCTGCCGTCGGGCAAGGTCTTGACCAGCAACCGTCCGGCCGCATCGCGCAGGTAAGCGGTGACCAGCTGCGAGCCGTCATCGCCGAACTCGGTTTTCTCCTGCAACTGGCCGTTGAGGTCATAGCTGTAAGCCGTGCGTCGACCGTCGAAGCCGGTTTCCTGTCGGATCAAGCCACCGGGCGTGTAGTCCAGGCGATAGGAGTCGCCGGCTTCGTTCTCAATCTCGGTGAGCAGCAACTGCGCATGCTCATAGCGGTACTTCAGCTCGCTGCCGTCGGGGTTGATCCGTCGGCTGACCAGGTGCAAATCGTCGGCGTATTCATAGCGGGTGACGCGGTCCAGCTCGTCACGCTCGGCGGTGATGCGGCCATAGGCGTTGTAGCTGAAGGTGCGACTGGCGCCGTTCGCCAGCGTGGTCTGCAACAGGCGACCCACCGCGTCCCACTGGTAACGGGTAATCGCGCCAAATTCGTCCTGCGCCGTAATCCGCCGCCCCAGCGCATCGTAGGCAAACTGCCGGCGCCCACCGTCGGGCAGGGTTTCTTCAAGCAGTTGCCCTAATGCGTTCCACTCAAATAGATGCTGACTGTGATCCGGATAACGAATCGCCCGCAGCCGGCCTTGCGCGTCGTAGTCGTGATAAGTGCTCTGACCGTCCGGGTCGATCAGCCAGGTCACGTCGCCCTGGGCATTGCGCCGATAGGTCCACTTGGCCTGACCGCGATAGCGCGCATGCAGGAAACCGTTGCGGTACTCGTAGGACGTCGGCTCGTCTTCCGGCGGAATCAGCGCCACCAGCCGTCCGACTTCGTCGTAGCGGTATTCGGTGACCGCGCCGAGCGGGTCCTGTTCGGCGATCAGCCGGCCCTCGGCGTCGTAGGCCTTGCGTCGTTCGCCCCCGTCGGCCTCGACCCGCCGCACCAGGCGCGCCTGGCCGTCGTGGACGTAGACTTCCTCGCTGCCGTCGGCGTGTTTGAGCCGCACACCGCCGTCGTCGTCCCAGGTGTAGCGCGTGTCCATTTGCGCAAACGAGGCCCAATGGCGGATGCAGCGCGCCGCTTTGCCGGAACGTTCCCACTCCCAATAGAAGCTCGCGCCACCGGCCAATTGCCGCTGCAAGATGACGTGCTGTTCGTCGTAGTCGTAGCGTTCGCTTTCGCCGGCAGCGTTGGTTGCGGCG
>NZ_JSAK01000027.1:89504-252050 GCF_000802965.1 Pseudomonas fluorescens | reverse complement strand
TAGAAGCGTCATGGTAGCCATGAGAGATCCTCCTTCGGTAAAGAGAGTGCCTCGGCAAGTTTAGACTCGCCGAGGTTCTCGCCGGGCTGACCATCTCATTAGGGGTAGGGGTCAGTTCAGGCAATCGGCGTGTTGGCGCAGGTTCTGCCGGGCGTAGTAGTTGAAAGCGGCGGCGTGGCGTTTGGGCCGGGCGATCCAGTCGTGGGCTTCACGACCCAGCTCCGGGATGATTGGCTTGATGGTCCCGGCACTCATCGCCAGCAACTGCAACCTGGCGGCGCGTTCGATCAATTGGGCGATCACACAGGCCTCCTCGATGGTGGTGCCGGTGGACAACTGGCCGTGGTGGGAAAGCAGGATCGCCCGTTTGTCGCCCAGCGCGCCGGCAATCAGATCGCCTTCTTCGTTACCCACCGGCACACCGGGCCAGCCTTCAAGAAACGCGCAGTCGTCGTAGAGCGGGCAGAGGTCCATGTGGGAAATCTGCAGCGGCACTTCCAACATCGACAACGCTGCGATATGTGTCGGGTGGGTGTGAATGATGCAGTTCACATCCGGCCGGGCGCGGTACACCCAACTGTGGAAACGGTTGGCCGGGTTGGGCATGCCGTGGCCTTCGAGCACTTCCAGGTCTTCGTTGACCAGCAGCAGGTTGCTCGCGGTGATTTCGTCGAAACCCAGGCCCAGTTGTTGAGTGTAGTAAGTGCCAGGCTGGGGACCGCGGGCGGTGATTTGCCCGGCCAGACCGGAGTCATGGCCATTCTCGAACAGAATGCGGCAAGTCAGGGCCAGCTTTTGCCGGTCGGTCCACGTATTATCGGCAAGGGTGTTTTGCATCTGGTTGAGCGCTTGCTTGACCAGTTGATCTTTGGGCAGTGCTAATGTCTTGGCCATATCGGTGTCCTCTTGGCTGAGTCATGCAAATGACACGAAAGATGCTATATGACACGTTGTGTCATGAGCAAGGACAATTCGTCACCTCCTTGATGGATTAATCGCTCCACATGTCTATCCGTTTGAAATTATTAAGAAAAAAACTTGGGGTAACCCTTGAGGCGCTGGCGGAAAAATCCGGCATGACCAAGAGTTACCTGTCGAAGGTCGAACGCGGGCTCAACACGCCATCGATTGCGGCTGCGCTGAAACTGGCCAAGGCGTTGAACGTGAAGGTCGAGGAATTGTTCTCGGAGGACAACGTCAGCGTCGACAGCTACAGCCTGGTGCGTAGCCACGAGCGGCAACCTTTGGGCGCCAGCGACGACAATCCGGGTTACGCCGTACTGGCTCATCAGGTCAGTGAGCGCAACCTGCTGCCGTTCATCATTTATCCGCCAAGCGAATTTGCTGACAAGACCTTCAAGGAACATTTGGGTGAAGAGTTTCTGTTCGTTCACGAAGGGCAGGTGGAAGTGGATTTCGTCAGCGAGCGAGTGCTGCTCAATAGGGGTGATGCACTGCACTTCAACTCTCAGAAACCGCACCGGATCCGCTCGGTGGGCGAGGTGCAGGCGCAGTTGTTGGTGGTGGTGCATAGCGCGGAAGAATGAGTTGCGTGGGCTTTTGTGGCGAGGGAGCTTGCTCCCGCTCGACTGCGCAGCAGTCGTAAAACCTGCCAACGGATTTCCCCTGAAAGAATGCAGGGGGCCGCTTCGCAGCCCAGCGGGAGCAAGCTCCCTCGCCACAGGTTAGCTGTTTGCCTCAGACCTCAACCGGCACGGTCAGCTTCGGGTTACCCAATCCATGAGTCTTGGAATCAAAAAAACGCAACTCCACACCCGTCCCCTCGAACACCTTCGCGTAATGCCGCTTCTGATGCTGGATGAACGCCTTGCTGCGCGGATAGATCGAAATCGCCACCACCTTCGGTTTCGCCTGACGCAACGCGTGCACGATGTGGCTGTCCTGTTCACCCAGCGCATGACCGAAGATGCACAAGCCGTCGCCATGGCCCAGTAACTGCTCGTAGCAAAACGACAGGTAATCCGAACTGCGGATGGTCTTGAGCTTGTCTTGCGACGGGCCTTCGTTGACGAACAGCGGTACGTCGTCGAGGGTCTTGATCGTGTTGTTGATGGCGAAGTTGCCCAGCAGCGTGCCCTCGGTCGCCATCAGTTTGCGCGCCGTGCCGTCCTGATTGCGCACCAGGTGCAGGCCGCCGTGCAGGTACAGCAAACGGGTCTTGTCAGTGGCGGTGGAACTCAGGTCGAAGCCGGGTTCGGTACCCTGGAACAAATCGCTGATGGTGTCCGGTTGGTGCTGGACCGCCCAGTAGCTAAGCAGGTCGTAATTGGTGGTGAACACCGTGCGGTAACTGCTCAGTTCCTGATTGATCGTCGCCAGGGTCGAGGCCTGGACCAGTCGCCACGGGATGTGCACCGCGTGCACGGTGTTGATCAGCGCTTCCTTGATCGCGTAGTAGCGATTGCGCGGCGCAGCAGAGCTGACGGCCAGGGCTTTGTTGACCCGGCTGGTGGTTTTCAGCGAGCTCAATACTTGTTCGAAGCTGCGGGTTTGCAGCGCCTCGAACACGCTCAGCTCCGACTGGCTCAGCGGTTTTTCTTCGACGGTGCGGGCGTTCTCGAACAGCGAGTCATAGCCGAAATCATCCCACACGGCGCGGCTGGCGCCGTTACCCACCAGCAGGCCGTTGAACGCCGCACTTGTGCGCACGGCGTTCCAGTCTTCAAGTAGGGCGTCGACATCCTGGAAATCGGTCATTGCGTTTGTCGTCTCGAAGCGAAAGGTTCTGATGGGCGGCGACTTTATCACGACCCAGTGCATAACCACGGCCCGAGCGAAGAACGCTATGCTGCGACTCCGCCCCAGCCGACATCGCCGAGTTCATTGATGCTGCAAAAAAGCCTGATCCGCCGCCTCGACCTGATCACCCTGCAACTGTTCGTGGCCGTGCATGAAGAGGGCACGCTGACCCGCGCCGCCGCGCGTGAGTCAATTGCGGTGTCGGCAGCGAGCAAGCGTTTGATGGAGTTGGAGGAGGCGCTGGGCATCAGCCTGTTCGTGCGTCAGGCTAAGGGCATGACGCTTACGCCAGCGGGTGAAACCCTGTTGCACCACGCCCGGCAGATGCTCTTCAACGTGGAGAAAATGGGCCTGGAACTGGGTGAGCACAGTCACGGTGTGCGGGGCTATGTGCGGATGCTGGCGAATCTGTCGGCGATCATCCAGTTTCTGCCCGAAGACCTGCGGGATTTTTCCGAACAACATCCACAGGTCAAGACCGACCTCGAAGAACGCCCCAGCGCCGGGGTGATTCAGGGCGTGCTGGATGGTGTCGCGGACCTCGGGATATGTTCCATCGACAGCGACATCAAAGGCCTGCACAGCGTGTTGTACCGTCAGGACAAACTGGTGGTGCTGATGCCGCCGCATCATCCGTTGGCCGACCGTTCGAACGTCGCTTTCGCCGATACGCTGGACAGCGATTACGTCGGTCTGCACGCCGCCAGTTCGATCAACATGCGCACCCACGCCGCCGCGCGCGAGGCAGGCAAGGTGCTGCGGGTGCGCATTCATGTGCCGGGGTTCGATGCGATGTGCCGCATGGTCCAGGCCAACATGGGAATTGGTGTCCTGCCGCAGCGGGCTTATGAATTGTTTGGTCGGGCGTTGGGACTGACGGCGGTGCCGCTGACTGACGACTGGTCGGATCGCGCCTTGATCGTGGTGGTGCGTGATGAGGCGTTGCTGTCGCCGGTGAGTCGGATGTTGTTTGAGCATTTGCGCGGGCAAGCCTGACGGTTTCTGCTGAATGGACCGGCCTCATCGCGGGCAAGCCACGCTCCCACAGTAGGCAATGTGGGACAGAAAACTACAGGAACACCAAAGATCCCTGTGGGAGCGGGCTTGCCCGCGATGACTGACCTAACGACGACGATAGTTTTCAGGGCGTTCGCGTTTCGCGAACGCTCGTTGCCAACTGAAGGTTGGATTCCAACGGCCACGCTCCTCTAGCCTTGGCAGCAATTCCAAGAACAACTAGAGGTACCCCGCGATGACTGCCCCCCTGAGTGCAATCAAAGTGATCGAGATCGGCACGCTGATCGCCGCGCCGTTCGCCGCGCGCATGCTCGCCGAGTTCGGCGCCGAAGTGATCAAGATCGAAGCCATGGGTCAGGGCGACCCGCTGCGCAAATGGCGCAAGCTGCACGAAGGCACTTCGCTGTGGTGGTACCTGCAATCGCGTAACAAGAAATCCCTCGCGCTGAACCTCAAATCCCCGGAAGGCATCGAACTGGTCAAGCAACTGGCGACCAGCGCCGACGTGCTGATCGAAAACCTGCGCCCCGGCGCGCTGGAAAAACTCGGCCTGGGCTGGGACGTACTGCACGCCCTCAACCCCAACCTTACCCTGGTGCGGATCTCCGGTTACGGCCAGACTGGCCCCTATCGCGATCGTCCGGGTTTCGGCGCCATTGGCGAGGCCATGGGCGGCATCCGCTACACCACCGGCACCCCCGGTTCACCGCCAGCGCGGGTCGGCGTCAGCCTCGGCGATTCCCTGGCGTCGCTGCACGCGGTGATCGGCGCGCTGATGTCGTTGCTACGGGTCAAGACCGGGCAGGGCGGTGGGCAAATCGTCGACGTATCGCTGGCCGAAAGCGTGTTCAACGTCATGGAAAGCCTGGTGCCCGAATACGACATGCTCGGCCATGTGCGCGAGCGCAGCGGCGGTGCCTTGCCGGGCATCGCGCCTTCCAACACTTACCTGACGGCCGATGGCGCTTACGTGGTGATTGCCGGCAACAGTGACCCGATCTACAAGCGTTTGATGGAAACCATCGGCCGCCGCGATCTGGCCGAAGCACCGGAATTCGCCCACAACGACGGGCGTGCAGCCAAGAGCAATCTGCTTGATGCGGCAATCACCCACTGGACCAGCAGCCTGCCCATCGATGATGTATTGGCCGCGCTGGAAGCCGCCGAAGTCCCGGCCGGGCGCATCTATTCGGTGGCCGACATCGTTGCCGATCCGCACTATCAAGCGCGGGACATGCTGCTCAACGCCGAGCTGCCGGGTGGCGCTACGGTGAAGATGCCGGGCATCGTGCCGAAACTCTCGGAAACCCCCGGAAGCGTGAACTGGTCCGGCCCCGGATTGGGTCAGCACACCGACGGTATCCTCGCGCAACTGGGCCTGACCGTGGCAGACATCGAACGGCTGAAAGTCGAAGGAGTGGTGCAATGATTTCTGATTATTCCGACAGCCTGATCGTTCAGGAAGTCTCCCCGCGCGACGGCTTGCAGATCGAGCCGACGTGGGTCGAAACCGTCGACAAGATTGCCCTGATCGATCAATTGTCCATGGCCGGATTCAGCCGTATTGAAGGGGGTTCGTTTGTCTCGCCGAAAGCCATTCCCGCATTGCGCGACGGTGAACTGGTGTTCAAGGGCATCACCCGTCAACCGGGGGTGATCTACGTCGCGTTGATCCCCAATCTGAAAGGCGCGCAGCGGGCTCTGGCGTGCAATGCCGATGAGCTGAACCTGGTGATGTCCGCCAGCCAGACTCACAATCTGGCGAACATGCGCATGCGCTGCGAAGATTCGTTAACAGCGTTTGGCGAGATCGTGCAGTTCGTCGGTGGTACTCAGGTGCGACTCAACGCCAGTATCGCGACAACCTTTGGTTGCCCGTTCGAAGGCAAGATCGATGAAGACCGAGTGATGCAGATCGTCGAGGCCTATCAGGAACTCGGCATCCAGGGCATCACCTTGGCGGACACCACTGGCATGGCCAATCCGCGTCAGGTGGATCGATTGGTGCGACGGGTCTTGCAGCGCGTATCGCCGGCAGACCTGACTCTGCACTTCCACAACACCCGTGGCCTCGGATTGTGCAATGTGCTGGCCGCGTTCGAGGCCGGTGCCCGGCGTTTCGACGCAGCACTCGGCGGCCTCGGCGGATGCCCGTTTGCACCGGGCGCCTCGGGCAACATCTGCACCGAAGACCTGGTGAACCTGTGCGATGAAGTCGGCATTCACACCGGCATCGATCTGCCGCTTTTACTGAAACTGTCTCGAGGTTTACCGGCGCTGCTCGGCCACGAAGTACCGGGCCAACTGGCCAAGGCCGGACGTAACTGCGACCTGCACCCCGTGCCGTTCTGAATACACCCGATCCACCTGTAGGAGCCGGCTTGCTGGCGATGCGGTGTGTCGGTCGATGTTGACTGGCACGCAGCATCGCCAGCAAGCCGGCTCCTACAGAAAAACGTCCCCCCTAACCAGACAACAAAAACAATCGGACACCCACGGGAAGTCCGCCTGGAGAACCGCAATGAGCCTGAATGTACTGGAGGCGGGCGCGAGCCCGGCCGTTAGCCTCGACGAAGAAAAAGCCCTGGTAAAAAAAGTCGCCTGGCGCCTGATGCCGTTGATCATGGTTTGCTACCTGTTCGCGTTTTTTGATCGCATCAACATCAGCTTCGCCAAATTCCAATTGCAGACCGACTTGAGCCTGAGCGACACCGCTTACGGCCTCGGCGCCGGGTTGTTCGTGGTCGGTTATGTGATTTTCGAAGTGCCGAGCAACATGATGCTGTACAAGGTCGGCGCCCGGCGCTGGATCGCCCGGATCATGATGTCCTGGGGCCTGGCGACTGCACTGATGGTGTTCGTCAACAGCGAATGGCAGTTCTATGTCCTGCGGTTTGTGATCGGTGCGATGGAGGCGGGTTTCGCGCCGGGCGTGTTGTATTACCTGACGCTGTGGTTTCCCCAGCACTATCGCGGGCGCATCACCTCGATGTTGTTCCTGGCGTCGGCGTTTGCCGGCCTGGTCGGCGCGCCGTTCTCCGGGCTGGTGCTGCAACATCTCGACGGCTTTCTGGAAATGCGTGGCTGGCACTGGCTGTTCCTGCTCGGCGGCGTGCCATGCATCGGCCTCGGCTTGCTGGTGTTGACCTTGCTCAAGGACCGCATCGAAGACGCCCATTGGTTGACGCCGTCAGAGAAGACGCTGCTGGCCAGCCGCATTGCACACCATGAACCGCACAAAAGTGGTGGTTCGTTACTGGCGGCATTGCGCATTCCGGGGTTCCTGACCCTCGGCCTGATCTACTTCCTGATTCAGGTAGCGTCTTATGGCTTGAATTTCTGGGCTCCGCAATTGATCCGCAGTGCCGGCACCGAGAGCCCGGTGATGATCGGTTTGCTGACCGCCATTCCGTACATCTGCGGCGCGATCAGCATGGTGGTGATCGGGCGCTTGTCCGACTCGACAGGCGAGCGACGCAAGTTTGTTGCCGGGCTGGTAGCTGTCGGCGCGATCGGTTTCTTCTGTGCCGGGATCTTCGCTAACCACACGACCTTCCTGATCGTCGCTTTGGGCTTGCTCGGCGCCGGGATCATCGCCTCGATCCCGAGCTTCTGGACCTTGCCACCGAAACTGCTGGCGGGTGCTGGGGCGGGTGCGGCGGGCGGGATCGCGGTGATCAATACGCTGGGTCAGTTCGGCGGCATCGTCAGCCCGGTCATGGTCGGACGCATCAAGGACCTGACCGGCAGCACCACACCGGCGCTGTATGTCATTGGTGTCTGCGCGCTGATTGCGGTGGCGCTGCTGATGTGGGGCCTGCCGCAGAAACTGCGCACGCTGGACAAGTTCTAAAAACAAGGTCTTAAAAGATCGCAGCCTGCGGCAGCTCCTACAGGGACCACGCATCCCTGTAGGAGCTGCCGGAGGCTGCGATCTTTTGATCTTTGCAGGCGACCTGATATCCAGATTCCTTCGACGATCTGTCAGTCAATGCTTCAGAAGCTGATATAGACTGGCGCCCATTCACGCAGTCGTTCAAAAAGGACTTCCAATGACCCCATCGCTACTCATGGCCGTTCTCGCCTCCGGTTTCATCTACGGCATCACCCCCGGGCCGGGCGTGCTGGCGGTATTCGGTATCGGTGCGGCCCACGGTCGGCGGGCAGGGGCAGGGTTTCTCTGCGGGCATTTATTGGGCGACGTGGTCTGGTGCAGCACCGCGCTGGTGGCGATTGTCGGCGCGCGGGAAATCGGCAGCACCGCGTTCGATGTACTGGGCGTGCTCAGCGGGCTCTATCTGTTCTGGCTCGGATGGCGCGCTGTGCGTGCTCGTCATAGCGGCACGCAAGCGCCACAAGGGCCGGCGCGGCAGCCGTTCTGGCATGGCATCCTGTTTGGCCTGACCAATCCAAAGGCTTATCCGGTGGCGGTGGCGACGTTTACCGCACTGCTGTCGAGCCGCGCAGAGTTGCTGACCTGGTCAATGTTGCCGTGGCTGATTTTCCTGAGTTTCGTCGGTGGCCTTGTCGCCTACGCTATTCTCATCGGCATCGTTGGGGCGCAGCGGGTGCGCACCTTGTATCAGCGTCATGAACTGGCGATTACTCGCTTGTGTGGCGTGATGTTTATCGGTTTTGCGATCAACGCCCTGGCGCATGCATTGCCGGGGCTGGTGACGAACAAGGCTTGAAGCTGATCGCAGGGATGCATCAGTAACAAACGGATAACCGGTCAGGGATGGTTTTTTATTGCGGCATTGTTCGGACGCGCGCTAGGCACCATGACCACCAGAAACCCCGCTCCGTTGGCGAGCTACATCGACCTGTTGCTGGACGCCGTCTGTGCAGTCGATAAACAAGGTCGCTTCGTTTTTGTCAGCGCGGCCTGCGAGCGCATTTTCGGTTACAGCCCCGAAGAGTTGATCGGTCAGCCAATGATCGAGCTGGTCCATCCGGCCGACCGTCAGCGCACCCTCGACGCCGCGCGGGAGATCATGGGTGGCGAGCCCAAGCTCAACTTCGAGAACCGTTACCTGCGCAAGGACGGCCGGGTAGTGCATATCCTCTGGTCGGCCCGTTGGTCGGAGGTCGATCAACTGCGTATCGCCGTGGCCCGCGACATCACCGAGCGCAAACAGGCCGAATCCCGGCAAGCGGCGCTGTATGCGATTTCCGAAGCGGCGCATGCCGCCGAAGACCTCTTGGCGCTGTTCAAACGCATCCATCTGATCATCGGTGAATGGCTGCCGGCGCTGAATTTTTCCGTCGCGCTGTACGACGAACACTGTGCCGAGCTGAAATTCCCTTATCACGTCGATGACCACGAGCCCGAGCCCGACTTGCCCGGAGCGATAACCGGGCGCCTGTGTGCCGAAGTCATTCGCACCGGCCTGCCGATCCTGTTGACCCCGGACCAGACCACACCGCAAGTGGGCTTCGAAGCATGGGTGACCGAACAGCATTCGCCCTGCTGGCTCGGCGTACCGTTGAACTCGCAAAACGGCACCCCCATCGGCGCACTGATCGTCAAAAGCGTTCCAGGCGGCGAACGCTACACCGAACAGGATAAAGAACTGCTGCAATACGTCTGCGCGCAGGTGGCGACCGCGATCGAGCGCAAGCAGCTGCACGCGCGCCTGCAGCGTATGGCCCAGTACGATCAATTGACGCAACTGCCTAACCGCGAATTGCTGCGTGACCGGCTCAAGACTGCACTCGACGCAGCGCGCGAGGGCCACGGACGAATGGCGCTGCTTTACGTCGACCTCGACCGTTTCAAGCAGGTCAACGACACCCACGGCCACGCGGTTGGCGACATGCTGCTGCAAACCGTCGCCAATCGGCTTAAGGGCTGTGTGCGTGAGTCCGACACGGTGGCGCGCATTGGTGGCGATGAGTTTGTGGTGTTGCTGCACAGCATCCACGCCTCGGGCGATGCCGATGGCGTGGCCGGGAAAATCCGACAGGTCCTGGCCCAGCCCCTGCGCCTGGACGGGCACAGCCTGCACATCCAGCCGAGCATCGGCGTCGCCCAGTACCCCGAACACGGCACGGAAGAAAAGCAGCTGTTCAGGCACGCCGATGATGCGATGTACAGCGCCAAGCGCGAGCATCACCTGCGCCTGGGGTGAATGCCGTTCGTCGTTCCATCGGCAGATTCTTTTAAACCTTTTGCATCGCACAAATTCAGAATCTATGCGGGCTATAGCTCGCCGCGATCAATACAAGAGGAAGAGAATCATGCCTAATTCAAGAAACTCGAACTCGGGAAACTTCGCCAACGATCGAACCAAGGCGTCTGAAGCCGGTCGCAAGGGTGGGAAAACCACCACCACGACTGTCGATAAAGAGCCTGCGAAACCCGACATGGGCCGCAAGCCCGCTCAGAAATCCAAGTAATGGATGAAGGTGGTTTTGATTGAGAAGCGGGGGCGAAAGCTCCCGTTTGAATTTAAAGAGGAGGGCGCGACCATGAACTGGATGGCCACCCGATTACGCAACGCCGCAATTGCCACGTTACTGGGCCTGTGCGCCAACAGTGCTTTCGCCCAGTCGCCCGCCGAATTCATCAACGATGCTTCAGCCAAAGGCATGGCCGACATCGAAGCCAGTCGCCTGGCGCACCAGAAGTCCGAATCCAAAGAGGTCAAGGACTACACTATCGTCGTAATCAACGACCGCACCACCGCCAACCAGCACTTGGCTAAAATCGCCAAGCAACTGGATTTGCCGGTGGCCCCGCGCGAAGAAGTGGTCGACAAGGCCAAAGCCCTGATGCCGGAAGTCATGGAAGGCGATAGCTTCGATGAAGCCTATGCGGCCAGCCAGGTCAAAACCACTCAGGAAGCTATCGATCAGCTGCAGCAAACGGCGCAAACCACCGATGTGCCGGAAATCAAAGCCTTTGCCGAAGAAACACTGCCTAAACTGCAAAATCACCTGCAAATGGCCAAGGCCCTGCAAGCCAGTCGCTAATCAATAGAATGAGCGGGTGACCTCGGGCCACCCGCGATTACCCGATCAGCATTGATTGAGGTTCGGCTTGCTGCCTTTCTCCTCGACAACGGTGCCGTCCAGGGAAATCGTCTGACCTTCGCCTAGTTTCCGGTACTCCTTTCTCAACGCTTCCAATTGTTTGAGGTCCAACGCCTCCAGGCCCAGCATCGCGTTCTGCGCTTCTTTGGTTACCCGCAACAACTCATCGACCTTCAAATGCAAAATGTCCGTGTCACGGTTTTGCGTGTTCTGGATCAGGAACACCATCAGAAACGTGATGATGGTGGTCGAGGTGTTGATGATCAGTTGCCACGTATCGTTGAAACCGAAGATCGGCCCACTCAACCCCCACAAGAAAATCAGAACGATTGCCCCGAGAAAGGTTGTTGGGCTGCCGGCCCACAGGGCAAGTTTTTGCGCGACTTTTGCGAATTTCATGGCCGTGTACCTCATGGGGAAGTGCGTGAATTTGTGACAGCGCCATGGCTATGAAAATTCGGCTTTTTTCAGAGCAAAAGATCGCAGCTCCCCCTGTAGGAGCTGCCGCAGGCTGCGATCTTTTGATCTTGCATAAAGGCACGCAAAGCAACGTCGGGGCTGTATCGTTACGACTGAAGTTTTCGCCCGCTCTGAAAAACGTACCGACAGGAGAACGCAATGAGTTGGTCCGCCAAGCAATACGTCGCTTTTGAAGATGAACGTACCCGTCCCGCCCGTGACCTGCTGGCGGCAATTCCCACCGGGAACGTGCGTTCGGCCGTGGACATCGGGTGCGGCCCCGGCAACTCCACCGAGTTGCTGGTGGAGCGCTTTGCCAACGCCACAGTGCGGGGGCTGGACAGTTCGACGGACATGGTCGAAGCCGCGCGCAAGCGCTTGCCGCAGGTGCGGTTCGATATCGCGGACATCGACACCTGGCAGGACAACGGCCCGTTCGACGTAATTTTTGCCAACGCGGTGTTGCAGTGGGTGCCGGATCACGCCACGTTGCTGCCTTCGCTGGTGAGCAAACTTTCTCCCGGTGGCAGCCTGGCGATCCAGATGCCGGACAATCTCAACGAACCTTCGCACCGCTTGATGCGTGAAATCGCCGCTGATGGACCATGGGTAGGCAAACTGGCGGGCGCCGCCGGCCAGCGAACTGACATGGAAAGTGCCAGCGGTTACTACTCGATACTGAAAGCCTGCTGCACCCGCGTCGATGTGTGGCGCACTACTTACCATCATCCGCTGGCGGGCGGTGCCTCGGGTGTGGTCGAGTGGTTCAAGGGCAGTGGTTTGCGGCCGTTTCTCGAATCGCTGGATGAGGCGGAACGGGCGCAGTATCTGAAGCAGTATCAGGCAGCTATAGAACAGGCTTATCCGGCGTTGAGTGATGGTTCGGTTTTGCTGCCATTCCCACGTTTGTTTTTGGTTGCGACGCGCTGATGCGAAAAAGGGGCAGGTGTCATCTGCCCCTTTTTTTCGCGCGTCTGGCGCTCAGGTATTCAAAAATGAATGAAGCAAAGCCGAACAACCCGATCATTGAAACGATCATGATTCCCAACTCTGAACTGTCCATGCCGATCTCGCTGTGAAGAGTGAGTCGGGAGAATAAGACATCCCCGGTCCGGCTCGACGCAGCGCTATTGCTTCTTTACGGGCGTGCGCGGATCTATACGCAAACGATACGGTCAGGCCCAACATCATCAGTCGCTCCCGTGCTTCGGACACTGAAAAACTTGTGGGAGCCAGCCTGCTGGCGATGACGGTCGCACATTCAACGACCAGGTTGCCTGATCGTCCGCTATCGCGAGCAGGCTCGCTCCTACAGGTCAGGTCAGGACGGTTCTGCGTCCATGCGACGTGCAATGACATCCAACACATCGCAACCATCGCGCAGTGGTATGCAGCACAACAATGCGAAGTCGCTGAGGATCACCGAGTCGGTGCTGATTTCACCTCGCATCGCGAGGTTTTCGAGGACCTGCGTCACAGCGCTGAGTCTGTAGTTGGCCGTGCTGAGCAGCGAGTGCAGGGGTTGGGTGGTGTTGACGTAGAGGGAGGGGAGGTCGTCGGCGTTGCTGGTTAAAGCCATAAATTCTTTCATGAGTGATTTCCGTGTGATTTTTGGATTAACCACTCCATCGTCGCCAAACAAAGGGTGACAGCTGTACGCGGGTTGGCGAACCGGGACACGGCAAAACCGGTAGATCCTGAGATCTCCCACGCACAGCTACCAAAAAACATGCAGCCAAGTGCGTTCCAAAGCGCACTGATAACTGCTCGGAAGCTTCTGCACCGTATCGTCAAGTCGCCAAACCCGACACGCCATTTGGGCGTACTCGGACTATAGGTCTCAAGACAAAGGCACAGCAATGCGCGAGTGTACGGACATTTCCCAGACTATTGTAGGACGCAGCTTTTTCTGAAAACGGCCTCGTTCGAGCGCTCGAAGGTCGGGATGGGAATCCAGCCTTTCACTAATCCCCGCCATAAAAAAACCGGCCACCAGGACCGGTTAATTTGTTACTGAAGTAAAACCTTCAGCCCTGCTGCAACACCTTGAGCGCTGCCGACGCCAGAAAACCTGAACGGCTTTTCTCTTCCGGGTGGTGCAGCACGTACTCATCGATTCGGTTGAGCAGATAGCCAGGCAGCGTGATGTTCAGTTTCTGCGCCTTGCCCAGGTATTTGGTCACGTCGATGTCCACCAGCGCCCATGCGCAACCCGCGTATTTTGGATCGGCCGCGTGCAGGGTCACTTTGTTGGCAGGCGGAATGGGCGAACCGTCTTCGGCCAATATCTCGAAATGACCTTCGATGGCCTCGCGGGCCATCGCCATCGCGTCGTCCAGATCTTCCCCAGCGGAAAAACAGCCCGGAATGTCGGGGACTTCAACGCCCCAGGCGTGCTCGTCGTCGCCCATTGAAATGGCAATTGGGTAAAGCATGTTCAGTGTCCTCCGAGGACTCAGCGCGTCAGGCTCGTTAGAGCAGCGCCTGTTGCAAAATACTGATGGCCGTTTTCTTGAGCAGATCTTTTTTCGGATGAGGGACCGTCACCAACCCCGGCTTGGTCGGGTGTTTGAAGTGATGATGGCTGCCTCTGATACGTACCAGATACCAACCGTCCGCAATGATTTGGCTTATCAAAAATCGGCTATTCACATCACCTCCCTGTGGTGTGCTTGTGGTTACTATACCTACTGATTTTATGTAATCAACACTATACCCACCAAATCTTCCTGGCTTGGTGAGACGGCGATACAAATCGAGTCTAGGAGGGCGCTGTGGGAATGGGTTTGTGCGAGGCTTGATTGAGGTGTTTTGTGTGTTTCGAGTTTTTTCCTCGATTATCCTCACCCGAAATCGGACATAAAAAAACCGGCCACTTGGACCGGTTTTTTAAGTCTCTACATCTCTTGTCAGGCGACACCTGCAAGCAAACTTTCATAAGGGATTCGCAACCCGTCGTGCAAGCGCTTGATCATCGACAGACTCAATTTACGCTTGCGATTCAGTACTTCGGACACGCGTCCGCTCGTACCGATGAAGGGTTCCAGGTCACGAGGCGTCAGGCCTTGTTGATCCATGCGAAATTTAATCGCCTCAATCGGATCGGAGGGCGGCATGGGGTAATGCTCGTCTTCATACTTTTCAATGAGCAGCGCAAGAATTTCCAGCTCGTCGCCTTCCGGAGAGCCGACTTCCGAGCCCCACAATTGCTCAACACGAGCAAATGCAGCGGTCAGGTCTTCTTGGCTGCGAATAGGTTTAATGTCCATCACACGGTCTCCGCGTTGATCTGATCGTACTGGGCGTGGGTGCCAACGAATCGTATGAAACCGAGTTGGCGCTGATAATCGATTGCCATGATCACCCGGTACTTGTTGCCACCGATGTTGAATACAACCCTGCCACCCTTGAGGATGCTGGCCGTTCTCAGCTCCGCCTTGACCTCTTGCGGCGTGCCATAAACGGCCTTTTCCATGTGTCGATACCATTCAACCAGTGGTGTTTCGGAGTCAGCAAAAGCCGGATTACTAACCCAGAACTCCCGCAATGTCCCTTTTGCAATCACACGCACTGCACTTCCTCCCGTTTTGGGAGATGGTAGTCGTCGCCTTAAAGAGATGCAATCTATGATTTCGTGAACGAATGGATCCGCTCACCAAACTCTGCCCACAAAAAAACCGGCCATCAAGGCCGGTTTTTTCTGTCTCTACATTCCCCCGTCAAAACCCTCTTAACGTGAGAACAAAATTTGATTGGAGCGGGTGAAGGGAATCGAACCCTCGTTATCAGCTTGGGAAGCTGGAGTAATGCCATTATACGACACCCGCTCAGAGCGGTGACTTTGTACCAGATGTGCGCTTGGAAATGAAGTTTTTCTTTACGTGGAGCGGGTTTAACGCGGACAGGGCGCATGGCTGTCTATCGCGGGCAAGCTTCGTTCCGGCAGGAATGCGATTAGCGCTGCGGGGCGAAGCTTGCTCGCGATGACTCTCTTTCAGATTGCCAATGCATGGTGGTCCTGGACGTAGTGGTAACGCGGTCGGCTTTCGTGCTGTGCCGGCTTCAGGAACCCAAGCAAGGCGTTGCGGCTGTCTCGGCAGGCGGCTTTGTGTTCCATGTCGAGAAAGTGGCCGGTGGCCTCAAGGGTGGTGAAGGTGGCGTGTTGCACGTGGTTGGCGAACAACCGGGCGCCATCGGCGGCGGTGTATTCGTCCCATTCGCCGTTCATGAACAGCACTGGCACGTTGATTTTCTCCGAGGCTTTCAAGAAGCATTGGCGGTCGCTGTGCAGCAGGTCGCTGATGTGGAAGTGCATCTGCCCGTATTCGTGATCGGCCAGGCTGCTGACGTGGCGATAGTTGAAGCGCTTGAACAGCGTCGGCAGGTGTTTGCCGATGGTGCTATTCACCAGGTTGCCGACGCGGTCGCCATCGCGGCTGCCGAGGTAATCCACACCGCGCTCGAGGTAGTCGAGCATGTGCGCGTTGATCTCCGGGGAGAACGAGCTGATCACGGCTCTTTCGATGCGCCGTGGCCGTTGGGCGAGGGCGACCAGGGTCGCGGCGCCACCCCAGGAAAACGACAGCACGTGTTCGGCGGCGAAGTGGTCGATCAGCTCCAGGAGGATCTGCCCTTCGACTTCCTTTGTCAGCAATTTCTCATGCAGGTTGTGGGCTTTTGACTTGCCCGCGTAGGGCTGGTCGTAGCAGACCACATTGAACTGCGGGTGGAGGTTTTTCACGGTTTGTGCAAACGACGCAGTCGTGGCCATCGAGCCGTTGACCAAGATAATGGTCTTCTCTGCGGCGTCTGCGCGATAGAACTCCGTGTAAACCCGATACTGACCCTGTATATCCAGCACAGCGATTTCTGGCCTCATGTCATAAGACTCCTGGCAAGCGGGTATGCGCGCAAATGAGATTGCACGAGCTTTGTGACAGGTAGGCATATGCCTGGAATTTTGAGAGGCCCATGTCGATCCATTGCAGTCCGGTCGACGGGTATTGTTATTGGCGGGCAGTTTGCCGGTGCAACGCGGAACCTCAAGGTTCTCTACCGACAAAAAGTTTCTTAGAAGTATGTTGTGACTCGTCGGTCACATTTCGGCCGACGTCCTGATTCAAGCAGGGGTCACATCATTGCGCAAGTGCCTTTGGTAAATTGTTCGACAACTTCTGCTGAGCGGTAGGCTGCTTAGATCGATTCGATCTCATCAGCGCTTAGCGCACGGTATTCGCCTGGTTTTAGCGAGTCATCGAGCACCAACGGGCCCATGCGTTCGCGGTGCAGGCGCATCACTTTGTTATCGAAGTGGCCGAACATGCGCTTCACCTGGTGATAACGGCCCTCGACGATGCTCAAGCGTGCCGATTTCGGTCCGAGCAGCTCTAGACCGGCGGGTTGCGTGGTGAGGTCTTCGAAGGCGAAGTACAGGCCTTCGCTGAACTTGATCGCGTATTCGGGGCCGATGTCCTGCTCGGTTTCGACGTAATAGACCTTCGGCAGTTTGGTCTGCGGTTGGGTCAGGCGTCGTGACCAGCTACCGTCGTTGGTGATCAGCATCAGGCCCGTGGTGTTGAAATCCAGGCGTCCGGCGATGTGCAGGTCGTCCTTGTCTGGCTCATAGATCAGGTCGAGGACGGTGGGATGCTGCGGGTCGCGAGTGGCGCTGACGCAGCCAGCAGGCTTGTGCAGCATGAAGTGACGCAGTGGTTTGCCGGTTTGCAGCAGTTCGTCGTCGACTTCGACGCGACTGAACTCCCGAACTTCGGCGTGTGGGTCGCTGACGATTTTTCCGTCAATCCTGATGCGCTTTTCCACCAGCAACAGGCGCACCTGCTTACGGTTGAAGCGGGGCAGGTTGCTGAGGAAGCGGTCGACGCGCATGACGAAGGATCAGTGAAAGAAACGGGCGCGCATCTTACTTGATCGGCCGGGCCGCTGCTTGCAGCTGCGCCTCGACTTCGGCGCAGCGCGGGCACAGGCAGGAGGCGTTGCGCAGTTCGGCCGGCAGCGCTTCGAGCACCGCCGGGTCGATGCTGACGCCGTAGCACCAGCACGCGCGGTCGGCCGTTCGAGGGTCGGCCAGGGTGCAGTCGTTAGGCGCACCGCAGGCGGGGCAGAGGTCAGGCTGGTTCATAACTGGAGTGAGGCATTTCCACGCAGGTTCGGTTGCGGCCCGATTGTTTGGCCCGATACATCGCATGATCGGCCCGCGACAGCAGGGTGTGCAAGGTGTCGTCGGCTTGCAGGGTGGTCAGGCCAATGCTGACGGTCAGTTGCAGGGTGCTGTTGTTGTAGGCGTAGCGCTGCTGTTCCACATGATGACGAATTTTCTCGGCGATTTTCAGACCGGTCTCACCGTCGGTGTCCTTGAGCAGCACGATGAATTCTTCACCGCCCCAACGGCAGACGATGTCGGAGTGACGAAGGCAGCTTTCCAGATTTCGGGCGAAGCCGATCAGCACCTGATCGCCGGCCAAGTGACCGTAGGTGTCGTTCAAGGCCTTGAAGTGGTCGAGGTCGAGCAGCAACGCGGTCAGTGGTTTCGGTTCCCGTTGGGCTTCGTGCATGGCCTGCGCGGCCAGCAGGTCGAAGCCGCGACGGTTGGGCAATTCCGTCAGGCTATCGAGCGTGGCCTGAGCCTGGATCTTGCCCTGAAAGCGTTTGATCACCTGGTTGAGCAGCACCAGCACCGTCAGGGTAACCACGAGGCAGATCAGCAGATTCAGGTACAGCGAGCGGCGGATATCGCTGAGATCGCCATCTTCACGTTTGTCGACGAACAAGTACCAGTTGAGTTCGGGGATGAACCGTACGTTAAGGAAATGTCCCTGGCCCTGGCCGGAATATTCGTAGCTGCCGCCGTGGGGTTTGGGCAACTGGCTGACCAGGTTTTCCATGCTGTCGAGTTCGCCCAGGGTCTGCCCGGCCCGTGCGCCTTGCGGGCCACCCTCGGCACCGGTCAGCACCAGTCGGCCGAACGTGTCGACGAAATACACGCTGCGCTGATAACGCTGCTGGTACTTGTCGATCAGTTTGATCACCGCATCTACCGTCAGGCCGACACCCGCGGCGCCGATGAAACGGTTGTTGTAGTCGTAGACCTTGTAGTTGATGAAGACCGTCAGGTTGTCCTTGTTGGCGAGGTCCGGATCGACGTTGATCTCGTACGGATCCTTCATGTCACGCACGCGAAAGTACCAGGCGTCACGGGGTTCGGTGGCCTTGACCTGCTTGAGCACGCCCTTGGCGTGGTAGTAAGTCAGGCTAGCGTCGGAGACGAAAAACGCGGTGTAGGCGCCGTAGTGAGTCATGACCTCGTTGAGGTAACGGGTCATCTGGTCGGCGTCGCGTTCGCCGTTGACTACCCAATCGCGCATGAAGGTGTCGCGGGACATCATCGAGGAAATCAGGATCGGTCTGACAAGGTCTTTCTGGATTTCCGAGTAGACCGTGTCCGATGTCAGCGGCAGTTCGGTTTTGACGATGTTGTCGCGGATCGACGCCCGAGAGGCGTAGTAACTGAGGAAGGAAGTGGCCAGGAAGCCTGCGCCCAGCAATGCGACCAGCGTGAGTACCAACGAACGTTGAGAATACAGCGGCGAGCGAAGCGGCATGGCAATTCCATTGGCAATAATCCGATGGCGAGCATTCTAGTGGCACCGCCGGGAAATAACTGCTCTATGTGCGCCGCGAATGGTCGTTCCTACGTGCAGGAACGACCAACTCTCAAATCCCCTTAGTTGAACTCATCGCCAACCGGATAGCGGCTGGCATTCAAACTCTCTTTGATCTTGCGCAAATGCGGCTGGAAATCCACGCCACGGCGCAGGGTCATGCCAGTGGCGAGCACGTCCAGCACGGTCAGCTGAATGATCCGCGAGGTCATCGGCATATAGATGTCGGTGTCTTCCGGCAGCGGAATGTTCAGGCTCAAGGTGCTGGCCTTGGCCAGCGGCGAGTTTTCGGCGGTCAAGCCCAGAACCGACGCGCCGTTTTCCCGGGCGATGCGCGCTACTTCCACCAGTTCGCGTGTGCGGCCGGTGTAGGAAATGATCACGAACAATTCGCCGGTGTGTGCCACCGAGGCGATCATGCGCTGCATCAGCACGTCGGCATGGGCGGTCACGGCCAGGTTGAAGCGGAAGAACTTGTGTTGCGCATCCAACGCCACTGGAGCCGAGGCGCCGAGGCCGAAGAAGTGGATCTGTCGGGCCTGGATCAGCAGGTCGACGGCGCGGCTGATCAGGTTCGGATCGAGGGCCTGGCAAGCGCTGTCGAGGGATGCGATGGCGCTGCCGAAGATCTTCTGGGTGTAGGCCTCGGGATTATCGTCGGCTTCTACCGCGCGGCTGACATACGCCGCGCCGCTGGCCAGGCTTTGCGCCAATTGCAGCTTGAGTTCGGGGTAGCCGCTGACGCCGAACGAACGGCAGAAACGGTTGACCGTCGGTTCGCTGACCGATGCGGCCTGGGCGAGGGCGGCGATACTGAACCGGGTGGCCTGCTGTGGGTTGAGCAGGATCACCTCGGCGACTTTGCGTTCGGCCTTGTTCAGCTCTTCAAGGCGATTCTGGATCTGTTCCAGTAAATTTCGCACGCGGTCCATATGAGTTTCCTTGATTCACCTGCGCCGATAAGCGCGCGGCTAATGCAAAAAGGGCCTTTGATGCGGCCCGTAACGGTGGCCTATCCTACTGATGGCTCCGACCGACCACCACTCGGAATCTGTATTTTGCGAAAATGTTGTGGTTATTACTACATTTTCCCTTGAGTGATGCCTTGAAAAAAGGTATTTGTAGCTTAACTTGATAAAAGAACAAACATCATGCCTTCGATTACGGTTGAACCGTGCACCTTCGCCTTGTTCGGCGCCCTTGGCGATCTGGCCTTGCGCAAGCTGTTTCCTGCCCTTTATCAACTCGATGGCGCAGACCTCTTGCACGAGGACACGCGGATCATCGCGCTGGCCCGTGAACCTGGCACTGAGCAGCAGCACCTGGCGTTCATCGCCGAAGAGCTGCGCCGTTACGTCGGTGCCAAAGAGCTGGACGAAGCCGTGGTCGAGCGTTTCCTGGCCCGCCTGAGCTATCTGCACGTCGATTTTCTCAACGGCGACGACTATGTGGCCCTGGCCGAAGCGGCCGGCAGCGCGCAACGGGTCATCGCTTATTTCGCCACGCCGGCAGCGGTCTATGGCGCGATCTGCGAGAACCTGGCGAAAGTCGGCCTGGCGGAAAACACCCGCGTGGTACTGGAAAAGCCGATCGGTTCCGATCTCGAATCCTCGCGCAAAGTGAATGACGCCGTGGCGCAGTTCTTCCCGGAGAACCGCACCTATCGCATCGACCATTATCTGGGCAAGGAAACCGTCCAGAACCTGATCGCCCTGCGTTTCGCCAACAGCTTGTTCGAAACCCAGTGGAACCAGAATTACATCTCCCACGTGGAAATCACCGTGGCCGAGAAGGTCGGGATCGAAGGCCGCTGGGGCTACTTCGACAAGGCCGGCCAACTGCGGGACATGATCCAGAATCACTTGCTGCAACTGCTCTGCCTGATCGCCATGGACCCACCGGCCGACTTGTCCGCCGACAGCATCCGCGACGAGAAAGTCAAAGTCCTCAAGGCACTGGCGCCAATCAGCCCGGAAGGCCTGACCACTCAGGTTGTACGCGGCCAATACATCGCCGGGCACAGCGAAGGCAAGGCAGTGCCGGGCTACCTGGAAGAACCGAACTCCAACACCCAGAGCGACACCGAAACCTTCGTCGCCCTGCGTGCCGACATCCGCAATTGGCGCTGGGCCGGCGTGCCGTTTTACTTGCGTACCGGCAAGCGCATGCCGCAGAAACTGTCGCAGATCGTCATCCACTTCAAGGAACCGTCGCACTACATCTTCGCTCCCGAGCAGCGCCTGCAAATCAGCAACAAGCTGATTATCCGCCTGCAACCGGACGAAGGCATTTCCTTGCGCGTGATGACCAAAGAACAAGGTCTGGATAAAGGCATGCAGCTGCGCAGCGGTCCATTGCAGCTGAATTTTTCCGACACCTGGCGCAGCGCACGGATTCCCGATGCCTACGAGCGGTTGTTGCTGGAAGTGATGCGCGGCAATCAGAACCTGTTTGTCCGTAAAGATGAAATCGAAGCCGCGTGGAAGTGGTGTGACCAGTTGATCGCCGGGTGGAAAAAATCCGGTGACTCGCCCAAGCCCTACGCGGCCGGGTCCTGGGGGCCGATGAGCTCCATTGCTCTGATCACGCGGGACGGGAGGTCGTGGTATGGCGATATCTGATTTGAAACTGCCGCAGGGCGTCAGCGCCCATGCGTTCAAGAGCCCGGTGCTGCTGGCTGAAAGCCTGGCACTCAACGTGGCCAAGCACCTGGGCGACGCCATTGACGCCCAGGGCACTGCGACGTTGGTGGTGTCCGGTGGTCGTAGCCCGGTGGCTTTTTTCCAGCACCTGGCCAAACAGCCGCTGGATTGGTCGAACGTGGTGGTCAGCCTGGCCGATGAGCGCTGGGTGCCGGTCGAGCACGCCGACAGCAATGCCGGCCTGCTGAAGAAATATCTGTTGCAAGGCCCGGCGGCCAAGGCTCAGTTCCTGAGCTTGTACAGCGCCACCGCCAACCTTGAACAAGCCGCCGAGCACGCCGACCGTTTGCTGTCCGAGTTGCCGGTGATCGACGTGCTGGTGCTGGGCATGGGGGACGACGGCCACACCGCGTCGCTGTTCCCCGGCAGCCCGAACCTGGCCGAAGCCTTGAAGGCTGACGGCAGCCGTCGCTGCTACCCGATGCTGGCGCCCACCGTGCCGCATCAGCGCCTGACCATGAGTCGTGCGCTGCTGGCTTCGGCCAAACATAAAGTTCTGTCGATTTCCGGTCAGTCCAAGCTGACCACCCTGGATACCGCACTGGCCGGTGACGACGTCGCCGCGCTACCGATTCGCGCGTTTTTGCAACCCACGTTAGAGATTTACTGGTGCCCATGAGCCAAGGAACAGCCGCTATGACAAACCCATCCCCGACCGTTTCCATGGCGGATAAAGTTGCCCTGATCGACAGCCTCTGCGCGAAAGCGCGGATCCTGCCGGTGATCACCATCGCCCGTGAGCAGGACGTTCTGCCGCTGGCCGATGCCCTCGCTGCCGGTGGCCTGACCGCCCTGGAAGTGACCCTGCGTTCGCAGTTCGGCCTCAAGGCCATCCAGATTCTGCGTGAGCAGCGTCCAGAACTGATGACCGGTGCCGGCACCGTGCTTGATCGCAACATGCTGGCCGCGGCCGAAGCGGCGGGCTCGCAATTCATCGTTACGCCAGGCATCACCCGTGATCTGCTGGAAGCCAGCGTCGCCAGCCCGATCCCGCTGTTGCCAGGCATCAGCAATGCTTCGGGCATCATGGAAGGCTATGGCCTGGGCTATCGCCGCTTCAAACTGTTCCCGGCTGAAGTCAGCGGCGGCGTTGCGGCCATCAAGGCCCTGGGTGGCCCGTTCGGCGAAGTGAAATTCTGCCCGACCGGCGGCGTTGGCCCGGCCAATATCAAGAGCTACATGGCGCTGAAAAACGTCATGTGCGTGGGCGGTAGCTGGATGCTTGATCCTGAGTGGATCAAGAACGGCGACTGGGCCCGCATTCAGGAATGCACCGCCGAGGCTTTGGCGCTGTTGGACTGATCTGCTTTACCTGACACTTCGTTGTGTGTTCTACGGCTTTACGGTGCGCTTGGTCGGTGCACCGTTTTTTTTTGGCCGCAAAAAAAACCTGTGGGAGCTGCCGCAGGCTGCGATCTTTTGATCTTGATCTTAAAAAACAAAGATCGCAGCCTTTGGCAGTTCCTACACAAAGACATCACGCGATACATAGTTACCGCATTCCGACATTCACCCAGTGCTAGCCTGCGTTCATCTTATGGAAGAGAGAACGTCATGGACGACTACACCTCAGCAGCACCCGTTTATCTGCTGTCACCCGAGCAAATCGCCGGCCCGTATTTTCGTAATCCGAAACTCATCAGAAGAAACATCAGCGAAGGTGTCGACGGCATGCCGTTGGTGCTGCGTCTGAAGATCGTCGATGCCATGACCGCGCAACCGGTCACCGATGCGCTGGTGGACATCTGGCACTGCAATGCACGCGGCGCGTACTCGGGCTGGAGCAAGATCAACCCGGACCTGGAAGTCGACACGGGAGACATCGGCGCTATCCCGCGTACCGATGACGACACCTACCTGCGCGGCGGGCAATTCACCGATAAACACGGCGTCGCCCGGTTTACCACGATCTGCCCAGGGTTTTATGCCGGGCGAGCCTTGCACATTCATGTCGCCGTTCGCATCACCAGTGGCAACAACTATCTGCAAGAGCGTCACGTGGCGTGGGTCGGTCAGTTGTACTTTCCCGAAGTGGCCGCGCGTTCAGTGCTTAATGCCCCGGAGTATTGCCGTCGGGCCATCGCGCCACTGAGTAACGATCAGGACTTTTTTTATCAAAACATGGGCGGCGAAGCGTCGACCCTGAACATCCATACCCTCGGCCGCGACTCTAATGAAGACGGCTTCTTCGGGCAAATCACGATCGGCATCGACACCTTTGCGGTGTCGACACAAATCAGGCCCGAGGACTTCGACAAGTACACCGTGTGACCTCAATTCAGTTCGGTCAGCGCCTTGGTCAACCGACTCATGTCAGCAGCAGTGGTGGTCAGCCCCGGCGTGATGCGGATGCACGGACCGGCGGCCGCGCCGCTGCGCACCACGGTGAACAGGTTGTAATCGTTGAGCAGCCGTTCGACCATCGGCTGTTGGTCGGCATGAGCGGTAAAGCGCATCGACGTGATGCCGCAATACAGCCGTGGGTCATCCGGCGTCATGACTTCGATACCCGGCAGCTCGCGTACCGGCCTAACCCACAGGTTGCGCAAGTAGTTGAGTCGCGCAGCCTTGGCGGCGGAACCGCCCATCGCGTGATGCTCCTCGATAACCAGCGGCAGGGTCATCAGCGCTGGAATGTTCGGTGTGCTGTAGGGCGTGCGGGCGCGGATGTCGGTGACCGGGAAATGCACTTCGCCCATGTCCGGGTCGATATCGTCCAGGCGTTCTGGGGCGATGTACATGAAGCCCAACGTCAGCGGCGCGCCGATCCACTTGTGCAGGTTGTAGGCAGCGAAGTCGATGCCCAGCTCTTTGAGATCGAATTCCAACTGACCCAGCGCATGGGCGCCGTCGAGGATGACGTCGATACCGTGTTCCCTGGCGGCGGCTGCAATCGCCTGGACTGGCATCACCAGGCCAGTGCGGTGGGTGACGTGGGTCAGGGCCATCAACTTGAGTCGCGGATAGCGCGTGAAGGCCTCACGGTAGGTGGCCAGCAAGCTGTCGAAACTGGCGGGGTGTTGATGCTCGATCTCGATCACTTCGACGCCGCGGTTGCGTCCGAGCCAACGCATCGCGCCCTTGACCGTGTCGTACTCCAGATCGCAGAACAACACCTGATCGCCGGGCTGCAAGCGGTTGTAATTGCGGATCAACGCTTGCAAACCGGCGGTTGCGTTGCCGGTAAGGGCGACGCTTTCTGCGGCTACGCCAATCAACCCCGCCACTTGTGCGCTGATCTTCTGGCCCTCGCCCTGTTCGAAACGCTGGCGTACATAGACCGAATTATTGCGGTTGATCAGCTCGATGTTGCGATGATATTCCTCGACCACCGTGCGCGACATGCGCCCGAAGTAGCCGTTCTCCAGGTTCACCGGGCCGGGCTCTACATCGTAGCGGTCGGCAAAGGTTTGCCAAAAATCTTCATCACGGGCGCGGCGGGTGTTATCGGGCATGAGGTACTCGATGAGTGGGCGATTTCAGTGACGGGGCGCAGGTTTGCCATGTTTGGCGCGCAAAGGTTCGAGCAATTCCGACAAGCCGTTATGATCGATTTCCTGCATCAGGGCCAGCAGTCCACCCAGTTCGCCATGGGGAAAGCCTTCACGGGCGAACCAGTTGAGGTAGGGGCCGGGCAGGTCGGCGATGATTCGCCCCTTGTACTTGCCAAAGGGCATCTGGCGGGTAATCAGCAGTTCGAGCTTTTCAGGGTTCATCAATCGGTCGTCTTGATTCAATCAATCTGGAAAATACAGGCATTCTGCATGCAGGCCAAATGACAGATCATGCAAATAAAACGGATACAGATTTTCATCTAAATACTAAGTTATTGAAAAATAACGAATTACTATTCAGTTCCAGGCTGGCATGACGAGTGCAATACCTATTGCATCTTTCATCAACCGCAAGGAATTGAAAAATGACCGACATGAATAAAGAAGCCATCTCTGTACTCAATGACCTGATTGAAACCAGTAAGGACGGTCAGGAAGGGTTCAAGACTTGCGCTGAAGACATCAAGCACCCTGAACTGAAAACCCTGTTCGTGCAACGCTCGGCGGATTGCGCAAGTGCTGCTGCCGAATTGCAGAGCGCCGTACGTTCGATGGGTGGCGATCCGGAAACTTCCACCAGTGTCAGCGGTGATTTGCACCGTCGCTGGGTCGACGTGAAGGCGATGTTTACCGGCAAAGACGAAGAGGCTGTGCTGAACGAAGCCGAGCGTGGTGAAGACCATGCGCTGAAGGCTTATCGGGAAGCCATGGAAAAAATCAACAAGCACAACCTGGTGGGCATTCGTGACATCGTTGAGCGTCAGTACCACGGCGTGCAACGCAATCACGATCAGGTGAAAGCCCTGCGTAACCAGGCTCGCGCACGCTCGTAAGCGTTCGTAAGCTGTCAAAAACGCCAGCCAGCCTGGCGTTTTTTTGTGCCTAGTGTTTATCGTTGCGAAACCCCTTGTAGGAGCTGCCGAAGGCTGCGATCTTTTGGCGGCTTTGAGTCCGCTGAAGAGCAAGATAAAAAGATCGCAGCCTTCGGCAGCTCCTACAGAATCCGCGTTTTTTGACGGTCCGGTGGAGAAGCCGTCTATCGTTAAACCATCCTTTCAAGAGTTCATTTCGTGCCTATCACCCTGCTGGCTTTGTTCGCGCCTGACCTCCGTGCCGTGCAATTCGCGATCAAGACCCTGATCGGCGGGGGCGTGGCGCTGTGGCTTGCGTTGCGCTGGGGCCTGGAGCAACCGGCCTGGGCGTTGATGACGGCCTTCATCGTTGCCCAGCCGTTGTCCGGGATGGTCCTGCAAAAGGGGCTGGCGCGGCTGTTGGGCACATTGGTCGGGACGATCATGTCGGTGGTGTTCATGGGCGTATTTGCCCAGACACCCTGGCTGTTCCTGTTGGCCCTGGCGCTATGGCTAGGGCTGTGCACGGCCAGTTCGACCCTGTTGCGCAGTGCCTGGTCCTATTCATTTGTGTTGGCCGGTTACACGGTGGCGATCATTGCCTTGCCGGCTATCAATCATCCGCTGACCGTGTTCGATCAGGCCGTGGCGCGTTGCACGGAAATCTCCCTGGGCATTATCTGCGCCACCGCCAGCAGTGCCTTGCTCTGGCCGCTGCGGGTCGAACGTCAATTGGCGGATCAGGCCAAGGCTGCCTGGCAAAGCGGGTTCAATGCTGCGCGGGCGACCCTGGCCGGCGATGGACAGGCACGTAAAGGTCTGTTGGAAATCCTCGGCAGAATCGTCGCGGTGGACGCCCAGCGTGAACACGCCTGGTTCGAAGGCGGCCGTGGCCGGCAACGGGCGCGGGCCATCAGTGGCTTGAGTCAAAAACTGTTAATGCTGCTGCGTATTGCCCGTTCGGTGCGTCGGCAGTGGAAGCAGTTGGAGCCGCAAGAATCTGCGCAATTGCTGCCATGGATGAACGAGGTTCAGGAGGCGTTGAACAGCGCAGATCCCGCGACCCTGCAAGCGTTGCGCCCGCGTTTGCTCAGTGCCTCCCATGACCCGAAAATCAGTTCCGCACAGAGTTATTGCCTGGTCCGCTTCACGTTGTTGATGGACACCGCCATGGCGGCGAACGCCGCGTTGAAAGCGGTGGAGGAGGGCCATGATGCAGTGGTCCCGCCGAGAACCCTGACACCGCACCGCGACCTGTCGTTGGCCCTGGTTTTCGGCGCCCGCAGCGCCCTGGCCTTTTTGGTGGTGTCGTGCTTTTGGCTGGCAACCGCCTGGCCCGCCGCCGCCGGTGCGCTGGTGTTGACCTGCGTGGTGTGCAGCCTGTTTGCCAGCCGTGAGAACGGCGCGCAGATCGGCATGAGTTTTATGCAGGGTATTTTTCTGGCCATTCCGGCGGCATTTATTGTCGGGCAGATTCTGCTGCCGCAATGGAGCAGTTTCGCGATGCTCTGTATGGGCATGGGCGTCCCGTTGTTTTTCGGCGCGCTGGGCATGGCCAAGCCGGAGATCGGCGCCACGGCCACTTCATTTTGTCTGCATTTCATTGTGTTGGTCGCGCCGTTGAACCAGATGCAGTTCGGTGTCGCGACGTTCTTCAACAGCGCGCAAGCCATGGTGGTCGGAGTCGGCGCGGCGGTGCTGGCGTTCCATTTGCTGATCCTGCGCAACCCGGCCTGGCAAGGCCGACGTTTGTTGGTGGCGACCCTTGATGATCTGGTGCGCCTGACCCGACGCAACCTCGCTGGCGCTGAAAGCTGGTTCGGCGGGCGCATGGCCGACCGTTTGCTGCAACTGGCGCGTCACTATCCGGAACTGCCGGAGCCGGCACGCAGTCGTTGGGACGACGGTTTGCTCGGCCTGGATATCGGCGACGAACTGCTGCACCTGCGCTTGAGTCTGGCGGTGGCGCAAGCACCGGTCTCGGCGCAGCAACAGCGTTATCTCGACGATCTGGAAAATGTCCTGCGCCAAGGCCCGGCCGGCAATCGTGCCGAGGCCTTGGCCGAGCCGAGCGAAGCGTTGCTGCAAACCTTGTACGCCTTGCCCCCCAGCGACGCGGTGAAGCTGGCTCAAGGTGCGGTGCTGCAATTGCAAAACAGTTGGCGTGCCTGGTGCCGCCAGCAGGAGGAAGTGCATGGGCTTGCGTGAATGGTCGGTGGGCGGCGTGCTGCTCAGCCCGTTCCTGATTTATGTAGTGCTGGCGCTGCTGGTGACCGGGGCCTTGCGCCTGTTGTTGCGACTGACACCGGTGAGCCGCTGGATCTGGCATGAAGCATTATTCGATTGCGCCTTGTACGTCTGTGTATTGACCGTGATCACCGTCGTCCTCGGACCTTTATAAAGGAGTTGAACATGCGTACCCCCGTACGTGTCGCGGTAACCCTGTGCCTGGTGGCGGTGGCGATTTTTGCTGGTTTCCATTTGTGGCAGTACTACATGCTGACCCCCTGGACCCGCGACGCGCGCATTCGCGCCGATGTGGTGGTGATTTCTCCGGATGTGTCGGGTTGGGTGCGTGAGCTCAAGGCTTACGACAACCAAGAGGTCAAGGCTGGCGATCTGCTGCTGAGCATCGACCGCGACCGTTTCGAAGCAGCGCTGGAAAAGGCCCAGGCGGTGGTGCAGACCCGTCAGCAGCAGCTCAATCTGCGCGAGCGCGAAGCCAGTCGTCGCGCCAGTCTCGGGCCGCAGGCGATCAGTGCCGAGTTGCGGGAAAACGCACAGATCAACGCCGGCATCGCCCGTGGCGAATTGCGCGAGGCCCAGGCCGAAGTGAAGGCCGCGGAGATCAACCTGGCCCGCAGTCAGGTCCACGCCCCGCGCAACGGGCACATCACCAACCTGCGCCTGGCTCAAGGCAATTACGTGAATGCCGGGCAATCGGTGATGGCCTTGATCGACGATTCGACCTTCTATGTGCAGGCGTACTTCGAAGAAACCAAACTGCCGCGGATTCGCGTCGGCGAACCGGTGAAAGTCTGGTTGATGAGCGCCGGCGAGGCGTTGCAAGGACACGTTGAAAGCATCAGCCGCGGGATTACCGACCGCAACACCACGCCGGATGGCCAGTTGTTGGCGGAAGTGGAGCCGACGTTCAACTGGGTGAGGCTGGCACAGCGGATTCCGGTGCGGATCAAACTCGACAAGGTGCCGCAAGGGTTGAACTTGAGTGCGGGGATGACGGCGAGCGTGCAGGTGCAGGAGGGTGAGCGTTAAGTTCGTTCAGCGCTGAAATCATTGTGGCGAGGGAGCTTGCTCCCGCCGGGGCGCGAAGCGGCCCCCAAAAGATGGGACTGCTGCGCAGTCCAGCGGGAGCAAGCTCCCTCGCCACAGGTGCGCGGTGAATCAGCCGATGCTGATCGGCGGCAACTCGGTCAAGGTCACGGTCTGCTGCTTGCGCGGCGCCAGAATTTCCGCTTCGCCATCCACCACCAGTTCATCACGCTGGTTGAACACGCGAGTGGCAATGCGCACACGGAATTTCGGCAGTTTTTCGAGGATTTCCAGACGCACCGTCAGCGTGTCGCCAATCTTCACCGGCTTCTGAAAGCTCATTTGCTGACCGATATAAATAGTGCCCGGCCCAGGCAGCTCACAGGCTACCGCGGCACTGATCAGCGCGCCGCTGAACATACCGTGGGCGATGCGTTCCTTGAACATGGTGCTGGCGGCGTAGTCAGCGTCCAGGTGCACCGGGTTGTGGTCGCCCGACATCGCGGCGAACAACTGGATGTCGCGCTCTTCGACCGTCTTGCTGAAGCTGGCGGTCTGGCCGATTTCGAGGGCTTCGTAAGGGGTGTTGGTAACCTGGGTCATCTGTCTCAATTCCTGTGACGAATAAAAAAATTCACAAAAAAACTATTCGGATCGGTGTGGCCGGCGATTGCTCAGGGCCTGGGCGATCCAGGCCAGCACGTCGGCGGTCACTTCATCGCGGTTGCTCTCGTTGAACAGTTCGTGCCGCGCCTGCGGGTAAATGGTCAGTTGCAAGGTCTGGCTGCCGGCCTCGCGCAAGGCGTCGGCCAGATCTTTCAGACGTTTGCCTTCGCTCACCGGATCACATTCACCACCCATCACCAGCAACGGCAGGCCCGGATCGATCTGGGCGAGATTGGACGCTTTGCTGATTTGCTGCAACCCGCCGAGCAAATCGACCCACAGTTGATTGGTGCAGCGAAAGCCGCAGAGCGGGTCGTTGGCGTACAAATCGACTTCCGTCGGATCGCGACTGAGCCAGTCGAAACGGGTACGCGCCGGTTTGAATTTCTTGTTGAACGAGCCGAAGGACAGCCATTCGATCAGAGCGCTGCGGCCCTTGGGGCCCTGGCGCAGGCGTTCGAGTCGGGCAATCTGCCGCGCCGCACGGTAAAGCGCGACGGGCTGGAAGTTTGAACCGCTGAGAATCGCGCCGTGCAGGCTGGCGCTGTGATGCAGCAAATAAGCCTGAGCAATGTAGCTGCCCATGCTGTGACCGAGCAGCACGATCGGTACACCCGGATGTTGCTGGCCAAGGTGCTGATTGAGGCACGCCAGGTCGCCGACCACTTTGGCCCAACCGTCGGTGTCGGCGAAATGTCCGAGTGTCCCGTTTTCGGCAGTTTTGCCATGTCCGCGCAAATCCGGTGCGTACACGCCATAGCCCTGATCGCAGAACTTTTCCGCCAGACGCGCATAGCGGCCGCTGTGTTCTGCCATGCCGTGCGCCAGCAGGATCACTGCCTTGGGCGGGTCAGCGGGCAGCCACTGGTTGACGAAGAGGTGGCTGCGATCACTGGTGGTCAGCCAGAACGTGTCGTGGATCATGGCGATTCCTTTCCATGCATGGAGCGCGAGGTGGTTGCATTGTATAGCGCATTGCGTCGTAGGCATCAGCCCACGGCACGGCAGGAAGATTCACACGGTCAATGACGGCTGTGCGCGTATTTGCCTGATTCGCCATAGCTGCTAGTGTCCGTGGAGCTCCGCTTTTTGCTTTCTGCGTTCAAGAAATGACAGAGACAGGAAAGCGGCCCCGGATAGGCTCAGGTAAAGAGGACAAGAACAATGCAACCTGATTTCTGGAATGACAAGCGCCCGGCCGGCGTGCCCCTGGACATTGATGCGGGCGCCTTCAAGTCGGTTATCGAGGTGTTCGAGCGTTCCTGCAAGAAGTTTGCTGATCGCCCGGCGTTCAGCAACATGGGCGTCACCCTGACCTACGCCGAACTGGAACGCTACAGCGCAGCGTTCGCCGGATACCTGCAAGCCCACACGGACCTGGTGCCCGGGGATCGCATCGCGGTGCAGATGCCCAACGTCCTGCATTACCCGATCGCGGTGTTCGGCGCCTTGCGCGCGGGGCTGATCGTGGTCAACACCAACCCGCTGTATACCGCGCGGGAGATGCGCCATCAATTCAAGGATTCCGGTGCCCGGGCGCTGGTGTACCTGAATATGTTCGGCTCCAAGGTCCAGGAAGTGCTCCCGGACACCGACATCCAGTACCTGATCGAAGCGAAGATGGGCGACCTGATGCCCAGCGCCAAGGGCTGGCTGGTCAATACCCTGGTGAGCAAGGTGAAGAAAATGGTCCCGGCCTATTCCTTGCCCCAGGCGATTCCCTTCAAGAACGCTTTGCGCATGGGCCGCGGGCTGGGCATCAAGCCGCTGAAAGTCGGCCTCGACGATATCGCCGTGCTGCAATACACCGGCGGCACCACCGGTCTGGCCAAGGGCGCCATGCTGACCCACGGCAACCTCGTGGCGAACATGCAGCAAGTGCGGGCCTGCCTGGAACAGCTCGGCCCTGACGGTCAGCCGCTGTTGCGCGAAGGGCAGGAAGTGATGATCGCGCCGCTGCCGCTGTACCACATCTATGCATTCACTGCGAATTGCATGTGCATGATGGTGTCCGGCAACCACAACGTTTTGATCACTAATCCACGGGACATCGGCGGCTTCATCAAGGAGCTGAAGAACTGGCGGTTTTCGGCGTTGCTGGGGCTCAACACGCTGTTTGTCGCGCTGATGGATCACCCGGATTTCAAGACCCTGGATTTCTCCAGCCTCAAGCTCACCAACTCCGGCGGCACTGCGCTGGTCAAGGCGACCGCCGAGCGCTGGGAGCAACTGACCGGTTGTCGCATCACCGAAGGTTACGGCCTGACCGAAACTTCGCCAGTGGCCTGCACCAATCCGTACGGCGACCAGTCGCGCCTCGGCACGGTTGGCCTGCCGGTGCCGGGCACTTCGCTGAAGGTCATTAACGATGAAGGCGTCGAGCAGCCGTTGGGGGAACGCGGCGAGCTGTGCATCAAAGGCCCGCAGATCATGAAGGGCTATTGGCAGAAACCCGAAGCGACTAATGAAGTGCTGGATGCCGAGGGCTGGTTCAAGTCCGGCGACATCGCGGTGATCGACCCGGACGGGTTTGTGCGCATTGTCGATCGCAAGAAGGACATGATCATCGTCTCGGGTTTCAACGTGTATCCCAACGAGATCGAAGACGTGGTGATGGCCCACCCGAAAGTCGCCAACTGCGCGGTTATCGGTGTGCCAGACGAGCGTTCCGGCGAGGCGGTGAAGTTGTTCGTGGTGGCGCGGGAGGCGGGCGTCAGCCTTGAAGAGCTCAAGGCCTACTGCAAGGAGAACTTCACGGCGTACAAGGTACCGAAGCACATCGTCTTGCGAGAGTCGTTGCCGATGACGCCGGTGGGCAAGATCTTGCGGCGGGAGTTGCGTGATATCGCTTGATCGATGAATGGCCGCGCTTCGCGCGGATCGCGGGCAAGCCACGCTTGTACACAGGTTCAGGGTTGTTCACATAACATGTGAGCGACACGGGATTTGTGGGAGCGGGCTTGCCCGCGATGCTTTTCAGTCTACGAAAGCCCCAATTTTCGGGGCTTTCAAGGGTGTATAGACTTTTTGCTCTAAAATGACTGGCTGCTATTCTTGAGTCACAAAAGTGACCGTAGAGGCCGCTTTTGGCTCTAGGCGACCCTTGGCAAAGCTGCTACTCTCGGCGCGTTTTGTGCTTCTCGGCCTGTATGAAAGCCCAGATTCACCAATAACCAAACACCAATAATAATCGCATCAAATGCGGTATTGAATTCGCGTTGCTGAGGAGTGGGCTTCCATGATCGAAGACTTTTGGAAGGATAAGTACCCAGCTGGAATTGCTGCCGACATCAATCCAGACGAGTACCCGAATATTCAGGCGGTGTTGAAGCAATCCTGCCAACGCTTCGCCAACAAACCGGCTTTCAGCAACCTGGGCAAGACAATCACCTACGGTGAACTGTACGAATTGTCCGGTGCCTTTGCCGCGTACCTGCAACAGCATACCGATTTGCAGCCGGGTGATCGAATCGCCGTGCAGCTGCCTAACGTGTTGCAGTACCCGGTTGCCGTCTTCGGGGCTATCCGTGCCGGGTTGATCGTGGTCAACACCAACCCGCTGTACACCGCGCGGGAAATGGAGCACCAGTTCAACGATTCCGGGGCCAAGGCCCTGGTTTGCCTGGCCAACATGGCGCATCTGGCCGAGACCGTCGTGCCGAAAACCGGCGTCAAGCACGTGATCGTCACCGAAGTGGCCGACCTGCTGCCACCGCTCAAGCGACTGCTGATCAACAGCGTCATCAAATACGTGAAGAAGATGGTGCCGGCGTATCACTTGCCGAAAGCCGTCAAGTTCAACGACGTGTTGAGCAAGGGCCATGGTCAACCAGTCACGGAAGCCAGCCCGGCCAGCGGCGATGTCGCGGTGCTGCAATACACCGGCGGCACCACGGGCGTAGCCAAGGGCGCGATGCTGACCCACCGCAACCTCGTCGCGAACATGTTGCAGTGCAAGGCGCTGATGGGCTCCAACCTCAATGAAGGTTGCGAGATCCTGATCACGCCGCTGCCGCTGTACCACATCTATGCCTTCACCTTTCATTGCATGGCGATGATGCTGATCGGCAACCACAACATCCTGATCAGCAACCCGCGCGACCTGCCGGCGATGGTCAAGGAACTGTCGAAGTGGAAGTTCAGCGGCTTCGTCGGTCTCAACACCCTGTTTGTGGCCCTGTGCAACAACGAAGGTTTCCGCAAGCTGGATTTCTCGGCGCTGAAAGTCACCCTGTCCGGTGGCATGGCGCTGCAGCTGGCGGCGGCAGAGCGCTGGGAAGCGGTCACCGGTTGCGCCATTTGCGAAGGCTACGGCATGACCGAAACCAGCCCGGTGGCCACGGTCAACCCGATCCAGAACATTCAGATCGGCACCATCGGTATTCCGGTTCCGTCGACCCTGTGCAAAATCGTCGACGATGCCGGCGTTGAACAGCCAATGGGCGAAATCGGCGAACTGTGCGTGAAAGGTCCGCAGGTGATGAAGGGCTACTGGCAGCGTCAGGAAGCCACCGATGAAATCCTCGACAGCGAAGGCTGGTTGAAGACCGGTGACATCGCGCTGATCCAGCCGGACGGCTACATGCGCATTGTCGATCGCAAGAAAGACATGATCCTGGTCTCCGGTTTCAACGTGTACCCGAACGAGCTGGAAGACGTATTGGCGACCCTGCCAGGCGTGCTGCAATGCGCGGCCATCGGCGTGCCGGACGAAAAGTCGGGCGAGGCGATCAAGATTTTCATCGTCGCCAAACCGGGCGTGACCCTGACCAAGGAGACGGTGATGGAGCACATGCGCGCCAACGTCACCGGCTACAAGGTTCCGCGCTCGGTGGAGTTCCGCGATGCACTGCCGACCACCAACGTCGGCAAGATCCTGCGTCGGGAATTGCGTGATGAAGAACTGAAGAAGATGAAGGCGAAGAACGCCGCATAAACAAAAAGCCCCGCAGATGCGGGGCTTTTTGTTGGTGCTCGACTTTGCTATGCGGCGCCCTTGTGGCGAGGGAGCTTGCTCCCGCTCGGTTGCGCAGCAGCCGTAAACCCGGCGAACGCAGTATTCCTGACGAAACAAGGCTGCAGGTTTTGGGGCCGCTTCGCAGCCCAGCGGGAGCAAGCTCCCTCGCCACAGGGGATCGGGTTTATTGGCGGAACGGCGCGAAATTGACGTTGGTGCCCGCCGGGCGCATGTCCTGCAGGTAGGAATCCTTGTCGGCGCTCAATTCCAGGCTCAAGGCAGCCTTGCGTTTACCTTGATTGCGCACCACCAGGCCTTCGAGCTTCTCGCGCAGGAACACCGTCGGCACTTTCAAGTGCAGCAGTTCGTCGGTATCCGGCGTGTGCATCAGCAAGTGAATCCACTCGTACTGACCAACGGCCAGGCGCGCGACCGGAATATCGAACCACCAGATGTTGCGGTTGCGGTTCAGTTCGGTGAAGTGGCAGTTATTGACGCCAAGCACAGCACCGCCGAGTTCCTGATTTCTGCGGGCAATGGCCTGCTTTTTATCGAGTTTCATAACATTCCTACGGGATTGGATCTTCAGCGCCAAAGCCTGAATACGTTGCGCATTCTCGGGGGTTGCCGTGCAAACATAAAGCCTAACCTGCCTGGATCGATGAAATGTCGCGGTAAAAATAAATGAAACTCCGCGCAAATGCCCTCGGTCAACCTTCTGTAACCACTTTATTCATCGACATGTTCACAGGAGAAACACCATGAGCAGCACAGGCGATAAAGTAAAAGGCTTGGCCAACGAAGCCGCTGGTAACGTCAAACAAGGCGTTGGCAAGGCCACCGGCAACGACAAAATGCGCGCCGAAGGCGTGGTGCAGGAAAAGAAAGGTGAAGCTCAGCAGGCAGTGGGCAAAGCCAAGGACGCAGTCAAAAAAGGCGTCGACAAGGCCTGATTCGGCCTTGGATCAGCGTAAGCGACGGCCATCCACGGATGGCCGTTTTTGTGTCAGCCTGAACTTGAGCTCGGAAATTGTTTCAAAGTCGCCAAGTAGACTACTTTGATGTAGAAAACAGCCCCTGAGTCGCCACGACTTCAACCCATTTTGATTGCGGCGAATGGAGACGCTAATGATTTTTCCGGACATGAAAGGTCTGCCCATCCACCGTGTGATGGTGCGCACGGTCACCGAGTTCGTTGACGACGAGATGTCGACCTATGCCTCGGCGCTGGCCTATCAAATGCTGTTTTCGCTGTTCCCCTTCATTCTGTTCCTGATCGCCTTGATCGGCTTCCTGCACCTGCCGGACTTCTTCTCTTGGCTGCGCCTGCAATCGGAACTGGTGCTGCCGCCCCAGGCGCTGGAACAGGTGAATCCGGTGATCGACCAGCTTCAGCAGTCCAAGGGTGGCCTGCTGTCGGTGGGTATCGTGATCGCCCTGTGGACCGCCTCTGCCGGTGTGCGACTGATGATGAGCGCGATGAACGCCGCCTACGATGTGGTCGAAGGCCGCCCGGCCTGGAAGCGTTTTCCGCTGTCGATCATCTACACCGTCGGTATCGCCGGCATGTTGTTGATCGCCGCCGCGCTGATGGTGCTCGGGCCACAAGTCATGAGTTGGATCGCTGCGCAGGTAGGCCTCGAATACTTCATCGTCACGCTCTGGACCATCGCGCGCTGGCCGGTGATCGTGATTCTGCTGATGATCGCCGTGGCGCTGATCTATTACGTCATGCCCGACGTCAAACAAGAGTTTCGCTTCATCACGCCCGGTTCAGTGCTGGCGGTAGTGGTATGGATCATCGCCTCGCTGGGCTTCGGTTTGTACGTCAAGGAGTTCGCCAACTACAACGCCATGTATGGCAGTATCGGCGCGATCATCGTGTTGTTGCTGTACTTCTATATTTCCGCCGCGGTGCTGTTGCTCGGCGCGGAAATGAATGCGGTGATCGAGCACATGTCCAGGGAAGGCAAGGACCCAGGCGAAAAAGTCCCCGGCGAGAACGGCCCGGTCGTTGAGCCAAAACAACACGTATCGGGCCTGGGCCGAGACCACTCGATCAAACCGACCACTGACGAAGTCATCAAATGATCCGTGAAATTCTCAAAATGGGTGATGAGCGCTTGCTGCGCATTGCCCCGCCCGTACCCGCCGAGATGTTCGACAGCCCCGAGTTGTGGCAACTGATCGACGACATGTTCCAGACCATGGAAAGCGTCGGTGGCGTCGGCCTGGCCGCGCCGCAGATCGGCGTTGATCTGCAACTGGTGATTTTTGGTTTCGAGCACAGCGAGCGTTATCCGGACGCGGAAGCGGTGCCGCAGACGATTTTGATCAATCCGCTGATCACGCCACTGAGCCCAACGCTGGAAGAGGGTTTCGAAGGTTGCCTGTCGGTGCCCGGTTTGCGCGGCGCGGTGGAGCGCTATCAGCACATCCGCTATGAGGGCTTCGATCCCAAGGGCGAACCGATCGTGCGCATCGCCTCGGGGTTCCATGCGCGGGTGGTGCAGCATGAATGCGATCACCTGATCGGGCGGCTATACCCGTCGCGCATCAGCGATTTCAGCAAGTTCGGCTTTACCGAAGTGATGTTTCCGGATCTCGATCCGAATGCGGATGATTGATTATAAAAACCTGTAGGAGCCGGCTTGCTGGCGATAGGGCCTGAGGCCTTGCGATGATCTCTCGGTCGCTATCGCCAGCAAGCCGGCTCCTACAGGTCGGTGTTACTTCGCGGGTTTAACAAACCGCAACGTCATCCGGTCTGACTCCCCGATCGCCACATATTTCGCCCGATCCTTATCCCCCAGCGTCAACGCCGGTGGCAGTGTCCACACGCCTTCCGGGTAGTCCTTGGTGTCCTTCGGATTGGCATTGATTTCGCTCTGTTCCTCTAGCTTGAACCCCGCATCGGTGGCCAGTTTGACCACGAACGCCGTGGTCAAATAACCGCTGTGCTTGATGTCTTCCAGGGACGCGCCGTCCTTGGCCCGGTGATCCACCACGCCGAGCACGCCGCCGGGTTTGAGCACCTTGAAAAACGCTTCGAACATCTGCGGCGCCGTGTCCGCCAGTACCCAGTTATGCACGTTGCGAAAGGTCAGCACCGTATCCGCCGAACCGGGTTGACCAAACGCTGGCGTCTTCGGATCGAACTCCAGCACCTGGGCCTTGGCGTATTGCGCAGGCGCGTCGGCGAATTTGTTCTTCAGCTTCTCTTCATTCTTGCGCGCATAGTCACTGACCGTCGGCGCCTGAACCGCCGCAATGTAATGCCCGTTATCCTTGAGCAGCGGCGCCAGCAACTCGCTGTACCAGCCATTGCCCGGGGTGATTTCAATCACGGTCTGATTCGGGCCCAAGCCAAAAAACTGCAAACTCTGTTGCGGATGACGGTAGCCATCGCGCGCGACGTTCTCCGGTGCGCGCCAATCGCCAGCGAGCACCTTGGCGTATTGTTCGGCGGACACCGTCGGCGTGGCGGCGTGGCTGAGGATCGGGGCGAGCAGGGCGGTCAGCGTCAAAGCCAGAAGAGCGGGTTTCATGAGGCGTCCTGAGCGGAGTCAAAGTTGACTGCGAGGCTAGCACGCGGCTTTCTTGGGTCGATCACACATTATCGACGGTGGACCTAACCAACGGTTCTAAGCCCATGGCGATCATCGGTTTGCTGCGCGCGTAACGGCTCAGTCGCTCAATCATGGCGTAGGGCATTTGCGGATCGAAGGTAAAACCGCGACGTTCATAAAAACCACGCAAATCGGGATGGCAGAACAGCCAGACCGGCAGTTCGAGGTCTTTCACTGCTTCGGCAATCAACGCGGCGGCCACCCCCTGTTCACGACAGGCCGGATCGACGAACAATCCCGTCAACCAATGCCCGCCGGCCACTGGCCGCAGACACAGCGCAGCGACGATTTCGTCACGCCTGGCCACCCACAATTGTGCTTCGCGAACCGCTTTCATCGACGATTGGTGGGCGCGATAAAACTTGTTCATCAACGGCCATAACGGCTCATCGAGCCGGGTGTATTGGGTGCTGGGCATGGGGCTGGACTGTCGGAGTGCAAGGCGGGCGATTATAAAAGAACGCGCGCTCAAGGATAGGTGTATACCTGATCTCACATCCCGTAAGTGTGGAGTACAGATCATGTCCAAAGGTATGGATTCAAAGAAAGCAGCGAAGAAAAAACCGGCGAAAACCGCCATTGAAAAACGCGCGGACAAGAAGGCCAAGAAGGTGGATGTGTTCGGTCATTGAACCTGCCGCGCGATGATTGAAAGTCGTTCCCACGCGAACGTGGGAACGGCTGCTCAGCCGAGGGTTTTCAGATAGGCGCGCCAGCCGCCAAGATGACTGATATTCACGGCCCCCTCCAGGCCATAAGCCTCACAGATAAAGCCGCTCTCCCAGCGACCATCCGCCAGTTGCACTTTGCCCAGCCCCAGCGGCGCCGGAATACCGGTCAGGAACGAACCCAGTTCGCTGCTCGGCAACTCCCATACTTCCACCGCAATCGCCACACCACCATCCTTGACCCGCACCATGCCCGGGCGGAACGGCGGGCCGCCAGCCAATGCATGCAGTTGATAGTCCGGCGAACTCTGGGTGGTTTCGATCAGCCGTGCACCGCGTCGCTTCAGTTGCCAGTTCAATGCCAGGCCATCCAGATGCGCACCGCACACCACCAGTCGCGCACGATCATTGCGTGCCACCGTCGTCGGTGCCGGGACGCTCGAACCATACTGGCGCTGCAAGCCGTCCGCCACGCTCAACAAATACTGATCGGTAAACGCCCGGCCAAACAGCGTCACGCCCCATGGCAGGCCATTGCCCATGAAGCCGCTGGGCACGGCGATGGCGGCGTAGTCGAGCAGGTTCATGAAGTTGGTGTAGTAACCCAGTTCCGAGTTGCGCAGCACCGGTTCGGCTTCAAGCTCCGCCAGGGTGACCGGGCGGCCGATGGTGGGCGTGACCACGCAATCAAGACCTTCCAGTGCCTTGTCGCACAGGGCTTTCAGCGCTTGCAGCCGATATTGCGCGCGGAAGGTTTGCACGCCATTGACGACCGGGGCTTTGGCCAGAACGGCACGGATCACTGGCAGCACGGCCTCGGGATTCTGTTCCATCAACTCACCGGCCACGCTGTAGCGCTCGGCGACCCACGGGCCTTCGTACAACAGACGCGCCGCTTCCAGGAACGGTGACAGATCCAGTTCCACCGCTTCGCCACCCAAGGCCTTGAGTTGGTCGATGGCATCAGTGAACAACAGTGGGCCTTCAGCGCAGCCGAAAAACTCCAGGTCTTGCGCACGGGGCACACCAAAACGGAACGGACGCGCCACGCCAAACGCCGAGCCGTCATTCCACATCGGGTTGCTGCGGCTGTACTCATCCCGTGGGTCGAGGTGCGCGGTGAGCGCCAGCAATTGACTGGCCTCGCGGGCAGTCGCGGTAAACGTGGTCACGCAGTCCAGCGTGCGACAGGCCGGCACCACGCCCGCCGTGGAGATCAACCCTTTTGTGGCTTTCATCCCCACCAGATTGTTCAGCGCCGCCGGCACACGGCCGGAGCCGGCGGTGTCGGTGCCTAGCGAAAAACTCGCCACGCCGAGCGCCACTGCCAGCGACGAGCCGGCGCTGGAACCGCCCGACGGATATTCCGGCAGTACGCTGTTCGGGCATGCGCCATAAGGCGAGCGACTGCCGTTGAGGCCAGTAGCGAATTGGTCGAGGTTGGTCTTGCCCAACGGAATTGCGCCGAGTGCCAGCAACTGCTCGACGATGGTCGCCGAACGCTCCGGCACGTAGGCAAACGCCGGACACGCCGCCGTGGTCGGTATGCCCGCCAGGTCGATGTTGTCCTTGATCGCGAACGGCACGCCGTACAGCGGCAGGCTGTCGAGGTCGCGACTGTCGAGGGCGGCGAGGTACGGTTCCAGTTCCTCGCCGCTGAGCAAATGGATGAACAGGTGATAGTCCGGGTTCAGCGCTGCGGCTTTATCGCGCAGGCTCAAAATCAGTTGCCGAGGCGTGAGGCTGCCGTCGCGGTAGGCGCTGCGCAGGGCGTCGAGTTGCAGATTGGTGTTCATGGTATTCGTCCTTTTGAAATGGGTTCAGTCGAGTTCCAGCACCACGACGCGCTGTCCGGCACGCACCGCCGAACCTGGCTGCACGCGGATCTCCCGGACCACGCCGGCCATCGGCGCGAGCAGCGGGATTTCCATCTTCATCGACTCCAGAATCACCAGCACATCACCGGCCTCGACCCGGCTTCCGGCTTCGACTTGAACCTGCCAGAGGTTGCCGGCGATGTGGCTGTCGACGCTCTGCTGACCGCTGGCCAACGGTGCGTCCTCGCTTGCTTGCGGCACCAGTTCTTCGCTGTCGAAATGCGCCTGGCCGCTGGCGATCCAGCGCTCGCGCTCGGCGTTGAACGCGCCTTGTTGCTGCTCGCGAAACGCGGCGATGGTTTCGGCTTCCTTGGCCAGAAACGCTTGGTAATCCGCCAGGTTCAACTGACTGTGTTCGATGTTCAGGTCGAAGCGCCCGAGGGGGAAATCCCGGCGTATGCGCAGCAGTTCATCGGCGCTGACCGGGTAGAAGCGGATCTGATCGAAGAAGCGCAACAGCCATGGCTTGCCATCGAACGCAGCGACTTCGCGGTAGCGGTTCCACATCTGCAAGGTGCGCCCCACGAACTGATAGCCGCCCGGGCCTTCCATGCCGTACACGCACATGTAGGCGCCACCGATGCCCACCGAGTTTTCCGCGGTCCAGGTGCGGGCCGGGTTGTATTTGGTGGTCACCAGGCGATGGCGCGGATCGAGCGGGGTGGCGACCGGCGCGCCGAGGTAAACGTCGCCCAGGCCCATCACCAGGTAGCTGGCGTCGAACACCGTACGCTGCACTTCGTCGAGATTCGGCAGGTCGTTGATGCGACGGATGAACTCCAGATTGCTCGGGCACCACGGCGCGTCCTTGCGCACGGTGGTCATGTATTTCTCGATGGCGAGCTGACAGGCCGGGTCGTCCCAGGACAGCGGCAAATGAACGATACGCGATGGGACTTGCAGGTCCTTGGCGGCGCACACGGCGTCCCATTCGCCAGCGACGATGCCGAGCAGATCGGCCAGCGGCAGTTGCTCGGGTTGGTAGTGCACTTGCAGTGAACGGATGCCCGGCGTCAGGTCGATCACGCCGTGCAGGGTTTTGCTTTCCAGCGCTTGCATCAGGGCGTGGGCGCGGAAGCGCAGGACGAGGTCGAGTTCCGGTGCGCCGATTTCCAGGAGCAAATTCGTATCGCCCGAAAGTCGTGCAACCAGCCGCGTATCCCCCTGGCCCAACTCCAAAACAACAGGCGACACAATCCCCTGTGGGAACACATCCCCTGTGGCGAGCGAGCTTGCTCGCGCTTGGTCGCGCAGCGGCCCCAATCCCAAGGATTCGGTTACTTCAGCCACACCATAGGTGCCTGATTGCGAGTGCTGCGCACTCGAGCGGGAGCAAGCTCCCTCGCCACGCAGGCTCTGTGTTGCCAGCTTACGAGCGGTCTTGATGTCGACAGGTGAGAACTGCACCTTGTCCCCAGCCTTCAACTGCCCCAACTGCCAAAGATCCGCCTCGATCACCGTCACCGGGCACACAAAACCACCCAGGCTTGGGCCGTCCGGGCCGAGGATCACCGGCATGTCACCGGTGAAATCCACTGCGCCAATCGCGTACGGATTGTCATGAATGTTCGACGGATGCAGCCCGGCCTCGCCCCCGTCGGCACGCACCCATTCCGGCTTCGGCCCGATCAGGCGCACGCCGGTGCGACTGGAGTTGAAATGCACTTCCCACTGCGTCGCGAAGAAGGTGCCGATGTAATTTTCGGTGAAGTATTCCGGTGCGCCGTGTGGGCCGTAAATCACCCGAATCTGCCGCACGGTTGGCAGCTCGCTGACCTGAGTTTCAGGCAATTGCGCACCGACGCTGCGGTCACTCAAGGCCGGCACATGCAGCACATCCCCGGCCCGCAAGGCACGACCACCATGCCCACCAAACTGGCCGAGGGTGAAGGTGCTTTTGCTGCCCAGATAATCCGGCACCTGCAGGCCACCGCGCAGGCACAGGTAGCTGCGAGCGCCGGCCCCGGCAATCGTGCCGAGGCTCAGTGTCGCGCCGGCCGGAACCAGCACAGCGCTGTTCATCGGCACGCTTTCGCCGTTCAGTGTCAGCGGAATTACCGCACCTGTGACCGCAACCACGGCGTCACAATTGAAACGCAGCAATGGCCCGCTCATGGTGATTTCCAGTGCGGCGGCGCCTTCCTCGTTACCCAGCAACAGGTTGCCCAAACGCAACGCGCGACTGTCCATCGGCCCCGACGGCGGCACGCCTACGGCCCAATAGCCGAGACGACCGGGATAGTCCTGAACGCTGGTCTGCGTGCCGGCGCTGAGCACTTCGAAGGTGTTGGCCTGATACACCAGACCTTCCAGGCAACGGGTCCACGGTTGGCCGCTGGCGAAAGGCGCATCGAGGAGAATCTGCCGCAGGTAATCGCGGTTGGTTTCTACTCCGTAGAGCTGGCTGTCGCCCAGTGCTTGATGCAGATCGGCAGCTGCTTGCTCGCGGGTCGATGCCCAACTGATGACCTTGGCGATCATCGGATCGAAGTAGGGCGGAATCTCGCAACCAGCCTCGACCCAGGTGTCGATGCGCAGTTGTTTGCCGTTGGCGGGTGGGAAATTCACCGCGGTCAACAACCCCGGACTTGGCTGGAAATCCCGACCCGGATCTTCCGCATACAACCGCGCCTGAATCGCGTGGCCCTCGGGTTTGAGACCTTGGCTCAATTCGCTCAGCGGCGGCAGATCACCGGCGGCCAATTGCACCATCCAGCGCACCAGATCGACGCCCCACACCTGTTCAGTGACGCCGTGCTCCACCTGCAAACGCGTGTTCACTTCGAGGAAATAGAAGCGCTGGGCGTCGCTGTCGAAGACGAATTCGACGGTGCCGGCGCTGCGGTAATTCACGGCTTTGGCCAGTTTGATCGCCGCCGCGCACAGCTCATCGGCCATGCCTTCGGGCAGGTTCGGCGCTGGGGTTTCTTCGAGGACTTTCTGGTTGCGCCGCTGTACCGAACAATCACGGACGCCGAGGGCAATCACTTCGCCACGGCCGTCGCCAAACACCTGCACTTCCAGATGCCGGGCGCGCTGGATGTACTTCTCGATAAACACGCCGGCATCGCTGAAGTTGTTCTGGCCGAGGCGCTTCACCGCCTCGAAGGACTCGCTCAGTTCGGCAGCGCTGCGACACACGCGCATGCCGATGCCGCCACCGCCAGCGGTGCTCTTGAGCATCACCGGGTAGCCGACTTGCTCGCCGGCAATCAGCGCAGCGTCGAGGCTGTCGAGCAACTCGGTGCCCTCGAGCATCGGCACGCCGTGTTGCTTGGCCAGCGCGCGGGCGGTGTGCTTGAGGCCGAACACCCGCAGTTGTCCTGGGGTTGGGCCGATGAAAGCGATGTCGGCGGCTTCGCAGGCTTCAGCGAACGCGGCGTTTTCCGACAGGAAACCGTAGCCGGGATGGATCGCCGTGGCGCCTGTGGCTTTGGCGACAGCGAGGATTTTTTCCACCGCCAGATAAGTTCCGGCCGCCGCGCCTTCGCCGAGGCTGTGGGCTTCATCGGCCTGCAAGATGTGCAGGCTGGCGGCATCGGCTTCGGAGTAAACCGCGACACCGGCGACGTGCAGTTCACGCAAGGTGCGCAGGATGCGGCAGGCAATCGCGCCACGGTTGGCAATCAGGACTTTTTCGAACATGGCATAACCCCTGAAGGGGATGCGGGCCGTCCCGCAGTTTTTCTTGATGCATCCGGGCCGTCCCGGATGAAAAAATTCACATCAACTGTGGGAGCTGGCTTGCCAGCGATAGGGGGGTGTCAGTCGACATCATTGTTGAATGCACTGGCCCAATCGCTGGCAAGCCAGCTCCTACAGGGTTAATGGTGTTCTGGAGATTTGAGGCACTGGCCTGAGCGGGCCTGGCACAGGGCGAACAACCATTTCCGTAAACGGCTGAGTTTCAGTTCCATACCAGCAGCTCCGCAGGTGTCGGGTTGTAGGCGTTGCACGGGTTGTTCAGTTGCGGGCAGTTGGAGATCAGCACGATCACGTCCATTTCGGCGCGCAGGTCGACGTATTTGCCCGGTGCGGAAATCCCGTCTTCGAACGTCAGGCCGCCGTCAGCGGTGACCGGTACGTTCATGAAGAAATTGATGTTCGGCCCGATGTCGCCCTTGCCCAGGCGCCCGTCGTGGACGCAGGCGCGCAGGTAGTTGTCGCGGCAACTGTGCATGTAGCGTTTTTCCAGGGCGTAGCGCACGGTGTTGCTCTCCTGCGCGCAGGCGCCGCCGAGGGTGTCGTGGCGGCCGCAGGTGTCGGCGACGATGGTCAGCATCGGTTTGCCGAGGTTGGAGTAGAGCACGCTGCCGGTGCTCAGGTAGACGCTGTTCTGCCGACGCAAAGTGCGTTGCACGTCGTAGCGTTCCTTGGGATTGGCCACGCTGTAAAACAGCGTGTCGACGGCTTGATTGCCTTCCAGATCGAGAATGCGCAAGGTCTGGCCGGCCTTGACCTCCATCAGCCAGGGTTCGCCGGCGGGGATGGTGGCGCGGTAGATCGCGGTTTCTGGCTGCTTCTCAGCAGTGACGATAGCGAGTGACATGGCAGCGATCCTCAAGCGAACAGACGGTCGGTGTTGATGAAGCCGCGCTCGTTTTCCGGGCGCGAGGTGCGGCAGTGTTCGGCGACGCTGGCGTCGGCGTTCATCCAGCTCAACTTCAATGGTTTCGGTGCGTATTGCGGCGACGGGTCCATCGGGTGTTGCAGGGCGGTGAGCACCACCAGGGTGTCCATTGGTGCGTACAACTCGATGTAATCACCGGCCTTGGAGTTGCCCTCGACAAAGTGGAAGCGCCCGGCGTCATCGACGTTGACGCGGCTGAACAGGTTGAGGGTCATCAGCAGATCCGACAGGCCCAGCCCCCACTTGCCCAGTTCCACCAACAGGTTGTCGGTGCCGTTGCGGAAGAAGCCGTTGCGCAGTTCCTGGTAGCGCCCGGCGCCGTATTTTTCGGCGACTTCTTCAGCGCAAAGCACGCCGCCGAGGCTGTCGCTCCAGCCGCAGGTGTCCGCGGTGATCGCGGCCAAAACGCGACCCATGTCCGAGTACAGGCAATGGCCGGTGGTGAGCTTGGCCGTGTGTTGGCATTTGAGGCTGTCAGGCAGGTTCAGGCGTTCGGTTTTTTCGTTGGCGTTGAGCAGCGTCAGGCTGACGTTGGCGCCGCCACGGATATCCGTCAGGCGCAGCAATTGGCCGCGTTTCAGCACGAAGGAACGATGGCCACCGCCGGGAAGCATTTCTTCGGCGAAGGGCGGGAACAGTTGAGTCGAATCAGTCATTTTCAAAATTCCTCTAAGCGATACGAAGCGTGCCCGCCAGTGGCACCGGCAAGGCGTCGACGGGGGCACGGGTGGCGCGGCGGTCGCTGTTCAAAGGGATGTCGTAAGTGATGCGGGCGCCATAGGCACCCGGGGCATGCGGGTCGACGCGGACCTTGTCGAACACCAGCAAACGGGTGCCGAGGCTGAAACCTTCGGACAGGTCATGGGTGACCATGAACACCGTCAGTTGCGTCTCGCGCCACAGTTCCAGCAACAAGGCGTGCATGTCTTTGCGGATGCCCGGATCGAGGGCGCCGAACGGTTCGTCGAGCAACAACACCCGCGGCTTCATGATCAGCGCCTGGGCGATGGCCAGCCGTTGCTGCATGCCGCCGGAGAGCTGCGCCGGGTACTTGTCCAGCGAGTGCCCGAGGCCGACTTTGTGCAGCAGCACCGACGCCTGCTCGCGTGCCTCGCGTTTGGCGCTGCCGAACAACCGACCCAGCAGCGGCGAGCGTGGCAATTCAAGGCCCAGGGCAACGTTGTCCAGCACGCTCAGGTGCGGGAACACCGAGTAGCGCTGGAACACCACGCCACGACTGGAATCCGGCTCCCCGGCCAAGGGTTGGCCGTCGAGCAGGATCTCGCCGCGACTGGCGCGTTCCTGACCCAGCAGCAAACGCAGGAAGGTCGATTTGCCGCAACCGGAAGCGCCGACCAGGGTGCAGAACTCACCTTCGTTGATGTTCAGGTTCAGCCCTTCGAGCACCACCTGATCGGCGTATTGCTGCCAGACGTTTTTCACCGTGATAAAGCTCATGCCCGCGCTCCTTCGTACCAAGGGAACGCACGTTGGGTCAGGCGCTTGAGGCCCCAATCCATCAGCCAGGCGAGCAGGGTGATCCACACCACGTACGGCAGAATTACATCCATCGCCAGGTAGCGACGCACGAGGAAGATCCGGTAACCGAGCCCGTCGGTGGAGGCAATGGCTTCGGCGGCAATCAGGAACAGCCACGCCGAACCGAGCATCAGTCGCAGTGAGATCAACAATCGTGGCAGTAATTGCGGCAGCACCACGCGCAGCATCAGGGTCCAAGTCGAAGCACCGAGGGTTTGGGCCTTGATCAGCAATTCCACGGGGATTTCCCGGGCGCGCTGTTCCAGATCACGGGCCAGCGCCGGGGTGATGCCGATGACGATCAGCATCACTTTCGACAACTCGCCCAACCCGAAAACGATGAACAGGATCGGCAGGATCGCCAGCGGCGGCACCATCGACAGCACCGTCAGCAACGGCGACAACGGCGCGCCGAACAGCGGCAGGGTGCCTGCAGCCATGCCCAGGCACAGTCCGGCCAGGGCGCTGATGCCAAGGCCGATGGCCAGGCGCCGCAGGCTCGATGCGGTGTCTTGCCAGAGCAGATATTCACCGGTGCGACTGTCGGCGACGAAAGCCAGGCGCTTCACGGCGTCGGTCATTTGCACGGCGCTCGGCAGCAGCTTGTCGTTGGGGTTGTCCGTCAGCCGTTCGGCCGAGCCCATGAAATAGGCGAACAGCACCAGGGCGAACGGCAGGATCACCAACAACAGGCGACTTGGGCGATCCGGGTGGCGATTGATCAGGCGCATGGCCAGGTCCTCTTCTTACAGCTTGGCGTCAGCGGCCATCTGCACGTAACTCGGATCGAAGCGCAGCTTGAGGTTGCCCTTGTCGCCGCTGGTCACGCCGTTGGCGAAGGCCATGCCGACCGCGCTGGTGTCCTTGGCGCCTTCACCCAGCAAGCCGTGCTGGAAGGAGAACTCGGCGACCTTGCGCATGGTTTCCGGCAGTTGCTTGCTGGTGCTGAAGGCCAGGGCTTCTTGAGGGGTGGCGAACAACTTGGTGGTGTCCAGCTGCGCCTGGAATCCGGCGAGGTCGGTACCGGAGGCTTTGGCCATGTGTTCCAGTGCGGCCTTGCTCGCGGCGTTTTTCGCGTTCATCAACTCGACCACTTCAAACCAGGCGCCGGTCAGCGCTTTGCCGAGGGCCGGGTTGTCTTTAAGGGTGGCGCTGTTGACCACCATCATGTCCATGATTTCGCCGGGGATCTGGCTGGAGTTGAACACTTCGGTCACCGCAGGCTTGGCCTTGATGTCCGAGAGCATCGGGTTCCAGGTGGTGACGGCGTTGACCTGATCGGTATTGAAAGCCGCCGAGATATCGGCGTCGGAGGTGTTGACCACTTTCAGGTCTTTCTCGGTGAGGTCCACCGAATCCAGGGCCCGGGCCAGCAAGTAGTGGGAAACTGATAGCTCCACCAGGTTGACGTCCATGCCCTTGAGGTCGGTGACTTTCTTGCCTTCGCCCTTGAGGACGATGCCGTCATTGCCGTTGGAGAAGTCGCTGACGATCAGCGCGGTGCTGTCGACGCCACCGGCGGCCGGAATGGTCAGCGCATCCATGTTGGTCATGGTGCAGCCGTCGAACTGGCCGGCGGTGTATTGGTTGATCGATTCCACGTAGTCGTTGAGCTGCACCACATCAATCTTGATGCCGTACTTCTTCGCCCATTTGTCGACGATGCCTTGGCTGCCGGCGTATTCCCAGGGCATCCAGCCGGCATAGATCGTCCAGCAGACGCTGAAGTGGTCTTTTTGCGCGGCTTGGGATGAGAAGCTCACGAGGGCTGCGAACGCAGCGGCGAGCAGGGCGGATAAACGAATCTGGGACATGGTGGTTCTCCAGTTGATCGAGGGCGGGCAGAAGGCAACGCGGCACCGCGAACGGTGGCTTGTCTCCCGGGCTTTTGTCCCGCCGTGTAACCTCAACTGGAGGTCGCCAACTCTCGGACCAGTCACTCGCGAAGCGAGCCGGAACCCTAGTCAGCCATTGCAAATTGTGGTGCCGCGAACCTGGTGATGACTCCTGCACACATTTGGTAAAGCGAGAGCCGTGCCAAGTCGGCTCAGACGCTCTGGCACGGGCGTCGGGCGATTGGTTGGTGGCAGGGGAGGGTTTGGGCTGCCTTTTGATGGTGCGTCGGCGCACCGCAATGGATCGTTGCTGCGACTGGGAAGATGAAAAACCTTTCATCGGCGAGATGTTTCAACTTGTTGCGGTAGCGCACCAGAAATTGAAATTGATGTCTGATCTATCGACAGTCACCGAATAATTGACTGTCGCCTGCCAGCGTCGCTGGTATGGCTCACTCGCGGTCCAGGAGGCCGCCATGCTCGACCAAAAAACGCTGCGCCGAATTCTACTGATTGCTGTATTGGGATTGTCCCTGGGTGGGTGCGTACCGTATTCCGATGGAGGAGCCAGTTACTACAGTTCAGAGGTTTACACCTCGCCAGCGCCTTATTACGCGGGCGGCAACTCTTACTATTCCAACGGCGGCGGTTACTACACGCCACCGCGCCGGTATTACGCGCCGCCAGCGCGCTATTACCAGCCAACCCCGCGCTATTACCACCAGCCGCGGGTCTATCAACCGGCACCGCGCTATTACCAACCGGCACCTCGTTATCATCAGGCCCGACCCGATTACCGGGCACATCAAAATCAAGGTTGGGACGGCCGTAACCGTGGCGGCTGGAACAATGATTACCGTGGCGGACGCAACAACAATCACAGCGGACGCGGTGACAACAACAACCGAAGTAACCACGACGGACGTGGCGATCACAACGGCCGGGGCAACTACCGTTAATCACGCAAACAAAAAAAGCGGCGCATCAAGCGCCGCTTTTTTGTGCCCGGATTTCAGTAATCCGAAAGATCCGCCAGAGGATGGCGACCTTCCCAAGCCTTGTGGAAATGCGCCTCCACCACGGCATCCGGCACATTATTAATGTCCGGCCAGTGCCAGCGGGGTTTCTGGTCCTTATCGATCAACCGTGCGCGCACCCCTTCGCTGAACTCCGGATGACGACAGCAGTTGAGGCTCAGGGTGTATTCCATCAAAAAGACCTGGGCCAGCGACATATGCCGGGCGCGGACGATCTGTTCCCACACCAGATGAGCGGTCAGCGGCGAGCCTTCGCTCATGGTCTTCGCCGCGCGGCTGAGCAGCATGTCGGTGTTGTCACGTAATTGGCTGATGGCCTTCCATGCGCAGCGCACATCACTGACATCCAGCAATTCGTCGATCTGCTGGCGCCGAGGCAGCCATTGGGCTGGCGGCATCTGCGCGACCGCTTCCTGCTGCAAGGCCTTGAGCAGACTGTTGAGCTGCATCGGCGTCTGTTCCTGCCAGTTCAATTGCAGCAGGCCTTCAATCAGATCTTCCTGCTGTTCATCGAGCAGGAAACGGTCAGCCAGGTCCAGATCAATCGCGTCGCGACCGTTCATGTGGGCGCCGGTCAAGCCGAGAAACAATCCGAGCTTGCCCGGCAGCCGCGACAGAAACCAACTGGCGCCGACGTCCGGATACAGCCCAATGCTGATTTCCGGCATCGCCAGTCGACTGCTCGGCGTGACAATCCGGATACTCGCTCCCTGCAGCAGGCCCATGCCGCCGCCGAGCACATACCCATGGCCCCAGCAGATCAGCGGTTTGGGGTAGGTGTGCAGGCTGAAGTCCAGGCGATATTCCGCAGCGAAGAAGTGCGCGGCCAACGGCGGCACTTCGCCGGGATGCTCTCGGCAGGCCTCCACCAGGCGGCGTACTTCACCGCCGGCGCAGAAAGCCTTGGCGCCATTGCCACGCAACAAAACGCAGACGATTTGCGGTTCCTTGGCCCAAGCGTCCAACTGATCGCGCAGGGCGCCAATCATCGGTAGGGACAGGGCGTTCAGCGACTTTTCGGCATCCAGCGTGGCGACGCCGATGCGGGCGCCGTCGGTGCCGGTGAGTTCTTCGAAGTGCAGATTCATCGTGACCTCGATCGGGAATTTGAGGGTTAAGTATGATCGCTGTGTGGGAAAGTGCCGGATCTGCGTCAGATCAATTGACAAGCGTTGTGGGCTTTCCTAGGGTTCGCCCCATTGATTTTTCCGGGTATGACCATGACTGCTGACGACCGTATCAAACTCGAACCGAGCTGGAAGGAGGCACTGCGTGCCGAATTCGACCAGCCCTACATGGCGGAGTTGCGAAACTTCCTGCAAGAGGAGCGGGCGGCCGGCAAGGAGATCTATCCACCAGGCCCAATGATCTTCAACGCACTCAACTCGACGCCGCTGGACAAGGTCAAGGTCGTCATCCTCGGTCAGGACCCGTATCACGGCCCGGGCCAGGCCCATGGCTTGTGCTTCTCGGTACAACCGGGCGTGCCGGCGCCACCGTCGTTGGTGAACATCTATAAAGAACTGAAGCGCGACCTGAACATCGACATCCCCAATCATGGTTATTTGCAGAGCTGGGCGGATCAGGGCGTGTTGATGCTTAACACCACCATGACGGTCGAGCGTGCCAATGCCAACGCGCACAAGGACAAGGGCTGGCAGTTTTTCACCGATCGGATCATTGAAGTGGTCAGCCAGCAGCAGCCGCATCTGGTGTTCATGCTGTGGGGCGCCCATGCCCAGAGCAAGCAGAAATTGATCGATGCGACCAAGCATCTGGTGCTGACCTCTGTACACCCGTCGCCACTGTCGGCCTATCGCGGCTTCCTTGGTTGCGGGCACTTCAGCCGGACCAACAAGTTTCTGGAACAGAATGGCGAAACGCCGATCGAGTGGCGATTGCCGCCGGTTTGAAGGTGGGGATAGGGGCTTTTGTGGCGAGGGAGCTTGCTCCCGCTGGGCTGCGAAGCAGCCCCAAATCCTGTTACCTGATTTCTTCTGACAGACCGCGCACATAGGTTTTACGACTGCTGCGCAGTCGAGCGGGAGCAAGCTCCCTCGCCACCGGTCTAACTGTCTGAATCGGGATTTCGGTTCCAATACTTGAACAACGGCTCCGCCAGAAACAACACAAACAACAGCCGCATCACCTGCATCGCCGTCACCAACGGCACCGACAATTGCAGGGTCTCTGCCGTCAGGCTCATCTCCGCAATCCCGCCGGGCATCATGCCCAGCGTCAGCGAGCGCAGATCCAGATGGGTTAACGCACTCAACCCTAATGCCGCCGCCGAGGCGATCAGCATGGTCAACACCGTGCCGATCAACGTCCGCCCCATGAACGAAGGCGCACGCCGGAAAAACTGCCGGTTGAAGTGACAGCCCAACCCGCTGCCGATCAGCCATTGGCCGATCTGGCTGCCTCCGTTGGGCAACCCGATATGCAGATCCCAACCGATACTCACCGCTGCACTGAGCAGCAATGGTCCAAACAGCCAAGGATTGGGCTGACGCAATCGCTCCCAGATCCACGCCGCCAAAGCACCAGCGGGGAACAGCAGAGCCAGCCAGCGCCAGTCCACAGCAGTGGCATGCAGCACCGGCGCACCGTCGCCCAACAAATACTTGAACGCCGCCGGCACGCAGAGCACCACCACCAACACCCGCAAACTCTGCCCCGCCGCCACACGGCTGAGCACCGCACCATTGCGGGCGCCGAGGTTGACCATCTCCCCGGAACCGCCGGGCATGCTGGAGAAAAACGCAGTGGCGCGATCCTCCCCGGTGCGGCGCATCAACCAGACCCCGACCACAGCGGACAAGCTGGTGACCAACGCACCAAAGAAAATCAAACCGAAATGACTCAGAACCTGTTCCATCACCACCGGGGTGAAGTGCAGGCCGATGCCGATCCCGACAACCCACTGGCCGCATTTGCGGCCGCCAGGGATTTCCGCCAGTTGCCAGGGTGTCAGGCAGCGAACGAGGATTATCGCCAACAACGAGCCGACCATCCACGGCAAAGGCCAGCCGACCTGGCTGGCGAGGAAACCGCCCAGCAGGCCGACCAGCGGGGTGCCCCACCAGGCTTTGAACGGTGTTCGATCAGACATCGGCAATTGCGCGTTGCGCGGCCGAGCGTTTGCGCCAGATGCGCACGACCGGCACCAGCAGCATGACCACGATCAACGCCCAGACACCGACGGTGATCCCGCTGGACCAGAGGATGTCCAGCGAGCCGTTGGAGATCGACAGCGCCCGGCGCAGGTTCTGTTCCATCAAGCCGCCCAGGATGAAACCCAGCAGCACCGGCGACAACGGGAAGTCCAGCTTGCGCAGGATGTAGCCGAAGATGCCGATACCGATCATCAGGAACAGGTCGAACGTGGTGGCATGCACCGCGTACACGCCGATCGCAGTGATGATCGCGATCATAGGCACCAGTGCCCAGTTCGGTACGGCAAGGATTATGGTAAAGATGCGGATCATCGGGATATTGAGGATCACCAGCATGATGTTGGCGATGAATAACGACGCGATCAGGCCCCAGACGATGTCCGGTTGCTGTTGAAACAGCAGCGGACCTGGCGTGATGTTGTACAGCGACAGTGCGCCGATCATCACCGCCGTGGTGCCAGAACCTGGAACGCCGAGGGTCAGCATCGGCACCAGCGCGCCGCAGGCTTCGGCACCGATGGCGGTTTCCGGGGCTGCGAGGCCGCGCTTGTCGCCCTGGCCGAATTTACCGCTTGGGCCGGCAATACGTTTCTCGGTCATGTAAGCCACGGCACTGGCCAGCGTCGCACCGGCTCCCGGCAGTACGCCCATGATGAAGCCGAGCACACCACAACGCATGTTCACCCAGAACACCGAAGCGGCTTCCTTGAAGTTGAACAGCATGCGCCCGGTGGCCTGGAAGGCTTCCTGGCCACGGTGGGTTTTTTCCAGCAGCAGAAGGATTTCGCTGATGGAAAACAGGCCCAGCACCAGCACCACGAATTGAATGCCGTCGGTGAGGTGGATGTTGTCGCCGGTGAAGCGGTACACACCGCTGTTGGCATCAATGCCGACCGTCGACAGGAACAGCCCGATCAGTGCGGCGATAAAGGTCTTGAGCGGACGATCGCCGGCCATTCCGCCCAGACAGACAATCGCAAACACCATCAGCACGAAGTATTCCGCCGGGCCAAAGGCAATTGCCCATTTCGCCAGTATCGGCGCGAACACCACCATGCCGCAGGTGGCGATGAACGCGCCGATGAACGAACTCCAGGCCGACAGCGACAGCGCCACACCGGCCAGGCCTTGACGGGCCATCGGGTAGCCGTCGAGCGTCGTCATCACGGTGGAGGCTTCGCCGGGAATGTTCAGCAGGATCGAACTGATGCGGCCGCCGTATTCGCAACCCAGGTACACCGCCGCCAGCAGGATCAGCGCCGACTCCGGTGGCAGGCCCAGTGCGAAGGCAATCGGGATCAGCAACGCCACGCCGTTGATCGGCCCCAGCCCCGGCAGCAGGCCGACGACGGTACCGATCAATGTGCCGCTGAGCGCGGTCACCAGGTTGTAAGGGGTCAGTGCGACGCCGAAGCCGTGACTCAAATAACCAAGGGTATCCATATCAGTTCTCCAGAACGTCGAGCAGGCCCAGAGGCAGTGGCACGTCCATGACTTTGTCGAACAGCAGGTACAGGCCGACGCTCATCAGGCTGATGATCACGACGCCCGGCAACCAGCGCCCGCCGTACAGGCGCGCCATCGGAATGCCAACCAGCATGCTGCTGAGGATGAAGCCCAGCGGTTCGAACAGCCCGGCAAAAACCAGCAACAACAGGACGCACACACCGATTTTGGTCAGGGTTTCACGATCCATCGGTGGATCTTCATCGGTGTGCTTGATCGGCGAAGGGCGAAACACCATGTACACCAGCGCGAGGCCCATCAGCCCCAGCATCAACAGGGGAAAGGCACGCGGGCCGATAGGTTCGTAGGAAAAAGGCGCCTGGTAAGGTATGGCCATCGCCACCAGGCTGAGGCAGGCCAGCAACAGCACCGAAGCAAAAATGCGTTGTAAGAGCATGAGGAACTCCTGTGCCGCGACCCCGCCAAACGGAGCCGCAGCCGCTAGACAGAGGCGATCACTGGATCAGGCCGAACTCTTTGGCCAGCACTTTGTAGTCCGCAACCTGCTTCTTCACGTAGGTGTCCAGTTCCGGGCCGGTCATGGCGAACGGGAACAGCTCACGCTGATCACGCAGCTTGGCGAACTCAGGCGAAGCCAGCAGTTTGTCGAAGGAGTCTTTCCACCAGGCGTAGTCTTCATCGCTGACTTTCGGCCCGAGGTAGAAACCGCGAACCACTGGCCAGACGATGTCGTAGCCTTGCTCTTTGGCGGTCGGGATGTCTTTCATTTCCGGCTCGTCCAGACGCTTCTCGGAGAACACCGCCAGCAGGCGCATGTCGCCGCTCTGGATGTGCGGCATGGAGTCGGAAATGTCGGTGCTGCCAACCTGAATGTGGCCGCCGAGCAGGGCCGTGGCGATTTCGCCGCCGCCTTCGAGTGCGACGTAACGCAGGTCACGCGGGTTGATCCCGGCGGCCTTGGCGATCAGGGCGGTTTGCATCCAGTCCTGGCTGCCGACGGTGCCGCCGGAACCGATCACCACTTTGCTCGGATCTTTCTTCAACGCCTGTACCAGATCGTCGAGGGTCTTGTAGGGCGAATCGCTTTTCACTGCGATGGCGCCGTAGCTGGTCCCGACGGCAGCGAGCCAGCGCACGTTGGTTTCATCGAAGCGACCGAACTTGCCTTGGGCCAGGTTCAGCAGCGAACCGCTGGACCAGGCCACCAGCGTGCCAGCATCGGCCGGACGCTGGGCGACCACCGCGTTGTAGGCCACGGCGCCAACACCGCCGGGCATATAGGTCACGCGCATCGGCTTGGTCAGCAGTTTTTCGTTGAGCAGCGCGCTTTGCGCCAGCTTGCAGGTCAGGTCGAAACCACCACCCGGGGAGGCCGGTGCGATGCATTCCGGGCGTTTAGGCTCGGCCATCAGTTGGCCGGCAAACAGCATGCAGCTGGCGGCGAGGGCGAAACGGCGCAGTGATCGATTCATTTTTTTCTCCACGGGAGTTGTTGTTATAGGGGATGTTTCAGGTGCGGCGGTTTCGCTTCGCGCAGCCGATAACGGCGCCGGCAAGCGTAAACGATGGGGAGCGGGAAAAGTGGCGGGGCGGGCAAATCTGGGGCTGGGTGGACAGCATGACGAAGTACCTCGTTATTGTTCTTATTGGCGAAAACGCATCGAGGCGTTTTTCGGGAGCTACATTTCAAAGCAGGATCGATGGCTGCGATTGAAACCATCCGTGCATCGACTCTAACGGTCGAACCTTTCGCTAACCTTTCATCGGGCTTTCACGGTTTTTCGGGCTTCACAGCAACGGATGCCGCTGTAAACTCCGCGCCAAAGAATGGCGTCGACCATCCCTGAATGAGGTAAAGATCCATGCGTGTCCTGCTCGTCGAAGACCATCTGCAGCTCGCTGAAAGCGTCGCCCAGGCGCTCAAGAGCACCGGCCTGACCGTGGATGTGCTGCACGACGGCGTGGCCGCCGACCTGGCGCTGGGCAGCGAGGAATACGCCATGGCGATCCTCGATGTGGGCCTGCCGCGCATGGATGGTTTCGAAGTGCTGGCGCGCTTGCGCGCACGGGGCAAAAACCTGCCGGTGTTGATGTTGACCGCGCGCAGTGACGTCAAGGATCGGGTCCATGGCCTGAACCTCGGCGCCGACGATTACCTGGCCAAGCCGTTCGAACTCACCGAACTCGAAGCCCGGGTGAAAGCCTTGCTGCGCCGCAGCGTGTTGGGCGGTGAACGCATGCAGCGCTGTGGCGTGCTGGCCTATGACCTGGACACTCGGCGCTTCACCCTCGGCGAAGAATTGCTGACCCTGACCTCCCGCGAGCAGGCCGTGCTCGAAGCGTTGATCGCCCGTCCAGGTCGGGTGATGAGCAAGGAACAACTGGCCTCCCAGGTCTTCGGCCTCGACGAAGAAGCCAGCCCCGATGCCATCGAAATCTACGTGCACCGCTTGCGCAAGAAACTCGACGGTCAACCTGTCGCCATCGTGACCTTCCGCGGCCTCGGCTACTTGCTGGAAAGCCGCGATGCATAAGCCCAGCAGCCTGCGCTGGCGGTTGCTATGGAACCTCGCGCTGTTGCTGGTGGTGCTGATGCTGGCGAGTGGTTTGAGCGCGTACTGGAACGGTCGCGAAGCGGCTGACACGGCCTATGACCGAACTTTGCTCGCTTCGGCGCGGACCATCGCGGCGGGCCTTTCCGAACGCGACGGCAGCCTCAGCCTCGACGTGCCCTACGTGGCCCTCGATACCTTCGCCTACGACAGCGCCGGGCGGATTTTTTACCTGGTCAATGATATCAACCAGAAGCTGATTTCGGGATACGAAAACCTGCCGGGCCCACCCCCGGGGACGCCGCGCACTGATGATTATCCGGCGCTGGCGCGGTTCTATAACGCGACTTATCGGGGGCAGAACGTCCGCGTGGTCAGTCTGCTCAAAGCGGTCAGCGAACCGAACATGAACGGCATGGCGGAAATCCGCGTGGCGGAGACCGATGAGGCGCGCGTCAGCATGGCCCGCAGCCTGGCAGCAGATACGTTGTTGCGACTGGGCATGCTGGCGGTCGGGGCACTGATGATGGTGTGGTTTGCGGTCAGCGCGGCACTGCGCCCATTGGAGCGCTTGCGCACAGCGGTGGAAGAACGTCAGCCGGATGACCTGCGGCCATTGCCCTTGGTGGAAGTGCAGCACGAATTATGGCCGCTGGTAAGCGCGCTCAATCACTTTACCGAACGCCTGCGCGGGCAGTTCGAGCGTCAGGCGCAATTCATCGCCGATGCGGCCCACGAACTGCGCACTCCGTTGGCCGCGCTCAAGGCGCGTCTCGAACTGGGCTTGCGCTCAACCGAACCGCAAACCTGGCGCGACACGCTGGAAACCGCCGCCCAAGGCACCGATCGCTTGACTCATCTGGCCAATCAATTGCTCTCGCTCGCGCGTGTCGAAAATGGCGCCCGGGCGATTGCCGAGGGCGGCGCTCAATTGCTCGATCTGAGTCAACTGGCGCGGGAATTGGGCATGGCCATGGCGCCGCTGGCCTATAAGCGCGGCGTGGCGTTGGCGCTGGAAGCGGATGAACCGGTGTGGATGCGCGGCGAGCCGACCTTGCTCAACGAACTGCTGAGCAATCTGGTGGACAACGCACTGGCCCATACGCCTCCGGGCGGCAACGTCATTCTGCGGGTCTCGGCACCGGCGGTGCTGGAGGTCGAGGACGATGGTCCGGGGATTCCAGTTGATGAGCGTGATCGGGTGTTCGAACGCTTCTACCGGCGCAACCAGCAAGTGGCCGGAACCGGTTTGGGGCTGGCGATTGTCGGCGAGATTTGCCGCGCGCACCTGGCGCAGATCAGCCTGCATGACGGCGAACATGCGGGGTTGAAGGTGCGGGTGAGTTTTATTGCCGGGGAGTGATCAGCGCTTTTTGTGGCAAGGGAGCTTGCTCCCGCGGGGCTGCGAAGCGGCCCCGACTCATGCTCTCGGTATGCCAGATAAAACTCATGCGGCAATGTTGCGACTGCTGCGCAGCCGAGCGGGAGCAAGCTCCCTCGCCACAGGGATTGGCTCAGGCTCAGTAAAACATCGACCGGGTTTCTTCCAGATCGGCACACATCGCCTTGTTGTCAGGATCGATTCCAAGCTTTTTGAAGGACGGCACGCTGAAAGGGTCAATGCGTGAAATCGGGTGGTCGGTGTCTTTATGGCAGTACAGGCTGGCCACTTGCACCAGATCAACATAGTCGACCTGCGCGGACTCTCGCTTGAAGTTCAGGTACAGCCGCGGCACCTGCACCAGCAGGTCCGGAAACTCCCAGACCCTGAGCAGTTTGTCGCCGAGGATCGGGTGAATCTGATCGATCACGTGATTGAGACTGACCGGGTCGGACAGCAGCTCATAGTGGTCTTCGGCATAGGTCAGGATCGGTAGTACGCCAATCTGATGCACCAACCCGCCGAGCGCCGCTTGATCGGGCTTGAGTTGGGTGTAGTTGCGGCAGAGCGCATAACTGACGCCGGCGATCTCGAGGCTTTTGCGCCAGACTTCGCGCATTTTCTGTTCAACCACTTCGGAACGGGCATGGAAGATTTGTTCCATGACCAGGCCGATCGCCAGGTTGCTGCTGTAGTTGATGCCCAGGCGGGTGATTGCTGTGTGCAGTTCGGTCACTTCCTGAGTCGCGCGCAGCAAGGGGCTGTTGACCACTTTGATCAGGCGCGCCGACAGCGCGGCATCGCGGCCGATCACTTTGCTCAGGGTGCTGATACTGATTTCCGGATCTTCAGCGGCCTTGCGAATCTGCAAAGCCACTTCCGGTAATGTGGGCAGAACCAGGTCATCGTTATCGATGGCCTCAACCAAATCCTGTTGGACCTTTTCCGCCAGCTCACTCATTTAATTTCTCTAGGTGTCGCAAAAATGTACTGCTGTCAGCGCTGGATCTCGCGGTCGCGGTCCAATTGGTAAGGCAGGTCGAGCAAGTGCAGGGCAGGGCCGTCGAGCGCGCCGACGTGAATGTCGCCTGCCTCTGCAGCTTCGGCTTGCAATACGGCCAGCAGTTCAATGTTTTGCTCGGCGCGGGCGGCCAGTACCACCTCACCGATTGAGCTGCCGTGGCTCGGGGAAAACAGCTGAGTGCCGGGTTCAGGCAGTTCGCTGGCATCCAGTTGCAGGCGATACAAACGACGCTTGAGTTTGCCCAGGTACTGCATCCGCGCGACGATTTCCTGGCCGGTGTAGCAGCCTTTTTTGAAACTCACGCCACCCACGGCTTGCAGGTTGAGCATCTGCGGGATGAACAGCTCGCGAGTGTTCGGCATGACCTGGCCGATCCCTGCGCGGATCTGACCCAGCAGCCATTGATTCAGATCGCCTTCGGCCAACAGGGCGGACAGCTTGCCCTTGATGTCTGCGGCCTGATCGGCAGTGACCCACAGCTCGGCGCGATCAGGCGAAACACGAACAGCGATCAGCCTGTCGTTGCGCACTACGCTGTCGATTTCTGCCGGCAGATCCAGGCCGAGGCTGTTCAGCGCAGCGTCACCATGGTCGATGCCGAAGCGGACCCAGGCAGTGCTTTCATCGGTCAGTTTGGACTTGGAGAACACGGCGTATTTTTTCAGGTCTGCCAGCTGCGGTTCCAGCAGCTCGCTGGCCATGGCCATGAGCACGCCATCGCCTTCGAGCAGAATGCGGAAGCTCGACTGCATCCGGCCCTTCTGTGTGCAGCGCGCGCCGAGGCTGGCCTGGGTATCGCTCAGGTAATTGAGGTTGCAGGTCAACTGGCCTTGCAGGAACTTGCCGGCGTCCGCACCGCGGACCGCCAGAACACCTTCATGAGACAGCGTGCAGAAAAAAGCAGAATCGGCCATGGGTCATCGCAGGGTAAAGAGTCTGGCGGACATGATAAGGGTGTGCCCTTGAAATGGGTAGTTCACAAAGGATCACATGTGCCCGACCAAAGCCGACTGTTCGACGAGGCGCGGGGCTGTATACTTGCGGCCTATTTGAGGAGCGCTCCATGGTCGAAGATGTTGAACTGAACCGCCTCTACTGGCACAGCCGCCGCGGCATGCTTGAGCTTGACGTGTTGCTGGTGCCGTTTGTGAAAGAGGTCTACCCGCACCTCAACCAGCTTGATCGCGACTTATACGTCCGATTGCTCGAATGCGAAGATCAGGACATGTTCGGCTGGTTCATGGAACGTGCCGAATCGGAAGATCCGGAACTTCAACGCATGGTTCGCATGATTCTGGATCGTGTCCAGCCCAAGTGAGGGTTGCGAATACCGCTGGCATGCCTCACGGCAGTTGCTGGCGGCGTATCTGCTGGCCCAGCTGTTCGCGCTGGGTGCGCTGTTTCTTCTATCCATACCGCTTTGGGCCAGTCTGCTCGGCGCTGGTTGCTGCCTGCTGCATGGCGTTTGGGCGGTGCCTCGTCAGATCATGCTGACGCACCCGCAGGCGTTTTGCGGTTTGCGCCGCGACACCGATGGCTGGCAGTTATGGAGTCGGGCTGGGGGATGGCAACCGGCGCAGTTGCGCCCTGACAGCCTGGCGCTGCCATTGATCGTGGTGCTGCGTTTTCGTTTGCGTGGCGAGCGTCGGGTCAGGGCCATTTGCGTGCCCCGGGATTCGCAGGCGGCGGATGTTCACCGACGCATGCGGGTCCGGCTCAAGTTCAGTCGGCGTAGGTGGACGGCACCAGAATAGTGTCCAGGGCTACCGGCAGCATTTTCGGATAATCGAGGGTGTAATGCAGGCCACGACTCTCCTTGCGCTCCATCGCTGAGCGGATCATCAACTCGGCCACTTGAGCCAGGTTGCGCAGTTCGATCAAATCCCGGCTGACCTTGTAGTTACTGTAGAACTCGTCGATTTCGTCGAGCAACAAGCGCACTCGGTGCTGGGCTCGTTGCAGGCGCTTGTTGGTGCGCACGATACCCACGTAGTCCCACATGAAGCGGCGCAGTTCATCCCAGTTGTGCGCAATGATCACGTCTTCATCGGAGTCGGTCACCTGGCTCGCATCCCAGACGGGCAGGTCGACAGGCGCTGAAACCTGTGGCAATTGCTCCACGATGTCCGCCGCCGCCGAGCGCGCGTAAACGAAGCACTCCAGCAATGAGTTGCTGGCCATGCGGTTGGCGCCGTGCAGGCCGGTGAAGCTGGTTTCACCGATGGCGTACAGCCCCGGCACGTCGGTGCGACCCTGCTGATCGACCATCACGCCGCCACAGGTGTAGTGCGCCGCCGGAACCACCGGGATCGGCTGCTTGGTGATGTCGATGGAAAACTCGAGGCAGCGTTCATACACCGTCGGGAAGTGCGTCTTGATGAACTCTTCGGATTTGTGGCTGATGTCCAGATAGACGCAATCGACGCCCAGTCGCTTCATTTCATGGTCGATGGCGCGGGCGACGATGTCCCGGGGGGCCAGTTCTGCCCTCGGGTCGAAGCGCTGCATGAAGCGCTCGCCATTGGGCAGCTTCAGGTGTGCACCTTCGCCGCGCAGGGCTTCGGTAATCAGGAAGCTCTTGGCTTGCGGGTGATACAGGCAGGTGGGGTGAAACTGGTTGAACTCCAGGTTCGCCACCCGGCAACCCGAACGCCAGGCCATGGCGATGCCGTCACCGCAGGCGCCATCCGGGTTGCTGGTATAGAGGTAGACCTTGGCCGCGCCGCCGGACGCAAGAATCACAAAGCGGGCGCCGTAGGTATCGACTTCGCCGGTGCCGCGATTGAGTACATAGGCGCCGAGGCAGCGATCGCCTTCCAGCCCCAAGCGCTTTTCGGTAATCAGGTCGACCGCGACTCGCTGTTCCAGCAGCTCGATGTTCGGCCGCAGTTTGGCCTGATCGAGCAGCGTTCTGAAAATAGCAGCGCCGGTGGCATCGGCGGCATGGATGATGCGGCGATGGCTGTGACCGCCCTCGCGGGTCAGGTGAAACTCGAATCCACCGTCTTCGGTGCCGGACTGTTCATCGCGGGTAAACGGAACGCCCTGGTCGATCAGCCACTGAATCGCCTCTTTACTGTGCTCTACGGTAAAGCGCACCGCGTCTTCGTGGCACAGGCCGCCGCCGGCATTGAGGGTGTCATCGACGTGGGATTCGACGGTGTCGGTGTCATCCAGGACGGCAGCGACACCGCCCTGGGCCCAGAAAGTCGAGCCGTTGGCGAGGTCGCCTTTGCTCAATACGGCGATACGCAAATGACCGGGCAAGGTCAGCGCAAGGCTCAAGCCTGCAGCGCCGCTGCCGATTACCAGAACATCGTGTTGAAACTGTTGGCTCATTTCAGGATTCCGCTCAAAGCGACCCGGGTCGGGGTAGGCGCCAGACATCTGGACAGGGCGAGTCCGGCAACCGCACAGCCCACTAGTATATAGAGGGGGGGAGCGGCACAATACCCGAGCCCATATGGCATTGTGAAACTACCGTGACAGAAAACATCTGACGCTTCGTCGGATGTTTTTTCGGCCGTTTCGGTGACCAGGAGACTGTATCGTGGATTTAACAGTCTTTTTCTATTCAAGGTTGCACAATGTCGGTTTCAGGCAGCTATAAATATTTGGAACTTTTGCCAAAGGCCCAAGATCAATAGACGGTTGCCTGAGTCAAGGAACAGTGTCGGGTTCAGGCAGGATCTGCGGTTGGATCCTATCAGCGAATCTGATGACAAGATTATTCGCGCAGCCGAGTCATCTCGCGCTGCGCTTTTCGTGCGTGCCGAATCAGAGCCCGCAGGAAACTTGCCTGGAGGGGGAGAACTTTTGCGAAAAGCCCGAGTCTATGTTTGCAAGTCCGGTCGTTTAGTTATGCAAGCCTCCTCCGAGCTTATCGAGGAGTGTTCATGCTAACCCAGGAAGAGGATCAGCAACTGGTCGAACGCGTGCAGCGCGGCGACAAGCGTGCTTTCGATCTGCTAGTGCTGAAATACCAGCACAAAATTCTCGGGTTGATCGTGCGTTTCGTGCACGACACCCATGAAGCCCAGGACGTGGCGCAGGAAGCCTTTATCAAGGCGTACCGCGCGCTTGGAAATTTTCGCGGAGACAGCGCGTTTTATACGTGGCTTTACCGTATCGCCATCAACACGGCGAAAAACTATCTGGTTTCACGCGGCCGTCGGCCGCCGGATAGCGATGTCAGTTCCGAGGATGCAGAGTTCTACGATGGCGATCATGGCCTCAAGGATCTCGAGTCGCCAGAACGAGCTTTGCTGCGGGATGAGATCGAAGGCACCGTCCATCGAACCATTCAGCAACTGCCAGAAGATTTGCGTACGGCGTTAACTTTACGTGAATTCGATGGTCTGAGTTACGAGGACATTGCGAGCGTCATGCAATGTCCGGTTGGCACCGTGCGCTCCCGGATCTTCCGCGCCCGGGAGGCCATCGATAAAGCCCTGCAGCCGTTGTTGCAGGAAAACTAGAGACAGCGGCGACAGCCAAGAGAGGAACGCCATGAGTCGTGAAGCCCTGCAGGAATCGCTGTCCGCAGTGATGGATAACGAAGCGGACGAATTGGAACTGCGTCGGGTACTGAGTGCCTGCGACGATGTTGAAACCCGTGAAACCTGGGCTCGTTATCAAATCGCTCGGGCAGTGATGCACAAGGATCTGTTGCTTCCACGTCTGGATATCGCAGCGGCAGTCTCTGCGGCTCTGGCTGACGAAGCTGTGCCGGCAAAAGTCTCCCGTGGTCCATGGCGTAGCTTGGGTCGTCTGGCGGTGGCTGCTTCGGTAACGGTTGCCGTACTGGCAGGTGTTCGTCTGTACAACCAGGACGAGATCGCTGGTGTCGAATTGGCACAGCAATCCAGCCAACAAAATCTGGCGGCTCCTCAAGTTAAAGGCCCGGCTGTTTTGGCAGGCTACAATGAGAGTTCGGAAGCCACTGGTCCTATGGCCAACGGCGTTTTGCAAGGTCAGCCAGGCTGGCACGATCAGCGTCTGCCAGGTTACTTGCGCCAACATGCTCAACAGGCTGCACTGAAAGGTACTGAGAGCGCTCTGCCTTACGCTCGTGCAGCAAGCCTGGAAAACCGTTAAGGAGGATCATGCGCGCCATACCTCTACTTACGCTTCTGCTCAGTGGCTGGTTCGTTGTTCCAGCCCACGCCGACGAAGCCCAGGACTGGTTGACCCGTCTGGGCAAGGCCGAGCAACAGCAAAGCTTTTTTGGTACCTTCGTCTACGAGCGTAACGGTAGTTTTTCTACCCATAACATCTGGCACCGTGTCCAGGATGGCAAGGTCCGCGAGCGTTTACTCCAGCTCGATGGCTCAGCACAGGAAGTCGTACGCGTTGATGGGCATACTCAATGCGTCAGCGGCATTCTGATCGCGGGGCTTGGCGATTCTCCCAGCTCCTCGGCACGTGCACTTGATCCGCAAAAGCTCAAGAATTGGTATGACCTTGCCGTTATTGGCAAGTCGCGTGTGGCTGGTCGACCTGCAGTGATCGTTTCGCTAACCCCTCGTGACCAACACCGCTACGGGTTTGAGCTGCATCTGGATAAAGAAACCGGCCTGCCTCTCAAGTCGTTGCTGCTGAATGACAAAGGGCAATTGCTGGAGCGATTCCAGTTCACGCAACTGGATACCGCAAACGTTCCTTCTGATGCCAGCTTGCAGCCCGGCGCCGATTGCAAGGCGGTCAACCTAGAAAGTGACAAGGCTTCTGCGGTCAAAACCGCTCAGGTTTGGCATTCGGACTGGCTCCCACCCGGTTTCGAGCTGACCAGCAGTACGGCACGCAAGGATCCAGAGACCAAAACCCAGGTCAACAGCTTGATGTATGACGATGGTCTGGCTCGGTTTTCGGTGTTCCTGGAGCCTTTGAACGGTGCCTCCGTCACCGATACCCGCACTCAGTTGGGGCCAACCGTAGCTGTCTCCCGGCGCTTGACCACACCGCAAGGTGAAATGATGGTCACGGTGGTCGGCGAAATTCCGGCAGGCACCGCTGAACGAATTGCGCTCTCCATGCGTAATAATGCCGCTGCAACCACGCAGTGAGCTCCAGTCGAAATGTTTCGTGAGCATTTCAGTTTGCAAAAATCCCCAAAATTTTTTATAGGTCAGAGCCCCTCGGCTCTGGCCTTGTTTGTTGTTCCCGGAACAAAAATACCGGCGTATCTTTCCCGGTGTTCCTTGATCCATATCGCTTAACCATGCTCGTCGTAACGGGAGCCGTATGTCGATACCACGCTTGAAATCTTACCTCTCCATTCTTGCCACCGTGTTCGTGCTCGGTCAGGCGGTCGCTGTTCAAGCGGTCGAATTGCCTGACTTCACTCAGTTGGTCGAGCAGGCATCGCCTGCGGTGGTCAACATCAGTACCACGCAAAAACTGCCGGACCGTAAAGTCAGCGAGCAGATGCCTGATCTCGAAGGTTTGCCGCCGATGCTGCGCGAGTTCTTCGAACGGGGCATGCCGCCGCAACAACGCTCGCCTCGCGGTGATCGTCAGCGTGAAGCAACCTCCCTGGGTTCAGGTTTCATCATCTCGTCTGATGGCTACATCTTGACCAATAACCATGTGATCGCCGATGCCGACGAAATTCTCGTGCGTCTGGCCGATCGCAGCGAAATGAAAGCGAAGCTGGTGGGCACCGACCCGCGTTCCGACGTCGCACTGCTGAAAATCGAAGGCAAGGATCTACCGGTGTTGAAGCTCGGCAAATCCCAGGATCTGAAAGCTGGCCAGTGGGTCGTAGCAATCGGGTCGCCATTCGGCTTTGACCACACGGTGACCCAAGGCATCGTCAGTGCCGTCGGTCGCAGCCTGCCGAACGAAAACTATGTGCCGTTCATCCAGACCGACGTGCCGATTAACCCGGGCAACTCCGGCGGTCCGCTGTTTAACCTGAATGGCGAAGTGGTGGGGATCAACTCGCAGATCTACACCCGTTCCGGTGGTTTCATGGGCGTATCGTTCGCGATTCCTATCGACGTGGCCATGGACGTTTCCAATCAGCTGAAAAGTGGTGGAAAAGTCAGCCGTGGCTGGTTGGGTGTCGTGATCCAGGAAGTTAACAAGGATCTGGCCGAGTCGTTCGGTCTGGAAAAACCGGCGGGCGCGCTGGTCGCGCAGATCCAGGATGACGGTCCGGCTGCCAAGGGCGGGCTGCAAGTCGGTGACGTGATTCTGACCATGAACGGTCAACCGATCGTCATGTCCGCTGACCTGCCGCACCTTGTGGGCGCATTGAAGGCTGGCTCGAAAGCCAATCTGGAAGTGATTCGTGAAGGTAAACGTCAGAATGTCGAGCTGACGGTCGGCGCTATTCCGGAAGAAGGCAAAGAGCTGGACTCCTTGCCAAAATCCAGTGCCGAGCGCAGCAGCAATCGCCTGGGTGTTTCCGTGGCGGAGCTGACCGAAGAGCAAAAGAAAACCTACGACCTCAAAGGTGGCGTGGTGATCAAGGAAGTTCAGGACGGTCCTGCTTCGATGATCGGCTTGCAGCCTGGTGATGTGATCACTCACCTGAACAATCAGGCGATCGAATCCACCAAACAATTCACGGATATCGCCAAGTCGTTGCCGAAGAATCGCTCGGTGTCGATGCGAGTATTGCGTCAAGGCCGTGCCAGCTTCATCACCTTCAAACTGGCCGAATAGTCCGGTTGTTGGCTAAATAAAAAACCGCCTCGAAAGAGGCGGTTTTTTTATGTCTGCTTTTTGTTTGAGGAGCCGATCAGCCCATCATGTCCTTGATCATGCGCTCCTGCTCCATCAGCTCTCGCTGGCGGGCATCGATACGTGACGACAACGGGAAGTTGCTGCCCGCCTTGCGCTTGGCAAAATCCAGTTGCTGGATGGCCTGACGATAGTCGCCCACCAGCGCGAAATATTCGGCGCGCGCCTGATGCAAGCCGATGATGTTGCCCGACAGGCCGCGAGTTTCTGCGACCTGATACCAAACGTCCGGATCGTCCGGGCGTGATTTGAGCAAGCCTTCGAGGGCCTTTTCAGCATCGGCGGCGCGATTCTGTTTCAGCAACAGGTCGACACGCACCTGGTTCAGCGGGTAGTTGCCGGGGTACTGGGTCAGCATCCGGTCAACACGGGCTTGTGCGTCCGGCAGCCGGTTGTTGGTAATGTCGAGATCGACCTGCGCGAGGTTGTAGATGATCTCGTTTGGCGCCTTGGCCAGCAGCAACTTGAGGTTTTCCCGTGCTTCGTTCAGTTGGCCGCCCTTGATCTGGGCGATCGCCAGGCCATAGCGAGCAACATCGCTTTTCGGGTTTTCATCCAGTAGGGCGCGGAAACGTTTGGCGCCCAGCCCAGGCGTTTCTTCATAGATCAGTTGGACCCGTGCGCGAATCAGCTGATAGCGCAGGGTGTCTTCGATGCCACCCTGTGGGGCCTGTTCGGCTCGGTTGCGGGTGTCAGCAATACGCGATTCGGTGACCGGGTGAGTCAGCAGGAATTCCGGTGGCTTGGCATCAAAGCGGTATTGACGCCCCAAACGTTCAAACATGGTGGGCATCGAGCGCGGGTCGTAACCGGCCTTTTCCAGGTTGACGATGCCGATGCGGTCGGCTTCTTGTTCATTCTGGCGGGAGAACCGTCGCTGTTCCTGAATGGCCGCTGCCTGCGTACCCGCAATGGCGGCGATCCCGGCATCGCCACCACCGGCCGCTGCAATCACGATCCCGGCCAGTAGCGCGGCCATCATTGGCACTTGCATGCGCTGTTGGGCTTCAACGCCACGGGCAAAGTGACGTTGCGACAAGTGAGCCAATTCGTGCGCCAGTACCGAGGCATATTCGCCTTCGGTCTGGGCGTTAAGGAACAGACCACCGTTAACCCCGACAATCCCGCCCGGTGCCGCAAAGGCGTTGAGTTGCGGGCTGTTGATCAGGATGAACTCCAGGCGCCGGTCGTTGACCTGACTGGTTTCTACCAGTCGATAAACGCTGGATTCGACATAGTCCTTGAGCTGCGGATCGTTGAGCTGCGCTACCTGGCTGCGCAACAGCGCCAGCCATGCGCGGCCCAATTGATATTCCTGTTGCGGCGAGACAATGGCAGAGCTGGCGTCGCCGAGTGACGGCAGGTCGTCGGCAAAGCCCGGTGAGGCGAGCAGGCAAGCGAGCGTCAGCAGGGTAGGGCGCAAAAATGTCATGCACAAAGCCTTAGTCGACAAAGACCTTACTGTAGCCGGACACCAGCGCTGCGACCAGATATTCTAAGCAACTCAGCCACCCGCCCCGGAGTTATGCAATGACCGACGCTTTAGCCCATGACGTTGAACTGGACGCCAGCGGCCTGAATTGTCCGTTGCCGTTGCTCAAGGCAAAAATGGAACTCAATCGCCTGGCCAGTGGTGCGGTGCTCAAGGTCATCGCAACGGATGCGGGTTCGCAGCGTGACTTCCGCACCTTTGCCCGATTGGCGGGTCATACGCTGCTTCGCGAAGAAGATGAGGCGGGCGTTTACCGTTACTGGTTGAAAAAAGCCTGAAACCTGCTGCGTTTGTTCATAAGGATTATTGATGTTCAAAGTGTTACGCGACTGGATTCAGCGCTACTTCTCTGATGAAGAAGCCGTGGTTCTGGCAGTCCTGCTGTTCCTGGCGTTCACGGCCGTGTTGACGCTGGGCGGCATGCTTGCGCCGGTGTTGGCAGGGATGGTGCTGGCGTATCTGATGCAGGGGCTGGTAGTGACCCTTGAACGCATGCGGGTGCCGGGTGGGGCGGCGGTGGGGCTGGTCTTTGCCCTGTTCATGGGGTTGTTGCTGGTGTTCATCGTGGTCGTGGTGCCGTTGCTCTGGCATCAATTGATCACGCTGTTCAACGAATTGCCGGGCATGCTCGCCAAGTGGCAGTCGCTGCTGCTGTTATTACCTGAACGCTATCCGCATCTGGTTTCCGATGAGCAGGTGCTGCAGGCCATTGAAGTGGCGCGGGGCGAGATCGGCAAGTTCGGCCAATGGGCGCTGACGTTCTCGCTGTCGAGTTTGCCGCTGCTGGTGAACATCATGATTTATCTGGTGTTGGTGCCGATCCTGGTGTTTTTCTTCCTCAAGGATCGGCAAATGATCGGGGAATGGGTGCGCGGATATTTGCCCCGTGAGCGGGCGCTGATCACCCGCGTCGCCCATGAAATGAACCGGCAGATCGCCAATTACATTCGCGGCAAGGTCATCGAGATTTTCATCTGCGGTGGCGTGACGTATATCGCTTTCGTCGTGTTGGAACTCAACTACGCGGCGCTACTGGCGTTGCTGGTCGGGGTGTCGGTGGTGGTGCCCTACGTCGGGGCCGTGGTGGTGACCGTACCGGTGCTCCTGATTGCGCTGTTTCAGTGGGGCTGGAGCGATCAGTTCATCTATTTGATGGCGGTTTACGGGATCATTCAGACGCTGGACGGCAACGTGTTGGTGCCGCTGTTGTTCTCGGAAGCGGTCAACCTGCATCCGGTGGCGATTATTTGTGCGGTGCTGTTGTTTGGCGGGTTGTGGGGCTTTTGGGGGGTGTTTTTTGCGATTCCCCTGGCGACGCTATTCAAGGCTGTGCTCGATGCTTGGCCGCGCAAGGAACCGATAGTGGCGCCGCTGCTTTAGAGTGTAAAAAGATCACAGCCTTCTGCAGGAGCTGCCGAAGGCTGCGATCTTTTAAGGCTCAGGCTTTATTCAAGGCCTGGGCCGCCGCCAAAACAGTGTCAACATGTCCCGGCACTTTCACACCACGCCATTCCTGGCGCAGCACGCCATCCTTGTCGATCAGGAACGTGCTGCGATCAACGCCCATGTATTCCTTGCCATAAAGCTTCTTCAGCTTGATCACATCGAACAATTGGCAAAGGGCTTCTTCCTTGTCGCTGATCAGCTCGAAGGTAAATGCCTGCTTGGCCTTGAAGTTCTCGTGGGATTTCAGGCTGTCACGCGACACACCGAAGACTTCAGTGTTTGCCACTTTGAAAGCTTCCAGCTGATCGCGAAAGCCCTGACCCTGTGTCGTGCAACCCGGCGTACTGTCCTTCGGATAGAAGTAGATCACCACTTGCTTGCCTTTGAGGCTCGCGAGGCTAACGGTTTGCCCGCTGGTGGCGGGTGCTTCGAAATCGACAACCGGTTGATCGATGGCAACGGCCATGAAAGCTTCCTTACATTGGGTTCTGTGGGCGCCATGGTTCGATCAGGGCATCCAGGTTCAACGCATCGGCGAAGTCCAGGAACTGATCGCGCAACCAGCTGATTTGCACGCCGGCAGGCAAGGTCACGGTGAACGTGGCGTTGAGCATGGTGCCGCCGGTTTGGGGAGCCTGATAGGTATCGCAGGTCAGGTTTTCCAGCTCGACGTTGTGGTCCATGAAGAACTGACACAGCTCGTTGATGATGTCCGAGCGGTAGGCCGAGCTGACATAGGCAACATAAGGCAGAGCCTGAGGACGGTTCTCCAGCGCGGCGCTGCGCACCACGTTGACAGTGAATGCGTGCCGTTTGGCCAGCACGGGCAGGCTGCCTTCCAGACGCGCCAGGGCGTCCCAGCTGCCGGAAATTTCGAGGACCAACGCACTGCACTCGCCATGACGCGTCAGGCGAGAAGTAACCACGGCGCAGCGATTTTCATGGCTGGCGCGGCACAGGACGTTAGTCAGCTCCATGGGGTTGGCGCCGAGGGCACTGATGACAAGGAATTGTTCGCGAACTGTGGGGGTGGACATGCAGCATTCCTAAAGCGATGAGCGGTCGATACTTCTGTCGGCCAGTTTAGCCGGGGGCGAGCCTGCGGATGCGAATTCAGAAAACCCGAGGCGCAGGTTGCGACGTGCTCCACAATGGCAGGAGCGAGGGGTGGCAACGCTGGATCGGGGCTTGTGATGCCGAAAATGGAGGCTGAAACCCGACGTACGAGCTTGTCAGTACCGATCAAAGTCTGAAGGGTAGCGAAAAGCAGCGCCAAGGGGAATGGCGGCAGCGCAGTACTTCGCTTGTACAAGCATCTTGGCGCCAGTACCATTACGGCTCTCTTTTTCCGGCAGGAGCGGTTGCATGATTGCGGGCAGTATGGTGGCACTGGTCACACCTATGGATGCACAGGGTCGTCTCGACTGGGACAGCCTGAGCAAACTGGTGGACTTTCACCTGCAAAACGGCACCCACGCCATCGTGGCGGTCGGCACTACAGGTGAATCGGCGACTCTTGATGTGAGCGAACACATCGAAGTCATCCGTCGCGTAGTGAAACAGGTCAATGGTCGCATTCCGGTGATCGCCGGTACCGGCGCCAACTCGACCCGCGAAGCCATCGAACTGACCACCAACGCGAAGACCGCCGGCGCCGATGCCTGCCTGCTGGTCACGCCGTACTACAACAAGCCGACCCAGGAAGGCTTGTACCAGCACTTCAAGACAATCGCCGAAGCTGTCGACATTCCGCAGATCCTCTACAACGTGCCAGGTCGCACCGCTTGCGACATGCAGGCCGAGACCGTGATCCGTCTGTCGACCGTTAAAAACATCATCGGTATCAAGGAAGCCACCGGCGACCTGAGCCGTGCCAAGGCCATCATCGATGGCGTCAGCAAGGATTTCCTGGTGCTTTCCGGGGACGACGCCACGGCTGTCGAGCTGATCCTGCTGGGTGGCAAAGGCAACATCTCGGTCACCGCCAACGTCGCTCCGCGCGAAATGGCAGACCTCTGCATCGCTGCGCTGAATGGTGAAGCCGACAAGGCCCGTGCCATTCACGAAAAGCTGATGCCGCTCAATAAAACCCTGTTTATCGAATCCAACCCTATTCCCGTGAAATGGGCGCTGCATGAAATGGGCTTGATGCCGGACGGTATCCGTCTGCCGCTCACCTGGCTCAGCGCCGAATGTCACGAACCGCTGCGACAGGCCATGCGCCAGTCCGGCGTCCTGGTTTAATTGAGGAAGTACAACGCATGAAGCGAATGGCCGGACTTTCCGCACTTGCCTTGATTATCTCCAGCACCAGTGGCTGCGGATGGATCTGGGGCCCGGAAGGTTATTTCCGTGACCGCGGTAGCGATTACCTGGAAGCGCAACAGACTGCACCGATGCAACTGCCACCGGATATCACCACTGCCAAGCGTCTGGATCCGCTGCTGCCGATTCCGCGCAACGTGGCTGATGACACCGCCAAGGGCGAATACGTCGTTCCGCGGCCGCTGCCGTTGACGGCTACCGCAGATGCGAGCCCATACACCCTGCAGAAAAGTGGCGATTCGCGCTCGATTCTGGCGCAGAACCCACCGGCCGAAGCCTGGCCAGTGGCCGTTCAGTTCTTCCAGGACAACGGCTTCCGTCTGGACGAGCAGCGCCCGCAAACCGGCGAGTTCACCACGACCTGGCAGCATTCCGACGAACTGTCCGCAGCGATGACCAAGCGCCTGAGCGCGGCCGGTGTCGCCTCTGACGGCGAAATCCGTGCTCGGGTACGTGTCGAGCCGGGCGTGCAGCGCAATACCAGTGAGATTTACGTGGTCACCGCCGAGCGTCCTGCCGGCAGCACCGCTGACGTCGCTTTCACCAATCGTTCGGTCAACACTGGCCTGGACGCTGCGCTGGTTGACGACATGCTCGCAAGCATGAGCCGCATCTCGGAGAAGGGCGGTTCGGTCTCCATGCTGGCTTCCCGTGATTTCGATACGCCAAACCGTGTCAGCCTGAGCGAAGACGGCAGCGGCAACCCTGTGCTGAACGTCGGTTCGGACCTGGATCGTGCCTGGTCGAGCGTCGGTCGTGCGCTGGAACAGGGCGAATGGCGCGTTGAAGATATCAACCGCAGCCTGGGCCTGTACTACATCAACCTGGCGGAAAAAGCCGAGAAGAAGGACGACAAGCCAGGTTTCTTCAGCAGCCTGTTTGGCAGTGCGCCGAACAAGGAAGAAGTTGAAGCCCGTGCCGAGCGTTATCAGGTCCGCCTGAGCAAGGTAGGCGAGAGCGTTCAGGTCACCGTCGAGAAAAACATCAACACCGTGGCGCCGGCTGACGTGGCGCGCAAAGTGTTGAGCGTGATTCAGGACAACCTGGGCTGATCACATGCGTTTTGCCGTTCTCGGCAGCGGTAGCCAAGGGAACGGCACGCTGATAGCCAGCGCTGATACGTATGTGCTGGTGGATTGTGGTTTCTCCCTGCGGGAAACCGAAAAACGCCTGCTGCGCCTGGGTGTAAACCCTGCGCAGTTGAGCGCGATACTCGTGACCCACGAACATGCCGACCACGTGCATGGCGTGGGTTTGCTGTCTCGGCGCTACAATCTGCCTGTCTACCTCAGTCGCGGCACCCTGCGCGGGATGCGCAAACCGATCGAACCCGCAGGCTTTCTGGCCGGCGGCGAGCAACTGCAAGTCGGCAACTTGAGCATCGGTGTCATTGCCGTGGCCCACGACGCACAGGAGCCGACGCAATATGTCTTCAGTGACGGTGAACGGCGTTTCGGCCTGTTGACCGACCTGGGTTCGTATTGCAACAAGGTGCTGGATGGCTATCGGGATCTCGATGCATTGATGATCGAAGCCAACCATTGCCGTGACATGCTGGCTCGCGGTCGCTACCCGTACTTCCTGAAGCAGCGGGTAGGCGGTGAACTGGGACATTTGAACAACCACCAGGCGGCATTCCTGGTGTCCGAGTTAGGCTGGCAAGGCCTGCAACATTTGGTCCTGGCCCATCTGAGCAGCAAGAACAACCTGCCGCAGCTGGCCCGGCAATGTTTTGTCGACACCCTCGGGTGCGACCCGGACTGGCTGCAACTGGCCGATCAAGATTCAGGGCTCGACTGGCGACACATCGCCTAGCCCATCTACTTAGCAAGCGGAGCCCATCATGGAAAAACGTGAAGAACTCTATCGCGGCAAAGCCAAGTCGGTTTACAAGACCGACGACGCTAACCGTTTGATCCTGCTGTTTCGCAACGACACCTCGGCGTTCGACGGCAAGCGCATCGAACAGCTCGATCGCAAAGGCATGGTGAACAACAAGTTCAACGCCTTCATCATGCAGAAACTCGAAGCGGCCGGCGTGCCGACCCAATTCGACAAGCTGCTGGGCGACAACGAGTGCCTGGTCAAGAAGCTGGACATGATCCCGGTTGAATGCGTCGTGCGTAACTACGCCGCCGGCAGCCTGGTCAAGCGTCTGGGTGTTGAAGAGGGCATGAAGCTCAACCCTTACACCTTCGAACTGTTCCTGAAGGACGACGCCAAGGGCGACCCGTTCATCAACGAATCCCACGTCGTGGCATTCGGTTGGGGCACCGCCGAGCAACTGGTTCGTATGAAAGAACTGTCGCTCAAGGTCAACGAAGTGCTGAGCAAACTGTTCGATGACGCCGGCCTGTTGCTGGTCGACTTCAAACTGGAATTCGGCGTGTTCCACGACGGCTCTATCGTCCTGGGCGACGAATTCAGCCCGGACGGCTGCCGTCTGTGGGACAAGGCCACCAAGAAGAAAATGGACAAGGACCGCTTCCGTCAGGGCCTCGGTGACGTCATCGAAGCCTACGAAGAAGTCGCGAATCGTCTGGGCGTACCGCTTTAATCGACGCAAGCATCTGAAAGCACGGAAAAATTTCGCTTAGGGGGTTCGCTTCCGGCAAAAGTGTTGTTATGATGCGCGCCGTTGGAGAGATGCCAGAGTGGCCGAATGGGACGGATTCGAAATCCGTTGTACCTTCACCGGTACCTAGGGTTCGAATCCCTATCTCTCCGCCATACAAATGAAAGCCCCGTAGATCAAGGTCTGCGGGGCTTTTTTGTTTTCCGATTGTACTACTCTGTTGTACTACTCAAGTCATGCTGTTTTGCGGTATTTAGACGCTCATTTCTTCGCATGTCTGTCAGCCAGTTGCTGGGCAACGTCTAACGCAAATTTCAGGACGTTTGCAGCCTCTGTGAAAGCTTCTGGATCATTCGTCCCGGCGCCAAAGCGAGCAGGAAACTGCCCGCATGGGTTATGCCTATGGCGACCACAGCAAGAAGTGAAACGCTGTTAAGCAGCAACCGTCAGGAAGTTAATTTCCACCCATTTCCAGAGGGCGATGGTCGTACTGATTGCACCCAGTACCAGCGGAGCAACATGGTCAGTGAACCAAGGCGTCACAAAGGCACCTTTGACAATGGCAAAGGATTTCGCCGTCCATGTCAGGACAGCACTAGGTTGGTACTCTCCGTAGCTTGCAGTGGCGCTGAAAGGAGTCCACTCCCCCTTTGAGGTGTACTTGTAATTTGCCCAAAGGTGCATTTTGGTGCGGCCTTCGCGGGTTATCTGATGTAACTCTGGCGCTTCATCCCCGTGGTATCGCTGATCCTCAGCAACAGAACTACGCCCCGTGGCGTGGCCACCGTACGATAATAATTTCATTTGCTCGCCCGGCTCATGCTTCGACTTGAACTGCTCGTCTGCACAACGTCTGAGCGCTGGCCGTTTGACCCTCACCGCCAACCACACCAGTGCAGCGTCGTAGAGATCGTGCATAGGCTCATCAAAGTACAAACCGAGATGGGGCATACGTTGCCAGCAGCGGAACCAGAGGTATGCGTTCAGAAACGCAAGCACCAACCAAATGCTTTCTTTGTGATGTTCCAGTGTCAGGCTCACACCAAGCAGATTGAACGATTTCAGCTCTGCCTTGAAAAACCACATCGCCAGCAGAAAGGCGGAATACGTCAACAGAAAACCACGCGCTTTCTTGAAATCCCCTTCATCATCCATCAGGCCAACTCCATCACTTGATGTAAAAATGCTATCACGCCTTCAGCGACAGTCGGTGCAACGTGGACATGTGAAAAATCAAGATATGCCACGACATGAACCTTTTCTGGAAAAAGGCACCGCTATACTCGTTAAATAACCGAAAAGCATGGGGGTGCTGGTCTGTGGCAAATTTAGGGAAGCTCTGGGCAGGAAGAGCCTTCGGGACGAATACCGGGAATCTGTCCATCACTTTCGAAAAGGATGGGGAGGAACTGGATGGCATTATCAGGTTCCATGACGATGAATATGGGTTGGTCACCTATAAAGTCAATGGCACATATGACGATGAAATAAAGCTGACAGGCAATGCGATAACACAAGCGGAGGGGGTTGAGTACGGCCAGCTTTTAGTGAAAGCGGCACTAACTCCCGAGGGCAGCATAAAAGGAGAATGGTCAACTTCGATAGGTTCAGGAGGGCCATTCACTGCCCACCCACACGGTGCGGGAGCTGCGAACACCGAAAAGACAGACCTTGAAATCGAACAGTTCTATACCCAGTCGTACACCCTAGGTGCGTTGAGGCTTGCAAAAGACGATGTGATGTCGCTTATGGAAGCAGTTAAGAAGGACTTTAATGCGGAAGCGAAACCGATTGTAACTTATCGATGCGGCGGAGCTGAGGTGACACAGCATGGTAAAGACTTCATTGCACAGATGGGTAAGCATAAAAACTTGACATACCTGAAAGTGTACTTGCAAGAGCCTGATGAGTTTGGTGTTAATAAGTTTGCGTTTGCTGAACTGGCGGAGCATGGTTTCAATAGAGTTGTTGTACAGGGTGTGCGAGAGATCTGGGTGGAAGGTAAAGCACAAATGATACGTAGCGAGTTGGCAAAAAATGAAAAAAGCCTTGCCACCAACTTCAAGCGGTTCGGGCTCAATCTAAATCAACTTGCACTGTTCATGATGATAGTAGCAATGACCTATGTGTCAGAGTTCTGGATGAAGATCTTGATTGGTATTTTGGTCTTCGGCTTGATCAAGCTTGTAGGCTGGCTACATATGGCATTCATTCCAAATGCATACATTCGTCTTGCTGATACTAAGGATACTTGGACGGCACGATGGGGGGCATCTATCTTGTCTTGGGTGTCGGCGCTAACGACCACCGTAATTGGTGGTTATATAATCTACATGTTGACGAAGACGACATGATGGCTGGAGATGCATATGAGCAGTGAAATTACTTGCAGTAAATGTGGCTCCATCTACAAGCTCACAGGAGAAAAATTCCCTGTGCGAGATCCGGGCTCAATAGATTGCAGCGTCTGCGGTGAAGAGTTGAAACGCTGGAGCGGGTCTACAGACTGGACTGCGAAACTCATTGAAAAGCAAGAGAAGCACTTGCAGAAGTAACCAAGACAGCAGGGAGAGCAAAGCGTGAAGGAAACAATTTACAGCTTCTACTTGATTGCAGACGCACAAGAAAGGGTAGGGTTTCTCGGACATATACGCTACGAAGTTGATGGCACGGATGAAGACAAACTTGCGTACCTGAAAACTTCGGTAGAGCGGGATTATCAAAAGGCAGCACTAACGAAAGCTCCAGTAGGTTTGACAATCGGTGCATATACTGCACGCTGTCGCTTGGGTACAGCGCTTGAACTATTCGAGCATGTATTTGAGTCGCACGAAACACGGACACCACTCTATGGAATCACAATAATTCTCGACGGAAAGCCCTCGATAAATTATGTCTCAGATCACGCTCCGCTAGATATGGATGACGTGAATCAGGAGATGGGAGAAAAAAGCGTCATGGATGATTGGCTGGCAAAATATACAAGAGACAATACATTTCACTATGCCGATCTTATTAACGACGATTTTTTGTTGGCCTACAAACTCCTTTTCAATAACAAGCACTATGCATCTGCTGCCAAGCTATTCATGTCCTGTATCGACAGCATTGCACATGTTGAATATGGTTACGACAAGAAACCATCAGAGCGTGCCGTGTTTAGCAGATGGCTTGACGCTTATGTTGACTTGAAGCCTATAGGCGTCACCGCTGACGAGCTTTGGGAGATGAGAAATGGAATGTTGCATATGTCGAATCTTGATTCAAACAAGGTATTAAAGAAAAAGGCTCGACGAATTTCAATATCGATAGGAAACGTACCAGAGGAAGCGCAAGGTGTAGGCGACACCTATTATTTCAATCTCCATCCATTCTATCTTGCTGTATGCGAAGGGATAGGCAAGTGGCTTCAAACATATGCGAATGACTACAATAAGTTTCTGATATTCATTGAGCGATGGGATAGAACGATATCTGATTCAAGGATGGCGCTCTACGATCCAAACAGATAGGGCGAGGGGCGTTTCTGGAAAATATCCAAGCACTCGCGAAAAATAATGATGCGCCTCGGTACTCGTTGGGATTTTCCGATTGAAAAATAATCTGTAAGTTTTGTCCGAGGTAGTAAACCCAGTGCGATGGTGGCAGGCTCACGATTAAGTGTCGGGATATGGGCGAATTACCCAGCCGCCCAAATTTTTATGGGCACTTTCAGCAAGAAGGGGTGGGGTCATTCTGGAAAAAGTAATCCAGTCGCACCACTAGAGGTGCTCAGCAAGAAACGACGGGCTTAAATAGAAAGCTGCGGAAAACCAAAATAACCCTGAGCCCCACAGAGGCTCTATGAGCGGTGTTGTATCAAACCTTGATGGCGACCTTCATTGCACGTTGAACAGACGACACGGATACACCAAGAGCTTTGGCAGCGTCCCTGTAACTCAGCTTGTCCACTGTGATTGCTTTGTGAATGTCGTCATTGGATACGGCCTTGGTGCGTCCCTTGTAAATCCCTTTGGCCTTAGCTTTGGCGATGCCTTCACGTTGGCGCTCTTTGATCATTGAGCGTTCGAATTCAGCTACAGCACCAATCATGGACAACATCAGGTGTTGGGTTGCGTCGTGCTTGTCGCCAGTGAAGAGCAGGTTCTCTTTGTGGAACTTCACAGCCACACCTTTGGCGTTGATCTGTTCTACCAGCTTCAGCAAGTCTTGAAGGCTGCGAGCGAGGCGGTCAATCGAATGCACATGGACAACATCACCTTCACGCACATACCCAATCATATCTTGAAGGGCTGGACGTTCTGTTGTGGCGCCGCTCACCTTGTCCGTGAATGTCTTGGTGAATGTCAGTCCGTCCAACTGGCGGTCAACATTCTGGTCAACGGATGAAACTCGAATGTACGCAACGTCAACCATCTTGTGGGCTCCTGTGTGCATAGGGTCTAGAGGCTTTCAGAATGCCTGTGTATCAGACTGAAAGCAACCCTATGAATACACCTAATCCGTATTCACCGACGACCGGTCATGGGGTGTACCCATTTGAATACAGCCTAATGCTTAGCTCTTCTCGTCAGGCAGAACAATGGCTCGCGATGAGATGCTCCCTGCCTCAATCTCTTCTCTAGGCACGGTGAACGGACCTATTTTCGCTTCCAAAAAGTCATGCCAGCTACGCCCCAACTCGGTTATGAACCCAGAAAGTGAATCTGGAGCTCGGTCGCTGTACGTCGCCATCCAGAGCAGTCGCGGCACATCACTCCCATCGACCTCCACGTAACGATTCACGGTGACATAAAGAAAGCAGTCAATTGAAGAGTAAGAGTTGGTCAGGATGCTACACGCTAGGGCATGAACGAAATGTGGCTCAAGTGCAGTGAACCCATCATTTACAAACACCAACACACCTGTTGGATCAACGATCTTGAAATGTTCCTTCGTTGCTTTGATCTGATTGTTGGCCTTCTTGATAATTCGCGAGACTGGAGGTCGGAAGAGGCGGATTACCTCACTAGAGAACCACTTTGGATACTCGCCCGTGCCCCCCAAAAGCTGAGGGCGCCAATCAGGGTCCTCGTCCATTAATCGCTGCAATAGCGACAAGTATCCTTTCACGAAGGCATCCGACTTCTCGAACTCTGTCTTGATCTCCTTGAGCTCTGCCACCACCGGAACAGTGGAAAAGAGAAAATCCGCATTCTCAAATGTTCTGGGGTGGGGCACGAGGTCTTCAATAACGTGGCCGCCAACTGACCGTACAAACTCTTGCCAAGTGGCTTCGACATCGACGGGATCGTGAGGGCCGATATCCCAAAAGCCGGGGATCATAGTCATTTCTGTTTAACGTCCTCTGTCATCAAATGTTTATTCAGAACAGGTCACCGATTGATCCCAGCCTTGTCGAACAGCTTGGAAAGGTCATGTGGTTTCTGTTTTTCGATTGCCCATGACATTCATGATCGTAGGAAAGACTTTGTTCGCCATCTCTCCCAGGTCTTCGATTCTCTTGGTCGTGATTATTGGCGGAGCTTAAGAATTCCAGAGCAGATGGCAGAAGCGTTCGCATCGAGAGTCCGCAATGCGGTGACGGCGTTCTCATGGGCTTCGCTTGTACCACTGGCTTTAGCCCACAAGGCAACTTCTTCAATTGCTGCAGCCAAGGCGTGCTGGTTGTGTAGTAAGAGGGTTAGCACGTCCGCTGTGGCTACATGGGCTTCTGTGTTATCTGGCACGGCTCATTCCTTGAGTTTGTGTTTGGAGGTCGTCAGAGCCCTTGTAGCAGCTCTGACAAGGTCAATCCCAGTCCATCAGCAAGCACCTTGGCCGCGTCTAGGCTGGGGTTGGCTGTGCCCGTCTCAATTCGTGACATGTACGTTCGAACGAACCCACACCGATCAGCGAAAGCCTCCTGACTGAAGCCCTGACTGGTGCGTAGCTCTCGAATTCGTTGGCCGAAGCCCTTTCTCAGATTCTGATTTGGTTGCATCTACAAATGATGGTCGGATGTATTCCAATCGTGAACACACCATCTGATGACACACCAACTGATACATTGGTATCCTCGTTGCTCACCCAGCTCGCACCTGACAGGGATGCCCATGAACGAAAAACTGTTTGTACTGACCAGCCAGAAGAAGAACACGAACCACGTCTTGCACGTGATCATGACCGTCCTGACTGGAGGTCTTTGGTTGGTCGTGTGGGGGCTGACCATGCGAAGCAATGACAGCCACAACAAGAATCTGGACAAGCAGATCAATCAGATCATGCACTACAAGTCTCAAGGCTTGAGCGACACTGACACCTACAAACAGATCAAGGTGGACAAGGCCAACTCTGACGTAATCCAAGGTCGAGTGATTTTTGTCGTTCTGGTTGTCGTGTTCCTCTACTTCTACCTGCGGTAGCCAGGGCGCTCACTGGGCTGCAAATTGCGTAGACAGGAGACAGCAGTTAACGCTGCTGCCTCCTTCTTCAATAGTTAGTGCTGGTACTTGAATGTCGGAACACCTTGGTCAGCGTTTGATCGAAGCATGTCGGCATACCTGATCAATGCACGTACAACACGCAAGTCCGGCGCCACTTCTTGCAAGTAATTATGAAGATGATCATCGACAGTATCAGCTTTCATCCTTTGCCAATCACAGTGCGCCTCAAGGGCATCCTTTCTGCTCTCGTAATCGGTGAGAACTCCTTTGTGCATAATGCTGGCGTACCACAGGCCGGCAAACGCTTTAACGCCGGGGAAACCCGATTTCGGCATTTTCCTCCTCCACCTCACAGTCTGATTGATATACGCCGGGACAAAGACGCATGTGTCAGGACTGTAAAGTCTGTTACCCGGTTGCAGGATATCCTTGTCCAGTTGGTAGCCTGCAATGTGGTTGACATCAAACCACCTCTTGAAATCCGAGTATAGGTGCCAACAAAGGTCAACAGAGCAGCCATCATACGTTGGGTATGGGTTAGTGGGGTCTTTGGGGTACACCCGCTTCATCATCGCAAGCCAAGAAGTGTGAGCGGCATCCTCAGAACCCTCTGGAGAATCATCAATGCCTACACCGTAATCCAAGGCAGTGTCTGGTATTGCCGACATTGGTAATGCTGGCGCTATGGGTTCTGGTGTTGGCACTGTTGGTGATGGCGCTCGTTTCAAGAAGCTCGGTATTTTGAGCGGAGCATATGGTGTTACTGCGGTTCGGGAGCCTCTGCCAAATTGAGAAAGGGTTTCAACTCCGTCAGTGTCGATGTAGGTCATGCTAAAATCTCCTTGTGTGTTGGTTAGGAATTTTCCTCAGTAGGTGGTGCCATTGGCGGTTGTTCCAGTTGTCACATTGTTAAAGTTTGAACGTTATGCACAGCCCAAAAGCTTTAGCACTGGATGTTACACAGCGGTAGCTGTAGGCCTGACTTGCCCTTACATGGAGCCACAATTACTTTGGTGACTTTACCTTCATAATTTTCAATAAGTACTATGGAAGAGAAGCTACTAGGTAAGTGCGGGTCAGCTTCAGCTTTCGGCTTACGCCTCCCGCTGTGCTGTGCTAACCTTTTTCTTGGTATATCTATCTTTATAAATTATTCTTGTTATATCTTTCTTATTCTATCTATCTTAATAGTGGTGCAATTTGAGCTATGCCGGCAGCTCAATTTGATCTATGCGGTGGTTCAATTTGAGCTATCTGGGGAAGTTCAATTTGAGCTTTGCGGTAGCTCATTCTGAGCTGTTGCTATCCCCAATTCGGAGGATCACTGTCGTTCGATGGGGGGCGGTATGCCAACCCGATAACAGGTGGTGCTTCTGGACTCGTGATTGTGGCTACTGTCGATGTTGGCGCGATTGCTACCACGATTGGAGCTGCTTCCGGTGTCGCGTCTGGCGCCGTCGGCGTAGCGCCCCCTGCCATTGCAGCCTTGCTCTCCGTGCGAACAATTCCAACAAGGTCTTGGACGACGGTGTAGCTATTAGAGAATGCGCATCCCCAAACCTTTTTCTTCGATGCCTTGAGATATCCGTGCTTTGTCAGGTCGGCAAGGAATCGCTTCACGGTGCTAATGTTGCTGCCAGTAGCTGCGGCAATCGCTTCCTGATTATCAAACCACCCGTTGCCCAAGCTGGCGAAGAAGTCGAAGCGATCCTTGATGTGAAGCCAAAGAATCTTGTTCGATGGGGTGAATTGGATTTCCTCACCAGTGGTCAGGCTGATCCAGTGCGTAGCAGCCATCAAAGCTTTGGGGAATTTGACGAAGGCGTCTTGATGCTTGTCTTGCGTTTTGTGTCTGTGCTGCATTCTTTCATCTCCTGTTCAGTTCAATTTCATAGGCATTCCTCTCGGGTATTGCCGGTTGTTTTGGTAAATGACGCCCACAAAAAAGCCTCTTCTAAATCACTGCAATAACAGTGGTCGTGAGAGGCTATTCGAGATGTCGGTCTGTCCGTCGAGACAGGCGAGTATAATGCACTTTTATACTGCTCTTGTCAACCCAGCTGTTGACGTGGCATGAAACAGTTGATCTAGAAATGGTTGTCTGGGTGCTTCTGTGCGCTCCACCTTTTCTGCGAGAGCAACGCTGTAAAAACTGGTTTCCGGCGGGAGAGAAAGCGTTCTGCTTAGTCCAGACTGCCACGAAGCCCGTAAACATAGGGAATAACGGGAGCTGGTGAATGGAGCTAGATGAAATGGGTGCAGGTTCACTGGGGCTTATCGAGAGTTTTCGATGGTTTCTGTAACTGTAACGCGGCCTCGAAACCCAAGCGATTGATGCTTGGCTTAAGGGAGCATGGGGAGCATGGGGAGCATGGATATCGCTTCCAGCTTCTGTGCTGCACTTGCACCCTGACTGTACACATCGAATGTCACTGTTCCAGTTTCGTGACCCATCAGTTCAGCAATCAGTGGCCCTTGTACGCCAGCCCTGTACAGTTGAGTGATAACCGTCTTGCGGATCGAATGGAACACGTGTTGGGCGCCGTAGCCATGCGCTTCTTTGAGTCTGCCAAATGCCTTTGAGAGCGCGTCAGACCGTATGCCGTACTTGTTCTTGCTGACAGATGGGATCAGGTAGCCATCCTTGGAGTCGTTCTTCAGGCGCTCGACAATTCGGGTTAGGGCAGGGTGTACAGGCACGACCCGGATACCCGCTGCGGTTTTCGAATCAACAATATCGAAGCTTTCAATGCCGTCCGGCTTAATCACGTGCTCGACTCTCAATTGGCAAAGCTCTTCGATGCGAGCGCCTGTATAAGCTCCCAAGAGGATCAAGTCAGCTAGCGTCGTGTGGTCAGCAGCTAAGGCAGCAGCGTGAAGCTCCGTAATATCTTTCGGCTGGAAGTCCTTTCGCTGACGGTCTGCACGTTCCTTACCACGGGTTTGCGGCAACTCGTGGTGCTCAAACGGGTTGGCCTTGTCCTTGAAGTCTTCACGCCAACGAATGTCGTGCTTCATCGCCCACTTCCAGAAGACGTTACCTGCCAGCAAGTATTGGGTGAGGGTCTTGCTTGCCAGCTTGAGGGAGTCAAGCCACGCTGACACGGTATCGAAGTCGAGCGGCTTACCTTCTTTGGCTAAGTAGGCTGACAGCTTTTCTAGCTTCGACTGCTGCTGATCCATCGTCTTGGTTGCGACATTTCGCGTTTCACGATACTGGCGGAACGTGGCGATACGCTGCTTCGTGATCGGTGAGGTTGGTTTGTAACTGGAAGGGTTGCCGGTCAAGGCACCCAGTTCTGTCTGTTGTGTTGCGGTTAACTGGTAGTTTTTTGCGAGCTGGGCAGGAACCAACCGTTTGAACAGGTTGGCAAGGTTGTCCTCAAATCGGATTTGGCCCGCCAGACCATTTTTCATTTTGTCGGTAACCAATTTGGTGGCGAGCGCGACCATCTTGGGATCAGCCTTCATTTTCTCCAGCATTTCAGGGTCAGCCTGTGGAAGGTCCGGCACTGTCTCCCCAATCAGTTTGCGTTTCTGTTCAAGTGCAATCTGATCAAATTGCTCCAATTGGGAAATGACACCTGCTTGCCAGTCTTCTGGTAGTGCTCGTTTCTCTCGCGCTGCTCCAATCGTTGCTTTCCAGCCAGCCAAAATGCTCAGGCGTCGAGTCATGGCTTCAGACCGTAACCCAGTCTTCAATGACTGAATCAGAACGGATTTCCCGCCCAAAGCTTTTCGCACATCAACAGGCACTGCCAGTCGCACATACCATGTGGATTCGCCAGCTTTCTGAATCAGGTTATCTGCCATTGGAGCGCCGTGAAGTGGGGAGTGGTACAGCGGATTGTACTACTCATTTGTACTACTACGCACGCTGAACGCCCATGAATACTGGCCTTGTTGGTCGAAACTCTTCGTTATGGTGAGTCCCTATCTCTCCGCCATTACATAGAAAAAGCCCCGTAGCTGAATAAGCTGCGGGGCTTTTTTGTTTGTTCGGGTTTTACCAGTGGGTGGGTGTGCGTCAGATATAGCCGCGACCCGCGGTGCGAAAAGTTTGTCTGTTCATGGGAAAAGTTACTCCTCCCAGTCGCTCAATTTACCTCACCCCGAATTCATTGCTCCGCCCGCGATTCAAGGCCTTTTCCCTGAAATATTCCCTGACACTCGATTACATCTCCCCGAAAAAACCTCATCTACTCTGGCTATCGCAGGTCACTGATCTGCCGTATTCAGCCATCGCAAGGAGCGAGCAATGTATTTTGAGATTTACAGGCAAACCCGTGGCACCGTTCTGACCGGCAAAGGCCAATGGAGATGGCGTTTGCGGGCGGGAAATCATGAAACGGTTGCCAGCGGAGAGGCATACGTCAACAAGTCTGACTGCGTGCATGCCATCAGCCTGATCAAGGGGACGTGCGATCAGACCCCGGTCAAGGAGATCTAGGCTTCGGGTCAGCAGCTTTGTTCCAATCGGACGATTAATGCAGAGTGTTGCGGCTATTCGCTCGGGTTGCATAGACGCCGATTGGGACACCTCCCTAAACTGTCAGAAGGATTGGGGACTGGGGGCGGTGGATGAATCGCAACGAACTACGCAAGGCTGACATCAACCTGATGGTGGTGTTTGAAACGCTGATGCTGGAGCGCAATGTCACCAAGGTGGCAAAGAAGTTGTTTCTCGGTCAGCCGACCATCAGTTCGGCGCTCAACCGTTTGCGCACGATGTTTGATGATCCGCTGTTCATTCGCGTCGGTCATCGCATGGAACCGACTGCAAGGGCCGAAGAGATCTTTCGCTACCTGTCACCGGCACTGGATTCGTTGTCGGTGGCATTGAGCCTGACCCACGATTTCGACCCAAGCAACAGCACCATGACCTTCCGTATCGGTATGTCGGACGATGTCGAATATGGGTTGTTGCCCCCGCTGTTGCGCGCGTTGCGCGAGGAAGCGCCGAAAGTAGTGTTCGTGGTGCAGAACGTCGATTACTGGCGGATTCCCGATTTGCTGGCGTCTGGCGACATAACGGTCGGCATCAGTCAGACTCGCGGTCTGCCGGCCAATGCCAAGCGCAAGTTGCTGCGGCACATCTACCCCAGTGTGTTGCGAGCCGATGCTTCCGATACGCCGTTGACGGTCGATGAATATTGCTCGCGCCCGCATGTGCTGGTGTCGCACATCGCCAACGTCAGTGGTTTTGCTGATGAGTGGCTGGCGCAAATCGGTCGTTCGCGGCAGGTGGTGCTCTCGGTGCCGCAGTACAGTTCGCTGCCGGCATTGCTGGCCGGGACCGATCTGATTGCCAGCCTGCCGGATTACACCGCCCAGGCGATGGCAGCATCGGGTCAGCTGTTCATGGAGCCGTTTCCGTTCAAGACCCAGACACTGGAACTGTCGATGGTGTGGCTCAGCCACGCCGACAGCGACCCCGCCGAACGCTGGTTGCGTTCACGAATTGAAACGTTCATGGGAGAGCGCAATCTGTTGTCTCTGCCCCAATAATGTATGTACGAATTTTTCCGCCGACCTACAGGAGTTACGCCATGCCTCACCTGCATTTGGAATACACCGTCAACCTGCCTGATCTGAATGCCGATGTGGCGTTGCTGCGACTCAATAATGCGCTGGTGGGCTCCGGCCAGTTCGGTGCTGAATCCGACATCAAGAGTCGTGCGGTGAAGGTCGAAACGTTCAAGGTCGGTACCGCTTTGGTGGAGCGGGGGTTTGTGCATGTGAAGCTGGCAGTGTTGAGCGGGCGCTCGTCGCAGATCAAAAAGCAGCTGTCGGAAAGCCTGCTGGCGGTGGTGCAGGATCTCTGTGCATGGCCGGCAGGCGTTGAAGTCCAGTTGTGTGTGGAGATCCTCGACATTGATCGAGAGTCTTACGCCAAGACCGCCATCGGCGTCTGAGTTTCAGATTTCCGGCTCGGCGCAGGCTTTGAGTACTTGTTCGCGCAACCAGGTGTTGGCGCTGTCCTGATCTTGGCTCCATTGCATGTCGAGGGTGAATCCCGGCAGGCCTTTGGGCGCTTCGCGGTGATCGAAGACTGCCTCATTGGCCAGCAATCGCTGGATGCGCCGGGGCAGGGTGAGGGCGAAGTCGGTGCCGGTGATCAATTTGAGTGCCGCACTGTAGCTGTTGGCTCGCGCGACGATCTGCCGTTGCCGGGCTTGTTGCGCCAACCAGCCGTCGACCATGTTGGTGTTGGATGTCCAGGGCGTCGGGAACACATGCCGGCGCTCGGTAAAGGTTTGCAGGCTCAAGCGCGGTTCTCGCGGTGTGGCGCGTTTGTCAAAGACGCAGACCAGATCATCTTCAAGTAGTATTCGCGAGTTGAAGTCGCCATGGCTGCGATGAAAGTTGGGACCGAAGCCGATCACGAGGTCGAAGCTGCCATCACGTAGTGCTTCAGCCGGGATGTCGGTTTCCAGCTTGTGCACATTGATCATCACCGGCAGGTCGGCTAACGCGAAGTTCTTCAAAATTCGCGGCAGGACTAACTGCTCGAAGTATTCCGGTGCGCAAATGTTGAATTTTGCCGGCTGTAAGGTCGGATCGAACGCGGGTGTGCCGGCGTGGCACAGGTTGATGCTTTCGAGAATCTTCAGCACATGAGGGTACATGCTGCCGGCCTTGTAAGTGGGGCGCATTCCGGTGCGGGTGTTGATGAAAAGTTCGTCTTCGAAGCCGCTGCGCAGTTTTTTCAGGCAGTAGCTTACGGTGGACTGGCTGACGCACAGCGTCTCTGAGACCCCGGTGACACTGTTTTGCTCATACACGGCTACGAACACCATGAGGTCCTGCATATCCAGTTTTCTTAGCGTGTTGCTGTTCAGCATCCATTCCGTCTCGCGGTGCCCGTTGCGCTGACCGTGCGCAATCTTGTGCGAATGATCCTAGTCGAATGCAGGGACGAGGTGAACATAGCGTGTAATTCAGCGTCGTTCCGAGCATGAGCCAAAAGGATATCAACAACGCAACGTGCCGACTCCGACAGGGCTCCGGATCAGTGAATGTGCCGGGCGTAGTGCCGAGGATTGAAACGCAACGCTATGAGCAGCATCAGGACCATCACGCCGGTGAGTGACCACCAGGCCCATTCGAAGCTGCCGAGTTGGTCGCGGATCATCCCGGCGATCAACGGCGAGAGACCGGCGATCATGTAACCGATGCCCTGGACGAAGGCGGTCAGGCCACCGGCGCGGTGGGGATCATCCACGTGATCCAGCGACACGATCAGACTCATTGGAAACAGGCCGCCAATTCCCAGGCCCAACAGGCTCGGCCAGAGCAGACTCAGATGTTGCGGAGTGAGCGTCAACCCGCAGAAGCCGGCGATGATCAGCGCCAGCAATACCACCAACACCAGGCGTCGGTCTCGGCTGCGGTTGGCGATGGCGGGAGTTACCAGTCCTGACAATACTTCCATGGCCGTCAAGAAACCCAGCAGCAAACCGGCGTGTTGTTCGCTCCAGCCTTTTTCCACGTAATACGGTGCCAGCCAGGCCAGCACACAGGTGTAGGAAGCCGTGCCCAGACCAAAGAAGAGAGCGAGCAACCAGGCCCGGGAGTTGGCGAAGAAGAATGGGGTGCTGGAAGACTTCGGGCCCTGCGGCGTCACTGCGCGATGGGTGCACCAGAACAGCAATGCCAAAACCGCAAGCATTGCCCAGATTGCCAGCCCCACGCGCCAGCTGCCGGTGCGGGCCATCACTAACGGTGCGAATGAGGCGGCGATGGCTGCGCCGCCCATGATCGATGTAACGTAGAGTCCCATGCACAGGGCAACATTGTCGCTGAAGCGGGATTTAATCAGCACAGGCGTCAACGCCTGGATCAGCGCGATACCGATACCAGCGAGTACGGCGCTGAGGATCAGTTCGGCCGCCGAATCAACAAACAGTCGCGATACTGTGGCGATACCGATGATCAACAGAGAAAGCATGACGGTGCGTTGTGAGCCGAGGCGCTGACTGATTGCAAGCCCGAAGAACATCGCCAGCCCCATGGCCATTATCGGCAGCATGGTCAGCAATGAGGCCAGGCTAAAGCTCAGCGGGATGTCGCCACGAATCGCGGACAGCAAAGGTCCGACCGCAGCCATGGAGGGGCGCAAGTTCAAAGCAACGAGAACGATGCTAAGCATGAGCCAGAGGGCAGGGCGGGAGGTTGCGCGAATGTTTTCCATTTACGGTCCTTGAAAAGTAGGGTGCCGATTAGGCGCCCCGGGGTTGGAGGCGGCAAATCAGAAAATCTGTGGGGTTATCTAGAAATTAAATACGACTCGACAGCCCTTCTGCAGGGGGGCACAAATGGGCGCTGGGCTGAACCACAACTGAATCATTCTCAAATAAGTTAAAAGTTTCATGTTGATATAAGAGGCCAACTAATCGTTGGCTTCTTTTTCACAAAAAATTGATGGTTGGCTGCCTAAAGTTAGTGCTGTCGCGGTAAATGAAATTTTCACATTTGCCGGCGGCACTTCTTTCCAGGAACAGCCGCTCATCATGTTGAAGATCAAAGCCGTGCGCCCCGAGTGGGTGACATTGATTGCCAGTGCCTTTTTATTAATCGCGTTCAATTTGGTGCTGTGGCAACACCTGTTCGAGATTACAGCGGGTGACGGTAAAGGCATCGTCATGCGCGTGGCATTCGGGGTGATGATCCTCGCGGCCTTCAACATTGTACTGACCCTGCTGGCGTTCCGGCCGCTCTTGAAGCCGGTCTTGACGCTGCTGTTCATGATCAGTGCGGGCGTGGCGTACTTCATGAGCCAGTATGGTGTTTTGATCGATGCTGGCATGTTGCGTAATTTTGCGGAAACCAACGTCACAGAAGTTCGTGATTTACTGTCGATAAAGTTGCTTATTTATATTGTGCTGCTCGGTATTTTGCCGTCGTTGGTTTTGTGGAAGACCTCGATTAACTATCGTCGCTGGCATCGTGAGTTAGTAAGTAAAGTATTGGTGAGTGTTGCATCGGTTGCGGTCATTGGCGGGGTGGCGCTGGTTAATTATCAAGGCCTGTCTTCGTTGTTTCGCAATCACCATGAGTTACGCCTTATGGTAGTGCCGAGCAACTACATTGGTGCTTCGTTGGGCTACCTGCGCGAGCAAGTGGCGTCGGCACGACAGCCTTTTGTCGCAGTCGGCGTAGATGCCGAGAGAAACCCGGTCTGGCAAGCACACGGTCGTAAATCCCTGACCGTTCTGGTGGTGGGTGAAAGTGCCCGGGCGGAAAACTTCGGCATCCTCGGTTACGACCGCGACACCACGCCAAATCTCGATAAACAGCCCGGTCTGATCGCGTTCACCGATGTGCACTCCTGCGGCACTGAAACCGCAGTGTCGGTGCCTTGCATGTTCTCCAACATGGGCCGCAAGGATTACAACGCCAGCAAAGCGAAGAACGAAGAGGGGCTGCTGGACGTGCTCAAGCGTGCCGGTCTCGATGTTATCTGGCGTGACAACCAGTCAGGCTGCAAAGGCACTTGCGACCGGGTCACGCTCCAGGATGTCAGCAATCTAAAAGATCCGGTGCTGTGTGCCAACAATGAATGCCGAGATGAAATCCTTCTGCAAGGTTTGCAGCACTTCATCGATACCCTGGATAAAGACACGGTCCTGGTGTTGCACCAGATGGGTAGCCACGGTCCGGAGTATTACAAGCGATATCCGAAAGAGTACGAACGCTTTACCCCTGTTTGTGAAAGTAATGCGCTGAACAACTGCAGTCGCGAAAGTATCGTCAACGGCTATGACAATACGTTGGTCTATACCGACCATGTGTTGTCGACCCTGATCGATGTATTGCGCAGCAATCAGGACAAGGTCGACACCGCGATGCTGTATCTGTCGGATCACGGCGAGTCCCTGGGTGAATACAACCTGTTCCTCCATGGCACGCCCTACATGCTGGCGCCTGAGCAACAGAAGCATGTGGCGATGCTGGCCTGGTTCTCCGACAGCTATCAAAAGTCGTTCTCGGTGGACACCCATTGCCTGCAAATGAGCCGCGAAAAACCCTTGAGTCAGGACAACCTGTTCCATTCGATGCTGGGTTTGCTGGAGGTCAACAGCAAGGTCTACAACCAGGATCTGGATATGTTTGCCGGCTGCCGTGGCGCCGTGATCGACGGTGTACTGGCCAAAGAATGAATGCCCAACTCCCATCCGCCATTGAGCAAGAGTTTGCCCGGCGCTACGACCAGGAACACGCTCGCGTCTGTTTGCAGCCGCGCGCGCAAGGCCTGGCCAGGCGCCTGGGGTTCTGGCGTGACGAGCAACTGGTGCGCAATGCGCTCAATGCCGCCGGCGAACCAGGCCTGATTCTTGATGTGGCCTGCGGCGTAGGGCGCTTCTGGCCGGTGTTGGCCGAACATGCGAACCGGGTGATCCTGGCGACCGATCCGTCGCAGGAGATTCTCGATCATGCTCGCACCCATCATCCACAAGACCTGTTGAACCGCATCAGGACCTTTCAAAGCTCAGCTTTCACCATCGGCTTGCCAGAGAACGCAGTTGACTGCATTTTTTGCATGCAGCTGTTTCAACACATGGCCAGCCCTGATCTACGTCTGGCGATGTTGGAGGAGTTTTATCGTGTCAGCCGCGATACGGTGATCGTGGCCGTTCGGCTCGACGGTCGCTTCAAGGGGCGACGTGCCGATGCACAGGGCGTTGCGAGCCGACCGCTGGCCAGCAAGGCCGAGATTGAGGGCGAGTTCAAGCAGGCAGGCTTTCGTGTGCTGAGTCATCAGGATTTCCTTCCTGGATGCGCACCGAGGCGGGTTTACGTGCTGCGTAAGCCCGGATAGTCCGTGTTTGTCGGACTATTCTTCTTGTCAGGCAGGTATTTTCGCTAAAGCTCTTGTTCAGTGGATGCGCGGAAATCGCCGGGGGCGATATATACTGCGCGCCATTCTTCAAGGGAGAGCCGTGTGGCCATCGATATTCACTGGATTCGCGACAACGATAGCCTCGGCCGGTTTTGCGCCGAGTGGCAGCATCTGCCCTACGTTGCCCTCGACACCGAATTCATGCGGGTCGACACCTTCTATCCGATTGCCGGCCTGCTGCAGGTGGGCGATGGCGTACGTGCTTACCTGATTGATCCGCTGACCATCGACAACTGGCAGCCGCTGGCCGCGTTGCTGGAAAACACGGCGGTGGTCAAAGTCGTGCATGCCTGCAGCGAAGACCTCGAAGTCCTGCTGCGCTTGACCGGCAGCCTGCCGGCGCCGCTGTTCGACACGCAATTGGCCGCCGCTTACCTGAACCTCGGCTTCTCCATGGGTTATTCGCGTCTGGTGCAAGAGGTGCTCGGCATCGATCTGCCCAAGGGCGAAACCCGTTCCGACTGGTTGCAGCGTCCGCTTTCCGAGACCCAGATCAGCTACGCCGCCGAAGATGCCGTGCATCTGGCGGAAGTGTTCGTGAAGCTGCGTCCGAAGCTGTCTGACGACAAATACGCCTGGGTTCTGGAAGACGGTGCCGAGCTGGTGGCCAACCTGCGCCGCGAGATCGACCCGAATGAGGTCTATCGCGACGCCAAGCTGGCCTGGAAACTCTCCCGCGCGCAACTTGCCGTCCTGCGTGAACTTTGCGCCTGGCGCGAGACAGAGGCCCGCGCCCGCGACCTGCCGCGCAACCGCATCATTCGCGAGCATTCGCTGTGGCCGCTGGCGCGGACTCAGCCTGACAACCTCGGTGCGTTGGCGAAAATCGAAGACATGCACCCGCGTACCGTGCGTCAGGACGGCGAATTTCTGCTTGATCTGATCAAGCGCTCTGGCAGTGTGTCGCCAGATCAATGGCCGCCAGCCGTGCCGGAGCCATTGCCGGTGGACGCTGCCGTACTGCTCAAACAGATGAAAGCCATCGGCCAGGCCGAAGCCGAGCGCCTGGACATCGCGCCGGAGCTGATGCTGCGCAAGAAAACCCTGGAAGCGCTGTTGAAAAGCGGCTTCCCCAAGGGTCCCTACCAATTGCCTGATTCGCTGCGTGGCTGGCGCCGCGAATTGATGGGCCAGGCGCTGCTCGACAGCCTGGCCACCGCCGGAGAACAGCCTTGAAACGTATTTGCTCCATCTACCGCAGTTCGAAGAGAAACGAAATGTACCTGTATGTGCTCAAGAGCGATGCTCTGGAGCGGGTACCCGAGCCTCTGATGCTCGCCTTCGGCAAAGCCATCCACGCCTTCGACCTGGTGCTGTCCCCCGAGCGCAAGCTGTCACGCGAGGACATCACTGTCGTGCTGGAGAACCTTGATAAGCAGGGCTACCACCTGCAAATGCCACCGGCCGAAGACGAGTACATCGAGCACTTGCCGGAAGAGTTGCTGCGCCGCAACGATCCGATGTAGTCGCTGGACAGGCTCTGTTCAGAGCTATTGTGAAACACTGGAATGATTTGGCGATGGCCGCGACGACAGAGCAATACTCTGTCGGTGGCTGTCTGCACTGTTTTTCGAAAGGTTTGTAGCATGCGCGTTCTGATTGCTGAGCACGACCACCCTGTGTACGCCCAACTGTTGCGCGAAGTAGCGCCGGATCTGGAAGTGCTGACCAGCGGTGACTCCGCCGAACTGGCCCGACAGGCCGCTGATTGCCCGGTGTGGCTGGGACAACCCGACCTGCTGGCGACCTTGCTGCGTCAGGGTCACCAGCCGCAATGGCTGCAATCGACCTGGGCGGGCATCACGCCGCTGCTGGCCGACGGCTTGCCACGACACTATCGGCTGACCCGCGCGGTGGGGATTTTCGGTCAGGTCATGGCTGAATACGTGCTCACCTACATGCTCGGTCACGAGCGGGAAGTGCTGGCGCGGCTGGTCAGCCAGGTCGAGCGCAAGTGGGACAGTCGTCATGGCCAAAGCCTGGCGGGGCGCAAGGTGTTGATCGTGGGCACCGGTGACATTGGCCAGACCGTCGCGCAATTTCTGGTGCCGTTCGGCGTCGAGTTGTACGGCATCGCCAGTTCGGCCCGCGAGCAGGCGCCATTTGTCGAAGTTGGCTCGCTGGAGGACTTGCCTCGCTTGGTGGGGGAAGTGGATTACGTGGTCAACTTGCTGCCAAATACACCGAACACCCACGATATCTACGATGCGGCGTTGTTCAAGCAATTCAAACCGACCGGGTTGTTCATTAACGTCGGACGCGGTGTCGCGGTGGTTGATGCGGACCTGGTGGAAGCCTTGAAGGAAGGGCACCTGGTGGGCGCGGTGATCGACGTCTGCCGTCAGGAGCCACTGCCGCAACGTCATCCATTCTGGACGGCCTGGGGCCTGTTGCTGACCGGGCATAGTTCGGCACCGACATCGCCGTCGCTGATGGTGAAGCTGTTTGTCGAGAACCTGCGGGCGTATCAGGCGGGTGAAGCGTTGCGCGGGGAAGTGGATTTCGATCGCGGGTACTGAGGCGAAACAAAAAGATCGCAGCCTTCGGCAGCGCCTACAGGTGTTACATAATCCTGTAGGCGCTGCCGAAGGCTGCGATCTTTTGCATTTTAGAGGGTGAAATCGCCTTCAGCAGCGAGTTCGCTCAACGGCCGACGCGGGCTCGGCTCTTCACGGGCTTGCAGGTAGTCCGCCAGTGTCGACTTGTCGCCCAGTTTGCCGATCGCCACGGCGGCGTGCAGCGCATAGCCTTCAGGAATGTTCAGCTCCTTGCGGGTCAGTTCCTGATCGAAACCGGCCATGCCGTGAGTGTGCCAGCCGCTGATGCTGGCTTGCAGCGCCAGATGGCCCCAAGCCGAACCGGTGTCAAAGGTGTGCCACAAGGCTGGAGTTTCTTCGGTAGCGCCAGGTGCCGCGAAGGTGGTTTTCGACACCACGATCACCAGGGCCGAGGCGTGTTGCGCCCAGCTGCGGTTGAATTCGTTCAGCAGACCGAGGTAACGCTCCCAGTTCGGCGTATCGCGACGCGCGTAGAGAAAGCGCCAAGGTTGCGAGTTGTACGCGGACGGCGCCCAGCGCGCGGCTTCAAAGAAACTCAGCAGGGTCTCGACCGGAATGTCTTCGCCGGTGAAGGCGCGGGGCGACCAGCGATCGGTGAACTGTGGATGGATGGCGTAATCGGCAACGCGTGGGTTTGCACTCATCAAGAGATTCCTTGCTACGTATGAAAGTGAGAAACGTCTGAAACCTGCGGGCGCAGTTGAGCTGAGCGGTGAGGTCTGTCGAGAGCCGTGGCGGTTCACCGGAATGCAACGCGGTTGAGCGTTAATGGCACGCAGGTCTGGCTCCTTGCGACTGGCAAAGCTACTTGGCGGCGCCACAACTGACAAGTCCCGCTCTACCGGCAGTCGCCAATGCTTGGCCCTCGGGGTCTGGCGCACTAGACTGGCGGCCTTTTCACCACCTGATGTTGATGCTCGAGCCATGGCCGCCAAAGTCGAACCGTTCTGGATACGCAAAACCCTCGATCAACTCGATCCGGAGGAATGGGAGTCGCTGTGCGACGGTTGTGGCCTGTGCTGCCTGCAAAAGCTCGAGGATGAAGACGACAACAGCGTCTATTACACGCGTATCGCCTGCAAACTGCTGGACCTGAAAACCTGTCAGTGCACCGATTACCCTAATCGTCGCGACTTCGTACCGGACTGCATCCAGCTCACGCCGGGCAAGGCTGATGAGTTCAAGTGGCTGCCACCGACCTGCGGTTATCGTCTGGTCAGTGAGGGCAAGGATCTGCCGCTGTGGCATCACCTGGTCTGCGGTGACCGCGATGCGGTGCATCACGAACGCATTTCCCAGTCCGGGCGCATGCTCGCCGAAGGCAGCGTGCCGGAAGATGATTGGGAAGATCATCTGATTTTCCGGGCGGGTTAATTTCCAGCGCTATCTTATAGGTGGCGAGGGAGCTTGCTCCCGCTTGAGTGCGCAGCACTCAAAAAATAGGGCGTGACTAAAAGAATTTGAGGCTGCTTCGCAGCCCGGCGCGAGCAAGCTCGCTCGCCACACTAGGAGTGTGTATGGCTGTGGGATGGCGGCTGGCGTTGGTTATAGGGTGTTTTGCCTTTAGTTCGCCCATATGGGCTGCGAAGAAGGTCGATCTGGATTACCACGTGCGCCTGTTGCCGCAAAGCGATCAGGCTGAGGTTCGCCTGACCCTGGCCCAGGGCTCGGCGGTCCGCAGCCTGGACTTCGACCTCGGCGACGGCAGCCATTACAGCGATTTCAAGGCCGATGGCGATTGGCAACCGGCACCGGGCAAGCCAGCCCGCGGTGTATGGCGACCAGCCGCCGACAAGGCCAGCCTGACTTACCGCGTGCGCATCAGCCAGGGGCGCAAGAGTGGCAGCTTCGACACCCGCATGACCCCCAGTTGGGCGCTGATGCGTGGCGAAGACCTGGTGCCGCCAGCCAGACTCGATCAGCAGGACGGCATCGAACTGGTATCACGCCTCGAATTCGAATTGCCCAGCGGCTGGAAAAGCGTCGAAACCGCCTGGCCGCGAATCGGCAAGAACAAGTTCCGCATCGACAACGTTTCTCGACTGTTCGACCGACCCACGGGCTGGATGCTCGCCGGGCATTTGGGCAGCCGTCGAACACGCTTGGGCGAGACCGAAGTCACCGTCGCTTCGCCGCGCGGTCAGGGCATGCGGCGCATGGACGTGCTGACGCTGCTGACCTTTGTCTGGCCGCAGGTACAAGCGGTGTTTCCTCGTCATCCGACCAAGTTGCTGATTGTCGGTGCCAACGATCCGATGTGGCGTGGCAGCCTGGCGTCGCGGGAGTCGATCTACCTGAACACGCGTCTGCCGCTGGTCAGCGAAAGCGGCAGCAGTGCGCTGGTGCGGGAGTTGGCTCAAGTGTTCGGGCGGATCAACGATACGCATCGAAGCGACTGGATCAGCGAAGGGTTTGCCGAGTATTACGCCATCGAACTGGTGCGCCGTGCCGGTGGTATGAGTGACGAGCGCTATGAGAGTTTGCAGACTCGGTTGGCGAAGGACAGTCAGAAAGTCACGACCCTGCGCGGTGAGCAGGTCAGCCCGGCACAGGTTTCGAAAGCGGTGGTGTTGTTGCAGGAGCTGGATCGCGAGATTCGCCTGAAGACGCGAAACAAGCGTTCGCTGGATGACGTGTTGCGTGGGGCGATGCATCTGGGGAGTGTTGATACCAAGGAATTCGTGCAGCTGAGTGAGAGCGTGATTGGCGAGTCTTCCAAAGTCCTTGATACCGAGTTGCTTCAGTAAAGGTAAAGATCAAAAGATCGCAGCCTTCGGCAGCTCCTACAGGTCTCGTGTCGTTCACAAATCTTGCGATCACCACGAAACCTGTGGGAGCTGGCTTGCCAGCGATGAGGCCTTACGCCTCAACATATCTTTCGGATCAAACCCCGGTTTTCGGCGATTTCAACGAATCATTGCCGGTCACGGTTGCGGTGTTGGTCGCCGCCTCGGCATTGGCCTTCAATCGGCCCAACTCTTCACCTGCCCGCTGAATCTTCGCCCGCACGTTGTCCATGTCCTGACGGCTTTTTTCCAGCAGGCTTTTCGCCGAGCTATGCCCGGTGATGCCGCGTGCCAGGGCAACGCCGCCGATCGCCACCTGAATCAATCCGAAAATGCCACCGCGACGCAGGCCTTTGCCCACCATCACCACGCCACCGGCCAGGGAGCCGATGCGCTCCCAGCCTTGAACATTTTGATCGCTATGAGTCTGGAACGGGGTGGATTCGATGCGCTCTACGCGTTTGAGTTCGCTCATGATCTGTCTCCAGGCAGGAAGGGCTGCTTCAGTGTCGATAGTTAAGCTGACTGCCGAGGCGGCCGGCTTGTTCCATCGGATGTGCGACGTTTCAGCGGAATTTCGGCCCCGAGCGGGTGTTCAGGCCCTTGGCCATGCGGTCGTAGAGCACGACGTTGACCGTGGCGGCCAGGTTCATGCAGCCGGTGGTGGGGATGTAAACCACGTCTTCGCACCAGTCGCGAATCTCTTTGTCCAGCGAACCGTCTTCCGGGCCGAAGATGTACAAAGCGCGGTCCGGATGAGTGTACTCGGGCAGCGGGCGCGCACCTTCCACCAGTTCGACGGCGACGGGAACGCAATTGAGCGGCAGGATTTTCTTCAGGTCGTCAATGCCGATCAGCGGGATGTCGTAGTGAACGCGCTTGGTATCGGTGACGAAATCGGCGGCGCGCTCATAGCGCTTACCGGTGTAGAACACCGACGCCACGCCATAACAGCCAGCGGCGCGCATCACCGAACCGACGTTCTCCGGTGATTTGGGGTTATACAAACCAATGCAGCTGTACCGTTTGTCTGCCACGAGCGAAGCGCCTTTCAGGAAAAAAGCGCGATTATACGGGGTTTGCGGGCGGGCCGCAGATTCGGCGACCAGGTCACTGCGTCGCCGGCGTGAGGGCCTTGATCCGGTCCACCAGGGCAGTCCCGGCGTTGTTGATCTTGTCGTTTTCCGGGTTTTTGCTGGCGTCCGGGTCGGTTACGACGCCGGCCAGAATTTCAGCCAGGTTATGGAAATGGCCGGATTTCTTTTCAGTGGAGTCCTTGCTGCCATTGGCGAACTGATCCAGCGCATCTTGCAGCGTCATGTGCTGGGACAACCACTGCGGTGTGTTTTTTTCTTCCGGGCTCATGTTTTCGAGAAAGTTCATCGCCGCCTTGGCCCGACCGACCGGGTCATTGGCGAACGGGTCTTTCCAGTTGTTCTTCTGATCGTCGGGGCCGCTGTAGTAGCCCGACGCCAGACGAGCCTGCTGCCGCATCAGTGCTTTTGCTGCGTCCTGTTCATCCTTGGAGAACAGTCCGCCTTCATTGGTCGCGACGGCGTTGAGCGAGCGTCGATCCAGGTCACCCATCAGCGCATTGCGGTCTTCGACACTGCCGCTGTAAGGCTTATCGCCGGCCTTCATCTGCGCGTATTTTTCATCCATCCGTTTGCGCGCATCCGTGGCCACTTCGGCAAAGGTTTTGCCCGCTGAGCTGGAGACCGCGCCCGGCTGGGTAACACCCAGCACCAGGGCATCGGCGCTCATGCCTGGACGTACCGGGAAAAAAGGCGCGTTGCCGGCAATCGAACCGCTGTAGTCAGCGGCTGTTTTGGAGAGGCTGAGTGAATCGTCGTTTTTGCTTTTGCCAGCCGTCTGCTCGGTTTCGCTGGCCGCGGGTTTAGCCTTGGCCTCGGCGGAGTTGTAATAGGCCAGGATGGCGGCGCTGTTGAAGGATGAGTTGACGTTCATGACTCGAGCCTGTCCATGTGCGATGCGGTTTAGGGACGACATGAGCGGTCAAGACTTTGACTGGCTCAGTGTATTGACGTTGATACATGGCAAGAACAGTGCCATCAGGGAGAGTGGCGGGCGAGGCGGGGCTCTGTAACGGTCAGGACACTTTTTAACGCGCGTGAAGAGGGGAGCTGTTTGCCGATGGCGGCAGATTGTCGCCGTCCGGTGTCAGTACTTGCCGCACCAAATGCTGTAGGAGCAAGCTTGCTCGCGATAGCGGACTGTCAGGCAACACAGAGGTTGCCTGTGTAATCGCCATCGCGAGCAAGCTTGCTCCTACAGGTCCGGTGGGGATTCAGTCTTCTTTTTTCATCAGCCCGGCCAACGCGGCAAACGGGTTGTGCGTCGCCTTGGCGATTTTCGGGGTGCTCAGCGAGCCTTCGCCGAAATACTGCTGGTCGGTGTAACGCGAGTGTTCGTTGTCGTGGCAATACAGGCACAACAGTTCCCAGTTCGAACCGTCCTGCGGATTGTTGTCGTGGTTGTGATCGCGGTGGTGCACGGTCAGTTCGCTCAGGCGCTTGCCGGAGAATTCACGGGCGCAGCGGCCGCACACATGCGGGTACATTTTCAGGGCTTTGTCGCGGTAGCCCATTTCCTTGTCGCGCTGATTGTCGGCGAGGATGCGGTCCAGCTTCGAGGTGTTGGTCGGGGTGGACGAACTCATGGGTTCACCTTTGTAAAAAGACTAATGACGGTTATGCAGTGAGTTTAGCTCAGCCCTTGAGCTTCTCGGCAATCCAGATGGTGTGGCGGGTGCCCTTGTTGCCGTGGGCGAAGACTTGCACTTCCTCGGCCTTGAACCCGGCTTTTTTCAGTTTGTCGGAAAACTGCCGGTCCGCGCTGGCCGACCAGACCGCCAGCACGCCTTTCGGTCGCAGGGCTTTGGCGCAAGCACTCAGGCCACCGGCGGAGTAGAGCCAGCTGTTGGCCCGCTGAGTCAGGCCTTCGGGGCCGTTGTCGACGTCGAGCATGATCGCATCGAAACCCTGCGGCTCGGCTTGCAGAACCTTGGCCACGTCATCCATGCGAATCACGGTACGCGGGTCGAGCAGCGGGTTGCCGGACTTTTCGCCTAACGGTCCACGGTTCCACTCCACCACGCCTGGCACCAGTTCGGCGACCACCACTTCAGCGGTCTTGCCCAGGTGCTTGAGCGCGGAGGCGAGGGTGAATCCCATGCCCAGGCCGCCGATCAATACCCGTGAGTTCGGGCGACCGGCGACCTTGCGGCAGGGGATCTCGGCCAAGGCGTCTTCGGAGCCGTGCATGCGTGTGTTCATCAGCTGCCCGCCGTCGCCGCCCTGGATCTTGATGACGAAATCCTCACCGTATTCGAACAGGCACAGGGCACCGCCGTTCTCGGGAATTGGGGCGGTGTCGAGCAGAACGAAACGTTTCATGGGACTCACTTGAAGAAAAATTGGCAGCAGAGGGGAAGGCAAACGGACGCAGTTGGGAGTAGCCTGCAACAGACAACAAGGCCAACGGAGCCATTGATGAAGCGCACCATTCTAACGGTCATTGCCTGGGCCGCGCTCTCGATAACTGCAGCGCAGGCCCAACAGTTACAAAGCATTCCCGTAAGCCCCGCGCTGACGCCAGGCTCGCCTGGCACCGCGACGCCAACGCCGTACCCGCAAATCAGCCCCGCCCCATTGCCCAGAGTCGGCCCCGGCAGTGGCGGTCCGCCGTTGGTGCCGATCGAGCGACCAAGCCCGCCCACCAAGGATCAACCGGTGCCGGGCATCGAGCAGAATCCACCAAAAGTTAAATCGCCCGGCGGTTAAACCTGCTGCGCGAGCAATTGCCCGTCGGCCATGCGCAAGCGTTTGGACAGCGAAACGGCGAGTGCGCGGATAATCTTTGCGGCGATTTTCGGGGCATCGTTGAGCATCTTTTCCAGCGAATCCTTGCCCAGGTTGAGCAGTTGGCAGTTGCTCGCGGCGACGCAACTGGCCGAGCGGCGTTCGCCATCGAGCACGGCCATTTCGCCGAACGAGCGGCCACTGCGCAACGTGGCGATGGTCACCCGTTGCCCGTCGCTGGTGGTTTTTTGCACCGCCACCTGGCCGGTGTGGATGATGCACATGAAGCTGCCGGCATCACCCTCGTGGAAAATTTCTTCGCCCTGGGCGATGGTGCTGATGCTGAAGTAGCCCGAAGCGGCGGCAAAGTCGGCCGGCAGCAGCTGATTGAACAGGCCGCAGTCCATCAGCCAGTCGCGGATTTCGTTGTTCAGGAAGGTCGGTTCTGACATGTCGTGCGGTCTTTTTGTTGTCTGGTTCTGATCCGGATTTACCGCAAACCCCTGTAGGAGCTGCCGAAGGCTGCGATCTTTTGACTTTAATTTTCAAGATCAAAAGATCGCAGCCTGCGGCGACTCCTACAGGGTGCAGCGTTGTATCGGCCACTGGTGTCCGGAGTTAAGACCGGAGGACCAAGCCAAGTTCCTCAGGCAACGCCCAATACCTTGAACAAAAATGCATATTCGAGTGCTACGTCACGCAATCCTTGATATCGGCCACTCATACCGCCATGCCCGGCGCCCAGTTCGGTCTTGAGCAGCAGGGGGTTGGTGTCGGTTTTGGTCGCGCGCAATTTGGCCACCCATTTTGCCGCTTCCCAATATTGCACGCGGCTGTCGTTGTAGCCGGCGATCACCAAGGTCGCCGGATAGGCTTGTGCGGTGACGTTTTCGTACGGTGCGTAGGCCTTGATCCGATCATAGACATCCGGCTCTTCAGGGTTGCCCCACTCGTCGTATTCGGTGACGGTCAGCGGCAGGTCCGGGTCGAGCATGGTGTTGAGTACGTCGACGAACGGCACTTCGGCAATCGCCGCGCCGAACAGCTCCGGCCGCTGGTTAAGCACCGCACCGATCAGCAGGCCGCCGGCACTGCCGCCGCTAATCGCCAGTTGTGTCGCGCTGGTGAAACCGTTGGTGATCAGGTGTTCGGCGCAGGCAATGAAATCGCTGAAGGTGTTGTGTTTGTGCTCCTGCTTGCCGGCGCGATACCAGGCTTCGCCCAGTTCTCCGCCGCCACGCACGTGCGCGATGGCGAACGCCATGCCGCGATCCAGCAGGCTGAGGCGTGCATGGGAGAACCAAGGGTCGAGGCTTTCGCCATAGGCGCCATAACCGTACAGATAGAGTGGCGTTGGCTTACCGAGAGCTTCGCGTTTGACCACAAGGCTAATCGGCACCTGCGTGCCGTCGGGCGCCGTCGCCCACAGACGTTGGCTGACATAGGCATCGGCGTCGAACGGGCCGAGTACCGGGGTTTCCTTGAGGACTTTCTGTTCGCCGTTGGTCAGCAGCAATTGGCGGATTTGCGCCGGACGGTTCAACGCTTCGTAGCGCAGGCGAATCCTGTCGCTGACGAACTCCAGGCTGTTTTGCACGTGCAGGCTATACGCTGCATCCGGTAGCTGTACCCGGTAGCTCGGCAGGTCTTGCGGATGGACTTCGATGATCGGCAGACCACCTTCCCGCAGGCTCAGGGTCATGGCGCCGGCATTCAGGCTCATGCCGTCGATCATCACCGTGTCGCTGTGGGGGATCAGGTTCTGCCACTCTGCCTCGATTGGCGCCACGCCGGTATCGACTGCGGTGTACAGGGCAAAGTTGATACCGTCGCGGTTGGTGCGAATGAACCAGGTCCACTCGCCGTCGAGCGCGCCGTGGTCGACGTCGTACTCATGGTCCTCGACCCGTGGCGCGATGCAGGTAAAGGCTTGTTGCGGCTGGTTGGCGTCGAGCACCCAGACTTCGCTGGTGGTCTTGCTGCCCAGGGATAGCAGCAGTTGCTGCTCGGAACTTGAGCGGTAGCAATGCATGAAGAAGCGGCCGTCAGTCTCATGGAACACTTCTTCGGCCGCCGTGCCATCGAGGCGATAGCGGTACAGCTTGTGCGGGCGATGGGTGTCGTCCAGCTCGCCGAAAAACAGGGTCAGGCTGTCATTGGCCCAGGTCATGCTGCCGTCACAGTCCTGGAATTCCAGTTCGCTGATACGACCGTCGGACAATTCCTTCACGAACAGCGTGTAAATCTCATCGCCCGAGGAGTCGATGCTGTAGGCCAGGCGCTGGTGGTCCGGGCTGATGCTGAACGCACCAAGTGAGAAGAAACCGCCGTTGGCCAGCGCGTTCGGGTCCAGCAGCAGTTGTTCGCGGCTTTCATCGAGGGTCAGGCTGTCGTCTGCCGGACGTGGGCAGCGGTAGTGACGAGCGTATTCGTCACCCGCCGTGGTGCGCGTGTAATACAGATAGGGCCCCCACGGCGAGGGCAGGGACAGGTCGGTTTCGAGAATCCGGCCCTTGATCTCTTCGAACAGGGTTTCGCGCAATTCGGCCTGATCGGCGGTTTGCGCCTCCTGATAGCTGTTTTCAGCCTTCAGGTAGTCGAGCACCGCAGCGGTGTCGCGCTCCTGAAGCCAGGCATACGGGTCGCAGCCTTCGGCCTTGTGGGCGATTGGGGCGTCGGAAACGTTGGCGGATAGGGACATGGAGGGCTCTCGAACAATGTACGGAATAGGGGGCTTCGCAGACCGCTGGCCTGTGCAGAGCCTGTAGGAGCAAGCTTGCTCGCGATGGCGGCCCGACTGTCAACATTGATGCTGAATGTGCCGACCTCATCGCGAGCAAGCTTGCTCCTACAGGGCTGCGTCTTGACCGATGCCATTGGGCAAGCCTGACGTGCGAAAAGTCGTTACTATAAGCGTCTCTTTGCCTGCCTTGCCATGGACACCATGACCGAGAACGACTATCTGATCGCTTGGGGCCTCTACGCCTTTGCCGCTTTGGGCTGCCTGTTGGTGTGGATGCGTATCACCCGCTGGATGTGGCGTTGGCTGCGTGAGCCACTGCGTTTGCTGGTGGCGGTGCTGCTGTTTTCGCCGACCATCATTGACCCTGTGAAAGAAAAGGTCGCCCCGGCCATTGCCATCACCGCCCTCGACCTGTTGTTCAAGGTTGGCAACAACGCATGGCGGGCGATTTCCGATCTGTTCATGTACGGCATGATCGCTTTCGGCATTTACCTGGTGTTCGTGGCGATCCGCTTTCCGATCGAGCGCAAAGCCAATGCGCGCAAGGAACAGGCGGCCGCCGCCAAGGCCGCAGCCCGTGCCGAAGAAGCGGAGGAAGAAGAACACCTTTTCGGTGGGGCCGGTGATGATCGTTACGGTCGTCCGCCTGTGCCGAGCAATCCCCAGCGTATGCGCGTCGAACCGCGTTTGTAACGTTGCCCCTGGCTTGAAGCGAGATTCCGAGCATGTGTGAGTTATTGGGCATGAGCGCCAATGTGCCGACCGACATCGTGTTCAGCTTCACCGGGCTGATGCAGCGCGGCGGCCGTACCGGTCCGCACCGTGATGGTTGGGGCATTGCCTTCTATGAGGGCCGTGGCCTGCGTCTGTTCCAGGACCCGGCGGCAAGCTGCGAGTCGGAAGTCGCCAACCTGGTGCAGCGCTATCCGATCAAGAGTGAAGTGGTGATCGGGCACATTCGCCAGGCCAACGTCGGCAAAGTCTGTCTCTCCAACACCCATCCGTTCGTGCGCGAGCTGTGGGGCCGTAACTGGTGTTTCGCCCATAACGGTCAATTGGCGGACTTTCAACCGACCGCCAGTTTCTATCGCCCCGTTGGCGATACCGATAGCGAAGCGGCGTTCTGCGACTTGCTCAACCGCGTGCGCGCGGCCTTCCCCGAGCCGGTCGAGGTCGAAGAACTGCTGCCGGACCTGGTGGCCGCCTGCGCCGAATACCGCAGCAAGGGCGTGTTCAACTGCCTGCTCAGCGACGGCGACTGGCTGTTCTGCTACTGCTCGACCAAACTGGCGCAGATCACCCGCCGCGCCCCGTTCGGCCCGGCCCGCTTGAAGGATGTCGATGTGATCGTCGACTTCCAGGCCGAAACCACGCCCAACGACGTGGTCACGGTGATCGCTACCGAACCCTTGACCGAAAACGAAACCTGGACCCGCTACGAACCGGGCCAATGGAGCCTGTGGCGACGCGGCGAATGCGTCAGCCAGGGCAAGACCGAATAAGGATTCTCCTCCATGTTGCTCAGTTATCTACGGCTGGTGTTGTTCGCGGCGGGCCTGTTGATCGGTGTCCAGGTGCCGGGGTTCATCAACGACTACGCCAAGCGGGTCGAAGCGCATTTGATTGAAGCGCAGGCCAGCCTCAGCGGTTTTCAAGGCACCGCCAATCAGTTCTTCAAGGGCGATATGCAGGCACTGGTGGCGCATTATCGCGCCAGCGAAGACCCGATTTTCCGTAGCGACGCCGACAGCCTGAGTAACCTGCTGACTCGTCAGGTGGCGTTGGACAAGCAATTCCAGGCGATGCAGGGGCCGTGGTACATCCGCTTGCTGCAAGTGGTGTTGGCCGCCGATCCGGACATCCGCAAGGAAACCTGGAATGGCTACAGCTACCAGATCCTGCTGACGCCGGAAGCGATGGTCTGGGGCATGAGCGGGGCGTTACTGCTGTCGTTCGGGATTGAATGCCTGTTCCGCTTGATCGACTGGGTGGTGTTGGGCGGCAAGCGTTTGCGCCAGAGCCGGCCGATTGAAGAGCGGGATTTGCGCGGGTTGTAAGATCAACATCAAAAGATCGCAGCCTTCGGCAGCTCCTACAGGGATCCGCCCCCGACGCGTTCCCCTGTAGGAGCTGCCGAAGGCTGCGATCTTTTGATCTTGCTTCAACGATTCAAAACGATGTAACCCTCACCCACCCTGCGCGCATACCCCTCCAGCACCTGCTGACACAACGCCACAATCTCCTCGACCCATTCCGCGCCCACCCGCCACGACACCACCACCTGCAAATTCGGTGGTCGTTGCTCGATGTCCAGCAAGGTCAACTCGCCACGCGCCAGTTCCTCGGCCACCAGCACCGGCGGTAGCGCGCCGATGCCGAAGCCGTCACGCAGCAACCGGGTAATTGCCGACACCGAATTCACGCAGTTCAATCGCGGCGCCATGACGCCGTTGGCCTGCATCAAGGCGAGCACTTCCTGGTGCGGATGGGAGTTTTTCGAGTAAGTGATGATCCGCTCATTCGCCAGGTCGGCGATGCCCGAATACTCACGGTTGTACAGGGAATTGCTGGCGACGATCCAGCCCATCGGGTGGCTGGCCAGTTCCAGGCTGCGCACGCTTTCCTGGCGCAGCAGGTCGGTTTGCAGGATCACATCGAGAAAGCCTTTTTGCAGCTGATCGCAGAGGTTCAGCGAGGTATCGGCCACCAGCTCGATTTCCACCAGCGGGTAGTGATCGGTCATCTGCGCCACCAGCGGACTCAGCCAGGTATGGATCACCGTGTCCATCACGCCGATGCGCACGCGACCGGTCTTGCTCGAACGGGTCTCGATCGACTGCTTGAGCGCCTGCATGGTGTCCATCATCTGCTCGGCGTAATCGAGCACTTTCAAGCCTTCCGGCGTCAGGCTCACGCCGCGTGAGTCACGCAAAAACAACTTCACCCCGAGCTCGCTTTCGAGCACGGCGATGCGGCTGGAAATCGACGCCTGGGTGGTGAAGAGCTTGTCGGCGGTCAGGCGAAAACTCTTGAGTCGTGCGACCCAGACGAAGGTCTCGAGAAACTTCAGGTTCATGGGATAAAGATTTCTTATGCCTAAGGCGGGTTTTTATTAGTTGGACGCAGCGGGGGCAGGCGCCCAAGAATCAGGCCATCCGGTTCCCACGATAGGCGTCGTCGGGGCTCAGAACAATACCAATAAAATCAGCGCGGAGATTTGCCATGAGTGCGCCCGACACCCCCTTCATTCCGAAAGCCTCGGCTCGCCCGGGACCTTTCGACTGGTATCGCAATATCAATCAGCAGGAACGCCGCACCTTCTGGAGCTGCAAGATCGGCTATGGCCTGGACGGCATGGACACCCAGATGCTCAGCTTCGTGGTGCCAACCCTGATTGCCATGTGGGGCATCACCACCGGCCAGGCCGGGCTGATTCATACCAGCACGCTGATCGCTTCGGCCATCGGTGGTTGGGTGGCGGGGATTCTCTCTGACCGCATCGGTCGCGTGCGCACCTTGCAACTGACGGTGCTGTGGTTTGCCTTCTTCACCTTCCTCTGCGGTTTCGCGCAAAACTACGAGCAGCTGCTGATCGCGCGCACATTGATGGGCTTCGGCTTCGGCGGTGAGTGGACGGCCGGCGCGGTGCTGATCGGCGAAGTCATTCGCGCTCAGGACCGTGGCAAGGCCGTGGGTATGGTGCAATCGGGTTGGGCGCTGGGCTGGGGACTGACGGCGATCCTGTATGCGCTGCTGTTCTCGATCATGCCGCCGGAAGACGCCTGGCGCGCACTGTTCATCCTCGGCATCGTGCCGGCGATTTTCGTGATCTTCGTGCGCCGCCTGGTGAAAGACCCGGAAATCTACCGCGAAGCCAAAGCCAGGCAGGAACCGAGCAACCCGTCGAAGTTCTACGAGATCTTCGCCCCTGGCATGCTCTTCACCACGATTCGCGCTTCGTTGCTGACCACTGGCGCATTGGGCGGCTATTACGCGATCACGTCCTGGTTGCCGACTTTTCTGAAGAACGAACGCGGTTTGAGCGTACTCGGCACCGGCGGTTATCTGGCGATGGTGATCATTGGTTCCTACGTCGGCTACGTCATCAGCGCCTATTTGACCGACATCCTCGGGCGCAAAAAGAACTTCATCCTGTTCGCGGTGGGTTCGTTCACCATCGTCTTGCTGTACACCCAACTGCCAGTCAGTAACGGCGTGATGCTGTGGCTGGGCTTTCCGCTGGGCTTCTTCGCCTCGGGCATCTTCAGCGGCATGGGTGCGTTTCTGACCGAATTGTTCCCTACGCGCATTCGCGGTTCGGGCCAGGGTTTCTGCTACAACATCGGTCGGGCGCTGGCGGCGTTGTTCCCGCTGTTAATCGGCCTGCTCAGCCAGACAGTGCCGCTGAGTGTAGGAATCGGTGCCTTTGCGGCGGTTTCCTACGGCGTGGTCATCCTCGCGGCGCTTAGCCTGCCGGAAACCCGTGGCAAGCAACTCGACGCCCAGTAACTGATAACCTGCGGGCATGTCCTACGGATGTGTCCCGCAGCTAAAAAGAATAAAGCCTACAGGAGTGTTCATCGTGAGCCGCCTGCTACTGAACTGCGACATCGGCGAGAGCTTCGGCAACTGGACCATGGGTCTGGACGCCGAGGTCATGCCCTTCATCGATTGCGCCAACATCGCCTGCGGTTTCCATGCCGGCGACCCGAGCATCATGCGCAAGACCGTCAGCCTGGCCCTCAGCCACGGCGTGCAGATTGGTGCGCACCCGGCGTATCAGGATCTGGTGGGATTTGGCCGTCGTTCCATGGCTTATTCCACCCAGGAACTTCAGGACATTCTGCATTACCAGATCGGCGCCCTAGACGGTATTTGCCGGGCCCAGGGCGGGCGCGTCAGCTACGTTAAACCCCACGGTGCGATGTACAACGACATGATGGCCAACCCGGCGCAATTGCGTGCGGTGCTGCAAGCCGTGGCGTCCTATAACCGCAGCTTGCCGTTGATGCTGATGGCCACCCGCGACAACAGCGCCGCGCAGCAGTTGGGCGAGGAGTACGGTGTGACGTTGTGGTTCGAAGCCTTCGCCGACCGCGCCTACGACAGCGCCGGCATGCTGGTGTCGCGTCAATTGCCGGGGGCGGTGCATCACGATCCGGAAAAAATCATCGAGCAGGCGCTGATCATTGCCCGTGGCGATCACCTTACCGCCAGCGATGGCAGCGCCTTGCATTTGCAGGCCAACACCCTGTGCGTGCACGGCGACAACACCAGCTCGGTGGCCGCCGTGCAGCGCATTCGTGAAGCCCTGAATCAGCAGAGCGCGTCATGAAACTGCGGGTAGAAGTGGTCGCGCTCGATTGCCTGATGGTGCGTCTGTTCGATGAAATTGCCGAAGCCAACATGCCTTGGATGCTTGCTGCCAGCGAAAGTCTGCGGGCTGCATTCGGTGAGCATTTGATCGATTTGGTGCCGTCTTACACCACGTTGATGGTGCATTACGACCTGACCGCGTTGAGCCCGGTCCAGGCTCGGGAATTAATCGCTGAAGCGTTAATCGATCTATCGCCCAATGCACGCACAGGTGGCAAATGTCATGTGCTGCCGGTCTGGTACGACTTGAGCGTCGGGCCGGAGCTGAACCTGTTGTCGCAGCGCAGCGGCTTGGCGGTGGCGGAGGTGATCCGTCGGCACTGCGAGCGTGAATATCAGGTGTTCGCCTTGGGCTTTGCGCCGGGGTTCGCGTTCATGGGTTTAGTGGAAGAAGTGCTGGCCGCACCGCGTCTGAACACACCGCGCAAGAGGGTCGCCGCTGGCAGCGTCGGCATCGCTGAGCGGCAAACGGCGGCCTATCCGGTGGTTTCTCCGGGCGGCTGGAACCTGATCGGCAGAACGCCAGCCAAATTGTTCGACCGCCACCGCGACGGCTACAGCCTGATGCAACCGGGTGACACCGTGCGTTTCGAAGCGATCGGCCATGCCGAGTTCATCAACCTGGGCGGCGACGACACGCCATTGGAGGCGCAGGCATGAGCCGACTGACGATTGAAGCGAGTACGCCGTTGTGCCTGTTGCAGGATGCCGGTCGTTTCGGCGTGCGGCATCTGGGCGTGACCCAGGGCGGCGCGGCCGATTGGCGTTCGATGTCGTGGGCTAATTGGTTGCTGGGTAATGGACTGGATGCGCCGGTGATCGAAATCACCCTGGGCGGGTTCAGTGTCGTGGCCGAAGACGATTGCGTGCTGGCGCTGGCGGGGGCGGATCTTGGCGCGCAGGTGAACGGCGAGCCGCTGGCTCCGTGGCGCAGTTTCAGGCTGCATAAGGGCCAGCGATTGCAATTCACCCAGCCATTGCTCGGCGCCCGCGCTTATCTGGCCGCGCCGGGTGGCTTCGATGCGCCGAGGGTATTGGGCAGTAGCTCGACGGTAGTGCGTGAAGAGCTTGGTGGACTGGACGGGATGGGCCGGGCGCTGGGCAGGGGCGAGTCGCTGGGTTATTCGGGGAATTCGGTCATGTTGTTGCGGGAGTTGTCGTCAGAGCAGCGACCGAATCTGAACCTCAACGAACCGTTGGACGTGGTGCTCGGTGCGCAGATCGGAGAATTCAGCGGGCAAAGTTTGTTCGACGCGTTCAACAGTGTGTGGAGCCTCGACAGCCGCGCCGACCGAATGGGCATTCGTCTGTTGGGCACGCCCTTGCAGTACCAGGGCAAACCGATGATTTCCGAGGGGATTCCGCTGGGTGCGGTGCAGGTGCCACCGGACGGGCAACCGATTGTGTTGCTCAATGACCGGCAGACCATTGGCGGTTATCCACGGTTGGGAGCGTTGACGCCGTTGGCATTGGCGCGGCTGGCGCAGTGTCTGCCGGGGGCGCAGGTGCGATTGCGGCCGGTGGTGCAGGAAGTGGCGCATCGGGAGCACGTCGAATATCTACAGCGCTTTTAACTGTGGCGAGGGAGCTTGCTCCCGCTGGACTGCGCAGCAGTCCCATTTTTTTGAGAAAAGGGGTCGCTTCGCAACCCAGCGGGAGCAAGCTCCCTCGCCACAGGTTCAGTGTGTTATTTGGAAAGAAACCGCATCCCTTCCTCCAACCCGCGAAGGGTCAGCGGATACATCTGGTCATCAATCAAATCCCGCACAATATTGGTCGACGAGGTATAGCCCCAAGTGTCCTTCGGATACGGGTTGATCCAGATGAGCTTCTTGTACTTCTCCTTGAACCGCTGCATCCACACGTAACCTGCTTCTTCGTTCCAGTGCTCGACGCTGCCGCCGGCCTGGGTGATTTCGTAGGGGGCCATGGCGGCGTCACCGATGAAAATCACTTTGTAGTCGGCGCCGTATTTATGCAGCAGGTCCTGGGTCGACGTGCGCTCGGAGGTGCGGCGCATGTTGTTCTTCCACACCGATTCATAAATGAAGTTGTGGAAGTAGAAATATTCCAGATGCTTGAACTCGGTCTTGCAGGCCGAGAACAACTCCTCGCAAATTTTCACATGGGCGTCCATCGAGCCGCCGATGTCGAACAGCAGCAACAGCTTCACGGTGTTGCGCCGCTCTGGACGCATCTGGATGTTCAGCAACCCGGCATCTTTGGCGGTGTGGTCGATGGTGCCATCGATGTCCAGTTCTTCCGCCGCACCCTGGCGGGCAAACTTGCGCAACCGCCGCAAGGCGACCTTGATGTTGCGCGTGCCCAGTTCCACTGAATCGTCGAGGTTTTTGTATTCGCGCTGATCCCAGACCTTGACCGCTTTGCCCTGGCGCTTGCCGGCATCGCCGACCCGAATGCCCTCCGGGTTGAAACCGCCGGAACCGAACGGGCTGGTGCCACCGGTGCCGATCCACTTGTTGCCGCCGGCGTGGCGCTCCTTCTGTTCTTCCAGGCGTTTCTTGAACTCTTCGATCAGCTTGTCCAGCCCGCCGAGCGACTGAATCGCCGCCCGCTCTTCGTCGGTCAGCGAGCGCTCGAATTCTTTGCGCAGCCAGTCTTCGGGGATCAGGGCCTGCAAGTGATCGTCGAGTTTTTCCAGGCCGTTGAAGTAAGCACCAAAGGCCCGGTCGAACTTGTCGAAATGCTTTTCGTCCTTCACCAGGATCGCCCGGGACAAGTAGTAAAACTCGTCCATGTCGGCGAAGGTCACGCGCTGTTTCAGCGCGTTGATCAGGTCCAGCAGCTCGCGTACCGAGACCGGCACCTTGGCTGCGCGCATTTCATTGAACAGGTTGAGCAGCATGGTATTTGCCCCGGATGATCAACGACTGCCGCGACGGCTCATGAACGCCAGGCGCTCAAGCAGTTGCACGTCCTGTTCGTTCTTCACCAGCGCACCGGCCAGCGGCGGAATGGCTTTGGTCGGATCGCGTTCACGCAACACCGCTTCGCCGATGTTGTCGGCCATCAGCAGCTTTAGCCAGTCCACCAGCTCGGACGTAGAAGGCTTTTTCTTCAGGCCCGGCACCTTGCGCACATCGAAGAACACGTCCAGCGCTTCGCTGACCAGGTCTTTCTTGATGTCCGGGTAGTGCACGTCGACGATTTTCTGCAGCGTGGTGCGGTCGGGGAAGGCGATGTAGTGGAAGAAGCAGCGGCGCAGGAAGGCGTCTGGCAGCTCTTTTTCGTTGTTGGAGGTAATGATGATGATCGGGCGTTTCTTGGCCTTGATGGTCTCGTCGATCTCGTAAACGTAGAACTCCATCTTGTCGAGTTCTTGCAACAGGTCGTTAGGGAACTCGATGTCGGCCTTGTCGATTTCGTCGATCAGCAGGATCACCCGCTCTTCGGATTCGAACGCTTCCCAGAGCTTGCCCTTTTTCAGGTAGTTGCGAACGTCGTGGACTTTTTCCGTCCCCAGTTGCGAATCACGCAGGCGGCTCACCGCATCGTATTCGTAGAGGCCCTGGTGCGCCTTGGTGGTGGATTTGATGTGCCAGGTAATCAGCTTGGCACCAAAAGATTCGGCCAGTTGCTCGGCGAGCATGGTCTTGCCGGTGCCCGGTTCGCCCTTGACCAGCAATGGCCGTTCCAAGGTAATGGCGGCGTTGACTGCCAGCTTCAGGTCATCGGTGGCGACGTAGGCCTGGGTGCCTTCGAACTTCATCTGCTAATCCTCGAACGGTAACGCCGACCTGAACGAGGCAGGGCGGGGCGCAATAATTGTAGTACCCGACTATAACGCGCTGCCCGGTCGACTGTGAACGCAGACGGCTTATTCAGTCTCTGAATGGGGCGTCACATCTTGACTTGGTTTCGGCGGCTGGCCAGTATTGAGATATCGCCATTTTGGCGATAGCTTGCCGGGCATGTCTACTAAATATCGATTTCGCGATACGTACCGCATTCAGTTGCGCGAGAAGGATCATCCGCCGCCTCATGTACACCTGACCGGTGGCGGGCTGGACGTCATGTTGAGCCTGGAAACCGTCGAAGTGATGGTAGGCAAGGCACCGCCGCTGATTATCAAGGAAGCACTGGAATGGGTCAGGGCCCACCAGACGCAATTGCTGGAGGATTGGAAACGATGTTACCCATGAAACGACCACGGCTGTCGGCGGTGCGGGCATTGCCGAATCACCGGCTGGCGCTGACCTTTATCGACGGCCAGCAACTGACGCTCGACCTGAGCCGCGATCTTGAGACCTTTCCAGGGTTGCAGCCATTACAGGGAAACGCATTCAAGGATGCGACGCTCGGTGATGATGGCTGGTGTGTGGAGTGGCCTGAGCTGGACATTCAGATTGGCGCCGACACTTTGTACCTGGATGCACTCGCGCAAAACGCTTCGGATGAAAACACCCGCATCTTCATTGACTGGCGTGCTCGTACTGGATTGCCCCTCAACCAGGCGGCCGAGGCATTGGGGGTCAGTGCCCGCAGCATCAGCCGGTACAGCAGCGGTCGCGAAGCGGTGCCCCGATCACTTGCCCTGGCCTGCCTTGGCTGGGACTTTCTGCAACAGCAAACGAAGCAGCCACGCGCGGCCGAGGACTCCGGCCGCTACACCGTCACGCGCAAACGTTAGCCGGCATCTGGCTTGGGTCGTTCATAACGCGCATTGAAGGCCTGGATGAAACCATTGCGTAAAATCTGCAAAAACGCCTGGAACGCGCTGATATCTTGCCGATGTACGTTGCCGCTCAGTTCGACGCGGGTGGCAAACTGGTTCTTGCCCTGATTTTTCAATACCGTTTCGGAGCCACCGACGATGGCTTCCCATATGGAACGAAAAATCCCTTTGTCTTTGTTTTCCACGTCCTGCTGCCAGTTGAACACGTCGACGTCTTTGAGCAGCGGTTTGATGTAGCCGGTTAATTTCGCCTTTTTGGCCTGTGCTTCGATTACCACGTCGCCATGGCCGGCATTGAAATCGAATTTGCCGTAGGCCGAGGCAAAGTCGTTCATGCGTTTGAGCTCGATGTCCCTGGCTCGCAGGCGGAATTCGAAATCCTCGAAGTTGCTCAGCGGATCGAAGGTTGCTGTGGTTTCCAGAGGCGCGTGCCCCAGCAGCAGGGCTTTGCCTTCGAAGCGCGCGTCGCGTTTGCCGTCGGTATCGACTACGTTGGTCAGGTTGTAAATGCTGGCGTTGACCTTGGTTGCGTTCATGTTCACGGGCGGTTTGGAGTTGAAGTTTCGAAAGGTGATCTTGCCGTCATCGATCTTTACTTCGTTCAACGTGATCGGCAGCAACTTGCCCAATTGGGCACGCCAGTCGGTGCCTTGACCGGTTTGGGAGTTCTTCTTGTTGGCGCCACCGTCGACGAAGTTCACTTCGGGGTTGACGAACCGCACCTCGGCTACGACCGCGTGGTCATACCACAGCGAGTGCCAACTGACCGAGAGGTCGATCAGCGGCGCATTGACGAACGGCACCGGCACCTTGCCGTCGACTTTGACGATTTTCAAGCCGTTGATTTTGTAGGCCCCACGCCACAGGGCCAGGTCCACATCGGTGATCTGACCGCGATAGTCGCCCATGTCCGCCAATCGGTCATTGAGGTAATCACGGACCAGATAGGGCAGCGCGAAGTGCAGGGCAATCAGCAGCACAACGAGGCCGGCGAAGGTCCATAGGGGCCAGCTGTATCGACGTTTCATAGTGGCAAATCTCTGGCGTTCTAAAGCCATTGACTGCGCGGGGCTCCGGACGTTCGACCTGACTGGACGCCTACCGGTAACAGGCATACCTTTGTGCGCTTATTAAATGCTGTAGTAAGGACCCAGCCATGAGCCGCATTTACGCTGACAACGCCCATTCCATCGGCAATACACCGCTGGTGCAGATCAACCGTATCGCCCCGCGCGGTGTGACCATCCTGGCCAAGATCGAAGGGCGCAACCCGGGTTATTCCGTCAAGTGCCGGATCGGCGCCAACATGATCTGGGACGCCGAAAGCACCGGCAAACTCAAGCCTGGCATGACCATCGTCGAACCGACCTCCGGCAATACCGGCATTGGCCTGGCCTTTGTGGCCGCCGCGCGTGGCTATAAATTGATGCTGACCATGCCGGCGTCCATGAGCATCGAGCGCCGTAAAGTGCTCAAGGCGCTGGGTGCTGAGCTGGTGTTGACCGAGCCGGCCAAGGGCATGAAAGGCGCCATCGAGAAGGCGGGCGAAATAGTTGCCAGCGATCCTTCGAAATATTTCATGCCGGCACAGTTCGATAACCCGGCCAACCCCGCCATCCATGAAAAAACCACCGGGCCGGAAATCTGGAATGACACCGATGGTGCTGTTGACGTCCTGGTGGCAGGCGTCGGCACAGGCGGAACCATTACCGGCGTTTCGCGGTACATCAAGAATACCCAGGGTAAACCGATTATCTCGGTGGCGGTGGAGCCAGTGGTGTCGCCGGTGATCACCCAGGCGTTGGCCGGTCAAGAGATCAAGCCGAGCCCGCACAAGATCCAGGGCATCGGCGCCGGGTTTGTGCCGAAAAATCTGGATCTGTCGATCGTCGACCGCGTGGAGTTGGTCAGCGACGAGGAGTCCAAGGCCATGGCTCTGCGCTTGATGCAGGAAGAAGGCATTTTGTGCGGTATTTCCTGCGGTGCGGCGATGGCGGTGGCGGTACGCCTGGCGGAGACCCCGGAGATGCAGGGCAAGACCATTGTGGTGATTTTGCCGGATTCTGGTGAGCGCTACCTGTCGAGCATGCTGTTCAGCGATCTGTTTACCGACCAGGAGAATCAGCAGTAACAGCTTCTTTTGGAAAGAGAGTGGAGGGGGGGTAAATCCTCCCACCACGGCGAGTTTGATTCGGGTCAGCCGGCGTTCAGGACCGCTGTGTTAATCAGTGCTTTATTGCACAACCGTTAAGAGTGAATGCTGAGACAGGCAGTTTTTTCATGGGTTGGCAGTATTTATCATGCCGCCTGCGACGTCGGGTAAATGGCGTTGTGCAAAGTGTCTACTGCCAAGGAGTTGTTGATGACCTTTTCATTTGTCGCCAAGGCGTCGCTGTTGCTGCTGTTTCTGGGCAGTACCCTCTACGTGCATTTGCGTGGCAAGGCGCGTTTGCCGGTCCTGCGTCAATTCGTTAACCATTCGGCGCTGTTCGCACCCTATAACGCTCTGATGTACCTGTTTTCCGAGGTACCTTCGAAACCCTATCTGGACCGTAGCAAGTTCCCTGAACTGGACGTGCTCAAGGACAATTGGCAGGTCATTCGCGAGGAAGCGATGCACCTGTTCGGCGAGGGCTACATCCGCGCGGCCGAGAAGAACAATGACGCCGGTTTCGGTTCTTTCTTCAAGAAAGGCTGGAAGCGTTTTTACCTCAAGTGGTATGACAAATCGCTGCCCTCGGCAGATCTCCTGTGCCCGAACACCGTGGCCCTGCTCAGCCGTATTCCCAAAGTCCGCGGCGCCATGTTCGCGCTGCTGCCGGGCAACAGCCACCTCAATCCCCATCGCGATCCCTTTGCCGGTTCCCTGCGTTATCACCTGGGCCTGTCGACACCCAATTCCGACGATTGCCGCATCTTCGTCGACGGTCAGGTTTACGCCTGGCGCGACGGTGAAGATGTGATGTTCGATGAAACCTACGTGCACTGGGTCAAGAACGAAACTGACAAGGCGCGGGTGATCCTGTTCTGCGACATTGAGCGGCCACTGAGCAACCGCTTGATGACGGGCATCAACCGCTGGATCAGCGATCTTCTGGGCCGCGCCACCGCCCCGCAGAACCTCGATGACGAACCCGTTGGCGGGATCAATCAGGCTTACGCCTGGAGCAAAAAATTCAGCGACAAGGTCAGCGATGTGGTGAAGCAGTGGAAGCGTCGTAACCCCAAGGCCTACCGAGTCTTGCGTCCAGTGCTGGCGGTGGCGGTACTGACGTTGTTGGGGTGTTGGTTGTTTGGGTGAGATCTGTAGGAGCTGGCTTGCCAGCGATCGCGGCCGAACCATCAACCTTGATATCGCAGACATTGCGCTATCGCCAGCAAGCCGGCTCCTACAGGTCTGCGGCGAGTTCAATCAACTCATTGCAATATGTGTCGAGCGCTGGTTATAGTCAGCGCGCAGTGAGTTTCAGGACTCACTTTTTTATCCCTCAAGAAAAGATCAGCCCAATGCCTGCATCCCTCATCAACGCGGTAGTCGATTCAGCGGTCAACGCTGGCGTCGCGCCGTGCGGGAATCAGCAGCCGGGGCAGATCAGTCATTACCCCCCTCCTGTCAGTCGCACGCCAGTGTGCGCGGTGGTCTCGCCGCCGGGTGTTGGCGTTTCGGGCTGATCAGCGATTTCTGCTGTTACCTGCGCCCATCTAAACAAAACGACTGAATTTCAGCTTCGGCTGAGTTGGCTTTTTGCCTGACTACAGGTGGTATTCATGTTTGTCCTTACGAAAAAATCCGCGCTCGCGGCGGCGTCCACGAGCCTGTTCGTTTTGCTGTGGAGCAGCGGGGCGATTTTCTCCAAATGGGGCCTGGCCCATGCGTCGCCGTTTGCGTTTCTGCTGATTCGCTTCGCCATCGCTTTGTGCGGTTTGATCCTGCTGGTGCCGTTGCTCAAGCTGAAGTTGCCCAAGGGCGGCAAGCCGATGTTGTATGCGATGGCCACGGGTGTGGTGTTGCTGGGGGCTTATCAGATTTTCTATCTGCTGGCCCTCGACCTGAAAGTGACGCCGGGGGTGATGGCGACGATCATGGGCGTGCAACCGATTCTCACAGTGGTGATCATGGAGCGTCAGCGCTCGGCCAGCCGGATCTTCGGCCTGTTGCTGGGGCTGACCGGGTTGATCATGGTGGTCTACCAGGGCATCGGTCTGGCCGGCATGTCGCTTGCCGGGATGCTCTTCGGTTTGCTGGCGCTGGCGAGCATGACGTTTGGCTCGATCATGCAGAAACGCATCACCGATAATCCTCTCGGCACGTTGCCGGTGCAGTATCTGGCCGGGCTGTTGCTGTGCGGGATTTTCGTGCCGTTCCAGCCGTTCCACTTCGAGCACAGCAGTGGTTTTATCGTGCCGGTGTTGTGGATGGGGCTGGTGGTGTCGGTGCTGGCGACGTTGTTGCTTTACCGCTTGATCGCCCGGGGCAATCTGGTGAATGTCACCAGTCTGTTTTACCTGGTGCCAGCGGTGACGGCAGTCATGGACTACCTGATTTTCGGCAATCGCCTCGCGATGTTGAGCATCCTCGGCATGTTGCTGATCATCGTCGGTCTGGTGTTCGTGTTCCGTAAAACCGGTTAAAACTCGCCACCCTTGTAGGAGCCAGCAAGCCGGCTCCTACAGGTTTTGCGTTATCCGTGAAGAACCGTTTTATTTTGTCAGCGCATGTTCGGCGCGCACCGAGTTCATGAACGCCTGCATCGCCGAGGATTGAATGCGATGGCGGCGAGTGATCAGCCCGTACGGCGGCAGTCGTGCTTCGAACTTGATCGGCAACACCGCCAGCAGATCACGGCCGGGATAATCCTCGACCACCGAGACCGGGGTGACACCAAGCATATCGGTCTGCTGAATCAACGAGAGCAGGGTCATGATCGAAGTGGTTTCGACGATGCTGTTGGGGATGTCGACCCGCGCATTGTGGAACACCTGATTGATGATCGCGCGCATCGGGCTTGGCTGCTGTTGCAGTACCCAAGTCATGTTCTGCAATTCCGCCCAACCCAGATGCTTCTCCTGCGCCAGCGGATTTTGCGCACCGGCAATCACGCACAGTTCTTCTTCACCAAGGCTGTCGAAAAGCAGTTCTTCGGCCCGGGCACCGGGCGGAATCCGGCCCAGCACGATGTCCAGTTGATCTTGCAACAGCGCCTGCACCAGCACGTCGCTGGTATCGACCTGAATGCTCATGGACAAGCGTGGATGGCTTTGCTTCAAGGTGGCGATGGTGCGGGTCAACAGCCCCGAGGCCAGCGCCGGAATGGCGCCGACGGCGACTCGGCCGAGGTTGCCCGATTGCAGCGCCACCAGCTCTTCGCGCATGCCGCTGAGTTCGGCAAACACCATGCGTGCGTAGTAGATGACGGTTTCCCCGAACGGGGTAGAGCGCATGCCCCGAGGCAGACGTTCGAAGAGCTCGACGCCGAGCAAATCCTCGGCTTCGTGCAGCATCTTGGTGGCGGCCGGTTGGGTCATGCCGATGTGGTCGGCGGCGCGGCGCAACGAGCCGAATTCCTGGAGTGCCAGCATCAGCCGCAATTGGCGCAGACGCAGTCGACTGTGGATCACGTTGGCATCAGGAATTCGGGACATTGGGCCGTGCTCGCAAAAGGGACTGCGGCAAGCCTGACAACAAATGTCAGGCGTTGCCAGCATTGCGTGTCACAGCACCGATTTTGGCTTGGCGACGTGAGGTTTGCGCAGGCCCATCAACGTTGCCAAGGCCTTGGAAATCAGCGGCCAGAACAGCATCAGCAGCGCCGCCGTGGTCAGGCTGCCCACCAATGGGTTGGACCAGAAGATCCCCAGGTGCCCGTCGGAAAACAGCATCGACTGACGGAACGCGTCTTCGGCCTTGTCGCCCAGCACAGCAGCCAATACCAGCGGCGCGATCGGGTAGCCGAGTTTCTTGAACAGATAACCCAGCGCGCCGAAGCCCAGCATCAGTACCACGTCGAAGAACGAGTTGTGCACCGAGTAGGCACCGATGGCGCAGACCATAATGATGATCGGCGCGATGATCGAGAACGGAATGCGCAGGATCGAGGCGAACAGCGGCACGGTGGCCAACACTACGATCAGACTCACCACGTTGCCCAGGTACATGCTGGCGATCAGACCCCAGACAAAATCATGCTGCTCGACGAACAGCGTCGGGCCGGGGTGCAGGCCCCAGATCATCAAACCGCCGAGCATCACCGCCGCCGTGGCCGAGCCGGGAATGCCCAGGGTCAGCATTGGCAACAGAGCGCTGGTGCCGGCCGCGTGGTCGGCAGTTTCCGGGGCGATCACGCCTTCCAGTTCACCCTTGCCGAAGTTGTCGCGGTTCTTCGAGAAGCGCCGCGCCAGGCTGTAGCTCATGAACGAGGCAGCGGTCGGCCCGCCAGGTGTAATACCCATCCAGCAACCCACCATGGTGCTGCGCACAATGGTCCACCAGTAGCGCGGCAACTTGGCCCAGGTACGCAGGATCACCATCGGCGTGATGCGCGCATGTTCGCCACGGAAGACCAGGCCTTCTTCGACCGTGCAGAGGATTTCGCCGATACCGAACAGACCAATCACCGCCACTTCGAAGCTGATGCCGGTCATCAGGATCGGTTGATCAAACGTCAATCTCAAGTTGCCGGACACAGTGTCCATGCCGACCGCCGCCATGGCGAAACCGATCATCATCGCCACCACGGTTTTCAGCGGCGGGTTCTTGCTCATGCCGATGAAAGTGCAGAACGCCAACAGGTACACCGCGAAGAACTCGGGTGAACTGAATGACATGGCGAACGCGGCAATCTTGGTCGAGAGGAAAGTCAGCAACAACACCCCGGCCAACGCGCCGAGCAGTGCCGAACTGAACGCAGCGGTCAGGGCCTCGGCGGCGCGACCTTCGCGGGCCATCGGGTAGCCGTCAAACGTCGTCGCCACCGATGAGGGCTCACCGGGGATGTTGAACAGGATCGAGGTGATCGAGCCGCCAAACAGCGCACCCCAATACATGCATGACAGCAGAATGATCGCCGACACCGGCGACATGGTGAACGTCAGTGGCAGCAACAGTGCCACGCCGTTGGGGGCGCCGAGGCCGGGCAACACGCCGACCAGAATGCCCAGCAGCACGCCGATCACCATCAGGCCGATGTGGCCCGGGGTCAGGATCAGGTTCATGCCTTGCAACAGGGAATCGAATTCGCTCATTTGAAATTTCTCCCGGCCAGGGCAATCCAGTCACCCAACGGGCCGGCATCCAGCGGGACCTTGAACCACAGCGCGAAAATCAGGTAGCTGGCGAGTACCGCGCCGAGGGATACCGTGCCGATCATTAATTTGCCATAAGGCTTGGCGCGGACTTTGTCACGCCACATGAACCAGGCGATGAAGCACGCCGAGGAGACGTAGATGCCGGTGAGCGGCATGGCACCGACGAACAGCGCAATCGGGATGAACACCGACAACACTTGCTTGAACGCACTGCGACTGACGAATGCGATGCTCAGCGCTTGCCAGCGGACCACGGTCAACACGCCGTTAGCGACGCTCGCGGCGCTCAACATCAGGCCGATGTAGAAGGGGAAGTAACCCGGCTCGGGGCCGGCATCGCCCCAACCGATACCTTGTTCGACGCTGCCGAACATCACCACCACGCCAATCAGCGCCGTGAAGATCGCCAGGCCGAGCTCGACCCAACGGGTACCGACGAACGCGGGTGAATCCGAGGAATGAGACATGAAAACACCTCCAGCAGATGACGGCCGCCCGCAGGCGAGCGGCCGTGACAACCTTAGTTTTTCAGCCAGCCGGCTTCTTTGAATACCGGCGTGACGCGGGCGGTGTCTTTTTCGATGTAGGCGGTCAGCGGCTCGCCTTCGAGGAAGGTTGGCACCAGAGCGTTCTGCTTCACGTAGGCCTTGAACTCATCGGTCTGCGTGACTTTGCGCATCAGCTCGACGTAGAACGCGCGTTGCTCGGCAGTGATGTCGCCGGGCATGAACACGGTACGTGGGAAGCGGTATTGATCGATGCCCAGGCCTTGTTCGTGGCAGGTCGGCACGTCGGCCCAGGATTTATCGCCGGCGACTTTCTCGGTATAGCTCATGCGTTCCTTACTGAACACACAAAGCGGCTCGACCTGGTCGCCGCGCCATTGGCTGATGCTTTCGCTCGGGTTGTTGACGTTTGCGGCGATGTGTTTGCCGGCCAATTGAGTCGCGGCTTCGCTGCCGCTCTTGAACGGGATGTACACCAGTTTGCTGTTGTTGGTCTGGTTGAGCAGCAGGGTCAAAGTCTGGTCGACATCCTTGGACTGGCTGCCGCCCATGCGCAGCTTCGATGGATCAGCCTTGGCCGCTTCGTAGAAGCCTTTTGCGTCTTTCCATGGCGCATCCTTGTAGCTCCAGAGAATGAAGTCATCCTCGGCCACGGCGGCAATCGGCGTCAGCTCCTGCCATTGGTACCCGAGCTTGGACACCAGCGGCAACAGGTAGATGTTGTTGGTGCCGATCACCAGTTTCTCGGCATCGCCCTTGTTCATTTTCATGTCGAGGAACGCTTCGGCGCCGTTGCCGCCGCCCTTGTTGAGGACGATGGTATTAACGTCGAGAAACTTGTGCGTGGTGATGATCGACTGGATCAGGCGACCGAGTTGGTCAGTGCCGCCACCAGGGCCACCGGCGACCACGATTTCGACGTTCTTGTCCGGTTGCCAGGCGGCCTGAGCGAGAGCGGGAAGGGTTGCGGCGGCGATCAGCGTGCAGCCAAGAAACAGACGGGAAGAGCGACGGACGAATGCATTTCGCATGGGAAGGGCCTCGTATCTGTGTTTTTGTAATTGTTATGAGCGACTTGTTTGAGCGGTTAAGCCGCAAGCCTTGGACTGAGTGTGGGAAGCCGCCGCCTCCGCGTCTAGTCAAAACAATACATACACCGATAGCCTGGGGTTATAGCTCTCAAACGGAAAAGCCACGGATCTTGCTCGGAGCATTGCGCTAGAGCATTTTTCGTAACAAGTCGAAATAGTAAGGGAAGGGTGAAAGCCCATTGAAAGCGGGGTATGCCATAACCCGAAGCTATCACCTGATTTCAAGTTTTGATTAGACGGTTATCACAGAGCCTTCGATAGTGCTCAACAACGCCGTGGAAAAAACGGCACAACCCTGTAGGAGCCGGCTTGCTGGCGATAGCGGCGTGACAGGCGCCATCAATGTTGATTGATGCGCCGCGATCGTCGGAACGCCGCCCGCAGCAAGCCGGCTCCTACAGGTTGATGTTTGCACCCCACAAAAATAATAAAAGAGGTACGCACCATGGCTCGTCCCAGTGCTTCCCTGAACCTGACGACCGCAGCAGCGATCCCGCAGGCCACTGCTTTGAAGGCCAGCAATGTGCGTTGGCGGATCTTCGCGATCATCTTTGCGCTGACCATGGTCAACCTGATCGATCGGGTGTCGCTGTCCATCGCCATGCCGACCATCGCCCAGGAATTTTCCCTTTCTCCAAGCATGCAAGGGCTGATCCTCAGCAGCTTCTTCTGGGCCTACGCGCTGTTGCAGATTCCTGGCGGCTGGATGATCGACCGCTTCGGCCCGCATCGGGTCATCAGCTGGTCCACAGGGTTGTGGGGCACGTTCCAGGTGCTGGCGGCGTTTGCCACCGGCGGTTTGTCGTTGTTGTTTGCCCGGGTGGCGTTGGGGGCTTCGGAAGCGCCGTTGTTCCCGTCCGGCGGCAAGCTGATTTCCCTGTGGCTGGCGCCCAGCGAACGCAGTCGCGGCGCGGTGCTGATGGACAGCGGCAGTCCGCTGGGCGTGGCGCTCGGTGGGTTGATCATTGCCTATCTGATTGCTTCGCTGGACTCGTGGCGCCTGGCCTTCGTGATCGCTGGCGTCGCGACATTGGCGCTGGCTTGGCTGGCGCGGCGTTATCTGCGTGATGACCCGACCACCCACCCGCAAGTCAACGCCATGGAGCTTGAAAAGATCAACGCCGGGCGCGCCACGCCAGCCGCTGAAGCCGCTCGCGCACCGGTCAAAGGCTTGGGCATCGCCGCTCGTTCCCTCAGCGGTTTGCTGATCGGTCGTGCCAGCTGGGCGATGGTGTACTTCGGTCTGCTGACCTGGGGTCCGAGTTATCTGGCACAAGCGCGGGGCTTTGATATCAAGGGCATTGGCGCGGCGACCTTCGTGATTTTCGTCTGCGGCGCGTTGGGTTCGTTGACGGGCGGTTTCCTCTGCGACGGCTTGATCCGCAAGGGCGTCAGCCGTGGTGTGGCGGTCAAGAGCCTGCTGGCGTTTTCCGGCCTGGTGGCCCTCGGCGCGTTCCTGTTGTTGCCGACCCTGAGCAATCCTTTTGCGGCCGTGGCGCTGTTGGCCATGACCGCGTTTTTCCTGATGTGGGGCAGCCTCTATTGGAGTTTCCCCGCTTTGCTGGCAGCGCCGGCGCGGGTCGGGTTGATCGGTGGGGTGATGAACATGGCCGGCAGCACCGGCGGGATCGCGGTGCCGATCCTGGTGGGCGTCATCCTGCAAATGACCGGTGGCTTCGCCCCGGTACTCGGTTTCTTTGCCGCGTGTTCCGCCGTGTTTGTGCTGGCAACGATGTTCATCAGTCTCGACGAGGTGCGTTATGGGTGAACGCTGGAATGGACCGATCATCGATGCCCATCATCACTTCTGGGATCCATCGATCAATGACCACCCTTGGCTGGCGCCCGAAGCGAATATTCCGTTCCGCTACGGCGACTACAGTTCGATCAAGCGCCGCTATTTTCCCGAGGATTACTTCGCCGATGCCGGTGACCATCGGGTGGTGCAAACGGTGTATGTCGAGACCGAATGGAACCCCCAAGACCCGATTGGCGAAACCCGTTTCATCGAACAATTGGCCGCCCGTTATGGCGTGCCGAATGCGATCGTCGCGCAAGCCTTTCTCGACCACCCCGACGCCGTCGCGGTGCTTCACGAGCAAGCCACGTACAAGTGCGTGCGCAGTGTTCGGCACAAGCCTGGCGGACCGACTTCACCCCAGCAATTCGGCCGCGTGCGCAGCTTGATGAGCAACGAGCATTGGCGACGCAGTTACGCCGCGCTGGAAGGGTTGGGTCTGCATTTCGACTTGCAAACCCCTTGGTGGAACCTGCCCGAAGCTGAACGCCTGGCCCGGGACTTTCCCGGCATCACTCTGATTCTCAACCACGCCGGGTTGCCCAATGATCGCAGCGCCGAAGGTCTGGCCGGATGGCGCGCGGCGATGGCGCGGCTGGCGGAGTGGCCGAACGTGCAGGTGAAAATTTCCGGGCTCGGCCAGGCAGGGCGGGCGTGGCGCGCCATCGACAACGCCTGGATCGTGCGCGAAATCATCGCCATGTTTGGCACCAAGCGGGCGATGTTCGCCAGCAACTTTCCAGTGGACAGCCTGTGTGGCTCGTTCGATGACATCTACAGCGGTTTCAAATCCATCGTCGCCGATCTGCCAGTGGCCGATCAGGAGCGACTGTTCTACAGCAACGCGCAGCGCATCTATCGCTGCGAACCTTGCGCCATTGACCGGGCGCAGCCTGAATCCTTGAGGAGTGAAGCATGAACAAGACAACCATCGCGATGGTCCTGGGTGATCCGGCGGGCATTGGCCCGGAACTGATCGCACGCTTGCTCGCCGAGCCGGAAGCGCGCAGCCAGGCCAATGTGATTCTGATTGCCGACGAGGCGGAAATGCGGCGCGGCATGCGCATCGCCGGAATGGAATTTCCCTATCGTCGAGTGGAGTCGCTGGAGCAGTTGTCGTTCGGTGATGACACGCCGCTGTTCTACGATTTTCGCGGTGACACCGTCGGTGAATTCCCGCGCAGCGAGGCCAGTGTCATCGGTGGTCGCTACAGCCTCGATACCCTGGAAGTGGCGCTACGCCTGACCGAGGCGGGGACCACCGACGCGATTCTGTTCGGGCCGCTGAACAAGACCTCGCTGCACATGGCCGGCATGGCGCACAACGACGAACTGCACTGGTTCGCCGAGCTGCTGGATTTCCACGGGCCGTTCTGTGAGTTCAACGTGCTCGACAACCTCTGGACGTCGCGGGTGACCTCTCATGTGGCGCTGTCCGAAGTCTCCGGTCTGCTCAGTGAGCAGCGGGTGGTGGAAGCGATTCAACTGATCGACACCGCGCTCAAGCGCAATGGTCTGGAAAAACCGCGCATCGGTGTTTGCGGACTCAATCCGCACAACGGTGACAACGGCTCCTTCGGCCGCGAAGAACTGGACATCATCGGCCCGGCCGTGCGCAAGGCGCAGGCGCTGGGGATCGCGGCGGAAGGGCCGTACCCGGGCGACACGATTTTCCTCAAGGTCCAGGGCGATGCCAGTGCCTTTGATGCGGTCGTCACCATGTATCACGACCAGGGTCAGATCGCGATCAAGTTGATGGGCTTCTCCCGTGGCGTCACGGTGCAGGGCGGCCTGCCGATCCCGATCACCACTCCGGCCCACGGCACCGCGTTCGATATCTCGGGGCAGGGCAAGGCGAATGTGGGCGCGACTCGCCAGGCGTTTGAGATTGCTTGCCGGATGGGTGGCAACAGCTACTGACACAACGCAATACCCCTGTAGGAGCCGGCTTGCTGGCGATGCGGTCTGGCAGACACCCTTGAAGTGACTGCCAGGTTGCTATCGCTGGCAAGCCAGCTCCCACAGTGATTGGTGGTGTCTCCGAATTTTTTGATCAATGCAATTCCCCTGTAGGAGCCGGCTTGCTGGCGATGCGGTCTGGCAGACACCCTTGAAGTGACTGCCAGGTTGCTATCGCTGGCAAGCCAGCTCCCACAGTGATTGGTGGTGTCTCCGAATTTTTGATCAATGCAATTCCCCTGTAGGAGCCGGCTTGCTGGCGATGCGGTCTGGCAGCCACGTTTATGTGTCTGACGGACTGCAATCGCCAGCAAGCCGGCTCCTACAGTTTTGTTGAATGGCTGATAACCCGATCTAGGCATTATCAAGTTTTTGGTATCACCCCAGGTTATCGCCGGATACGAACAAGTGATTATCCGCAGCCCCTTGGCGCTGGCTAAAGTCGCTCCATCGAATGCCTGGAACCGGTCACCCGAGCGGCTCCGCGCAGCGACACAACAATGACAAGAAGCCGGCAGCGCAAGGAAACTGTATTCATGAAAATCAAAGCGATCCGTACCCGCGTATTCGAGTGGAAAGGCAAAGTCGTTCCACCTCAAGCGCACTTCTGCACCAACGCCAGCGACATCCTCTTCGAACGCGGCGACGCCATGGGCTCGTTCCGTTTCCACGGCTGGCTGGTGGTGGAAGTCGAGACCGACACTGGCCTCGTCGGCATCGGTAACTGCGCCCTGGCACCCCGTGTCGCCAAGGAAATCATCGACACCTACCTGGCGCCGATCGCCATTGGCGAAGACCCGTTCGACAACGAATACATCTGGCAGAAAATGTACCGCCAGAGCCACGCCTGGGGCCGTAAAGGCATCGGCATGGCGGCGATCTCGGCGATCGACATTGCGATCTGGGACATCATGGGCAAAGCGGTGAACAAGCCCGTCTTCAAACTGCTTGGCGGTCGCACCAAGGAAAAGATCTGGACCTACGCCTCCAAACTCTACGCCAACGACAACCTCGACCTGTTCCTCGAAGAAGCCCAGGGCTATCTGAACCAAGGCTTCACCGCGCTGAAAATGCGTTTCGGCTACGGCCCGAAAGACGGCCCGGCCGGCATGCGCAAGAACATCGAACAAGTGCGTGCCCTGCGTAATTTGGCCGGCCCTGACGTCGACATCATGCTCGAATGCTACATGGGCTGGACCCTGGAATACGCCCGTCGCATGTTGCCGAAACTGGCCGAATTCGAACCACGCTGGCTCGAAGAACCGGTGATCGCCGACGACATCGAGGGCTACATCGAACTGAAAAAAATGGGGATCATGCCGATCTCCGGCGGCGAGCACGAATTCACTTCCTACGGTTTCAAGGACCTGCTGGAACGCCGCGCCATCGACGTGATCCAGTACGACACCAACCGCGTCGGCGGTATCACCGCCGCACGCAAGATCAACGCCATGGCCGAGGCCTGGTCGGTGCCGGTGATCCCCCACGCCGGGCAGATGCACAACTATCACCTGACCATGTCCACCACTGCTTCGCCGATGGCCGAGTTCTTCCCGGTGTTCGACGTCGAAGTCGGCAACGAACTCTTCTACTACGTGTTCAAGGGCGAGCCGCAACCGGTCAACGGCTACATCCAGCTCGACGACAACAAGCCGGGCCTGGGCCTGGAAATCTCCGATGAATACTTGAGTGACTTCAACATCATCGAGTGACCTTGAGGCGCCGCAAATCTGCGGCGCCGTCCATGACTTTCCGGAGGCCGACATGCGCCTGATTCAATTCGAAAACACTGCCGGTGAACGCCAGGTCGGGCTCGTCGACGGGGCACAGGTCCAAGTGCTCCAGCGCACCCGCACCACCCGTGAACTGGCCCTCGCGGCGATCCGCGGCAAACGCAGCCTGCAAGAAGAAGTCGCTTCGCGCGGCATCGAGCCGGGCCCGGATTACGCGCAGCTGTTGCAGCTGGGCAAAGTCCTGCCACCGCTGGACCACGAAGACCCGGCCCATTGCCTGATCAGCGGCACCGGCCTGACCCATCTGGGCAGCGCCTCGGCGCGGGACAAAATGCACCAGCAGGAAGGCGCCGCCGAAACGGGCATGACCGACACCATGCGCATTTTCAAATGGGGACTGGAGGGCGGCAAGCCAGCAGCGGGGCAGGTCGGTGCGCAACCGGAGTGGTTCTACAAGGGCGACGGCAGCATCGTCGTGCGTCCGGGCGCGGATTTCCCGGTGCCGCCGTTTGCCGAAGATGCCGGTGAAGAACCGGAGCTGACCGGGCTCTATGTGATTGGCGACGACGGCCAGCCGTATCGGGTCGGTTATGCACTGGGCAACGAGTTCTCCGACCATGTCATGGAGCGCCGCAATTACCTGTACCTGGCGCATTCGAAACTGCGCTATTGCTCGTACGGTCCGGAACTGCGCGTGGGTGAGTTGCCCAAGCACCTGGTCGGCACCAGTCGCATCAAGCGCAACGGCGAAACGATCTGGGAGAAAGAGTTTCTCAGCGGCGAAGACAACATGTGCCACAGCCTCGCCAACCTCGAATTCCACCACTTCAAGTACGCACAGTTTTTGCGCCCCGGCGATGTCCACGTGCATTACTTCGGCACCGCCACGCTGTCGTTTGCCGATGGCGTGAAAACCCAGCCGGGGGATCGTTTCCAGATCAGCCTCGATGAGTTCGGTGCGCCACTGGTCAATGGCATTGGCGAAAGTGCCCAGCCGTTGCCAATCGGTCACGTGCGCGCCCTCTGACCCCGAATCGGGATTGTCGACGTACCTGTGGGAGCTGGCTTGCCAGCGATTGGCCTTCCAGCCTTGTGCCTTCCTTGTGGACGCCATCGCCAGCAAGCCGGCTCCTACAGGGTCTGCCATTGATCAAGGAATTCGCATGACCATTCTTCTCGGACACAACTACATCGGCGGCCGCCGCAGCGCCAACGGCACCTTGCAGTTGCAAAGCCTCGATGCGACCACCGGCGAGCCCTTGCCCGGCACATTTTTCCAGGCATCTGAAAGTGAAGTGGATGCCGCCGCCAAAGCCGCCGCTGCGGCGTACCCGGTCTACCGCAACCTGAGCGCGGAAAAACGCGCAAAATTCCTCGACGCCATCGCCGATGAAATCGACGCTCTTGGCGATGACTTCGTTGCCACCGTTTGCCGTGAAACCGCGTTGCCGGCCGGGCGTATCCAGGGTGAACGCGGTCGCACCAGCGGCCAGTTGCGGCTGTTCGCCAAGGTCCTGCGTCGCGGTGATTTCTACGGTGCGCGCATCGACCGCGCGTTGCCGGACCGCCAGCCATTGCCACGCCCGGACCTGCGTCAGTACCGCATTGCGTTGGGGCCAGTCGCGGTGTTCGGCGCCAGCAATTTCCCGTTGGCGTTTTCCACTGCGGGCGGTGATACCGCTTCGGCATTGGCCGCCGGTTGCCCGGTGGTGTTCAAGGCCCACAGCGGGCACATGGCAACCGCCGAGTGGGTGGCGGACGCGATCATCCGCGCCGCCGAACGTACGGAAATGCCGGCCGGGGTGTTCAACATGATTTATGGCGGTGGCGTCGGTGAGTGGCTGGTCAAGCATCCGGCGATCCAGGCTGTGGGCTTCACCGGATCGCTCAAGGGCGGCAATGCCTTGAGCCACATGGCCGCCACGCGGCCGCAGCCGATTCCGGTGTTCGCCGAGATGTCGAGCATCAACCCGGTGTTCCTGTTGCCGGAAGCGCTGGCAGTGCGCGGCGAGCAGATCGCCGCGCAACTGGCCGGCTCGGTGACGCTGGGCTGTGGTCAGTTCTGCACCAATCCGGGCCTGGTCATCGGCCTGCGTTCGCCGCAGTTCAGCCTGTTTCTGGAAACCTTCTGCGTCAGCATGAACCAGCAACCGCCGCAGACCATGCTCAATGCCGGCGCGCTCGCCAGTTACAGCCGAGGCCTTGGCGAGTTGCATGAACATCCGGGGCTGACGCATCTGGCGGGTAAACCGCAGCAGGGCAATCAGGCGCAACCGCAGGTGTTCCAGGCCGATGTCAGCCTGCTGCTCAAGGGCGATGAATTGCTTCAGGAAGAAGTGTTCGGGCCGACCACCATCGTCATCGAAGTCGAGGATCGAGCGCAGCTCGCGGCGGCGCTGCATGGCCTTCGTGGGCAACTGACGGCGACGCTGATTGGCGAGCCTGACGAGTTGCTGGAGTACCGTTGGCTGGCGGAGGTGCTGCAGGAAAAGGTCGGGCGGATTCTGCTCAACGGCTATCCGACCGGAGTCGAGGTGTGCGAGGCGATGGTGCATGGCGGACCGTATCCGGCGACCTCGGATTCGCGGGGAACGTCGGTCGGTACGCTGGCCATTGATCGTTTTCTGCGGCCGGTGTGCTTCCAGAATTACCCGGATGCGTTGTTGCCCGAGGCATTGCAGGATGGAAATCCGCTGGGGATTCGGCGGTTGGTGGATGGGGAGGTGAGTCAGTCAGCCTTGTAGCGCCCGGATCACCCCATCGCTGGCAGGCCAGCTCCCACAGGTTTGGCGTGGTGCACGGAAATAGTGTCCGACGCCAATCCCTGTGGGAGCTGGCCTGCCAGCGATGGGGCCTTTAGCGCCACCACGCATCTATTTGGCTGTTACCTCAGCCACCTTCACCAACGCCGGCTTCAACACCAGCCACAACGCCACGGCAATCAGCACGCCACCATAGATATGCGCCATCGACAGCGGCTCATCCAGAAACAGCGCCCCCCACAACACGCCGAACAGCGGGATCAGGAAGGTCGTGGTCATCGATTTCACCGGGCCAACCGAGCTCAGGAGGCGGAAGTAAATGATGTACGCAAACGCCGTGCAGCCCAGACCCAGCCCCAGCAACGACAGCCAGACACTCCAACCACCCCAGCTCGCTGGTGGTTGGCTGATCACGCTGTAGCCGAACAGCGGCAGCAAGAACAACGTCGCGCCGAGCATGCTGCCCAGTGCCGACAAACGGCTGTCGAGACCACCGGCCTGATCGAGCCAGCGGCGGGCCAGAAATCCCGCAAATCCGTAGCACGTGGTCGCGAGCAGGCAGGCGACGGCACCCATCAGCAGCTCCATATCGAACGCCACCGGACCGGCACGGGTCAGCACACCCACGCCGAACAGCCCGAGGAACACGCCGCCGAGCTTGGCGCCGGTGAGGCGTTCATGGAAAAACAGGCCGCCGATCAGCACGCCCATCAAGGGTGTGGTGGCATTGAATATCGACGAATAACCGGCGGGCAGCACCTGCGCGGCCACCGAATACAGCGTCGCCGGAATCCCGGAGTTGATTACCCCGAGCAACATCACGGTCTTGAGTTTGCCCTTGAAATCCCAGCTGATGCGCATCAGCCCCAGAATCACCAGCAGTCCGGCAGCGGCGATCGATACCCGGAAAAAAGCGGTAGGAATGCTGCCAATTACCGGCGCAATGATGCGCATGAACAGGAAACTCGCACCCCAAATGGCCGCCAGCGACAGTAAACGGAATAAATCGACGGGGTTCACAGCGTGTTCCTTCCTTGTTGGGGCCGAGAGTGTTGCCGAGCCCCTGATCGATGGCAACCGAAAACCGAGCAATTAATTCAGCTCGAAAATTACACTTCTCCTGCACCCGCTTCACTGGCTAAGCTCAGGGCTCACGAATTCCCGCAGAGGTCTCACCATGCCGCAGCAATGGCCAGCCGCCGACATCGCCCGCTTGATCCTCGATGGCTTTGACGATTACCGCGAGCATTTCCGCCAGATCACCGACGGTGCCCGGGCCCGTTTCGAGAAGGCTTTGTGGCAGGAGACGCAATCGGCGTCGGCGGCGCGGATCAACCTCTACGAAGAAAAAGTCAGCGAAACCGTGGAGCGACTGCGCACAGCGTTTGACGCCGACACGCTGGACGTCAGTTGCTGGCCGCTGGTGAAAAACGCCTACATCAGCCTGATCGACCTGCGCTTCGACGATGAACTGTCCGAGACCTGGTACAACTCGATTTTCTGCGGGCTGTTCAGCCATGACCTGATCAGCGACGGCTGCATGTTCATCCACACCACCCGGCCGAGCCTGCGCCGGGCCCGCGCCGCGCAAACCCGCACGTATAAACCGCAGGGCCAGTTGTCCAGCATGCTGGCGAGCATTTTTGCCGATTACCGTTTCAGCGAGGAATTCGCCGACCTGCCCGGCGACCTGCGCCGCCTCGAAGCGCAACTGCGTGAGAACCTGCCGGACTGGGTGTGCAAGGATCCGGAGCTGAGCGTCGAACTGTTTTCCTCGGTGCTCTACCGCAACAAAGGCGCGTATCTGGTGGGGCGCATCTACACCGCCGATGAACAATGGCCGCTGGCGATTCCGCTGCTGCATCGCGAAGGCCATGGCATCCAGATTGATGCGCTGATCACCGACGAGGCGGACGTGTCGATCATCTTCTCGTTCACCCGTTCGTATTTCATGGTGGATGTGCCGGTGCCGGCGGAGTTCATCGGCTTCCTCAAGCGCATCCTGCCGGGCAAGCACATCGCCGAGCTGTACACCTCGATTGGTTTCTACAAACACGGCAAGTCCGAGTTCTACCGGGCGCTGATCAATCACCTGGCCAACACCGACGACCAGTTCATCATGGCCCCCGGCGTGCGCGGCATGGTCATGAGCGTGTTCACCCTGCCGGGGTTCAACACCGTATTCAAAATCATCAAGGACCGTTTCTCGCCGTCGAAAAACGTCGACCGCGCCACGGTGATCGAGAAGTATCGCTTGGTGAAAAGCGTCGACCGCGTCGGGCGCATGGCCGATACCCAGGAGTTCGCCGACTTCCGTTTCCCGCTGAGCAAGTTCGACCCGGCGTGCCTGGAAGAACTGCTGGAAGTCGCGCAGTCCACGGTGTCGGTAGAAGGCGACACCGTGCTGATCCGCCACTGCTGGACCGAGCGCCGCATGACGCCGCTGAACCTGTACCTGGAAAACGCCAACGAGGCGCAGGTCCGCGAAGCGCTGGAAGACTATGGCCTCGCGATCAAGCAACTGGCGGCGGCCAACATTTTTCCCGGCGACATGCTGCTGAAGAACTTCGGCGTGACCCGTCACGGTCGGGTGGTGTTCTACGACTACGACGAGATCTGCTTTCTTACCGAGGCCAACTTTCGCCACATCCCGGAGCCGCGTACGCCGGAAGACGAGATGGCGTCGGAACCGTGGTATTCGATCGGGCCGCTGGATGTGTTTCCTGAAGAGTTTCCGCCGTTCCTGTTTGCCGACTCAGGGCAGCGCAAGTTGTTCGAGCAGTTGCATGGCGAGCTGTACAACGCCGACTACTGGAAAAGCCTTCAGGACGCGATTCGCGCCGGCAAAGTAATCGACGTGTTCCCGTATCGCCGCAAAGGCCTGGATAACGAATAACGCAACAACCCCCTGTAGGAGCCGGCTTGCTGGCGATAGCGGTCTCACGGACGCCATCGCCGGCAAGCCGGGGCTCTTAGAGTGAACACCCTGTGGCGAGGGAGCTTGCTCCCGCTGGGTTGCGAAGCGACCCCAAAACAATCCACCGCGCAGTTTCAGGTAATTCGCGGTGACCGTATTGCGGCTGCTTCGCAACCGAGCGGGAGCAAGCTCCCTCGCCACAAAAGCAGGTTGCATTCGTCGCGAGTGAGCCAAATCTGCGACAATCGCCCCTCTGCGCCACTAGACGACTGAATTGCGTACCCGATGACCGACGAATCGCCCTCCATCGACAAACTGCTGAAAAACCTTGATCACGCCATGCTCGCCGACCGCCACCGGCTGCGGCGGCAGTTGCTTGAGCTGCGCAAGAAACCCGACGAGGCCAAGCTGGCCCAGTGGGTGGCGCGCATGCAGGCGTCCTGTGATCAGGTGCTGGCCCGCCGCGCCAGCCTGCCGGTGATTCGATACGACGACAGCCTGCCAATCGCCGCCAAGCGCGACGAAATCAAAGAGGCGCTGCTCAAGCATCAGGTGCTGATCATCGCCGGCGAAACCGGCTCGGGTAAAACCACCCAGTTGCCGAAGATCTGCCTGGAAATCGGTCGCGGTCAGCACGGTTTGATCGGCCATACCCAACCGCGCCGAATCGCTGCGCGCAGCGTCGCCGCCCGGGTCGCCGAAGAACTCGGCACGCCATTGGGCGCGCTGGTCGGCTATCAAGTGCGGTTCGAGGATCAAAGCGATTCCAACACCCTGATCAAACTGATGACCGACGGCATCCTGCTGGCGGAAACCCAGAACGACCGCTACCTGGAACGCTACGACACGATCATCGTCGACGAAGCCCACGAACGCAGCCTCAACATCGACTTCCTGCTTGGTTACCTGAAAACCCTGCTGCCGCGCCGTCCGGACCTGAAAGTCATCATCACCTCGGCAACCATCGACCTGGAGCGTTTTTCCAAGCACTTCGACGATGCGCCGATTGTCGAAGTCTCCGGCCGCACCTTCCCGGTGGACACCTGGTATCGCCCGCTGACCCTGGAGCAGGACGAAGAGGGCAACCGCGTCGAGGACGATTTGACCGTGGATCAGGCGATTCTCGCCACCCTCGACGAAATCGCCGCTTACGAGCGCAGCGAGCGCCGCAGTCCCGGTGACGTGCTGGTGTTTTTGCCGGGCGAGCGCGAGATTCGCGACGCAGCCGACATGCTGCGCAAAGCGCAACTCAAGCACACCGAAATCTTGCCGCTGTACGCGCGCCTGTCGCCGGCCGAGCAACAGCGGATTTTCCAGTCGCACCCTGGCCGCCGCGTAGTGCTGGCGACCAACGTCGCGGAAACCTCGCTGACCGTGCCGGGCATTCGCTACGTGATCGACAGCGGCACCGCACGCATCAGCCGCTACAGCTACCGCGCCAAGGTCCAGCGCCTGCCCATCGAAGCGATTTCCCAGGCCAGCGCCAACCAGCGTAAAGGCCGATGCGGTCGGGTCGAGCCGGGTATCTGCGTGCGCCTGTACAGCGAAGAAGATTTCCTTGGACGGCCGGAATTTACTGATCCGGAGATCCTGCGGACCAACCTCGCGGCAGTTATTTTGCAGATGCTGCATCTGCGCCTCGGTGAGGTCACCGCGTTCCCGTTTATCGAGCCGCCGGATGGCAAGGCCATCAGCGACGGCTACAACCTGCTGCAAGAACTTTCGGCGGTGGACCGCAACAGCCAGCTGACCCCGCTCGGTCGCCAATTGGCGCGGCTGCCGGTGGACCCGCGCATGGGCCGCATGTTGCTGGAAGCGGCCAAGCTTGGCAGCTTGCAGGAAGTGCTGATCGTCGCCAGCGCCATGTCGATTCAGGACCCACGCGAGCGTCCACCGGAGCGTCAGCAAGCGGCGGATCAGGCGCATGCCCAGTGGAAAGACGTCGACTCGGACTTCGCCGGGCTGGTCAATCTGTGGCGCGGTTTCGAAGAGCAGCGTCAGGCATTGACCGCCAGTCCACTGCGTAATTGGTGCCGCAAGAATTTCCTGAATTACCTGCGCCTGCGTGAGTGGCGCGATTCCCATCGTCAATTGAGCCTGATCTGCCGCGACATGCAGCTGAGCCTCAACAAAGAACCGGCGGATTATCCGAAGCTGCACAAAGCGGTGCTCGTCGGGTTGCTGAGTCAGATCGGCCAGAAAACCGAAGATGGCGACTACCTTGGCGCCCGTCAGCGGCGCTTCTGGATTCATCCGTCGTCGGGCATTGGCAAGAAGCGCCCACAATGGCTGATGACTGCCGAACTGGTGGAAACCACCAAGCTCTACGCGCGGATGGTGGCGAAGATCGATGCCGACTGGATCGAACCGCTGGCCGGGCACCTGATCAAGAAAAACCACTTCGAACCCCATTGGGAGAAGAAGCGTGGCCAGGTCGTGGCCTTCGAGCAGATCACCCTGTTCGGCTTGATCGTGGTCGGTCGCCGGCCGGTGCATTACGGCCCGGTCGACCCGGTGGTGTCCCGCGAACTGTTCATCCGCGAAGCGCTGGTGCGTGGCGAAATCCAGTCCAAAGCCAAGTGCCTGACCGCCAACAAGCAATTGCTGGAACAACTCGACGAACTGGAAGCCAAGGCCCGCCGTCGCGACATTTTGGCCGACGAAGAAACCCTGTACGCCTTCTACGATGCACGCCTGCCGGCAGAGATTCACCAAACGGCGACTTTTGACAGCTGGTATCGGATCAACAGTCAGAAAGACCCGCAGCTGCTGATCATGCGCGAGGAAGACGTGCTGGCCCGTGAGGCCAGTGAAGTCACCGCCCAGCATTATCCGGACACCCTGCACATCGGCGATCTGGAATTGGCCCTGAGCTACCACTTCGAACCGAACCATCCGCGTGATGGCGTGACGTTGCGCGTGCCGGCACCGCTGTTGCCGATGCTGCCGCCGGAGCGTCTGGAATGGCTGGTGCCGGGTGTCATTGAAGCCAAGTGCATTGCCCTGGTGCGTAACCTGCCCAAGGCTCTGCGCAAGAGCTTCGTGCCGGTGCCGGACTTCGTCAAAGCTGCATTGCAACGCATGACCTTCGCCGAGGGCTCGTTGCCTCAGGCGTTGGGTCGCGAGTTGCTGCGCATGACCGGTGCCCGCGTCAGCGACGAAGCCTGGAGCGAGGCAGCGCAGCAGGTTGAAAGCCATCTGCGGATGAACCTGGAAATCGTCGACGCCCAAGGCAAGTTCCTCGGCGAAGGTCGCGATCTGGCCGAGCTGACCGCGCGTTTTGCCGAGGCGAGCCAGGCTGCGTTGGCCGTGCCGCAAACCGCGAAAAGTCAGCAACCGGTCGAGCCAAAAGTGTTTGCTGCCGTGGCCGAGAGAACCCAGCAGAAGATCGCCGGGCTGTCGATGACGGTGTATCCGGCGCTGGTGGAAGAGGCGGGTACGGTCAAGGAAGGGCGCTTCTCGACGCCGGCCGAAGCCGAATTCCAGCATCGTCGCGCCTTGCAGCGTTTGTTGATGCAGCAACTGGCGGAACCGGCGAAGTTCCTGCGCGGCAAGTTGCCGGGCCTGACCGAACTCGGCCTGCTGTATCGCGACCTCGGGCGCGTGGATGCGCTGGTGGAAGACATTCTGCTGGCCAGCCTCGACAGCTGCATCCTCGACGGCGAAGACCCGTTGCCCCGCGATGGCGCCGCATTGGCGTCCCTGGCCGAACGCAAGCGCGGCGCCTGGACCGAGCACGCCGAGCGTCTGGCGAAGCTGACTTTGGACATCCTCAAGCTCTGGCACGGTTTGCAGAAACGCTTCAAGGGCAAGATCGATCTGGCGCAAGCCGTGGCCTTGAACGACATCAAGCAGCAGCTCAGTCATCTGGTGTACCCGGGGTTTGTCCGGGAAACGCCGATGCAATGGCTCAAGGAGTTGCCGCGTTATCTGAAAGCGGTCGAGCAGCGTTTCGAGAAAATTGGCGCTCAGGTGCAGCGGGATCGGGTCTGGGCCGGCGAACTGTCTGGCCTGTGGACGCAATACCAGACCCGCGCCAACAAGCACGCCCAGGAAGGCAAACGCGATCCGCAACTGGAGCTGTATCGCTGGTGGCTGGAGGAATACCGGGTGTCGCTGTTCGCCCAGCAGTTGGGCACCAAAGTGCCGATCTCCGACAAGCGTCTGAACAAGCAGTGGACCCAGGTCGAGCCGTGATCCCGACTCCTTCGCGACTCCCATGACCCACTGGGATTTACTGTGGGAGCTGCCGGAGGCTGCGATCTTTTGATCTTTGTTTTTAAAATCAAAAGATCGCAGCCTGCGGCAGCTCCTACAGGGTGAGCGGTGTTTCACCCAGCAATAAGGGGCCAAAATCTCGCGTTTATGGCAAACTTCGCGCCTATAAACGCCGGCCCCGCGGTTTTGAGCCTCTCAGGGTTCGGGCGGTACGGAATAAAGCGATGCCAGGTTGGCTTTCCCGTCACGGGAACGAACCCTTTGTGTATTGGTACGTCGGTGCCAATGCTTTCTGCCTGAACAGATTAGAGACACGACCATGCATAACGTCGTCATCAGCGGCACCGGCCTGTACACCCCGGCCAACAGCATCTCCAACGAAGAGCTGGTGCAGTCTTTCAATACGTATGTGGCGCAATTCAACGCCGATAACGCCGACGCCATCGCACGCGGTGAAGTCGAAGCGTTGACCGAGTCCAGCGCAGCGTTCATCGAAAAAGCCTCTGGCATCAAGAGCCGTTTTGTCATGGACAAGGACGGCATCCTCGACCCGCAACGCATGGCGCCACGCCTGCCGGAGCGTTCGAACGACGAATGGTCGGTGTTGTGCCAGATGGCGATCGGCGCGGCTGAGCAAGCCCTGCAACGCGCCGGCAAGACCGCAGCGGACATCGACGGCGTGATCGTCGCTTGCTCCAACCTGCAACGCGCCTACCCGGCCATTGCCATCGAAGTTCAGGAAGCGCTGGGCATCCAGGGTTTCGGTTTTGACATGAACGTGGCGTGTTCCTCGGCGACCTTCGGCATCCAGACCGCCGCCAACAGCATCCAGCTGGGCCAGGCCCGGGCGATTTTGATGGTCAACCCGGAAGTCTGCACCGGTCACCTGAACTTCCGCGACCGTGACAGCCACTTCATCTTCGGCGACGCCGCGACTGCGGTGATCATCGAACGTGCCGAGCTGGCGACGTCCCAGTACCAGTTCGACATCGTCAGCACCAAGCTGCTGACCAAGTTCTCCAACAACATCCGTAACAACTTTGGCTTCCTCAACCGCGCGGCGGAAGAGGGCATCGGTGCCAAGGACAAACTGTTCGTCCAGGAAGGCCGCAAGGTATTCCGCGATGTGTGCCCGATGGTGGCCGAACTGGTCGCGACGCACCTGGAAGAGAACCAGCTCAACGTCAGCGACGTGAAGCGCTTCTGGCTGCACCAGGCCAACCTCAGCATGAACCACCTGATCGTCAAGAAACTGCTGGGTCGCGACGCCACCGAACAGGAAGCACCGGTGATTCTCGACACCTACGCCAACACCAGCTCCGCCGGTTCCGTGATTGCCTTTCACAAGAATCAGGACGATCTGCCCGCCGGTTCGTTGGCGGTGCTCAGCTCGTTCGGCGCCGGTTACTCGATTGGTAGCGTGATTCTGCGCAAGCGCTGAGTTAGCGGCCCAGCCGAAAACCTGTGGGAGCTAGCCTGCTGGCGATAGCGGTGTGTCATTCAACATTAAAGTTGGTTGACCCACCGCTATCACCAGCACGCTAGCTCCCACATTTGTTTCAGGTGGAACTTCAGGTCGCTTCGTTCAAGTACTTGCCCACGCTCGCCACGTTGTCGAGCGAATACTGCTTGCTCAGGTTGGCGATCATTTTCTTCAGGGCTTCGCTGGTGGTTGACTGAGCGGTGGCGCTGTCGATGTTTTGCTCCCGCCCGGCTTGCAGGGCAGCTTTGAGTTCATCGCTGCTGACACCGCCGCTGCTGTCGCTATCGAGTACCTTGAGCAAGGCCGCGCTGGTGTCGGTGCTGGTCGATGAATCGCCCGACTGTAATGCGCTGGTCAGTTCGGTGGCGCTGACGCTGCCGTCACTGTCGGCGTCGAAGCTGCTGAACAGTTCGTCGCTGGACGCCTGCTGTGGCGGAGGCGGTGGGGGCGCAAGGCTGGCGGCGAGTTCGTCCTTGCTGATGGTGCCGTCTTCATTCTTGTCCAGTGCCGAGAAGACTTCACTGGTGTCGGCGCTGCTGCCAGCACTGGTCAGGCCGCTGCTCAGCTCATCGCTGCTGATGGCGCCGTCGCCATCGGCGTCCAGGGCACTGATCAATGCGTCAGCCAGTTCGGTGTCCGGCGCCTCGTCCCGTGGCGGCGGTGGCGGGGAAGCCATCGCAGCCATCTCTTCGCTGCTCAGGTCGCCACTGTCGTCGCTGTCCAGGTCGGCGAAGTTCTTGCTCAGGCTGACCAGCAGGCCGTCATCGCTCTTCTGCGACAACGCACTCTTGAGTTCATCCTGATCCACCGAACCATCGGTGTTGGTATCCAGTTTGGCGAGCAGCTCTTTTTGGAACTGTTGCGAGCGGGCGCTGCTGGTTGAGGTGCTACTGGTGCCGGTATAGCTCGTGTAGTTGCTGACGCTACCAATCATTGGGCTCACTCCTTGGAATGGAAAACCGGTTGGTGCACCGGCTTATGCAGCCTCAAGGGGCAAGTTGTCGTGGGTATGTGGGGTTTGTACCGTTCGGTACACAGAAAAAAGATCGCAGCCTGCGGCAGCTCCTACAGGGGATCGCATTTCCATGTAGGAGCTGCCGCAGGCTGCGATCTTTTTACGTCAGGAGCGCGGCAGGCGAATAACCGCCGTCAACCCGCCCCCCGGGGTTTCTTCCAGGCTCAATTGTCCGTCCATTCGCTCTGCCGCCTCGCGGGCGATGGTCATGCCCAAACCGACGCCACCGGAGTTGCGATTGCGCGAACCCTCCAGGCGAAAGAACGGTTCAAACACCGCTTCACGCTGTTCCTCCGCAATCCCCGGGCCATGGTCGATCACTCGAATAATCAACTGCTCGCGATGGTCTTCAATGGTAATCAGCGCCTGCCCGGCATAGCGCAGAGCGTTATCCAGCAAGTTGTTGACGCAGGATCGCAACGCCATCGGCTGTACTTGCAGCGGCGCGCAATGACCGCTGGCCTGGACGTCGGCACCCTGGTCCTGGGCGTTTTCGCTCAAGGATTCAACCAGCGCCTGCACGTCCATCAACTGCGGTTGCTCGCTGGTGCGCTGCTCGTGCAGGTAGGTGAGGGTGGCGTCGAGCATGCTGATCATGTCGTCCAGATCCTGACGCATCTGGCCTTGCAACTTGTCGTCTTCGATCTGCTCCAGCCGCAACTTGAGCCGCGACAGCGGCGTGCGCAGGTCATGGGACACCGCGCCGAGCATCCGCGAGCGCTGCTGCACTTGCTCGATGATCCGGCGTTGCATCTTGTTGAAGGTGTGCGCCGCTTGCCGCGCCTCCCGTGGACCGGACTCTTCCAGCGGTGGACTGTCGAGGTTCTCGCTCAGGCGTTCAGCGGCGTCACTCAGGCGCTGGATCGGCCGGCTCAGCAGTTTGGCCCCGTACCAGGCAGCGATGATCAGCGAGATCAATTGAAAGGTCAGCGGCACCATCGGCCCGCCAAACCACGGCCGTGGCGGACGATTTTCGAAACGCGGATCGGTTGTCGGGCGTTGTCCGTCGAAGTTTTCGGAAAACTCCGGCGGCGGGGGAGGCGGTGGCGGGCCGTAATAGTGAAACCAGGCAAAGGCCAGCAGGTGCGCCAGGATAATCGCCACCAACAACACGCCAAACAGGCGGCCGAACAGCGTATCGAAGCGCCCGCGCATCAGCCGATGTCTCGGGCGTCGAACAGGTAACCTTCACCGCGCACAGTTTTGATCAACTGCGGGGCTTTCGGGTCATCGCCCAGTTTTTGCCGCAGGCGCGAGACCAGCAGGTCGATGCTGCGATCAAAGGCTTCGATCGAACGACCGCGAGCGGCATCCAGCAACTGTTCGCGACTCAGCACCCGGCGTGGACGTTCGATGAACACCCACAACAGGCGGAACTCGGCGTTGGACAGCGGCACCACCAGACCATCGGCGGCAATCAACTGGCGCAGCACGCTGTTCAGGCGCCAGTTGTCGAAACGGATGTTCGCCCGCTGTTCACTGCGATCGTCGCGCACCCGGCGCAGGATGGTCTGGATGCGCGCGACCAGTTCACGTGGCTCGAATGGCTTGGCCATGTAGTCGTCGGCACCCAGTTCCAGGCCGATGATCCGGTCGGTGGGTTCGCAACGGGCGGTGAGCATCAGGATCGGGATGTCCGACTCGGCGCGCAGCCAACGGCACAGCGACAACCCGTCTTCGCCGGGCAGCATCAGGTCGAGCACCACCACATCGAAATGCTCGGCTTGCAGGGCCAGGCGCATGGCGGCGCCATCGGTGACGCCGCTGGCGTGAATGTTGAAGCGGGCCAGGTAATCGATCATCAGTTCACGGATCGGGACGTCATCGTCGACGATCAGGGCGCGAATGCTCCAGCGTTTGTCGTCGCCGGGCGCTTTTTGATCGTCATTCACAGGAGCGAGGGTGTTGTGCATGCGTGCGTTCATCTGCCAGGTAGGCTGCCAACCACAAAGATAGGCTGCGAGGTTGTGGCTTCAGCATAGGCGTCCGGCCCGGAGGCGGGAAGTGCTGTAAGGGCGTGTTGCGGCTGCCGAGGGTAGCGGTAAAGGGTGTTGTGGGCGTGTCGGGTATGTACCGAACTCGACACAATTGCGCCAGCGGCTAGTCTTGCCTGGGCATTCTCGACGATTTACCGATCATCGGGTCCCGCAGCCGCGCTGGTTCCGCTACAATGCGCGCCGATTTCGACTTGCCTGAGAGCCCACTCATGTCCGCCTGCCAGACTCCTATCATCGTCGCCCTGGATTTCCCCACCCGTGACGCCGCACTGAAGCTGGCCGATCAGTTGGACCCGAAGCTGTGCCGGGTCAAAGTCGGTAAAGAACTGTTCACCAGCTGCGCCTCGGAAATCGTTGGCACCCTGCGTGACAAGGGCTTCGAAGTGTTCCTGGACCTCAAGTTCCACGATATCCCGAACACCACCGCGATGGCCGTAAAGGCGGCTGCAGAGATGGGCGTGTGGATGGTCAACGTGCACTGTTCCGGTGGCCTGCGCATGATGGCGGCGTGCCGTGAAGTGCTGGACAAGCGCAGCGGTCCGCAACCATTGCTGATCGGCGTGACCGTGCTGACCAGCATGGAGCGTGAGGACCTGGCAGGCATTGGTCTGGACATCGAGCCGCAGGAGCAGGTGCTGCGTCTGGCCGCACTGGCGGAAAAAGCCGGGATGGACGGTCTGGTGTGCTCGGCTCTGGAAGCCCAGGCTCTGAAATCGGCGCACCCGTCGCTGCAATTGGTCACCCCGGGGATTCGCCCGGCGGGCAGCGCCCAGGACGATCAGCGCCGCATCCTGACCCCGCGTCAGGCGCTGGATGCCGGTTCTGATTACCTTGTGATTGGCCGTCCGATCAGCCAGGCGGCCGATCCGGCGAAGGCGTTGGCTTCCGTAGTCGCCGAACTGGCCTGAGATAACTTGTAGGAGCCGGCTTGCTGGCGATAGCCTCACCACGGTTCACCTGAACCACCGCGGTGAGGCCATCGCCAGCACGCCGGCTCCTACAGGTTGGGGTTAAACCTTCAACACCAACTTGCCGAAATTCTCCCCGCTGAACAATTTCATCAGCGTCTCCGGGAACGTCTCCAGTCCTTCGACGATGTCTTCCTTGCTCTTGAGCTGACCCTTGGCCATCCAGCCGGCCATTTCCTGCCCGGCGGCAGCGAATTGGGCGGCGTAATCCATTACCACGAAGCCTTCCATGCGCGCACGGTTGACCAGCAACGACAGGTAGTTGGCCGGGCCTTTGACCGCTTCCTTGTTGTTGTACTGGCTGATGGCGCCGCAGATCACTACCCGCGCCTTCATGTTCAAGCGGCTCAGTACCGCGTCGAGAATATCGCCGCCGACGTTATCGAAATACACATCCACGCCTTTCGGGCATTCGCGCTTGAGGCCGGCGATGACGTCTTCGTTCTTGTAGTCGATGACGCCGTCGAAGCCCAGTTCATCAATCAGGAACTTGCACTTGTCCGCACCACCGGCGATGCCGACCACCCGGCAACCCTTGATCTTGGCGATTTGCCCGGCAATGCTGCCCACAGCGCCGGCCGCGCCCGACAGCACCACGGTATCGCCGGCTTTCGGTGCACCGACGTCGAGCAGGGCAAAGTACGCGGTCATGCCGGTCATGCCCAGTGCCGACAGATAACGCGGCAGCGGTGCCAGATTCGGATCGACTTTGTAGAACCCGCGGGGCTCACCGAGGAAGTAGTCCTGCACCCCCAGCGCGCCGTTGACGTAGTCCCCGACCGCAAAACCCGGATTGTTCGAAGCCACGACTTTGCCTACACCCAGCGCGCGCATCACCTCGCCAAGGCCGACCGGCGGGATGTAGGACTTGCCCTCGTTCATCCAGCCACGCATGGCCGGGTCCAGGGACAGGTATTCGTTCTTGACCAGAATCTGACCCGCCGCCGGCTCGCCAACCGGTACTTCCTGATAGGTGAATGTCTCGCGGGTTGCTGCGCCCACAGGACGTTTGGCGAGCAGGAATTGGCGATTGGTCTGATTAGTCATGACAGGCACTCAAGATGAATGAAGCCTTGTTGATAGCCTTTCATCGGCGATGCCGCAAGTTTGGCTGATGCGGCGAATGCAGGTTGATCCAGTGCAGTGATAGTTGGCACGGCAGTTCCATCACTGCAACTCATGGGCGCCCAACCGGCCTTTTGATAGTGCTGCCGTGCCACGGGACGCTGTGGCTAGACTGCGAACACGCGATCCCCGCATCCACTCTCTTCGAGGACATAACAATGAGCATGACGTTTTCCGGCCAGGTCGCCGTAGTGACGGGCGCCGCCAATGGTATTGGCCGGGCGACGGCCCAGGCGTTCGCCGCCGAAGGCTTGAAAGTGGTTGTGGCCGACATGGACACGGCGGGCGGCGAGGGCACCGTGGCGCTGATTCGTACCGCGGGCGGCGAAGCGACCTTCGTGCGCTGCAACGTCACGGTGGAAAGCGAAGTAAAAAATCTGATGGATGAGGTGGTGAATACCTACGGCGGCCTCGACTATGCCTTCAACAATGCTGGTATCGAGATTGAGAAAGGCAAACTGGCCGACGGCACGCTCGATGAGTTTGACGCGATCATGGGCGTTAACGTCAAAGGCGTGTGGCTGTGCATGAAGTATCAATTGCCGTTGCTGCTGGCCCAGGGTGGTGGCGCAATCGTCAACACCGCGTCAGTGGCTGGACTTGGCGCAGCGCCGAAGATGAGTATCTACGCAGCCTCGAAACACGCGGTGATCGGCTTGACCAAATCGGCGGCCATCGAATACGCGAAGAAAAAGATCCGGGTCAATGCGGTTTGCCCGGCGGTGATCGACACCGACATGTTCCGCCGCGCCTATGAGGCCGACCCGAAGAAAGGCGAATTCGCCAATGCCATGCACCCGGTCGGCCGCATCGGCAAGGTTGAGGAGATCGCCAGCGCGGTGTTGTACCTGTGCAGCGACGGCGCGGCATTCACCACGGGGCATTCGTTGGCGGTGGATGGTGGCGTGACGGCGTTCTGAAATACTCCTCCATAGCCCACACCAAACCTGTAGGAGCGAGCCTGCTCGCGATGAGGGAGTGTCAGTCGACATCAATGTTGTCTGATACGCCGCCATCGCGGGCAGGCTCACTCCCACAGGTTTTTTGTTTCCGTGAATACACCGGGCAATGTGTTTCAAATGGTTAGAACCAACGGCTTTGGCGGCGTTGGCGTACATCTTGGCAAGCACTCCTGTGATTAACTGTTTCCCGCAAAACAAACAGGAGTTTGCTTGCTCATGGATTTGAGAATCGATCGACAGGCTTTGGTGCCGGTCGTACAGCAAATCGTCGACGCGCTGATCTGTTGGCTGCGTTGTAACGATGTGGTGCCGGGAGCGCGTTTGCCTTCGGTGCGGCAAATCGCGCGAATCAATCTGCTCAGTCAGTCGAGTGTCGTCGAGGCGTGTGAGCGTCTGGTGGCACAAGGGCTGCTGGAGTCGCGGCATGGTGCAGGTTTTGTCGTCGCTGCCTCGACTGGGTTCGCGCTGGGGCCACAGGACGAAGGCACAGACATCACGCAGCATTCGATGCTGTGCGAGCTACAACTGGGCAGTGGTGGACTCCCCGAGAGCTGGCGTGAGACGGATGATCTGGCGTACGCGATTCGTCAGGTGAGTCGCACCGACATGGCTGGCCTGTTCAATTACAGCACGCCGCTGGGATTGCCGGCGTTGCGCCAGCAAATTGCGAGACGCCTCAGACAGCTGGATATGTGCATCGAAGAGGACCGAATCCTGACCACCGCGGGGGCCAGTCAGGCGTTGGACTTGATCGTGCGCACGCTGCTTAAACCGGGTGATTGCGTGGTGGTGGAAAGCCCCGGTTATCCGATGCTGTTCGAGTTACTCAGACTGCACGGTGTCCGTATGCATGAAGTGGCGCGTACTCCGCGCGGGCCGGACATCGCCGCGCTTGAGGCGCTATTGCAAGAACACCGGCCTCGCGGATTGTTCATCAACAGTTTCCATCACAACCCGACGGGTTGCTGCCTGACACCGGTCGTGGCACAGCGGCTGCTTCAGTTGGCGAAAACATACGGAGTGCAGGTCATCGAGGACGACGTCTATGCAGACCTGCACAGCGGTCCCGGCAAGCGTCTCGCCGCCTTGGATAACAGCGTGATTTACGTCGGCAGTTACTCCAAGACACTCAGCAGTTCCTTGCGTGTCGGCTTCGTCGCGGCAGCTGCCGAGGTCATTGCACGATTGGCCGAAGTCAAAATGATCAGTAGCCTCGGCGCCTCTCGATTTTGCGAATCGGTGCTGGCCTGCCTGTTGGCTAGCGGTGCCTACCGCAAGTTGGTGCAGCGTCAGCGGCAACGCTTGAATAGCGACAGGTTGGCGACGTTGCAGCTGCTCGAAGACGCCGAATGGGAGGTTTTCGGCAAGCCGGCGGGAGGTCTGTTCATTTGGGCGCGATCACGCACATTCGATGACGGCCAGGTGCGGTCATACGCGCGGCGATTTGGCATTTCGCTGTCATCAAAGACAGCCTTCAGTCCCAATGGCGAGGCCTGTGGATGGCAGCGCATCAATGTGGCCTGTGCTTGCGATCCCCGCGCCCGAGCATTTTTCCAGGCCACCGCTCAGGATCGACCTCAAGCGTCCTGAAAGCGACGCCAGCGTAGCTTTTTGCCATTATTCCGACGCCAGAGACTTGTGTTGCTACAGACCCGTTGCGAATCTGCGGCTATTGATTATGGCAGGGGACTAAGTGCAATGATTTCGGCCGTGCAAGGACGTTTTGCCAACCTCGGTATGGCGAAAAAACTGGGTATCGGGTTTGTGCTGGTGCTGTTATTGACCGCCCTGGTGGCGGCCATCGGTGTCTGGTCCCTGCAAACCATCAGCCAGCGTTTCGACGGGCTCAAGCAGATGTCGTCGCTCAACAGTGGTTTGCTGAAAGTGCGACTGCTGGAGCAGGAATATGCCTTGCACGCCAATCCGGAAATCGTCGACGCCCTGCACGAAGGCGTTGACGGCCTGATTGCCCTGGCGAACCAGCTCAAGGCGCAGTCGGCGGCCAACGTACCGGTGATGAATGACGTCGAGCAGTCCCTTGGCGCTTATCGCAAGGCGTTTGACGAGTTCGTCTCGCTCAGTCAGGCCAAGGACCTGGCGCTGGAAATGGCCAGTTGGTCGGTGTCCAGCGTCGCCAATAATCTCGATGTGCTGCAGGCCGGGCTCGCCGATGACGGCGCTTATACCTTGAAGGATTCTGAAGGCAAGGACGGTGCGCAATTCATCGAACAGGCCAGTCAGGTCAGCCAGGTATCCCGGCTGATGCTGCAAGCCATGAATGAAGCGCGCGTACGCCTGGACCAGAGCCGCAAGGGCGATGACAGCGCCGGGCAGGGCAAGATCGAACAGGCCAGTCAGGCGCTGACTCAGGCAGAGCAACTGAAAACCACGGTCAAGGACGAGGGGTATCAGACGGTCCTTAATGAGGTGACCGGTCACATCGCCAGTTTCAGCGACAAGCTTGCCGAGTACACCGGCTTGCTGGAACAGGAAAAAACCGTCTATCAGCAACTGCATCAACGTGCTGCCCAAGTGGTGGAGCGGGTAGATCAGGCCTATGTCGCCGAAGATCATTCAATGCAAGCGGAGCTGAAAAAGAACTCATTGCTGATCATCGGTTCTTCCGCACTGGCCTTGTTGGTCGGGCTGATTGCGGCGTGGGTGATCACCCGCTTGATCGTGGGGCCGTTGCGCAGCGTGATCCGTGTGGCGCAGCAAATCGCCTCGGGAGATTTGAGCGCGACGGTTGAAGTGACGCGTCGTGACGAGATCGGCCAATTGATGCAGGCCATGCAACAGATGGGCGCGGGTTTGAGCCATATCGTCAGCGGTTTGCAGGCGGGCATCGAACAACTGGCCACTTCTGCGCAATCGCTGTCGGCGGTGACGGAACAGACCAACCTCGAAGTCAGCAGCCAAAAGGAAGAAACCGAACAGGTCGCCACGGCCATGAACCAGATGACCGCCACGGTGCATGACGTCGCACGTAATGCAGAGGAAGCCGCCCAGGCCGCGCAAACAGCGGATGGCAAGGTTGAAAGTGGCCAGCACGTGGTTCGCCAGAGCATGGCGCGGATCGAACAACTGGCGGATTCAGCCAACTCGGCCAGTTCGAGTATCGAAAGCCTGAGCGCGGAGATCCAGAACATCGGTTCGGTGCTCAACGTGATCAAGAGCGTGGCCGAGCAGACCAACTTGCTGGCGCTCAACGCCGCCATTGAGGCGGCGCGGGCCGGCGAGCAGGGCAGGGGCTTTGCGGTGGTGGCCGATGAGGTGCGTGCACTGGCCAAGCGGACCCAGCAATCGACCGAAGAAATCGAGCGATTGGTCAGCGCCTTGCGCTCGGCGGCGCACGCGTCAGTGCAGCAGATTCAGAGCAGTGGCGAACTGGTGAAACTGGCGGTCAGCGATGCGCTACAGACCGAGAGTGCGCTGGGAAGCATTGCGGCGGCGGTGTCGTTGATCCAGCAGATGAACCAGCAGATTGCTGCCGCTGCCGAGGAACAGAGTTCGGTGGCCGAGGAGATCAATCGCAGCGTCACGAGCATTCGTGCCAGCGCAGATCAATCTTCGTTGGCGATGCAGGGGAACGCGGCGTCGAGTATCGAGTTGGCGCAGTTGGGGGTTGAGTTGAAGGGGATGGTGGGGCATTTCAGGCTTTGATGGCGGCCTGATAGAAATGCGTACTTGTGTAGGAGCCGGCTTGCTGGCGATGGTCGTTAACGATTACACGCAGTGACGGGTTGAACGCGGTGTACCAATCGCCAGCAAGCTGGCTCCTACAGGTCATCTTTGTTCCCCGAGATTCCGTGAGCCCAAAGAAAAGCCACCTTCCGGTGGCTTTTCTGTATTCGCTCAATGATCAGTCGTAGATCACTTTCTTCTTCCAGTCCGCATCGGCCTCGACGTCCTTGAGGCCTTCGGTCAACTGGTTGACTTCACCTTCTACCGGGGCAATGCGGTCCATGACTTGCGCGTTGGCGCGGGCCAGGAGTTTTTCCAGGTATTCCAGCTGTTCGGCGTAGACCTGTGGTTCCTGTTGTTTGCGCAGGTATTGCACGCCACGTTCGAACGCCAGGCGTGCCTGACCCGGCTGGTTCTGTTGCAGGGAATGCTGGCCGAGATTGTTGAAGAATTCGATGTGCAGCAGCACCAGGATATGGCGAACCTCACGGATCCAGCGCTTGGCTTCATTGGGTGGCAGGAAACCGTCCTGGGCGGCGCGGGTGATTTGGCCGTGCAAGGCTTCGAGCAGGAAGCGCACGTCCTTGGCCTTGGCTTCGGTCTGGATCGGTGCCGGCGGGTTGTTGACCGGGATCGACTCGCCTTGGCCAACCAGGGTCTCAAGCTCGGTGATTCGTGCTTTAAGGTTGGAGCTGGTCTTTTCCAGGTTCAGCAGGCGTTGGCAGACGTTCAGTTCCAGGCGGGTTATCAGCAGCTTGAGCGCTGGTGTCATTAACTGGCCGGGAAAGGTCTCGGTGATTTCTCCGCAACGACGCATGCGATCGTTGAGTTCAACCTTGGTGCGGGCCCTTTCCACCTTATTGTTTTCCACCACATGGTTGATGTAGCCAATGGCGATCAAGAGTGCGATCCCGACTACGACGAGCAGGGTGATCATGAGTGGTGTCACCGGTAAGACCTCTCTTATAGGGTTTGTGCGCGAGTGTAGTGGCTTGGCATTTAAGCGCCTAGGGCCGCTCGACGAGTTGGATCAGCGGGCTTCAACTTGTATCGGCCTGGACCTGTTTATATAGATGCTGGCACTCACGGAGCAGATTGCCATCACTCGTGCGTCGACTATAACGTCTTGGCGGGTGTCAGAATATAGGCGCCAAACACCGGATGACGGAAAAACCGGAATGCTGCCGAAAAGCAGGGCGAAGTCATTGATTTAAATAAATTTATAACTGGGGGTTGACGACCTCTCAATCCATCCATAGAATGCGCGCCACTTGCAGCGTAAAGCACACAGCGAAACGAAGCAGGTAGTGAATGTTGTACGTGTGTCCCCTTCGTCTAGTGGCCTAGGACACCGCCCTTTCACGGCGGTAACAGGGGTTCGAGTCCCCTAGGGGACGCCAATGCGGGAATAGCTCAGTTGGTAGAGCACGACCTTGCCAAGGTCGGGGTCGCGAGTTCGAGTCTCGTTTCCCGCTCCAATTTTAAACAGCGTTGCTTTCGGGCAGGGCTGAGTGAAACCAGAACCAAGTCTTCGGATGCGGATCTGGGCACCGAAACACACACCATGTGTTCCGGGCAGCGTGTCCCCTTCGTCTAGTGGCCTAGGACACCGCCCTTTCACGGCGGTAACAGGGGTTCGAGTCCCCTAGGGGACGCCATTTGCGGGAATAGCTCAGTTGGTAGAGCACGACCTTGCCAAGGTCGGGGTCGCGAGTTCGAGTCTCGTTTCCCGCTCCATATTTAACAAAAACGCCGCTCAGCAATGAGCGGCGTTTTTGTTTGTGCGCGATTTGTACCTGTCCTAACAGTCGGCTGATGTCTAACGTCTCCATAGCTTTAGCCTTACATCATTTCTAATGTCAGCGCAGGCTTTGATCAGACGCTCGATATCTTCATCGCTGAGACCAGAGTTCATTGAAAGTCGAATTAATGAGCGATTGAGTCCGGTTGCGGGAGCGCAGAAAACTGAGCCGAATATGCCTCGCGCCTGCAAGGCGTCCCGCAATCGCAAGGTCAGCAATTCAAGCCCCGGTTCCAGGGCAATAATCTGTTCGCTTCCTGCACTCACGTCATAGCCGAGTTGCGTGAGGGCTGTTCTGACTTTACGGGTGATTGCATGCAGCCTGCTGCGCCGGTCATCGGCGTGCTGCAGAAATTCAGCAGCCTGTTCGAACCAGGTCAACTCGTGATCGAGCAGGCTGGAGCTGAAAATGGCGGGATAGGACTCCATGGCAAAATAATCCCTGAAACTGGCAGGGCACGTAATCAGACCGGCGCGCCCGGCAAATGCCTTGGCCAGGCTGACGGTTTGGAAATGAACTTTGTCGTACAGGTGATGGTGAGCGACCAGTCCTGCGCCCTGTGTCCCATGCGTTCCGAGAGAATGGGATTCGTCGACGACCAGCGCGCAATTATGCCGTTGGGCAACATCGGCGAAATCAGTCAATGGGCAGCGACTGCCATTGGTGCTGTAGATCGCATCGACAGCAATGATTCCCTGACCATGTTTCTTGATCTGGCGCTCCGCATGCGTGGCGTCGTTGTGAGCGAAAGCGACTGAGCGCGCACCCGCGGCGTGCGCTCCCTGCCACAAAGACATGTGCGCATGGATATCCAGATAAACAGGGATGGTGGGGCTGGCAATAGCTTGCAGCAGTCCAACATTGGCGGTCCAGCCTGATTGGCAAAGGATACTGGCTTGAGCGCCCATGAAGTGCGCCAACCGTTGCTCCAGCTTGGCCATGGGCGTGTCACCGTGAACGAACACGGCAGACATCAACAATTGGTGCCGGGTTTGAAGGACGGCGCGGGCCTGGGCTTCGATCAATTGATGCTCGGTTGCCAGGCAAAGATAGTCGTTGCTCGACAGATGCAGTGCGTCGGGACCCGGTTCTGCGCCACGCAACAAATGCTGACCTGCCCAGCGTTGCTGGACCCGCCCAATGGAGTGACTTTCTATTCGTGCCTGAACAAAGTCAGGCAGGTGAGCGTAGTGGGGTTGTTGCGGGGCAGGGTGGGGTATTAGGTGTGATTCCGGCATGGATCAACTCCTTTGCGCAGCGATCAGTAGGTTTGATCGCCGTGCCTCGTTGATCGAACTACACCCCCGAAAGCTCTCCCTGACTACTGTCAGAGTTGACAGTTCTTTAGAGAATTCGACGAATGACCACCAAATAAAAAGGCCCGCCAGTCAGTCTGAGCGGGCCTTTTTAATGCGCGGTGAATTTACATCGACAAAATCAACCGTCCCGCAAAAAGAATAAGGATCACGCCCATCGTGCGTTCGAACCAGTGCCCCATCCGCATAAACAGCAACCTCACCCTGCTGCTTGAAAAGAACACCGCAACAATCACAAACCACAGCGCATTCACAACGCACATCCACACTCCGTACAGCGCCTGAATCTCCAGCGGCGTGCTGGCGCTGATGATGGTGGTGAAGATTGCCAGGAAGAACAGGGTGGCTTTGGGGTTGGTGGCGTTGGTCAAAAAGCCTGTAGTAAATGCCTTCAGCAACGTTTGCTCGACGACGGGTTTATCAGTCGGCTCATCGCCTTCCATAACTGACTTCGGACGACTGCGCAGCAGGTTCACACCCAGATAAAGAATGTAGGCACCGCCCACGACCTTGGCCGCCGTCAGCAACCAGGGAATGGTGTGCATCAGCGCACCGACACCCAGCAAGGTATACAGCACATGCACGGAAATCCCTGCACCGATCCCCAAGGCTGTACAGATGCCAGCCACGCGGCCGAAACGCACGCTCTGGCGAATTGTCACCGCAAAATCCGGTCCGGGAGCGACCACGGCCAGAAAGTGAATGGTCGCCAGCGCCAGAAACTCACCCAGGTAATTCGAAAGCATCTCAGGTCCATCTATCAGAGCGTCAACGAAGCCTGCGAATGCAGGCTCCCTCGGAGGAATGCGATGTCGCAGTCGATATCGCCTAAAGGCTCAATCCACGTGATAGTGGACGGACAACGTGCCTTTCTTTTGCGAAACGGATTCGATTGTGACCGTGCCCAAATCCTTCAGGCTCCGTACATGGGTGCCACCGCAGCCATAGGCGGGCAGTTCACCGAACCCGATTTCCCGGGCGCCTTCGCGCAACGACGTCAGGCGCGGTAGATCGTGGGCGATCCACTGCTCGATGCCGTGTTGAACGGTCTGGACGTCGACGTCGAGTGCCGATTCTGCAGGCTTGAACTGCACGCGACCTTCGCCAGGCCAGTGATGCGCCTTGATCGGCATCCAGCCCATGGCCTGGACAAAATGGCCAATCAAATGGCCGGTGGAGTGCATGCGTGTATTGATCTGGCGGCGCGGCTCATCGACCCGGATCTGGGTCATGCCAGGCTTTACCGGATGATCGACGAAATGGACGATCCGATCCGGATCCTGAACCACGCGCAGCACCCGGCTTTCGCCAATCCAGCCGGTGTCAAAGGGTTGCCCGCCGCCCTGAGGGTGAAACAATGTTGCGCGCAACACCACGGCGAACTCGTTCTCGCTGGGCGTGCATTCCAGGATTTCCACATTGGCCTTGAGGTCATCACTATGGAAAAAGAGGCGAAGCGTCATATTCCATGCTCGTATGAATGTTTCCATTTTTCATTATATGAAGTGTGGAATTACGTGATAATCCGTTCAAACATCAAAGGACTGTTGCGTCGTGAGCATAAATCTTCCATTGCCGTTGCTTGGAGAAATGGCGATCTTCGTCAGGGTTGTCGAGACCGGCAGCTTCTCCGAGGCGGCTCGCCAGTTGGGCTCTTCGCCCTCGGCTGTGAGTCGCAGCATCTCGCGACTGGAGAAAGCCCTGGCCACCCGTTTGCTTCAACGGACCACGCGAAAGTTACGTTTGAGTGACGGTGGCGAGGAGGTATTCAAGCGTTGTCAGGAGATGGTCAACGCGGCTCGCTCAGTCATGGAAATCAGTGGTCAGTTCACAGATGAGCCCGAGGGGGTGGTGCGCCTCAGCGTCCCGAAAGCGGTCGGCCGGATCGTGATTCACCCGCATATACCGGAGTTTTTGCGCCGTTATCCCAAGGTGGATGTAGAGCTATTGCTGGAGGATCGGCAGGTGGACCTGATCGACGATCACGTCGACCTGGCGATTCGTATCACCGACCGGCCGCCAGCGGGATTGGTGGGGCGACAGTTGCTGAGCATCGACCATTTACTCTGCGCCACACCCCAATATCTGGCCGAGCACGGTACACCTACTCACCCCCATGACTTGCTCAACCACAGTTGCATTTACTTGGGCGAAACCCCGAGCGATGCGCGCTGGAAGTTCAAGAAAGGCAGCAAATCTGTCACCGTCGGCGTGCGCGGGCGATACGCCGCCAATCACACGGGTGTACGTTTTGGCGCGGTGTTGCAGCATATCGGTATTGGCAGCCTGCCGTATTTCACGGCGCGTCGTGCCCTGGAGAAGGGGTTGATGGTGCAAGTGCTGCCAGACTGGACGTTTCTGGCGTCCTACCACGGCGGCGCCTGGTTACTGCATTCGCCTACTCGCTACCTGCCACCCAAGCTACGGGTGTTGATCGATTACCTGGTGGAGTGCATGGAGAATGAACCGACGCTGGGCAAACCAGGCAAGTCCGGCAACTTGAGTACGGCTGTATCGGAGTATGAGTTGCCCGAGAGTGATGGGTTGTTCTGAATCAAAAGCAAAAGATCCAAAAAAATAGGCCCGCATGTTCAACCATGCGGGCCTTTTGCATCAGTGCTTACTGTCCTGATTCGACAACGCCAGCAGCTGTTTTTCCTGGTTCCAGTCAAACGGTTCGTCATTCTGTTCCGCTTCAAAACGACGTTCTTCCAGCGCCTGATACAGGTCGATTTCATCATCGGGCATGTAGTGCAGGCAGTCACCGGCGAAGTACCACAGCAGGTCGCGCGGCACCAAATGGGCGATTTGCGGATAGCGGGTGATGACCTGGCAAAGGATGTCCTGGCCCAGATATTGGCTTTCGATCGGGTCGACCGGTAGCAGTGCAAGTAGTTCGTCGAAGCGCTCGAGGAACAAGGCATGGCTTTCGTCGGGAACCTGTTCGGCCTCACCCACGGCGACCAGGATGCTGCGCAAATGGTCGAGCAAAACGAGATGGTCGGCAACGATGTTGGACACGAGATAAGTCCTCAAGAGCAAAACGGGCGCGGGAGTATAAAGCTCCCGCGCGCATTTTCCCATGATAGAGAGCCGGATGGGTCAGCGGACCTTACCATCGGTCAGTGCTATTTCCTCTTTATCGAAATCATCGACATCGATCACCTTGCGCTGCGCCGCTTCTGCGTCACGCAGGGTCTGCGCTTCGACCGGTTGCAACACGCCGGCTTCCAGTGCCGCATCGATGACATGTTCGCCAGCGGCCGGTTTGAGTTGGCCGCTCTTGAGCGCGACATGCAGTTTTTTTCGCAAGGGTTGTGCCGCGTTCAATTGATCGTAGGCGTGCTGCAGAACGCCAACCGGATCTTCGTTCGATTGCGGGCGATAGCAGCCCAAGAGCAATTCCTCCAGGGCCGGATCGCCCTTGGCACGACCGATCACTGCTGCAACTTCGGCACCGAGCTTGTCCGATGGTCCCTTATGGCGACGACCGAACGGGAACACGATCACTCGCAACAGGCAGCCCAACACCTTGTTCGGGAAGTTGCTCAGCAGCTCATCCATGGCTCGCTCGCCGTGCCCCAGGCTTTCCTCCATGGCCCAGGTGAACAGCGGCGTCATGTATTCCGGCGCGTCGAGGTCGTTGTAGCGCTTGAGCGCGGCGCTCGCCAGGTACATGTTGCTGAGGACATCACCCAGACGTGCCGACAGGCGTTCGCGGCGTTTCAGTTCGCCGCCGAGCAACATCATGCTGAGGTCGGCCAGCAGCGCGAACGCAGCGGCCTGACGGTTGAGTGCGCGGAAGTAACCTTGGCTGAGCTTGTCGCCGGGCACGTGTTCCAGATGCCCGAAACCGAGGTTCAGCACCAACGTGCTGGCCGCGTTGCTCACTGCAAAACCGATGTGTTTGAGCAGCAAACCGTCGAATTCGATCAGTGCCTGATCCTTGTCCTCGCGAGTCGCGAGGGCCATTTCCTTGAGTACGAAAGGATGGCAGCGAATTGCGCCTTGGCCGAAGATCATCAGGTTGCGCGACAGAATGTTCGCGCCTTCCACGGTAATGAAAATCGGCGCGCCGTTCCATTTGCGCCCGAGGTAGTTGTTCGGCCCCATGATGATCGCCTTGCCGCCGTGCACATCCATCGCCTGGCTGATGCACTCGCGACCGCGTTCGGTGAGGTGGTACTTGAGAATCGCCGACAGCACCGATGGTTTCTCGCCGAGGTCCACTGCGTTGGCAGTCAGCATTCGTGCGGCGTCCATCATCCAGGCGTTGCCACCGATACGCGCCATGGCTTCCTGGATGCCTTCGAAAGCGGAGATCGGAACGTTGAACTGCTCGCGAATCTGCGCGTACTGGCCGGTTACCAGGCTAGTGAACTTGGCCATGCCAGTGCCTACCGCCGGCAGGGAGATCGAACGCCCGACCGACAGGCAATTCATCAGCATCATCCAGCCTTTGCCGAGCATTTCCTGGCCGCCGATCAAGAACTCCAGCGGCACGAAAACGTCCTTGCCGGAGTTCGGGCCGTTCATGAACGCCGCACCCAATGGCAGGTGTCGACGGCCGATTTCAACGCCGGGGAGATCGGTCGGAATCAGTGCCAGGCTGATGCCCAGGTCTTCCTCTTCTCCCAGTAAATGGTCCGGATCGTAAGCCTTGAACGCCAGGCCGAGCAGGGTGGCCACCGGGCCCAGGGTGATGTAGCGCTTTTCCCAGTTCAGGCGCAGGCCGAGGGTTTCCTTGCCTTCCCATTCACCTTTGCAAATCACCCCGGTGTCGGGCATGCCGCCCGCGTCGGAACCGGCCAGAGGACCGGTCAGTGCAAAGCAGGGAATCTCGTCGCCGCGCGCCAGACGTGGCAGGTAATGGTTGCGTTGTTCGTCAGTGCCGTAATGCAGCAACAGTTCGGCAGGGCCGAGGGAGTTGGGGACCATCACGGTGGAGGCGAGGTCGCCGCTGTGGCTCGCCAGTTTCATCGCCACCTGGGAGTGGGCGTAAGCGGAGAAACCCTTGCCGCCAAACTCCTTGGGAATGATCAGGGCAAAGAAGCCGTTGTCCTTGATGTAAGCCCAAGCCTCGGCGGGCAAATCCATGGTTTGACCGAGCTGCCAGTCGCTGACCATGCCGCAGAGTTCTTCGGTCGGGCCGTCAATAAAGGCCTGTTCCTCTTCGCTCAGTTGCACTTTGGGATAGGACAGCAGTTTGTTCCAGTCCGGGCGACCACTGAACAGTTCGCCGTCCCACCACACGGTGCCCGCTTCGATGGCATCGCGTTCGGTTTCCGACATCGGCGGCAGGGTTTTCTGGAACCAGTTGAACATCGGTGCGCTGAAGAATTTGCGCCGCAGATCAGGCAATAGCAGGGGCGCCGCCACAGCGGCGGTCAGCACCCAGAAGATAAACAGCAGCCAACCCGGTGCGCGGCTGAACGCGCCCATTGCCAGCAGATAGACAGCCACGATGCCCAAGGCAGGCAGTGGCGCGATGCGACGGTGGGCTAAATAAGCTATCCCGACAACCAGAACCAGTATCCACAACAGCAGCATATTTAATCCTCCGTGAACCCAGGGCGAACCAACCCACAGAGCTTAGACGGCATCCGCGAAACGGGGTGGTCAGAGCGATGTGATTGAAATCGTGGGAAACCCTGGATGATTGTGTAGGCCTTATCCGCGACAGACCGTGAAAGATCGTTCATTGAGCGGGCGGCAAAGCGCCCATGTTTGGCCGAAACGTCGTTATCTCTGTGCTGAACCTCTCGCTAGACTCGGGACTTCCCCAGGAGATTGCCCTCATGCACGAGTATCTGAGTCCCGGTCGCTTCATCGATAGTGACCACCCCTCGGTGGTGGAGTTCGCCGAAAAACATCGTGGCGCCAGTCGCGACTCGCTCGAGCAGGCGATCCATCTCTATTACGCCGTGCGCGAGGCCGTGCGTTACAACCCGTATACCTTCAGCCGTGATCCGCAAACCTTGCGCGGCAGCTATGCGCTGGCGACCGGGGAAAGTTACTGCGTGCCCAAAGCCACGTTGCTGGCCGGTGCAGCACGGCATTGCGGGATACCTGCACGGATCGGTCTGGCGGATGTGCGCAATCATTTGTCGACGCCGCGTTTGCTCCAATTGCTCAAGAGCGACGTATTCGCCATGCACGGCTACACCGAGCTTTATTTGAACGGGCGTTGGGTCAAGGCGACGCCTGCCTTCAACCAGGGTTTGTGCGAGCTGTTCAATGTGGCGCCGCTGGAATTCGACGGGATCAACGACAGCGTTTTTCATCCCTTCAATCGCGACGGCGAGAAGTTGATGGAGTACCTGATTGATCACGGTCAATACACCGACGTACCGGAAACGTTCTTCTTCGAACACCTTGAAAAGTGTTATCCGCACCTGTTTGGCGAGCAGCTACCGCAGCTGCTGGGCGACATGCAGAGCGATTTGAGTCGCGCCTGATCCGGCGTATGCTGCCTGCGCATTCATCAATCGAGAGGGCGGTCATGCTGAAGATCTGGGGTCGGAAAAATTCATCGAATGTCAGAAAACCTTTGTGGGCCGCCGAGGAGCTGGGCCTGGACTACGAGGCCATCGATGCGGGCGGCGCCTATGGTGTCGTCGATACGCCCGAGTACCGCGCCATGAACCCCAATGGCCGTGTGCCGGTGATTGAAGACGACGGTTTCGTATTGTGGGAATCCAACGCCATCGTCCGTTACCTGTTGGCCAAACATGCGGCGAATACCCCGTGGTGTCCGGCAGATCCGCAAGTACGGGCCACCGCGGACAAGTGGATGGACTGGACCACTTCCAATTTGGCCGGACCGTTCCGCACGGTTTTCTGGGGCGTGTTGCGTACCCCGGCCGATCAGCAGGACTGGCCCGCGATCAAGGCTGCGATCAAGGAATGCGAAGCGCTGCTGGCGATGGCCGATCAAGCGCTGGCGACCAAGCCTTACCTGTCCGGTGACGAGATCGGCATGGGCGACATTCCCCTGGGCAGTTTCATTTATGCCTGGTTCGAGATGCCGATCGAGCGTGCGCCAATGCCACATCTAGAGGCTTGGTACGCGCGGTTGCAAGAGCGTCCGGCGTATCGCAAGGCCGTTATGACCGCGTTGACTTAATACCTACTATCGACACACTTGACTGTACTTGTGTGGCGGCGACAAGCACCATTGCGCTCATGCAGCGCGGTTGCATTGCTCGCCGCCCGCCACTATTTATCCTTTTCTTCCCTTCTTGGTGCATAAATCCGATATGAGTTCCGCTCTGTCCATCCGGCAGCTAACCAAAACCTACGGCAACGGTTTCCAGGCCCTGAGTGGTATCGATCTGGATGTCGCCGAAGGTGACTTCTTCGCCTTGCTCGGCCCGAACGGCGCCGGCAAATCCACGACCATCGGCATTCTCTCGACCCTGGTGAACAAGACCAGCGGCACGGTGAATATCTTCGGTCACGACCTGGACAAGAACCCGGCGCAGCTCAAACGCTCCATCGGCGTCGTGCCCCAGGAATTCAATTTCAACCAGTTCGAAAAGACCTTCGACATCGTCGTGACCCAGGCCGGTTACTACGGCATTCCATCGAAAGTCGCCAAGGAGCGCGCCGAGCAGTATCTGACCCAACTCGGTCTGTGGGACAAACGCGATGTGCCGTCGCGTTCGCTGTCCGGCGGCATGAAGCGTCGTTTGATGATCGCCCGTGCGCTGGTTCACGAACCGCGCCTGTTGATCCTCGACGAACCGACTGCCGGCGTGGACATCGAACTGCGACGTTCGATGTGGACCTTCCTCACCGAGCTGAACCAGAAAGGCATCACCATCATCCTCACCACGCACTATCTGGAAGAGGCTGAGCAGCTGTGCCGCAACATCGGCATCATCGACCACGGCGTCATCGTCGAAAACACCAGCATGAAGCAGTTGCTCGGTCAGCTGCATGTCGAGACTTTCCTGCTGGACTTGAAGAACGGTGTCAGCGCGCCGCCGCAACTGATCGGTTATCCGTCACGCTTGCTCGATGGTCACACCCTGGAAGTCCAGGTCGACAAGAGCATGGGCATCACGGCGCTGTTCACTCAGCTGGCGCAGCAAAACATTGAAGTGCTGAGCCTGCGTAACAAAACCAATCGCCTCGAGGAGTTGTTCGTGTCCCTGGTGGAGAAAAATCTGTCGAAGGTGGCGGTATGAGTTCCGAGCTGCAACCCAACCTCGTTGCCCTCAACACCATTGTTTACCGTGAGGTCCGGCGCTTTACCCGGATCTGGCCGCAGACGCTGCTGCCGCCAGCGATCACCATGGTTCTGTATTTCGTGATTTTCGGTAACCTGATCGGTCGGCAAATCGGCGATATGGGTGGCTTCACCTATATGGAATACATCGTGCCGGGGCTGATCATGATGTCGGTGATCACCAACTCCTACGGCAACGTGGTATCGAGTTTCTTCGGCAGCAAGTTCCAGCGCTCCATCGAAGAACTAATGGTATCGCCGGTTTCCCCGCACACCATCCTGATCGGCTACACCCTCGGTGGCGTATTGCGCGGGTTGATGGTCGGGATCATCGTGACGCTGCTGTCGCTGTTCTTCACCGATTTGCAGGTGCATCACCTGGGCGTGACCATTCTGGTGGTGGTGCTGACGGCAACGATCTTCTCGCTGCTGGGTTTCATCAACGCCGTGTTTGCGCGCAACTTCGATGACATCTCGATCATCCCGACGTTTGTGCTGACGCCGTTAACCTACCTGGGCGGGGTGTTCTACTCGATCTCGTTGCTGCCGCCATTCTGGCAGACCGTGTCGTTGGCCAACCCGGTGCTGCACATGGTCAACGCATTCCGTTACGGCATTCTTGGGGTGTCGGATATCCGGATCAGCATTGCGATTACGTTCATGCTGGTGGCAACGGTCGTGTTGTACCTCGGTTGTGCGCGGTTGCTGGTGAGTGGGCGCGGGATGCGTACTTAAGATCTCAATGCATCTATTCCCCTGTAGGAGCCGGCTTGCTGGCGATGACGGTCCCGTCGCCAGGGGATGTACTCGATCTATTGTGGGAGCGAGCCTGCTCGCGATGGCGGCCTAACAGCCGACCTTTTCTTTGTTGACAGCGTACATATCCATTCCTGCTGTAACGGCGACTTATGGTTTCGCACTTACGGCGAGTCACTTGGAAGAGCCCCAAGTAACCAAGGGCTCTTGCCCTTTTCGTTCGGTGCCTCGCAGGCTCGGCATGCCCTCGCTC
>NZ_JSAK01000027.1:24076-89445 GCF_000802965.1 Pseudomonas fluorescens | reverse complement strand
ATCCATGCCGGGTTGCCCACTACGCAGAACCTCCACTCGGCCTCTCGATGGGGCAAGAAGATCAAAAGCAAAAGCGAGGCGGCCTAACGGCCGGCCTGTTCCCAGGTGCACGCCTTCCCTGTAGGAGCCGGCTTGCTGGCGATGGGGATGTATCAGGCATGGCGATGTCGTCTGAATGGACGCCATCGCCAGCAAGCCGGCTCCTACAGACCGGTGTTATTCCTAATTACCTGTTTTCAAATGCTGTTGCGGTTGTCGCCGCAATGGATAGGGTCCCAATCAAAACAGCGGCCTCCCAATGGGAGGCCGTTTTGCATTCTCACATCCGCCGCTGCTTGCGTCGCCGCCACTGCCGCGCTACCCACCAGCGCCAGTACATCATCACCAGGCAATAAGCCAACGCCCCCAGCACCAGCCCCGTCACCACCGACCCCAACAAGAATGGCTGCCACAAAGTCGATAACTCGCCGCGGATCCATTCCCAGGTCAGCTCATCCGGCAGATGGCGAGCGGGGACGTCCATCAACCAGGCACCGGTCTGATAAGTGCAAAAGAAAACCGCCGGCATGGTGATCGGGTTGGTCAGCCAGACCAGGCTCACCGCAATAGGCATGTTGCCGCGCACGATGATCGCGAGAATCGCAGCAACCAGCATCTGCAACGGAATCGGCAGGAATGCCGCGAACAGACCGACGGCCATGGCCCGGGCGACGGAATGGCGATTGAGGTGCCAGAGGTTCGGGTCATGCAGCAGAGTGCCGAGAAAGCGTAAGGATTTGTGTTCCTTGATGCTGGTCGGGTCTGGCATGTAGCGTTTGAATAAGCGCCGGGGCATAAGGCTTCTCGGTCGGTTAAGGCGGCAAGTATGTCTGGATTCTGCGGGCCGCCCATTCAGACTTTGTGACAATTAATAACGACGGCCGTGCGATCACTCGTCTATGCCTAGGGACGGGACTCTCAAGGACGGGCTTATGCGCACAGGGATGTTGGCGCTGGCGTTGGGTCTGTTGGCCTTGCGTTTTTTACCGGCATTGCCGCCGGTCGGGTTATGGCTGTTGATGCCGGTTGTAGGTTTGATGTTGTTGCCGTTCAGGACCTATCCGGTGGCGTTTTTCCTGTTCGGTTTGAGTTGGGCCTGTTTGCAGGCGCAATGGGCGCTGGATGATCGCTTGCCCCCGAACCTGGACGGTCAAACGCGCTGGGTCGATGGGCGGGTGGTGGGCTTGCCCCAGCACAACGACGGCGTGGTGCGTTTCGAATTGGCGGACGCACGCTCGCGACACGGCAAAGCGCCGCCACTGATGCGCCTGGCCTGGTATGACGGACCACCAGTGAACAGCGGCGAACGTTGGCGACTGGCGGTCAAGTTGAAGCGTCCTGCCGGGCTGCTCAATCCCCATGCCTTCGATTACGACGCCTGGCTGCTCGCGCAACGCATCGGCGCGACCGGCACGGTCAAGGACGGCGAACGACTGGCCGAGGCACGATGGGCCTGGCGCGACGGCATCCGCCAGCGGTTGCTGGCGACAGACGCCCAAGGCCGGGCCGGGGCGCTGGCGGCGTTGGTGCTCGGAGACGGCGCCGGGCTCGGCCGCGAAGACTGGCAGGTGCTGCAAGACACCGGCACCGTGCATTTGTTGGTGATATCCGGGCAACACATCGGGCTGCTGGCGGGGGTTGTGTATCTGTTGATTGCCGGACTCGCCCGTTATGGACTGTGGCCAAGCCGCCTGCCCTGGCTTCCCTGGGCCTGTGGCCTGGCATTCGCGGCCGCAATTGGTTATGGGCTGTTGGCCGGCTTCGAGGTGCCGGTGCGTCGAGCCTGTCTGATGATCGGGTTGGTGCTGTTATGGCGTCTTCGATTCCGCCACCTTGGCGCCTGGTGGCCTTTGCTGCTGGCGCTCAATGGCGTTTTGCTGCTGGACCCGTTAGCGAGTTTGCAACCGGGATTCTGGTTGTCGTTCGCTGCGGTGGCGGTGCTGATCTTCACCTTCGGCGGTCGGCTGGGACCGTGGCGCTGGTGGCAAACCTGGACCCGCGCGCAATGGCTGATCGCAATCGGCCTGGGCCCGTTTCTGCTGGTACTCGGCTTGCCGATCAGCGTGAGCGGACCGCTGGTCAACTTGTTGGCGGTGCCGTGGATCAGTCTGGTGGTGCTTCCACCGGCCTTACTCGGGACGCTGTTGTTGCCGGTGCCTTATGTGGGCGAAGGGTTGCTGTGGCTGGCGGGCGGATTGATTGATGGGCTGTTCCGGGGGCTGACGCTGATGGCCGGACAGATTCCGGCATGGGTGCCGACAGCGATTCCGCTGTGGGTCTGGTGTATCGGTGCCTTGGGCGCCGTTTTACTGTTGCTGCCGCGCGGCGTGCCGATGCGCCCGTTAGGCTGGCCGATGCTGCTATTGCTGGTTTTTCCGCCACGCCCGATGTTGCCGCAAGGTATCGCCGACGTCTGGCAACTGGATGTCGGCCAGGGCTTGGCCATCCTGGTGCGCACTCGCCATCACACACTGCTGTATGACACCGGTCCGCGTTTCGGCGATTTCGACCTCGGTGAACGAGTGGTGCTGCCGTCAATGCGCAAACTCGGCGTGAAACAACTCGACCTGATGCTGATCAGCCACGCCGACGCCGATCATGCCGGTGGCGCGCGGGCGGTTGCCAGTGGGCTACCAGTGACAAGGGTGCTCAGTGGCGACCCGCTGGCCCTGCCTGTCGAGTTGCACGCCGAGGCCTGTGAAAGTGGGCGCCAGTGGATGTGGGATGGGGTGAAGTTCCAGCTCTGGCAATGGCCGTCGGCCAGCGACAGCAATCAAAAGTCCTGCGTTTTGCAGATTGAAGCCAATGGCGAGCGTTTGCTGCTGACCGGCGACATCGATACCAGCGCCGAGCGCGCTTTGCTCGAGGGTCCGTTGGCTGTGACCACCGACTGGCTGCAAGCGCCGCACCATGGCAGTCGCAGTTCGTCATCGATGGCGCTGCTCAACAGCTTGCAGCCCAAAGCCGTACTGATTTCCCGTGGTCAGGGCAATTCGTTCGGTCATCCTCACCCGACGGTGCTGGCGCGCTATCGAAAGCGCGGCATGGCGATTTACGACAGTGCGGAGCAGGGGGCCATTCATCTGCAACTGGGGCATTTCGAATCGCCGCGCTCAATGCGTCTGGAACGGCGCTTCTGGCGCGATCCGCCGCCCTTGAATCAATAACCGCGAGTTATGACAGGCCGACCGGATGCGACATCACGGTCTTCGGTGCGCCGACCCCCTATGTTAGAGTGGCGCACTTTTTCGAGGGGATTGTCACTGTGTGGGAATTGGTCAAATCCGGCGGCTGGATGATGCTGCCGATCATCCTGAGTTCCATCGCGGCAATGGCAATCGTTGCCGAGCGTCTGTGGACCCTGCGAGCCAGTCGTGTGACCCCGGAGCATTTGCTCGGGCAGGTCTGGGTCTGGATCAAGGACAAGCAACTCAACAAGGAAAAACTCAAGGAACTGCGCGCCAACTCGCCGCTGGGTGAGATCCTGGCGGCTGGCCTGGCCAACTCCAAACATGGTCGCGAGATCATGAAAGAGTGCATCGAAGAGGCCGCCGCACGTGTCATCCACGAGCTGGAACGCTACATCAACGCACTCGGCACCATCGCCGCCATGGCTCCGTTGTTGGGCCTGCTCGGCACGGTGCTGGGCATGATCGACATTTTCAGCGCGTTCATGGGCTCGGGCATGACCACCAATGCCGCGGTGCTCGCCGGTGGTATCTCGAAAGCGCTGATCACCACGGCTGCCGGCCTGATGGTCGGTATCCCGTCGGTATTCTTCCACCGTTTCCTGCAACGCCGGATCGATGAGCTGGTGGTGGGCATGGAGCAGGAAGCGATCAAACTGGTCGAAGTCGTTCAGGGTGATCGTGATGTAGACCTGGCTGGGGGCAAAGCGTGAAATTCCGCCGCAAGCAACGGGAGAACGTGGATATCAACCTCGCGTCGCTGATTGACGTGGTGTTTATCCTGCTGCTGTTTTTCGTCGTGACGACGACTTTTACCCGTGAAACCCAGCTGCGTGTCGAACTGCCGGAAGCCGTTAGCGGTTCGCCCGCCGAGGACCAATCCAAGCAACTGGACATCGCGATCAGTGCCGACGGCGTGTTCTCGGTGAATAACCAGGTACTGCCGAAAAGCGACCTGGCCACCCTGATGGACGCGTTGCAGAAAGAATCCAATGGCGACACCAACCGGCCACTGTCCATCAGCGCCGATGGCAAGTCCCAGCACCAATCGGTCATCACGGCCATGGACGCCGCTGGCAAGCTCGGCTTCAACCACCTGCGCATGACCACAGTCGAAGCGGCGGCGCCCGCGCCCTGATGGCCATGTCCGATCGCCTTCTCGCCGCTTGGTATCAAGGTCATCCGGCCCTCAAGCTGTTGCAGCCGCTGGAGTGGTTGTACCGGCGCGTGGTCATTAACAAGCGCAAGCGCTTCCTGGCCGGCGAGGGTGAGATCTACCAGCCGCCCGTGCCGCTGATCATCGTCGGCAACATCACCGTCGGCGGTACCGGCAAGACGCCGCTGATTCTGTGGATGATCGAGCATTGCCAGCGCAGCGGTTTGCGGGTCGGCGTGGTCAGCCGTGGCTACGGTGCCAAGCCGCCACGGTTGCCGTGGCGGGTCGACGCCGATCAAAGCGCGGACGTTGCAGGTGATGAACCTCTGCTGATTGTCCAGCGCACGGGCGTACCTTTGATGATCGATCCGAATCGCAGCGCCGCCGTCAAAGCCTTGCTCGCGAGTGAGCCGCTGGACCTGATCCTGTCCGATGACGGTATGCAACATTACCGTTTGGCTCGTGACCTGGAACTGGTGCTGATCGACAATGCCCGAGGCCTGGGTAATCAGCGATGCTTGCCGGCCGGGCCTTTGCGTGAGCCGATGGAGCGTCTGCAAAGCGTCGACGCCGTGCTCTACAACGGTGCCGCGGCTGATCGTGACGGCGGTTTCGCCTTCCAGCTGCAACCGACTGCGCTGATCAATCTGCAAAGCGCTGAGCGTCGTCCCCTCGACCATTTCGCGCCCGGTCAGGCCTTGCACGCGGTGGCCGGGATCGGCAATCCGCAGCGTTTCTTCAATACCCTCGAAACGTTACACTGGCAGCCTGTTCCACATGCGTTTGCCGACCACGCCGAATACAGCGTGCAGGCCTTGAATTTTACCCCGTCATTGCCGTTGGTTATGACCGAAAAGGACGCGGTGAAGTGCCGTGCCTTCGCCGCCGCCGATTGGTGGTACCTGGCGGTTGATGCTGTGCCGTCGCCGGCCTTCGTGGCCTGGTTCGATACACAGCTGATGCGCCTGTTGCCGGCTCGTCTGTTGCCTTAAATCCGTTTTTTTCCAGGGAATGCTCATGGACACCAAATTGCTCGACATCCTCGCTTGCCCGGTCTGCAAAGGCCCGCTCAAGCTCAGCGCCGACAAGACCGAGCTGATCAGCAAGGGCGCCGGCCTGGCGTACCCGATTCGCGACGGTATCCCGGTGATGCTCGAAAGCGAAGCCCGTACCCTGACCACCGACGAGCGCCTGGATAAATGACCACAGCCTTCACCGTCGTCATTCCATCGCGTTACGCCTCCACCCGTTTGCCGGGCAAGCCGCTGCTGCTGATCGGCGGCAAGCCGATGATTCAGCACGTCTGGGAACAGGCGAGCAAAAGCAGCGCCCAGCGCGTGGTGGTCGCCACTGACGATGCGCGCATTGTCGAAGCCTGCAAGGGTTTTGGCGCCGAAGTGGTGCTGACTCGCGAAGACCACAATTCCGGCACCGATCGCCTGGCGGAAGTCGCGGCGAAACTGGGCCTGGCGCCCGACGCCATCGTCGTTAACGTCCAGGGCGACGAACCGCTGATCCCGCCGAGCGTGATCGATCAGGTCGCCGCTAACCTGGCGGCGCACACCGAAGCGCGCATGGCCACCCTGGCCGAGCCGATCGAAGACGTCGAAACCCTGTTCAATCCCAACGTGGTCAAGGTCGTCAGCGACCTCAATGGCCTGGCGCTGACTTTCAGTCGGGCCACATTGCCATGGGCGCGCGATACCTTCGCCCAAAGCCGCGAGCAGCTGCCGGAAGGCGTTCCGTACCGTCGCCACATCGGCATCTATGCCTACCGCGCCGGTTTCTTGCAGGACTTCGTCAACTGGGGCCCATGCTGGCTGGAAAACACCGAGTGCCTGGAACAACTCCGCGCGCTGTGGCACGGCGTACGAATTCACGTCGCCGATGCGCTGATCGCACCGCCGCCCGGCGTCGACACTGTTGAAGACCTTGAGCGCGTTCGTCGCCTGCTGGAGGCCTGATGCGGGTTTTGTTTGTGTGCCTGGGCAACATCTGCCGGTCACCCACGGCCGAAGGCGTGCTGCGGCATAAACTGCGCGAGGCGGGGCTGGCGGATCAAATCGAAGTCGCCTCGGCCGGCACCGGTGACTGGCACGTCGGCAAGGCACCGGACAAGCGCAGTCAGGCAGCGGCGAAACTGCGTGGTTACGACCTGTCCGCCCAGCGCGCCCAGCAAGTGACCCGCGCCGATTTCGCCACGTACGACCTGATCCTCGCGATGGACAACAGCAACCTGCGCAACCTCAAGGCCTTGCAACCGGCGAAGGGCAAGGCCGAGCTGGACCTGTTCCTGCGGCGCTACGAGTCGGACGTCGATGAAGTGCCTGACCCGTACTACGATGGCGATCAGGGCTTCGAGCAAGTGTTGGATTTGATCGAGCGTGCCAGTGATTTGCTGGTGATCGAGTTGAAGGGGCGGTTATGAGTTTGCAGGTGTGTTCGCAGGTTTCGCTCAAGCCGTTCAACAGTTTTGGCGTGGATGTTCAGGCCCGCCTGTTTGCCGAGGCGCATAGCGACGCCGATGTGCGCGAAGCGCTGGCCTATGCGCAGGAACATGATGTGCCGCTGCTGGTGATCGGCGGTGGCAGCAATTTGTTGCTGACTGCCGATATCGATTCGCTGGTGCTGCGCATGGCCACCCGTGGCATTCGGGTGGTGAGCGACGACGGCAGCAAAGTGGTGATCGAAGCAGAGGCTGGCGAGCCTTGGCATCCGTTCGTGCAACACACCTTGGTTCAGGGTTTGTCCGGCCTGGAAAACCTTAGCTTGATTCCTGGCACCGTCGGCGCGGCACCGATGCAGAACATCGGCGCATACGGGGTGGAAATCAAGGACGTGTTTGCCGGCCTGACTGCGCTCGATCGTCAAAGCGGCGAACTGCGCGACTTCACCCTGGAAGAATGCAACTTCGCTTACCGCGACAGCCTGTTCAAACAGCAGCCGGGTCGCTGGCTTATCCTGCGGGTGCGTTTCAACCTCGACCGCACCGCGCACCTGCATCTGGAATACGGCCCGGTGCGCCAGCGCTTGACTGAACAAGGCATCGATCATCCGACCGCCTCCGATGTCAGCCTGGCCATTTGCAGCATCCGCAACGAAAAACTTCCGGACCCGGCGGTGCTCGGCAATGCCGGCAGTTTCTTCAAGAACCCGTTGGTCTCGGCGGCGCTGGTTGCCCGACTCAAGGGCGAACACCCGGATCTGGTGGCCTACGCGCAACCTGATGGGCAGATGAAACTGGCCGCCGGCTGGTTGATCGAGCGGGCAGGGTGGAAAGGTTTCCGCGAAGCCGACGCGGGCGTGCACAAGTTGCAGGCACTGGTGCTGGTCAACTACGGCGACGCCACCGGGTTGCAGTTGCTCGATCTGGCACAGCGCATCCAGAAAGACATTTCAGAGCGTTTCCATGTCGAGCTGGAAATGGAACCGAACCGTTATTGAAGCTACGCTTTCAGGATGGATCTCAAGCCCTGCACATCTTTCAATGTGCGGGGCTTTTTTATGACATTCATCCTGTAGGAGCTGCCGAAGGCTGCGATCTTTTGATCTTTTTTTTTAAAATCAAAATCAAAAGATCGCAGCCTTCGGCAGTTCCTACAGGGCTCGCGTTATCTATGCTTTCCGGGAAGAAGTTTTCTGTTAATGCTGGGTTAACTTAGCCGTCTGACGATCCAGCATTTATTCCACCAAAGGCCCAGTGCAGACGTGTTCGTCAGCACAAGAGAGCCCATTAGCCTGAGTCGATCTGTGATAACCAAACCGCTTGGCTAAAGCGGCAGATTGCTCGACCCCATAACCCAATACTATGCGGGCGTGCCCATGATTACCCTGAAGCTCAATGGTCAAGACCATCAACTCGACGTCACCGAGGACATGCCGCTGCTCTGGGCAATCCGCGATGTGGCCGGCTACAACGGCACCAAATTCGGCTGCGGCATGGGCTTGTGCGGTGCTTGCACCATCCATATCGAAGGCGCTCCGGCGCGCAGTTGCATCACGCCGATTGGCTCGGTAGTGGGGCAGAACGTCACCACTATCGACAATCTGCACGCCGACCCGGTCGGCAAAGTCGTGCAGCAAGCCTGGCTCGACACTGCGGTAGCCCAGTGCGGTTACTGCCAGGGCGGGCAAATCATGTCGGCCACTGCGTTGCTCAAGACCAATCCGAACCCGAGCGACGAGCAGATCGAAGAGGCGATGGTCGGCAACATCTGCCGCTGCGGCACCTACAACCGCATCAAGACTGCCATCCGCCAGGCATCCACTCACCTGAAGGAGGCCAAGGCATGAGCCAGTTACCGAATGATTTCGCCCTGAGCAACCTCAGCCGCCGTGGTTTCCTAAAAGGTGTGGGCGCTGCCGGTGCGCTGGTGGTCGCTGCGAGTTGGGGCTGGCAGGACGTGTTTGCCGAAGAAGTGAAGAAATTCGGCGCCGATGGCATGCCCAATGGTTGGGTGGATGATCCCAAGGTTTACGTCAGCATCGCCGCCGATGGCACGGTGACGGTGGTGTGCAACCGTTCAGAAATGGGCCAAGGCGTGCGCACCAGTCTGACCATGGTGGTTGCCGATGAACTAGAAGCTGATTGGGCTCGGGTCAAAGTGCAGCAGGCGCCGGGTGACGAAGTGCGCTTCGGCAACCAGGACACCGACGGTTCGCGCAGCATGCGCCACTGGTACGAGCCGATGCGCCGCTGTGGCGCCGCCGCGCGGACCATGCTCGAACAGGCCGCCGCCGACCAGTGGAAAGTGCCGGTCAACGAATGCCATGCGCAGCTGCATAAAGTCATCCACAAACCCTCCGGCCGCGAACTGGGTTATGGCGCCCTGGCCGCTGCTGCCGGTGCGTTGGCCGTGCCGGCGCGTGACAGCCTGAAGCTCAAACAACCTTCGGAATTCCGCTACATCGGCAAGGAGGGCACCAAGGCCATCGACGGTGAGGACATCGTCAACGGTCGCGCGGTCTATGGCGCCGACGTGCATTTCGACGGCATGTTGTTCGCCACCATTGCCCGGCCTGCGGTGTACGGCGGCAAGGTCAAGAGCTTCGATGGCAGCGCCGCGATGAAAGTCCCGGGCGTGGTCAAAGTGATTCAGATCGAAAGCCGTCCGCTGCCTTCGGAGTTTCAGCCGCTGGGTGGTATCGCCGTGGTGGCCAACAACACCTGGGCGGCAATCAAGGGCCGTGAAGCGCTGAAGATCGAGTGGGATGATGGCGCCAACGCGAGTTATGACTCGATTGCCTACCGCAAGGAACTGGAAGCCGCCTCGCTCAAGCCCGGCAAAGTAGTGCGCAATACCGGCAACATCGAGGAGGCCATGAGTAGCGCCGACAGCACCCTTGAAGCCTCCTACTACCTGCCGCATCTGTCGCAATCGCCGATGGAACCGATGGTCGCCATCGCCCGCTATAAGGATGGCGTGTGCGAAGCCTGGGGGCCGAGCCAGGCGCCACAAGTTACCCGTGAACGCATCGGCGAACGCCTGGGCCTGCCGTTCGACAACGTCACGTTCAATGTCACGTTGCTAGGTGGCGGTTTCGGTCGCAAGTCCAAGCCCGATTTCATCATTGAAGCAGCCATCCTGGCCAAGGAATTCCCCGGTAAAGCCGTGCGGGTGCAATGGACCCGTGAAGACGACATTCATTGTTCCTACTTCCACACCGTATCGGCGGAGTACCTCAAGGCCAGTCTGAACAAGGACGGTCTGCCGTCCGGCTGGTTACACCGCACGGTGGCGCCGAGTATCACCGCGCTATTCGCCCCGGGCATGAACCATGAGGCTGCGTTCGAGTTGGGCATGGGCTTCACCAACATGGCCTATGCGATCCCCAACATCCGTCTGGAAAACCCCGAGGCCACCGTCCACACCCGGGTCGGCTGGTATCGCTCGGTGTCGAACATTCCCCACGGTTTCGCGATCCAGAGTTTCATCGATGAACTGGCGCACAAGGCCGGGGAAGATCCGCTCAAGTATCAGATCAAATTGCTCGGCCCGGACCGTCAGATCGATCCGCGTACCTTGAGTGAAGAGTGGAACTACGGCGAATCGCCCGAGCGTTATCCGATCGACACCGGGCGCCTGCGCACGGTACTGGAAACCGCCGCCAAAGCCGCCGGTTGGGGGCGCGAGTTGCCGAAGGGCCGAGGGTTGGGCCTGGCGGTGCATTACAGCTTCGTGACCTACGTGGCTGCGGTGATTGAGGTCGAAGTCAAAGACGATGGCACCTTGATCGTGCACAAGGCCGACATCGCCGTGGATTGCGGGCCGCAGATCAATCCCGAGCGCATCCGCGCGCAATTCGAAGGCGCTTGCGTCATGGGCTTGGGCAACGCGGTACTCGGCGAGATCAGCTTCAAGGACGGCAAGGTGCAGCAGGACAACTTCCACATGTACGAAGTGGCGCGCATGTCCCTGGCGCCGAAGGAAGTCGCTGTGCATCTCGTCACGCCACCGGGCACCGTGCCCTTGGGCGGTGTCGGCGAGCCCGGCGTTCCGCCGATTGCGCCGGCGCTGTGCAACGCGATCTTCGCCGCCACCGGTAAACGCATCCGCGATCTGCCGGTTCGTTATCAGTTGCAGGGCTGGCAGAAGGCCAACGCCTGATGGACAGCGTCGATCTGAACGTCTTGCGCACCGTGCTGGAGTGGCGCCGCGCCGGTCAGCGGGTGGTGTTGTACAGCGTGGTCCAGACCTGGGGCACTGCGCCCCGGGCGCCTGGTGCCATGCTGGCCTTGCGTGAGGACGGTGTGGTGATTGGTTCGGTGTCCGGCGGTTGTGTCGAGGACGACCTGATTGCCCGGCTGCACGATGGTCGTATCCCGACCGACGGGCCGCCGGTGCAACTGATTACCTACGGCGTGACCCGCGAAGAGGCGGCGCGCTTCGGTCTGCCCTGCGGCGGCACCTTGCGTTTGACCGAAGAGCGCGTGGGCGACCCGGCCTGGGTCGCCGAACTGCTGGCGCGCTGCGAAGCCCATGAAATCGTCGCTCGCTCGCTGGATATCGCGAGCGGTGAAGTGCTGTTGCAGCCAGCTGACAAAACCGATGTGCTGGCTTTTGATGGCCAGACGTTGCGGGCCATTTATGGCCCGCGTTGGCGCTTGTTGCTGATTGGTGCGGGGCAGTTATCGCGGTATGTGGCCGAGATGGCGCGGTTGCTGGATTTCGAAGTGCTGATCTGCGATCCGCGCAGCGAGTTTGTCTACGGCTGGGAAGAGCAGCACGGGCGATTCGTCTCGGGCATGCCCGACGAGGCCGTGCTGAACATCCAGACCGACGAACGCACGGCGATTGTCGCCCTTACTCATGACCCGCGACTGGATGACATGGCTTTGCTGACAGCTCTTGATTCCCCGGCGTTCTATGTCGGGGCGCTGGGTTCACGGGTCAACAGTCAGAAACGTCGGGACAACCTGGCTCAACTAGGCTTGTCGCAGCAGGCCATCGATCGATTGCACGGGCCAATCGGCTTGCATATTGGCAGTCACAGCCCGGCGGAAATTGCCTTGTCGCTGATGGCCGAGATTGTGGCGATCAAGAACGGCGTCGAGTTGAAGCAAAAGAAGCCGGTACGGGAGGGCGCATGAGTGAAGCCATTGGTGTGATTGTTCTTGCCGCGGGGCAGGGCAGTCGGTTTCGACAGGTCGCGGGCGATGAAAAGGACAAGTTGCTGGCGGACTGCGCGGGGCGTGATGGCGCAGTCCGATCCGTCATTGAGCAGGTTCTGGTCAATCTGCCGGTCACGTTGGAAAAGCGGGTTCTGGTGACAACGGCTGATCGTCCACAGGTGATCCGCATGGCCAAGGCCTATGGCTGCGAAATCGTGCTGATCGAGTCGACTGGAATGGGAGACAGCATTGCGGCTGGAGTGGCGGCGTGTGCGCAGCTTGATGGTTGGTTGATGGTGTTGGGGGATATGCCGTTTATCCTGCCTTCAAGCATCGAGCAAGTTGTGGATGAAGTGGCCGATGACTGCATCAGTGTGCCGGTTCAGGACGGCGAATACGGGCATCCGGTGGGATTTGGCCGCAGCTTTGGATCGGGGTTGATGGCGTTATCGGGTGATCGCGGGGCCAAGCCGTTGTTTGCGCAGGGGCGGGTGGTTGAAGTGACGGTGGATGATCCGGGTGTGTTGTGGGATGTGGATGTGCCTGAGAAATTGATGTTTGGAGATAGCTGAAAGATCAAAAGATCGCAGCCTTCGGCAGCTCCTACAGGGTTGCGCATTCCATTGTAGGAGCTGCCGAAGGCTGCGATCTTTTGATCTGTTGGGACATAAAAAAGCCCCGCCTGGGATTACCAGGCGGGGCTTTTTAGTGGCCGTTGGAATCAGACGAGAGGTTTAGGCTCGTGCTCTTTTTCCAGGGCTTGCTCGTGTTGCTCTACCGCTTCCTGAACGGAGCGAGGTGCTTCGTGGATCACCGATTCAACTGGCTCGGCAGCGACTTCGGCAGCCGGGGCAGGCGCTGCTTCGACCACGTCAGCAACAACCGGCGCAGACTCAGCGGCAACCACTTCAGCCGGAGCAGCAGCGGCGGCCAGTTCGGCCTCCTTCTGCAGGCGCTCTTCTTCACGCTTGCGACGACGCACTTCACGCGGGTCGTTTGGCGCGCGGCCGCTTGGTGTCAGGGCGCTGACTGGAGCGGCTTCGACCACGGGGGCAGGCGCTTCGGCGACAACCGGTGCTTCAACCACTGGGGCTGGCTCGGCAGCAACAACCGGCTCGGAAACCACCGCTTCAGCCACTTCGACTTCAGCGACTGGCGCTGGAGCAGGCGTTTCAGCAACGGCTGGCTCGGCAACCCAGTTGAACGCGGTTTGCTCTTCGCGAACTTCACGAACGGTTTCGGTCACGTTTTCCGCAACGGTTTCAGCAACCGGCTCTGCAACCACGGCAGGCGCTTCAACGACAACAGCAGGCTCGGCAGCAGCTTCAACTTCAGGCTGTGCTTCACGAACCGGAGCTACTTCGATTTCCGGCGATGCAGTGGCTTCGACCGGAGTGATCGCTTCAACGACTGGCGCTTCGACTGGAGCGGATTCCAGGGTGGCGGCAGTGGCGCGTTCGGCTTGCTCGTTGGCTTGGGCTTCGGCCGGAGCGCTGATCACGGTGCTGGCAACGGCTGCGGTAACAGCCAGGCCGGCGGCCAGATCGGCAGTGCTTGGGGCTTCATTGCCTTCGCCGGCTTCGGATTCTTCCGAACCTTCGATCACATTGCCGTTGGCATCGCGTTGACGCTCGCGGCGGTTGCTGCGACGACGCTGGCCACGGGAACGGCGGCGTGGGCGATCGCCTTCGGCGCCGTCCTGACCATCTTCCTGCAGTTGCTCTTCGTTGGTGGTCAGCTCTTCTTCGGCAACGGCAGCAGCGGCTTGCTCGGCACGTGGTTGACGTTCCTCACGCGGTGGGCGTGGAGCGCGTTCTTCGCGTGGCTGACGGGCTGGACGCTCTTCAGCGGTGGCAGCAGCGGCGGCTGGGGCAGCGTCCAGAGGTTCACGCAGTTCACGAACACGCTCTTCACGCTCGCCACGTGGCTTGCGATCTTCACGCGGAGCGCGCGGTGCACGTTCTTCACGTGGCGCGCGTGGTGCGCGTTCCTCACGAGCTACGACCGGAGTCTCTTCGCGGGCTTCGCGTGGTGCGCGCTCTTCGCGTGGTTCACGTGGTGCGCGTTCTTCACGCGGTGCACGCTCTTCACGAGGCTTACGCTCTTCATCGCGGCGACCGTTACGGTTGCGGCTTTGCTGGCGACCGTTGCGACGCTCTTCGTTGCGGGCCGGACGCTCGGTGGTCGCTGGTTTTTCAACCACAACCGGAGCGGCAGGCTCTTCTTTAATAGCGAACAGGCTGACCAGCGACTTCACCAGGCCTTTGAACAGGCTTGGCTCTGGCACGGCGGCCGGTGCGGCAACCGGAGCAGCAACGACTTCGGTCGGAACCGGAGCATTGGCGCGGGCTGGAGCAGTCTTGACCGCGGCTTCCTGGCGAACCAGGGTGCGGGTCGCAGCGGCTGGCTGGACTTCTTCGACTTCGGCAGCGGCAGCAGCGATTTCGTAGCTGGACTGGTTGATCGCGGCTTCCGGGCTGTCGTCACGCAGACGCTGCACTTCGAAGTGCGGCGTTTCGAGGTGATCGTTCGGCAGAATGACGATGCGGGCACGGGTGCGCAGTTCGATCTTGGTGATCGAGTTGCGTTTTTCGTTGAGCAGGAACGCAGCCACCGGGATCGGCACTTGGGCGCGAACTTCAGCGGTGCGGTCTTTCAGGGCTTCTTCTTCGATCAGGCGCAGGATCGCCAGCGACAGCGATTCAACATCACGAATGATGCCGGTGCCGTTGCAACGCGGGCAAACGATGCCGCTGCTTTCGCCCAGGGATGGACGCAGGCGCTGACGGGACATTTCCAGCAGGCCGAAGCGCGAAATGCGACCGACTTGCACGCGAGCGCGGTCGGCTTCCAGGCATTCGCGGACTTTCTCTTCCACAGCGCGCTGGTTCTTGGCAGGAGTCATGTCGATGAAATCGATGACGATCAGGCCGCCGATGTCGCGCAGGCGCAACTGACGGGCGATTTCTTCGGCGGCTTCAAGGTTGGTCTGCAGGGCGGTCTCTTCGATGTCGCTGCCTTTGGTGGCGCGCGCCGAGTTGATGTCGATGGACACCAGGGCTTCGGTCGGATCGATAACGATGGAACCACCGGAAGGCAGTTCGACGACGCGCTGGAAGGCGGTTTCGATCTGGCTTTCGATCTGGAAGCGGTTGAACAGCGGAACGCTGTCTTCGTACAGCTTGATCTTGCTGGCGTACTGCGGCATCACCTGGCGAATGAAGGTCAGGGCTTCGTCCTGGGCTTCAACGCTGTCGATCAGCACTTCGCCGATGTCCTGGCGCAGGTAATCGCGGATGGCGCGGATGATCACGTTGCTTTCCTGGTAGATCAGGAAAGGCGCGGAACGATCCAGCGACGCTTCTTTGATGGCGGTCCAGAGTTGCAGCAGGTAGTCGAGGTCCCACTGCATTTCTTCGCTGCTGCGGCCCAGGCCGGCAGTGCGCACGATCAGACCCATGTCAGCCGGGGCAACCAGGCCGTTCAGGGCTTCACGCAGTTCGTTGCGCTCTTCACCTTCGATGCGACGGGAGATACCGCCGGCACGCGGGTTGTTCGGCATCAGAACGAGGTAACGACCGGCCAGGCTGATGAAGGTGGTCAGGGCTGCGCCCTTGTTGCCACGTTCTTCTTTTTCAACCTGAACGATAACTTCCTGGCCTTCGCTCAGGACGTCCTTGATGTTGACGCGGCCTTCAGGGGCTTTCTTGAAGTATTCGCGGGAGATTTCTTTGAGGGGCAGGAAGCCGTGGCGCTCAGAGCCGAAATCGACAAAGGCAGCCTCGAGGCTTGGTTCGATGCGAGTAATCCGGCCTTTATAGATGTTGGCCTTCTTTTGCTCGCGTGCACCGGATTCGATGTCCAGGTCGTAGAGGCGTTGGCCATCTACCAGTGCAACACGCAACTCTTCGGGTTGAGTTGCGTTAATCAGCATTCTTTTCATGTAGTACCGTCGGTTTCCGGGCTGCCGGAAACGGCGTTCGGCACACACGACTTCTCATGGTCGGTGTCAGGTGCGTCGGGAGTGGTTGGCCATTCCCGTGTCCAGCGAAGTCCGGCCAATGTGGGCCTTCATCGCGACGTACGCGTCCTGCTTGCTGTGGCTACTTAAGCACTCAGTCAGGAGGAGGAATCAACCGGCGGCTGTGGACGAGATGAAGCGTCTTGATAAAGCCTATTGCTACACAGTCCAGCGGTTGTGCATCTCCACCCTACACGTATCCCTGATAATTCGGGTGCTGCCGCGCGCAGAATCCGCAGCGGGTTGGCATTTACCGTGAGCTCCGAAAGGGGAGGGTCACGCATCATGGCTAATTTAGGCGATGTTTCCGAAGCGCTCGCTCGGGGTCATTCGCAGCTGACTGCACTTTGTGAACTGGCCGTGAATATGGCTCGCAAAACGAGTGAAAACTCTGCTTTACGGCGTGATTCAGGCCTCATGTCACCTGCGCTCGTTACACCTGCAAACTCCACCGTTACGTAGCGAAAGCCCCGTAGGACGGCCTCGCGTCCTGGTGAATTGCGTTGGTCAGGGTCGGTTTTTGACCGTTGGTCCGCTGTCCAGGCCGCTTTTGGCGGCGTTCGCGACTATAGCAGCAATGATTAAGTGCTTCAATTCCATAAAAAATTGTTATCATCCGCGCCATGACGACTACTGCCCCTTCGACCCCAGGCGTACAACTGCTTGAGGTCTCGCCGGAATATGCCGGCCAACGTATTGATAACTTCCTTCTCGCTCGGCTCAAAGGCGTGCCCAAGACCTTGATTTATCGCATTTTGCGCAAAGGCGAAGTGCGGGTGAACAAAGGTCGGATCAAGCCCGAATACAAGCTGCAGGCGGGCGATATCGTGCGCGTGCCGCCGGTTCGCGTGCCTGAGCGCGACGAGCCGGTGCCGCTGGCTCAAGGCCTGCTGCAGCGACTCGAAGCCTCGATTGTCTACGAAGACAAAGCGCTGCTCGTGATCAACAAGCCGTGCGGCATCGCCGTTCACGGCGGCAGCGGCTTGAATTACGGTGTCATCGAAGCCTTTCGTCAGTTGCGTCCCGATTGCAAGGAGCTCGAGCTGGTTCACCGTCTCGACCGTGACACTTCCGGCCTGCTGATGATCGCCAAGAAACGCAGCATGCTGCGTCACTTGCACACGGCCTTGCGCGGCGATGGCGTCGATAAGCGTTACATGGCGCTGGTTCGCGGTAACTGGGCGTCCTCGATCAAGCAAGTCCGGGCGGCGCTCGGCAAGAGCAATCTGCGCTCCGGCGAGCGTATGGTCGAAGTAGACGAGGAGGAGGGCAAGGAATCTGTGACCGTGTTCAAGGTCCTGCGTCGTTTCGGCGACTTTGCCACCCTGATCGAAGCCAAGCCGATCACCGGTCGCACTCACCAGATCCGCGTCCACACCTTGCACGCCGGGCACTGCATTGCCGGCGACACCAAGTATGGCGACGAAGGTTTCAGCAAGGAAATCCGGGACCTGGGCGGAAAACGCCTGTTCCTGCACGCCTACATGCTGACCGTGCCACTCCCTGACGGCGGTGAACTCAAGTTGCAGGCGCCGGTCGACGAGATGTGGGCCAAAACCGTGGAGCGATTGAGTGCGCCCATCTGATTACAAGCTGCTGATTTTCGATTGGGATGGCACGCTCGCCGATTCCATTGGTCGGATTGTCGAGGCGATGCACGTGGCATCCGAGCGATCCGGGTTTCAGTTGCGCGATGATTTTGCCGTCAAAGGCATCATCGGCCTGGGTCTGCCGGAAGCCATCCGCACCCTGTATCCGGAAATCGGCGATGCCGAACTGGTAGCGTTTCGTCAGCACTATGCGGATCACTACATCGCCTCCGAGGCGGTGCCTTCGCCGTTGTTCGAAGGTGTGGTCGAGTCGATGGAGGCGTTTCGTGCCGAGGGCTATCATTTGGCCGTGGCCACCGGCAAGGCGCGTCGCGGTCTGGATAGAGTGCTCAAGTCCCACGGCTGGGAAGATTATTTCGATATCACCCGTGCTGCCGACGAGACTGCGAGTAAGCCACACCCCCTGATGCTTGAGCAGATTCTTGCCCATTGCGAGGTCCGCCCGGAGCAGGCGTTGATGGTGGGCGATTCGTCCTTCGACTTGCAGATGGCGCGCAACGCCGGCATGGACTCGGTTGCGGTCAGCTATGGTGCTCAATCCATCGAAGCGTTGAAGCTTTATGAGCCGCGGCTGTCGATCGATCGATTTTCTGAATTGCATGCCTGGCTGAGTCAGCAGGCTTAATACGTTTTTTGCTGGGGTAGATGGCATGGCTGACGAATGGAAAGCGCCCGCCAAGGCGAGCGCAGAGAACGGCGACGAAAAGAGCTGGAAGCTGTTGGAAAAGACTTTGCTGGCCGGTGTGCAGGAACAGCGTCGGTCGCGTCGCTGGGGGATTTTCTTCAAGCTGCTGACTTTTGTGTACTTGTTCGTTGCACTGGCATTGTTCTCGCCATTGATGGACATGGAAAAAGCCGCCACTCGCAGTGGTAACTACACCGCACTGATCGACGTGACCGGCATGATCGCCGACAAGGAGCCGGCCAGCGCCGACAATATCGTAGGCAGCCTGCGTGCGGCCTTCGAGGACGACAAGGTCAAGGGTGTCATCCTGCGTATCAATAGTCCGGGCGGCAGTCCGGTGCAGTCAGGCTACGTCTATGACGAGATTCGCCGTCTGCGAGCTCTGCACCCCGATACCAAGCTGTACGCGGTGATTTCCGATCTCGGTGCCTCCGGTGCCTACTACATCGCCAGCGCTGCCGATCAGATCTACGCCGACAAGGCGAGCCTGGTGGGCTCTATCGGTGTAACGGCGGCCGGTTACGGCTTCGTCGGTACCATGGAAAAGCTGGGTGTAGAGCGACGCACCTACACGTCTGGCGAGCACAAATCGTTCCTCGATCCGTTTCAACCACAAAAACCCGAAGAGACTGCGTTCTGGCAGGGTGTGCTCGATACTACGCACAAGCAGTTCATCAACAGCGTCAAGCAGGGCCGTGGCGATCGCCTGAAGGACAAGGAGCATCCGGAGCTGTTCTCCGGGCTGGTCTGGTCTGGCGAGCAGGCACTGCCGTTGGGCTTGATTGATGGCCTGGGTAATGCGAGTTCGGTTGCGCGTGATGTAATCGGCGAAAAAGAGTTGGTGGACTTCACCGTTCAGGAGTCGCCTTTCGATCGCTTCTCGAAAAAGCTTGGTGCCAGCGTGGCTGAGCATTTGGCGATGTGGATGGGGTTTAACGGCCCGTCGCTGCGCTAAGCTGTTTCAAGATCAAAAGATCGCAGCCTGCGGCAGCTCCTACAGATTCGATGTCCGGTCGCATTATTCGCGGTGACTCGAATCCCTGTAGGAGCTGCCGAAGGCTGCGATCTTTTGCTTTTCAGGGGATTTGCACGCCCTCGGCCAGCAGCATGTCCACAAGGCGAATCAGCGGCAGGCCGACAAGGCTGGTGGCATCAGGGCCTTCGGTGCTTTGAAACAGGCTCACGCCCAAACCTTCGGCCTTGAAGCTGCCAGCGCAGTCGTAGGGTTGTTCTGCGTGCAGGTAGCGTTCGATGCGTTCAGTGTCGAGTGTGCGCATGTGTACGGTGAAAGGTACGCAGTCGACCTGGCAATGGCCGGTGTGGCTATTGAGCAGCGCCAGGCCCGTCAGGAAGGTCACGCTGGTGCCGCTTGAGGCTAGCAGTTGTTCGCGGGCCTTTTCGAAAGTGTGGGGTTTGCCGATAATCCTGTCGCCGAGCACGGCGACCTGGTCGGAACCGATGATCAAGTGAGCGCCATGGCTGCCGGCCAGCGCCCGGGCTTTTTCCTCGGCGAGGCGCTTAACCAGATCAATGGCGGATTCGCCAAGGCGATGGCTTTCGTCGATGTCAGGCGAGCTGCAGATGAACGGTAGCTGCAAGCGGGCCAGCAATTCCCGGCGATAAACCGAGCTGGAAGCGAGTAATAAAGGCAGCATACGTGTCTCCAAATGGCAGGTGAGAATTCTAGCGGGGCTTCCAAGTGACGGACAGGGCTGAATTTCCTTTGACATGGGCGGGTGCATCCCTATAATGCTGCGCCTATGTTGAATGACCCGATTCCACCTCACGTTGACCCGCGCAAATTGGCTGATCGTGGCACCACCCTTCAAGGTGAAATGCTGCTGGCCGATTTGGAGAGACTCTGCGACCCGCTTTCCGACAATGTCGGTACGGTGCAGGCTAAATTCGTTTTTGGACGAGATGAACGTAAATCTGTGGTCATCCACAGCTTTATCGACACTGAAGTCAAAATGGTTTGCCAGCGTTGTCTTGAGCTGGTCACCCTGCCGATCCATAGCGAATGCAGTTACGCTGTGGTGAAGGAGGGTGCGAATACCCAGTCGTTGCCGAAAGGTTATGACGTGCTGGAACTGGGCGAAGATCCATTGGATCTGCAGTCACTGATCGAGGAGGAGCTTCTGCTCGCCTTGCCCATTGTGCCTGCTCATCATCCGGAAGAATGCCAGCAGCCGGCGGGAGCAGATGAGCCCGAACCGAGCGAGGACGAGGTAACGCGGTCCAACCCGTTCAGTGTATTGGCGCAGTTAAAGCGTGACCCAAACGTTTAGGAGTTAATCAATTATGGCTGTTCAGCAGAACAAAAAATCCCGCTCTGCCCGTGACATGCGCCGTTCGCACGACGCTCTCGAGGCTAGCACCCTGTCTGTAGAAAAAACCACTGGTGAAGTTCACCTGCGTCACCACGTATCGCCAGAAGGCGTATACCGTGGCCGTAAAGTGATCGACAAGGGCGCTGACGAGTAATCACTTGTCTGCTCAAGTCATCGCGATTGACGCAATGGGCGGGGACTTCGGTCCCCGCAGCATTGTCCAGGCCAGCCTTGCTTGCCTGTCTGCTACTCCTTCGCTGCACCTGACCCTTGTCGGTCAACCCTCCCTCCTTGAAGAATTGATCGCTGGCCAATCGGCTGTGGATCGCGCGCGCCTGTCGATTGCTCCGGCGTCCGAAGTCATCACCATGGACGAAAAACCTGCCCAGGCCTTGCGTGGCAAACCCGATTCGTCGATGCGCGTAGCGCTTGAGTTGTTGCGTGATGGCAAGGTTCAGGCCTGTGTCAGTGCCGGAAACACCGGTGCGCTGATGGCATTGTCGCGGTTTGTGCTCAAGACCTTGCCGGGCATTGACAGGCCGGCCATGGTGGCGGCGATTCCGACACAAAAGGGTTACTGCCAACTGCTCGACTTGGGTGCCAATGTCGATTGCAGTGCCGAGCATCTGTTGCAGTTCGCAGTGATGGGTTCGGTTGCCGCGGAAACCCTGGGTATCGTGCGTCCGCGTGTGGCGTTACTGAATATCGGCACCGAAGACATCAAGGGTAATCAGCAGGTCAAGCTGGCCGCGACTTTGTTGCAGGCTGCCCGTGGCATTAATTACATCGGCTTTGTCGAAGGCGACGGTTTGTATCGCGGCGAAGCGGATGTGGTGGTGTGCGACGGTTTTGTCGGCAATATCCTGCTCAAATCCAGCGAAGGCCTGGCGACCATGATTGCCGGGCGCATCGAGGCATTGTTCAAGAAAAGCCTGCCGTCGCGTCTGGTGGGTGCTTTGGCGTTGCCGCTGATGAAGCGTCTTCAAGCTGATCTGGCACCCGCAAGGCATAACGGAGCAAGCTTCCTTGGTTTGCAGGGGATTGTGGTGAAGAGCCACGGTTCTGCGGGGGTTCAGGGTTTTCAAAGTGCCATTTCCCGTGCCCTGATCGAGATTCAGGAAAACCTGCCGGAGCGGATTCACGGCCGTCTGGAGGATTTGTTGCTTTAGGCGTTTTCGTCGGACAATGCTTAAATGTGACTGCTCAGTTCATTTGGCCATCCAACTGTCAGTTTCTTGCGTCCCCGAAGCGGGACGTCAATTCTCCGACGACAAGATCATTAGGGGCTTGTTACATGTCTGCTTCCCTCGCATTCGTCTTTCCGGGACAGGGTTCGCAGTCCCTCGGCATGCTGGCCGAGTTGGGCGCGCAACATCCGGTTGTCCTCGAAACATTCAAAGAAGCTTCCGATGCTCTGGGTTATGACCTGTGGGCACTGACCCAGCAAGGGCCGGAAGAACAGCTCAATCAAACCGATAAAACCCAACCGGCCATTCTGACTGCCTCGATCGCCCTATGGCGCTTGTGGCTGGCTGAAGGCGGCGCGCGTCCGGCTTATGTTGCCGGTCACAGCCTGGGTGAATACAGCGCACTGGTCGCGGCGGGCAGTCTGAGCCTGGGCGATGCGGTGAAGCTGGTCGAGCGTCGCGGCCAACTGATGCAGGAAGCCGTTCCGGCCGGGCAGGGCGGTATGGCTGCCATCCTTGGCTTGGAAGACGCTGACGTTCTGGCAGCCTGTGCCGAAGCGGCGCAGGGCGAAGTGGTCAGCGCCGTGAACTTCAACTCCCCGGGCCAAGTGGTTATCGCCGGTGCCAAGGCTGCGGTCGAGCGCGCCATCGAGGGTTGCAAGGCCCGTGGTGCCAAACGCGCCATGCCACTGCCGGTCAGCGTTCCGTCCCATTGTGAGCTGATGCGTCCGGCTGCCGAGCGTTTCGCTGAATCCATCGCCGCAATCGACTGGCAAACACCGCAGATTCCTGTGGTGCAAAACGTCAGCGCCGATGTGCCGGCCGATCTGGAAACCCTCAAGCGCGATCTGCTTGAGCAGCTCTACAAGCCTGTACGCTGGGTTGAATCGGTCCAGGCGCTGGCCGCCAAGGGCGCGACCAATCTGGTCGAATGCGGCCCAGGCAAAGTGCTGGCCGGTCTGAACAAACGTTGCGCCGAAGGCGTATCGACATCCAACCTCAATACCCCAGACGCTTTCGCTGCCGCCCGTGCAGCGTTGGCCTGAATCAGGAGAAGCTTGCATGAGTCTGCAAGGTAAAGTTGCACTGGTCACCGGTGCGAGCCGCGGTATCGGCCAGGCTATCGCCCTGGAGCTGGGTCGTCAGGGTGCCATCGTTGTGGGTACCGCGACCTCCGCCTCGGGTGCCGAACGCATTGCCGCCACCCTGAAGGAAAACGGTATTCAAGGCACAGGCCTGGAACTCAACGTCACCAGCGACGAGTCCGTGGCAGCTGTCCTGGCGGCCATTCAGGAGCAGTTCGGTGCGCCGGCGATTCTGGTCAACAATGCCGGCATCACCCGCGATAACCTGATGATGCGCATGAAAGACGACGAATGGCATGACGTTGTTGATACCAACCTGAACAGTCTGTTCCGCCTGTCCAAGGGCGTTTTGCGCGGCATGACCAAGGCCCGTTGGGGACGAATTATCAGTATTGGCTCTGTTGTGGGTGCCATGGGCAACGCAGGCCAAGTAAACTACGCAGCCGCCAAGGCCGGTCTGGAAGGTTTCAGCCGTGCACTGGCGCGTGAAGTCGGTTCGCGTTCGATTACGGTAAACTCGGTGACCCCAGGGTTCATCGACACCGATATGACCCGCGAACTGCCCGAGGCACAGCGTGAAGCCTTGCAGATGCAGATTCCGCTGGGTCGTCTGGGGCAAGCTCAAGAGATCGCGTCTGTGGTCGCTTTTCTTGCATCCGACGGTGCGGCTTACGTTACTGGGGCTACAATCCCGGTGAACGGCGGGATGTACATGTAATTCAAATGTGACGGATTGCTTCAAAAAAATGTCATACGAGCTGTCTAAAATCCGTTATAAAGCTGCAATCTATTTATAGGCAGCGGGTCGCAGGGTTTGAGGAGTGAAGCTTTCAGTTGAAAAGCTGAAAAGTCTTTCTATACACTTACCCACTGGCCAGCTGCCTGAATTTGTCCATTAGGAGTGAAAACAAGGTATGAGCACCATCGAAGAGCGCGTCAAGAAAATCGTTGCCGAGCAACTGGGCGTTAAAGAAGAAGAAGTGGTCAACACTGCTTCCTTCGTTGAAGACCTGGGTGCTGACTCCCTTGACACCGTTGAGCTGGTGATGGCTCTGGAAGAGGAATTCGAGACCGAAATCCCTGACGAAGAAGCTGAGAAGATCACTACTGTACAAGCTGCAATCGACTACGTTACTAGCCACCAGGCGTAATAGTTTGTAATCGTTGCTTGCTGTCATGGAAAAACCGCACTGCCATCATGGCGTGCGGTTTTTTCTTTAGGCCTGATGCAAAGTCGTCATTTGAAAAAAGGAGAGTGCTGTGTCGCGTAGACGCGTCGTAGTCACCGGTATGGGTATGTTGTCGCCACTGGGCACGGATGTGCCGAGCAGTTGGCAGGGCATTCTGGCTGGCCGCAGTGGCATTGGTCTGATCGAACACACCGACCTTTCTGCCTATTCCACCCGTTTTGGCGGCTCGGTAAAGGGCTTCAATGTCGAGGAATACCTTTCGGTCAAGGAAGCTCGCAAACTCGACCTGTTCATTCAATACGGCCTGGCCGCTGGTTTTCAGGCAGTACGCAATGCTGGCCTCGAAGTCACCGACGCCAACCGTGAGCGCATCGGCGTGGCCATGGGTTCGGGTATTGGCGGTCTGACCAATATCGAAGAAACCAGCCGCACGTTGCACGAGACCGGCCCACGACGGATTTCTCCTTTCTTCGTGCCTGGCTCGATCATCAATATGATTTCCGGTTTCCTGTCCATCCACTTGGGCGCACAGGGACCTAACTACGCCATCGCCACTGCTTGCACCACCGGTACGCACTGTATCGGCATGGCGGCTCGCAACATCATGTACGACGAAGCCGATGTGATGATCGCCGGCGGCGCCGAGATGGCGGCCTGTGGTCTGGGCATGGGCGGCTTCGGTGCCTCTCGCGCGCTATCGACCCGCAACGACGAGCCGACCCGTGCCAGCCGTCCATGGGACAAGGGCCGTGATGGCTTCGTTCTGTCCGACGGTGCCGGTGCGTTGGTCCTCGAAGAGCTCGAGCACGCCAAGGCGCGCGGCGCGACGATTTATGCCGAGCTGATCGGCTTTGGTACCAGCGGCGATGCCTACCACATGACTTCGCCGCCAGCCGATGGCGCGGGTGCTGCGCGTTGCATCACCAATGCCCTGCGCGACGCGAAGATCAATGGCGATCAGGTGCAGTACGTCAACGCCCACGGCACCTCGACTCCTGCAGGCGACCTCGCGGAAGCCAATGCGATCAAGTCGGTGTTCGGCGATCACGCCTACAAATTGGCCGTCAGTTCGACCAAGTCCATGACCGGTCACCTGCTGGGTGCGGCGGGCGCGGTCGAGGCGATTTTCAGCGTGCTGGCGATCAACAGTCAGGTGGCGCCTCCGACCATCAACCTCGATGAGCCGGACGAAGGCTGCGATCTTGATTTCGTGCCGCACACTGCGCGCAACATGGATATCGATGTGGTCCTGTCCAACTCCTTCGGGTTTGGCGGCACCAACGGCTCGCTGGTGTTCCGCCGGTTCGCAGGCTGATGGAGAGCTGGGTCGACGGTCAGCCGGCTGACGCTCTGTCGCTGAAGGATCGCGGCCTGGCTTACGGCGATGGTCTGTTTGAGACCATCGCCGTGCGTGATGGGCGGCCTCTGTTGCTGGAGCGGCACTTGTCGCGCCTCGCCGATGGCTGCAAGCGCCTGGCGATTGCAGTCGATCACGAGCTGATCCGCAACGAACTGCTGGCCTATGCCACCGCGCTGGGTGACGGGGTGCTCAAGCTCATCCTTACCCGCGGCGACAGCTTGCGGGGTTACGCTCCTGATCCAACGGCCCAGGCCCGACGTATCCTGCAAGGTAATCCGCCTGCGGCGTATCCTGCGGTTCATGGCGAGCAGGGTGTTCGTCTGTTCCCCTGTACGACACGACTTTCCATTCAGCCTCTGCTGGCCGGTCTCAAGCACTTGAACCGACTTGAGCAAGTGATCGCCCGCTCCGAATGGCAAGACACCGATCATGCTGAAGGTTTGATGCTCGATCAGGCGGGTCGCGTCATCGAAGGTGTGTTCAGTAATCTGTTCCTGGTGCGCGATGGCGTGCTCATGACTGCTGATCTCAAGCGCTGCGGCGTCGAAGGCGTGATGCGCGCCGAATTATTGTTTCAAGCCGAGTCATCGGGCATTCCCACGCAAATCACCGATATCACCCTCGACCAGCTGCAATGGGCTGACGAAGTCTTTGTCTGCAATAGCGTGTATGGCGTTTGGCCGGTGCATGCCTATGCCGCTCTGAGCTGGCCGGTTGGGCCGCTCACCCGTAAACTCCAAACCATTGCCCGCGCGCTACTGGATGCTTGATACGTGAGACGTAAATTCTTGCTGCTGCTGGAAACCGGACTGGTTCTGGCGGGGCTGATGTTGGGCGCTTCTGCCTGGAAAATTCATTCGGCGCTGGTGCAGCCGCTGAATATCGCTCAGGAAGAACTGCTGGAGGTGCCGAAGGGCACCACACCGAACCGCACTTTCCTGCGACTTGAAGCCGATGGTCTCATCAAGGACGCTTTCTGGCTGCGCGTGTATTGGCGCTTCAATCTGCCCAAACAACCCCTGCACAGCGGCGAGTACCGCATGCTTCCCGGCATGACCGTCGAAGGTCTGATCGACTTGTGGAAGCGTGGGGAAATGGTGCAATACAGCGTGACGCTGGTGGAGGGCTGGAATTTCCATCAGGTCCGTGCAGCATTGGCCAAAGAGGAAAAACTCGATCACACCCTGGAAGGGTTGAGCGATAGCCAGGTCATGGAAAAACTCGGTCATGCCGGGCTTTTCCCGGAAGGGCGTTTCTTCCCCGATACCTACCGTTTTGTGCGTGGCATGACCGATGTCGAGCTGCTGAAAACCGCCTACGATCGCCTCGATGAGGTACTCGCCAAGGAGTGGAACCAGCGCGCGACCGACCTGCCGTACAGTGACCCCTACCAGGCGCTGATCATGGCCTCGCTGGTGGAAAAGGAAACCGGTGTGCCACAGGAGCGCGGGCAGATTGCCGGTGTGTTTGTGCGGCGCATGGCGATCGGCATGTTGTTGCAAACCGATCCGACGGTAATCTACGGCCTTGGTGACCGTTACAGCGGCAAGTTGACCCGCGCCCATCTCAAGGAGCCGACGCCATACAACACCTATGTGATCGCCGGCCTGCCGCCGACCCCGATTGCCATGGTCGGGCGTGAGGCGATCCACGCAGCGCTGAATCCGGTGGCGGGCAACAGTCTTTATTTTGTGGCACGCGGTGATGGCAGTCACGTGTTCTCCGATGACCTGGACGCCCATAACAACGCGGTGCGGGAGTACCAGCTCAAGCGTCGCGCGGATTATCGTTCCAGCCCTGCACCGGTCACCGCGCCCGAGACGTCGCCAACCCCGGCGCTGGAGTCTCAGGCTGAGCCAGGTCAGCCCGAGCAAGAGCAGGAGCTGATCCCGGCCGCTTCACCTGACACAGTTCCTGAGGCTCTGCCGCCAGTTTCGCCGCAAGAGCCAGCGCCTGAACCTGCACCCGTGCCTGAGCCGGAAGCAGATGCACCGAAAAGCCCGCAATGACTCTGACTAAGGACTGCCTGTGACTGGCTTGTTTATTACTCTGGAAGGCCCGGAAGGCGCCGGCAAAAGCACCAATCGCGAATACCTGGCAGAGCGCCTGCGCGGCGCCGGTATCGAGGTCGTGCTGACCCGTGAACCGGGCGGCACGCCGTTGGCCGAGCGCATCCGCGAAGTGCTGTTGGCGCCAGTCGACGAAGTCATGAACCCGGACACCGAGCTGCTGCTGGTATTCGCTGCGCGAGCCCAGCACCTGGCCGAGGTGATTCGCCCGGCATTGGCCCGCGGTGCCGTGGTGTTGTGTGATCGTTTTACCGACTCGACGTACGCCTACCAGGGTGGTGGTCGCGGCTTGTCACTGGAGCGTATCGCTACCCTGGAAACCTTTGTACAGGGTGATTTGCGCCCTGATCTGACGCTGATCTTCGATCTGCCGGTGGAAGTGGGTCTGGCTCGCGCCAGTGCTCGTGGTCGTCTGGATCGTTTCGAGCTGGAAGGCCGGACCTTTTTCGACGCCGTGCGCAGTGCCTTCCTCAAGCGCGCCGCCGCGGAGCCTGCGCGCTACGTACTGGTCGACGCCGCGCAACCATTGGCACAGGTTCAGCAATCCCTGGATGCCTTGCTGCCTCGTTTGCTGGAGCTGACTCGTGGCTGAAGCCTATCCGTGGCAGGACAGTCTCTGGCAGCAGCTAGCCGGTCGTACGCAGCACGCTCACGCTTACCTGCTGCATGGTCCGGCCGGAATCGGCAAACGCGCGCTGGCCGAACGCTTGATGGCCAGCCTGTTGTGCCAGCGTCCGACCGCACAGGGCGCCTGCGGAGAATGCAAGTCCTGCCTGTTGCTCAAGGCTGGCAGTCACCCCGATAACTACATTCTGGAACCGGAAGAGGCCGACAAGGCTATCAAGGTCGATCAAGTTCGCGATCTGGTCAGCTTCGTGGTTCAGACCGCGCAGTTGGGCGGGCGCAAAGTGGTGCTGATCGAGCCGGTCGAGTCGATGAACATCAATGCCGCCAACGCCCTGCTCAAAAGTCTTGAAGAGCCGTCCGGCGATACCGTGTTGCTGTTGGTCAGCCATCAGCCGAGCCGTTTGCTGCCGACCATCAAGAGTCGCTGCGTGCAGCAGGCTTGCCCACTGCCGAGTGAGGCCATGAGTCGGGAATGGTTGGCCAAGGCACTGCCGGACTGTTCGGAAGAAGAACGCATCGAATTGCTGACATTGGCTGCCGGGTCGCCATTGGCCGCGGTCAACCTTCAGGCCCAGGGCGTGCGCGAGCAGCGCGCGCAAGTGGTCGAAGGGGTGAAGAAACTGCTCAAGCAGCAGCAATCGCCGACACAACTGGCCGAAGGCTGGAATGCGATTCCGTTGTTGCTGCTGTTCGACTGGTTCTGCGATTGGTCGAGCCTGATCCTGCGTTATCAATTGACCCAGGACGAAGCCGGGCTGGGACTGACGGATATGCGCAAAGTCATTCAGTACCTGGCGCAGAAAACCGGTCAGGAGAAGGTCCTGAGTATTCAGGACTGGATCCTCGCCCAGCGTCAGAAAGTGTTGAGCAAGGCCAACCTCAATCGGGTGTTGTTGCTGGAAGCGCTGCTGGTGCAATGGGCTTCTTTGCCTACCCAGAGGTGATCGCGCGGCCTAAACTCTGTCAATCAGCAGTGGAGGTCAGCATGAATGAACCTGTCAGCCCGGGGCCGCGTAACGGAATCTTGTCCCTGACCATCAAGGACAAGTCGGTGCTTTACGCGGCCTACATGCCCTTCATCAAGAACGGCGGCCTGTTTATCCCGACCAACAAGAGCTACAAGTTGGGCGACGAGGTATTCATGTTGCTGCATTTGATGGATGAACCGGAAAAGATCCCGGTGGCCGGCAAGGTCGCCTGGGTCACCCCCAAAGGCGCTCAGGGAAACCGCGCGGCCGGGGTTGGCGTGCAGTTCAATGAAGCCGACCACACCGCGCGCAGTCGCATCGAAACCCATCTGGCCGGAGTCATCAAATCCGACCGTCCCACTCATACGATGTAAGTTGCAGCCCTTTTTATGCTCGTAGATTCCCATTGTCACCTTGATCGCCTCGACCTCGCCGCCCACGACGGCTCCCTGGATGCTGCCCTTGAGGCGGCCCGTCAGCGTGGGGTAGGGCACTTTCTGTGTATCGGTGTCAGCGCGGACAACGCCGCTGATGTCAAAGCCCTGGCCGACCGGTATGACGACGTTGACTGCTCGGTCGGCGTGCATCCACTGGATGTTCAGCCCGGTGCAGCGCCCGCACTGGACTGGTTGCTACATGAACTCAATCACCCACGTGTGGTGGCGATCGGTGAAACCGGTCTGGACTATCACTACGAGCCCGAAGCGGCAGAGTTGCAGCAGGAATCTTTCCGCCTGCACCTGCAAGCTGCACAGCAAACCGGCAAGCCCGTGATCATCCACACCCGTGGCGCCCGCGCAGATACCCTGAACTTGCTGCGTGAAGCGGCGCTGCCCCAGGCGGGCGTGCTGCATTGCTTCACCGAAGACTGGGACATGGCCAAAGCCGCGCTCGACATGGGTTATTACATTTCCCTGTCCGGTATTGTCACTTTCCGCAATGCCGACGCGTTGCGTGATGTGGCGAGCAAGGTGCCTGCTGACCGATTGCTGGTGGAAACCGACTCACCGTACCTGGCGCCGATCCCCCATCGCGGCAAGCCGAACTTGCCGCAGTATGTGCGGGAAGTGGCAGAGTTCCTGGCGATGTTGCGGGGGGAGTCCTACGAGCGATTTGCCGAGCAGACCACCGAAAATTTCAAGCGCCTGTTTCCGCTGGCGCATGTGAAAGGTTAAATCGCAGGCAAAAAAAACCCGGGTTCTGGGGGGTGAATCCGGGTTAAGACCATTAGGAGTAAAACAATGGCACGCGGTCCGTTGGTACCAATATCGGCGCGACACTTGGGGGAGATGCCCCGCCGACAGTTCAAGTATTGATCACTATTGCGCCGTTGCCAGTTTACTAGCCCCGGTTTTTAAACAATTTTGGAATACGCCCGCTTCGGAAGCGTTCTCATCAACTGAAGACCTTGTACGAAATCATCAAGAAACACTGACATGGTCGGATGATCCGTGCATTTTTGCGTAATTTAGGCATAATACGCGGCTTCGAATTTTGACCCCTACAGACCTTTTCTTATGCATAAAGAACCTCGTAAGGTCCGTGAGTTTCGTCGCCGCGAGCAAGAAATTCTCGATACCGCGCTCAAGCTGTTCCTCGAACAAGGTGAAGACAGTGTCACCGTCGAGATGATTGCTGATGCCGTCGGTATCGGCAAAGGCACGATCTACAAGCACTTCAAATCCAAAGCCGAGATTTATCTGCGCCTGATGCTCGACTACGAGCGCGATTTGAACGAGCTGCTGCATTCCGCCGACGTCGACAAGGACAAGGAAGCCCTGTCCCGCGCTTACTTCGAATTCCGCATGCGTGATCCACAGCGTTATCGCTTGTTCGATCGCCTGGAAGAAAAGGTAGTCAAGGGCAACCAGGTGCCGGAGATGATCGAGGAGCTGCACAAGATTCGCGCCTCGAACTTCGAACGCCTGACCCTGTTGATCAAGGGCCGCATCAGCGAAGGCAAGTTAGAAGACGTGCCGCCGTATTTCCACTATTGCGCGTCCTGGGCGCTGGTGCACGGTGCCGTGGCGCTGTATCACTCGCCGTTCTGGAGCAATGTGCTGGAAGATCAGGAAGGCTTCTTCCAGTTCCTGATGGACATCGGCGTGCGCATGGGCAACAAGCGCAAGCGCGACACCGACACCCCGAGCAGCTGAGCCATTCAGCTGCCTTATTGCGTTGTGATTTCCCTACATGGCGCAATGCCGCAGGAATATACTCAGGCATGGGACTTGCTAAAACTTGATTTGTGAGTCAAGTTTTAGCGGTTCGATTTTCTTTCGCCGGAGTGATCCATGATCGTTGACCGTCAAGGCAGGCGTTTTCGCAATTTGCGGATCAGCCTGACCTCAGCCTGCAATTACGCTTGTACCTACTGCGTGCCCAACGGCAAGCGGCTGGTGGCTGCGCAGGATGAATTGTCGGCCGAGGCCATGGCACGCGGCGTGGCTTATCTGATTGAAGCGGCAGGCATCGAGCGTTTGCGCATCACCGGTGGCGAGCCGTTGGTCAGCCCGAAACTCGAAGCCTTCATGACCGCTGTCGGGAAAATGGGCTTGGAAGACATCAGCCTGACCACCAACGGTCAATTGCTGGCGAAGAAGCTTCCTTTGTTGGTGGATGCCGGCATTCGGCGGATCAACGTTTCCCTCGATACCCTGGATGCCAGCGCATTCCGCACAATCGCACGTGGTGGTGACCTGGCTACCGTGCTCGACGGCATGGATCAGGCCAGCGCCGCTGGCATCAAGATCAAGGTCAACATGGTGCCATTGCGCGGGCAGAACCTCGATCAAGTGATGCCATTGCTCGATTACTGCCTGGAACGCGGTTATGAATTGCGCTTCATCGAGCTGATGCGCATGGGCCACCTGGCCAGCGATTCCAACGCCTTTCTTCAGCAGTTTGTCAGTCTTCAGCAGTTGCTGAGTCTGATCGGCGAGCATTACGAATACCTCCAGGCTGACGCTCCCGTCGATGCCACGGCGGTGCGCTACGAGATTCCGGGCATGGGCCATTTCGGCGTGATTGCCAACGAAAGCGTGCCGTTCTGCCGAACCTGTTCGCGACTACGCCTTTCGTCTACTGGATGGCTGCATGGCTGCCTGTCGTCGAGTAACCGACACTATGTCGGCGATCTGCTGGACAAGCCGCGTCATCAAGCTTTGCCGGGCTTACAGCGGCTTTTAGTGAAAGCCTTGGGCGATAAGCAGGAAGTGGCGTTTTCCGGTGGGGCGACGGTCATGAAGATTATCGGCGGCTGATCTGGCCCTGTGGCAAGGGAGCTTGCTCCCGTTGGGGTGCGAAGCAGCTCTAAATTATCAAACACACAGTATTCCTCACTATTTACGACGGCTGCGCAGCCGAGCGGGAGCAAGCTCCCTCGTCACAGGTCCGCATTATCAATCTGGAAATATCCGTGGTCGCAAGGAATGGCGCAAAATCTGCATCCCACCGCCATTCGCCGGTTTTCCGTCACCGGCCTCTGGAGGATAGGATGCGTAGCCTGGTTTTGCTGCTGGCCGTTTTGGCGCTTGGTGGCTGCATGAATGTCAGCGATATGGCCGAAGGGACTCGCTACCACATGAGCGACGCGGGCCTGCTGGACCATAGCGACAGCCGCCGTGTGAACAACCTGCGCATTCAGCCGGACTCGTTCGTCTACATCGCCCAAGGCGCGTTCATGCCGCCGGGCAGTGCCGTTTATCCACGACCCAATGTCATTGCCGAAGTGGCCTTCGACGGTTTTGTCGATTATTTCCCGATGGTCCGGCGCGCCCGCGCACCGGAAGGCCTTGACCAGGCCATGAGCGAAGCCCGTTCCGTCGGTGCCCATTACCTGCTCTATACCCGTTTCGCCAAGTCTGACGACCGTATCGGCAACTCGGATGAATGGCTGGATCAGGAAGCGCTGGATCGCCTCGGTGTCGACAGTGGTGTGATTCAGATCATGTTGATCGAGACCAGCACCCAGTATTTGATTGATACTGCACGTATCAAGAGTCGTGGCGGTTTGCTGACGTTCCACGACAAGAAGCCAGAAGACCTGATGGGCCCGCCGCTGGAGCAATACGCTCGTAGCTTGCTGGGGCTCAGCGACCAGTAATCCAAGGAGATGGCCATGAGTGGCCCGCAAAAAGCCAACGACCTGTTGGGGCAAATCCCCAAAACCAAAGGCTTGCCGCCGGTCCACCTGTGGAACCCCGACTTCTGCGGCGACATCGACATGCGCATCGCCCGCGACGGCACCTGGTATTACCTGGGTACACCGATCGGGCGCAAGCCGATGGTCAAGTTGTTCTCCACCATCATTCGTCGCGACGGCGATGATTACTTCCTCATCACCCCGGTCGAGAAGGTCGGCATAAAGGTCGATGACGCGCCTTTCGTGGCGATTGCCGTGGACGTAGAAGGCGAGGGCGAGGTGCAGATCTTGCGTTTCACCACCAACGTCGACGAAACCACCGACGCCGGTGCGGAGCACCCGATTCGCGTGGTGATCGATCCGGTCACCCAGGAGCCGGCGCCGTACGTACATGTGCGCACTAACCTTGAGGCGTTGATCCATCGCAATGTGTTCTACCAACTGGTGGAGCTGGCGGTCAGCCGAGAGATCGACGGGCAGCGCTGGTTGGGTGTGTGGAGTGGCGGGGAGTTTTTCCGTATCGGTCTGGAGCCTTGAAAAGATCGCAGCCTTCGGCGGTTCCTGTAGGAGCTGCCGAAGGCTGCGATCTTTTTATTTGACAGCCAATCATATGATGATTAGCGTGGGCACCCATCGCAAACGGCTTTGAGGTGTCCATGTCCAGCAGCTTTCATGCTACGACCGTCGATTGGCTGGGGTGCTGGATCGCAACCGGTCAAGTGAAGCCTGGCGAAACCCTCAAGGTCGAAGCCGACCTCGGCGAACAACTCGGCGTCAGCCGCACGGTTATCCGCGAAGCCATCAAGACCCTGGTTGCCAAAGGCATGCTCGAAGTCGGGCCGAAAGTCGGCACGCGGGTGTTGCCGGTGCGGCGCTGGAACCTGTTTGATCCGCAAGTCGTCGGCTGGCTGTCGCGCAGCGGCTTGCCGGAAAACTTTGTCGATGACTTGCTCGACCTGCGCCGAACCATCGAACCAATGGCCGTGCGCTGGGCCTGCGAACGAGCGACCGTCGAGCAGGTGGAGGCGGTTTTGCTGGCCTACAACGCGCTGGAGCGGGCAGTGGACAGCGGCATCGATTACAACCGCGCCGACCAGTTTTTCCACGAGTGCATCCTCGCCGCCAGCCACAATCAATTCATCGAACAGATGGTCCCGGCCCTCGGCGCGCTGCTGGCGGTGTGTTTTGAAGTGTCCGCCGCCGACCCGGATGAGCTGCGCCGCACCTTGCCAATTCACAAAGACATGGCCGACGCCATCGCCGCCCGGGATGCCGCGCGGGGTGTCTGGGCCTGCATGACCCTGATCGACAACGCCGACCTGGCCATCAAACGCTATTACCCGCAATTCATGGCCGACAAAAAAGCCAGCTGACAACGAAGACCCTGTGTAGGAGCCGGCTTGCTGGCGATAGCGATTGTGATCTTGGAAAACGCCATCGCCAGCAAGCCGGCTCCTACACAAAAAACAATAAGAAAGCAGGAGGTTTCATGACGTGGACTGCGGTTACCGAACACCGGGCGCAGCTTGGCGAAGGCCCGTTCTGGGATGTGCCGACCCAGGCGTTGTACTGGGTGGACATCGCCGGCAAGCAAGCGCTGCGGTTGATCGGCGCCAACGTGCAGATCTGGCAGATGCCGGAGCATGTGTCGGCCTTCATTCCCTGCGAAAGCGGCGACGCGCTGGTGACCTTGAGCAGCGGTGTGTATCGCCTTGATCTGGATTCGCCAGGCCTGGATCCTCGTCTGACATTGCTCTGCGTCGCCGACCCGCAACCGGGCAACCGCGCCAATGAAGCCCGCTGCGACGCCCAAGGCCGACTCTGGCTCGGCACCATGCAAAACAACATTGGCGAACAGGGCGAAGACTTGCCAATTGAACGGCGTTCCGGCGGTCTGTTCCGCATTGATCGCGATGCGCGGGTGACGCCGCTGCTCCGTGGGCTTGGCATTCCCAATACGCTGCTGTGGAGCGATGACGCTACCACCGTGTATTTCGGCGACAGCCTCGACGGTACGGTCTATCAGCATTTCATTCGCACCGATGGCAGCCTCGAACCGGCTCAGCCCTGGTTCGGTGCTCATGGGCGCGGCGGTCCGGACGGCTCGGCGATGGATGCTGAAGGTTTCATCTGGAACGCCCGTTGGGACGGCAGCTGCCTGCTGAGGTTGAGCCCGGAAGGCAAAGTCGATCGGGTGATCGAGCTGCCGGTCAGCCGCCCGACCAGTTGCGTGTTCGGCGATGACGACTTGAAAACCCTGTACATCACCAGCGCCGCGAGCCCGCTTGAGCATCCGCTGGATGGGGCGGTGTTGTCGATACGTGTCGATGTGCCCGGAAAGCGCTGTACGCGATTTGTCGGGTAAATCCCAAAATATGGGATGTTAAATTATATATTGAGATTATTTGGTGGTCGGGTTTATAGTCGGCGCCATCAGTTACACGCACTCACACTTAAAAAAACAAAACAGGTGAAGTGATGCAGCGATATTCCACCGCATTCCCTTGCGGAGTCAGTGCCTCAGAACGTCTCTTCGATGAAACGTTTTTGCGTTCGCCTGTTTCTTTCCAACGTTTAACGTCTTTTGACCGGACATCCACGGATGCCCGGTTTTCGTCGTGCTTTCGAAAGGAGTCCTGATTCATGACTGAATCTCTTTCCTTGCCGCCGGTTCCCGAACCGCCGAAAGGTGAGCGCCTGAAAAACAAAGTCGTGCTGCTGACAGGCGCCGCTCAGGGTATTGGCGAGGCGATTGTCGCGACCTTCGCTTCCCAGCAAGCGAAGTTGGTCATCAGCGATATCCAGGGCGAGAAAGTCGAAACAGTCGCGGCGTACTGGCGGGATAAAGGCGCCGACGTCGTGGCGATCAAGGCCGACGTTTCGCAGCAGCAGGATCTGCACGCCATGGCCAGACTGGCGGTCGAACGCCACGGTCGGATCGACGTGCTGGTCAACTGCGCCGGAGTCAACGTATTCCGCGATCCGCTGGAAATGACCGAAGAAGATTGGCGCCGCTGCTTCGCCATCGATCTTGATGGCGCCTGGTTCGGGTGCAAGGCTGTGTTGCCGCAAATGATTGAGCAGGGCATCGGCAGCATCATCAACATTGCCTCGACCCATTCCTCCCACATTATTCCGGGCTGCTTTCCGTACCCGGTGGCCAAGCATGGTTTGCTCGGCCTGACCCGCGCCTTGGGCATCGAGTACGCGCCCAAGGGCATTCGCGTCAACGCCATCGCGCCGGGCTACATCGAAACCCAACTGAACGTCGACTACTGGAACGGCTTTGCCGACCCTCACGCCGAGCGTCAGCGTGCCTTTGATCTGCATCCGCCCAAGCGTATCGGCCAGCCTGTTGAAGTGGCCATGACCGCTGTATTCCTGGCCAGTGATGAAGCGCCGTTCATCAATGCCTCATGCATCACCATCGATGGCGGGCGCTCGGTGATGTACCACGACTGAGTAACCGGGATTTCAGGCACACAACTACGCTTGAAATCCAATCATCATACGATATGACTATTGGCAGTACGGTTTCACCGCTTTCAAAATAACGCTCAAAAAAAATAACAAGGAGTCAGCTTATGAATCGTCGTCATGCAATCCGTTCCCTGTGCTGTGCCGCTCTGGCGGTCACTGCGGTCAGCCTGAGCAGCACGCTGCTGGCGGCCGAGGAAGTGAAAATCGGTTTCCTGGTCAAGCAAGCGGAAGAGCCCTGGTTCCAGACCGAATGGGCGTTTGCCGAAAAAGCCGGGAAAGAGAAGGGCTTCACTCTGATCAAGATCGCCGTGCCTGATGGCGAGAAAACCCTGTCGGCCATCGACAGCCTTGCGGCCAACGGCGCCAAGGGCTTCGTGATCTGCCCGCCAGACGTATCCCTCGGCCCGGCGATCATGGCCAAGGCCAAACTCAACGGGTTGAAAGTGATCGCCGTCGATGACCGCTTCGTCGATGCCAGCGGCAAGTTCATGGAAGACGTGCCGTACCTCGGCATGGCGGCGTACGAAGTCGGCCAGAAACAAGGTGCCGCCATGGCCACCGAAGCGAAAAAACGTGGCTGGGACTGGAAAGACACCTACGCGGTGATCAACACCTACAACGAACTCGACACCGGCAAGAAACGCACCGACGGTTCGGTCAAGGCGCTGGAAGATGCCGGCATGCCGAAAGACCACATCCTGTTCTCCGCCCTGAAAACCCTCGACGTGCCGGGCAGCATGGACGCCACCAACTCCGCGCTGGTGAAACTGCCGGGTGCGGCGAAGAACCTGATCATCGGCGGCATGAACGACAACACCGTACTGGGCGGCGTGCGCGCCACCGAGAGCGCCGGTTTTGCCGCGGCGAACGTGATCGGCATCGGCATCAACGGCACCGACGCCATCGGCGAACTGAAGAAACCCAACAGCGGCTTCTACGGCTCGATGCTGCCAAGCCCGCACATCGAGGGCTACAACACCGCCGCGATGATGTACGAGTGGGTCACCACCGGCGAAGAACCGGCGAAGTACACCGCGATGGACGACGTGACGCTGATCACCCGCGACAACTTCAAGCAGGAACTGGAAAAGATCGGCCTGTGGAACTGAGGCTCGGTTGATTTCATCGGCAGCCCCGGCAACGGGGTTGCCTGATCGGTGTGATGAGGTGGTTTATGCACGCGCAAACACAAGTACAACAACACACTGCCGGTGGCAGCTTGCGCTTCAACGGGATCGGCAAGACCTTTCCCGGGGTGAAGGCGCTGGATGGCATCAGCTTCGTCGCCCATCCGGGGCAGGTTCATGCCTTGATGGGCGAGAACGGCGCTGGCAAGTCGACTCTGCTGAAAATCCTCGGTGGCGCCTACATTCCGAGCAGCGGTGATTTGCAGATCGGCGAGCGGACGATGGCTTTCAAGTCCACCGCCGACAGCATCGGCAGCGGCGTCGCGGTGATCCACCAGGAACTGCACCTGGTGCCGGAAATGACCGTGGCGGAGAACCTGTTTCTCGGTCACCTGCCGGCCAGCTTCGGCCTGATCAATCGCGGCACCCTGCGTCAGCAAGCGCTGGCCTGCCTAAAGGGGCTGGCTGACGAAATCGACCCGCAAGAGAAAGTCGGGCGTCTGTCCCTCGGTCAGCGGCAACTGGTGGAAATCGCCAAGGCCCTGTCCCGTGGCGCACACGTGATCGCCTTTGATGAACCCACCAGCAGCCTTTCGGCGCGGGAGATCGATCGCTTGATGGCGATCATCGGTCGCCTGCGCGACGAAGGAAAAGTGGTGTTGTATGTCTCCCATCGCATGGAGGAAGTGTTCCGCATCTGCAACGCGGTGACCGTGTTCAAGGACGGTCGCTACGTGCGTACCTTCGAAGACATGAGCGAGCTGACCCACGATCAACTGGTTACCTGCATGGTCGGTCGCGATATCCAGGACATCTACGATTATCGCTCCCGCCCCCGTGGTGCGGTGGCGTTGAAGGTCGATGGCCTGCTTGGGCCAGGCTTGCGAGAGCCGGTGAGTTTCGAGGCGCACAAAGGCGAGATTCTCGGCTTGTTCGGCCTGGTCGGAGCCGGTCGCACCGAACTGTTTCGCATGCTCAGCGGTCTGGAGCGCAACACCGCCGGACGCCTTGAACTGCGCGGCCATGAGTTGAAACTGCGCTCGCCTCGCGACGCTATCGCCGCGGGCATTTTGCTCTGTCCGGAGGACCGCAAGAAGGAGGGCATCATGCCGCTCTCCAGCGTCGCCGAGAACATCAACATCAGCGCCCGCGGTGCCCATTCCACCTTCGGCTGCCTGTTGCGCGGCCTGTGGGAAAAGGGCAACGCCGACAAGCAGATCAAGGCGTTGAAAGTGAAGACGCCCAACGCGGCGCAAAAAATCATGTACCTGTCCGGCGGCAATCAGCAGAAGGCGATTCTCGGTCGCTGGCTGTCGATGCCGATGAAAGTCCTGCTGCTCGACGAGCCCACTCGCGGCATCGACATCGGCGCCAAAGCCGAGATCTACCAGATCATCCACAACCTGGCGGCTGACGGTATTGCGGTGATCGTAGTGTCCAGCGACCTGATGGAAGTGATGGGCATTTCCGACCGCATCCTGGTGTTGTGCGAAGGCGCCATGCGCGGCGAACTGAGCCGCGAACAGGCCAATGAATCCAACCTGCTGCAACTGGCTTTGCCGCGCCATCGCGCTGACGGCGTGGCGAACTGAGAGGTGACTATGATGACAACCCAAAACGAAACCCTGCCGACCGTGCGCAAACCCCTGGACCTTCGGCGTTTTCTCGATGACTGGGTCATGTTGCTGGCGGCCGTCGGGATCTTCGTGCTCTGCACCTTGCTGATCGACAACTTCCTCTCGCCGCTGAACATGCGTGGCCTGGGCCTGGCGATTTCCACCACCGGGATTGCCGCGTGCACCATGTTGTATTGCCTGGCGTCCGGGCATTTCGACTTGTCGGTGGGCTCGGTGATTGCCTGTGCCGGGGTGGTCGCGGCGGTGGTGATGCGCGACACCGACAGCGTGTTTCTCGGCGTTGGCGCGGCGTTGGTGATGGGCCTGATCGTCGGGCTGATCAACGGGATCGTGATTGCCAAGCTGCGGGTCAACGCGTTGATCACCACGCTGGCGACCATGCAGATCGTGCGCGGCCTTGCTTACATTTTCGCCAACGGCAAAGCGGTGGGCGTGTCACAGGAATCGTTTTTCGTGTTCGGCAATGGCCAGTTGTTCGGCGTGCCGGTGCCGATCCTGATCACCATCGTCTGCTTCCTGTTCTTCGGTTGGTTGTTGAATTACACCACCTACGGGCGCAACACCATGGCCATCGGCGGCAACCAGGAAGCGGCGTTGCTGGCGGGCGTCAACGTTGACCGGACCAAGATCATCATCTTCGCCGTGCATGGCGTGATCGGCGCGTTGGCGGGTGTGATTCTGGCTTCGCGCATGACGTCGGGTCAGCCGATGATCGGCCAGGGTTTTGAGCTGACGGTGATCTCGGCTTGCGTCTTGGGCGGCGTTTCGCTGAGTGGCGGGATTGGCATGATCCGGCATGTGATTGCCGGGGTGTTGATTCTGGCGATCATCGAGAATGCGATGAACCTGAAGAACATCGACACGTTTTACCAGTATGTGATTCGCGGTTCGATTCTGTTGTTGGCCGTGGTGATTGACCGCCTCAAACAACGCTGAACCCGGTTACCTGTGGGAGCGATCCTGCTCGCTCCCACGTTGATCTGCGTCGCGCACCCGCCTGTGGCAGGCGGTCTGCGGGCAATTGATCGCGCAGCGGTCACGGCATTTTTTGCCATCCCTTCCGTCACTTCCCTTTCTTCGGCGCCCTCTCAACGCCCCTGCGTGGTAAACCATCTGTTCCCGCCCTGTATCAATCTTTCGACCAAACCACGGCGCACCTCAATCAACCTTCATTGCTGCACGTAGGACGGGTCTTAGGACCGTTCTGATTTACATTTTGAACATCAAATCCGTTTCCAGACTCTCCTCCAGCATCCACGCACCTTTGCGCCTTTCATCCGCTAAAAAAACCTACGAAGCCATCACATCGCCATGATTGTGCCGATGAATTTGCGACCGCTAACGTCCAGCCATCGCGGCTCAGCCAGCGATCATCACTTCGGGCGTACCAAATCGAGCTGGAGGATGGCAGCACTGTGCAAGGAGCGACATATTCAAGCGGGCTGACGGAGAGAGAAAGGATGCATCTGACGCAAGTGGCCGCGTTACGTGGCAAAGACCCGAAAGGTGGCAGCCGATGAGCGGCCCCGATCTCTACACCGTGGCAGAAATCACGACTCGCCTGCTGCCCAATTTCCATACCCCGCGAAAAATGGAGGTACCCGCCGACCTGCCGGGGGTGGTGATTTTCCTGCACGGCGTGAACGATCCCGGGGCGTCGTACGAGTCAGTGGAAACCGGATTGTGTCAGGGGGTGAGCGAGCGGCTGGATCGACCGGATCTTAAGGCGGGGCGGTATGGGGTTGATTACGTTGAGGCCCAGGAACTTCCGCTTGATGAACGGAGTGCGGATCAGAAAGCTACGCTCGATGACCCTGATACTTTTCTCTATCAGCGCGACACAGACGCCCCCAAAACCCGCAGCCTGATGATCCCGTTCTACTGGGGCTATCGGGCCGCTCCGGAACACGTCAAGCGTGATGACGCCGGCGATCCGTTTCGGATGCGCAATCAGTTTCAGGACATCCAGGGCAATCGCCTGGATCGCCACTTTGCCAAGGCCGGTGGTTTTTTCGTGAATGCCACCAACAATCTGGCGGAGATGTATGGCGAGGGTTTCAAGTCCAACTTGAAAACCGCCACCGTCGAGCGCGCGAGTCCGAACAATTACTTGCTGTTCGCCAATGCGCCGCTGCGGCATTACTTTGTATTCGCCGCACACCGACTGGCGATGCTGGTCAGTGAAATTCGCCGGGTCTCCCCCGATGAAACCATCAGCATCATGGGCCACAGCCAGGGCACTCTGATCGCGCTGCTGGCCCAGGCCTTGTTGGTGGACAAGGGCCAGCGTTGCGCCGATACCCTTGTTCTCGTGGACTCGCCTTACAGCGTGTTGCCCAAGGTCACCCCCAAAGACCATGACACTCTCGCCACGCTGATCCGGATTGTTAGCGCAGTGACGCAAACCCCGCACGCGCAGCCACCGTTATCTGCGCTTCGGGACAGTAAAACCTACGGCGGTCGCAGCGGCCCGCGATGGTCACCCACGCAAGGGACGCGGCCGGACAAAATCGGCAACTTTACGGTTTTTCCCGAGCGCGACAATCGCGGCAAGGTGTACGTGTATTTTTGCCCCGACGACACCACTGTGGCGCTGGATGATGTGCAAGGCATCGGCACCTACGGCGTGCCCGATGCCACGCCCGACGGGCGCCCGGCGATGACGGCCCTGCAATCCCTCGGTTTGTACCAACGTCTGTGGACCAAGCGCCATCGTGACGGCGAACCGGTGCTGGTGGGCAAGTCGCCGCAACCCGAGTTCATCCGCGCGCCGGGCGAGCACCGTTACCCGGGCGCGTCCTTGCTCACCGGCGTGGCTTCGCAAGCGCCGATCACCAAGGGGCAGGAACGCCTGATCAATGCCGAGGCCCTGACCCCGCCCCATGCGCCGCAGATGTTTGGCGGCGAAGCCATACAGGGCAGCCCGACCCGCGCCGGTCTGGACAAACCCGATGAGGTTGGCAAAAGCATCGCGCTGGGCAAAGACGCCGCAACCTTTTTGTGGATCAGGATGCCTGCCGAGTATGACGCCCCCTATACCACGCAGCAGGAGGCGCTGGCGCGTTTTAACGGATTAACCGAGGACCCGGAGGACCACACGCGCGCCGTACGAAAAGGCCCGGCCCGCTCCAGCGGCAGTTCTTCTCACGAGCGCGAGGAAACCCCGCGTGAGGCCCGGGCACGCATGGAGCATGACCAGAAGACGTGGGGGGCCAACTCCTACCACTCGGCGATCCTGCGCAGCCCGGAAAACCAGCGTTGGGTGACGGCGATGGATATTGCCATTGGCCAGGCTCATTGCCTTGATGACCCGCGGATGCGTGAGGTGTTGGTGGCGATTGCGGATTGGAAGATGGACACAAAACAGTTCGACTACGTCATTAAGTTACCGGGTTGGTCGCGCCTCAGTACCGACGCTCAAGCGTTGGTAGAGGCGAGTTATTTTTATTATCAGGAAGGGGAGTTCCCCTCGGCCAACTTGGTACCAATCACCCCACCTTCACTACTGATTGGGCCTCCTTTAGAAAAAGGTGTAATCAAATGAAGGCTCAAAAATATGGACAGCTGAGACCCAAACTAAAAGGCTACTTACTTATAGCCGGTATGTTACTGCTTCTTTGGCTTGGCTTCGTCTGGCTCGTCCAAATCAAGGCACAGGAACTCAACATGGAGCTGCGTGACATGAACCCGGTACTGCGCTGGGGTATTGCAGCTATTTTGGGTCCGATGTTGCTCATCTTCAGCGTTCATTGGTGGGGCAAGGCCGTGGCCAGTGAAAAGGCGGGGCTTGCCGCATACAAAGCCAACGTCATGGCGCAAATCGCCGAGCAGCAGGCCACGCAAGAGCGGACTTATGCGCTGGAAATCCGGGGAGTAGGGCTAACTGTGGATGATTGGCATCAATCATCGATATGGCGAGAAACCAAAAAAACAAACAACAACTTCACTTCAATCTATTCACGTGACCCCAAGGACTACGATTCTTCTTTGAGTTCTCGGAAAATCACCAGAGATATCAACATTCGAGTGGCCTTCAAACATTCAGCGAACGGGTCAGTAGCGTATTGGCCAATCCCAGTGTTTTCCATCGCGCCGCCCAAGCAACCGTCAGATACAGGGGCTGCGAGTAACATTCTTAACGGTCGCAATGCCGCCACACTCGGGGTCACGCTGTTTTTGTGGCAGGACGCCGAAAACACAACCCATGCTCAGGGCATGCTCGAGCGATTGTTCCAGTTCTTTGATGACAACCCCGAAGTGCCCCAGGCCTTGATTGTGAGCGAGGATGGCGACGTCACGCGAGACGGTTTGCGGGTCGCAGGCACTCCCGGGTTACAGAACAGCCAAGTCGTCCCGACGATATACGAAAGCATGACCGGGTTGCTGGTCACCCGATCGGATCGGGTGGATCGGTATATTCGCCGCTATGCCACCCACGAGCGTGAGGACAATCAGAACAAAAGTACTGATTTGGGCAAGCTATGGGCGTTTTATTGGGAACACTCGCCTAAGTTCAGAAAAGTATATGAAGAAGGCAAGCGCGCTGAGGGTATAAAGCACCCCTATGGCCCCGGCACCATGTCCACCGCCTACTGGCAATCCCAACTCCCCACCCTCTGGAAAACCATCAGCAATCGCGGACCGGGAGAATTCCAACCCTCGCCCTGGCTGCCCATCCGCTGGGCCCAGCATCAGGTCAAAGAGTTCGACGCCGCGCCGGTGCTGGGTTATTTGCACCGCCCGATCAAGGTCTCGATGCAGGATGAAAACGGCAAACGGCTAAAACCGGCGTTGCAGGCCAGGGCCTTGCAGGCAGGCTGGTTACAGGCTCTGGATACCTTACCCGAAGGGCAGAAACCGGTGCGGGTATTCTATGACACCACTGACAACCAGGAAGCAGAGTTCGCCCTGACCAACGCCTTGCACAGCCTGAATACCGACGGCCATGGTATCGACCCGGGCAATGTCGACGAGGGTTACAACATCGGACGACGCCTGGGCAATACCGGGGTCAGCAGCGCGCTGGTGGAAATCAACCTGGCCACCATCGCCAGCTACCTCGACGGTGGAGCCAGTGCCGTGGTTTACGCCGGTGCAGACGGCAGCCTGACGGTACAAATGATCCGCCCACCGGACGCGGCGCGCAAAGAGAAAAACCGCGAGAACCGTGGCGCCGACCCATTCAAGTTCGGTTCCCCTAACGGAGGCGTAGCCAGACCATGAGTCATCCTATCTGCTTAGGGGATGCCACCAGCAGCAACGGCACCGTGGTTTCCTGCCAGCTTGAAGGCACGCACACCCTCAATGGGAGAACACCGGCGGTGTTGGGCGACAAGGCCAAGTGCCCGCTTCATCTGGGCGAATTTACTTTTGTCGAGGGACATCCGCGTCGGCGACTGAACGGTATTCCTGTCGTACTGCAGGGCCATCGACTGGCGTGCGGTTGTCATGGCATGGCCAGCCATGCCGAGAATGTACGGGTCACTTGAGTCATGTCGATTATCGGCTCGCTCAGTACGGGCATTTGGGAGTCCTGGTCTGAATACATTTCGCCGAGGTCGCTCTGGGGACAGCAGGCAATGCATAAATGGGCAAGATTGTCCCGACACTGTTTCTGCGCTGCGGCAGCCAACGGTCATATTTATGTCATGTCAGGTCCGCAAGCTTGGGCCTGTCCGCAAACAACAGGTTGATAACAACAAGGACGACCTCATGCCCACACAAAACCCGCACCGCATAGTCGGCCTGTGCACGTCGAGCAAGGTGTACAACGCCCTGACCGAACTCAAGCACCTGGAAGGTCATCGCAGCGCCAAGTTTCTTTCGTTGCTGACGCAGAACCTGGTGCGCAAAGGCCTGCTCAATGAGCAGGAAGTGGTTCATATGCTTGATCAAGTGGTCGACTGAGCGACGAGCGGTCATCTGGCCTCAACGGCGTCAATGACCACTATCGAAAAGGTTGATTGTCCGAAAAATCGCTCGGCCCGTAAGGTAGCTCCATAGATCGATGGAGGTCCTTATGATGTCTCAAGTTCAGATTATGTCCGTTATCGGCAGCGCCGTTCCCGCAGCGCTCAGAGAGTCGGGATTGCTTGCCTGTTGGTACCTGGTACTGGACGGCGAACCCATCAGCGGTCCGCTCACCTCGTTGCCAGCCGCCCGGGAACTGTCACAGCGTGTCAGCACAGCCCAGACAGCCAAGCTCAGCGCCTAAGGCAGCTGAACCCGCGGTTTGGTTTCGATGAAAATCGCCCAGCTCGACATGAACAACGCGGCAATCAGCGGCCCGATCACAAAGCCATTGAGGCCGAAAACCGCCAGGCCACCAAGGGTCGAGATCAGGATCAGATAGTCCGGCATCTTCGTGTCCTTGCCCACCAGGATCGGTCGCAACACGTTGTCCACCAGGCCGATCACGAAAACCCCGAAAAGCCCCAGCACCACACCCTGCCAAATCGCCCCGGTGAACAGGAAAAACGCCGCCACCGGCGCCCAGACAATCCCCGCCCCCACCGCTGGCAGCAGCGATAGAAACGCCATCAGTACCGCCCAGAGCAATGCGCTCGGGATATCCAGAAACCAGAACATCAAACCACCCAGCGCGCCTTGTGTGATCGCCACCAGCAGGTTGCCCTTTACCGTCGCCCGCACTACGCGATTGAATTTGAGCTGCAAGCGGCGTTTCTGATGTTCCTGAAGCGGTACGGCGGAGCGAACTTTACGGGCCAGTTCGGCGCCATCCCGCAGAAAAAAGAACAGCAGGTAAAGCATGATGAAAAAGCTCACCACAAAATCGAACGTACCCTGGCCGACACTGAAGACCTGGGTGGCGACAAACTCATTGCCCGTCACCGCACTCTTGATGATTTTCTCCCGCAGCCCGTCCAGCTCCCCCACCCCGAACCGATCCAGCAAATGCTGAAAGTAGGTCGGCAAGCTGTGTTTGAAGTGCGTCACATACCCGGCGATGTCCAGTTCGCCGCTTTCGATGCTTTTGTATAGTGTCGCCCCTTCCTGAACCAGCAAAAAACTGAGGATGATCACCGGCAGGATCGCGATCACCAGGCAGATAGCCAGGGTCAGTAACGAGGTGACATTGCGCTGCCAGCCGAACTTCAATTGCATCCGGCGCTGTAACGGCGCGAAGAGAATGCCGAGGATCACCGCCCAGAACACCGCGCCGTAAAATGGCAGCAGAATCCAGATGAAAGCGATGCTCACCAGCCCCAGTAAAACCGCCAACGATTTGTCTTGTAGTGTCTCTTCGTTCATGTCCGATCCGTGTCAGTCCGTCGGAACGCAATGTTGCGTCCTGATGCTTAGGCCGCTACGGCTCGCGCGAGTGCCATCCGTTTGTTCATCAAGCATAGATCCAGATCAATAAACCTTCGGGACAAGGCGTTTACCCTCCGCAGCTTTTGCGAACGACGCCACCATGAACCTCATTGCTCCGGAACTGCTCGCCCCCGCGGGCACCCTGAAAAACATGCGTTATGCCTTCGCCTATGGCGCTGATGCCGTATACGCCGGCCAGCCGCGCTACAGCCTGCGAGTGCGCAATAACGAATTCGATCACGCCAACCTGGCCCTGGGCATTCGCGAGGCTCAGGCCCAGGGCAAGCGCTTTTATGTCGTGGTCAACATCGCCCCGCACAACGCCAAGCTCAAGACCTTCCTCAAGGATCTCGCGCCCGTCATTGCCATGGCGCCGGATGCACTGATCATGTCCGACCCCGGCCTGATCATGCTGGTGCGCCGGCACTTCCCGCAGATGCCGATTCATCTTTCGGTGCAGGCCAACACGGTGAATTGGGCGAGCGTCGAGTTCTGGCAGCAACAGGGCTTGAGCCGGATCATCCTGTCCCGGGAGCTGTCCCTGGAAGAAATCGCCGAGATCCGCCAACAGGTTCCGGCCATGGAGCTGGAGGTGTTCGTCCACGGCGCGTTGTGCATGGCCTACTCCGGCCGCTGCCTGCTCTCGGGCTACATGAACAAGCGCGACGCCAATCAAGGCAGTTGCACCAACGCCTGCCGCTGGAAGTATTCAGCGCAACCCGCCACGGAAAATCAGCTGGGCGAGATCGTCCAGCAGTTTCAGCCAGAACCGACCCTGGGCATCGGCGCACCCACCGAGCAAGTGTTTCTGTTGCAGGAGGCCAATCGCCCCGATGAACTGATGCCGGCCTTCGAAGACGAGCACGGCACTTACATCATGAACGCCAAGGACCTGCGCGCCGTGCAGCATGTCGAGCGCCTGACGCAGATGGGCGTGCATTCCTTGAAGATCGAAGGCCGGACCAAATCGCATTTTTATTGCGCGCGGACCACCCAGGTTTACCGCCGGGCCATCGACGATGCGGTGGCCGGACGCGAGTTCGACCGCAGCCTGATGACCGATCTGGAATCCCTCGCTCAGCGCGGCTACACCGAAGGTTTTTTGCGGCGGCATGTGCATGACGAATACCAGAATTACCAGAACGGCAGCTCGGTCTCGGAGCGGCAGCAGTTTGTCGGTGAATTGACGGGGGAGCGGCGTGACCGGTTGGCGCAAGTGAAGGTGAAAAACCGCTTTGGACTGGGCGATCACCTGGAACTGATGACCCCCAAGGGCAACTTCCACTTCGATCTGCACCAGTTGCAAAACATCCGCGGCGAATCGATCGAGGTCGCGCCGGGGGATGGGCATACGGTGTATCTGCCGATTCCGGATGCGGTGGACCTTGAGTTTGGCCTGCTGATGCGGGATGTCGGTGTGACCTGATCAATCCGCTTTCACGGCTGAAACGCAAAATTTTGCCAACACTTGATTCCCGTGGCGAGGGAGCTTGCTCCCGCTGGGCTGCGAAGCGGCCCCAAAATCACGCTTCGTATCACAGATTTTGCGGGGGCTTCGCGCCCGAGCGGGAGCAAGCTCCCTCGCCACAAAGACAAGCGTTCTCCAGTTGATTACGCAAACTCTTCGCGTAACATTTCCACAAACGCCTCTCGCGCCGGGTGCACCCCGGCGTTTTCGTGCCAGTAGAACAAGTTTTCGATGGCCGTCAGTTCGGGAAACTCATAACCCACGCAACCGGCGCCCTTGGCGTATTGATCGAACACGCCTTTGGGCACCAACGCCACGCCCGCCCCGGCGCTGACGCAGCCGACAATCGCGCCGTAACTGGCCAGGCTGACAATCGGCAACGCCTGCCCCTGGCGCAACAACCAATGCTCCAGCGCCGCACGGTAGGGGCATCCCTGGGGCCACATGAACACGGTCTTGTCGTGCAAGTCCGCCATGTCGCGCACCGGCCCCAACGACGTCGAGGCAATCAGCAGCAGGTCTTCGCGGTACATCGGCGTGCGCTTGAGGTGCGAGCGCTCGACATCCACCGCGACGATCGCGCCGTCGAGTCGGTGATTGAGCGTGTCATCAAGCAACTGGCCCCAAGTGCCCGTGGTCAGCTCAAGCGCCACGGCCGGGAATCGCTTGTGGAACTTGGCCAGCAAGCGCGGCAAACGACCGGTGGCCGAAGATTCGATGGCGCCAATGCGCAAGGGCCCGGACGGCTCGGCTGCCGGGTCAACCGCACGTTTGGCCTCGGCGGTCAGGGAGAGGATTTTCGACGCGTAGGCCAGGAAGGTCTGCCCCGACGGACTGATGCGCAACCCACGACCCTCGCGCAGAAACAGCGCGACGCCCAACTCCGCCTCCAATGACTTGATCCGCGCCGTGATGTTCGACGGCACGCAATGCAGCATTTCGGCCGCGCGGGCGATGCTGCCGACCTCGGCGACGGTCTTGAACATACGAATTTGTGCCAACTCCATACATCACCCAAAGTGAACAGTTAGCGCAGTATAAGTCAGTTGTAGCGAACGATCCGAGTTCTGATAATTCATGCAAATGCCTATCGGTGCACACCATGAATTCGCTCACGCCCTCCCCCGGTTCCCCGCTGAAAATCTTCCTCGCCATGGCTTTTGTCGTGGCCTGCTGGGCTTACTCACCGAGCGGGATTCACATCGGTTTGCAGGCTTACGACCCGGTACACCTGGCATTACTGCGCTTCTTGCTGGCATCGGCGTTCATGGCAGTGGTCGCACTTCTCAAAGGCATTCGCCTGCCAAAACTTTGCGACTTGCCATTGCTGTTCGGGCTGGGTTTCTTTGCGGTGAGCCTGCATCACGTGGCAATCAACTTCGGTCAACAAGGCGTCAGCGCCGTAGCGTCCAGCGTGTTGGCGCAGACGACGCCTCTGTTCAGCACGTTGCTGGCGCGTTTCGTGTTCAAGGATCGAGTCAGCGTTTGGCGCTGGGGTTGCGTGCTATTGGGGCTGATCGGCGTGGTGATTGTCGTGGCGGGCGATCACGGCTTCGGCAGTATCGATGCCCACGGCTTGCTGATCCTGCTGGCGGCGCTGTCCTGGAGTCTCTACTTCGCGCTGCAAAAACATCACACCGGACGTTACGACGGGCTGACGCTGGTGTGCTACACGGTCTGGTCCGGGACGTTGCTGTTGTTGGTGTTCCTGCCAGGGTTGGTGGATCAGGCGATGAATGCGCCGCTGCGGGTGCAAGTCGCGGTGTTTGCCTTGGGGATTTTTCCGAGTGCGCTGGCGTATCTGGCGTGGGCCTATGTACTGGCGCATGTTGACCTGAGCCGGGCGACGATGACGTTGTATCTAGTGCCGCCGATGGCGATGGTCATCGCGTCCTTTGCCCTCGGCGAAAGGCCGACGTTGATGGTGGGCGTGGGTGCGGTGGTGGTATTGATCAGTGTGCTGGCGTTGAATCTGGAACGCAGAGCGGTGGTTCGGGTAGCGCGGGTTTGATCAGCAGTTTGAGTTCAGGCATCTGACGACATCGCGGGCAAGCCCGCTCCCACAGGGTCCGAGGATGTACACAGAATATGTGAACAACCTCAATCCTTGTGGGAGCGGGCTTGCCCGCGATGAACGATGACTCGATATCTGCTTCTCAACCGGGCGAAAACCTGTCCCGGCTGTTAGTCAGGTGCAACCACATCGCCGCCCGCGCCGCGTCCGGGTCCTGGCGCTTGATGGCGTTGAGAATCGCCTCGTGTTCGAGGTTGGCCAACTGCCCGAGCTTGCTCAAATCAACCGCCCCACGCTCGGTGGCGTTGACCCGGGTTCGCGGAATCATGGCGCTGCCCAGGTGCTGCATGATTTCGCTGAAGCACACATTGCCGGTGGCTTCGGCGATCAGTAGGTGAAAGCGCCGGTCGGCCTCGACGCAACTGTCATTGTTGGCCAGCAGGTCTTGATAGTCGTCGAGCGCCTGGCGCATCTGCGCCAACTGTTGATCGCTACGGCGCACGGCAGCCAGCGCCGCGGCCTGGGTTTCCAGGCCCATGCGCAACTCCAGGATGCTGCGCACCCCCAGCGCGGTATCGACGTTCAGTCGCAAGCCCTGCTCCGGCGCACGCTCAATGACGAACGTGCCGATGCCGTGACGGGTTTCGACCAAACCGGATGCCTGCAACTTCGAAATGGCCTCACGGACCACCGTGCGACTGACCCCGTGCTCCTGAACAATCGTGTTTTCCGACGGCAACTTGTCGCCGGGCAACATCTGACCGAGCAGGATGCTTTGGGTCAGCTTGGTCACCAAGTCATGGGCCAGATTGTGGCTGCGCTTGCGCGCAGGTGCGTCGAGATCTTCTTGCATGAAGGGGGTCCGAAAAACTTGGCTATCGAATCCTAGCACTGCGCTCCGCGGGAATCGTCATAAGAAATCGCACAACTTGTATGACAACACTCAACAAATAGAGATTTTCAGCACAAAAAACGCAACCACTGACTATAAAAAAAAATAAATAACGTCGAAAAATCCCGACGCCGTTGAACAAACAGGGTTGCAGGATAAAAAAATCAAGTTGTATGATATCTATCAACAACGCAGCATCGTTACACCCCGCATAAAAACAACGAGTGGGAGAAAATGCAGTGAATACATCCGTCAACGGGATGGACAATGGTGCCGATTCGGTCCTGAAATCCGCGATCTCGAAAGTCAAACGTCACGTCCTGCCGCTATTCGTCATCATGTTCATCGTCAATTACATTGACCGCGTGAACATCGGCTTCGTCCGCGCCCACATGGAACACGACCTGGGCATTGGCGCCGCCGCCTACGGCCTCGGTGCCGGTCTGTTCTTCATCGGCTACGCATTGTTCGAAGTGCCTTCCAACATCCTTCTGCAAAAAGTCGGCGCACGTATCTGGCTGACCCGCATCATGCTGACCTGGGGTCTTGTCGCGGCGGGCATGGCGTTCATCCAGAACGAAACCCACTTCTATATTTTGCGTTTTCTGCTCGGCGTAGCGGAGGCCGGGTTCTTCCCCGGTGTGATCTATTACTTCACCCGGTGGTTGCCCGGCGTAGAGCGTGGCAAGGCCATTGCGATTTTCCTCAGCGGTTCGGCGATTGCCTCGCTGATCTCCGGCCCGCTGTCTGGCTTGCTCCTGCAAATCAGCGGTTTTGGTATGCACGGTTGGCAATGGATGTACTTCATCGAGGGTATGTTCTCGGTGGGTTTGTGCGCCTTTGTCTGGTTCTGGCTGGACTCCAAACCACACGACGCCAAATGGCTGACCCGCGATGAGCAGGACGCACTGGTCAAGGCCATCGACGATGAACAACTGGCCCGCGAAGCTGCTACGCCGATCAAACCGTCGCTGGGCAAACTGCTCAAGGACCGGCAGATCATTTTGTTCTGCGTGATCTATTTCTTCATCCAGTTGACCATCTATGCCGCGACTTTCTGGTTACCGAGCATCATCAAGAAAATGGGTGATCTGAGCGACTTCCAGGTCGGGATGTTCAACTCGATTCCATGGCTGCTGTCGATCGTCGGCATGTACGCCTTCGCTTCGCTGTCGGCCAAGTGGAAACACCAGCAAGCCTGGGTCGCCGCCGCGCTTTTGATCGCCGCTGCGGGCATGTTCATGTCCACTACCGGCGGACCGATCTTCGCTTTCGTTGCGATCTGCTTTGCTGCGCTGGGTTTCAAATCGGCGTCGTCGCTGTTCTGGCCGATTCCCCAGGCGTATCTGGATGCGCGCATCGCCGCAGGCGTCATCGCGCTGATCAACTCGGTGGGCAACCTCGGCGGTTTCGTCGCACCGACCACGTTCGGCCTGCTGGAAGAACGCACCGGTTCGATTCAGGGCGGGCTGTATGGCCTGGCCGCCACTTCGATCATCGCCGCGATCATTGTCTTCGCTGCGCGCAACAAGCCTAAAACCGCACCTGCCGTCGAATCGGCTGAAGCTGCCCCTCGACACGCCTGAAAGGATAAAAAAATGACCGCACAAGACACCGCCAAAGCCCCGATCATCACCAGCATGCAAGTCATTCCGGTGGCCGGCCACGATGGCATGCTGCTGAACCTCAGCGGCGCCCACGGCCCGTTTTTCACCCGCAACATCGTGATCCTCCAGGACAACGCCGGCCACACCGGCGTCGGCGAAGTGCCGGGTGGCGAGCGTATTCGCCAGACCCTCGAAGACGCGCGCAGCCTGGTGGTCGGCAGCCCGATCGGCACTTACCAGAAGATCCTCAACCAGGTGCGGCAGACCTTCGCCGACCGCGATGCCGGCGGCCGCGGCCTGCAAACCTTCGACCTGCGCATCACCATCCATGCCGTCACTGGACTGGAAGCGGCGTTGCTCGACCTGCTCGGCCAGCATCTGGACGTGCCCGTTGCCGCCCTGCTCGGCGAGGGCCAGCAGCGTGATGAAGTGAAGATGCTCGGTTATCTGTTCTATGTCGGTGACCGCAACCAGACCGACCTCGGCTACCGCAGCGAGCCGGACGCCGACAACGACTGGTTCCGCGTGCGTCACGAAAAAGCCATGACCACCGAGGCTGTAGTGCGCCTGGCCGAAGCGGCGCATTCGAAGTACGGTTTCAAGGACTTTAAACTCAAGGGCGGCGTGCTCAGCGGCGATGCGGAGATCGAAGCGGTCACCGCCCTGGCCGAACGTTTCCCTGACGCGCGCATTACCCTCGATCCGAATGGGGCCTGGTCACTCAAGGAAGCCATCCGCTTGTGCCGCGATCAGCACAATGTATTGGCCTACGCCGAAGACCCGTGCGGTGCGGAAAACGGTTACTCGGGCCGCGAAGTCATGGCTGAATTTCGCCGTGCTACGGGCCTGAAAACCGCGACCAACATGATCGCCACCGACTGGCGCGAGATGGGCCACGCGATCCAGTTGCAATCGGTAGACATTCCCTTGGCCGACCCGCACTTCTGGACGATGCAAGGCTCGGTGCGCGTGGCACAGATGTGCCACGAATGGGGCCTGACCTGGGGCTCGCACTCCAACAACCACTTCGATATCTCCCTGGCGATGTTCACCCACGTCGCGGCGGCCGCACCGGGTGAAATCACCGCCATCGACACCCACTGGATCTGGCAGGACGGCCAGCGCCTGACCAAGGCACCGCTGCAAATCGTCGACGGCTGTGTGCGAGTGCCGCAGAAAGCGGGGCTGGGTATCGAACTGGACATGGATCAAGTGGCCAAGGCGCATGAACTGTACAAAGGCATGGGGCTGGGCGCGCGGGATGACAGCGTGGCGATGCAGTTTTTGATCCCGGGGTGGAAGTTCGATAACAAGCGTCCGTGCCTGGTGCGCGAATAATCCGGAAGACACCGCAATCCCCCTGTGGGAGCGAGCCTGCTCGCGATGACGGCAGCACATCCGGCAAAAAGGGTGGCTGACACACAGCATCGCGAGCGGGCTCGCTCCCACAGGTGTTTCTGCCCTCGTTATTTGTCGATCACCGTCGGATTGTCTACATTTGGCACCTTTAAAAATGCTGGGACACTGCCAATGACCGACAACATCACACTCACCCGCCTCAAGCGCCTTGCGGTGTGCGTAGCGATATTCGCCACAGGCCAGAGTGCTGCGCAGGAGCCGATTGAGGCGCTTGTGAACGACGCCGTGCGACCAGTCATGCAAGCACAAGGCATCCCCGGCCTGGCGGTGGCCGTGACCATCGATGGCAAGCAGCACTACTTCAACTACGGCGTGGCATCGAAAGAAACCCCACAACCGGTCACCGAAAACACGCTGTTCGAAATCGGCTCGCTGAGCAAAACCTTCACCGCCACCCTCGCCGGCTACGCCGTGGCCAGCGGCAAACTGTCCCTGTCGGACACGGCCAGCCAAGTCCTGCCGGAACTGCGTGGCAGCGCATTCGACAGCATCAACGTATTGCAACTGGGCACGTACAGCGCCGGTGGCCTGCCGCTGCAATTCCCTGAAAGTGCCGATGCGCCGGACAAGATGCTCGGTTATTTCCAACAGTGGAAACCGGTCTATGCCGCCGGGACCCATCGACAATATTCGAACCCCAGCTTGGGATTGTTCGGCTATCTGGCCGCCAAGAGCATGGGCGCGCCGTTTGATGAGGTGATGGAAAAGACCCTGCTGCCAAAACTCGGGCTGAAACACACGTTCCTGAAAGTGCCGCAGGATCAAATGGCGCTGTATGCCCAGGGCTATAACAAGGATGACAAACCGGTGCGGGTCGGGCCGGGAGCGCTGGATTCAGAGGCTTATGGGGTGAAAACCAGCGCCGCGGATATGATTCGCTACGTCGAGGCGAACATGAAACCGGCGCAGCTGGAAAAACCCTTGCAGCAAGCCATTGCCATCACTCACACGGGTTATTACACCGTGGGCAACATGACCCAGGGCCTGGGTTGGGAGTTCTACAACTACCCGGTCACCCTCGATCAATTGCTCGCCGGCAACTCGTCGCAGATGGTCATGGAGGCTCATAAAGTAAAGTGGCTGAGCCCGCCAAGACCTCAAACGGAAAACGTGCTGGTCAATAAAACCGGCTCTACGGGTGGTTTCGGTGCCTATGTGGCGTACGTGCCATCGCGAGACATCGGTATCGTGATCCTGGCCAACAAAAACTACCCGATTGCGGAGCGGGTCAAAATCGCTCACACAATATTGAGCGCCCTGCCCCAATAAAACTCACCCGTGACTTGTGGCGAGGGAGCTTGCTCCCGTTGGGCTGCGAAGCGGCCCTAATCCGGTGAAGATGCCAGTAGCAGATGGCGACTGCTGCGCAGCCGAGCGGGAGCAAGCTCCCTCGCCACAAAGGAACTCACTAGAGAGATTCCGTGTTCAATCAATCATCCGGCATTTCCGGCGGTTTGACGGGTTTGCCCGGTTTTGCAGGTTTCGTACCTTTGGCGCCCTTGGCGGCCGGTTCGGCTGTCGCGGCGGGTACGACCGTTGGCGGCGGCGCTTCTTTCTCGGCTGCCGGCAGTTGATCGACAGCGGCGAACACTTCTTTCAGCTCGATGGGCCCTGACTGCTCAAGTTTCTTTTCGCCGTCCTTGCCCACCAGAATCACTTTGCTCTTCGACCCCGCCCCCAACTTCAGCGAGCGGATCAATGCCGCCGTGTCTTGCGGCCCCAGGTCTTTGCCCTCACGCTGGCCCATCAGGTTGAGCACGGTGTACAGCACCATGTTTCTGTCGGTGAACGCCTTCTTGTTGTCCGGCTGATCCAGCGATTTTTTGAGGCTGACCCACGTCGGGTCGACCGTGCTGGGAGCGATGACGATCAGTGGCCGCGCCCTGCCCTTGTCCATGTCCAGCGGTGAATCGCCATCGGCGGCGAACAGGGGGCTAACGACAGCCAGCAAGGTAGCCAGGGTCAGTGACCTGATGAGCATGCGCATCTCCTTTTGATATCCACGCTCTAATGATTGCGCATCGCGGCGATTGTTCCGGGTGACGCTCCGCAAATGTGTTCGCCTTGCCCCAAGCTTAGGTCAGGGCGGTCATTGCGCAACAGGCCGAGCTCATCTCAAAGCATTACAAAGAACTACCGGAGCGGCGCTGCCAATGCGGGGATGGAAAAGGTAAACACGCTTCCCTCTCCGGGTTCGCTTTGCGCCCAAAGCTCACCACCGTGGGCCTGCACGATGCTGCGACAGATATACAAAACCAGGCCGCTACCATTCGGGTTGCCTTCGTATGACTGACCAGCAGCGGTTCCGGGTGGGCGCAGGTGATCAGCCCCCAAAGCTGATCGTCCTCCAACAGCGACAGGCTCATCGCCGCCCGCACTCCCATGTTCTCCAGATACTGGCAGTGCACCGGCAACACGCTGCGCAGCACCGAAAAGCCCAGGTCCAGCGGTTGTCCAGTATCGGGGCGTAACAGCGGAACAATTGGCACCGGCACGTAGTGCCCATGACGGCTGAGCGATCCGTTGAAGCGCTGTGCGTTGATCTCCAGCAGCAAGGGGTTGGCGTCTTCCAGATCATCCGCTTCTAACGCTCGGCGAATCAGCTCTGTCGTCGTGGCTCCCGCCAGCACCTGCAAAGGTTGTTGCAACAAAGCGCCCGCCGTCCAACCGAGCAACGACGCACAATTGCGGAATCCGGATTGCTTCACTGGCACAGTCGGCGAGCGCGGCTTCAAGTTGTTCTTCGCTGAGTCGGTTCAAGGCAATACCTCGCAATGCTCGAGCCAGCCTTCGAATGCCCTGAAGGTGGCTTGAGCCGCTGCCACCGACTGCGCCCGTTGAGCAGGCTGACGCACCTGATACAGACACGCCAAAAAACCACGCCACATCAACAAGGTTGCGGTGCCGTACACCGCCAGAAATCGCCCGCCGTTGCGTTCGTCGACACCCAGGCGCACGTACAACTTGCTGCGCAGCGATTGCCCGCCCAGGGTTGCGCCTTCCAGTACGTACATCACGCCCAGCACGCTGGCAACGGAACGGGTCTGGAGGGAAAACTTGCAGAGGGGAATGGCGTCGATGGCGGCAGCGTCCAGCCCCAGGGCGTACAGGTCGGCCTCCAGTGACGGCGTCTTGCTGCGAATCAGCCAGTCCAGATCGGGAATGCTCATCGCCACCTGGAACAACCGGTTTTCCAACGGTCGATAGAAGCCGTAATAGGCCTTGATCAGCCGGGTGTAGAGCAGCAGGTCAGCGGTGAGGAACGGGATGCGTTTTTCCAGCCCCTGATGTTGCAGGGTGGTCGCGATGCGCAACTCGCTGAGGATCAGCGGCAGGTCTTTGGGCAGGGCAGTCACGACAGTGTGTCGAAACAATACTCGGCTTCGTTTTGATAGTCGGTGCTGAGCGTGTACACGGGCCACCTCTTGTCGATCACGGGGAATGCCGAGAGGTCATTCAGTGACGAATGAGGGCTGGCTTTCCACCGTAGCACCTATCCGGAGCAGGAGGTGGTTTGTTTCTGCAACCGCTACCGGTCTTAAAAGGCCAGCTTGTAACCGATCAACATCAGCATCGTCGCCAGGCAAGGACGCAGCAGTTCGTCGGAGATACGCCCGGTCAGGTGGCTGCCCAGGTAAATGCCCGGCAGCGAACCAACCAGCAGGTAACCCAGCACATGCCAATCCATGTTACCCATGCTCGCATGGCCCAGGCCGGCAACCAGGGTCAGGGGCACGGCGTGAGCGATTTCCGTGCCCACCAGGCGGCGGGTCGGCAACAACGGGTAGAGGATGAACAGCGCGACGGTGCCCAAGGCGCCGGCGCCAATGGAGGTCAAGGCCACCATGGTGCCGAGGACCAGGCCGGTGATGACCGTCATTACATTCAGGCGCTTGCCGCTCGGGTTGTAGTGGCCGCCAGCACGTTTGTGGGCGAAATCAAGCAGGCGTTTCTTGAACAGGATGGCCAGCGCGGTGGCGAACAGGACGAAGCCCAGGGCTTGCTTGATAATCGCGTTCATCGCATCGGGCGAGCTGTGCAAACTGCTCAGGAACCACAATGTCAGCACCACCGCTGGCACGCTGCCAAGGGTCAGCCAACCGGTAATTGCCCAATCGATGTTGTTGTTCTTCTTGTGAACCAGTACGCCACTGGATTTGGTGATGGCCGCGTACAGCAGATCGGTGCCGACGGCCGTTGCCGGGTTGATGCCGAACCACAGCAGGATAGGCGTCATCAATGACCCACCGCCTACGCCCGTCATGCCAACGATGAAACCCACCACCAATCCGGCTACGACCAACCCGATGTTCAACAAATCCATTGATACGTCCACAAAGACTGCAAGGAAAATCAGGCCCGCAGCATAGCGATTTTTCTTATAACTACTTATATCAATGCGATCTATATTTATGCCGTAAAGCTATCCCCTGTAGGAGCTGCCGAAGGCTGCGATCTTTTGACTTTGATTTTTCACGATCAAAAGATCGCAGCCTTCGGAGGGATTTATGGAGGATTACAGGATCACTGCACGGGCAGGAAATTCAGGAATAGCAGACTCTGGGCGTAGTTCAGGCCGATGCGCCGATAGCGCTCGTCCAGCATCTGCGTCAGCAAATCCAGACGGGCGACGATCTTACCGAATTCCACGGCAAAACTCAGGTTGCTGCCCTCCTCGGAGATTTCGTTGGAAAACAGCATCGGCTGGCCGTCCTTGTTCTGCCGCTGACTCAAGATCCAGGTAGCGATTTCAATGTTGCGCGCGGCATTGCTGACGAACGTCGGGTTGATCGCGTCCGTCATGTAGAACTCCAGTCGATTGCCGTGGGCGGTCACCAGCATGCTGCCGATGGCGTAGATGAACGCACCGACCCGGTCGCCGAGGAATTCCGGACTCATGGCAAAGCGCAGCGCCGCCAGGTCTTTCTTGCCGCCCAGGGTGGGCAACGGTTGCTGCTGCTCGATGGCCATGCGCACTTGCTTGCCGGCGGTGCGGGCGTCGAGGAAACCGGATTTTTTCAACTCGTCGGGGTTGCGCAGGTACAGTTTGCTCATCAGCAAATAGAGACTGTCGAGGTTGTCGCGCATGGTCAGGGTCGCCATGCGGTCAACGCTGGTTTGCAGGAATTCCTGGGGTTTGCCTTCACGGATTTGAGTGAAAACGTCGTTGCCTTCCTGGTGGCTGCACCCGGTGACAAGGAACATCGACAGACCGGCCAGCAGCAGGCAACGTCGGCGAATTGAGGTAATGCTGAAGGGTAACGCTCGAGCCATGGGATCTTGGACTTGGGCATGGGCCGGCGGTGGGGATCGCCGCAGGCTGGCCAAAGGTAGAGCCGCTCATTGCGAAAAAGTGCAGTGTTGGCGGTGATCAATCGATCATCGGCAGGCGAGGATCAAAAGATCGCAGCCTTCGGCAGCTCCTACATTGGCACGACGTACATCCTGTAGGAGCTGCCGAAGGCTGCGATCTTTTGATCTTGCAGCGGAACCCGGAAGCTATGCTTATGCCAAACGATACTGATTGCATCTTGAAAGGAGGTTTGCATGCGTTCTGTCGAGTTGGCCGGCGTCAACGTGCCGGTCATCGGCCAAGGGACCTGGCAGATGGGCGAGGACCGCACCCGGCGCGCCGAGGACGTCGCGGCACTGCGCCTGGGCATCGAGCTGGGCATGACACTGATCGACACCGCCGAGATGTATGCCGAAGGCGGCGCCGAAGAAGTGGTCGGTGAAGCCATCGCCGGCCGACGCGACGAGGTTTTCCTGGTCAGCAAGGTTTATCCGCACAACGCCAGCCGCAAAGGCATTCCCCAGGCCTGCGAGCGCAGCCTGCGGCGGCTGAACACCGATTACATCGATCTGTATCTGCTGCATTGGCGCGGCCAGTATCCGCTGGAAGAAACCGTCGAGGCCTTCGAACGCCTGCGCGAAGCCGGCAAGATCGGCCGCTGGGGCGTGTCCAATTTCGACGTCGACGGACATGCAGGAACTGGCCACACCGGCCTGCGCCACCAACCAGGTGCTCTACAACCTGGAAGAGCGCGGCATCGAATTTGATTTGCTGCCGTGGTGCCAACAGCACAATATGCCGGTTATGGCCTACTGTCCGATTGGTCAGGGCGGGAAAATGCTCGCAAATTCCACGCTCAAGCAGGTAGCCGCCCGTCACGGCGTGACGCCTGCACAGGTGTCACTGGCATGGCTTTTGCGGCAGAACGGTGTGATCGCCATCCCCAAAGCGGTCAGAACGGAGCATGTGCAACTTAATGCGCAAGCGGCGCAACTGGAGCTTGAAGCAGGGGATCTGGAGGCGCTGGACCAAGCGTTTCGCGCGCCACAACGCAAACAGCGGTTGGCCATGGTCTGAGCCATCGCGGTTTTGTCAGAGGGCTTCCGCATGAGAAGCACCGATCAGCTGGACGCCTTTAACTTGCAACGCTTTGTTCAGGCGCAAGACCCGGTGTTCAACAAGGTCCAGAAAGAGCTGAATGAAGGTAAAAAACGCAGCCACTGGATGTGGTTCATCTTTCCGCAATTTGCCGGGTTGGGCGGCAGCGATATGTCCAAACGCTTCGCGATCTGTTCCCGCGACGAAGCCCAGGCTTATCTTGAGCACCCAGTGCTGGGCCCGCGGTTACGAACGTGCACGCAAGAAGTGCTGAACATCCGGCAGCGCTCGATAACAGAGATTTTCGGCCACCCCGACGACCTGAAATTTCACTCGTCGATCACGCTGTTTGCCCAACTCTCGGCCGACCACAGCGTGTTCCATCAAGCCTTGAACAAGTATTTCCACGGCATTCCCGATAACTGGACCTTACAGCTGATGGACTCAAAACAGGCCCAGTTGCCCACCAATCAAAGTTGAAAAGTCGTCGTCGACAAACGGCAGGATCGCATCCGCCACCGGCTGCAATTGCCGGGTCACGTAATGGTCGTAATCGATCGGCGCGCTGCGGATCTCCAGCGGTTCGGGGCCGGCGACCGTGATCACATAACTGATCCAGCCGCCATTCTGGTATTGCCGCGGTCGGCCCTGCTGGTCGTTGTACTCGTCGGCAATGCGCGCTGCACGGACATGGGGCGGCACGTTACGCTGATAATCATCGAGAGTGCGGCGCAGGCGCTTGCGGTAAATCAGGCGCTCATCGAACTCGCCCGCCAGGGTTTTGCGCACATAGTCGCGCACATAATCCTGATAGGGTTTGCGATGGAAGATGCGCAGGTACAGCTCCTGCTGGAATTGCCGGGCCAGCGGCGACCAGTCGGTGCGCACGGTTTCCAGACCCTTGTAGACCATTTCTTCAGTGCCATCGGCGCGCGTCACCAACCCCGCATATCGTTTCTTGCTGCCCTCCTCCGCGCCGCGAATGGTCGGCATCAGGAAGCGCTTATAGTGCGTTTCGAACTGCAACTCCAACGCACTCTCCAGCCCGTATTCCTGCCGCACATGCTCACGCCACCATTGGTTGACGTGATCCACCAGCGCCTTGCCGATCTGCGCGGCTTCCTGTTGACCATGGGCGCGGCGCAGCCAGACGAAGGTCGAATCGGTGTCGCCGTAAATCACCGTGTGGCCCTGGGCTTCGATCAACTGGCGGGTGCGCAGCATGATTTCGTGGCCGCGCAGTGTGATGGACGATGCCAGCCGGGTATCGAAGAAGCGGCAACCACTTGAGCCGAGCACGCCATAAAACGCGTTCATGATGATCTTCAACGCCTGGGACAACGGCGCGTTGTGTTCGCGCTTCGCGGTTTCGCGACCTTCGGCGACCCGCGCAACGATGGACGGCAGGCAATGCCGCGTACGGGAAAACCTCGCCCCGCGAAAGCCCGGCACCGAGTCCGCGTCATCGGGATGCTTGAGCCCTTCGATCAAGCCCACCGGGTCGATGAGGAAGGTGCGGATGATCGACGGATAAAGGCTTTTGTAGTCGAACACCAGCACCGACTCGTACAGCCCGGGCTGCGAGTCCATGACAAAGCCACCGGGGCTGGCTTTCGGGGGGGGGGGGGCCCGANNCGGGCGGGGGGGGGGGCGGCCCCCCGCCGAGGTTCGGCGCGACGAAGCCCTGGCGGTGCATCAACGGCATGTAGAGGTGGGTGAACGCTGCCACTGAACCGCCCATGCGATCCACCGGCAAACCGGTGACACTGGCCCGCTCCAGCAAAAACTTCAGCAATTCGGTCTTGGCGAAAATTCGCGTGACCAGCTCGCAATCCTTGAGGTTGTACTTGGCCAGCGCCGGTTTGTCCTCAGCGAACATGCGGTTGATTTCATCCATGCGCTGGTACGGATTGTCGATCGACTTGCCTTCGCCGAGCAGGGTTTGCGCGACGTTTTCCAGGCTGAACGAGGGGAAACTCCAGGTCGCCGAGCGCAGCGATTCAATGCCGTCGATGATCAACCGGCCCGCAGCGGACGCGAAGTAGTGATTGCCGTTGCCGTGCTCGCGCCACTGCATCTCTTCGCCGCCACGCCCTAGTTTCAGCGGCACGGCCAGGCGCCGGGCGTGTTCGTGCAGCACTCGCAGGTCGAACTGCACGACGTTCCAGCCGATGATCGCGTCGGGGTCGTTCAGGGCGAACCATTCATTGAGCTTTTTCAGCAGGATCGTTCGCGAGTCGCAGTATTCGAGCTGGAAATCGACCTGACTGTCGTCGCCGTTGGGCGGGCCGAGCATGTACACCTGACGCTGGCCGCAACCTTCCAGGGCGATGGAATACAAGTCGCCCTGGGCGGTGGTTTCGATGTCGAGGGACGCCAGTTTGAGGTTCGGCCGGTAATCCGGGTCGGGCTTCATCTGCGCATCGCGCAGCAAACCCTCGGCACCCGGCGTGCCACCAAAACGCACGGGCGCGGTGATGAACCGCTCCATCATGTAGCGTTCGGGCGGGCGTACGTCGGCTTCGAACACGTCGACACCGGCCCGGCGCAGGGTGGTTTCCAGACGCATCAATTGCCCGTGTTGCTGGCAGTACAGACCGAGCACCGGTCGGTGCTCGAAATCCATCAGGGCCAGAGGTTTGAGCTCGACGTTCTTTTCATCGCGCAACAGCGCCTCGGCCTGCTCGCGCTGATCTGCCGGGATGAACGCCACCGAAGGCTGATGAGGCAGGCGGATTCGCTGGGGACCGCTCTCGGTCGCCAACCAGAACTCGACTTCCGTACCGGCCGGAGTATCGCGCCAATGCCGGGTCAGGACGAAGCCCTGCGGTAAATCCACCACTGCCAACCTCACTATTGATTCAGGGTGGCAATTCTACGCGTCATCGCCTTGAAAAGATCGCAGCCTTCGGCAGCTCCTACAATGGAATATGTACCCCCTGTAGGAACTGCCGAAGGCTGCGATCTTTTGAGATTTACCAAAGAAAATCCGCCCAATGACGTTTTTTGAGTGGTATCTGCCGCTTTCGCTCTTGCCCTGCGCGCTTGCGTCTACGATTCTTCTAGAACAACGACAACACCCGGGAAACCGCCATGAAAACCGTCGCGCAACTGCTCAAGTTGAAAGATCAGAAGAATCAGGAAGTGCATCAGATCAAGCCGGATCACATGGTGCTCGAAGCGCTGATGAAGATGGCCGAGAAGAACGTCGGCGCTCTGCTGGTGGTGGAGAATGAAGAAGTGCTGGGCATCATCAGTGAACGCGATTACGCGCGCAAACTGGTGCTGCACGGGCGTTCATCAGTGGGCACGCCGGTGCGCGACATCATGGTGTCGCCGGTGATCACGGTGGACACCCATCAAACTGTCGATACCTGCCTGGGCATCATGTCCGACCGGCGCCTGCGCCACCTGCCGGTGGTGGAAAACGGCAAGTTGATCGGTTTGCTGTCGATTGGTGACCTGGTCAAGGAAGCCATTGCCGAACAGGCTGAGCTGATTCGTCAGTTGGAGCAGTACATTCGCGGCGAGTAATTCCCTCCTCCTGTAGGAGTGAGCCTGCTCGCGATGGCGGTGTGTCAGTCGACATAATTGTTGAATGTCAGTCCGCCATCGCGAGCAGGCTCACTCCTACAAGGGGATGTTTGGTGTTCATTTCGGCCAATGCCTCGCGAACACCGGCGCCAATGTCGGATGGCGGTCGATGCGCTCCAGCCAGGCGAAAAATCCCGGACGGGCATTGCGTAGATGTTCGCGACTGCCGGCCCATCGGGTAATCACCGCCGCCAGCACGTCCAGCGCGCCTGGCGTCTCGTCTCCCAGGTACAACTCGCCCGAGAATTGATCGGCGAACACCTCCCAACTCCAATGCAGCCGCTGGCGAGCGCCGGCCATGAGGTTTTGCCTCGACGCCTGATCCGCCGCGACCAGCCAGCGCTCGGGGTAATCGATGATGCCGATGGCTGCGTAGCAATTGCTGACGATGTACACCATTGCGCGAATGGCCTGATCGCGTTCGGCGGCTTCATAAGGCAACAGCTTCGAGCGCGGAAACGACATCCCGAGATGGATCAGGATCGCCGCACTCTCGGTGAGGATGCCGCCGTCGGGCAATTGCAGCGTCGGAATCTGCTTGAGCGGGTTGAGTTTCTCCAGCGCCTGCGCGGCTTCCTGGGACGCCTCCACATCGATGAAGCGATAGGGAATCTCACAGAGTTCCAGCGCAGCTTCGATCGCCGCCGCGCCTGAATTTTGATGACCGTAGAGCTGATACATACACACCTCCTTGCGACGTTAACCAGTGTAGAAGCCGCCATCGCACACGCCTGAGCCATCCGACGACTGCATCATCACGGCCACAGTAGGTATGCCGCACGCCCTATCAATACTGTCGATGTTCACCATCACGTCAATGAAGTTCTCTTAAAAAATCCGCCGCGTAACATCTGCTCCATACCAACCAATAACACCCCGGAGCACACCATCATGAAACGCCAAACTCTTCTCAGCATCGCTTTCTCGGTTTTTGCAGTGAACGCTTTTGCCGCTACCTCGGTTCAGCCTGTTGTTGCTGAAGGTGGCTCGGATCGTCTGATTGAAAGCCGTGTGGCTGAGGGTGGCTCGGATCGCCTGATCGAAAATCGTGTGGCTGCCGATGGTTCTGATCGTCTGCATGGCAACACTGTAGCCGCCGATGGTTCTGACCGTCTGCACGGCAACACCGTGGCC
>NZ_JSAK01000027.1:0-24009 GCF_000802965.1 Pseudomonas fluorescens | reverse complement strand
CACCGTGGCCGCCGATGGTTCTGATCGTCTGCATGGCAACACCGTGGCCGCTGATGGTTCCGACCGCCTGCATGGCAACACCGTCGCCGCCGATGGCTCTGATCGCCTGAACAGCAACCGTATCGCTTGAATGAATGGTTTTACCGCGGTACTCGACAAAAAACCCGGCCTCATCAGCCGGGTTTTTTTATGCCTGCGTGAACTCGAACATCATGTGGTGCCGTACGGACGCCAGGATCGCAGCCTTCGGCAGCTCCGACATTGGAATGCGCATACCCTGTAGGAGCTGCCGAAGGCTGCGATCTTTTGATCTTCTGATCCTCAACCTGCCCGCTTCATACAACGCTGATAACGCTCATCAACCCGTTTGGCAAACCACGCCGTGGTGAGCTTGCGGGTGATTTTCGGGCTTTGCAGCACGATCCCCGGCAATACCGCACGCGGCAATGCCCTGCCTTCGGCCTGTTCGGCCAGGGCGAAAACCCGCTGATAGAGCTCGCTATCCTCGAAGGCCAGGCTGTTGCCCTCCTCCAGTTGATTCCTGATCGTCGTATTGCGCAGGTCCAGTTGCTTGCCGAGGGTACGCACCGCCCGTTCCGTGGTGCCCGGCATGATCGAACCATGGTCGACCAGGTCGCCGTCCAGCGCCAGCGGGATGCCCGAGGCCCGGCTCACAGCGTTTTGAAACGCCGCATTGCGACTGGCGTACCAACCGGCGTTGAAATCGGCGAAGCGGTACAGCGGTTGCTCGTAGCTCACCGGGTAACCGAGTAAATGCGCGATGCCAAAGTACATGCCGCCACGCCGGGTAAACACTTCACGGCGGATAGAGCCGTTCACCGGATACGGATAACCCTTCGCTTGCTGCTCGGCAAAGTCGATGCTGACCTGCATCGGGCCGCCGGTGTGCACCGGGTTGAAGCCTGCAAACAGGGTCTTGCCCATCGGCACCATGCCGATGAAGTCATCAAAAATCGCGCTCAGTTCTTTTTCGCTACGCGCCGCGTTCAGACGCTCGCTGTAGGTTTTGCCATTGGGCGAACGCACTTGCAGCGCGCCACTGACCAACAGGCCGGGAATGTGCGCCTTGGACGCGCGACGATCGATTTCCTCGCGAGCGATCTTGCCCAGCCCCGGTACGGGCGGGTCTACCTGAAACGTCGATTCCTGCTCGGTAACGGCCAGCACCGCGCACAGATTTTGCGTGCTCGGCGTGATGTTCTGCGCGGCAAAGGCAGCATAGATATCCGTGGCCCAACCCTGGCGGTCGACCGTCTTCGCCGGGAGCAATCGCACGATTTCCGCCTTGACCTCGGCGGGTTTGCGCGCCGGCGGTTCCTGGGTCCGTTGGCTGCCGCAACCGGCCAGCACCAGCAACGCGGCGATGCTCATGATCAATCGATGGGCTTGCATGTTGCTCCTGGTAGTCCGTTGAGCCGGGTTAACCATACGATCGATGGCATGGTGCAGGCTATGACTACGGCGTAGAGCCGCTGTTCCTCGAGCACACCAGACCGCCCGCCAAGTGACTACCTGTGGCGAGGGAGCTTGCTCCCGCTGGAGTGCGCAGCACTCCCATTTTTTCAGGGATATAAGGGGCCGCTTCGCAGCCCAGCGGGAGCAAGCTCCCTCGCCACAGAGGCAATCTCACCCCTTTTAAGCTTTACCTACACACCGTAATGACAAACCGATTGCGCAACGTGACTGAGAACTCCTATCATTCGCCCCTGGAGTCGTATTTGCGCAAGGAGTTCCCGCGCCGGCAAAATCTTTTTCTCAGAGGCGGCGCGCCGCCCGGAACGAACCATGACCACTCCAGCCCGAACCCGCGTTCCTTTTCGCCCGACGCTAATCGCCCTGCTTTGCTCGCTGTCCGTCACCGCCCACGCGGCAACGCCCGCCACACCGGCACAAAACGACGGTAAAGCGCTGGTGCTGGACAACGTCAACGTCAACGCCGAAGCCCCTTCCCAGTCCGATCTGCCACCGGTATATGCCGGCGGCCAAGTCGCGCGTGGCGGGCAATTGGGCGTGCTGGGCAACCAGGACATCATGGACGTGCCGTTTAGCATGACCGCCTACACCGAAGAGTTGATCCGCGACCAGCAAGCCGAAACCGTCGGTGACGTGCTGCTCAACGATTCGTCGGTGCGCCAGGCCTCCGGTTTTTCCAACCAGGCCCAGACCTTCATGATCCGTGGCCTGCCGCTCAACGGTGACGATATTTCCTTCAATGGTCTGTACGGCATCCTGCCGCGGCAGATCATTTCCACCGACGCCCTGGAGCGCGTGGAAGTCTTCAAGGGTCCGAATGCCTTTATCAACGGCGTGACCCCGAGTGGCTCCGGCATCGGCGGCGGCGTCAACCTGCAACCCAAGCGCGCCGGTGACGAGCCGCTGCGCCGCTTCAGCACCGACATCAGCGATGACGGGCGCATCGGTGAACACCTCGACGTCGGTCAGCGTTTCGGCGAGGACAATCGTTTCGGCGCACGCGTCAACCTGTCGCAGCGCGAGGGCGACACCGCCATCGACGATGAAAACCAGCGCTCCAAGCTGTTCGCCATCGGCCTGGATTACCGGGGCGACGCCCTGCGCATTTCCGGCGATTTCATCTATTCCAAAGAACGCATCAACGGTGGCCGCAGCTCGGTGAACCTGGGCACTACCACGCACATCCCGGATGCGCCGTCGGCCGACACCAACTACGCGCAGAAGTGGGGCTTCACCCAGATCGAAGACACCTTCGGCATGCTGCGCGCCGAGTACGACCTGAACGAAAGCTGGACCGCCTACGCCGCCGCGGGCCACAAGCACACCCGTGAAGTCGGTAATTACAACAGCACTACCCTGGTGGGCAACGACGGTAGTTCCACCACCACCGGCTCGTTCATTCCCCACGACGAGGACAACTCCAGCGCCATGGCCGGCCTCAATGGCAAATTCGTCACCGGCCCGGTCAGCCATCAGCTCAACTTCGGCCTGGCCGGCATCTGGACCCAACAGCGCAACGCCTTCGATTTCGACCTGACCCGCTACCCGAACAACATCTACCACCCGGTCGAGGTGCCGGCGCCACAGGGCGGTTTCTCCGGCGGCGACCTGCACGATCCGGGCATCACCGGCAAAACCTTCGTGCGCAGCGGCGCGGTGTCCGACACCCTGGGCTTCTTCGATGATCGCCTGTTGGTGACCGTCGGGGCGCGTCGTCAGCAACTGGTAGTCCAGGGCTATGCCTACGGCACCGGAACCCGGACGTCCAACTACGACGAGTCGATCACCACGCCGGTGTACGGCATCGTGTTCAAACCGTGGGAACACGTGTCGTTCTACGCCAACCGCATCGAAGGCCTGGCTGAAGGCCCGACGGCACCGACCACGGCCGGCTCCCGCGTGGTGGTCAACGGCAACGAAGTGTTTGCCCCGGCTCGCTCCAAACAGATCGAAGCCGGTGTGAAAGTCGACATGGGCACCTATGGCGCCACGCTCGGTGTGTATCGCATCGAGCAACCGGCCGATGGCTACACCCAGGTCCTCGATGCCAACACCGCGGTTTTCGTGAACGATGGTGAACAGGTCAACAAAGGCGTGGAGCTCAACGTCTTTGGCGAGCCGATCGATGGCCTGCGCCTGCTCAGCGGCGTGACGGTCATGGACACCGAACTGAAGAAAACACAGGGCGGCCTCAATGACGGTAATCAGGCCATCGGCGTGCCGACCTTCCAGTTCAACGCCAACGTGGATTGGGACGTGCCGGGCCTGCAAGGCGTAGCACTGAACGGGCGGATGCTGCGCACCGGCGGCCAGTACGCCGACGCGGCGAACAACCTCAGCCTGCCGACCTGGAACCGCTTCGACGCCGGCGCTCGTTACGCCTTCAAGGTCCAGGAAAAGGACGTGACCTTGCGTTTCGGCGTCGAAAACGTGGCCAACAAGAAATACTGGGAATCGGCCCAGGGCGGCTACCTGACCCAGGGCGAGCCTCGCGTGGCGAAGCTGTCAGGCACCATCGACTTCTAATCGTAAAACGCCTCTCCCTGTAGGAGCTGCCGAACGCGGCCCGAGCCTGCGGCAGCTCCTACATTTCTTCCGTTGAGCAGTCAGCCTGGCCGCCCGGCGCGCGTGGACCATACTTGACCCACACCGCAAGGAGGAACGGCACATGCATCGCAGCGATGTATTGATCGTCGGCGCCGGCCCGACCGGGCTGGTCCTGGCACTGTGGCTGAGCAAACTGGGAGTCCGCGTACGGATTATCGACAAGACCTCAGCCCCCGGCACCACGTCGCGGGCATTGGCCGTGCAGGCGCGGACGCTGGAGTTGTATCGCCAGCTCGGCCTCAGTGAGGCGGTCGTGCAAAAGGGCCATCGCGTGGCGGCCGCCAATTTCTGGGTCAAGGGTGAGCCTGTGGCGCGCTTGCCCCTGAGCCGCGTTGGCGAGGGACTGACGCCCTACGCCTTCCTCGAAATGTTTCCCCAGGACGAACACGAACGCCTGCTGATCGAACGCCTCGAGACCTTCGGCATCACCGTAGAACGCAACACCGAGTTGCTGGGCTTCGAAGAAACCGGCGACGGCATTACCGCGACGTTGCGCCTGCCTGACGGCCAGCATGAAATCTGCCAAGCCTGTTATCTGGCCGGGTGCGACGGTGCGCGGTCAATCGTGCGTAAATCCCTGGACACCGGATTTCCCGGCGGCACCTATCAGCAGATTTTCTATGTCGCCGATGTGCAGGCCAGCGGTCCGACGTTCAATGGCGAACTGCACGTGGATCTCGATGAAGCGGATTTCCTCGCCGTATTCCCGTTGGCCGCGACGGGGCGCGCACGCTTGATCGGCACCGTCCGTGATGAACGCGCCGAGCATGCCGAAACCCTGCAATTTGCAGACGTCAGCAGCCGCGCAATTGAAAATCTGAAGGTGCAGATCGAGCAGGTGAACTGGTTCTCGACCTATCGCGTGCATCATCGGGTGGCCGACCACTTTCGCACCGGGCGCGCGTTTCTATTGGGCGACGCGGCCCATGTCCACAGCCCCGCCGGGGGCCAGGGCATGAACACCGGGATTGGCGATGCGATCAACCTCGCCTGGAAACTTGCGGCCGTCTTGAGCGGCGCCGCCGAGGCTAAATTACTCAACACCTATGAAACCGAACGCATCGCGTTTGCCCGCAAACTGGTGGCCACCACCGACCGGGTGTTCAGTTTCGCCACCGCTGAAGGCCGCATGGCCGACCTGTTGCGCACGCGTCTGGCGCCCTTCGTGATTCCGAAAATGGCCTCCTTCGAGGCATCCCGCGAATTCCTGTTCCGCACGGTGTCGCAAATCACCCTGAACTATCGCGGCATGCCATTGAGCACAGGCGTGGCCGGGCACGTCCACGGCGGCGATCGCCTGCCTTGGGCCCATGATGGTGAAGGGGATAATTTTGAATCGTTAAAATGCCTGACCTGGCAGGTGCATGTGTATGGCGACACCAGCGACGAGATGATTGCCTGGTGCATCGAGCATCATTTGCCGTTGCATGTGTTCGATTGGCGACCGGCGTTTGAAGCGGCGGGACTTGGGCGTAACGGCTTCTATTTGTTGCGACCGGATACCTATGTGGCGATTGCCGAGACGTGCTCGGACCCGAAGGTGATCGAGCGTTATTTCCGCACCCACGGGATTCGGCCGTTTTTTGCTTGAGTCCGAAAACAACACCTCCCCCTGTAGGAGCTGGCTTGCCAGCGATGACGGTGGTTGCTTCAACACAAATGTTGGATGTACCAGCCTCATCGCTGGCAAGCCAGCTCCTACAGGGTTAAGGACGGATTTAGATCCCGGCCAAGGCCAGGTCCATCGCGAAATACGTGAAGATCAAATCCGCCCCCGCCCGTTTGATCGCCCCCAGGCTTTCGCGCACTACGCGGTCTTCATCAATCGCCCCGGCCTGCGCGGCAAACTTGATCATCGCGTACTCGCCGCTGACCTGATACGCCGACAGCGGCAGGCGCGAAACTTCGCGAATGTCGCGGATGATGTCCAGGTACGCGCCGGCCGGTTTGACCATCAGCGCATCGGCGCCTTCCTGCTCGTCCAGCAACGATTCGCGCACGGCTTCGCGGCGGTTCATCGGGTTCATCTGATAGCTTTTGCGGTCGCCCTTGAGCGCGCTGCCACCGGCTTCGCGGAACGGACCGTACAGCGCCGAGGCGAATTTGGTCGAATAGGCCATGATTGCCGTCTGGGTAAAACCGGCCTCATCCAGCGCCCGGCGAATCGCCTGGACCTGCCCGTCCATGGCCGCGGACGGGGCAATCACATCGGCACCGGCGCGGGCCGCCGCCACCGCTTGTTTGCCGAGGTTGATCAGGGTCTGGTCGTTGTCGACTTCGTGGTTATGCAGCACGCCGCAATGGCCATGGTCGGTGTACTCGCAGAAGCAGGTGTCGGACATGACGATCATTTCCGGCACGGCATCCTTGGCGATGCGCGACATGCGCGACACCAGGCCATTGTCGTTCCAGGTGTCGCTGCCGTTGCCGTCCAGGTGATGGGACACGCCGAAGGTCATCACCGACTTGATTCCGGCCCGGGCATAGCGCTCGATCTCGCCGGCCAGTTTCGACTCCGGTATACGCATCACGCCCGGCATGCTTTTGATCGGCACGAAATCGTCGATTTCTTCTTCGACAAAAATCGGCAGCACCAGGTCGTTCAAGCTGAACTCGGTTTCCTGGAACAGACTGCGCAGGCTCGCATTGCGGCGCAGACGGCGTGGACGTGCTTCGGGGAACTGGCTGGACATGGGAATTCCTGAAAATCGGGGGACGAGACGAAAGTCGTAGAGGGGGCGAAGCTTATGCCCTGCGAGGCGCAGGGCACAAACGTCGAACGCTCAAGACAGCGTTACTGGAACGGCAACAATCACCGGAGCCAACACAGATCCCTTGTAGGAGCTGGCTTGCCAGCGATGGCGGTGGTTGCTTCAACACAAATGCTGGATGTGCCGGCCTCATCGCTGGCAAGCCAGCTCCTACAGGGATTGCGGTGGATTAGTTGGAGACGGGTTTCGGGATTTCCAGCCCGCGTTTCACCGCCGGGCGCGCGAGGAATTTCTCCAGCACCCGCGTGACGTTGGGGAAGTTCTGGATGCCCACCAGATCGCCCGCTTCATAGCGGCTGATCAGATTGCGAATCCACGGAAAGGTCGCGATGTCGGCAATGGTGTAGCGCTCGCCCATGATCCAGTCACGTCCTTCGAGGCGCTTGTCGAGGACACCGAGCAGACGTTTGCTTTCTTCGACATAGCGGTCACGGGGGCGCTTGTCTTCGTAATCCTTGCCGGCAAATATATTGAAGAAACCGAGCTGGCCAAACATCGGCCCAATGCCACCCATCTGGAACATCAGCCACTGAATGGTTTCATAACGCGCCGCCGATTCCTGGGCCAACAGTTGCCCTGTCTTGTCGGCGAGGTAGATCAGAATCGCCCCGGACTCGAACAGCGGCAAAGGCTGACCATCAGGGCCGTGGGGATCGAGGATGGCCGGGATCTTGTTGTTGGGGTTCAACGACAGGAACTCCGGGGACATCTGATCGTTGCTCTCGAAACCGACGCGATGAGGCTCGTACGGCAGGCCGATCTCTTCGAGCATGATCGAGACCTTGACGCCGTTGGGCGTCGGCAAGGAGTACAGCTGAATCCACTCCGGATACTGGGCCGGCCATTTTTCGGTGATGGGGAACGCGGACAAATCGGTCATGGGAAAGGATCCACGGAAAAATAAAGAGCGACGATCATAATCGAGATAGCCAGCGCTGGAAGCGTTTGACCCATCAATATGGCTGATGGTCGGAATTAAAGGAGATCACAGGGGGGTGCGCGCCAACAGGTGTACGGTGTCCACAATTCCGCAACATGTTGTCGATAACCTTTGCTCCAAGCCGTGCAAGGTTACCGGTACATTGCTGCGCTCTCGGCCGGTATCGAACCAAATGGGCAACAGAGGACTCTGAGCACTGCCCCTTTGAAAACGGATCGGCTCAACGACATGGAAAACACCCGACGCAGGAAAATCGCGGTGTAAAGGTTTGTCAGCCTTAACCAAAATGCGCTCAAGAACCTTTTATTCCATGAAGAAATTTCTGACACTAGCCAATCGCTTCAAACATCGCGCTTATATATTCCTGCCCGCTGTGCTGGCGGCCAGCGCATTGTTTTTGATGCTGGAGTCCCGCGAAAGTCGCGCTCAACCGGTGGACGGAACTCAAACGCTGGTGTTTCTGCGCCACGCGGAAAAACCTGAAGGCGGCCTCGGTCAACTCAATTGCCAGGGCCTGAACCGCGCCATCGACCTGGCTACCCTGCTGCCGGAAAAATTCGGCAACGCCAACTATGTGTTTGCCGCCAACCCGACGCGTAATGTCGAGGAAGGCGAACTGGACAACTCCTACAGTTACATTCGCCCGTTAATGACCATCAGCCCGAGCGCGATCAAACTCGGCTTGCCGGTCAACATCAACTTCTCGGCCAACGACACCAGCGACCTGGCCGATGAACTGTTGCACGACAAGTATCACAACTCGGTCATCTATACCGCCTGGTCCCACGGCTACCTGCCGGAGCTGATCAACAAAGTCGCCGGAGAAGCGGTCGGCAAGAAACAGAAGATCACCGAAGATTGGGAATCCAGCGATTACGACTCGTTGTTCGTACTGACCCTGACCTGGCACAACGGCAAGGCCAGCCTGGTCAGTCATAGCTACAAACAAGGGCTGGATAACGGGCAGGAAACTTGCCCGACCTGATTGATGCGGCGACTGTGTTGGCCCCATCGCGAGCAGGCTCACTCCCACATTTGGAATGCATTCCACTGTGGGAGTGAGCCTGCTCGCGATGGGGCCGGCGAAAACACCCTCACCTCTACTGATTCACCCTATCGCGCAAATACTCGATAACCGCCCCGCGCTCCCCGGCAAACTCAATCCGCGCCCCTTTTTTCTCCCGCTGAAAGACATACATCGGGTCGTAATACTCCGTCAGCAACCCTTCGATCCAGCCCCGGTGCAAATCCACCGCGCCGCTACGCCCCTGCTCCGCCAAGGCGTCTTCCATCAACACCAGCATCCGTCGATGACGCTCGCCACCCAGCCGTTTCTGCACATTGTCCAGACTCGCCAGCAAGCGCTCGGAAAACAGCACAAAACCTTCATCGCCATGCACCGCGATGAACTCGGCGCACAAGTCCACCACGTAATCGCGCAGGATCCGTTCGACGCGCCCTTGCAGGCTGTCTTCAAGCCAGACCATCGGAAATTGCTGCATGCCCTGATACAGCGGTAATGGCAGCGCGCAACTGCCGATCGCGCGGCTCTCGTCCTCCAGGACGAACTGTTCGATACCGCGAGCGCGCTTCTTCAGCAGGTCCACCGCCAGACGGTTTTCAAAGTCGATATTGGACGGTTGGCCGGTGGCGCGTTTGCCGAAACTGGAGCCGCGATGATTGGCGTGACCTTCCAGGTCCAGCCCGTTGCTCAACTGCGTGAGCACTTCGGTTTTACCGGTGCCGGTCATGCCGCCCAGCAAGACGAAATCACATTGGTCGACGGCTTGATCGACGGTTTCCAGTAGAAAGGTACGCATGGCCTTGTAGCCGCCAGCGACCCGCGGATAGTCGATGCCCGCTTCCGTCTTGAGCCATTGCTGGACAATCTGCGAGCGCAAACCACCGCGAAAACAATAGAGAAACCCATCAGGGTGCGCCCGGGCGAAATCCGCCCAGGCCTGGATGCGCTGGGTCTTGATTTCGCCGGAGACCAATTGATGGCCCAATTCGATGGCCGCTTGCTGACCAAGCTGCTTGTAGCAAGTGCCGACCCGCTGCCGCTCCTGATCGTTCATCAGCGGCAGGTTGGTCACACCGGGGAACGAGCCCTTGGAAAACTCGATCGGCGCACGGGCATCCATCATCGTCCGGTCGTTGAGGAAGATGTCGCGGTAATCGGAACAGTCGACAGACATCAAGACACCTCGACCGCGTTGCCCTGTCGCTCGACCAGTTCACCAATCGGCGCCAGACTCAGCCCCAGTTCGGCGGCCACCGTCAGAAACGCGTCATTGCCTTCGGGCGTCACGGCAATCAACAGGCCGCCGCTGGTCTGCGGATCGCACAGCACGCGCTTGTGCAGTTCCTGCAAGCGCCCGAGCTTGCTGGCGTAGCTGTCGAAGTTACGCAAGGTTCCGCCGGGAATGCAGCCCTGTTCGAGGTAATACTCGACACCCGGCAGACGCGGTACACGCTCGTACTCAATTCGTGCGGTGAGATGGCTGCCATCGGCCATTTCCACCAGATGCCCGAGCAAACCGAAACCGGTAACGTCGGTCATCGCCGTCACGCCGTCGAGTTTGCCGAAGCGGCTGCCGGGTTTGTTCAGGGTGCACATCCAGTCGCGGGCCAGGCCGATATCGGCGTTGCGCAACTTGCCCTTCTTTTCGGCGGTGGTGAGGATGCCGATGCCCAAGGGCTTGGTCAGGTACAGCAGGCAACCAGCGGTGGCGGTGTCGTTGCGCTTCATGTGGCGCTTTTCCACCAGGCCGGTGACGGCGAGGCCGAAGATGGGCTCCGGTGCATCGATGGAATGCCCGCCCGCCAGAGGAATGCCGGCCTCGTCACACACCGAACGGCCGCCGCGAATCACTTCCCGGGCAACTTCCGGTGCCAGAACATTTACAGGCCAGCCGAGTATCGCGATCGCCATCAACGGATCACCGCCCATGGCGTAGATATCACTGATGGCGTTGGTGGCGGCAATGCGGCCGAAATCGAACGGATCGTCGACGATCGGCATGAAAAAGTCGGTGGTCGAGACGACTCCGCGCTCTGCGTCGATGGCATACACCGCCGCGTCATCGCGCGAGGCATTGCCGACCCACAGTTTCGGGTCCAGGTTCTGCGCACCGCTGCCGGCCAGAATCACTTCCAGTACCTGGGGGGAAATCTTGCAACCGCAACCAGCACCGTGGCTGTACTGGGTCAGGCGGATCGGCTCGCTCATGGGGGCACCTCGTAGAAACGTGCGACCGATTCTAGCAGAGCGTGGTTCGGGAAATGTGCCCGTCAAGCGCCGGACAAGGCGCATTTTTCAAGGAAAAAAAACCGCCCTTTCGGGCGGCTAAAGACCTTCGGAGTAATTCAGAAGCCGAGGCTGAAGCTGATCGTCATCGCATGGTCTTCATTCTTGCTCGACACCTGCCCCGAGTACCCAATCCCCAGTTTTCCGGTCGGGCTGATCTGGAAGTCCACCCCGGCCTCCAGCAGTGCGCTGTCCTCGGCAATCGGCACGCCTTGAGTGCTGAACGACGCACCGCCATTGATGAAGGTCAGGTCGGCATCGGGTTCGGTATCACCAAAGGCATGCCGCCAGCCGATGGCCGCACGCGGGGTGAATTGTCCGCCGTTGGCCAGGGTGATGCGCTTGCCGGCGCGTACGCCGAGGGTGGAGAACGTGATGTCTTGATCGGCATCGGCCTCCAGGCGCCCCTCTCCGCCTTTTTCCTTGGCCTGGTCAGTGTCGTAGTTGACGTAGGCCAAACCGGCGAACGGTTCCAGGGCAATGCCGGCGGCTTCGACGGTGTAGCCGACTTCACCGAACACCTGGGCGCTGCGGGCGTCGTAATGAGCCTCCAGACGATCGTTATAGGCACCGACACTGACGTCGCGTTTGCTCTCGATGTCGTGCCAGCTGTACGCCGCGCCGAGGCGCACGGCGACCGCCTCGAATTGTGAATTCAAATAGGCCGCCAGGTGATAGCTTTCGACGGTGGCATCCGAACGGCGATCATGGGCATCGATGTCGCTGCGGGTGTAACCGGCGGCCATCCCTGTGCGCCATTGCTCGTCGAGTTGCTTGTCCGTGCCGAGCATGAAGCCGCTGAGGTTGCGATCGAGACTGGCACTGCTGCTGTCGCCGTCCGATTCACCCCAGGCGCCGAGCGCACGCGCCCAGCCGACCATTTCGCCATGGCAACCGCTGCTGCTCAGTTGGTTGTCGTTGGGCGCCAGGGCCCGGCGCGGATCATCCGGCCCGCTGCACGACGGTTGGCGCATACGGTCGTTGACCGCGTCGCGGATGTAGCGGGAATCCTCAAGGATCGCACTGGCGGTGCTGGCATGGATTTCCCCGGACAGGCTGTCGAAGGCCGCGCGAGCCTGCGCCGCGGAAAGACCAAGGATCTGACGGCGCAATGGCGCGCCGGCCGAACCGTTGTCAGTCAATGCCGACGCGGTGCCGGCCTGATTACCGGTGGCAGCGACGTCGACGAATGAAGTGCCGTTGCGGTTCACCGCCAGTGCCACTTGATTGGTTCCATAGAGCAGCGCGGTATCGTAGAACGCATACGCGGGCAGGTTGGTGGTGCTGAACGTGCCGCTGATGCCTCCGCCCGCCGTGATCAGCGAATAAACAGCGCTGCCGGTAATTGGCGCCAGGCTATTCACTTGCAGCCCGCCACCCAGATTGGCGGTGCCCCCCACTACCAGCGGCGTGGCGTCCGGCGAATTGACAGTCAGCACCAGCAGGCCATCAGCGGCGTTGGTCAGGTTACCGGCCACGCTCAAGTTCCCCGCCTCGGCCCCGGAGATCACCACACCGTGGTTGACCAGCGAACCGACGCTGCCGTTACCACTGAGCCCGGCGCCATTGGCCACGGTCACCTGTCCGCCTAGGGAAGCCTGGGCCGCGCGATTACCGACCTGCAGCAAGCCTTGGTCCACCGACACTGCGCCGCTGAACGGCTGGTTGCCCGTCAGCAACAATGTCCCGGCACCGCGTTTGGCCAGCGTCCCGGTGCCGCTGAGCACACCGTTGAATTTGCCATCGGTATTTTGCTGGAACACCAGCAAGGCGTTGTCGAGGATGTTGCCTTGCAGGCTGGTGGTGTTGCCGATCAGCGTACCGCCGCTGACCGTGGTACCACCGGTGTAGGTGTTGGCGCCGCTGAGAATCAGAGTGCCGGAGTCGAGTTTTTCGATGCCGCCGCTGCCCACCAGCGGCACGGCAATTTCTGTGCTCACACCAGCGTTGACCCGCACCGCCGCCAGGCTGCCGTCGGTGCCGTTGACCGGCGTCAGGCTGCCACCCTCGCCAGGCACCAGATTGTAACCATTGACCAGAGATTGCAGGCCGGTGAAGCCCTGGTTACCCACCACTGTCACGGTGCCGCCCTGCCCGCCGAACACCGCGAACTGGCCGTTCGACGCCAGCGCCTGAGTACCGGTCGGGTCAGTCCAGACGGTACCCGGCCCCCATACACCGCTGCCACCGCCGATGGTGCCGTCTGGGTTGGTCTTGCCGCCGTTCCAGAACTGCACTTCACCCGCACTGCCCTCCACCAACAGATTGATCTGATTGGCCAGCGCGGTTTGCAGAGTCAGATTCGCCGCCGACACCGGCAGGCTGCCATAGACCAGGCCATTGTCGGTCAGGCTGCCACCGTAGCGGAACAGTTGATAGACCCCGGTGCCGAAGCCGCCGGCATTGCTGATGTTCAGCGTACCGTCAAGGATCAGGTTGCCGCTGACGTCGACTACCGTGGTCGCACTGGCGGCCGAGCCGAGGCTGAAATCCAGAGCTGTGCCCGAGGACAACGCCAGCGAACCAACCTTCAGCGGCGATGCATCACCGCCACCGAGCAGGGTCGCGCCGTCGGCCAATTGCACCGCACCGCCCAACTGACCGCTGCCGCCCAGGCTGGCACCGCTGGCAATGGAGACATTGGCGCTGTTCAGGCTGCCGTTGACCCGCAGCACGCCAGCCTGCACATCGGTGTTGCCGGTAAAGCCGTTGGTGCCGGTCAACAACAAATCGCCGCTGCCGGTTTTGCTCAAGGTCCCGGCGCCGGTCAGGTTGCCGGTGTAAGTACCGTCGCTGTTTTGCTCGAAGATCAGCGCCGCGTTATTGACGATCGCCCCTTGCAGGCTGCTGGTGTCGCCGCGAGTGCTGCCGCCGTTGAGCGTGGTGCCGCCGCTATAGCTGTTGGCCCCGCTGAGCAGCAGGTCTGCACTGCCATTTTTGACCAGGCTGCCTGAGCCGGTAATCGCGCCGATGAGGGTGGTGTCCTGATTGCCGGCCAGGGTCAATTGCGCGCCCAGGTCAATGGCATTGGCCAGTTGCAAGGCGGCGGTGCTGTCGAGGGTCGCATTGCCCAGCACATCAAGCGCACCACTGCTGATCGCGCTGTTATTGCCCAGAATCAGCGTACCGCCCTGAAGCCGGGTTCCACCGCTGTAGCTGTTGTTGCCGGTGAGGGTCAGGCTGGCCGGACCACTCTTGATCAGACTGCCCGCACCGCTGATCACGCCATCCAGGCCCAGAGTGTTGGAGCCGGCGACGTTCAGCCCGCCGTTGAGCAGTACGTCGTTGGCAACAATGACGCCGGTGTTGCTGTCCAGCGCCGTGCCATCGGCGACGGTCAGTACGCCGCTGCCCAGGGCCGCGTCGTTGCCCAGCACCAGTGTGCCGCCGTTGAGCGCGGTGCCGCCGGTGTAGCCGTTGGCCGCATTGAGCACCAGAGTGCCGGTGTCGTACTTGCCGAGGGCGGCGGCGCCGTTGAGCGCTACGCCGATGGTCGCCGTCGCGTTCGGATCGACCCGCACCGAAGCATTGCCCAGCGAACCGTTGACCAGGTCCAGCGAGCCGGCAGTGCCGTTTTGCAGGCTGTAGCCATCGGTGACGAATTGCATGCCGGTGATGGTTTGCGCGCCGTTGACGGCGACGGTGCCCGCCGTGCCCTGGAACACTGCGAAGTTGTTGCTCCAGGCTTGATTGGTGGTGCCGTTGACGTCGGTCCAGTTGCTGGTCCCGGTGCCCCAGGTGCCGCTGCCGCCGTCCACCGAACCGTTGGCGACCAGTTGATTGCCGTCCCAGAACTGCACGGTAGCACCCGGTGCAGTGACCAGCAGATTGATCTGGTTGGCCAGCGCGGTTTGCAGTTGCAGATCGCCCGCAGAGACGCTGCCCGGTACGCTGCCGATCAGCAGGCCGTTGTCGGTCAGGCCGCCGGTGTAGTTGATCAGGCGATAAACACCGTTGCCGAAACCGCCGATATCGCTGACGTTGAGGCTACCGTCGAGGGTCAGGTTGCCACCGACATTGACCAGTGCGTTGCCGCCACCGGAAACCGGTGTGCCGAGGCCGACATCGAAGTTGGCGTTGCCGTTGAACACCAGCGAATCCACCGACAAGGTGCTGCCAGTCACCCCCGCCAGATGACCGCCATCGGCCACCGTCACCGCGCCGGTCAAGGTGCCGCTGCCGCCGAGGGTACCGCCGCTGTTGACCAGCACGTTAGCGCTGGCCAGCGAACCGTTGACCTGCAAGGTGCCGGCGTTGACGTTGGTGTCGCCGGTCAGGTCGCTTATCCCGCTGAGGGTCAAGGTGCCGCTGCCAAGTTTGGTCAGTCCACCGTCACCGCTAAGGATGCCCGCGAACGTGCTGCTGACATTGTTGCCGCCCAGGCTCAGCGTATTGCCAGTACCAATCAGCGCGGTGCCGCTGCCGGTGAGGCTGGCGAGACTGCCCGAAGCGCCGAGATTCAGGGCCGCGCCGCCGCCGAGATTGAGCGTGGCGTTGTTGCCCAGCGCCGTGCCGCTCAGGGTAGTCAGACTGCCGGACAGCACATCGAACATGCCGCTGAAAGTGTTGTTGCCGCTCAACGTTACATCGGCCAGGCCATTTTTGGTCAGCGTACCGGCCCCGGCAATCACCCCGCCAAGGGTCAGGTTGTTATTGCCGGCCAGGCTCAGGTTGGCATTGACGTTGACGTTGTTGGCGAGCACCAGCGGCGAGGAGTTGTCGAGGGTCGAAGCACCCGCGACGGTCAGCGCGCCGGAACCCAGCGAGGAGCCAGTGCCAAGGGTCAGCGTGCCGGCGTTCAGTGTGCTGCCGCCGCTGTAAGTGTTGATGCCGTTGAGGGTCAGGTTCGACGCACCGTTCTTGATCAGCCCGCCCGCACCGCTGACGACGCCGGCAAGGGTCAGGTTGTTGTTGCCGCTGTTGCTCAGGTTGGCGTTGAGCACGACGTTGTTGCCCAGGTTAAGCGCACTGTTGCTGTCCAGCGCCGAGGCGCCGGCCACGGTCAGGTTGCCCAGACCCAGTGCCGAATTGCTGCCGGCGGTCAGGGTGCCGGCACTCAGGGAGATGCCGCCGAGGAAGTTGTTATTGCCGCTCAGCGTCAGGTTCGACGCGCCGTTTTTGGTAAGGCTTCCGGCGCCATTGATCGTACCGGCAAGCGTCAGATCTGCCGTGCCGCCAATGCCCAGGTTGCCCGCCAGATTGACCGCGTTGTTCACCGAAACCCCGGTGGCAGCATCCAGCGTAGTGCCGCCCGCCGCGTTCAGCGTGCCGGAGCCCAGCGCCGAGTTCGACGCCAGAACCAGTCCGCCCGCGTTCAGCGCGACCGGCCCGAGGAAGGCGTTGTTGCCGCCGAGGGTCAGGTTGGCCGCGCCGCTTTTGATCAGGCCACCGGTGCCGCCGATCACGCCATTGAGGGTCAGTGCATTGCTGCCGATCACGGTGAGGTTGCCGTTGAGCGTCGCGGCGTTGCCGAGGGTCACCGCTGCGTTGCTGTCCAGTTGCGTACCGGCGTTGGCGGTCAGCGTACCGCTACCCAACGCCGTGTTACTGCCGACGATAATCTTGCCGCCGTCAAGCTGCGTACCGCCGCTGTAAGTGTTGGCGCCGTTGAGCACCAGAGTGCCGGTGTCGAGTTTGTTGAGAATGCCGCTGCCATCGATGTTGACGCCGATGGTGCCGGTCACGCCCGGTTCGACCCGCACCGCCGTGGTCCCGCCAGTGCCGTTGACAGCGGTCAGTTGCCCGGCCGCGCCGTTCACTACGTTGTAGCCGTCGGTGAGGAACTGCATACCGGTGACCAGTTGTGTGCCGTTGACCGTCACCGTACCCGCCGTCCCCTGGAATACCGCGAAGTCGCCGGCCCATGGCTGGTTGACCAGGCCGTTGGCGTCGGTCCAGTTGGTGCCGACCGCATTCCAGGTCCCGCTGCCGCCATCGACAACGCCGTTGGCAATGGTCTGGCTGCCGTCCCAGTAACGGATGTTGACGTTCGGTGCCGACACTTGGATGTTGATCTGATTGGCGACGCCAGTCTGCACGATCAAATCACCGAGGCCATAGCCGACCGGCACGCTGGCGACATCAAGACCCAGGTTGGTCAGGGCGCCGGTGTAGTTGAACAACCGGTACACACCGACACCGAAACCGCCGGCATCGCTGACGTTGAGGTTACCGTTGAGAGTGAGGTTGCCGCCGACGTTCATCAGCGACGTGGTCGACGGTGTCCCCAACGCCACGTCAACGTTGCTGCCCGTCGCGAGGGTGAGTGCACTGGCGGACAATTGATTGCCCGACGACAACGCCAGATGACCGCCGTTGTTGACGTTGACGCTACCGATCGCCGAACCGGTACCGGTCAGGGTGCCGCCGGTATTGACGTTGACCTGCGCGCTGGCCAACGAACCGCTGAGATCCACGATGCCGCCGTTGATCGCAGTGTTGCCGGTAATGCCATTGATCCCGGTGAGGTTCAGGGTGCCGGTGCCGACCTTGACCAGGCCGCCGCTGCCGCTGAGGTCGCCATCGAACGTGCTGGTGACGTTGCCGCTGCCGACGGTCAGTGTGTTGCTGCCAGTGAGTTGCACGCTGCCGCTGCCGGTCAGCGCGCCGAGGCTGGCGTCGCTGCCCAGGTTGAGCCCGGCGCCGGCGCTGATGTTCACGCCGGAGGTGTTGCCCAGCGCATTGGTGTTCAACGTGGTGACGCTGCCGGACACGATGTTCAGCGCGCCGGTAAAGGTGTTGTTGCCGGCCAGGGTCAGGTCCGACAGACCATTTTTGGTCAGGCTGCCTGCACCGTCGATGATGCCGTTGAGACTCAGGTCGTTGTTACCGGCGACGGTCAAACCAGCGTTGAGGGTCAGCGCGTTACCGATGCCGAACGCGGCGCTGTTATCCAGCGTCGCCGCGCCACCGACAATCAACGCGCCGCTGCCCAAGCCGTTGGCGTTGCCGAGGGTCAGCGTACCGGCGTTGAGGTTGGTGCCGCCGCTGAAGGTGTTATTGCCGTTGAGGGTCAGGTTGGCCGCGCCGTTCTTGGTCAACTGGCCGGTGCCGCTGGTAACGCCGCCGAGGGTCAGGTTTTGCGTGCCGCCAACGGTCAGCGCGGCATTGAGGGCGACAGCGTTGTTGAGGCTGACCAGCGGTGAATTGCTGTCCAGCGTTGCGGCGCCCGCAACAGTCAGTGCGCCGGACCCCAGCGCCAAGCTGTTGCCGACGGTCAACGTGCCGGCGTTCAGCGTGGTACCGCCGAGGTAATTGTTGGCGGCGTTGAGAATCAGATTGGCCGCGCCGTCTTTCACCAGGCTGCCGGCGCCGCTGACCAGACCGGTCAGGGTCAGGTTCGCCGTACCACCGACGCCCAACGCACCGGCCAGCGCCACCGCATTGTTCAGGCTGACGGCGGTGTTGGCGTCGAGCGAGGTGCCTGCCGCCGCGTTCAACGTACCGCTGCCTAGCGCGGTGTTGCTGCCGACGGTCAGTTTGCCGGTGTTGAGGGTGGTATTGCCCAGATAGCTGTTGGCACCGTTAAGGGTCAAATCGGCAGCGCCGTTTTTGACCAATCCACCGATACCGGCGACCACACCGCCGAGGGTCAGTGCATTGGTGCCACCCAGGGTCAGCGTGCCGCCGAGGTTGACGTTGTTGGCCAGGGTTGCCGCGGTGTTGGCATCCAGTGTGGTGCCGTTCGCCGCGTTCACGCTGCCCGTACCCAGCGCGGTGTTGGAACCGACGATCAGTGTGCCGGCGTTCAGCGCGGTGGTGCCGGTGTAGGTGTTATTGCCGTTGAGGGTCAGGCTCGACGCGCCGGTCTTGATCAAGCCGTTGCCGCCGCTGATCACGCCGCCAAGGGTCAGTGCGTTGGCGCCACCGGCGGTGAGGTTGGCACCGAGATTGACGTTATTGTTCAGGGTCACGGCCGAACTGCTGTTGAGGGTGCCCGCCCCTTCCACCCACAAGGTGCCGGTCCCCAGCGCCGCGCCGTTGCCGACGGTCAGGCTGCCGGCGTTCAGGGTCGTACTACCGCTGTAGGTGTTGGTCCCGTTGAGCGTGAGATTGGCCGCGCCGTTTTTCACCAGTTGGCTGGTACCGCTGATCACGCCGCCGAGGGTCAGTGCGTTGCTGCCGCCGATCCCCAGGCTGTTGTTGAGAATGATGCTGTTGTTCAGTGTCACCGCGGCATTGCTGTCGAGCGTCGCCACGCCGCCGACCGTGATGTTGCCGCTGCCGAGCGCAGCATTGGCGCCCGCCGTGATGGTGCCGGCGTTCAAGGCGATGCTGCCGAGGAAGGTGTTGGAGCCATTGAGAATCAGGTTGGCCGCACCGTTCTTGGTCAGTCCGCCACTGCCGCTGACAATGCCGCCCAGGGTCAGGTTGGCGCTGCCGCCGACGTTCAGATTGCCGCCGAGGGAGACCGCGTTAGTCAGCGCCACCGCGGTGCTGGCGTCGAGGGTAGCGCCCGCTGCAGTGGTCAATGCGCCCGTGCCGAGCGCGGTGTTGGAGCCAACGATCAGTGTGCCGGCATTGAGCGCGGTGCCGCCGGCGAAGGTGTTGTTGCCGCTGAGGGTCAGGTTCGCGGTGCCATTCTTGATCAGACTGCCGGCGCCACTGACGACGCCGCTCAGCCCCAGCGCCTGCGTGCCGCCAATGGTCACCCCTCCCGCCAGCGCGACGGCGTTGGCCAGGGTCACTGCCGTGGTCGCATCCAGCGTGGTGTTGGCCGCCGCGTTCAACGCGCCTGTGCCGAGCGCGGTGTTGCTGCCGACGAACAGGCTGCCGGCATTGAGCGCCGTGTTGCCAGCATTGGTGTTGTTGCCGGTCAGGGTCAGGCTGGCGGTGCCGCTTTTAGTGATGGCACCCGTGCCGGACAAAATGCCGCCCAGGGTCAAGGCATTGCTGCCGAGCACATTGAGCGAACCGGTCATCGCGATGTTGTTGGCCAGATTGACGTTGGCGGTACTGTCGAGACTGGTGCCCGTGGCGGTGGTTAGCGCCCCGCTGCCCAGCGAATTGTCATTGGTCACCAGCAAGCTGCCAGCGCTGAGGGTGGTGGTTCCGGTGTAACCGGAGTTGGCGCCGCTGAGGGTCAGGCTGCCGCTGCCGGTTTTAGTGAGACCGCTGCTGCCGCTGATCAAGCCGCCGAGGGTCAGTGCTCCCGTGCCGCCAGCCGTCAATGTGCCGCCAAGGCTGATGGCGTTGTTCAGGCTGATCGTGCCGGGTGCGCTCAGGGTTGTCGCGCCGGTCACATTGAGGGCGCCGGTACTGAAGGCCTGGTTGTTGCTGACCTGTACCGTGCCTCCATTGAGCGTGGTGTTGCCCAGATAGGTGTTGGCTGCGCTGAGATTCAACTGACTGGAACCGATCTTGGTCAGGCCACCGCTGCCGGAAATCACCCCGCTCAGTGTGGTGGCGTTGGAGCCTTGCACCGTGACACCGCCAGCGCCGAGCGAAATCAGGTTGCTGATGTTCAAGCCGGCGTTACTCGCCTCCAGAGTCCCGCCGTTCGAAGTGATTACGCTGCTGCCGAAGGTGGCATTGTTATTGAACTTGGCGATACCGCCGTTGAGTGTGGCCGCACCGCTGATCAGTGGCCCCTGCAATAGCCAGGTGCCGCTGTTGAGGGTCAGGTTGTTGAAGTTGACGTAGGTGGCGCTCGACGCCGTGCCGTCCCCTGTGATGCCGCCGCCGACGCCGACCGGGTTTTGCAGGATCAGGTTGTTGGTGCCGCCCGCACCGCCGTCGACCGTACCGGTCGGGGCGAAGGTCAGGTTAATGCCGATCAGGCCGCCGAGACCGACGCTGACCTGCACGCCATCACCGACCTGAACCGAAGAACCGGTTATCGCGGTGAAGGTGTTGGTGCTGCCGGCGCCCATCGACACGCCGCCGGTGATGGCGCCGGCGTTGGTAAAGGTGTTGCCGCCAGCCGAGGTCTCAAACGCCACCCGACCGTTGATGATGCCGGTGCTGCTGTTGGTCATGCTGACCTGCGAGCCGCCGTAGATGCCAATCACCGGCGTATCGGCCAGGGTAATCCCCCCCACCGACAGGCCGGTCGAGCTGATGGTGCCGTTGTTGGTGATGTTGGTGGTGCCGGCCGCTGCGTTGTTCACCCCGATCGCCAGGCCGTCGATGCTGGTCAGGTTAAGGCCAAGCAGCATGCCCGTGCCGCGAATGATCCCGCTGGCGTTGTTGAGCACGTTGACCACGCTGGTCGCGCCAGTGCCGATAAAGGCACCGCCACTCAACACCGAAACCAGGTCAAGAATCGCCGGATCAATAGTGCCGGAGTTGTTCAGTGTGATGTTGACCCCGGTCAGGTCCATGACATGGCCGCCGAGTGTGGCGTTCATTTGCGCACCGGAATTGACGTTGACCGTCAGGCCGCTGGTAGCGCTGGAAAAGTTGTTCAGAAACAGCGGCAAGCTCGGCACGCCGGTGCACGTGACGGTCGACCCGACGGTGGAACAGGTGGCCTGCGCCTGTGGGCTCACCGCGCAAAACAACAGTCCGGCGACGCTCAAGCGCACGACGAAGGAAAGAGGGGAAAAACATGTACCCAGGGTGATACCGAACCTTGCTTCCACGGGAAACTCCTTTCGTGGCCGGACAACTCTTCCGTGAAGGCCGTAGCAATGGCGGTGATTCGTTGATGCCTGGAGGACTGCTACAACCCCATGAACCGTTTCATTCTTGAAACACGGTAGTAGAGGTCCAGGATCGGGCACGCATTAAATGGCGTTAATACTTTTGTGTAGGAGGGACACTGAAGCGGGCAAAAAAGAGCGATGCTTGCGCGGGTATCGAGGTGCGGCAACAAGCGCCACGAGCAGCAAACATTGGGGTTGGGGCAGCGTGGAGGACAATGATCTGACGTTCCCGCCGCCAGGGACCGCAACCGCCTGACAATCCGACTGAATTTTCCGAGTGGCCCGCGATCCGTTTATGTACCACAGGGAGGATTACGGGCTTTATGAACAATGCAAAACTCTTCGTCATTGAATACACCCTTCATGGCGCCCCCAAATCGTTCATTATCCGTCTGGATAAAATGGACAACGCAGAGGCCTGGCATTGGGCGAGCTGCGACGCCGGGGTGGGCCGGATTCCGCGCTTTGGCCGGGAAAAGGTGCAGAAGACCAGCAAGCCGATGGCAGAGAAATTCGGCGTGGAGAACGTCAAATGGCGGCCAGCCAACTAACCTCTGTTGAGGATCAGCATTGGGGGAAGCAGCATGACATCGACACCCATCAGCAGCCCGGCGCATCTGGACTACGGACTGGATACGCTGTTCGGCCGCATCACCAAGAGCGCCGAATGCCGGGTCGGCCTGGAACAGGTCGATAACGACCCCTACCGTTTTGCGTTGCGCATTCCAGCGCCGTTGCCGGAAGACCTGGAGCAGGCGAAAACGGTGGTTCTGCGAGTCGAAGGACGCAAACTCGCGGGCACCGTTCGTCACTCTGAACGGCTGGACGATGACAGTTTGAAACTGGAAGTGGAGCCCGACTAGGCTCCACTTTCATCGTGAACGACTATTTGCCGTGGGCGCACTTGCAGCCTTTATGGACACACTCTTCGCCATGCTCGTGGTGCTTGGCGCAGGCTTCACAGCAATAGTGCTTACCGTGGCGTGCAATCGGATGTTCGCCCAGTTTGCATGAGCATTTGGGGCAGTCGCAGATACTTTCACTGTCGATCATGAGCCTGACTCCATCTGTGTGGTCGTCCGGGTCTTGCAAATGCAACCCGTACCATCATTGTAGGAGCTGCCGCAGGCAGCGATCTTTTGATCTTGCCTTTAAAGATCGCAGCCTTAGGCAGCTCTTACAGGGATCGGCGTTATGCCTGGCGGGTGCTGCTGCGGTACATGAACACCAGCGCCAACGCCAGGCACACCATCGCCACGATCCGGTTGCCGGACAATTCGATCGCCGGATTGCCCAGCCAGCCGAAATTATCGATCAGCATCCCCATGCCCAACTGCCCGACGATCACCGCCACCGTCGCCACCGCCGTCCCCACACGCGGCACCGCGCCCACCATCACCATCATGTAGACGACGCCGAACAAGGCGCCGCTGAGTTGCCATTTCGGCACGTCCAACAAACTCATGACATGAGCCGGTTCGAAAAAAACGATCAGTAACCCAGTCACCACTGCACCCACCACGAATGTCAGCAAACTGCTGCGCAACACTCCGACGGTTTCACCGAGTCGGCCATTGATCGCCGCTTGCACACTCAACACCGCACCGGCTGCTACGACCACCGCCAATAAAATAATCAGATTCATCATCAACCCCGAGCAATCAGAACAAGCGCCGCTACGATCAGCAGCAGGGCCAGCCAACGCTCACCGTTGACCTTTTTGCGGGTGGCGCCAAACCAGCCGAAGTGGTCGATCAGCACACTTTTGCCAACCTGCCCGGACAGGATCGCGATCATGGTCATGGCAATCCCGATGTGCGGCGTGGCCAGCGTCAGCACCACCACGTAGATCGGCCCTAGGAAGCCGCCGATCAACTGCCAGCGCGGCAGTTCACCCAGGGCCGGGCCCTGTTGCGGGCCGCTGAACAACAGCAGCAAAAACAGAATCGCCGAGCCGACACCGAAGATGCTCAAAGTTGCCCATAAGTGCCCGACCTGCACGCCCAGCGGCCCGAGCAGCCCGGCCTCCACGGAAAGGCCCATGCCGGCCAGAATCACCAGCGGCAATAACAGCAGTCGCAGCACCGATCTGGTTGCAGGCGTTGCGGCAACGTCCGCGGGATTGATTGAAGAAGTTTGCATAGAGAGCCCCTGTGAAATCCATCTAAACGCTGACCCTGTGGGAGCTGGCTTGCCAGCGATGGCGCCCGAGAGATCGCTATCGCTGGCAAGCCAGCTTGT
>NZ_JSAK01000026.1 GCF_000802965.1 Pseudomonas fluorescens | reverse complement strand
GCAAGCCGGCTCCTACAGAGTGGTGTAGCGCCGAACAATCATCATGCACCCGCGAGGGCCAATTCGCGCATCCGCTGAAGCACTGCATTCAAACCATTACTGCGCGATTGCGACAAATGCCGCCCCAGCCCCAGTTGATTAAACCACTCCGGCAAATCCACCTGTTGCAACTCGGCAGCGGACAAGCCATTGACCCGCGCCAGCAACAACGCCACCAACCCGCGAATCAACCGCGCATCGCTGTTGGCGCTGAACTGCCAATGGCCGTCGCGCAATTCGCCTGTCAGCCACACCTGGCTTTCACAGCCGTGCACCCGGTTGGCGTCGCACATCTGTTCATCGCTCAACGTAGGCAGGCGCTCGCCCCATTGCATCAGCAGTCGCGCCCGCTGTTCCCAGCCAGCGGCAGCCTGAAAGGTTTCGAGTGCACTAACGGCATCGGCGGGCAAGTTCATCGCAATAACTCCAGTGCCTGATCCAGCGCCTCAAAGAACCGTTCCAGATCTTCGGAGTCATTGTAAAGCGCCAACGAAACCCGAATCGCTCCGGCCAGTTCGAAGCTTTTGAGCAATGGCATGGCGCAGTGATGACCGGCGCGAACGGCGATCCCCTGCTCGGTCAGCAAATGCGCGAGATCCGAGTTATGCACACCCTCGACGGTAAAACTGGCCAATGCCACTTGTGGTTTGCCCAGCAGGCGGATGCCGTTGCGCGACTCAAGGCCCTTGAGCAAATAGTCATGCAACGCCGCTTCATGGGCGGACACGGCGTCTTGATCGAGTCCGGCGAGATAATCCAGTGTCGCGCCCAATCCAATCACACTGGAGATCGGCGGCGTCCCCGCTTCAAAACCCAGCGGCGCGGGGCGAAAGCGTGCGTCGTGATAGTTGGCGTCCAGCACCATCTCGCCGCCGAATTGCCAAGGGCGCAGTTGTTGCAGAGCTTCATTGCGCCCGAACAATACGCCGAGGCCATCAGGCCCGTAGAGCTTGTGGCTGGAAAACACGTAGAAGTCGCAACCCAGCGCCTGCACGTCATGCCGGCCATGGACCACGCCTTGAGCACCATCGATGACGGTCAGCGCGCCTTGTGCCTTGGCCAGCGCCAACAACGCCGGCAGTGGTTGCCAGGCGCCGATTACGTTGGATAGCTGACTGACCGCGAGCAGGCGCGTGCGTGGGCCGATCAGTTGCGCGGCAGTGTCAAGGTCGATCACACCGTCGGTATCCAGCGGCAGGATAACCAGTTTCAGCTCGCGACGATGGGCCAGTTGCTGCCATGGCAGCAGGTTGGCGTGGTGCTCCAGGGCGCTGATGACAACTTCATCGCCCGGATTGAATGAGTGTTCCAGGCCATAGGCCAGGAGGTTCAGCGCGGAAGTCGCGCCGTGGGTAAAGATGATCTGCCCGCAATCACCGGCGTTGAGCCATTGCTCGGCTTTGCGGCGGCTGTCCTCGAACGCCTGGGTGGCGTGGGCGCCGGGCAAGTGTTGCGCCCGATGCACGTTGGCCGCGCCATTGGCGTAGTAATGCGCCAGGGCATCCAGCAAGGCTTGAGGTTTTTGCGTGGTGGCGGCGTTGTCCAGATAGGTCTGGTCTTGCCGTTGCAGGGCGGCGATGGCCGGAAAATCGGCGCGCCAGGGAGAGGGAATCATCATGCTATTCGCCTGTACGCCTGGCCCCTGTAGGAGCGAGCCTGCTCGCGATGATCGCATGGACGACACGGGCTGTCTGATGCCTCGCGTTATCGTTGACGTCCATCGCGAGCAGGCTCGCTCCTACAAAGGTGCAGGGGATCGTGTGGCTTAGTTGTGAGCGTGCAGCGCTTCGTTCAGTTCGATCGCCGATTTGTGGGTTTTGCACTCCACGGCACCGGTTTCCGAATTGCGACGGAACAACAAGTCCGGCTGACCGGCCAGTTCACGGGCCTTCACGACTTTGACCAGCTGATTTTTCTCGTCCAGCAGGGCCACTTTGGTGCCGGCAGTGACGTACAGGCCCGACTCAACGGTGTTGCGGTCGCCCAACGGGATACCGATACCGGCGTTGGCGCCGATCAGGCAGCCTTCGCCAACCTTGATCACGATGTTGCCGCCGCCCGACAGGGTGCCCATGGTCGAGCAACCGCCGCCCAGGTCCGAACCCTTGCCGACGAACACGCCAGCGGAGACGCGGCCTTCGATCATGCCCGGGCCTTCGGTGCCGGCGTTGAAGTTGACGAAACCTTCGTGCATCACGGTGGTGCCTTCCCCAACGTAGGCGCCCAGGCGCAGACGCGCCGCGTCAGCGATACGCACGCCGGCCGGAACCACGTAGTCGGTCATTTTCGGGAACTTGTCCACCGAGAACACTTCCAGCAACTCGCCACGCAGGCGTGCTTCCAGTTGATGCTCGGCCAGTTCAGCCAGGTCGATTGCGCCCTGGCTGGTCCAGGCTACGTTTGGCAGCAGCGGGAACACGCCCGCCAGGTTCAGGCCATGCGGCTTGACCAGGCGATGGGACAGCAGGTGCAGCTTGAGGTAAGCCTCAGGCGTGGAAGTCAGTTGAGCGTCTTCGGCCAGGATCGTGGCGACTAGCGGCTTGTGGCTCTCGGCCAGGCGGGTCAGCAAAGCTGCCTGGGCAGCGTCGACGCCTTTTACGGCTTCGGCCAGTTGCGAAGCCTGAGCGGTGGTGAAGGTGATGGCCTGGTTGCCGTCGGTGTAACCCAGGATCGGCGCAACAGCGGCGATCAGCTCAACGGAAGGGTTGAGCAGTGGCTGCGCGTAAAACACTTCCAGCCATGCGCCTTGACGGTTTTGAGTGCCGACACCAAAGGCCAGGCTGAACGGGGTAGTGGACATGTTGATACCTCTAACAAATTGAAACGGGCTGCTTACTTGAGCGCGGCCGCGTAGATATCTGGCTTGAAGCCAATCAGGGTTCGGTCACCGAGATCGAGCACCGGGCGCTTGATCATCGAAGGTTGTGCGAGCATCAGTTCGATGGCTTTCGACTGGTCGAGATCGGCTTTGCGTTCGTCGTCGAGCTTGCGAAAGGTCGTGCCTGCACGGTTCAACACCACTTCCCAGCCGTGCTCGTTGCACCATTGGGTCAAGTGTTCACGGTCGATACCGACCGCTTTGTAATCATGGAAGTCATAGCTGACAGCGTGTTCATCGAGCCAGGTGCGCGCCTTTTTCATGGTGTCGCAGGCTTTGATGCCGAAAAGGTGCAACGTTTTACTTGAAACAGTCAAGGAATCGCCCCCTTTACAGGTGCCGGAAATAAAAGGTGCCGGATTATGCCATGGAAGCGCAAATCCTGTGGGAGCGAGCTTGCTCGCGATAACGGCATTAAATTCAACATCCATGTCGACTGATACGCCGCCATCGCGAGTAAGCTCGGCTCCCACAAGGATTGCAGTGATTGCGGGTGCGACATTGGTGCAAAGGCCAGCGAGCAGTCTAAGCGGCTAATATGGCACTTCTATGCTGTCGATTGCCCGGGAACCACGCTTTATGCAAACCGCTTATACCGTCCTGATCCTGTTGATGCTGGTCGGCGTTTCACGCCTGATCGGACGGGTGATTCCGCTACCGTTACCGTTGGTACAAATTGCTGCGGGTGCCTTGCTCGCCTGGCCGACGCTTGGGCTGCACGTGGCTCTCGATCCCGAGTTGTTTCTGTTTCTATTCTTGCCACCGCTGTTGTTTTCCGACGGCTGGCGCATGCCAAAACGTGAGTTCTGGCAACTGCGCGGGCCGATCTTGACGCTGGCGGTGGGTTTGGTTTTGTTTACCGTGGTCGGCGCCGGGTATTTCATCCACTGGTTGCTGCCGAGTATTCCGCTGCCCGTGGCTTTTGCCTTGGCAGCGGTGCTGTCGCCCACGGACGCCGTGGCGGTGTCGGCGATCTCCCAGAATCGCTTGCCGACACCGCTGATGCACATGCTCCAGGGCGAGGCGTTGATGAACGATGCTTCGGGCCTGGTGACGTTCAAGTTTGCCTTGGCTGCGGCGGTGACCGGCGTGTTCTCGCTGGCCAATGCCAGTGTCACTTTCCTGTTGGTGGCAATCGGAGGCCTGGCCATTGGCGTGGCGTTGAGCTGGCTGGTCGGACGTATGCGCTCGTGGATGATCGCCCGCGGTTGGGATGACCCGGCGACCCACGTGGTCTTCATGTTGTTACTGCCGTTCGCTGCCTACGTGTTGGCCGAGCGCGTGGGCGCGTCCGGCATTCTGTCGGCAGTAGCGGCGGGGATGATGCAGAGCTGGCTCGATCTGCTGCCGCGCCAGACCAACACCCGGTTGCTCAACCGCAGTGTCTGGGCATTGCTGGAATTCGCCTTCAACGGCTTGATCTTCCTGCTGCTGGGCCTGCAATTGCCTGACATCATCAAAGCCGTGGCCAGTCACGAAACGTCGTTGTGGCCGACGTTGTTCTATCGCTGCCTCGACGTGGTGGCGATTTTCCTGGTGTTGCTGGTGTTACGGTTTGTCTGGGTGCAGAGCATCTGGCGCCTGTCCATTCTGCTGCGGCGCTGGCGTGGCAAGGATGAGATAACCCGGGTGCCGAGCGCGCGCTCCTGCTGGTTGTTGACGGTCGGCGGGGTGCGCGGTGCTGTGACGCTGGCGGGTGTGATGTCGGTGCCGATGCTCATGGGCGCCGACGCATTTCCCGAGCGTGACCTGCTTATTTTTATCGCCGCCGGGGTCATTCTGCTGTCACTGATTGCCGCGTGCATTGCCTTGCCCTTGCTGCTGCGCGGCATCGACAAGAGCCCCGACGACAAGCGCCGCAATGAAGTGCGCGATGCGTGGCGCAAGACCGCTGAAGCGGCCATTCATGCGCTCGAAACAGAAGAGGTCAGCCCTCAGGATGCCGCACAGTCAGCGCTGGCGGCAGAACTCAAGGCGCGGATCATGTCCGAGTATCGACATCAACTTGAGGTGTTCAACGATTCGGCGGAAGCCCAGGCACTGGCGTTTCAGATGGACTTGCTGGAGCGGCGATTGCGCTTGAAGGCGCTGCGGGCGCAGCGCCTGGAGTTATATAGCCTCAGTCGTCAGCACCAGATTGGTGACGACGTGTTGCGTGAGGTGCTGGGGGAACTGGATTTGAGTGAGGCCAAGCTCGGGCAGGTCAAGTAAGCATGCCCCGTTAGTCTTTCTTGATCAGGGATAAGCTGCGCGCGCGAGCGCTTTGTCGCCAGCACTGATTTGGAGGTTGTCCGCTTGTTCCCAGTCGCCAACAGTGCACGTATTGATGATTGGGTAGTGCATGACCGAATGCCGGTCATAGGGTGTATAGGTTCGGTCGGTTCGGCGAGGAAGCGGGAATACATGGTTGTCAACGGCTGCTTTAGACCAGCCATAATTTTGTTGATAGAACTGGTAGGTATTCTCTTTATGCCACGGAATGTCTGCATCGGGATGTTGATGCTCATGGGCAAAGCCCAAAGCGTGTCCGAACTCGTGGATGACAGTGCCTTCGTATGAGGTGGATGTATATTCCACGCCCAGACCCATCGTCGGAAGATGAGCGAGAACTGTCAAAGCGTCAGTCCCTATTGCAGAACTTGCGACCGTGTCATATTGCGGAGCCAGGTCAATCCGAATGTCTCCTTCGTAACGTTCGTCAGTGAGTTTAGTAAACTCAAACTTTAAGTTAACGTAAGGTTGCCATTGGCTAATGGCATTTTTGACTATTTCAAATCCACCATCCTCGTAATCGGTTATCGCGATTTTTAACGTCCGTCCAGATAGCCAGTATTTATTGTGTTCGCCCACGGCCCTTTTGCCGCGGCCCGATGATGTACTAGACGCATTTTCCGGATTTTCGGTAATGGCTGCTTCATAAGAGGCTTGAATGCTGGGTGGCGATTGGATGTGGCAAGGTTTAATGGTTTGCATAGTAACTTCCGTGTTTTTGCTTGTTTAGAATTTTATAGTTGGTGTCTTAAGAGTGTGAACTCTATTGATGTAGATTGTTGAGTTAGTTTAGGTGTTTCAATGTTAGGGGTGCGAGGTTAACTAAAAAGCTGTAGGGGATGTAGTTGCGATTAATGCGCTATGTTTCTTTGAAGGCCTGTACTGCATTGCACAGTACAGGCTTAGTTAATGTTACTTGCGGCGGTTTATGAAATCACGAATGCGTTCAGCCGCTTCGACGCACTCCGCCAATGGCGCCACAAGTGCCATGCGCACTCGGCCCGCGCCCGGATTGACGCCATCGACGTCCCGCGACAGGTAGGAACCCGGCACCACGGTCACATGCTCCTGCTCGAACAGATCGCGGCAGAAGGCTGCATCTTCACCGGCCACATTTGGCCACAAGTAAAAACCACCGTCCGGACGTTGCACATCCATTACCGGGCTGAGGATCTCCAGCACCGCGTCATACTTCTCACGGTACAAAGCACGGTTGGCGCGAACGTGCACCTCGTCGTTCCACGCGGCAACGCTGGCCAGTTGCGTCTGAACCGGCATCGCGCAGCCGTGGTAGGTGCGATAGAGCAGGAAACCTTTGAGAATGTCCGCGTCACCCGCAACGAAGCCAGAACGCAGGCCCGGCAAGTTGGAACGCTTGGACAAACTGTGGAACACCACGCAACGCTTGAAGTCCTTGCGACCCAGTTCCACGCAAGCGCTTAGCAGACCAGGTGGCGGGGTTTGTTCATCAAAGTAGAGTTCGCTGTAGCACTCGTCTGCGGCGATTACGAAGTCGTATTCATCGGCCAGGGCGATCAGCTTTTTCAGGGTATCGACCGGGATCAGCGCGCCGGTCGGGTTGCCTGGCGAGCACAGGAACAGGATCTGGCAGCGTTTCCAGATGTCTGGCGAGACCGCGTCGAAATCCGGATTGAAGCCGTTTTCGTCCAGGCATGGCAGGTAATGCGGCTTGGCCCCGGCGAGGAACGCCGCACCTTCGTAAATCTGATAGAACGGGTTCGGGCTGACCACCAGCGCGTCATCGCCACGGTTGACCACGGTCTGGGTGAAGGCGAACAGCGCTTCGCGGGTGCCGTTGACTGGCAGTACGTTGTGCGCCGGGTCGAGCCAGCCGTTCGGGACGCTGAAGCGACGCTCGCACCAGGCGGCGATGGCTTCCCGCAGCTCCGGGATCCCGAGGGTGGTCGGGTAGACGGCCATTTTTTCCAGATTACTGGCCAAGGCTTCGGCGACGAAGCTTGGTGAACGATGCTTTGGCTCGCCGATCGACAGCGCGATTGGGCGCTTGTCCGGGTTTGGCGTGACGCTGCCAAGCAGGGCACGGAGCTTTTCGAACGGGTAGGGCTGGAGCTGGGTCAGAGCGTTGTTCATCGGTCGATCTCGTTCAATGTGAAAACCACCACTCCGTAGGAGCCGGCTTGCTGGCGATTGCATCGCTGCGACACACCTGACACACCGAGGTGATGCCATCGCCAGCAAGCCGGCTCCTACACAGGGGGTATTTAATTCAGATACTGATGCGCGACAGTTTGATATCCGGTTCCTGGTTAACGCTCAACTGCTCGACGATTGCATCTTGTAACCGGCTGCACAGCAGCGGGTCGGACAACGGTTGGTTGTTGGCGTCGGTGATGAAGAACACGTCTTCCACGCGTTCGCCCAAGGTCGCGATCTTGGCGTTCTGCAGCGACAAGTCGAACTCCAGGAAGATCGTGCCGATCCGTGCCAAAAGACCTGGGCGGTCGGGGGCGGTCAGTTCGAGCACGGTCACCGGGCGCTGCGCGTCGTTGTGAATTGTTACCTGCGGAGCGAAGGCGAAATGCTTGAGCTGCCGTGGCACCCGACGCTGGATGATGGTCGGGTAGTCGTCCGGGTTGCGCAGGGCTTCGGTCAGGCCGTCGCGGATCTGCTTGACCCGTGCCGGGTTGTCGCCGATCGAGTCGCCGTCGGTGTCGAGCACGATGTAGGTGTCGAGGGTGAACTGGCTGCTGGAGGTGATAACCCGGGCGTCGTGAATGTTCAGGTTGAGCTGGTCCATCGCGGCTACGGTCACGGCGAAGAAATCGTGCTGGTCCGGCGCATAAATGAAGATCTGCGTGCCGCCCTCGAATTCGCGTTGGGTGGTTTCCTTGATCAGAACCAGCGGCCCGCCGTCGGCTGGCTGCTGGAGGATCGCATCGCTGTGCCAGGCGACATCACCGGCGGTGTGACGCAGGAAATAGTCATCACCCAATTGCGCCCACAACTGTTCGACGTCGTCCGGATCGGTACCGCCGCGCACCAGGATGTCCAGGGCCGCGCTCTGGGTCTGGCGGATCTGCTCTTCGCGATCCACCGGGTTTTCCAGGCCGCGGCGCAGTGCCCGCTTGGTTTCGGTGTAGAGCTGGCGCAACAGGCTGGCGCGCCAGGAATTCCACAGGGTCGGGTTGGTGGCGTTGATGTCGGCGACGGTCAGCACGTACAGGTAGTCGAGACGGGTTTCATCGCCGACAGTCTGGGCGAAATCGTGAATCACTTGCGGATCTGACAAATCCTTACGCTGGGCGGTGGTCGACATCATCAGATGGTTCTGCACCAGCCAGACGATCAGGCGACTGTCCCAGACTGGCAACTGGTGGCGCTGGCAGAAGGCTTCGGCATCCACCGCGCCGATTTCCGAGTGGTCGCCATGCCGGCCCTTGCCGATGTCGTGGTACAGCCCGGCCAGGTAGATCAGCTCCGGTTTGGGCAGCTTGCCCATGAGCTTGCTGGCCAGCGGGAATTTTTCCGACACTTGGGTGTATTGCAACTTACGCAGGTGCTTGATCAGGTTCAGGGTGTGGGCGTCGACCGTATAGATGTGAAACAGGTCATGCTGCATCTGTCCGACGATGAAACCGAACTCCGGCAAGTAACGCCCGAGGATGCCGTAACGGTTCATCCGCCGCAGGTTGCGGTGGATGCCGATCTTGCACTTGAACAGCTCGATAAACAGGCTGGTGTTGCGGATGTCGTTGCGGAAATCATCGTCGATCAGGTGACGATTCTCGCGCAGCAGACGAATGGTGTCGGCGCGCACCCCCTTGATTTCCGGCTGCTGGGCCATCAGCACGAAGATTTCCAGCATGGCGAACGGCGTGCGGCGGAACACGTTGTCGTTGCGCGCCTCGATGTAACCGTCGTGCAGCTGGAATCGCGAGTTGATGGGTTGCGGCGGCGCTTCGTCTTCCGGGGCGAGGATGACTTCCTCGAAGTGCTGGATGATCAGGTCGCTGAGCTGGGCAATGCTCATGACCACCCGGTAATACTGCTGCATGAAGTTTTCGATCGCCTGCTTGGCGTCGTCGCCTTCGAAACCCAGCAGCTTGGCGATGGTGCGCTGGTGGTCGAACAACAGACGGTCTTCGGAGCGACCGGCGAGCATGTGCAACGCGTAACGCACTTTCCACAGGAACTCCTGGGACGAAGCCAGCAGGGCGTTTTCGCTCTCCACCAGGAAGCCTTCGCCAGCCAGTGCCCGCAGGTTCAGGGTGCCGTATTCGCGGCGCGCTACCCACAGAATCGTCTGAATATCCCGTAGTCCGCCGGGCGAACCTTTGACGTTGGGTTCCAGGTTGTATTCGGTGTCGTTGTACTTGTGGTGACGAGCCTTCTGTTCGGCGCGTTTGGCCAGGAAGAAGTCCTTGCTCGGCCACATGTGCGCGGTGCTGGTGACATCCAGCATGCGTTGGCGCAAGCGCTCAGGCCCGCAGATGGTGCGGCTTTCCATCAGGTTGGTAACAACCGTCAGGTCAGCGCGAGCCTCTACGGCGCACTCGTCGACCGAGCGAACGCTCTGACCGACTTCCAGGCCGATGTCCCACAGCAACGTCAGAAAACGCTCGATGGAATCGCGGAAAACTTCGTGATCGGCGCTGTCCAGCAGGATCAGCAAATCGATATCGGAATACGGGTGCAACTCGCCACGACCGTAGCCGCCGACCGCGACCAGCGCGATGTCGGCGTCTTCACTCCAATTGAACTGCTCCCAGGCCTTTTGCAGGATGTTGTCGACGAACCAGGCGCGATCCTCGATCAGCCGGCGAATGTCCCGGCCGCTGCGAAAGCGCCCGTCGAGCACCTCGCGGGCCTGGCGAATCGCCTTCTTGAAGGCCGCAATCGGGCTTGCCTTCAGGGCCAGTTCAGCCTGGAACTGGCCGCGGTCGAAGAGTTCGGGATCCACCTGCGGCATCGATTGGCTTTCCTTTCTATAAGGCTGGGAGCTGTTCGTGGTTGATCAGGCCGACATGCGCGGGATGGTGTCATCGCTGCGCAGGGTGAAGATCTCGTAACCGGTTTCGGTGACCAGCAGGGTGTGCTCCCACTGGGCCGATAACTTGCGATCCTTGGTGATCGCGGTCCAGCCATCGCCCAGTACCTTGGTGTCGGCTTTGCCCTGGTTGATCATCGGTTCGATGGTGAAGGTCATGCCGGCTTTCAGTTCCATGCCGGTGCCCGCGCGGCCGTAGTGCAGGATCTGTGGTTCTTCGTGGAAGACCTTGCCGATGCCGTGGCCGCAGAACTCGCGGACTACCGAGAAACCGTTCTTTTCCGCGTGCTTCTGGATAATTTCGCCGATGTCACCGAGGCGGCAGCCGGGTTTGACGATCTCGATCGCCTTGTACATGCATTCCTGCGTCACTTGCGACAGGCGCTCGGCCCAGACCGGCACGGTGCCGACGTGGAACATGCGGCTGGTGTCGCCGTGGTAACCGTCCTTGATGACGGTGACGTCGATGTTCAGCGTATCGCCATCCTTCAGCGGCTTGTCGTTCGGGATGCCGTGGCAGACCACGTGGTTGATCGACGTGCAAATCGATTTCGGGTAGCCCTTGTAGTTCAGCGGGGCAGGGATGGCTTGCTGTTCGTTGACGATATAGTCGTGGCAGATCTGGTTCAGTTGATCGGTGGTGACGCCCGGCTTGACATGTTCGGCAATCATTTCCAGCACATCGGCGGCCAGTTTGCCGGCAACGCGCATTTTGGCGATGTCCTCGGGGGTTTTGAGGGTGACGGTCATACAGGCTCTCTCTGCGCTCGATGGCGCTTTCTTGACGAAAAGGGCGGTGCGCGAACGGTCGGCGCAGCCCTGAAAAACGCGATTCTATCAGACGATCAGCGCAAATCTGCGCCTCTGTGCATCGCTTCTCTCTATAGAATGGTGCATTCTGGGCGGATTCCAAGGGATGGAGGGGTGTGGTCACCAGGATTTCAGAATCCGGGTTCCGTTTTTTTCTCCCTTGTGATATAAAATGCGCCGCTTTCCGGGGATGCCCCGAAAAGCCTAAATCCACACACGTGTCGACACGATGACCTGGGTGCCTTCAGCTGAATGCTGCTGGTTGGTCATTGGGATACGTGGAGGCCAAACCCGACTTATTAAGGAACTATCATGTCCCAAGTCAACATGCGCGATATGCTGAAGGCCGGTGTGCACTTCGGTCACCAGACCCGTTACTGGAACCCGAAAATGGGTAAATACATTTTCGGCGCGCGTAACAAGATCCACATCATCAACCTTGAAAAAACCCTGCCAATGTTCAACGAAGCTCTGACTTTCGTAGAGCGCCTGGCCCAGGGCAAAAACAAGATTCTGTTCGTCGGCACCAAGCGTTCCGCTGGCAAGATCGTTGCTGAAGAAGCAGCACGTTGCGGTTCGCCGTACGTCGATCACCGCTGGTTGGGCGGCATGCTGACCAACTTCAAAACCATCCGTGCTTCCATCAAGCGTCTGCGTGACCTTGAAGTACAAGCCGAAGACGGTACTTTCGCCAAGCTGACCAAGAAAGAAGCGCTGATGCGCTCCCGTGACCTGGAAAAGCTGGATCGTTCCCTGGGTGGTATCAAGGACATGGGCGGTCTGCCAGACGCTCTGTTCGTTATCGACGTTGATCACGAGCGCATCGCGATCACCGAAGCCAACAAGCTGGGCATCCCGGTTATCGGCGTAGTCGATACCAACAGCAGCCCGGAAGGCGTTGACTACATCATCCCAGGCAACGATGACGCAATCCGCGCTATCCAGCTGTACATGGGTTCGATGGCTGACGCTGTAATCCGTGGTCGCAACAACGTTGCCGGCGGCACCGTAGAGTTCGCAGCTGAAGAAACTCAGGCTGCAGCTGAGTAATTGACGCCCTGGCGTTGACTCAGTAAGCAAAAAGGGGGCTTGGCCCCCTTTTTGCCACCTCGAAAACCATTTGTCGGCGCCCACTGCTCTATCTGTAACGTGCGGCAGCTAACAAGGGTGGTTCGGGAAGAATTGAACGCCCGTTCGATCGGGTGGAATGGTTGATAACCTATCCAAGAGGAATTTTGAAATGGCAGAGATTACTGCAGCGTTGGTCAAAGAACTGCGCGAGCGTACTGGCGAAGGCATGATGGACTGCAAAAAGGCCTTGACCAAGGCTGGCGGCGACATCGAAAAAGCCATTGATGACATGCGTGCTTCGGGCGCCATCAAGGCTGCCAAGAAAGCGGGCAACGTTGCCGCTGAAGGCGCTATCGCCATCAAGGCTGACGACAAGTCCGCCGTACTGCTGGAAGTGAACTCGCAGACCGACTTCCTGGCCCTGCAAGACGACTTCAAAAACTTCGTTGCTGCCAGCGTAGAAAAAGCCTTCGCTGAAAAACTGACCGACGCAGCTCCGCTGATCGCCGCTCAGGAATTGGCTCGTGAAGCCCTGGTGGCCAAAGTTGGCGAAAACGTCAACATCCGTCGTCTGGTTCGCGTAGAGGGTGACGTTGTCGGCACCTACCTGCACGGTAACAAGATCGGTGTTGCTGTTGTTCTCAAGGGCGGCGATGTTCAGCTGGCCAAAGAGATCGCCATGCACGTGGCGGCAAGCAACCCTGAGTTCCTGCTGCCATCGCAGGTTTCGCCAGAAGCCATCGAGCGTGAAAAGGGCGTTTTCCTGTCCTTGAACGAAGACAAGATGAAAGGCAAGCCTGCTGAAATCGTCGAGAAGATGATTGCTGGCCGTATCACCAAGTTCCTGGCTGAAGCCAGCCTGGTAGAACAAGCTTTCGTTATGAATCCAGAAGTCACCGTTGGTGCTCTGGCCAAGAAAGCCGGCGCTGAAATCGTTTCCTTCACCTACTTCAAAGTCGGCGAAGGCATCGAGAAGCCAGTAGACAACTTCGCTGAAGAAGTTGCTGCACAGCTGGCTGCCGCCAAGCAATAAGACAGTTTTTTAAACTGTCGCCCTGAAGAGGCTGCCCGCTCACGCGCGCAGCCTCTTTTCAGATGGGGAACCAATTTTTAATTGGTTTCCGTTTGGAACTGGCTTACAAAGCCATGTTCCGATGGCGCTGAAGCAGCGCCAAGCTAGAGTGAACGCCAGCTGAAAACAGCTCGCAAAGAATTTTTAAAATACGCCGCAGGAGAGATTCGCAATGGCTCAGCAGGGCAGTGGTTATCAGGCTCGCTATAAACGCATTCTACTCAAGCTTAGCGGCGAGGCCCTGATGGGCTCGGAAGAGTTCGGGATCGATCCGAAAGTTCTGGATCGCATGGCGCTGGAAGTCGGCCAACTGGTTGGCATCGGTGTTCAGGTCGGTCTGGTGATCGGCGGCGGTAACCTGTTCCGCGGCGAAGCGCTGAGCAAGGCCGGCATGGATCGGGTTACGGGCGACCACATGGGCATGCTGGCCACTGTGATGAACGCCCTGGCCATGCGCGATGCGCTGGAACGTGCGAATATCTCGGCCATCGTGATGTCGGCCATTTCCATGGTCGGCGTGACCGATCACTACGATCGCCGCAAGGCCATGCGCCATCTGAACTCCAAGGATGTGGTGATTTTCGCGGCCGGTACCGGTAATCCGTTCTTCACTACGGATTCGGCAGCCTGCCTGCGTGCAATCGAAATCGATGCCGATGTCGTGCTCAAGGCGACCAAGGTCGATGGCGTCTACACCGCTGACCCATTCAAAGACCCGCATGCCGAGAAGTTCGATCATCTGACTTACGATGAAGTACTGGATCGCAAGCTGGGCGTGATGGATCTGACGGCCATTTGCCTGTGCCGCGACCACAAGATGCCGCTGCGCGTATTTAACATGAACAAGCCCGGCGCCCTGCTGAATATCGTACATGGCGGCGCTGAAGGGACCCTGATCGAGGAAGGCCAACAATGATCAACGAAATCAAGAAAGACGCTCAAGAGCGTATGCAGAAATCCGTGGAATCGCTGGCGCACAACTTCGGCCGTATTCGTACCGGCCAGGCGCACCCGAGCATTCTCGAAGGTGTGATGGTTCCGTACTACGGCTCTGACACTCCGATCAAGCAAGTGGCGAACATCACCGTTAAAGATGCCCGTACCCTGCAAGTCGTTGCCTTTGAGCGCAACATGCTCGGTGCTGTCGACAAAGCCATTGGTAGTGCTGGTCTGAACCTCAATCCGACTAACCTCGGTGAGTTGCTGCTGATCTCCATGCCTGCCCTGACTGAAGAGACCCGCAAGGGCTTCACCAAGCAGGCTCGTGATGTCGCTGAAGATGCCCGTGTGGCCGTGCGCAACATCCGTCGTGATGCCAACAGCTCGCTGAAGGACCTGGTCAAGGAAAAGGAAATCAGCGAAGACGAAGAGCGTCGCGCAACCAGCGAAATCGATGATCTGACCAAGAAGTACGTGGCTCAAATCGACGCGAACCTGGCGCAAAAAGAAAAAGACCTGATGGCCGTATAAGGGTCGCGATTTCATGGAAAAGACCAAGCAGGCTGCACCGTCCGCGGTGCCGCGCCATGTCGCGATTATCATGGACGGTAATAATCGCTGGGCGAAAAAACGCTTTATGCCGGGTGTCGCCGGGCATAAAGCGGGTGTAGACGCGGTTCGTGCAGTCATCGAGGTGTGTGCTGAAGCCGGGGTCGAAGTATTGACCCTGTTCGCTTTTTCCAGTGAGAACTGGCAGCGCCCGGCCGACGAAGTCAGTGCCTTGATGGACCTTTTCTTCAAGGCCTTGCGTCGCGAGGCCAAGCGCCTCAATGAAAACAACATCAGTTTGCGCATCATTGGCGACCGTTCGCGTTTTCATCCGGAGCTTCAGGCGGCGATGCGCGAGGCTGAGTCAATGACGGCCGGCGCCAATCGTTTCGTCCTGCAAATCGCTGCCAACTACGGTGGTCAGTGGGATATCGCGCAAGCCGCGCAACGCCTGGCGCGGGAAGTTCAGGCTGGGCACCTGCGTCCGGAAGACATCACCCCGGAACTGCTGCAAACCTGTCTGGCCACCGGCGATCTGCCGTTGCCGGACTTGTGCATCCGTACCGGTGGCGAGCATCGCATCAGTAACTTCCTGCTGTGGCAGCTGGCGTACGCCGAGTTGTATTTCTCCGACCTGTTCTGGCCGGACTTCAAACACGACGCCATGCGTAACGCGCTGGCCGATTTCGCATCTCGCCAGCGCCGCTTCGGTAAAACGAGCGAGCAGGTCGAGGCTGGAGCCCGGGTTTAATGCTTAAACAACGAATCATCACCGCGCTGATCCTGCTGCCGATTGCCTTGTGCGGTTTCTTCCTGCTCGAGGGGTCGGCGTTCGCCTTGTTCATCGGGCTGGTCGTGACCCTCGGTGCCTGGGAGTGGGCGCGCCTGGCAGGCTTTACCGCCCAGCCGATGCGCGTTGCTTTCGCCGCTATCGTCGCGTTGATGTTGTTTGTCATGCACCTCCTTCCCGGGCTTGCGCCTTGGGTCCTGGGTGCGTCAGTGATCTGGTGGGGGATTGCGACTTATCTGGTGCTGACGTATCCGCGCTCCAGCGTGCATTGGGCCAGTGCGGCCTGCAAGCTGGTGATTGGATTGTTGATTCTGCTGCCGGCCTGGCAGGGCCTGGTTCAGATCAAGCAGTACCCGTTGGGTAACTGGCTGATCATGGCAGTGATGGTGTTGGTCTGGGGTGCCGATATCGGCGCCTACTTCTCGGGCCGGGCTTTCGGCAAGCGCAAGCTCGCGCCGCAGGTCAGTCCTGGGAAAAGCTGGGAAGGCGTTTACGGTGGTTTGGCCCTGAGTCTGGTCATCACTGTAGCTGTCGGGTTTTTCCGCGACTGGACGGTTGCTGAGTTGTTCAAAGGTCTGTTCGGCGCCGCCGTGATCGTGTTTATCTCGGTCGTGGGTGATCTCACCGAAAGCATGTTCAAGCGTCAGTCCGGGATCAAGGACAGCAGCAATTTGCTTCCAGGTCACGGTGGCGTCCTCGACCGGATCGACAGCCTGACCGCAGCGATTCCCGTGTTTGCCGTGCTGTTGTGGATGGCTGCACCGTGAGCCGCCCGCAGCAGATTACAGTTCTGGGGGCGACAGGTTCAATTGGCCTGAGCACGCTTGATGTCATCGCGCGCCATCCCGAGCGTTATCAAGTCTTCGCCTTGAGTGGTTTCACTCGGTTGAGTGAGTTGCTGGCGCTGTGTGTGCGTCACGTGCCGCGTTTCGCCGTAGTGCCTGAAGCCAGTGCCGCCCGAACCCTTCAGGATGATTTGCGTGCAGCCGGTCTTTCGACCCGTGTTTTGGTCGGGGAAGAAGGTCTGTGCCAGATCGCTGCCGATCCGGAAGTCGACGCGGTCATGGCGGCCATCGTCGGCGCGGCGGGTTTGCGTCCGACCCTGGCGGCCGTCGAGGCCGGTAAGAAGATCCTGCTGGCCAACAAAGAAGCACTGGTAATGTCCGGTGCACTGTTCATGCAAGCGGTGCGCAAAAGTGGTTCGGTGTTGTTGCCGATCGACAGTGAGCACAACGCCATTTTCCAGTGCATGCCACAGGATTTTGCCCGTGGTCTCGGCAAGGTCGGGGTGCGTCGGATTTTGCTGACAGCCTCTGGTGGGCCGTTCCGACAGACGCCTATGGCTGAGTTGGCACATGTTTCACCTGAGCAGGCGTGCGCGCATCCGAACTGGTCCATGGGGCGCAAGATTTCGGTCGATTCGGCCAGCATGATGAACAAAGGCCTTGAGCTGATCGAAGCCTGCTGGCTTTTCGATGCCAAGCCATCCCAGGTCGAAGTAGTGATTCACCCACAGAGCGTGATTCACTCCCTGGTGGACTACATCGATGGTTCGGTGCTGGCCCAGCTGGGTAATCCGGACATGCGCACGCCAATCGCCAACGCGCTGGCCTGGCCAGAGCGAATCGATTCGGGTGTAGCGCCGCTGGACTTGTTTGCCATTGCGCGTCTGGACTTCCAGGCACCCGATGAAGAGCGATTCCCTTGCTTGCGTCTGGCCCGTTTGGCGGCCGAAGCCGGTAACAGTGCCCCGGCGATGCTGAATGCCGCGAATGAGGTGGCTGTTGCGGCCTTTCTCGACGGACGGGTCCGTTACCCGGAAATCGCGAGTATCATCGAGGAAGTGTTGAATCTCGAGCCTGTAGTTGCGGTGGAAGATCTCGAGGCAGTGTTCACGGCAGATGCGAAGGCGCGTGTGCTGGCCGAACAATGGTTGAGTCGTCACGGGCGATAACTGCTGTAGTGTGTTGGCCCGTGCAGCACCAGATAGGAATGCGGAGAAAGTAAATGAGCGCGCTCTATATGATTGTCGGCACCCTGGTGGCTCTGGGTGTGCTGGTTACCTTCCACGAGTTCGGCCATTTCTGGGTCGCGCGTCGCTGTGGGGTCAAAGTGCTGCGCTTTTCCGTAGGCTTCGGGATGCCGTTGCTGCGTTGGCACGACAAGAAAGGCACCGAATTCGTGGTGGCTGCCATTCCGTTGGGTGGCTACGTAAAGATGCTCGACGAGCGTGAAGGCGAAGTGCCGGCCGATCAGCTCGATCAATCCTTCAATCGCAAATCGGTACGCCAGCGTATTGCCATCGTGGCGGCAGGGCCGGTCGCCAACTTTCTGCTGGCAATGGCGTTTTTCTGGGTGTTGGCCATGCTCGGCACCGAGCAGGTGCGTCCTGTCATTGGTGCTGTAGAGTCCGGCAGTATCGCCGCCAAGGCCGGTTTGAACGCCGGTCAGGAAATTATTTCAATCGACGGCGAGCCGACTTCCGGCTGGGCTGCGGTAAATTTGCAATTGGTCCGTCGACTTGGGGAAAGTGGTTCCCTGCAGGTGTTGGTACGTGATCAAGGTTCCACGGTTGATTCACCCCGTGAGCTGGCGCTGGATAAATGGCTCAAGGGGGCTGATGAGCCGGATCCGATTCGCTCGCTGGGTATCCGTCCATGGCGTCCGGCATTGCCGCCGGTCCTGGCTGAGCTTGATTCGAAAGGCCCAGCCCAGGCTGCCGGCCTGAAAACCGGTGATCGCTTGCTGGCGCTTGATGGCAAGTCGCTGGATGACTGGCAGCAGGTGGTCGATACCGTCCGTATGCATCCTGATACCAAAATCATGCTGCGGGTGGAGCGTGATGGTGCTCAAATCGACGTCCCTGTCACGCTGGCTGCACGTGGCGACAAGAAGACGCCGAGTGGTTATTTGGGCGCGGGGGTAAAAGCTGTCGATTGGCCACCGGAGATGATTCGCGAGGTCAGCTACGGTCCTATGGCCGCGATTGGGGAGGGGGCTCGACGCACTTGGACCATGAGCGTTCTGACCCTCGATTCGCTGAAGAAAATGTTGTTCGGCGAGCTCTCGGTAAAAAACTTGAGTGGACCGATAACCATTGCTAAAGTGGCGGGCGCTTCGGCCCAGTCGGGTGTTGCTGATTTCCTGAATTTCCTTGCTTATCTGAGTATTAGCTTGGGCGTTCTGAATTTGCTGCCCATTCCTGTGCTGGATGGGGGGCATTTGTTGTTTTATCTGATCGAGTGGGCGCGTGGTCGTCCCTTGTCGGATCGGGTGCAGGGTTGGGGGATACAGATCGGTATCAGTTTGGTGGTCGGAGTGATGTTGCTCGCTTTGGTCAATGATCTGGGTCGTCTGTAACACTTCGCTGAATTGCGAATCTGCCGCATTTTGCGGCAGTTTGTTTATTGCCAGTTGGAATAAGAAAGGACTTCATGAAACGTCTGCTGCTAACTGCGGTTCTCACCGTATTGATGATCGCCGAAGTTCACGCCGAGTCCTTCACTATCTCTGATATTCGCGTCAATGGCCTCCAGCGGGTCTCCGCGGGTAGCGTCTTTGGTGCTTTGCCGTTGAACGTCGGTGAACAGGCGGATGATCGTCGCCTGGTGGAATCCACTCGTGCGTTGTTCAAAACCGGTTTCTTTCAAGATATCCAGCTGGGCCGTGATGGCAACGTCCTGGTCATCACTGTAGTCGAGCGTCCGTCGGTCGCCAGTATCGAGATCGAAGGTAACAAGGCGATCTCCACTGAAGACCTGATGAAGGGCCTGAAGCAGTCCGGTCTGGCCGAAGGCGAGATCTTCCAGCGCGCCACCCTCGAAGGTGTACGTAACGAGCTGCAACGCCAGTACGTCGCTCAGGGTCGCTACTCGGCCACTGTGGACACCGAAGTGGTGCCACAGCCGCGTAACCGCGTAGGTTTGAAGGTCAACATCAACGAAGGCACCGTTGCGGCTATCCAGCACATCAACGTGGTGGGCAACACGGTCTTCCCTGATGAAGACCTGATCGACCTGTTCGAACTCAAGACCACCAACTGGCTGTCGTTCTTCAAGAACGACGACAAGTACGCCCGTGAAAAACTCTCCGGCGACCTGGAGCGTCTGCGTTCCTATTACCTGGATCGCGGCTATATCAACATGGATATCGCTTCTACCCAGGTGTCCATCACTCCGGACAAGAAGCACGTCTATATCACCGTCAACATCAACGAAGGTGACAAGTACACCGTTCGTGACGTGAAGTTGAGCGGCGACCTGAAAGTCCCTGAAGACCAGGTCAAGTCCCTGCTGCTGGTCCAGAAAGGCCAGGTGTTCTCGCGCAAGCTGATGACCACCACTTCTGAACTCATCACCCGTCGTCTGGGTAACGAGGGTTACACCTTCGCCAACGTCAACGGTGTGCCACAGCCTCATGATGAAGATCACACCGTGGACATCATGTTCGCTGTCGATCCAGGCAAGCGTGCCTACGTGAACCGCATCAATTTCCGTGGCAACACCAAGTCGGAAGACGAAGTGCTGCGTCGTGAAATGCGTCAGATGGAAGGTGGTTGGGCTTCAACTTACCTGATCGACCAATCCAAGACTCGTCTGGAGCGTTTGGGCTTCTTCAAGGAAGTCAACGTTGAAACCCCGGCAGTACCGGGCGTCGATGACCAGGTTGATGTCAACTACAGCGTTGAAGAGCAAGCCTCCGGTTCGATTACCGCCAGCGTCGGTTTCGCCCAGAGCGCGGGTCTGATCCTTGGTGGTTCGATCACCCAGAACAACTTCCTCGGTACCGGTAACAAGGTCAGCATCGGCCTGACCCGTAGCGAATACCAGAGCCGTTATAACTTCGGTTATGTCGACCCCTACTGGACTGCTGATGGTGTGAGCCTCGGTTACAACGCCTTCTACCGCACCACCGACTATGACGATCTTGATGTCGACGTAGCCAGCTATGCCGTAGACAGCCTGGGTGCGGGCGTGAGCGTCGGTTACCCGATCAGCGAGACTTCGCGCCTGACCTTCGGTCTGACTGCCCAGCAGGACGAGATCAAGACGGGTGTGTACACCGTTGATGAAATCTTCGACTTCGTTGACAAGGAAGGCGACAAGTACCTGAACTTCAAGGCTTCGGCCGGCTGGTCCGAATCGACCCTGAACAAAGGCGTACTCGCGACCCGTGGTCATTCCCAAAGCCTGGTGCTGGAAACCACTACGCCGGGCAGCGACCTGTCGTTCTTCAAGCTCGATTACCGTGGCCAGTTGTTCCAGCCTTTGAGCGAAAACTACACCATGCGCCTGCATACCGAATTGGGTTATGGCGATGGCTACGGTTCGACCGATGGCTTGCCATTCTATGAAAACTACTATGCTGGTGGTTTCAACTCGGTTCGTGGCTTCAAGGACAGCACGCTGGGTCCACGCAGTACCCCGAGCCGTGGTCAACTTGTTACGGGCAATGCGGGTACTCAATTTGACCCGGACCAGGATCCTCTGCCATTCGGTGGTAACGTCCTGATCCAGGGTGGTGTTGAAGTGCTGTTCCCGCTGCCGTTCATCAAGGATCAACGATCCCTGCGCACTTCGGTATTCTGGGATGTGGGTAACGTATTCGACTCCTCGTGCTCGGATACTGTTAACGCCGATGGCACGAAGTCCAACACCAAGTGCAACGACATCAGTCTGAGCAACATGGCCAGTTCCGTCGGTGTGGGTGTGACCTGGGTCACCGCACTGGGTCCTCTGAGTTTTGCGTTGGCCATGCCAGTCAAGAAACCGGATGACGCTGAAACTCAAGTGTTCCAATTCTCCCTCGGCCAGACGTTCTAAGCGTCTGACCCAAGATAACGACAATGAATTTTGTAGGAGTGCATCGTGCGTAAGTTGACTCAATTGGTTCTCCTGGCTTCCCTACTGGTAGCGGGCCCGGCATTTGCCGACATGAAAATTGCCGTGCTGAACTATCAGATGGCGCTGCTGGAATCCGATGCGGCCAAGAAGTACGCCGTGGATGCCGAGAAAAAATTCGGTCCTCAACTGTCCAAGCTCAAGACGCTGGAAAGCAGCGCCAAGGGCATTCAGGACCGTCTGATGGCCGGTGGCGACAAAATGCAGCAAGGCGAGCGTGAGCGTCTGGAACTTGAATTCAAGCAAAAGGCCCGTGACTTCCAGTTCCAGTCCAAGGAACTGAACGAAGCCAAAGCCGTTGCTGACCGTGAAATGCTGAAGCAGCTCAAGCCGAAACTGGACAGCGCTGTGGAAGAAGTCATCAAGAAAGGTGCTTTTGACCTGGTCTTCGAGCGTGGCGCAGTGATTGATGTCAAGCCTCAGTACGACATCACGCGCCAGGTTATCGAGCGCATGAATCAGCTGAAGTAATCCATGACCGCGACTATCAAGCTCGGCCAGTTGGCCGAGTTCCTCGGCGCCACACTGCGTGGCGACCCGGAAAAAGCAATTACTGGGCTAGCCACCTTGCAGGAGGCTGGCCCAGCTCAGTTGAGCTTTCTGGCAAATCCCCAATACCGTAAATACCTGCCAGGTTGTCAGGCTGCAGCTCTGTTGCTGAAAGCCGCTGACGCCGAGGGGTTTGCCGGGGACGCGCTGGTGGTGCCTGATCCTTACGCCGCCTACGCTCGTATTTCTCACCTGTTCGATCCCAAGCCAAAGGCAGCCCCGGGTATTCATCCGTCGGCGGTCATTGCGCCAGACGCAGTCATTGATCCTGCGGCGAGTATCGGTGCCTTCGTGGTCATCGAAAGCGGGGCGCATGTGGCTGCTGGTACGACCGTGGGCGCGCATTGTTTCATCGGCGCCCGTAGCGTCATCGGCGAAGGTGGCTGGCTCGCACCACGTGTCACGCTGTATCACGACGTACGCGTCGGCAAGCGGGTGGTGATCCAGTCCGGGGCCGTGCTCGGTGGCGAAGGTTTCGGCTTTGCCAACGAGAAGGGCATCTGGCAGAAAATTGCCCAGATCGGTGGCGTGCTGGTTGGCGACGACGTGGAGATTGGCGTGAATACCGCCATCGACCGTGGCGCATTGGCCGATACCATCATTGGCAACGGCGTGAAGCTCGACAACCAGATTCAGATCGCCCATAACGTCCAGGTCGGTGATCACACCGCTATGGCCGCGTGCGTGGGAATATCCGGCAGCACCAAAATCGGCAAGCATTGCATGCTCGCCGGTGGCGTAGGGCTGGTGGGGCATATCGATATTTGCGACAACGTTTTCATCACCGGGATGACCATGGTGACCCACTCGATTACCGAGCCGGGCGCCTATTCTTCCGGTACGGCGATGCAACCGGCAGCCGAGTGGCGCAAAAGCGCGGCACGTATCCGTCAGCTCGATGACATCGCGCGGCGTTTGCGACAGCTGGAAAAGCAAGTAGGGGAAGTGACCCCTGACGGTAATGCTTCATCAGATGGCTGATACCATTTCCATATCAAGTGTGCACAGCCGCTAGACTGCGTCCTTGATTTGCTAGAGGAGTGCGCGTCAGTCGCGCGCTCCCAATCTTTACATAGGCTTCCCCCCGAAATGATGGACATCAACGAGATTCGCGAATACCTGCCTCACCGTTACCCGTTCCTGCTGGTGGACCGGGTCGTGGATCTGGATGTGGAAGGCAAGCGCATTCGCGCCTACAAGAATGTCAGCATCAACGAACCGTTCTTCAATGGTCACTTCCCTGCGCATCCAATCATGCCGGGCGTGCTGATCATCGAAGCGATGGCTCAGGCTGCCGGGATCCTTGGTTTCAAAATGCTCGACGTGAAACCGGCCGACGGCACCCTTTACTACTTTGTCGGCTCCGACAAGCTGCGCTTCCGCCAGCCGGTGTTGCCGGGCGATCAGTTGATCCTTGAAGCGAAGTTCCTGAGCTGCAAGCGTCAGATCTGGAAGTTCGAATGCCAGGCTTCGGTCGACGGCAAACCAGTCTGCTCCGCTGAAATCATCTGTGCGGAACGCAAACTATGAGTTTGATTGACCCTCGCGCAATCATCGATCCGACGGCCGTCCTGGCCGACGGTGTCGAGGTCGGCCCGTGGTCGATCATCGGCGCAGGTGTGGAAATCGGCGAGGGAACAGTGATCGGGCCACACGTGATCCTCAAGGGCCCGACCCGGATCGGTAAGCACAACCGTATCTACCAGTTCTCCTCGGTAGGTGAGGACACGCCAGATCTGAAATACAAAGGCGAAGAAACGCGCCTGGTGATTGGTGACCACAACGTCATTCGCGAAGGCGTGACGATTCACCGTGGGACCATTCAGGATCGTTCGGAAACCACCCTGGGCGATCACAACCTGATCATGGCCTATGCCCACATTGGCCACGACAGCGTTATCGGCAACCATTGCATTCTGGTCAATAACACCGCTTTGGCTGGCCACGTGCACGTTGAAGACTGGGCGATCCTGTCCGGCTTTACCCTGGTCCACCAGTATTGCCATATCGGCGCCCACAGCTTTTCCGGCATGGGCACAGCCATTGGCAAGGACGTACCAGCGTACGTCACGGTGTTCGGCAACCCGGCCGAAGCTCGCAGCATGAACTTCGAAGGCATGCGCCGTCGCGGTTTCAGCGAAGATGCGATCCACGCTCTGCGTCGCGCCTACAAGGTGGTTTACCGCCAGGGTCTGACCGTTGAGCAGGCACTCGCCGAACTGGCCGAACCGTCGATCCAGTTCCCGGAAGTTGCAGTGTTCCGCGACTCCATCCAGTCATCGACCCGCGGCATCACCCGCTAATCATGGCCAATCTGCGTATTGCGCTGGTGGCGGGTGAGGCTTCCGGCGACATTCTGGGCGCGGGGCTGATGCGTGCACTCAAGGCTCAGCACTCGGCAGTCGAGTTCATCGGTGTCGGTGGTCCATTGATGCAGGCTGAAGGCCTGACTTCGTATTTTCCCATGGAGCGCCTGTCGGTCATGGGCCTGGTGGAAGTGCTCGGCCGATTGCGCGAGTTGCTGGCACGGCGCAAGAAACTGGTCGCGGACCTGATCGCTGCGAAGCCGGACGTGTTCATCGGCATCGATGCCCCGGACTTCAACCTCAATATCGAACTCAAGCTGCGTCAGGCCGGGATCAAGACCGTGCATTACGTCAGTCCGTCGGTCTGGGCCTGGCGGCAGAAGCGGGTGTTGAAGATTCGCGAAGGTTGCGACTTGATGCTTACGCTGTTCCCCTTCGAAGCGAAATTCTACGAAGAGAAAGGCGTACCGGTGCGGTTTGTCGGGCACACCCTGGCCGATGCCATTCCGCTCGAAGCTGACCGCGCTGCTGCGCGGGCTGAACTGGGATTGCCTGATGGGCCGTTGGTTGCGCTGATGCCCGGCAGTCGTGGCGGCGAAGTGGGTCGTCTCGGTGCGTTATTTCTCGATACGGCGCAACGCCTGCGGGCACTGCGTCCGGGTGTGCGTTTTATCGTGCCTTGCGCCAATCCGCAGCGTCGTGCGCAGCTCGAAGAGTTGCTCGCTGGTCGCGATCTGCCGCTGACCCTGCTCGATGGCAAGTCGCACCTGGCGCTGGCTGCCTGCGACGCCGTGTTGATTGCTTCTGGAACCGCAACCCTTGAAGCCTTGCTGTACAAACGGCCGATGGTCGTTGCCTATCGCCTTGCGCCGCTGACGTTCTGGATTCTCAAGCGCATGGTGAAAAGCCCCTACGTTTCCTTGCCGAACCTGCTGGCCCAGCGCCTGTTGGTGCCCGAGTTGCTGCAGGACGAGGCGACGGTCGAAGCGCTGGCGCAAACCCTGTCACCGCTGATTGAGGGCGGTGAAGAGCAAACCCGCGGTTTTGATGAAATTCACCGGACCCTTCGTCTGGATGCCTCCAACCAGGCTGCGGATGCAGTGCTGAACCTGATCGGCCAAGTAAAATGAGTAAGACAAGCATGCAGATGGGGCTGGATTTCACCTTGGTCGCTGAAGTCGAAGAATTGGTTGCCGGTGTCGATGAAGTCGGTCGCGGCCCGCTCTGTGGAGCTGTGGTGACGGCGGCTGTGATCCTTGACCCGAACCGTCCGATTCTCGGTTTGAACGACTCGAAGAAACTCACCGAAGCCCGTCGCGAAAAGCTCTACGACGAGATCTGCGAAAAAGCCCTGAGTTGGTGCATTGCACGGGCGGAAGTCGAAGAGATCGACGAGCTGAACATCCTCCACGCGACCATGCTGGCCATGCAGCGCGCCATTGCCGGGCTGCACATCCAGCCGAAACTGGCGATGATCGACGGCAACCGCTGCCCGAAACTGCCGATGCGCGCGGAAGCCGTGGTTAAAGGCGACAGCAAGGTCCCTGCCATTGCAGCAGCGTCGATTCTCGCGAAGGTCAGCCGTGATCGTGAAATGTCTGCTTTCGAATTGATCTACCCAGGCTACGGCATCGGCGGCCACAAAGGCTACCCGACGCCCGTTCATCTGGAAGCACTGGCACGCCTGGGCCCGACCCCGATTCACCGGCGTTCGTTTGCCCCGGTACGCCTTGCTTACGAAGCTCGCGAGAGTCTGGTCGAGAGTTAATCGCAGGCTGATTTTTTCTACCAAGGCCCGGTACAATCCGGGCCTTGTTGTTTTCATGACTTAACGCAGGATCACTATGCCGGCTTCATTCGTTCATCTACGCCTGCACACTGAATACTCCCTGGTCGACGGTCTGGTGCGGATCAAACCGCTGGTCAAGACCCTGGTCGGCATGAACATGCCTGCCGTTGCGGTCACCGACCAGAACAACATGTGTTCCCTGGTCAAATTCTATAAAAACGCCATGGGTGCAGGGATCAAGCCGATCTGCGGCGCCGACCTGTGGCTGTCGAACAAGGATCCGGATAACCCCCTGAGCCGGATCAGCCTGCTGGTGATGAATGCCGAAGGCTATCGCAACCTCACCGAGCTGATTTCCCGCGGCTTCATCGATGGCCAGCGCAATGGCGCGATCATCATCGAGCGCGAATGGGTCGCTGAAGCCAACGCAGGCTTGATCATGCTATCGGCAGCCAAAGAGGGCGAAATCGGCCAGGCCATGCTCAGCGGCAACCCGGCGGAAGCGGAATCCCTGGCCCGTGAATGGATGGACGTGTTTCCGGACCGTTTCTATCTGGAGATCCAGCGCACCAACCGCCCCAACGATGAAGAGCAACTGCATGGCGCCGTGGCTTTGGCCGAGAAGATCGGCGCGCCGCTGGTCGCGACCAACGATGTGCGCTTCATCAAGCAGGAAGACTTCGCCGCTCACGAAACCCGCGTTTGCATCGGTGAGGGCCGCGCCCTCGACGATCCGCGGCGCTCGAAAAACTACAGCGATCAGCAGTACCTCAAAAGCGCCGAGGAGATGGCTGAGTTGTTCAGCGACATTCCCGAAGCGCTGGAAAACACCGTCGAGATCGCCAAGCGCTGCAACATTGAAGTAAAACTGGGCACGCACTTCCTGCCCAACTTCCCGATTCCCGATGGCATGACCATCGATGAATATTTCCGCAAAGTCTCGTTCGATGGTCTGGAAGAGCGTCTCGCGGTCCTGCTGCCCAAGGACACCACCGAGGACTACGAAGCCAAGCGCCAGGTCTATGTCGACCGGTTGAATTTCGAGCTGGATATCATTATCCAGATGGGCTTCCCCGGTTACTTCCTGATCGTGATGGACTTTATCCAGTGGGCCAAGAACAACGGCGTGCCGGTCGGTCCTGGCCGGGGGTCGGGAGCCGGGTCGCTGGTGGCCTATGTTCAGAAGATCACCGACCTCGATCCGCTGGAATATGACCTGCTGTTCGAGCGCTTCCTTAACCCGGAACGGGTCTCCATGCCCGACTTCGACGTCGACTTCTGTATGGACGGTCGTGACCGGGTAATCGACTACGTGGCCGAGAAGTACGGCCGCAACGCTGTGAGCCAGATCATCACCTTCGGTTCCATGGCCGCGAAAGCGGTGGTGCGAGATGTGGCGCGGGTGCAGGGCAAGTCCTATGGCCTGGCGGATCGTCTGTCGAAGATGATCCCGTTCGAAGTCGGCATGACCCTGGAAAAGGCTTACGAGCAGGAAGAAATTCTGCGCGACTTCATCAAGGTCGATGAAGAAGCCGCGGAAATCTGGGAGATGGCCCGCAAGCTTGAAGGCGTTGTGCGTAACGTCGGCAAGCACGCCGGTGGTGTGGTTATCGCACCGACCAAGCTGACCGACTTTTCGCCGATCTATTGCGACGAAGCGGGCGATGGCCTGGTAACCCAGTTCGACAAGGACGACGTTGAAGCGGCTGGTCTGGTGAAGTTCGACTTCCTCGGCCTGCGGACCCTGACGATCATCGACTGGGCGCTGAAAACCATCAACCGCGACCGCGCCAAGGTCAACGAGCCGCCGCTGGACATCGCGTTCATCCCGTTGGACGACAAACCGACCTATTCACTGCTGCAAAAAGCCGAAACCACGGCCGTGTTCCAGCTCGAGTCCCGCGGCATGAAAGAGCTGATCAAAAAGCTCAAGCCCGACTGCCTGGAAGACTTGATCGCACTGGTGGCACTGTTCCGTCCGGGCCCGCTGCAATCGGGCATGGTGGACGACTTCATCAACCGTAAGCACGGTCGCGCCGAACTGGCGTACCCGCACTCGGACTACCAGTACGAAGGCCTGAAGCCAGTATTGGCCCCGACCTACGGCATCATCCTGTATCAAGAACAGGTGATGCAGATTGCCCAGGTCATGGCCGGCTACACCCTCGGCGGCGCGGACATGCTCCGTCGGGCCATGGGTAAGAAAAAACCCGAGGAAATGGCCAAGCAGCGCGGCGGTTTCATTGAAGGTTGCGCCACCAACAATATCGACGCCGACCTGGCCGGTAACATTTTCGACCTCGTAGAAAAGTTCGCCGGTTACGGCTTCAACAAATCCCACTCCGCCGCTTACGGCCTGGTGTCGTACCAGACCGCGTGGCTGAAAGCGCACTACCCGGCGCCGTTCATGGCCGCGGTACTGTCGGCGGATATGCACAACACCGACAAGGTCGTGACCTTGATCGAAGAAGTGCGCACGATGAAGCTGCGTCTCGACGCGCCGGACGTGAACACTTCCGAATTCAAGTTCACGGTAAACGACGAAGGCCGGATTATTTACGGTCTGGGCGCGATCAAGGGTGTGGGCGAAGGCCCGGTCGAGGCGATCACCGAGGCGCGTCAGAAAGGCCCGTTCAAGGACCTCTTCGACTTCTGCGCCCGGGTTGACCTCAAGCGCATCAACAAGCGGACTCTCGACGGCTTGATCCGCAGCGGAGCGCTGGATCGTCTCGGTCCGTATTTCCATGACGAGCCGAAAGCCTATCAGGCCAACATCGACCGCAATCGCGCGGTGTTGCTGACCGCGATGGAAGAGGCAATCAAGGCTGCCGAACAAACCGCCCGAACCCACGACAGCGGCCATGCCGACTTGTTTGGCGGCCTGTTCGTAGAAGAAGACGCCGACGTTTACGCCAACCATCGCAAGGCCAAGGAACTGACGCTCAAGGAACGCCTGAAAGGCGAGAAAGACACCTTGGGCCTGTACCTGACCGGTCACCCGATCGACGAATACGAAGGTGAAATCCGCCGTTTCGCCCGTCAACGAATCATCGACCTGAAGCCGGCGCGCGATACCCAGACCGTCGCCGGTATGATCATCGCCCTGCGCGTCATGAAGAACAAAAAGGGCGACAAGATGGGCTTCATCACCCTCGACGACCGTTCGGGGCGAATCGAAGCGTCGCTGTTCGCCGATGCGTTCCATTCCGCGCAATCGCTGTTGCAGACCGATGCGATGGTGGTGGTCGAAGGTGAAGTCAGCAACGACGACTTCTCCGGCGGCCTGCGGCTGCGGGTCAAGCGGGTGATGAGCATGGAAGACGCGCGCACCAACCTGGCCGAAAGCCTGCGCTTGAAGCTGCATGCCAAGGATCTCAAGGGCGATCAGCTACGCTGGCTGGGTGAGTTGTTGAAGCGTCACCGCGGTGCGTGCCCGATCACCATGGACTACACCAGTCCCGATGCGAAGGCCTTGTTGCAGTTCGGCGAAGGCTGGCGAATCGACCCGGCGGATGCGTTGATTCAAGCCCTGCGTGACCAGTTCGGGCGAGACAACGTCTTCCTCCAATACCGTTGACGGTCAGTGCTATTGGTTTGCCCTGACCTTGACCTGAATTTTTAATCTCGACCTGAACGCGCCTGTCCCTTAAGGTAGGGCGCGAATAGACAACCGGCCGGCCCAAGCTCTTTTGGATGTCGACCCAAGACGGACGCCTATGAACCCGAATTTTCTAGATTTCGAACAGCCGATCGCCGACCTGCAAGCCAAGATCGAAGAGTTGCGCTTGGTCGGTAATGACAATTCGCTGAATATCGGCGATGAGATCTCCCGCCTGCAGGACAAAAGCAGCACGCTGACCGAAGACATCTTCGGCAAGCTGACCAGCTGGCAGATCGCGCGTCTGGCGCGTCACCCGAAACGTCCCTATACCCTGGACTACATCGAACACATCTTCACCGAGTTCGATGAGCTGCATGGTGACCGTCACTTCTCCGACGATGCCGCCATCGTCGGCGGTATTGCCCGTCTGGACGATCAGCCAGTGATGGTGATCGGTCACCAGAAAGGTCGCGAAGTTCGTGAAAAGGTTCGCCGCAACTTCGGTATGCCGCGTCCGGAAGGCTACCGCAAGGCCTGCCGTCTGATGGAAATGGCCGAACGTTTCAAAATGCCGATCCTGACCTTCATCGACACCCCGGGTGCTTACCCAGGCATCGACGCTGAAGAGCGCAACCAGAGCGAAGCGATTGCCTGGAACCTGCGCGTGATGGCTCGCCTGAAAACCCCAATCATCGCCACCGTTATCGGTGAGGGTGGTTCCGGTGGTGCACTGGCCATCGGCGTCTGCGATCAGCTGAACATGCTGCAGTATTCGACCTACGCGGTGATCTCGCCGGAAGGTTGTGCTTCGATCCTGTGGAAAACCGCCGAGAAAGCACCGGATGCCGCTGAAGCCATGGGCATTACTGCCGAGCGTCTCAAAGGCCTGGGCATCGTCGACAAAGTGATCGGCGAGCCTCTGGGCGGCGCTCACCGTGATCCGGCAGCTGCGGCCGCTTCGATCCGTGCCGAGCTGAGTTCGCAACTGGCGATGCTGAAGAAGTTCGATAACGACGCGCTGCTCAAGCGCCGTTACGATCGTCTGATGAGCTACGGTCTCTAACTGACCTCGCGGTACCCCTGTAGGAGCTGCCGAAGGCTGCGATCTTTTGATCTTTTTTTATAAAAATCAAAGTCAAAAGATCGCAGCCTGCGGCAGCTCCTACAGGGGATTTATGTGAAGTGATCGATCTCTATGAATCCTTCCAATATCGATCTGTCTGTCAGGATCCTGCTGAACCTGAAATCCTGGCGCAATGCCAATACCTGGCACATCGCATTCTCCGGTGGCCTCGATTCCACTGTCCTCCTGCACCTTCTCGCCACTCTCGCTAAAACCGAATCCCTGCCTGCGCTAAACGCCATCCATGTCCATCACGGCCTTCAGACTGTGGCCGATGCGTGGCCGGAACATTGTCGGTTGGTGTGCGAATCGCTGGGAGTGCCATTACAGGTCATTCGCGTGCAGGTTCAACCCGGCGCCAGTGTTGAGCGTGCTGCCCGGGACGCGCGTTACAGCGCCTTCACCGAGGTCACTCAAATCAATGAAGTGTTGCTGACTGCCCAGCACCGCGACGATCAGGCAGAAACCTTGTTGTTCCGCCTGCTACGTGGGGCTGGTGTGAGAGGTTTGTCAGGGATGCCCCGACAACGCCGGTTGGGGAAGGGGCATCTGCTGCGCCCTTTGCTTGATGCCAGCCGCGCTGAGCTTGAGGCCTATGCGGCGGGGCATCAGTTGAACTGGATCGAAGACCCTTCCAATCAGGATCGTCAATTCTCGCGAAACTATCTGCGCCACCAGATTTTTCCGGTATTGACCGCACGTTGGCCACAAGCGATCACAACCATGGCCCGTAGCGCTGCGCATCTGAGCGAAGCGCAGGGGTTGCTTGATGAGTTGGCACAAATCGATTTGAGACAAGCGACCAGCCTCAGTGATTTCGATTGGCTGGGTCTGCCTTCTCTGGAGCTGGCATCGCTGGAAAAACTCTCGGCCGCCCGTCAGCGCAACGCGATCAGCCATTGGCTCGAACCGCTGACACGACTGCCAGATAGCGACCATTGGTCGGGTTGGGAGGATTTACGCGATGCCACCGGCGATGCGCGACCCATTTGGCGGTTAGCCGATGGGGAAATGCATCGGGCGGGCGATCGTATCTGGTGGCTGTCCGGCACCTGGTTGCGTATAGCGATTTCGGTTGGAGAGTGGCCTGACCCCGCGCAGGCTCTGGTGTTGCCCGATAACGGCGTGCTCATGCTGAAGGGGCAAATCCCCGATGGCCCGTTACAGATCCGCTATCGTGAAGGGGGAGAAGTGATGGAGTTACCCGGCCGTGGTCATCGCGACCTGAAGCGTTTGCTCAACGAGCGCGGAGTGCCGATGTTCATGCGCGGCAGATTGCCGCTGCTGTACAAGGGCGAGCAATTGCTGGCGGTGGCGAACCTGCCGGGGCTGGATGGTGGTCCGATGGGTGGCTGGAATTTGCATTGGCAGCCGCCGGGCGAAGATCAAGGTTTGAGCTGAAAGGGGCTTTCCGGTAGACTACGCTCCCTTCTTGATACAACTTCTGTGGATTCGCCTGAATTGCAGGAGTTGCCGATTACCAAGCAGTCTTTGCTGGGCGATTCCAAAAAATGTGTAGCGAGCAACGTACCGGTGTTTCATCTCCCGGTCTGTCCCAACGCGGCGGTTTTTTTGAAAGGTGCACTGTGATTAATGCAGGTGATCGGGGGCTTCGGCCTTCCTTCGCTTTCCCCGGCGGCTCGGACCGCTTTAACGCAGACTTCTAGGGTTTTTCATGACGCGCTACATATTCGTCACGGGCGGTGTTGTTTCTTCATTGGGGAAAGGCATTGCATCGGCATCATTGGCGGCCATCCTGGAGGCGCGGGGACTTAAGGTCACCATGCTGAAGCTGGACCCGTACATCAACGTCGACCCGGGCACCATGAGCCCGTTCCAGCACGGTGAAGTGTTCGTCACCCACGACGGCGCCGAGACCGACCTGGACCTGGGCCACTACGAGCGGTTCATCCGCACGACGATGACCCAGAACAACAACTTCACCACCGGCCGTGTCTACGAACACGTGCTGCGCAAAGAGCGCCGTGGTGATTACCTGGGCGCAACCATCCAGGTGATTCCGCACATCACCGACGAAATCAAGCGCCGCATCATCAAGGGTGCAGGCGATGCCGACGTGGCAATGGTCGAGATCGGTGGCACCGTGGGTGACATCGAATCCCAACCGTTCCTCGAAGCCATCCGCCAGCTGCGTTTCGAAGTCGGCGCCAAGCGCGCGATGCTGATGCACCTGACACTGGTGCCGTACATCGCCACTGCCGGCGAAACCAAAACCAAGCCAACCCAGCACTCGGTCAAGGAACTGCGTTCCATCGGCCTGCAACCAGACGTGCTGGTCTGCCGCTCCGATCACCCGATCGATATTTCTTCCCGTCGCAAGATTGCGCAGTTCACCAACGTTGAAGAACGTGCGGTAATCGCGCTGGAAGACGCCGACACCATCTACAAGATCCCGGGCATTCTGCACTCCCAGGGTCTGGACGATTTCGTCGTCGAGCGTTTTGGCCTGCAATGTGGCGGTGCCGATTTGTCCGAATGGGAAGCCGTGGTCGACGCCAAGCTCAATCCTGAGCACGAAGTCACCATCGCCATGGTCGGCAAGTACATGGAGCTGCTGGACGCCTACAAGTCGCTGATCGAAGCGATGAGTCACGCCGGCATCAGCAACCGCACCAAGGTCAACCTGCGCTACATCGATTCCGAAGACATCGAAAACCAGGGTACTGCGTTGCTCGAAGGCGTCGACGCGATCCTCGTTCCTGGCGGTTTCGGTCTGCGTGGCGTGGAAGGCAAGATCACCGCCGTTCAATACGCTCGCGAAAACAAGGTTCCATACCTGGGCATCTGCCTGGGCATGCAAGTGGCCGTGATCGAGTTCGCTCGTAACGTGCTGGGCTGGAAAGACGCCAACTCCACCGAGTTCGATCGTGCAAGCGGTCACCCGGTCGTGGGCCTGATCACCGAGTGGGAAGATGCCACCGGCGCCGTCGAAACCCGTACCGAAGCGTCCGATCTGGGCGGCACCATGCGCCTTGGTGCGCAGGACTGCCTACTGGAGCCGGGTTCCCTGGTTCACGGCTGCTACGGCAAGGACGTGATCGTCGAGCGTCACCGTCATCGCTACGAAGTGAACAACAACCTGCTGCCGCAAATCATCGAAGCCGGCCTGAAAATCTCCGGTCGTTCCGGTGACGGCGCGCTGGTTGAAGTGGTTGAAGCACCGGATCATCCTTGGTTCGTCGCTTGCCAGTTCCACCCTGAGTTCACTTCGACACCTCGCGACGGTCACCCGTTGTTCAGCGGTTTCGTCAAAGCAGCTTTGGCTCAACACCAGAAGAAGGCTTGAACCTTATGGCGCAGAAGATCATCCGCGTAGGCGATATCGAGATTGCCAACGACAAGCCAATGGTGCTGTTCGGCGGCATGAACGTGCTGGAAAGCCGCGACATGGCGATGCAGGTCTGCGAAGAATACGTCAAGGTTACCCAGAAACTGGGTATCCCTTACGTGTTCAAGGCCAGCTTCGACAAGGCCAACCGTTCCTCCGTGACCTCTTACCGTGGCCCTGGCCTGGAAGAGGGCATGCGGATTTTCCAGGACATCAAGCAAGCCTTCGGCGTGCCGATCATCACCGACGTCCACGAGCCTGAGCAGGCCGCGGTCGTCGCTGAAGTCTGCGACATCATCCAGTTGCCGGCCTTCCTGTCGCGCCAGACCGACCTCGTGGTCGCGATGGCCAAGACCGGCGCGGTGATCAACATCAAGAAAGCCCAGTTCCTCGCACCTCAGGAAATGAAACACATCCTGAACAAGTGCGTTGAAGCGGGTAACGATCAGTTGATCCTCTGCGAGCGCGGTTCGAGCTTCGGCTACAACAACCTGGTCGTCGACATGCTCGGCTTCGGCATCATGAAGCAGTTCGAATACCCGGTGTTCTTCGACGTGACCCACGCGCTGCAAATGCCGGGTGGTCGTGCCGATTCCGCCGGTGGTCGCCGCGCTCAGGTCCTCGACCTGGCAAAAGCCGGCATGAGCCAGTCCCTGGCCGGCCTGTTCCTGGAAGCCCACCCGGATCCGGACAACGCCAAATGCGATGGCCCTTGCGCCTTGCGTCTGGACAAACTGGAGCCATTCCTGGCCCAGCTCAAAGCTCTGGACGAACTGGTGAAGAGTTTTCCGACGGTAGAAACCGCGTAACATCGGAATCCGGTCGTAGGAGCCGGCTTGCTGGCGATAGCGTCCTTTCGGGCCCCATCGCCAGCAAGCCGGCTCCTACGGATGTGACCTACAAGTTATAAATCGAGCAGTAAGCGTTTTCGTCAACTTTGGAGTGTTTACAACAATGGCTAAAATCGTCGACATCAAAGGTCGTGAAGTTCTCGACTCCCGTGGCAATCCCACCGTGGAAGCGGACGTGCTTCTCGACAACGGCATCATCGGCAGTTCCTGCGCGCCGTCCGGTGCTTCCACTGGCTCGCGTGAAGCGCTCGAGCTGCGTGATGGCGACAAGAGCCGTTACCTGGGCAAGGGCGTACTCAAAGCCGTAGCCAACATCAACGGTCCGATCCGCGACCTGTTGAAAGGTACAGACCCAAGCGACCAGAAAGCGCTGGATCTGGCGATGATCAAGCTCGACGGTACTGAAAACAAAGGCTCCCTGGGCGCCAACGCCATCCTCGCCGTTTCCCTGGCCGCGGCCAAGGCAGCAGCTCAGGACCAGGACCTGCCGCTGTACGCTCACATCGCCAACCTGAACGGCACCCCGGGTGTTTACTCGATGCCGGTTCCGATGATGAACATCATCAACGGTGGCGAGCACGCCGATAACAACGTCGACATCCAGGAATTCATGGTTCAGCCGGTTGGCGCCAAGTCTTTCTCGGAAGGTCTGCGCATGGGCACCGAGATTTTCCACCACCTCAAAGCCGTGCTGAAGGCCCGTGGCCTGAGCACTGCCGTCGGTGACGAAGGTGGTTTCGCACCAAACCTGGCTTCCAACGAAGACGCTTTGAAAGTGATCTCCGAAGCCGTAGCCAACGCTGGCTACAAGCTGGGCACTGACGTGACCCTGGCTCTGGACTGCGCGGCCAGCGAATTCTACGAAGACGGCAAGTACAACCTGTCCGGCGAAGGCCAGGTGTTCACCGCTGAAGGTTTCGCTGATTACCTGAAAGGCCTGACCGAGCGTTACCCGATCATCTCCATCGAAGATGGCCTGGACGAGTCCGACTGGGCTGGCTGGAAAATCCTCACCGACAAGATCGGCGAGAAGACTCAGCTGGTAGGCGACGACCTGTTCGTGACCAACACCAAGATCCTGAAAGAAGGCATCGACAAAAAGATCGCCAACTCGATCCTGATCAAGTTCAACCAGATCGGCACCCTGACCGAAACCCTGGAAGCCATCCAGATGGCCAAGGCTGCCGGTTACACCGCCGTGATCTCGCACCGCTCCGGCGAAACTGAAGATTCGACCATTGCCGACCTGGCTGTTGGTACTTCGGCTGGCCAGATCAAGACCGGTTCCCTGTGCCGTTCCGATCGCGTTTCCAAGTACAACCAACTGCTGCGTATCGAAGAGCAGTTGAATGGCAAAGCCAAGTACAACGGCCGCAGCGAATTCCGCGGTTAATCAGTACATGGTAAAAAGACACCGGATTGTGTCGGAAAAATCGCTACGGCGACGGTTTTGCCACTAATCTGATGCCTTATCAGCACAAGCCTGGTTCATCCAGGCTTCGTGCTATCAGTAGCTTCATGTTTTGGTATGGCTGTCTTTTTTCACTGGATACCTGATATTCGATGCGCAGTCCCAATTGGTTGTTTCTCGTCTTGCTCCTGTTGCTGGCTGGCCTGCAATACCGCCTGTGGGTGGGTAATGGCAGTCTGGCGCAAGTGGCTGAGCTGACTCAGCAGATTGCCGATCAGCAAGCTGAGAACCAGACGTTGCTGGAGCGCAATCGGGTGATGGACGCGGAAGTCAGCGAGTTGAAAAAAGGCATGGAGACCGTTGAAGAGCGGGCTCGCCACGAGTTGGGCATGGTCAAGGACGGTGAAACCCTTTACCAGTTGGCACAATGAACCAGACGTTACCGGCCTTCTGGGCCGTGATTCCTGCCGCGGGCGTCGGTGCCCGTATGGCTGCGGACCGTCCCAAGCAATACTTGCAACTGGGCGGGCGCACTATTCTCGAACACAGCCTCGGCTGTTTCCTTGATCATCCTGGCCTGAAAAGTCTGGTGGTCAGTCTTGCTGTTGATGATCCCTATTGGCCGAACCTGGCGTGTGCCGGCGATGCGCGAATTGCGCGGGTCGAGGGCGGTTCCGAGCGTTCCGGCTCGGTGCTCAATGCGTTGCTGCATTTGCATGCGCAAGGCGCCGATGATGAGGATTGGGTGTTGGTACACGATGCCGCACGGCCGAATCTCAGTCGTGACGATCTCGACAAGTTGCTGGCTGAACTGGCGGATGATCCGGTGGGTGGGCTGCTCGCAGTTCCGGCGCGGGACACGCTCAAACGGGTCGATAAACGCGGGCGTGTCGTTGAAACCGTGGACCGCAGCGTGATCTGGCAAGCGTACACGCCGCAGATGTTTCGCCTCGGTGCGTTGCATCGGGCATTGGCGGACAGTTTGGTAGCTGATGCAGTGATCACTGACGAAGCGTCGGCGATGGAGTGGTCTGGCATGGCTCCGCGCCTGATCGAAGGACGGTCCGATAACATCAAGGTCACGCGCCCCGAAGATCTCGAGTGGCTTCGTCAGCGTTGGGCTAACCGCCGCTAAAAGATCGCAGCCTTCGGCAGCTCCTACAGGAGACCGCGTTTCAAAGTAGGAGCTGCCGAAGGCTGCGATCTTTTGATCTCAAACCCGATACTCCGGCCGCTCCGCCAACCCTTCCTTCAAATAATCCACCAACTTGCGCACCTTCGGCGATAAATGCCGCTGCTGCGGATACAACGCCCAAACGGCAGTATTCGGCGGTTGATGCGCCTCCAACAGCGAAATCAGCGCGCCGTTTTTCAAATGCTCCAGTACGTAATAGTCCGGCAGCTGACACAACCCCACGCCTTGAAGCGCCGCGTCCAACACCGCTTGCCCACTGTTGCAGCGCCAGTTTCCCTGGACGCGTTGGGAAAATTCCCTCCCGTTCTGCTCCAATTGCCACAGATCCGAACTACCAATGAGGCAGTTATGCCGGTTCAATTCCGACAAGCTATGTGGGCGACCATACCGTTCCAGGTAGGAAGGCGATGCGCATAGATACATGCGCCGTGGTGCGAGGCGGGTGGCGACCAGTCGCGAGTCTTGCAGGCGACCGAGTCGGATCGCCAGGTCCAGACCTTCATGCACCAGATCCAGTTGGCGATTGCTTAACTCGATGTCGATCCGCAGTTGCGGATAAAGCCCCATGAAGTGAGTAACCAAGGGCACGATGAAGCGTTCACCGTAGGCCACGGCGCAGGTCATGCGCAACATGCCCTTGGGTTCGCTGGTCAGGTCGCCGACCGCACGCAACGCCTCTTCGCGTCCATCCTGCAGACGTTGGCAATGCTGTAGAAAAGTCTGTCCGGCTTCAGTCAGCGTCACCCGCCGCGTACTGCGGTAGAGCAAACGGGTTTGCAAACGCTCTTCCAGGCGTACGATTTGTCGACTGATATGGGAGGAAGACACCCCCAAACGTTCTGCGGCAGCGGTGAACTGACTGCACTCGGCCACAGAGACGAACTCGTCGATGCCTTCCCAGCGGTTATCGGACATTAATGATTATCCCTGTACAGCAATAATATTTTGCATTTGCCTCGATTATTCATCGTGCGGCGCTGTATTACACTCCCTGTCTCGTTTTTATTCACTGGAGAACTACCATGATCAAGTCGCGCGCCGCCGTTGCCTTCGAGGCCAAGAAACCGCTGGAGATCGTTGAAGTCGATGTCGCCATGCCCAAGGCGGGTGAAGTGTTGCTGCGCGTGGTGGCCTCCGGTGTTTGCCATACCGATGCCTACACTTTGTCGGGCGCCGATCCGGAAGGCATCTTCCCGTCGATCCTCGGTCACGAAGGCGGTGCAATTGTCGAAGCAGTCGGCGAGGGCGTGACTTCCGTTGCAGTCGGCGATCACGTGATCCCGCTGTACACCCCGGAATGCCGTCAGTGTAAATTCTGCCTGTCCGGCAAAACCAACCTCTGTCAGGCGATTCGCGCGACCCAGGGCAAAGGCCTGATGCCGGATGGCACTTCGCGTTTTTCCTACAAGGGCGAAACGATTTTCCACTACATGGGTACTTCGACCTTCTCCGAATACACCGTGCTGCCAGAAATCTCCGTGGCCAAGATTGCTAAAGAAGCGCCGCTGGAAAAAGTCTGCCTGCTGGGTTGCGGTGTCACCACCGGCATCGGCGCGGTCCTCAATACCGCCAAGGTGAAACCTGGTGATACCGTGGCCATTTTCGGCCTCGGCGGCATCGGTCTGTCGGCGGTCATCGGCGCGGTCAAAGCCAAGGCCGCGCGCATCATCGCCATCGACATCAACCCGGCCAAATTCGAGATCGCCAAGCAGCTGGGTGCAACCGATTGTGTAAACCCGAAAGATTTCGACCGTCCGATCCAGGAAGTCATCGTCGACATGACCGATGGCGGCGTCGACTTTTCCTTCGAATGCATCGGCAACGTCCAATTGATGCGCGCTGCACTGGAGTGCTGCCACAAGGGTTGGGGTGAGTCGGTAATCATCGGCGTCGCCGGTGCCGGTCAGGAAATCGCCACACGTCCGTTCCAGCTGGTCACCGGTCGCGTCTGGCGCGGTTCGGCGTTCGGCGGCGTGCGTGGCCGTACCGAGTTGCCAAGCTACGTGGAAATGGCGGAAACCGGCGAGATCCCGCTGGATACCTTCATCACCCACACCATGGGCCTGGAAGATATCAATAAGGCTTTTGACCTGATGCATGAAGGAAAAAGCATCCGCACCGTTATCCATTTCTGAGGTCTGCCATGAGCCTGGAAAATATCTCCTGCCAGAAAAGTTTTGGTGGCTGGCACAAGCGCTATCGCCATCGCTCGGAAGTACTGGGCTGCGACATGGTGTTCGCTGTCTACCTGCCGCCGCAAGCGGAGCAGGGCGGCAAGCTGCCGGTGCTTTACTGGCTGTCGGGCCTGACCTGCACTGACGAAAACTTCATGCAGAAGGCCGGCGCCACGCGCATGGCCGCTGAGCTGGGGCTGATCATCGTGGCACCGGACACCAGCCCCCGTGGTGCCGATGTGCCGGGTGATCCGGATGGTGCGTGGGACTTTGGCCTTGGCGCCGGGTTTTATCTGAATGCCACGCAGGAACCTTGGTCGCGGCACTATCGGATGCATGACTATGTCGTGCAGGAATTGCCGGCATTGGTTGAGGCCCATTTCCCGGCGTCGGACAAGCGTGGCATCAGCGGTCACTCAATGGGTGGTCACGGTGCGCTGGTCTGTGCCTTGCGCAATCCGGGACGGTATCTGTCGGTGTCGGCGTTCTCGCCGATCAACAATCCGATGGACTGTCCCTGGGGTCAAAAGGCCTTTTCCCGTTATCTGGGCGAAGACCGTTCGAAATGGCGCGAGTGGGATGCCTGTGCGTTGATTGCCGAGGCTGACGAGAAGCTGCCATTGCTGGTCGATCAGGGTGATCGCGATGATTTTCTGGCCACCCAGCTCAAGCCGGAAGCCTTGCAACAGGCGACCAAACTGGCCGGTCATCCGCTGACGTTGCGCCTGCAACCCGGCTACGACCACAGCTATTTCTTCATCGCCAGTTTCATCGAGGATCACTTGCGGCATCACGCGCATGCTCTAGGTGCCTAATGCAGGTAGAATCACGCCCTGACAAAAATCGGGGCGTTTTTTTATGCGTATTGGCCACGGCTATGATGTGCACCGTTTCGCTGAAGGCGATTTCATTACTCTCGGCGGCGTGCGCATTGCACACAGTTTCGGGCTGCTCGCTCACTCCGACGGTGACGTCCTGCTGCACGCCTTGAGCGATGCCTTGCTCGGCGCTGCTGCGCTGGGTGACATCGGCAAACATTTCCCGGACACCGACCCGCAATTCAAGGGCGCCGACAGCCGTGCGCTGTTGCGTCATGTCGTCGCACTGATCCACGCCAAGGGCTGGAAGGTCGGCAACGTGGATAACACCATCGTCGCCCAGGCGCCGAAAATGGCCCCGCATATCGAATCCATGCGCGCGCTGATTGCCGCGGATCTTCAAGTCGAGTTGGATCAAGTGAACGTAAAAGCTACCACCACCGAAAAGCTCGGCTTTGTCGGTCGCGAAGAAGGCATCGCTGTGCATTCCGTTGCCTTGTTGCTGCGCGCATGAACGAACTGCAATTGCTCGGCCCGCGGGCCTATGGTGAAGCCCTCGGCACTGCCGTGCTGAAAGCCACCGCGGAAGATTTCCAGGTCGACGAAGTCCTGGATATTCCCTTGAGTGGCGACGGCGAGCACCTGTGGATCTGGGTGGAAAAACGTGGTCTGAATACCGAAGAAGCCGCACGGCGAATTGCCAAGGCTGCCGGCGTGCCATTGCGTACTGTCAGCTATGCCGGACTCAAGGATCGCCAGGCGTTGACGCGTCAGTGGTTCAGTGTGCAATTGCCGGGCAAGGCCGATCCGGACCTGTCGGCGGCAGAAAACGACACACTGAAAATCCTTAAGACCAGCCGCCACAAACGCAAGCTGCAACGCGGCGCTCACTCGGCGAATGGATTCACCTTGCGCCTGACGCAATTCGCCGGCGACAAAGCTGCCATCGAAGAGCGCCTGCAGCTGATTGCCAAACAAGGTGTCCCCAACTATTTCGGTTCCCAGCGCTTCGGCCATGACGGCGGTAACGTGGTCGATGCCCGTGCGTGGGCTGCGCGCAAGGCTTTGCCGGAGCAGCGCAACGTACGTTCACGCCTGCTGTCGACTGCACGCAGTTTTCTGTTCAACCAGGTTTTGGCTGCGCGCGTAGCGGATGGCACCTGGCAGCATGCGCAGATCGGTGACCTGCTCGCTTTCACTGATAGCCGCAGCTTCTTTCCGGCCGGTGAGGCCGAGTGCAGCGACCCACGACTGGCGATACTCGATCTGCACCCGACCGGGCCGCAGTGGGGTGAAGGTGACTCGCCGGCCACGGGCGCTGTCCATGAACTGGAGCAGGCGATCGCCGCGCGCGAAACGGACCTTCGCGATTGGTTGATCAACGCCGGAATGAGCCACGAACGTCGCATCCTGCGACTGCCCATTGCCGGGTTGACGTGGCATTATCCCGAGCCTGACATTCTGCAACTGGAATTCGTCCTGCCGGCCGGATGCTTCGCCACTGTATTGGTGCGCGAGCTTGTTGATCTGGTGCCGGTGGGGCAGACGGACAGCCCATGCGTATTCTGATTTCTAACGACGATGGGGTAACCGCACCCGGTCTCGCCGCGCTTTATGCTGCGCTGGCGGATTACACCGAATGCGTGGTTATCGCCCCGGACCAGGACAAAAGCGGCGCGAGCAGCTCGCTGACGCTCGACCGTCCGTTGCACCCGCAGACGCTGGCCAACGGTTTTATCAGCATTAATGGCACCCCGACCGACTGCGTGCACCTGGGCCTCAACGGCTTGCTGGAGCGTGAAGCGGACATGGTGGTTTCGGGGATCAACCTGGGCGCTAACCTGGGGGACGATGTGCTGTATTCGGGCACGGTGGCGGCGGCGCTCGAGGGGCGTTTTCTCTCGCGTCCTTCGTTTGCTTTTTCGCTGGTCTCACGACAAGTCGAGAACCTTCCCACAGCGGCTTACTTTGCGCGCAAACTGGTCGAAGCTCATGCTGACCTCGACCTGCCACCGCGCACGGTACTGAACGTGAATATCCCCAATCTGCCGCTGGATCACATTCGCGGTATCCAGTTGACCCGCCTCGGCCATCGCGCACGCGCAGCGGCACCGATGAAAGTGGTCGATCCGCGGGGCAAGGCCGGCTACTGGATCGCCGCTGCGGGGGACGCCGAAGACGGCGGCCCGGGTACCGATTTCCACGCAGTGATGCAGGGCTATGTTTCCATCACCCCGTTGCAACTGGATCGCACCTTCAATGATGCCTTCAGAAGTCTCGATGGCTGGCTGGAGGGGCTGCGCTAATGTCTCGTGAGCAAGACGATATGCTGCGTCGCGGCATCGGCATGACGTCGCAACGGACCCGCGAACGCTTGATTCAACGTCTGTACGAAGAGGGACTGTCCAACGCCAAGGTGCTGGAAGTCATTCGCCGTACGCCGCGTCACCTGTTCGTCGACGAAGCGCTGGCACACCGGGCCTACGAAGACACCGCGCTACCGATCGGGCATAACCAGACCATCTCCCAGCCTTATATGGTCGCTCGCATGAGCGAGCTGCTGCTGGAGGCCGGTCCGCTGGACAAGGTGCTGGAAATTGGCACCGGTTCGGGCTACCAGACTGCGGTGTTGTCGCAACTGGTGGAGCGGGTGTTTTCCGTGGAGCGCATCAAGGTGCTGCAGGACCGGGCCAAAGAACGCCTGGTCGAGTTGAACCTGCGAAACGTGGTGTTTCGATGGGGCGATGGCTGGGAGGGCTGGCCGGCGCTGGCGCCCTATAACGGCATCATCGTCACCGCGGTGGCGACGGATGTGCCTCAGGCATTGCTCGATCAACTGGCGCCCGGGGGGCGTCTGGTCATACCGGTAGGAGCTGGCGAGGTTCAACAATTGATGCTCATCGTTCGGGAAGAACAGGGCTTTTCCAGGCGCGTTCTGGGGGCGGTGCGCTTCGTTCCGTTGCTCAACGGGCCACTGGCCTGAGCATTTGTTTCGGCACGCTGAATTCTCTTCGATTGCCTTTGTCTTACAGCGGCGTCGATTGGTTAAACGGGGGCTTTTGTCAGTCAGCAAACGTGTGCGCCAAGCCATTTCGCTTCATTAAAGGTAAAGCTCGCACGGCCCGTTATACTTGCGACACTTCACGCCGGAGCACGGCAAAACTACATTTTCAGCCACCACAAAGGGAGCGGCGGGTGAGTCTCACAGTCATTGCGCAGCGTATGGGTACAACGAGCTTTCAGCGCCTGGTGACTGGCCTTGTCTTGAGCACCTTGCTGGTCGGATGCTCCAGCAACAAATCCAGTGATGTTCGGGTTGTCGACCGCAACAAAGCTGCGGCCCAGCGTCCGGCAGTGACGACCGGCCAGTACGTCGTCCGCCCGAAAGACACCTTGTTTTCCATCGCCTTTCGTTACGGCTGGGACTACAAGGCGCTTGCGGCCCGCAACAACATTCCCGAGCCTTACACGATCCACCCGGGTCAGACGATTCGCTTTGACGGGCGTACCGGTTCAACGTCGACAGCCGTGGTCAGTTCGTCGAATTCAACGCCTTCCTCGTCGAGTAAAACCACGGTATTCCGTCGTCCGGTAAACGGTGCGACCACCACCACACCGGTGGTTGTACCGTCCGTCGCCAACAAGCCGGCACCTGCTCCACTGCCTCCTCCCGGCCCAGCCCCGACCGGCTGGGGATGGCCTTCTAATGGCATTCTGATTGGAAAATTCTCTTCAAACGGGAGTTTGAATAAAGGAATTGATATCGCCGGAGATTTGGGACAGCCTGTTTTAGCTGCGTCTGATGGGACGGTGGTATACGCCGGGAGTGGCTTAAGGGGCTACGGCGAATTGGTCATCATCAAGCACAGCGAAACCTACGTTAGTGCCTACGGTCATAACCGCAGGTTGTTGGTTCGGGAGGGGCAGCAGGTCAAGGTCGGACAGACAATTGCCGAAATGGGGTCAACGGGTACAGACCGGGTGAAACTGCATTTTGAGATTCGCCGACAAGGTAAACCTGTAGATCCGCTGCAATTCCTGCCGCGTCGTTGATTGCTTACCAGCCTGTTCCGTCGTAGAGGGGACAGGCTCCAGCGTTGCCAAGGATAAAGGCGCCGCTTGAGCTTGAGGTCGAACTCACCAAAGGACTATAACAATGGCTCTCAGTAAAGAAGTGCCGGAGTTTGACATCGACGATGAGGTTCTCCTGATGGAGACCGGCATCGGTACGGATTCGATGTCGAATGAAGAAGGGGCGGCTCCACCTTCCGTTCGTGCCAAATCCAAACACTCCGCTTCGTTAAAGCAACACAAGTACATTGACTACACTCGGGCGCTCGATGCCACGCAGCTGTATCTCAATGAAATCGGCTTTTCCCCTCTGTTGTCCCCCGAAGAAGAAGTACATTTTGCGCGCCTGTCGCAAAGTGGTGATCCGGCTGGGCGCAAACGCATGATTGAAAGCAACTTGCGACTGGTGGTGAAAATCGCCCGACGCTATGTCAATCGTGGCTTGTCGCTGCTCGACCTGATCGAAGAGGGCAACCTCGGCTTGATCCGGGCGGTGGAGAAGTTCGACCCCGAGCGCGGCTTCCGCTTTTCGACTTACGCGACCTGGTGGATTCGTCAGACCATCGAACGCGCGATCATGAACCAGACCCGGACCATCCGGTTGCCGATTCATGTGGTCAAAGAGCTCAACGTGTACCTTCGGGCCGCACGGGAACTGACGCAAAAACTCGACCATGAACCCTCACCCGAAGAAATCGCCAACCTGCTGGAAAAACCGGTGGGAGAGGTCAAGCGCATGCTGGGCTTGAACGAGCGGGTTTCTTCGGTCGACGTCTCGCTGGGTCCGGATTCGGATAAAACCCTGCTGGACACCCTCACCGACGATCGCCCAACCGATCCATGCGAACTGCTACAGGATGACGACCTGTCCCAGAGCATCGATCAATGGCTCTCGGAACTGACCGACAAGCAACGCGAGGTGGTCGTTCGCCGCTTCGGCCTGCGCGGCCACGAGAGCAGCACCCTTGAAGACGTAGGCCTGGAAATTGGCCTGACCCGCGAGCGGGTCAGACAGATTCAGGTTGAAGGTCTGAAGCGTCTCCGGGAAATCCTGGAGAAAAATGGCCTGTCGAGTGAGTCGCTGTTTCAATAAACGATACGCTTGCTGATCAACAAAAAGCCCCGACTGGTTCGGGGCTTTTTGTTATCTGGAGACGAGGGATTTACATGACTTCGGTGCGCCCACAGGTTTGTAGTCTTGCGATGTAAGCCTTGGCTTACTCTTTCGTAAGTGTTCGTTATTTTTACACCTTGGCAGTCGGCCATGGTTATCAGCGTGAAATTCTATCTATCTGAAAAATATAGTTATTTTTCAATATTAACAGCGTGTGACAAGGTTTTCAGGCGCAGAGGACCGATTGCTCTTGCTGGAGAACTCTCTAGTATCCGGGTTGTGTCAACGGACCGACACGCCCTTCAAGGATGAGGGGAATGGACATCGCAGGACGCGATTCATCAGGACGATGAAAAGGAATACAGGGAATATGGAAAAAATGTGGGCGGGTCAAACCGCCCCTTTTTTTGCCCGCTAAACGCCGATTACGCACTCGCCAATTCGATCATGCGTTACCTTCTGGTGTACGCGTTCCCCCTGTAGGAGGCGACTTGCTGGTGATGGTCGTTAACGATAACGCGTACGGTCTGGTTGAGCGCGGCGCACCCATCGCCAGCAAGCCGGCTCCTACGGGTATCGCGTTGACTGTGTTCCTGATGATTTTTGAAGCCGAAAAAAAAGGCCCTTGTGGGGCCTTTTTTGGGAACGCGGGGGTAATCAGCGTTCGAGATGTTCGATCTTGCCTTTCTTGCCATCCCATTCAGCGGAGTCTGGCAATGGATCTTTACGTTCAGTGATGTTCGGCCAGATTTCAGCCAGTTCAACGTTCAGCTGGATAAAGTTTTCCATTCCAGCTGGAACTTCATCTTCCGAGAAGATGGCCACAGCAGGGCATTCAGGTTCGCACAGTGCGCAGTCGATGCACTCATCCGGGTGAATCACCAGGAAGTTCGGGCCTTCGTAAAAGCAGTCCACCGGACACACTTCTACGCAGTCGGTGTACTTGCACTTGATGCAGTTGTCGGTGACGACGAAGGTCATTTCTAGTTTTCTCCTCAGGCGCGGCTTGCTGCGCCCCTTCACGTGGGGGTCGCAAGGTTTGGGAGCGATAGTCTGCAGACCAGGCTAAAAGCCTGCAGCATCCCAAACCGCGCGAGATTCTAACAGCTTGCAAGCGTATGCGTTAGATCCGTGTCTTTAGTGTATAGAGCATTTCGAGTGCGCGACGTGGTGTCATGTCGTCCAGATCGAGTTTGGCCAGCTCATCCAGTACCGGATGCGGCAGGCTGGCGAACATATCGCTCTGTTGCGGCGCGGCCGGTTTGCCCTTGACGGGCTTGGGCGCTTCATGGGGCAGGGCGGTGTCTTCCAGTCGGCTCAAATGCTCCCGGGCGCGCACGATCACTTCGGTGGGCACACCGGCCAGCTGCGCCACGGCCAAGCCGTAGCTTTGACTGGCAGGCCCCGGCAATACGTGGTGCAGGAACACGATGCGTTCGTTGTGCTCGGTGGCATTGAGGTGCACGTTGGCTACCAGCGGCTGGGCTTCTGGCAGAACCGTCAACTCAAAGTAGTGGGTGGCGAACAGCGTATAAGCCCGCAACTGTGCGAGTCTTTCTGCTGCCGCCCAGGCCAGCGACAAGCCATCGAAGGTGCTAGTGCCGCGACCGACTTCATCCATCAACACCAAACTGCGCTCGGTGGCGTTGTGCAGAATGTTCGCGGTTTCGCTCATTTCGACCATGAAGGTCGAACGCCCGCCGGCCAAGTCATCGCTGGAGCCAATCCGGGTGAAGATCCGGTCAACCAGCGACAATTCGCAGCTGGCCGCAGGAACGAAGCTGCCAATGTGCGCCAACAGCACGATCAAAGCAGTTTGCCGCATGTAGGTGGATTTACCGCCCATGTTCGGACCGGTGATCACCAGCATGCGAGTGTTGTCGTCGAGACTCAGGTCGTTGGCGACGAACGGCGTGGTCAGCACTTGTTCGACTACCGGGTGACGACCCTGGCTGATGCGCATGCATGGCTCGCTGACGAAACGCGGGCAATTCAGGTCGAGGTTCAATGCGCGCTCGGCCAGGTTGCTGAGTACGTCCAGTTCTGCCAACGCCGCGGCGGTGTCCTGCAATGGTGGCAATTGTGCGATCAGGTCTTCGAGCAGTGCCTCGTAGAGCATTTTCTCCCGGGCCAGTGCGCGGCTCTTGGCCGACAGTGCCTTGTCTTCGAAGGCCTTGAGTTCCGGCGTGATAAAGCGCTCGGCACCTTTAAGCGTCTGGCGACGAATGTAGTCGGCCGGTGCCGATTCGGCTTGTTTACTAGGCAGCTCGATGAAGTAACCGTGAATGCGGTTGTAGCCGACCTTCAGATGCGACAGCCCGGTGCGGGCCTTTTCGCGCGCTTCGAGGTCGATCAGGAATTGCCCGGCGTTTTCGCTGAGCGATTGCAGTTCGTCGAGTTCACTGTCGTAGCCGGTCTTCAACACGCCGCCGTCGCGGATCACCGCGGGCGGGTTATCGATAATGGCTTTTTCCAGCAACGCCGCCAGTTCCGGATAGGTGCTGGTCGTCGCAGCCAGTTGATTGAGGTGCGGCGCTTCCAGCTCGGTCATCGCCACTTGCAACTCCGGCAGTGCGCCAAGGGCGTCACGCAGGCGGGCCAAGTCACGGGGCCGTGCGTTACGCAGGCCGATCCGCGCGAGAATCCGTTCGATATCGCCGATTTCCTTGAGCTGCGGTTGCAGTTTCTCGAAGCGGTAACGGTCGAGCAGGCAGGTGATCGAGGTCTGGCGCGCCAGCAGGACGGTCAGGTCGCGCAATGGCCGGTTCAGCCAGCGGGTCAGCAGTCGGCTGCCCATGGCGGTCTGGCAACGGTCGACTACCGATTGCAACGTGTTGTCGCGCCCCCCCGCCAGGTTGGTGTCCAGCTCCAGGTTGCGACGGCTCGCGCCGTCCAGCACCACGGTATCGTCCAGGCGCTCATGGCGCAGACTGCGCAAGTGGGGCAGGGCGGTGCGTTGGGTTTCCTTCGCGTAGGCGAGCAGGCAACCGGCAGCCCCGATGGCCAGGGTCAGGTTTTCGCAGCCGAACCCTTTCAGGTCCTGGGTGGAGAATTGCTGGCAAAGACTTTTCAGCGCCGAGTCGCGCTCGAAATCCCACGGCGCGCGGCGACGAACCCCACGACGCTTTTCCGCCGGCAGATCTTTCGGCCAGTCATCCGGGATCAACAACTCCACCGGGTTGACCCGCTCCAGTTCCGCCAGCAGGTTTTCCCAGCCCTTGATTTCCAGCACGCTGAAGTTGCCGCTGGTGATGTCCAGAACCGCCAGACCGAACAGGCGCTCATCGCCCAATACCGCAGCGATCAGGTTGTCCCGACGTTCATCCAGCAGCGCCTCGTCACTCACCGTCCCCGGCGTGATGATCCGCACCACCTGACGATCCACCGGACCTTTGCTGGTGGCCGGGTCGCCGACCTGCTCACAAATCACCACCGACTCGCCGAGCTTCACCAGTTTCGCCAGGTAACCTTCGGCGGCATGGTAAGGAATCCCACACATCGGAATCGCCTGGCCTGCCGACTGCCCACGGGCGGTCAGGGTGATGTCCAGCAACTTGGCGGCCTTCTTCGCGTCTTCATAGAAGATCTCGTAGAAGTCACCCATGCGGTAGAACATCAACTGGTCCGGGTGCTGGTTTTTCAGGCGCCAGTACTGCTGCATCATCGGCGTGTGGGAGGACAGGTCGGAAAGGGCTTTATTCATTGGGGATCGGAAAACTCGTTGAAAGGTGTGGGGCAAAAGTGGGGCAATCGCCCGGCTTTTCCGCAATGGGCGCAAGATTAACATGGGCGGTCTGTCGGACGCAGGCGCGAACGCCATGCGGTGTGTTTCGACAATGGCAGATACGAAGTGATCATCGGGTTATATGAGCGCTGGATCGCCCGGCGCGTCGGCGTAACTAAACGGCCGTCCTATGCTCCAGACGATCAGCCTTGAGTCATGGTTTTGCCGCATTCAATGGAAGACCAGGCATACACATTTTGATCGTCTCCAAGTCTTGCAAGCTCAATCTGCTCGTGTACGTTAGTCCCATTCCGTCGATCAGGAGATGACCGTGAAAGAAATCACCCAACTGGCTGCTGAACTTGGCAGACGCTTGCAGGTTCTCAATGCCCACGTCACTGCCGCCGAGTCCTGTACCGGTGGCGGAATCAGTGAAGCGATCACCCGGATTCCGGGCAGTTCGGCGTGGTTCGAGGCCGGTTATGTCACCTATTCCAACCGACAGAAAACCCAGCAGTTGAATGTCCCGGCCGAGTTGTTTTCAACGGTGGGGGCGGTCAGTCGCGAGGTGGTCGAGGCCATGGTTCGTGGCGCGCAGGAAAAAAGCCACGCGCGTTTTGCCGTGGCAGTCAGTGGCGTGGCCGGGCCGGATGGCGGTTCGCCGAGCAAGCCCGTAGGCACGGTTTGGCTGGCCTGGGGCGTCGGTGAGCAGGTGTTCAGCGAAGTGCAGCACTTCCCCGGCAACCGCGACGAGGTCCGCCGACAAACGGTGAAGGCCGCGCTAGAGGGGCTGCTGCGGCATGCCGCGGGAGAAATCTCAAATCAGGGGTAGGCGATCCTCAAACGCTGTGGAATAATACTGGCTACTTATACAGGTGTTGGCCGTCAGGCCTTATTGATTACGTGAGGACTTTAATGGACGACAACAAGAAGAAAGCCTTGGCTGCGGCCCTGGGTCAGATCGAACGTCAATTCGGCAAAGGTGCCGTAATGCGTATGGGCGATCAGGACCGTCAGGCGATCCCATCCATCTCTACTGGCTCTCTGGGTCTGGACATTGCACTGGGCATTGGCGGTCTGCCTAAAGGCCGTATTGTTGAAATCTACGGTCCTGAATCTTCCGGTAAAACCACGCTGACCTTGTCCGTGATCGCCCAGGCTCAAAAAGCCGGCGCGACCTGCGCATTCGTCGACGCCGAACACGCCCTCGATCCTGAGTACGCCGGCAAACTGGGCGTCAACGTCGATGACCTGTTGGTTTCCCAGCCGGACACCGGTGAGCAAGCCCTGGAAATCACCGACATGCTGGTGCGTTCCAACGCGGTTGACGTGATCATCGTCGACTCCGTGGCGGCGCTGGTGCCAAAGGCTGAAATCGAAGGCGAAATGGGCGACATGCACGTGGGCCTGCAAGCCCGTCTGATGTCCCAGGCGCTGCGTAAAATCACCGGTAACATCAAGAACGCCAACTGCCTGGTGATCTTCATCAACCAGATCCGTATGAAAATTGGCGTGATGTTCGGCAGCCCGGAAACCACCACCGGTGGTAACGCGCTGAAGTTCTACGCTTCGGTTCGCCTGGATATCCGTCGTACTGGCGCGGTGAAGGAAGGTGACGAGGTTGTCGGTAGCGAAACCCGCGTCAAGGTTGTGAAGAACAAGGTGGCTTCGCCGTTCCGTCAGGCCGAGTTCCAGATTCTTTACGGCAAGGGCATCTACCTCAATGGCGAGATGATCGACCTGGGTGTGTTGCACGGTTTTGTTGAGAAGTCCGGTGCCTGGTATGCGTACAACGGCACCAAGATCGGTCAGGGTAAAGCCAACTCGGCCAAGTTCCTGGCGGATAACCCGGAAATCGCCGCGACCCTTGAGAAACAACTGCGCGACAAACTGCTGACCCCGGCGCCGGACGTCAAGGCTTCCCCAGTCAAAGAGACTCAAGACGACCTGGCTGACGCTGATATCTGATCAATCCGATGACCGCCGTACTCGATACACTCGTCGCGGTGCGGCGAACCGCAATGGACCTGCTCGCACGACGCGAGCACGGTCGGGTCGAGCTGACGCGAAAGTTGCGTCAGCGCGGCGCTCTCCCTGAAATGATCGAAACCGCCCTGGACCGCTTGACAGAAGAGGGGCTGTTGTCCGAATCCCGTTACCTCGAAAGTTTCGTCGCCTACCGTGCTCGTTCCGGTTACGGCCCTTTGCGTATTCGCGAAGAGTTGAGCCAGCGCGGCCTGCAACGCAGCGACATCGAACTCGCCTTGCGCGAGAGCGGTATCAGTTGGTCGGAACAACTGGAAGACACTTGGCGACGCAAGTTTTCCGGGCATTTACCAATCGACGCCCGGGAACGTGCCAAGCAAGGCAGGTTCCTGGCGTATCGGGGATATTCCATGGAAATGATCAACCGCTTGTTCAGCGGTCGAGGGATGGACGATTGACTGAAACGGCTCGCTATTTCGATAGCGGGCCGTTTTTTTATGCCTCACGTAACCTTTGAGGACTCCCGCGTGCGCTGTTGTGCTGGAGGTTGGGCTTGCGCCCAGTTTTCCGACAGGTTGATGTAATCCACCAACTCGCGCAAACGCCCATGATCGCGGGCATTGAAGGTGAACGCCAATCGCGCCAGATGGCTGAACTGCGCTTCGTCGTGCTCCTCGCCGTTGTAAGCATGTTGATGGAAATGATCGCTCAGGCACAGGTCGGCGAATTTTTCCTGCATGTGTTCGAGTGCCCGGTCACTGAGCGAGTGGTTCATACGAATCACGAACTGATGCTTGAGCCAGCGGCTGGAGTGGTAATTGCTGTAGAACTGGTTGATCTGTTCCACCGCCTCCTCGGCACTGTAAACCAACTTCACCAACTTCATGTCGGTGGGCAGGATGTAGCGGTTTTCCTCGAGTTGGTGGTGGATGAAGTCCAGCGCGCCTTGCCAGAACTTGCCGCCTGGTGCGTCCAGTAACACCACCGGCACCAGCGGACTTTTACCGGTCTGGATCAACGTCAGCACTTCCAGCGCTTCATCCAGTGTGCCGAAACCGCCCGGGCACAGCACCAGCGCATCGGCTTCCTTGACGAAGAACAGCTTGCGGGTAAAGAAGAAGTGGAAGGGCAGCAGATTGGTGGTGCCGTTGACGGTGGGGTTGGCATGTTGCTCGAAGGGCAGGGTGATGTTGAACCCCAGGCTATGTGTCAGGCCGGCGCCTTCATGCGCCGCAGCCATGATGCCGCCACCGGCGCCGGTGATGACCATCAGGTCCGAGCGTGCCAGCGCGACGCCCAGTTCTCGGGCCAGTCCGTACAGGGGATGTTCTATCGGTGTGCGGGCCGAGCCGAAGACGGTGACTTTGCGTCGTCCCCGGAACTGCTCCAGCACACGGAAGGCATGCTCCAGTTCGCGCAGGGCTTGCAGGGTGATCTTGGCATTCCAGCGGTTGTGGTCTTCCTGGGCCATGCGCAGCACGGTCAGGATCATATCGCGGTAGATCGGGATGTTCGGGCTGTTGGGTGAAACAAGGCTGAGTTGCTCTTCGACCTTGCTGATGAGGTCGTGGCCGCTTTCTTCGAAATGACGGCTCAGGAGGTCATTCGGTTGGTAAGGCATTCAACTTCTCCTTCTGCACAGAACCTTCGGCATCAATACGCAGTCGTCGATGCCACGACACATCCTGTATCGCTGTCTGCCCAGGCCCATGCCTGGGCGATCCACTTGACCCGAATAGTCATCGGGTCATCCAAACAGGTTCTGTTTTTCCCTTGGATGAAAGAAACGTTCTCACAACACAAAGCGTAATGGGCGGCCCCTTTCCGACCTTGAAAATTTGAACGCGGATACCTGAAATCTAGACCCTCGCAGTGATTTACGCTGCCTTGATCATTGCGCCGCAAACTCTTTCCTGGCAACCGCTTATTGACGATTTGCAAAGTGCTTTCACCGCCCGTCCGAACGCGCGCCGAGTGTCCGCCACTCTGATTTACTAAGTTACAGGCGTCACACGACAACTTTGCGTCAACGGCAGGGCGCACGGTACTAGCGGTTAAAGGATTTATCGCTCGACGAGAGTGAGGTGCAAGGAGGCGGGAGCCATGGCCAGAGTCATTCTGGAGATAGAGATCGATACGCAACTGTATCGATTATTGAAGTCATCGGCCGAGACCCATCACCTGAGTCTCGAAGAGGAGTGTTGCCGACGACTGGAGGGGGCAGAGCCGCACTCTCGTTACTTGCAGGCATTACTGGCAGAACTGCGCGCCGAGGATGAACAGCGGCGCGCCAAGCCTCTTTGATTATTTCTTCTTCGTGGTCGCTTTTGGGCAATCCGATTCCTGGTAGCTGGCGGAGCCGACCGAGCGGTTGGTCTTCACTTCGGTGAAGTCGTAACGCATGGTCGCGCCCTTGGCCATCAGCTTGCGGAACGACGGGTTGTTGCATACCGAGGCGCCAAGCTGGAAGTACACGGCTTTCGGATCAGCGCGCATCTTGTTGGCGTGGCTGCTTTGCACGCTCAAATGGTTGATCAACGTCGTTCCTTCGACGGTATAGCCTTGATCAAGAATGTCTTCGTTGATCGCCCGAGGCGTGCCAACACTGCTTTGTGCGGCGACGTTTCGCAGCTCTTTGTTCAGATTCTGCTCACTCAAGGACGCAGCCTGAGCGTTGAAGGACGACGCCAGCAGAATGGCAGCGGTGGGAACGATAAGGCGCAGCATGAAACTCTCCTGGTTCAGTGACTGGTGGTTCGACCCGTCACGTGACTGTGCGTTCAGTGGCGGCGAATTATAGGGGAGGCGGCCCGGACGGTACAGGTTTGCGCCCGCCGCTCTGGTAAACTGTCGACCTTTATTGCCCTGCCGAGTGTTGTTCGTGTCAATTTCCCCGTTTTGTCGGCGTTGCCTGCGATGAACCACGCCCCCAACGCCGTAGCCCGCCTGCGCGATCAACGCGAAGAGGAAGGTATCAAGCCGATTCAGGCCCGTGGCTGGCGCGCCACCCGCTGCCGTGCTTGCCGCGTCATCGAGAGCCACTGTCTGTGCGCCTGGCGTCCGCGAGTCGAGACCCGCTCCGGGGTGTGCCTGATCATGACCAACAAGGAAGTGTTCAAGCCGAGCAATACGGGTTGGCTGATTGCTGACGTGGTGCGCGATAACCATGCGTTCATCTGGTCACGTACCGAACCGGATCCGCAGTTACTGGCGTTGCTCGCCGACCCGCAATGGCAACCGTATCTGGTGTTTCCAGGCGAGTACGTCGAGCCGGAGCGCGTGACTAATACTGTGGACATCGATAGCACCAAGCGACCGCTGTTCATCCTGCTCGACGCGACCTGGACTGAAGCGCGGAAGATTTTCCGTAAAAGTCCATATTTCGACGGGCTCCCGATCCTGAGCCTGCTGCCCGAGAAGCTGTCACGCTATCGACTGCGCCGGTCTACCCGCAGTGAGCATTTGTGTACGGCCGAAGTGGCGGCGCTGTGCCTCGATCTGGCGGGTGATATTCAGGCCGCATCGGCACTGGACGCGTATTTCGACGTGTTCAGCCAACATTACCTGGATGCAAAACATCAGTTGGAAATGAACGTTGAAACCCCCGCACATGCCGAGTTGATGCCTTTCGTGCCGAACGCCGTGGCTGATGTGGGCTGATTGTCTCCGATTCTGCAAAGAACTGTGCTGGCCATGCACCTTGACCACCCCGGTTTCGCTGGGCATGCTTGGCGCCGATTGGGGCGCGGCCGAAGTTTGATACGCCGTGTTCTTCGTGAGAACCACGTGATTGGCGTTGAACGTGCCCCGTTGGTGCAGCTCCGTGGCTGTACTGAGTTGTTTGAAGAACAGGATCATTTGAAAAATGGCCACATACGAAATCCTGATTGCCGATGATCACCCGCTTTTTCGTTCAGCCCTGCACCAAGCGTTGACCCTGGGCCTTGGCCCGGATGTCCGCCTGGTGGAAGTGGCGAGCATTGCCGAGCTGGAAACCCGCCTGACTGAAAAAGCCGACTGGGACCTGGTGCTGCTGGATCTGAACATGCCGGGGGCGTATGGTTTTTCCGGGCTTGTGCTGTTGCGCGGCCAGTACCCGCAGATTCCGGTGGTCATGGTCTCGGCTCAGGAAGAAGCGACGATCATGGTCAAGTCCCGTGAGTTCGGCGCCAGTGGCTTCATTCCCAAGTCCAGCGACCTGAGCGTGATCCAGAAAGCGGTGCGTGCGGTCCTCGACGGTGATGTGTTCTGGCCACCGCAAGCGTTCGAAGCGGTCAGCGTTTCCGATGAGGCCAAGGCTGCCAGCGAAGGGCTTGCGAGCCTGACTCCGCAGCAGTTCCGCGTCCTGACCATGGTCTGCGAAGGATTGCTGAACAAGCAGATTGCTTACGAGTTGAGCGTATCTGAAGCGACCATCAAGGCCCACGTGACCGCGATTTTCCGTAAGCTGAACGTGCGCACCCGGACTCAGGCTGCTTTGCTCCTGCAACAACTTGAGTCAATTTCGAGCCACTGACGGTTGGCATCTTCACGCTTTTTTGACTTTGGTTAATCTAGCTTTCCCACTCTTTTTCGGTCAGTTGCTCACTCTATGTCTCCTTTCAAAGGCCAGACCGGCCTGAAACGCATCCTCAACGCCTCCGGTTATTCCCTGGACGGCCTGCGCGCAGCCTTCACCGGTGAAGCGGCTTTCCGGCAGCTGGTCTTGCTCAACGTGATCCTCATTCCGCTGTCGTTCTTCCTGAACGTCAGCCGGGTCGAGCAGGCGTTGTTGATCGCGGTGTGCCTGTTGGCGCTGATCGTCGAGTTGCTTAACTCGGCAGTGGAAGCGGCCATCGACCGAATTTCACTGGAACTGCACCCGTTGTCGAAAAACGCCAAGGACATGGGCAGCGCCGCGCAATTCGTGGCACTGACCATGATCGCGCTGGTGTGGGCAGTGATTCTGCTTTAAGCAATCGCTGGCAGAACGATCTCGTCGCTGCGCTGAACCCCGGCGGTGAAGGCGCGGCACAGGTCGAGAAACTCGCGCATGGCCGAGGTCTGGTACTTCTGTTTGTGCCAGATGAAATAGAACTGTCGCGCCAGATCCAGATCCGGTGTCTCCACAGGCACCAGGCTGCCACGACGGAACGCGTCCCGCAGGGCCAGTCGCGAGATACAGCCAATCCCCAGACCGGATTCCACCGCACGTTTGATTGCTTCGGTGTGCTCCAACTCGAGGCGGATATTCAGCGAGCTGCGGTGATGACGCATGGCCTGATCGAACGTCAGGCGCGTGCCCGAGCCTTGTTCACGCAGAATCCACGCTTCGTGGCTCAGCTCTTCCATGCTCGCAGTACCGCGCTTGGCCAGCGGATGCTGCGGTGCGCAAAACACCACCAGCTCATCCTCGACCCAACTCTGCACTTCGATGTCCGGATGGCTGCAATCACCTTCGATTAGACCCAGATCAATTTCATAGTGGGCCACTTGTTGCACGATATTGGCAGTGTTCTGCACGTGCAGCTTCACTTGGCTTTCCGGGTGGCGTTGCATGAAACCACCAATCAGCAGGGTCGCCAGGTAGTTGCCGATGGTCAGCGTTGCTCCCACCGCCAAGGAGCCGAAACCGGACTTGCCGTTGAGCAGGTCTTCGATCTCCTTGGCCTGATCAAGCATCGCCACCGCTTGCGGCAGCAGCTGTTTGCCGAGGGCGTTGAGGCTCAGGCGTTTGCCGGCGCGGTCGAACAACTGGCAGCTCGACTGACGTTCCAGCTCGGTGATCGAGGTGCTCGCCGCCGATTGCGACAGATTGAGCAATCCCGCAGCACGGGAAACGCTCTCCTGCTGGGCGACGGCGACGAATACTTGAAGTTGACGGAGAGTAAATCGCATATCGATATAACCGATAACCCTTATCTTAATAATCCAGTTAACAGATATTGTCGTCGCTATTAGAATGCGATGCAATTGCGCACCGCCAACGCTCTTATAGCAGAGCAAGCGCAGACCCAATCTCCAGGAGTCCCCGTACATGAGCAACATGAACCACGAGCGTGTCCTCAGTGTTCATCACTGGAACGACACTCTGTTCAGCTTCAAGTGCACCCGTGATCCGGGCCTGCGCTTCGAGAACGGTCAGTTCGTGATGATCGGCCTGCAACAACCCAACGGCCGCCCGCTTATGCGCGCTTACTCGATTGCCAGCCCGAATTGGGAAGAGCATCTCGAGTTCTTCAGCATCAAGGTGCCTGATGGTCCGCTGACTTCCCAGCTGCAACATCTGAAGGAAGGCGACGAGATCATCATCAGCAAGAAGCCTACCGGCACGCTGGTGCTGGATGACTTGAAGCCTGGCAAACATTTGTACCTGCTCAGCACCGGTACCGGTCTGGCGCCGTTCATGAGCGTCATCCAGGACCCGGAAACCTACGAGCGTTTCGAAAAAGTGATCCTGTGCCACGGCGTGCGTTACGTCAACGAAGTCGCTTATCGCGAGTTCATCACCGAGCATTTGCCGCAGAACGAGTTCTTCGGCGACGCGCTGCGTGACAAGTTGATCTACTACCCGACCGTGACCCGCGAACCATTCGAAAACGAAGGCCGCCTGACCGATTTGATGCGCAGCGGCAAGCTGTTCAGCGACATCGGCCTGCCGCCGATCAACCCGCAAGATGACCGCGCCATGCTGTGCGGCAGCCCGAGCATGCTCGACGAGACCAGCGAAGTGCTGAACAGCTTCGGCCTGAAAGTTTCGCCGCGGATGCGCGAGCCGGGTGATTACCTGATCGAGCGTGCGTTCGTAGAGAAGTAAGCATAAACAACTGCTTTTGGTTTACCTGTGGGAGCGAGCCTGCTCGCGATGGGGGAGTGTCAGTCGACATCAATGTTGGCTGTCACACCGCTATCGCAAGCAGGCTCGCTCCCACAGTTGTTTCCGGCGTTCAGCCTTTTGCGGGGATGATTTCCAGCACACGGATCAGCTCGGGCGTCGGGTAATGCCAGCGCACATCCACATCCCAAAACTGCGCGCCGTATTCCCGTTCGGGTGCAGGCGTTTGATACGCCGGGCGTGGATCTTGCGCCAGACATTGCTCGATCAGCTCGACCAAAGGCTCTGCAAGACGCTGAGCATGGCCGTGCGCCTGTTGCAGCGCAGCATCCGTCCACTTCACGGCAATCAGCTGCGGCGCGGCGCTGGCGATGCTGTTGGAGGCTGTGTCGACGATATCCGCATAAGGCACGTAGGGCTTGATGTCGAGAATCGGCGTGCCGTCCAACAGGTCGATGCCGGATATCCACAGGCGGTCGGCTTCAACCCTGTCCAGTTTGACCACTGACTGACCAATGCCATTGGGGCGATGTGTCGCGCGGGTGGCGAACACGCCCATGGATTTGTTGCCGCCGAGGCGGGGAGGGCGGACTTTCAGTCGTGGTTTTTCTTCCAGGGCCTGATGGAACAGGAACAGCAACCAGACATGGCTGACCTGCTCCAGACCCTGCACCGCATCGCCTTGATCGAATGGTGCCACCAATTCCAGGATGCCACGCGCGGCCGGGGCCAACTGCGGCTGGCGCGGGATGGCGAACTTCTCCTTGAAGCAGGAGCGCACGAAGCCGATGGGGGAAACGCTGTAGGTCATGGTTTGGGTCGAAGTGGGAATGAGGGCGGACATGATAGCCCATGCGCATTCTGTGGCGAGGGAGCTTGCTCCCGCTGGGTGCGAAGCGCCCCCAAATACCTTCACCGAGTTTCTCCGGGGGAAACTCGGTGGTGTAGGCGGTTGCTTCGCAACCGAGGGGGAGCAAGCTCCCTCGCCACAAAAACGGGTGTCAGAGGCTGAATCCACCATCCAGCGGAATGATATTCCCGGTCATATAGGCCCCAGCCGTACTCGCCAGACTGATCGCCAGCGCCGCCATTTCTTCCTCGCGGCCCCAGCGTTTCATCGGAATCAACGCGGTATCTTCGGCCAACGCCTGCTCATCGTTGCCAATGTGCTGGGTCATCTTGCTCGGAAAGCGCCCCGGCGCGATCACATTGACGTTGATGTGCTGGCTCACCAGTTCCCGCGCCAGAATCCGTGACAATTGGTGCAGCGCAGCCTTGCTCGGTCCGTAGGCGTAGGCCTGTTCGCCGAAAGAGGAAATTCCGGCTACCGAACCGATGTTGATGATCCGGGCAGGGTTGGCTTCGGAACCGGCCTTGCGCAGCAGCGGCAAGAACTGCTGGATGCAGTTGAACACCGAGGTCACATTGAGCTGCATGACCTTTTCCCAGCCCTTGATCGGGTAGCTTTCCAGCGGCGCGCCCCACGTGGTGCCGGCATTGTTGACCAAAATATCGAGGTGGCTGATCTGCTCGCCCAGTCGCGTGGCCAACTGCTGCACGCCTTCTTCGGTGGCCAGATTTGCAGCCAATCCAACGCAACGGCCGAAGGCACCGAGTTCATCAGCCGTTTGCTGGCAGGCCTCGGCATCGCGGGCGCAGACGTACACGGTGGCGCCGGCCTCGACATAGGCCTTGGCGATCATTTTGCCGATACCACGGGTGCCGCCGGTCACCAGAGCGGTGCGGCCTTGCAGGGAAAAGTAGGGATGCATGGCGAGTCCTGAAAACTGAGGGTCATTACACCCTAGTCGTCAGCCGCGGGAAACGGAGCCACTATTTTTGCGCGGAATGGGGATTCATACAGCCAGGCTTGCGACCGCTCCCCCTTGTAGGAGCCGGCTT
>NZ_JSAK01000025.1:6941-28352 GCF_000802965.1 Pseudomonas fluorescens | reverse complement strand
TGTTTTGCGGCTCATAAAAAAAGCGCGGTGAATCTAGCACTAGATAATCTCAACACGCCAAGCCAAACGCTGCCTCATTGTGGCGAGGGAGCTTGCTCCCGCTGGGTTGCGCAGCGACCCCAAACCCGGTGAATGCGGTATGTCAGAAAAAACGCAGTTAACTGATTTGGGGCCGCTCCGCGCCCCAGCGCGAGCAAGCTCGCTCGCCACAGATGCTTTGCGTTCCATAAAAAAACCGCGACTCCACAAGGGGCCGCGGTTTTTTAATACCCAACGATTACTTCTGCAAAACAGTCGCCGAGTTAGCCGAACCAATCTGTTGCACGTTAGCCAACTGAGTCGTGCCGCTCTGATCGACACTGGCAATGTTGCCCGTACCGCCCTGGGTCACGTAGGCCACGTTCATGGTGTCAGCCTGCTTGATGGTGATCAGGTTGTCTTCGCCATACAGCTGAGTGGTGAAGGCCTGGTTGCCGGTGCCCTCCTGGTTGAACTCGGTGCTGTTGCCAGTGCCGTTGCTGCTGCCTTGGGCCAGGTTGGTGGTGCCGCGCTGATCGGAGATCAGGATGTTGTCGCTGCCGTTCTGGTCGAAGTACAGCTCGTTGTAGGTATTAGCCTGGCTGACGGTGGTTTTGTTGCCGCTACCGGATTGGTTGGTGGTCATGATGTGGCCAATGCCGTCCTGTTTGAAGCTGGCGACGTTGCCTGTGCCGTTCTGGTTGACGGTGGCGCGCTGGTTGCTACCGAATTGACCGCCCAGTTGTGGGCCTTTCCAGTTGCTGGCATAGACCTTGTTGTCGCTGCCCACCGAGTTGGCGTTGAGCACTTGGCTGTCGCCGTTCTGGTAAGTGAAGTGCACGTTACCGGTGCCCTGTTGGTAGAGCGCGACGGTTGAACCCAGGGACTCGAACTGGTCGGCGTAGATCGCGTTGAGGTCGCCAACTTGCAGCACGGTGGCGACGTTGTTTTCGCCGAAGCTCTGGTCGAGCACGGTTTCGTTGGCCAGCCCGTTCTGGTTGACGGTGGCCTGCGCCGCGGTTTGGGTGTCTTGCCAGACTTCTGTGCCGTTGCCGTCACCGTACTGGTTGATGGTCAGGTTGCCGCCGTCACCGTAGCGTTGGTCGCCATAGGCATAGTTGGTGCTGCCAGCCTGGTTGATGCCGATCTGGCCGCCCATGTGGTTGATCTGTTCGGCGGTGGCGTAGTTGGTGGTGCCGTACTGGATGATCACGGCGTTGTTGGCTACGCCCAACTGGATCTGTTCGATGTTGGCTTCGTTGCCGTCACCATACTGGTAGGTTTTACCGCTGGTGCCATCCTGGCTGTCCTGATAGATGAACGAAAAGTTGCCCGTGCCTTGCTGTAGCTGCAACGCCTCGCCGTTGCCAGCGCCGATCGACTGGCTGGCATGGCTGATGTTGAAAGCGCCGCTCTGAGTCTGGGTGATGGTGCTGTTGTCCTCGAACAGTTGTTCGGCGTAACCGGCGTTGAAGTCACCGTTCTGGGTCTGGGTAATGGTGCTGGTGGCCGTGTCTTGCACGGCGGCCGCATCGTTGCCTTCGCCGCTTTGGGTCTGAGTGGCGGTGCTGAACGGCGCAGCGGTCTGCTTCACATCAGCGATGTTGGCAGTACCGGCCTGGTCCTGGTTGGACACGCTATCGGCAGCCATTGCCTGGGCACTGACAATGACCAGAATGGCGGCGGTGAGGGGCGTCAGTTTGAACATGATGAAACCTCCAAGTGGTGCAGTGCTTTAGCGATATTGGGTGACCGATACGCTCATGCCATTGCCGGCCTGGGTGACAGCGCTTTGCTGACCCGTACCGGCCTGGACGATGCTGGCGTCGTTGTTGTTGCCGTTTTGGGAAATCTGCGCGCGGTTATGGCTGCCGGTTTGATTGATTGACGCGGCGTTACCGGAACCTTGCTGGTTGATCAATGCCATCAGGTCGCTGCCTTGTTGCAGAATCCAGGCTTCCTGATTACTGCCCGACTGCACGATCTGGCCGAGCAGCGATTGGCCGTCCTGTTGCAACAGCGCGACGTTGGCCTGGCCGTTCTGATCGATCAGGGCTTGCTGGCCCACCGGAGGTGGCAACTCGCCGAGGTCGACGCCGGGTGCAATGTCATCGTTCTCCATCAAATCGTCGGCACGCACGCCTGCACTGCTGCAAAGCAGGAGCAGGCAGAGCAGGGCGGCGGTCGGCGTTTTCATGGCGTTTTCCTTGGGTGAGAGGCTTGCCCCATCAGCCGACATGACCGATGGGGCGAGGGCTCAGTTCGAGATCACTTGCACTGTGCGCACGGTGCCTTGGGACGAGGTGATGGTGGCTGTCGGGTTCGCCGACGGAATCACCGTTGTGCTGTTGCTCACGGTCAGCCTCCAGCGTCCGGTCAGCGGCACCGTGGTGCTACCCAGCGTTACCAGCCCGGTCGGCGTGGTCACCTGGACGGTGATGGTGTTGCCGGTGGTCACCGATGAGGTACCGCTCAAGTCCCAGTTGAAGCGGTTGTTGGAACGGGCCGTCACCGTGGCCGCCGTGACCGTGAAGGTTTCCGCAGCAGGCCGTGGCGAGACTTGCACGGTGACCGTCGCCGGTGTGGTCGACTGGGCGCCGAAGTTGTCCCGGACGAGGTAGGTGAAGGTCGTGGTGAAGGCCGTCGTGACCGTGGCCGGTGGGGTGTAGGTCAGAACCGTGCCATTGCTGGTGACGGAGCCGCGATTTGTCGGTGGTTGAGTGAAGCTGGCGACCGTCAGCGGCAGGTTGCCTTCCGGATCAGTGTCGTTGGCTGTCACGTTGATCGGCACGGCCACACCGAGGGTCGCGATGCTGTCGGCGACGGCCACCGGAGGCTGGTTTGGCGCCACGGTGATGGTCACGGTCGCCGCAGCGGTCGAGGCCAGGCCTTTGATGTCTTGAGCCTTGTAGGTGAAGGTCGTGGTCAGCGGCGCATTGACCACGGCTGGCGGGGTGTAGACGACGGCTGTTGTACCGTTCAACGCCACGGTGCCTTGCTCAGCGGGTGGCTGGGTCAGCGCGGTGATGCTCAGCGGGTTGTCGTCGTCCGGATCGTTGTCGTTGGTCAGCAGGTTGAGGGTGATCGGTACCCCGAAGGTGGTGCTGCCACTGTCGGCGACGGCGATCGGTGCCTGGTTCTCACCGGTATCCGGTGCCGTACCGACGACGACCACAGGCTCGGTATCGCTACCGCCCGATGCGGATTTGATGGTGACGGTGGCCGGTGGCTGCGTCATATCAGCGACGGTCAGGCGTTGCAAGGTGCCGGATTTGGTCAGGCGTCCGTAGCCCTGGGCGACCATGTCCGGTACCACCACTTCGTCCGACGAGGTGGCTTCGATCAGCAGGCTGTGGTTGCTCCAGTTGTAGCGAGCGGTCTGGACTTTCACCACGTCGGTGACTTTGCTTGAAACCGCTGTCGGCCGGGTGGTGCCGCTTGGGTCGGTCGCGGTGAGCACCACCAGCGGAGGCACGGTGGAACCCGTCAGACGATGACCGAAGAACTGACCGGTGTTGTCGCCGAGCATGCTGGTCAGGCACGGCGTCTGTGGTGGTCCGGCAACCAGGGCCACGGTTTCGCGGAAGCACAGGCTCGAACCGTTGGCCGATTTACCGAAGACTTCAACCCGGGTACTGCTCGTCCCGGGACCTGTAGAGGTTCGGCGGTAAGTGGCGCGGCCGATTTCCGCAGGGGTTTGCGCACGGCTGTCGAGGACTTTGCCGGACACGGTAAAGAGGTTGGTCTCGATGGTCCCGGCCGGACCCTGGATACGCAGGAAGTTGGTGTTGTTGGGGCTGCCGGTGACGGCCTCGGTCAGGTTCGGATCGCCGACAAAAGTATCGATGGCGCCGGTGTCCGGGTTCACTTCGGTGTAAGGACCGTTGACGCTGCGCAGGAATGGCCCGACCTGCCCGTTGAGGGCACCGGAGAAATTGCCTGGTGCGCCGATACCGATGTCGCGGGTGATGTTGATCGCCCGACGGCCTGGAGCGGTGACGTTGACGACCTCTACCCCGTACGGGTGGGTAATGGTGTAGGTCCCCGCGACAGGAATGTTCACCCGCAGACGAATCCGCGCGAAGCTGGCCTGATCACCGTCGACAGGGTTCTCGGACGCGAATGCCGCTTCGATCCCGGCCACATAAGCGTCGACGCCATAACCGCCGACATCGGCAATGGTGGTTTCGGCGAGGTACCAGAAGGTTTCCGGTGGCCAGTTATCCGGGAACACCATCGGCAGGGTGTCGTCGTAAACGCCGGGTTCCGGGTTCAGGATGCACATGTAGGCTGGCGCGCCGGGAGCACCCGGTGACCGCGAACTCGTTGCCCTCGACTGGCACAGTTCCAGCTTCAGCAAGTTGTTGTCCTGATACCACATGGGAAATTTCCCCGTGGCAAAGGTGTAGGGGCCGGGGTCGACGGCAGCGAGTTGCGCAAATGCACTGCCGGACAACGATAGAGTCAGCCCCAGGGCGTTGAGCGCCAGGCGTGGCAATTTGTTCATGATGCCTCCTGATGAGGATCTGGGCATGTGTGCGTTCATTGCACGACGACCACTTCTTCGGTATCGCTGCCGCCATTGGATGACGTCACTCGAACCTTGGCCGGTGGAATCGGCGAGATGCCGGTCGACAGGGATTTCACCGCGCCGTCACCACTGAGCGCGCCGATGGCGACCCCGGTGCCGGTAGTCACCGTGAGGACCGGTGGCGATGTTTCATCGCTGGTCGACGCGACGACAGTGATCTGTCCGCTATTGAGGCTGTACTCGGCCCGCGAGATCACGACCAGGTCGGTCAATGGCATGGACAAGGTGGTGGGCGAACTGGTGGGGATGGCCAGGTGGTTGTCAGCCGTTACCACCAGATCGCTCGGCAACGTCGGGTTGGTGGACGATTGCGCGTACCAGTGACCGGTGGTGTCGGCTTCGGTCAGGTTCAGGACCGGGCTGTTGCTGTCCAGGGTCACGCTGGCCGGTGGTGGCGGGGCCATGACGAATACGTCCTGCTGGGCCACCGGTGCACTTTCCCCGGCTTTGCGTGAGTAGGTGCTGCGCTCGGCGATGATCGGGGTGGGACGGACCACCGTCGACAATTTGCCGGAAATGGCCATCACCGTCGTGCGCAAGTCCAGCCCGTTAGGCCCTTCAATGCGGATGTAGTTGGTGTTGAAAGGGCTGCCGGTGAAAGCTTCTGACAGGTTCGGATCGCCAACGAATTGATCGGCTTGACCCGTGACCGGGTTGGTTTCGGTGTAGGGGCCATTTACGCTGCGCAGGAACGGGCCGATGTCACTTCTGAGCGCGCCGTCGTAGGTTTTCGGCGAGCCGATGCCGATGTCCCGGGTCATGTTGATTGCACGGTTGCCACCGGCGGGAACGTCAAAAATGTCGACGCCGTAGGGGTGAGTGATGGTGTAGACGCCCGCGGTGGGCACATCCACCCGAATACGGATACGGCCAAAACTGACCTGATCGCCTTCTACCGGGTCTTCAGCGGCGAAGGCGGCTTCCACGGCGCTGACATAGGTCAGGTCGATGCCGCGTGCTGCATCGACGATAGAGCCGTCGCCCGTGAACCAGAACGTTTCATCGGGAAAGTTGCCCGGGAAAACGATGGGCTGGGTGTCGTCGAAAACCCCGGGAGCCGGATTCAATACGCACATATAGGAGGGCGCGCCAGGCGCGCTGGGAACCCTGGAACTGACAGCCTTGGACAAACACAAATCGAGTGTTCGTCCGTGGGAGTCCTGATACCAGGAAGCGAATCCGCCAGTCGCTGGCAAATAGGGGCCAGGGTCGACGGCAAACAGTGCTGCCTGCGCAACACCTTGGGCCAGAGCGCTCACGACCAGGGCGATCGTGGTTTTGGACAGTAAAGGGTGCATGTGTATTCCCTCTATCAGAGTACCTGCCCCTTGGATATGGGTCAGTTGACAGGACTTCGGCAACTTCCATACCAACCTGTAAAAAACGCCGGTAAGCGCCCGGAAACTAAGGTGTTTGTTGCCCAGATGCGATCAGTTCCCCAGTTGTGGGACCGGGCCTCTTTCCCCAGCATTGGGGGTGGATAGGGTTAACCAGCGGGTGGGGAATTGAGCGGGGCAAAAAACACCCAATGTCGGGCAAATAGCCAGTAGTGGGCTATAAACCTAAAGGGCATTCCGGGAACAACGTCGATGACTACGCCGGCCAAAACACTCACATCCGACAAGGGTGATATTCGCTTGAGCACGCGCAAACAGCCGTTCAATCTGTTGCGCTGGTTTTCACTGATCAGCATGGCGGTGATTGGCACCGTGGCGGTGGCGTTGGGCTCGGTGTCCACCAAGTTCGTCATCACTGAAAGCGTGCAACGGGATGCTTTGCTGACCTCGCAATTCATTCAGGCGATTGCCTCGGCCGAAGTACGCCACGTTTCAATTCCCAATGTGCGAACCATGGGCGAGTTGCTCGACCCGCGCAAAGACCGGGACTTTCCCGACGTCGACCCAATGGCTCGCGCCAATGCCCGTGGCGAATTCCTCGACCACATCGAACACTTGCCGGACGTGATCCTGGCCAACATCTACGCCCCCGACCGCATGGTGATCTGGTCGACCAATCCGGCGCTGATGGGCACCACGATTCATTCCGATGGCGACCTGGATCAGGCTTTCGCTCAGAAGAAGCCTGTGTCGGCCAGCTATCACGATGTCGACAAGAGCCGCATGGAACAGAAGTTCGTGACGCCGCCGGAGTACATCTTCATCGAGAACTACATTCCATTGTTCGATGCCGATGGCAAGAACGTCACGGCGATGGTCGAGATCTACAAGGAACCCCAGGACCTGATCAACCGCATGGAGCGCGGCCTGGTGCTGATCTGGCTGGCCACGGCCCTGGGCGGCGGCCTGATTTACCTGGGGCTTTACTGGATCGTGCGTCGTGCAGCGATCCTGCTGGCGGTGCAACAAAAGCAGCTGATCACCAACGAAACCTTCGTGGCCCTCGGCGAGATGTCATCAGCAGTCGCTCACAGCCTGCGCAATCCCCTGGCGACCATTCGCTCAAGTGCCGAACTGGCGCTGGAATTCGACAGCGGCCCGGCGCACAAGAACATCAATGACATCATCGGCCAGGTCGATCGCATGTCGAAGTGGGTGCGTGAACTGCTGCAGTCATTGCGTCCACTCAGTGACGAGGCCGAGCCGGTGAACCTGGTGGCCGCGCTGCATGACAGCCTGATGTCCTACGAACATCAGATCGCCAAGGCCAAGGTCTCGGTGGTGTTCGAACCCAAGGACACGCCGATGGTGTTGAGCCAGCAGGTGCAGCTGACGCAGATCCTCAACAGTTTGCTGGCCAATGCGCTTGAAGCAATGGATGACGGCGGTACCCTGACCATCACCCTGGAGCCGACCGACTCTCAGGGCGTCTGCGTGGTAATCGGTGATACGGGCAAAGGCATGACCGAGGACCAGCGCTCCATGGCGTTCAGGCCGTTTTTCACCACCAAGCAGGGTGGACTCGGGGTCGGACTGGTGCTGGTCAAGCGGATCATGGAGCGATTTGGTGGTTCCGTGAGGCTGAACAGCCGTGAAGGCGAGGGCACGCGTGTCCGTCTGTCGTTCAGGCGGATTCCCTGACAATGGGTGTGAACTTCCCCCGCTAGCGGGTGCCATTCCCCAGTCGTTTCCCCAGGTCATGGCAGATTGATGTTGATAAGCCATTGTTTCAGTGGTCATTAACATCTCGTTACAATTTTGGCGAGGTAATTGCAAAACCCTCATCACCCCCTTCACGCATACGAGGCGGCTGGTGATGAACAGAAAAGCGCGGTATCCCTTCAAGTGGTTCGGCCTGTTGACGCCTCTGAGCGTCTTGCTATCGATGACGCTAAGTACAGGGACGTTGCGCGCCAGCCCAATCGACGACGAGCGACAGCCAGAACCAACCGATCCTTCAGCGTATTACGACGAACCGGCCGACAAGGCGGGGGCGTTGAACGCCATCCTGACCATGCCGGAGGCCAACGAAGATTCCTTCGATTTGCCTGACGACACTAAAGGCTCACGGGATACCACGCGAGTGGAAAACGTGCTGCCGCCAACCATGCAGACCAGTTTCAACTACCCCACCAATGGCAAGCCCAGCCCGTTGTTCGGCGCTCAGCCGTTCACTCAGCAATTGGTCTTGTTCGAAGAGTTCGGGCCGGAAAAACTCGACCCCACCACACCCTCGGCACCCTTGCCGTTTCCTCCGGCGGCCATTGGTCCATTACCGGCGCAGGACCCCACCAGCGCCGCCCGCAGTGCGCCTCCCGGTCCGGCCCTCGATGCGTTTTTACGCCAGCCGGGGCTGACGCCGTTTCCCAGCCAGTACTCCAACGTGGTGGACCGCAACCCGTGGCAGGCGCAGATCGAATACTTCCTCAATCGCCATATCGGTTCGTCGGCGGAAGGTCGTCCGCCAGGAAAGGGCTGGTCACATCAGCGCTGGAACGAGTTCTACCCGCAAGCGGCCTACAAGACCGTGCAGACCGGCGCGCGAATCAACGGCGGCCTGCGCGACCCGCTGCAACGGCACGGCTATGCCTTGGGCGAATTCGGCCCCGGTGGTCTCTATCACAACGTCGCTGGTGTGCCGGCAACGGATGGCACCGCCAAAGGCGTCGACCCGCGCTTCCATCCGAACATGCCGGTGCAGAACCACAACTCGGTGTGGACCTTCGACGGCACCCTGCCGCCCAAATTGCTGATGGTGCGGTACGGTCAGCCGGTGCTGATGCGCCACTACAACGGCTTGCCGATCGACCCGTCGGCGAACATGGGTTTTGGCCTGCACACCATCAGCACCCACGAACACAACGGCCATGCACCGGCGGAAAGCGACGGCTATGCCAACGCGTTTTTCTTCCCAGGGCAGTATTACGACTATCGCTGGCCGATCCAGTTGGCCGGTTACGACAGCATCAACACCGACGCCCATGATCCCCGCGCCGCATTCCCTTGCTCGCCGGGTGAAACCCTGTGGACCAACGACGTCAATCCCAGCCGCAAGACCTGCGAGAACGGCACGATAAAGATTCGCGGCGACTGGCGCGAAACCATGAGCACCCACTGGTTCCACGACCACATGCTCGATTTCACCGCGCAGAACGTCTACAAGGGCAACGCGGCGATGATGAACTACTACAGCGCCCTCGACCGTGGCAACGAATCGGTGAACGACGGCGTCAACCTGCGTTTCCCCAGTGGCAGCGCCTTGCCGTGGGGTAACCGCGACTACGACGTCAACCTGGTGTTCGCCGACAAGGCCTGGGATGCCAACGGCCAGCTGTGGTTCAACCCGTTCAATACCGACGGCTTCCTCGGTGATCAGGTACTGGTCAACTGGCAGTGGAAACCGACCCTGGACGTACGCGCCCGTAGCTATCGCTTTCGCATGCTCAATGGTTCGGTGTCGCGCTACTTCAAACTGGCGCTGGTGCGTGAAATCAAGGGCACCGGCGGCGAGTTCCAGGGGCCCAAAGGATCGGGTGTGTCCTATGCCCGTGTGCCGTTCCACATGATCGGCAACGACGGCAACATCATGGAACACAGCGTGCCATTCGACGGCACCATGGACCTCGACGCCGACGGCGATAAACAGAACCACAACGCCATCCTGCCGACCCAGGGCATTGCCGAGCGGTTCGACATCATCGTTAACTTCGCGAAAAACGGCATCAAGCCAGGGGACAAGATCTTCTTCGTCAACCTGCTGGTGCATGACGACGGCAAAGGTCCGAAAGAGCCGGTGTCACTGGCCGACGCGCTCTCCGAAAACTACAAAGCGGTGATCAAACAAACCAGCAAAGGGCCGATGTGGGACAGGGGCGATCCGGCGATCGGCAAGGTGTTGCAACTCAACGTCAAGCCGTACACCGGTCAAGACCTGGCCATGGACCCGGCAGCCTACGAACCGGCCAAACCGGGCAAGGCTGAAGGCCTGGTGATGATCCCGCTGAAAATCCACCGCGACAACGCCGCCGACAAGGCGCTGCTGGCCCAGGCTCGCCATCGGACCTTCATCTTCGGCCGTTCCGATGGCACCGACGAAGCACCGTGGACGGTGAAGACCGATGGCGGTTTCGGCTTCCACATGGACCCTCGTCGCTTGAACGCCTCGACCCAGTTGAAAAGCGGACCCACCGATGCCGGCGCTGCCGGGTTCGGTACCCTGGAAGTGTGGAACATCAAGGCCGGTGGCACCGGCTGGAGCCATCCGGTTCATGTGCACTTCGAGGAGGGGATCATCCTCAGTCGCGGCGGCAAGGCGCCACCGGAATGGGAAAAATGGGCACGCAAGGACGTGTACCGCATCGGCTCGGAAAAAGATGGCCTGGACAGCGTCGAGATGGCGATCAACTTCCGCGAATTCGCCGGGACCTACATGGAGCACTGCCACAACACCCAGCATGAGGACAACTCGATGCTGCTGCGTTGGGACATTGAGAAGCCCGGTCAATTCCAGTTGATGCCAACACCGCTGCCCAGCTGGGATGGCGTGCGCTACGTGAACTCTGCCGCGCTGCCAACCTTCCGCACTGGCGATGGCTTCGGCCCGAAAGTGACGGTCAAACAATGAACCGGGAGGGTGTCGACATGAAGTTGCATACACCACGTACACGCGCTCTGGGCATGCACCTGGTGCTGATCCTGGTGACCAGCGTGTTGGCCAGTCGGCTGCTGGTCGCCAACCAGGCGCCGTCGACACCCGCTCCGGTATCTGCTCCTGTTTCTGCTCCTGTTTCAGAGTCTGCCACCCCGTGGGGTGGCGATTATTTTCCCAACACCTTGTTGACCGATCAGAACGGTCAGCAGGTGCATTTTTTCGATGACCTGATCAAGGGCAAAGTGGTGGTGATCAATTTCATCTTCACGTCCTGCAGCGACTCATGCCCGCTGGAAACCGCGCGCCTGCGCCAAGTGCAGAAATTGCTCGGCGACCGGGTCGGCAAGGACATCTTTTTCTACTCCATCAGCATCGATCCCTTGAGCGATACACCGGAAGTGCTCAAGGCCTATGCGCAACGTTTCCAGGTCGGGCCGGGCTGGCAATTTCTCACCGGGGAATTCGCCGATGTCACCGAGCTGCGGCAAAAACTCGGGCTGTTCATCGAAGGCGTCGACAACGGCCGCAGCAAGGACCACAACCTGAGCCTGATCGTCGGTAATCAGCAAACGGGACGCTGGATGAAAGCCTCGCCGTTCGAGAACCCCTGGATACTCGCCGATCAATTGGCAAACACTTTGCATAACTGGAAACAGCCGAGCATTGGCGAAAGCTACGCGAACGCGCCGGAAATCCGCCCACCGAGCAATGGGGAAGAATTGTTTCGCACCCGTTGCGCGTCGTGCCACAGCCTCGGTCCGCAGGACGGGCAGGGCATCGGCATGCGCAGCATCGGCCCGGACCTGATTGGCGTGACCCGCCAGCGTGATCCGGCCTGGCTCAGTCGCTGGATTCAGGAGCCGGACCGCATGCTCGCGGAAAAAGACCCGATTGCTGTGGAGATGTTCGAACGTTTCAACAGGATCCCGATGCCCAACCTGCGCATGGATGAGCACTCCGCGCAGTCGATCATCGAATACTTGCAGGCTGAGACCGACCGCCAGCATCCACCGGTCGCGCCGTTGGCCGCCGGCAACGACGAACCGGAACATCATCACGCAATCGCGGCGCCGAACACGACGCAGGTGCAATAGTGGCGAAATACTTTCATTGGTCCGTCTGTCGCGAACAATGCCACCTACACTGAACCGAAACACGGCTGAAAAGGCTAGATCACCAGCATCCAGGACAATGTCATGCAGACACTGGAACAACAAAAAATACCTGCGCCGACGACAACGGCAGCAGAGAGCAAGGGGTGGCGTCCGCCGTTCAATCTTGTGCGCTGGTTTTCATTGGCGAGCTTTTTCATCATCGCCGGTGTGGCATTGGGGCTGGGCTACATCTCCACGCGTTTTGTGGTGGAGGAAAGTATCGAGCGTGACTCGATGCTGACCGCGCAATTTGTTCAGGCCATCGGCGAAGCGGAAATTCGCCATGCCGCGATTTCGCCGAAACGCACCATGGGTGAAATGCTCGACCCGCGCCAGGACAACGCTTATCCCGATGTCGATCCGGGGGCGCGCGCCGCTTCGCGCATCGAATTTCTCGACCATGTCGAGCATCTGCCGGACATTCTGCTGGCCACGGTGTACGCCCTCGATCGCACCGTGGTCTGGTCGACCAACCCGGAACTGATCGGTGTGCACATCGAGGACGATGACGAGCTGGACGAGTCCTTCGAAATGAAAGAAGCGGTGTCCACCAGCTACCACGAAATCGATGAGGAGCGTCCCGAGCAACGCTTGCTGCGTGAGCCGCAATACCTGTTCATCGAAAACTACATTCCGATGTTCAACGCCGACAAAAGCAAAGTGATTGCCATGGTGGAAATCTACAAGGAGCCGGCGGATCTGGTGGAGCGCATTCAGCGCGGCTTCAAGGCGATCTGGCTGGCAACCCTGATCGGCGGCGCGGTGATTTACCTGGGGCTGTTCTGGATTGTGCGGCGCGCGGCGATGTTGTTGCAGAGTCAGCAGAAACAACTGATCGCCAACGAGACGTTTGTGGCCCTCGGGGAAATGTCCTCGGCAGTCGCCCACAGCCTGCGCAATCCATTGGCGAACATCCGTTCCAGTGCTGAACTGGCCCAGGAAATCGCCAGCCAGACCGCGCAGAAGAACATCGGCGACATCATCAGTCAGGTCGACCGTATGTCGCGATGGGTTCGCGAATTGCTGGTGTCGTTGCGGCCGGTCAATGACGACTCGGAAAGTGTGGATCTGGTACTGGCCATCGACGACACCCTGAGTGCCTTCGAACCGTTGATCAAGCGATCGAACGTCGAAGTGAGCTTCACTCCCAAAAGCGTACCGCCGGTCGTCAGCCAACAGGTGCTCCTGACGCAAATACTCAATAGCCTGTTTGCCAATGCCCTGGAAGCGATGCCCAAGGGTGGGGTGTTGAGTATCGATCTCGAATCGCCGACGCCAGGCCAGGTTTGCATGATCCTCAATGACACCGGCAAGGGCATTACCAAGCAGCAGCAACAGATGGTCTTCAAGCCGTTCTTCACCACCAAACAAGGAGGGTTGGGCGTTGGCCTGGCCCTGGTCAAAAGAATAATGGAGCGTTTTGAAGGCTCGGTCGAACTGACCAGCCAAGAGCAGGAAGGAACCCGCGTCAGTCTCAATTTTAAAGTGGCAACGGGAGGGGAATATGGAACACAGCATTCTGCTGGTCGAGGATGATGAACTCCTCGCCGAGAATATTCAGACCTACCTGGAGCGCAAAGACTTCGAGGTGACGGTCTGCCACTCGGCTGAAGACGCACTGGAGCAGTTGGTGACTTTCGTGCCTGACGTGGTGCTCACCGACAACTCATTGCCAGGCATGAGTGGTCACGACCTGATCCAGAAGCTGCGCATCAGCGCACCGGATCTGAAAGTGATCATGATGACCGGCTACGGCAATGTCGAAGACGCCGTGGTGGCGATGAAGGAAGGCGCATTCCATTACGTGACCAAACCGGTGGCCTTGCCGGAGCTCAAGCTGTTGCTGGACAAGGCCCTTGCCACTGACCGGATGGAGCGCACGCTGTCGTTCTATCAGGAACGCGAAGCGCAGAAATCAGGCGTGCAGGCATTGATCGGCGAATCAGCACCGATGCTTTACCTCAAAGGCACCATCGCCCAGTTGCTGGATGCCGAGCGGCGGATGGCCAACACCGATCTGCCGCCCGTTCTGGTAGAAGGCGAGACCGGCACCGGCAAGGAACTGGTGGCGCGGGCGCTGCACTTCGACGGTCCACGTGCCAAAGGCCCGTTCATTGAATTCAACTGCGCGTCGATTCCGTCCAATCTGGTGGAGTCGGAGCTGTTCGGTCACGAGAAGGGCGCCTTCACCGACGCCAAGGACCGCCGCACCGGGTTGGTGGAAGCGGCCGATGGCGGCACGCTGTTTCTCGATGAAGTGGGGGAGATGGACCTGCTGCTGCAAGCCAAGCTGCTCAAGCTGCTGGAAGACCGGACCATTCGCCGGGTAGGCTCGGTGAAGGAGCGCAAGGTCAATTTGCGGGTGATCAGTGCCACCAACTGCAACCTCGAACAAATGGTCCAGCAGGGCAAATTCCGTCGCGATCTGTTTTTCCGCCTGCGCATCATTTCGATCAAGGTCCCACGCCTGTATGCCCGGGGCGACGATGTGCTGCTCCTGGCCCGGCACTTCCTGGCGACCCATGGCAAACGTTATGGCAAGCCGAACCTGCATTTCAGCGACCAGGCCGAAGAGTTGCTGCTCAGCTACAGCTGGCCGGGCAACGTGCGTGAATTGCGCAACATGCTTGAGCAAACCGTGCTGTTGGCGCAAAGCGACACCATCGCCGCCCATCAGTTGAACGTCTGCCTGAGCCTGGTGGATGAGCCGCCGCTGTTTCAGCACGAACCGGCCCCCAGCGAGCCGCGCCCAACCTACAACGGCAATGAGTCGATGAACCTGCCGGAAGTCGAACGCGATATGGTGCGCAAGATGCTCGACAAAACCGACTGGAACGTCACCAAGTCCGCACGGCTGCTGGGCCTGAGCCGCGACATGCTGCGCTACCGGATTGAAAAACTCGGCCTCGCACGGCCGGATAAGCGGCAGTGGTAGGAAAGGGGCAGCTTCAAGCTTCAAGCCTGGAGCTGCAAGCAGGAGCGGCGAGTTACAAGGCCGGGTCCGGCGCGCTGCGACAGGCCTGCATGCAGGTAGGGTCGACGACCTCCTGGTTAACGTAGACACCGCGTTCCGGGTCGTAGAAGCGGATGAACACACGAACGGTCGCATCCGCCACCGTCGGCAATTGGGAGTCAGAAAACACGTGCTGGCTCGAAACCGGAATGAAGTCCCCCGGCGATGTCGGGATGTACGACCCAGGCGGAACGGTGTTGATGGACGGCGGCGAGGGGTGGGCGAAGGGTTGGTCTGACCCGTAGTAATGAAACTCGGTGTTTGATTGATCGGTTTGCATCAAGCTGTCGTCCGCCTGGGCCCAGGTGGCAGAAAGGCTGAGGGCAAGCAATAGCGTCTGTACGGCTTTGTTCATGGCAACACCTGCGACGTCGGTTTTCGCGCATTTCCCCAAGGTGATTAACTATAGCGCTCCGGTGGAGGAGCGTTGGTTGGGTGGGCCAGTGATCTACCGCAGAACAAGCGCTCAGAGATCTGAGTGATTGATGATATAGCCCGGCTGAGCGTAGAGATTGATGCCAAGGGCATGAATCACCTTTAAGACCGTATCGAAACGTGGCTTCGCACCTGGTGCGAAGGCCTTGTACAGACTTTCGCGCCCCAAACCGGAATCTTTGGCGACCTGTGTCATGCCTCGGGCTTTTACCACGTAACCGATAGCGCGAAGAAACTCCTCGTTGTCACCGTCGGCCAGCACCTGGGAAAGGTACTCGCTAATGGCTTCGTCACTGTTGAGCAATGATGCCATGTCGAAAGTAGTCAAAGTCTGGCTCATGTTTAAACCTCCTTTGCCAATTTTTTTGCACGTCTGATATCAGCGCTTTGTGATGATTTGTCACCACTCGCCAATAAGACGATGACGACGCCGTTTCGCATCGTGAAGTAAATTCGGTAGCCGGCACCGACGTCTACGCGCATTTCTGAAACCCCATCGCCTACTGGCTTGATATCGCCGAGATTTCCAGAAGCGGCGCGGTCAATACGACGAGCTATTGCAACCTTAGCCCGCAAATCGCGAACTGAGGTATGCCATGCCACGAAAATGCCGGTTTGCTGAACAAGATAATTCATTGTTCGAATGTATCCAAATGGATACGAGCGAGCAGTCAGACATTTCCTTGGTTACTTCAGGCATTTCTGCGAAGTGTGTAGGTGGCAAGAATCTTTCGAAGGGGGAAATCTTAGGCGCAATGGCGCGGCCCCCTTTACTCCATCACCGTCTCGGTGCCGCTGCTGACAACTTTTCCCGCAACTCCATAAGCAACCCTCGGAACCCCCGGCAATCGCTGTTCCAGCAGCGCGCTCAAAGACTCGCCCTGATCCAGATAAGCATCGCCAAAATCGGCGCCGAGTTGATTGGGGTGGGCAACGATTTCCAGAATGCCGTCGCAGGGTGGGGCGGCATTGCGCAAGTCTTGGGGGATGCAGACGTAGTCGGCGGTGGCGCCGGCCAGGCGGTTCAAACGACGATTGAGCAAGTCCTTGAGGACGCGTTTCGGCAGGCTCTGGTTTTGCCCCAGATTGCGCGCCAGCCGCACGGGAATCCCTTGGCGTGCGGCGAAGCGTGCGACGATTTCACCGATGGGCCAAATGTTGTGCACTTGTTCATGGGAGTCCAGGTGACTGGGGCGCAGGCCGTTGTCCAGGCAGCGTTGCCATTGGGCTTCGAGTTCTTCCGTGACTGCATGACGATCCTCGCGACTCAACCAGAAGCGGCGGCGGGACAGGTTCAGGTCGAATGCGCCGGCAACGTCGCAGAAGGTCCGGCGCGTGAGAATGCGCCGGCTCAACGGGCGGCCACTGCTGAGGTTGAAGTGCAGGCCGATGCGCCCCTCCAGCAACGGATGCAGGGCCAGGGAACACGCAGCGTCAAAGGCCGGCATGTTGGCCATGATGGTGGCGGAACTGATGATCCCGGCCTGGAACGCTCCCAGAATCACCGCGTTTTCACCGGCACTGAGGCCGAAATCGTCAGCGTTGACTATGACTTGGTGAGGCATATTCGTCCCCCATGAAGGTTGGATGGTCGCCGTCGCTATGCAGTTTGATGGATCAGAAATGAGACTGTCAGAAGGGTATAGACCAGCGACAGGCAACCGCGTCAGTCAGTTGAGCCGTTACTTCGGCATGAAATGGGGGCAAGTTGCCATCAAGCTCTTGCCCTGTCTGGGTTTGCGCGGATGACGAGGGAGTCTGAAGATTTTCAGCAAACCGATAGACGGTAAAAAATCCTTGAAATACAAGGTGTTCAGAGTCTCTAAGCGTCAGAATCGAGGCGATTTATTTTTGACGGTTTCAGCGTTACAGAGAGCCTTCAGTCTTCTGGCGGCTGTCCCACCGCGTCCGATATACCCCGGGCGCACACCCCAGCCAACGCAGACACGCGCGATTGAAACTCTGTACATCGCTGTAGCCCAACCGATCAGAAATCTCTACCAGTTCCAGATCCGCTGCCTGCAACAAATCTTCAGCGCGACACCGCCGATACTCATCGAGCAACTCGGAAAAACTCCAGCCCAATGCCTTCAAGCGTCGAGCGGCGGTGCGTTCGAGCAAATGATGGCTAACGCAAAACTGCTGCCACTGGGCGCCGGCGAGGTCGGCGATCAAGTGATCGCTGACTTGCTCCAGCAAAGTCGGTTCGCTGTTGCGCCGGGTTTGCTCAAGCAGTTCCACCAGGGTCTGTTCCAGCTCATGGTTGCCGGGTGTCAGCGCGGTAACGAACAGCTGTGGATCGAGGTGAATCGAATGCTGCGCCGCCGCCCAATGCACCGGTACGCGGAACGCCTGCTCATGCTGTTCAGGATGGGCGGAACGCGCGGTGGCCAGATCGACGCGCAGGATCGGATCGCGCTCCAGGCCACTGGCCAGTAACTTACGACGTAGCATGCTGCACAGGCTGATGAGGATGTAATCGGCAATCGGTGCGCTGGCTTTCACGCTGCCGCAATCGAGCAGGCGCAGTTCGACGCCGCCGTCATGACGCACGACCCGCGCCTGGAAATGCCCATTGAAGAACGGAAAGAATCGCTCGAAATACTCACAAGCACTTTCCAGCGATGCCGCCACGTCGAACAGGTAGGTCAGGCCATTGGTGGCGGTCGAGACGAAACGCCGGCCCGCCGCCAGCCCGATCAGCGGATCACCCGTCTGCTCCAGCGCGAACGTCCAGAAGCGTCTCGACAGGAACAGCGGAACCCGCATGAATGGCGTGCGCAACTCGAACAAACTGCGGTGGAACAGACGTTCAATGGTCTCCCGGGCAATGCCACGGGCGAGCAATTCCTCGATGGCCGGCAACAAGGTCGGTGCATAAAACGCGTTGGGTGAAGGCTGATCGCTTTTTGTCATGTAGGGCTCACAGCTTGTTTGGTAACACTGGTTAGGCTGCCCGACGTTAAGCGATTTGCCGGAGCAAGACCATGCTTGATTTACGCCAGCTCGACCTGAACCTGCTGCTCGCCTTCGACGCGATTTACCAGCAACGCAGCGTCACCCGTGCCGCCGAGGTGATGTGCCTGTCGCAACCGGCCATGAGCAATGCACTACGGCGCCTGCGCGAACTGTGCGGCGATCCGCTGTTCATCAAAAGCCGTTTGGGCGTGACGCCGACGCTGGTCGCGCACCGACTGGCCGACTACGTGCGCGCCGCCCTGGAATCGTTGCGCGATGGTTTGCGCATGATTCCCGCCGCGCGCCAGAACAATCCATTGTTGCGCATCAGTTGCCTGGACTGCCTGCAACCGGTGCTGCTCGATGCGCTGCTCGAATCCCCCCATGCCGATTGGCAGGTGCGCTATTTTCAGCCACGTCGGCGCGACGCGTTGCAGGAACTGGCCAGCGGCAAGCTGGACATCCTGATCGACCTCGACCAGCCCCTGGCAGGACTGGCCGGCTTGCATAAACAAGTGCTGCCTGCCGATCATTACGTGTTCGCCTATGGCGCGGCACTGCGTGAGCCGCCGCGCACCCTTGAGGCTTACTTGCAGCAACCGCAAATCCAGATTTCCAGCCGTCGCGACGGGCTCAGCCCGGTGGACTTGCACCTCGGTTTGAAAGGCCTGCGCCGCACGCTGGCGGTGAACACCCAAAGCACATTGGCCGCCCGGGTGATGGCCGATCGGCAACCGTTCGGCATGAGCCTGCCAAGCCGTGTCGCCAGTGTGCTGGGCTTGCAGCAAGTGCCATTGCCGCTGGATGAACCGGTGCAATTGAAACTGGCGTTGTACATCGAGTCGCGCTACCGCTTTGAACGCAGCCGGGAGGAGGCGATGCATTGTTTGTTGCGGGCCTTGGGTGAGCCACGGGCGTTGCAATCGGTGGCACGCCGCGCCTAATACATCCGACAGATGTTGATGGCCTGTTGATCATTTGTGGCGAGGGAGCTTGTCGGATCGCCGCACCGTTCCGCTCGGCTGCGCAGCAGTCGCAAAATCTTGGGGTCGCTTCGCAACCCAGCGCGAGCGAGCTCGCTCGCCACAAAAAAAACATTTGTCGCGGACTTTATGTTTGATTCACCGCCAGCAAACGCTGGTCGACTTGCATAATCGCTTCAACCATCGCCAGCGCCGCCGGTGTCAGGGAATAACCGACACGACTGACGATGCCGTAGTGCAGCTGCAAACCGGGATCGTCCCGGGGAATGTCGGCAAAATCCAGCAGCCGTATCAAACCTTGATCGACCATTTCGGCGAGGGCTTCCAGGGTGGCGATGCCCACCGCGTCGGAGCGCATCACCACGCGGCAGATGGCATCGAACTGTGCGCATTCAACGCTGGGGTTGAAGTCCGGTTCGCCCTGCACGTCGGCCAGGATCTTGCGGATCATCGGCGGAATGCGCGTTCCAACCACGGCGTAATCGAGCAGGGCGCGCAGCGACAGGTTTTCGCGGTCGGCCAAGGGGTGATCGACGCGGCAAAAAAATCGTCCGGACCGTGGCCGCAGCAATTGCACCTGGTACTGCGGATCGCCGGTGAAGTAACGCGCATCGGCGACCAGAAATTCGATCTGCTGCTCACGCAACCACAGCGCCAGTTGTTCCCAGTCACCGAGCTGGAAGCGGGTGCGGATCGCCGGATGCGCCTGGATGAACTGCGCCAGCGCCTCGGGCACCAACAGCTGCGCCGGATAAGGGCCGCTGCCGAAATACAGCTCGCCGCCGGTCAGGCCGTTGTATTGCGTCAGTTCGTTGTGCAGCGCCTGGCTCCCGGCGAGCAGACGCCGGGCGTGCTGAAGCACCAATTCACCCTGGCCGGTCAGCCGAAATTCGCGGCTGCTGCGCTCCACCAGTGCGCAATCGAGATCCCGTTCCAGGGTTTGAATGCTGCGACTGAACGCTGGCTGGCTGAGATTGATCGCCTCGGCGGCGCGGCCGAAACTGCGGTAATCGGCCAGTGCGACGAGGTGGCGAAGCTGTCGTAAATCCATCATGCGTCTCCTGCATTCAGCGGATACTTTTAATGCATTTGATCGATAACATAACCGCTGGCATAAGTACACGCCAGCCCACTTGTTGCGGTCCGCCATGCTCAGTCAAACCTTCGCTTCCAGCGCCTTCACCCGCACCATTCTCAGCCATGCCCAACAGTCCGGCCTATGCCAGGACCAGTTGCTGCAACGGGCCGGGATTTGTCTGTCGTTGCTGGATGGGCAAGGGTTGCGCGTGCCGGCGCATCTGGTCGAGCAATTGTGGAGCGAGTGCGAAAGCGCCGGGGTCAGTGCGACGTTTGGCTGCGAGCTGGTCAACGGCATGGCGACCAATTGTCTGCAAGGCCTGAACATTCTGCTCGACTCCGCTGCAACCCTGCGCGCCAGCCTGGCCTGTTTCACCGAGTTCCTGCCACGGGTGACCAACTATGTGCTGGCCGAACTGGAGGAAGACGATGGACAGGTTCGCTTGCACCTGCGCGGCGCTCATCAGCAGCCGCACTTTTTCGGCTTGGATGCGGCGACATTGACTCTGGTGCGCAACATTGCGCGACGACTTGGCCGGGCGCCGGGGGAGGTGTTTCTTGGCGTGACTTTGACGCCGGAGCAGGCGGCTGGCGAGTGGTTGCGCAGTGTGGGCATCGAGGTTCGTGAAGGTTCACATCCTTGCCTGACGCTGCCCGTGGCGTGTCTGGACGAGCCCTTGTTGGGGGCTAATCCGTTTTTGCATCAGAGCATTTTGCGGCACTGGCAAACCGAGGCGGCGCAGTACAACCGTAGCGACAGTCTGGAGATGGCGCGGCATTGGTTGACGGCGGGGGATCAGCCGATCGAGCGGATTGCCGAACGTCTTGGGTATCGTCAGCCGAGTAATTTTATTCGGGCGTTTCGCAAGCAGTTCGGGATTACGCCCAAGCAGTTTCGGTTGGGGTTGTAGGGGCGGTTTTACTGCTGACTTGGTTTCGAAGTTGTCGCTGGTCTTTTGTGGGAGTGAGCCTGTTCGCGATGGCTTTATGTCAGGCGACTAGGGTTTTTGAAAGTGTACATATCCGTTTTTTTGTAATGGCGGCTTATGGTTCCGCTCTTACAGCGGGTCACTTTGGAAAAGCGCCAAAGTAACCAAAGCGATTTGCCCCTTACGTTCGGTGCCTCGCTGTGGC
>NZ_JSAK01000025.1:6595-6882 GCF_000802965.1 Pseudomonas fluorescens | reverse complement strand
GGGGCGGCTACCGCGGCATCCCTGCCGCGGTGCCCACTGCGCAGAACCTCCACTCGGCCTCACGAGGGGGCGTACACCGCAACAGCGCCGCGAGGCGAGCTAACGCTCGACCTCGTTGTTCGGTGGTGTACGCGTTCACCCTGTAGGAGCCGGCTTGCTGGCGATGGCATTCGATCAGGCGATCAATGTGTCGACTGACCCCCCGCTATCGCTGGCAAGCCAGCTCCTACAGGTGATCGGTGGCAGGCCCCAATTCCGTGTCCACATGCCGTTGCCGTTGCCGTTGC
>NZ_JSAK01000025.1:0-6530 GCF_000802965.1 Pseudomonas fluorescens | reverse complement strand
TGCCGTTGCCGTTGCCGTTGCTTTGGCTTTGGCTTTGGCTTTGGTTTTGGCTTTTGATCTTGATCTACCTGCCCCTTTCCCAGAGGCCGAACGCAGGCATTGCGCAGGGGGCACCGCGGCAAGGATGCCGCGGTAGCCGCCCCCGGCCATGGATGGCCGATGGCGGCGGGCCCCCGGAGCAATGCCGGAGTGAGGGCATGCCGAGCCTAAGCGAGGCACCGAATGGAGGGGCAAAGCGCTTTGGTTACTTTCGCGCTCTTCGAAAGTGACCCGCCGTAAGGGCGGAACCTTAAGCAGCCATTACCGCAGAAACGGATATGTACCCCCCCAAAAAACCAACCCCAAAACAACCCCCAATGATTACTTTTTGTCACCCACCGCTTGCGCACCCAAACCCCCACTAAGGCACCGTGACCACGCTGAGTAATCCTGACCGGAGCCTAATAATGATAAAAAAATGCTCGGCCACAGCCGGAGTCCGCCAACGACTCCAACGGCTTGGCCACACCCGCCCGCAACCCCTGATGCTGGCGGTTCTCGCCGCCATGGCGGGCCCGACCCAGGCGACCACCTTCGACCTCAACGAAGACTGGAGCCTGTCGACCAAAACCACCCTGAGCCTGGGCAGTAGCTGGTCGACGCAAAGCCCCGACAAAAGCCTGATGACCCGCGCCAATGCCCTGCAGGCGCAAGGCGTTCAGGCCAACGGCACCAGCGTCAGCGCCGATGACAACCGGCTGAACTTTGAGAAGGGCGACCCCATTTCGCAGGTGTTCAAGGGCCTCACCGATTTCAGTCTCGATGGCCAGGGACAGGGTGCGTTCGTTCGCTTCAAATACTGGTACGACCACGCCTACGAAACCCGTCAGGCGCGCTTCAAGGATTTTGACGATTCGGGCTGGGACGACCTGGCGAAGTTCAAGGGCTTCGAGATGCTCGATGCCTATGTCTGGAAAGATTTCCAGTTGGCCGAGCATCCGTTGAACGTGAAAGTCGGCAACCAGGTGTTGTCCTGGGGTGAGTCGCTGCTGATCCAGAACGGCATCAACGTGATCAACCCGCTGGACGTCTCGGCGTTCAACCGCCCCGGCGTGGAAATCAAGGAAGGCCAGTTGCCGGTGGAGATGCTCTCCTTCAGTTTCGGTCTGACCGACACCACCAACCTCGAAGGCTTTTACCAGTACAACTGGCGCCCCAGCGTGCTGGACGGTTGCGGCACGTTCTTCGCCGCCAGCGACGCGATCCAGAAGGGCTGCGGGCCGCTGTACCTGAGCCAGGTGCAGACCGATCAGCAAATGCAGGCCGCCGGGTTGTACGCCACATCCCGGGGCAACGAATCACCGTCCGACAACGGCCAGTTCGGCTTCGCCCTGCGCCAGATGATCCCGGCGCTGAACGATGCCGAAGCGGCGATCTACTTCATCAACTATCACTCGCGACTGCCATATTTCACCCTCGACGCGAAGAACATCGGTGTGCCCGGGACATTCCCCGGTGGCATTCAGGCACCGAGCTACGCCGCCGCGTTTCCGGAAAACATTCGCCTGTATGGCATCAGCCTCAATGGCGTGGAACCCAATAGCGGGATTTCCCTCGCGGGCGAGTTGAGCTATCGACCGAACATGCCGCTGTCGATCAACGCGCCGGACGTCAACGTCGCGGTGATCTCGGGCCCGGCGGGCAGTTCCTGGGTGCAGTTGCCGCCCGGTTTCAACATCAACCGCGGCAGCCGCTTTGACGCGTGGGAGCGCAAGGGTGTCTGGCAGGGGACCCTTTCCGCCACCCAGGCCTTCGATAACGTGTTGGGTGCCACACGCCTGAGCCTGTACGGCGAGGCCGGGGTGGTGCACATCGACGACCTCGGTGACGAACGTCTGGGCCGCAACGCCGCGTTCGGTCGCAGCTCGACGGTCAACGGCACGCCGTGCAACACCGTGGCCTCGGGCGTCACCAATCAGTACTGCACCGACAAAGGCTTCGCCACCGATTGGTCGTGGGGTTATCGCCTGCGCGCCAGCCTCGAATACAGCGACGTGCTGCCCGGCATCAACCTGATTCCGGCCGTCAACTGGCGGCATGACGTCGAGGGTTATTCCTACGATCCGCAAGGGCCGTTCCAGGAAGGTCAGCAAGCGTTGGGCGTGAGCCTGACCGGCGTCTACATGAACGATTACAGCGTGGAACTGGCCTACAACAGCTTCTTCGGTTCCAACGACTACAGCACCCTCGACGACCGCGACTTCGCATCCGTCAGCTTCAAGGCAGACTTCTAAGGAGAACCGTTATGCGTATGCAATTGTGCGTGCTGGCCCTGGCCTGCAGCGTCGGCCTGGCCCAAGCCAAAGGTACCGATCCGGCGCCGCTGGGCAAAACCCTGACACCCATGGGCTCGGAAATGGCGGCCAATGCCGACGGCAGCATTCCGGCCTGGAACGGGGGCCTGGCGAGCAACGCCGGCACCGTCGACAGCAAGGGCGGCTACAGCGATCCGTACGCTGCCGAAAAGCCGTTGTTTACGATCACCGCGAAGAACCTGGCGCAGTACGAGAAATTCCTCAGCCCTGGGCAAATCGCGTTGTTCAAGCGTTTTCCCGACACCTACAAGATGAACATTTACCCGTCGCACCGCAGCGCCAATCTGCCCAAGGATGTGTTGGCGCAGAGCCGCGATAACGTCGCCAAAACCAGCATGGCCGATGGCGGCAACGGCTTGCACGACTATGCGCGGGGCATTCCGTTTCCGTTGCCGACTGAAGGGCTGGAGGTGATGTGGAACCACATGACCCGCTATCGCGGCGGCAGTTACGAGCGCATCAGCAGCGCCGCACTGGTGCGTGAAAATGGCGCCACCAGTTATGTGCGCAACCAGTCGCTGATCAACTTCGCCGACACCGTCGGCGGCCTGGAATCGGGCTCGAACATTCTGTTCATGTTCAAAAGCCGGGTGTTGGAGCCGGCGCGTTTGTCCGGCGAAGCGGTGCTGGTGCATGAGCCGATCGACCAGGTCGCCGAGCCGCGTTCGGCGTGGCAATACCTGCCGGGTCAGCGTCGGGTGCGCCGCGCGCCAATGATCGCTTACGACAACAGCGCCCGTTACAGCAACGGCCTGATCACCGCCGACAACATCGACGGCTACAACGGCGCGCCGGACCGTTTCGACTGGAAACTGGTGGGCAAACAAGAGCTGTTCATCCCGTACAACAGCTACAAGATCGGCAGCCGTGACATCAAGTACGACGACGTGATCAAACCCAACCACGTCAACCAGGACCTGGCGCGCTACGAGAAACATCGGGTGTGGGTGGTGGAAGCCACCCTCAAGCCTGGCGCCCGTCACATCTACGCCAAGCGCCGCTTTTATGTGGACGAGGACAGTTGGCAAATCTCCCAGTCGGACCAGTACGACAGCCGTGGCGAACTGTGGCGCAGCGGTGAGTTGCACGCGATTCAGCAGTACGACCATGGCTTCACCTACAACGTGCTGGAAACCTCTTATGACCTGATCTCCGGCCGCTACTACGCCGGTGGCCTGGCCAACGAAGAAACCGAACCGATGCGCGTCGGCTTCGCCGCCAAGACCGACGACTACACCCCGTCTGACCTGCGACGCTGGGCCAAATAAAACTGACACACCACTGCCCCTGTAGGAGCTGCCGCAGGCTGCGATCTTTTGATCTTGATCTTAAAAATCAAAGTCAAAAGATCGCAGCCTGCGGCAGCTCCTACAGGGAAGCGGTCGGCTTATGTTTATCTGCAAGGAGATCTAACGTGCGCCACTGGATATCCGCACTGGCTCTGGGCGCAAGCCTGGGCACCGTTCACGCTGCAACCCTCGATCAATCCCAGGCAAAGGCGCTGGCCCAAGAGGCTTACGTCTTCGCCTACGCCACCGTCGAGCACGACAAGGTGCTCAGCGCCATCGCCGCCAAACTGCCGTTCAACCGCCTCTACAGCGAGCCGCGATTACTCGGCCCGCAAGACAACAAAGTGGTGTCGCCGAACAACGACACCTTCTATTCCCGCGCCTTGCTCGACCTGCGCGGCGAACCGCAGGTGCTGCAAGTGCCAGCGGTGCAAGGGCGCTACTACAGCTTTCAATTGGTCGACATGCGCACCGACAACCTCGACTACATCGGCAGCCGCGCCACCGGCAATCAGGCCGGGCGTTACCTGATCGCCGGGCCGGACTGGCAGGGTGAAGTGCCGGCGGGTTTCAGCGGCGTGATCCGTTCGCCGAGTCGCCTGGTGTTTCTGCTCGGGCGCACCGAAGTCAAAGGTGAGGCCGACCAGAAAGAAGCGGCCAACCTGATGACGGGTTATGCCTTGCAGCCACTGTCCAAAGTGATCGCCGGGACCTCTCCCGAGGTGTTGCCCTCACTGCAATTGCCGGCTTATCAGGACACCAAACAAGGTCCGGCTGAAGCACTGTTCAACACCTTCAATGACCTGGCGCCGTTGCATCAATGGAACGCCAATGAACACGCAAAGCTCGCTCGCTTTGCCGCCATCGGCATCGTACCCGGAGCAACGTTCACGGCGCCGGCGGGGCTCGCCGATGCAGTCGCCCAAGGCGCCGAAGCCGGTCGTGAGCAGGTGCGCGCCGCGTCCAGTCAGGTCTCGGTGGAGCAACAAGGCTGGTTTCGCTCTCCCGCCAACGTCGGCAAATTCGGCGACGACGATCTGACCCGAGCGGCGGTGGCCTGGCGTTACATCTACGCCAACGATGCGGTGGAAGCGGTTTACCCGATGGCGCTGCACGATGCTCAAGGCCAGGTGCTGGACGGTCGCAAAGTCTATCGCCTGCATTTCCCCGCCGGGCAATTGCCGCCGGTAAACGCGTTTTGGTCGTTGACCCTGTATGACGGCCGAACCCAGTTGCTCTCCGCCAACCCGATCCAGCGTTACGCCGTGGGCGATCGCAGCCCCGACCTGCGCTACGACGCCGACGGCGGGTTGACCCTGCTCCTGCAACCCCACGCACCCGAGGCTGCGCAGCAGGGCAACTGGTTACCAACGCCGGAAGGACCGTTCAATTTGCTGTTGCGTCTGTACCTGCCCAAGGCCGGTGCGCTGGACGGCAGCTATCGCTTGCCGACGATCGAGAGGGTGGAGCCATGAATATGATTTTCAGTCGTCGCCGCCTGTTGGGCAGCATGGGTGTGCTGGGAGGATGTCTGATGTTGCCGCGTGGATTGCTCGCCGCCGATGCCGATGACCTTCGGGGAATTGCCCGGGAGGCGTGGATCTATGCCTACCCGATGCTCATGCACTACCAGACCCTGGAAAAGCAGGTGCTCAACCCGGCTGCTGCGGAGTACGTCGGCGGCTTCAATCGCTTTCGTCACTACAGCGAGTTGTACACGCCGAGCAATCGCGAAATCGTCACGCCGAACAACGACACGCCATACTCCTGGGCCTGGCTCGATCTGCGCAGCGAACCGCAAGTGTTGAGCGTGCCGGCGGTCGCGGATGATCGCTACTACGTGCATCAGTTGGTCGATCAATACACGCATAATTTCGCCTACGTTGGCGTGCTCAGCACCGGTCGCGAAGCGGGGGATTACCTGATCGCCGGGCCGGACTGGCAAGGCCCGACACCGGCCGGGATCAAGGCTGTGCTGCGCAGTGAAACCCAGATCGTCATGGTGCTCGGCCGCACCGGTCTGAAAAACGCCAACGACTTGCCGGCCGTGCGCGCGTTGCAGCAGCAATATCGGTTGCGCGCCTTGCATGAATACACCGGCGCTGCCGCACCCATTGCGGCGCCTGCGATTGCATGGCCGGTCTGGGACAGTAAAACCGGGTTGGGGCCGGAATTTATCGCGGTGCTCAATCAGATCCTCACGCTGTGCCCGACACAACCGTCCGAACAGGCGTTGCGCGAACGTTTTGCCCGTATTGGCATCGTGCCGGCTCAAGGTTTTGATGTCGCCGCTTTACGGGAACAAACCCGCCAGGCATTGATTACCGGCATCCAGGATGCCCAGGCGCAGTTGCAAGCGGCGGTGGCGAGGGTGCGGACCACCTTCGGCCTGTTCGGTACCCGCGAGGCGATGCAGGGCAACTACCTCAATCGCGCCGTCGCTGCCCATGTCGGCATCTATGGCAACAGCGTCGAAGAGGCGTTCTACACCGGTACGCGCCAGGACAATCAGGGGCAGCCGTTGCAGGGCGGCCGCAGTTATCGAATGCACTTTGCACCGGGGCAACTGCCACCGGCCAGCGAGTTCTGGTCATTGACCCTGTACGACTTGCCGGACCGCCAATTGGTGGTCAATTCGATCGATCGCTACTGCCTGAGCAGTCGGGATCATTTACGCATGGATGCGGACGGTGGCCTGACGTTGCTCATGCAATCCTCGCCTCCAAAAGAGCAGAGCAATTGGTTGCCGACACCGGCGAGCGGGGCGTTTTCGGTGGTCCTGCGTTTGTACGGGCCGGAGCGGCAGGTGATCAAACAGCAATGGCAGATGCCGGTGGTTGAACTGGTTTCTATCTAGCTCCTGTCCCCCTGTGGGAGATTCTATGTT
>NZ_JSAK01000024.1 GCF_000802965.1 Pseudomonas fluorescens | reverse complement strand
GGTATGCGTCCGGGCATCACGCGTTGCGTGATTAGACCGGTTGCCACTTATGCGGCAGCAACTGGTCGATTTCACTCGCCCGCTGCGTCGGCAGGCGTGTGAGGACGTCTTTCAAATAGGCATACGGATCATGCCCATTCAACCGCGCAGACTGGATCAAACTCATGATCGCTGCTGCCCGCTTGCCGCTGCGCAGCGAGCCGGCAAAGAGCCAATTTTTTCGCCCCAACGCCCACGGTCGGATTTGGTTCTCGCACCAATTGTTGTCTATGGGTACAGCCCCGTCATCGAGGTAGCGCGACAGCGCTGCCCAGCGTTTGAGGCTGTAATCCAGCGCTCTGCTGATCGCCGAACCTTCGGGCACGAGGTCACGCTGGGCGATCATCCAGGCATGCAGCATCTCTATCACCGGTACGGCTTTTTCTTGCCGTATTTGGCGTCGTAAATCCGCCTCCAGGTCGCGGACTTCGCTTTCTATTTCGTAAAGCAATTGGATATAGCGCAGCGCCTGCTCGGCGAGCATGCTCTTGTTGGTGGCGTGCAGTTCGAAGAACTTGCGCCGCGCATGGGCCATGCAGCCGATCTCGATCACGCCGAGTTCGAAGCTCGCCTTATAACCACCAAAATCATCACAAACCAGCTTGCCCCTCCAGTCTTGCAGGAAGTTGCGAGCATGCTCACCGGCTCGGCTGGGGCTGAAGTCATACACGACAGCCGCTGTTTCGCAGAACTGGCTGGTGGCGTAGGCCCAAACATAAGAGCGGTGGGTTTTCTTTGAACCCGGTGCGAGCATTTGCACGGGTGTTTCATCGGCATGGATAACCTGCTGCCCGAGCACCACGTCGCGCAACGCGTCGACCAGTGGCTGCAACTGCACGCCAGTCATGCCAACCCATTGAGCCAAGGTTGAGCGTGGAATCGCCAAGCCCGCCCGCCCGAAGATCGATTCCTGACGGTAAAGAGGCAGGTGGTCGGCGAACTTGGCGATCATGACGTGGGCAAGTAACCCGGCAGTCGGGATGCCCTTGTCGATGACCTGCGCCGGAACCTGCGCCTGGATCAGTGTTTCGCAGTCATCGCAGACCCATTTGCCCCGGACATGGCGTTCAACGGTAAACACGCCGGGCGTGTAGTCCAGCTTCTCGCTGACGTCCTCACCGATACGCTTGAGGGCGCAGCCGCATGGGCAGTGAGTGTTGTCTGGTTCGTGATGGATCAGTGTGCGCGGAAACTCTGCCGGCAACGCAGTACGCTTGGGCTTTTGCTTTTTCTCGGTTGCCGTTAGTGCTGTTTGCAAGACTTGAAGCTCAGCCTCAATCGCTGCGATATCGGTATCGATCAGGTCATCGAGCAAGCTGGCCTGCTCAGGATTCATCTGCTCGCTGCGCTTGGCAAACTTCAAGCGCTTGAGTTGCGCGATCTCGTGAGTCAGCTTCTCGATCACCGTTTGATCGCGGTTGATCTTCTTGCCCATCGTTTCGACCGTCTTGCCCATGATCTCGACTTGCGACAGCAACTGCGTAGCGAATGCACGCAGTTGGTCGGGGGACATTTGGTCGAGATTGGGCGAAGAAGTCATGCTGCGGATTTTGCCAGAGTAGGCAGTTCGCGGCGATAGACCGATAGGCTAATGGCAGCCCTTAAAGCAGTGTGATCGTGCCGCCAGACCCCACGCGTTGCCATGGCAGGCCCAGTACCAAGGCTTGAAGTTGCTCGGCATCCAATTCCATTTCAGAGCCATGCCGAATGCCTGGCCAGTGAAATCTGCCTTGATTCAACCGGCGAGCCGCCAGCCAAATGCCGAAGCCGTCATGCACCAGAACTTTCATCCGAGTGGCGCGGCGGTTGGCAAACAGATAAGCACAGTGCGGCTTCGCGGCACCGAACACCGCGATCACTCTGGCCAACGCTGTCTCGGTACCGGCACGCATGTCCATCGGCTCGGTGGCGAGCCAGATGGAGTCGATGCGGATCATTGAGCGAGTCCACGGATGAATCGGGCGCACCCTTCAGGATCAGAGGTTGGCCACTTCACCGTGAGCATTTGCTGGCCAAGCGGTAATTCAATGATGGCCAGCGCTTCGGTCTTTCGTTTTGGTTCGACTTTCAAAGGAATGAAAGTTGGCAGCGCGACGGCCTGCTGATCACGGTAAAGCGGGATCCACCGGCGAACGACATTGGCGTTGATGCCGTGCGTCATCGCAATAGCCGCCACGGAAACACCGGGTTGTTCACACTCTTGGACGACTTGGATTTTGAAGGACTTCGGGTAGGACTTACGTTCACGCATGGCGATCCTGACGTTAGGGGTAATTGCGTCCGCTTAAAAATACGCGGACACAATCGCCCTTATCGGCTTGGCTCGGGAGGTGTGTTTGCCGGCCCCTTACACTCCATTCTCAGAAAGCCACTTGGTCACCTCCTCAAT
>NZ_JSAK01000023.1 GCF_000802965.1 Pseudomonas fluorescens | reverse complement strand
CGACTTTTTCAACAGAATCGGTCGACAACCGTCCTTCGCAATACGCAGCAATAGCCCCGCAATGGACGGTCGCCCGCCAGGACCAGATTGAGCAAGCAGACAGTTCACCAAAGCCCATTTACCAAACCTTATGAGAAAACCATCGGAATTCTGAATGATGAATTCGCATTGGCCCACTTCGACATTGTCAGCCCGATACCGCGCTGGGACCTGACACACCCAACGAGGCGAGACTGCCACTCACGGCTTGAGCAGTTGCATCTGCTGGCGATAGTCATCGGTCACCTGGCGCGCCTGGTTGGCACTAGTCACTACCCGCGGAGTGATGAGGACAATCAGCTCGGTCCGGTCGCGGGACTTCGAAGTATTGCCGAACAGCCACTTCAGGCCAGGGATTTTCGAAAGCCCCGGCACGCCTGAAGTGGTTTCGGCATTGTCCTGCTTGATCAGCCCGCCAAGCAGCACGGTCTGACCGCTTTGCACCGCAATCTGCGTGGAGACCGAACGGGTGGAAATGCGTGGATTGGATTGCGTGGCGGTCACGTTGCTGGAATCGGCGTCACTGACCTGCTGGCGGATATCCATGTACACCAGGCCACCCGGATTGATCCGCGGGATGACATCCAGTATCACGCCGGTCTGCACATACTCCACGCTGCTCAACGTGGTGTCGGAATTGGTTGTGTTGACGGTCGTCTGGCTGATGGGAATATTGTCACCCACCTGAATCTGCGCTTGCTGATTGTTCATCACCACCAGCGATGGCGCTGACAGCACCTGCGTGCGCCCATTGGTTTCAAGTGCATGCAATGCCACTTGCAGGTTATTGCTGACGAAGGAGTAGAACAGCGCATCGGTGGCGCCCAACCCTGCCCCGCCACTGCCCAACGCGCCCTGGCTGCCGCTCTGGTTGGCGACGGTGGTGCTCGAGGAATTTCCCGCCAGGTTGCCCAGGTACCATTGCACGCCCAGGTCCAGTTCGCCGGAGAGTTTGACTTCGAGGATGCGCGTCTCGATCTGCACCTGCAACGGCAGGTTATCGAGGCGCTTGATAGCGGACTCGATCTCCTTCCACTGCGCAGGACGGGTGCGCACCAGCAATTGGTTGGTGCTTTTTTGCGCGGTGATGCGCACGCTTTCTTCCAGGCTCTGCTGAGCCATTTGACCACTGGCCTCGGTAGATTCGCTGGCACTGGCGTCGGATGACTCGTCCTCGCCCTGCTCTTCTTCAGCGCCGGCCTGAGTGCCCTCGCCCTCTGATCCCATGCCAGCCGAGTCTTGACCCAAGCCACCGGCAACGCCATTGCTGCTGCCATTGAGTGACGACAGCGCGACGGTCCGCAATCCCGGCGCGACCTTGGCTGCCGCGTCGTCCTTGATGGCGCCGCTGCCATAGATCTGGCGCAGGTACCGGGCCAGATCCGAGGCTTTCATGTTGCGCACGTCATAGACATACATCTGCGGCTCGTTGCCGCCGCCCTCGTCAATGGTCGCGATCCAGTCACCGACTTCCTGCAAATACGCCGGTTGCGACGAGATGGCGACGATGGAGTTGGTGCGCTCATTGGGCATGAATTTCACCATGCTCGCCAACGGCATGCCGCTGTCAGGCCCGAACAGCTTCTGCAACTGCGGCATCAACTCGGCGACCGAAGCGCGCTGCAACCCATAGACCCCAATGGACATGCCCTTGAGCCAGTCGACATCGAAGGTGTCGATGGTCTCCTGGTAGTTGGCCAACTCATCGGGCGTGCCGGCCAGGCTGAGCACGTTGCGCGCCGGGTCTACCAGCAGGAAGGCGTTTTCCCGGGCGAAGGGCTTGAGCAGTTTCTGCATTTCCGTGGCGGAGATGTAGCGCAATGGAAACAGGCGTGCGGACATTCCGTTGGACGGCCGGGCTACCGGCATTTCCGGCACCAGCTTGCCGGCCACGGCTTGATTGGCTGGCAGGATCACATAGCGGTTGCCTTGACGAATCATGGCATTGTCAGTCCAGGACAGCAGGGTTTCCAGGATTGACAGGGCTTGCTGCTTGTTCACCGGTTGTGAGGTCGAGAAGCTGACATTGCCTTTGACACCTTGGGCGATGCTGTAGTTTTCATGCAGCAAGTCGCCCATCACACTGTTGATCACCGCTTCGATCGGCTGGTCGGTGAAATTGAACACGATGTCCGCGCTGTCCCCGGCGCGCTGCCCTGTGCTGGCTACAGGTGCGGCGGCTGGGGGCGTGCGCACGAAGCTCTGGTTGCCGCGAATGATCTGCCGTTTGGCGGGCGCGATGGTCTGGGCCGTCGAGGCGCTTGAGGCCGTGCCGGATTCGTTGACCACAGGCGCGCGCTGGGAACCGGTGCCGTTGAGTGCTTCCTGCATCAGGGCCGAGTCATTTTGCAATGACTGCGGATTGAACGTGCAGCCGCCCAGGGCTACGGCAGTGGCCAGGCACAACAAGGGGCTGCGCAAACGGGAAATCTCAGGGAAGCAATGGGTCATGGTCTCGGTACGTTTGGAAGAGTGATAAGGGGGGCTGTCGATGGCGGCGGCAGGCGTAATACGGGCAGGCTCAGTTGACGGGTCTGGCCCTGGTACATGAAGGTGGCTTGCTGCGGGCTGAGCGCGGTCAGGGTCCAGCCGTTGTCCAGAGCGCTGCCGAGGGCAAGCTTGAGGGGGCGTTTGTTGGCCAGGCGCAGCAATGCCCACTGGGCCTGGCTGTCGATGATCACACCGGTGAGCACGATGCCTTGCAGCGAGGCGGGTTCGCCTTTGCCGGTGACAAGGTCGGGTTTGCGATCCGGACTGAAGATCGACTGCTGCCAGGTCAGGGCCAGCGCCTGGGCCGAAAGCGAAGGCAGGGGCCGGGGCGCGGCCTTGGCCGGGAGTTCGCCTGGCGCATCGGCAGGCAACCAGTTTTCGGCGCGCCCCGCGCCGAGCGCCAGGGTTAACAGCAAGATGCCCAACAGCGCGGCGATTACCGACAGGATCAGACTTGAACGGCCAGGCGTCATGCTTTGGGCTCCCGGGCAGAGGCCGGCTGCAGGTAACCGCGCAGCAACAGCTGCACCTGCAAGCGCCCGGCACCGCCACTCGCAGGCGCTGACGCCGGGCGACGAATACTCAGGTTGTCGACGAACAGAAAGGGCTGGCCGTATTCGAGGTCGTGCAGCAGGTTGACCAGTGGCTCCACGGCACACTCCAGGGTGAGGCTGATTTTCACCTGGCGATAGGGCTCGGCGCTGTCCTGCTCCGGGGTGATAGGCATGCGCTGTGTGACCTGGCAACCTGGTCCTTGCTCGGCGTGCGCCTTGACCAGATCGAGGCTGCGCTGCATCAGGTCGGCGGCCACGCCGCTCGGGTCGTCGCCGGGGAGCAGACTGGTGCGGCTGGCGGGGTCACGCCGGGCCTGTTGCAATTGCGCTTGCAGGATGTCGCGCTGTTGCAGCACACCGGCATAGCGCTGTTGCTGTTCACGCAGGCTGTCGGCCTGGTTCTCGATATCGATCAGAGGATCCAGGAACCAACTTTGCACCAGCAACCACCAGGCAGCCCACAGCACCAGGGCGAGAACGATCAGGGCGGCACAACGGCGTTCCCGCGCACTCAGGTCACGACGCATCGGTGGCCTCCTTGCGCAATAGCGCGTGCAGCGAGAAGCGCTCTTTGCCGGTGTGCTCGTCAGGCTGGATGATGCCTTGGAATTGCGCATCGCCCAGGGTTCGACAGGTCTTGGCGCGACCGATCAGGGCACTGGCCTTTAAGCTTTGGCCAGTGATGGACACGCCCCCGCCTTCGCTGATCTCCAATTGCTCGACCCAGGTGTCACTGCCCAGACAGCCGGTGAGATCCAACAGCACGCTGGCCAGCGTGGGCTGGGCAGCCCTTTGTTGCGTCAGGTAGCGGGCAGCGCCCTGAGTATTGATCAGTTCCCGGCGCAGGTTCTGTAGCGCCTGCACCTGCTGGCGCTGTTCGTTGACGCTGGTTTGCATCGCTTCGACCATCGCCGAGCGAGCGTTCAACCACATCAGCATGCAGGCGAGCACCAGGCCGAAGCAGAGGACGGCCAGGTAGCGTGGCAGACTGCCCGTGCGGGCGCCTTGCCGTTCATGTTCGCCGGGCAGCAAGTCGACGCCCAGGGGCTGGCCGTCGGCACCGCGACAGTCCACGGCGTGCAGGCGTAGGCCGCGCTCACGGCAATGCTCGAGGACGCTCTGCAGACGCTCGCGCAGGATGGCGACCAGCAGCACCCGCGCCATGGTTTTACCCCGGCTCTGGACCCGTGCCACGAAGTGCATGTGCTCCCGGGGAAACGGCGTGTATTTGTCCAGCTCGTAACCCATCACGCTGCTCAGATCGCGGGAGGCGGCCAGGGGTAACTGCAACGGTTGCGCCAGCACCATGGCATAAGGCAACAGCAGCACCATGCGGTCGCCGTCACCGCTGGCGAGCGGGTCCGTCAGCGGCCAGTCCAACAGCCGTTCACGGGTCGGCTGCAACAGGCCTGTGTGCAGGCGGGCCGGCAATGCATTGCGCAGCTCCTGCAACCACGCCTGCCATAGACGTTGCCCGAGGCTGCCGTACCAGTGGCTGTGCCAGCCGGCGCGCAGTCGTGCCAGTCGCTGAACCCACGGCGGTGAAATCAATGGTTTCATTCTTGCCAGCGCAGGACCCGATAAGGCCGTGCCCCCTCCTTCGATGGATTGAGTAACAAGGTGACGCGTAGCGTCGTGGTCTGACCGCCGGGCAAGGTTGCCCGGCTCTCTATCGTGATGATCGATCCGCCATCCGCGACCTTCGGGCCCGCTCGCGGCAGGTTCAGCGCCCGCCGCAGCCAAGGCGCTGCCAACTGCGGGTCGGGGCCGGTCAAGCCACTCCACAGCGTTACGTAAGCGACAGCCCGCTGGTACAGCGCCTGGGTCATGCCGGGTATTTCTCGCAACTCTTCAATCATCCGCAGGGGGGGCTGGTTGTCGCCTCGGCGATGATCCACGGCCTTTGCCAACTGCAAGGCTTCGCCAGGCGTCGCGCCACAGGCCTGTAACAGCCTGGCGATTTGCTCGGTGGGCGCGGTGTTGAGGTCCAACCGGCCTTGCTCGCTGCTCAGGCTGACAGCCAATTCGGCGTCATCGAAACGCATCGCGTGAACCTGGCCATCCGCCAACCAGTGGCGTTGCGGGTTGCGCTCGAGCTGGGCCAGCACGGCCATGCCAACGCCTGCCTCGGCAGCGAGCAGCCCCTGCAAGTGCTGGCGCTGCCAAAGGGCCTGGCGATTTTGCAGATGCACCCACCCCACCAGACCGGCGAGCAAGGTGCCGAGCAAGGCCAATACCCACAGCACCAGCAGGAGCGCGACGCCGCGCTGACGCTTCATGGCGCGCTGTTCTCGCCGGACAAGTCCAGGCGCAGGCTGATGCTTTGCGTGGGCCAGGCAATGGCGCCGCCCAGCTGCACATCGATGCGCACCGCGCGCGGCAAACGTCCAGGCCAGGGCCAGTGGTCCATCCATGGGCTAACTTGCCCCTTGGGCGAGACACCGCGGTAACTCAGTTGCACGCTCTCGACGTCATGCAGCAACACTTGCGGGTCGCTCGATGGCTGCAAGGCCGAACCTTGCAAACGCTGCAAGCGCACCTGCAGACGCCCGCCCTCCAGGCTCAGCTGATGCAGATACAAACCACCGCCCAATGTCGCTGGCAGTGGCGCATAGAAACCCAGGCTTTGCCGCTCTCCCTGAAAAATCCACGACTGAGCCTCACCCGGATTGCCGGCGGACAACGGCAGCGCTTGGCCAAGCGCATGGCGCAGAAAGTTCTGGGTTGATCGCACTTCATCCAGTCGGGTGCTGTAGCGCTCGGCTTTGGCCATAGCCCGATTGGCGCCGGCAACGGCCGCCCCGATCAAGGTCAACAACACACCCAGCAGACTGATCACCACCAGCACTTCCAGCAGGGTAAAACCTCGGCAGCAGCGCCTCATTGCGCTGCCCCGGTGCCTGAGCTGCGCACTTGCAGCGTGCTGTAGCGCGCTTGCCGAGCGCCGTCATCGACTTGCAGGTCCAGGCGATAGGCACTGGCCGGCCCCTCAGCTCCCGGCAGCAGGCTGACGACCAGCTGCCACTGCACCCCGCTCCACTCACCGTGGCTACGTCCCGTTTGCAGGGGACGATCGCTGGCGTCGTCCATCAGCGAGCGCGCGATCAGGCTCAGGCGATCGCTGCGCTGCACCTGCTGCAAGGCGCGCGCACTGTGCCCGAACGCCGCCACCAGGACACTGCTGCAAATCGCCAACACAGCCAGCGCCGCGAGCATCTCCAGCAGCGTAAAACCACGCTGGCCGTTCAATTGAGCGAGCTCAACTGAACGTTGCCCGTCAGCCAATTGATGTCGACCCGCCAACGTTTGTCGTTGCGCGATAACAACAGGTGCCCGCCACTGGAACCGCCATCGGGGTAGAACTCGAAAGCCGAGCCCAACCCTTCGGCGGTCAGCAGTTGCACGTGCATGTCCTGCGGCAGGCGGTGGGCGTGCTGATCGGGGCCGTGAAAACGCGCTGTGTCCAGGTCAAAACGGGTCTGCGCCGGTTGCCCTGTGATAATGGCCTGCACCCTCGCGGCGCGCAGCGCCTGCACCAACTCGCTCAGCGCCCGACGTTCCGTTGCCGCCTGCAGGCCCTTGCCGACGCCGAAGCTGACCAGACCAATACTGATGCCGATCAAAACGATCACCACCAGCAGTTCGATCAACGTAAAGCCGCGCGAGCGATCCCAGGCCTGCACGGTTATTCCCAGTTACCGATGTCGGCCTTGTAGCCATCACCGCCGGGCTGACCGTCCTGACCATAGAAAATCAGGTCGAAACTGCCGTGCTCGCCAGGAAATCGATAGCCGAAAGCATGGCCGAACGGGTCATTTAGATCCGAGGGCTTGGCGTATGGGCCTGCCCAGCCGACAGCATTGGCCGGTTTGCTGATCAGCTGCTGCAAGTTGCCTGGAGGACTGCCGACGTCCAGTCCGAAGCTTTCGACCTTCATGCCCAGGCTGGACAGTTGCGCCTTGCCGGCGCCGTACTTGCCCTTGTCGACGTTGCCGCCCACCTGGCGCACCACGATGGTGGCGACGATGCCGAGCAAGACGATCACGGCGAGCATTTCCAACAGGGTGAAACCGCCCTGGCGACGGCCAGCAGCAGCGTTGAATCGGGACATGTCAGTTTCCTCAAATGTTACTGGTAAGGCTCATCAACGGCAGCATGATGGCGAGCATGATCACGGCCACCAGCACCGCCATGACCACGGTCAGGCTCGGCACTAACGCAGCGAGCATGCGATCGATGCCGCGTTTGGCTTCGACATCGAACACGTCGGCGACCTTGAGCAACATGGCGTCGAGATTGCCGGCCTGTTCGCCTACTTCAATCATCTGCAGGGCCAGTTCCGGCAGCAGCGGCTGCTCGCCGAACGCCTGTGCCAGCGTCCCGCCGCCCTTGACCCGCTCCGTGGCCTGCTCGACCTGAGCGCGCAAGGCATGGTTGCCGCACACCTGGCGAACGATGACCATGGCTTGCAGCAGGGCCACGCCGTTGCTCAGCAAGGTGCCCAAGGTGCGTGCCAGGCGTGCCGCCTCGATGCGTTGCAATAACGGCCCGATAACCTTGATCAACAGCAGACGCTGGTCATGCCGTTGCCGGCGCTGCGGATCGCGGCGTGCCAGGGCCACGCCCCACACCAGCACGACCAGCGTCGCCAACACCAGCAAGCCATAGGCACTGAGAAATTCGCCGAGGCCGAGAATGGCCTGGGTAATCATGGGAATGGGCACGCCCAGATCGCGAAAGATCGGCACGAATTGCGGCACCACATAGGCCAGCAACAGCGCCAGCGATCCAAGCACGCCGACCACCAGAAAGACCGGGTAGATCAACGCATTGATGACTTCGCCACGCAGCGTCTGGCTGCGTTCCAGATAGTCGGACAGTTGACGCAGGGTATTTTCCAGGGAGCCGCCCGCTTCCCCGGCGCGCACCATGCTGATGTACAGGCTGGAGAACTGACCGTGTTCTTCCTCCAGCGCCTGGCTCAAAGGCTTGCCGGCCTTGACCTGTTCACGCACACGTTCCAGCAGCGATCTGCGCCGGGGCTCGTTGGCCTGTTTGAGCAAAATGCCCAGCGAGCGCTCCAGCGGTTGCCCGGCGCCCAGCAAAGTGGCCAGCTGCTGGGTAAAACTGACCAGAGCGGGGCCATTCATTGCACCACGGCGCAAGGCCGCACCCAGGCCAGTCTCGGCACTGACACTGAGGCTCAATAACAGCAAGCCGCGTTTTTGCAGTACCACGACGGCGCTGGCTTCATCGACGGCTTCCAGGCTGCCTTGTCGAGTAACGCCATCGGCATCCAACGCGCGGTATTTAAAATGGGCCATGGTCAATCACCGCGCGTGACGCGCAGCACCTCTTCCAGGGACGTGATGCCGGCCACGGCTTGACGCAGGCCTTCTTCGTACAAGGTGCGCAGGCCGCCCCGCCGCGCCGCCTGCTCGAGGGTCTCGGCATCCGCCTGGCGCATCAGCAATGAGCGCAGCTCTTCGTTCATCACCAGCAATTCGGTGATGGCACTGCGACCGTGGTAACCGCCGCCGGGCAACTCGCTGGCCGGGCGGTACAGCAAGACCGGACGCTGCTCGGTAAAGCGCTCTAGACCGTGTTCGGCGACCATTTCCGGCGGGGCTTCGAAGGCGATCCGCGTCTGCGGGTCCAGGCGGCGCACCAGGCGCTGGGCGAGAATGCCCTTAACGGTCGACGCGATCAGGTAGCTTTCGACGCCCATGTCCAACAGTCGCGTGATACTCGCCGCTGCGCTGTTGGTGTGCAGGGTTGAAAGCACGAGGTGGCCGGTCAGCGAACTCTGGATTGCGATGCGGCAGGTTTCCAGGTCGCGCATTTCACCGATCATGATCACGTCCGGGTCCTGACGCACAATCGAGCGCAGGGCACTGGCGAAGTCCAGGCCGATTGCCGGCTTCACCTGGATCTGATTGATGCCTTCGAGCTGATACTCCACCGGATCTTCCACGGTGATGATCTTGCGCTCGGCCGTGTTGAGCCGCGACAGCGCGGTATATAACGTGGTGGTTTTGCCGGAGCCGGTGGGGCCCGTCACCAGCAGGATGCCATGGGGGCTTTCCAGGACATCGAGGAACGTCTGCAAGCGCTCGCCGTCCATGCCCAGGCTGGGAAAGTCGAAACTCACGGTGCGCCGATCCAGCAAGCGCATCACCACCGACTCGCCAAAACTGGTGGGCACCGTGGACACCCGCAAATCCAGCTCCTGGCCCTGGATGCGCAACATGATGCGGCCGTCCTGGGGCAGGCGGCGCTCGGCGATGTCCAGTCGAGCCATGATCTTCAGGCGCGAAATGATCGCCGCCGATGAGCTGGACGGCGGTGCCTCGGCCTCATGCAACACGCCATCGATGCGGTAGCGCACCTTGAGCTGGCTTTCGAAAGGTTCGATGTGAATATCCGAAGCCCGCTGCTCGACGGCGCATTGCAGAATCAGGTTGACCAGGCGGATGACCGGGGCCTCGGAAGCCAGGTCCTTGAGGTGTTCAATGTCTTCTTCGGCACCACTGCTTTCGTCCAGCGACTCGATCAGCGCATCCATGGCGCTGCGGCCCTGGCCGTACAGGCGTTCGATCAAAGTATTGACGTCGGTGGCGGTGGCTACCCGCAATGACACGGTCTTGCCGGCGCAGTAGCCCATCGCGTCCAGCGCGTACTGCGTCAGGGGTGGGCTGGCTGCGACGGTGATCGCTGTGGCGTCGGTCGCAATGGCGACGACACCGTACTGCCGCAAGAATCGTTCGCTGCCGAGCATCAACGGCTCGACGCACCAGGAGGCTTCGTCAAGCCGCAGACTGGGCGCATCGAGCAGCGTCGCGTAAGCCTGGACCGCCTGCTCGTCACGTACGGCGCCGAGGCGTAGCAGGTTGCGCAGCACCTCGTCATCGCTATCGCTTTCAGCCATGCACAGCTTGCGCGCTCGATTGATGTCCGACGCCTTGACGTCGGTATTGTCGATCAACCATTGGCATATTGCGGATTGCGAAGGAAGTTGCATCAGACTGTTTAACTATCTCAATGACACAGTTAACTAAACACTCGAAGACAGGCGTCCAACGATGACGCCTGATCAGATATGAATAGTTAAATAATATTTAACGGGCAAACTTTAAGTATTACCGCTGATAACTTTCAGCCGTATCCAGAAGATGTATTCGCAAGACTTGAAGGCCGCTTTGGCCGCCGGTAAACATCGCCGAAGAAGCTTATCAGAGCACTAAACCTAATTGCAACTAGGTTTAGATGCCGGTTTTTTATTGTTGAAATATTGATTTTTTTGCCGATTTAAACCGTAAAACTAGATTTTACGTCGGCCTAACAGCCACAAAATCACGGATAAAGCTATTAAGTCTAAAAAAGAGTCTTTTTGCCATCATCTAAAAACGAACCAAACAGCACTTTTTCATCGGATATTTTTCAGTTGGAAAAAATATCTTTGCGACGACTGAACTTTCACGTGCATGCTTCAGACTTATGTTGCGACCCACTTCAAGACTCTCTGTCTGTGGTCGATCAATAACGACTCCTCCATCAATCGAGATTCTATCGATGCTTCGACTTATGTCGCCTGTATTAGGTGCATTACTTGTGTGCGCCCAAAGTTTACCCGCCATGGCTGCGGACTCATCGTCCGTAGCAAACACCGTCAACTCGGAACATCAACTGCGCGAGCAGATCGAGGCCAAGCGCGATCAACTTTCCGGGGCGGCCAACCTTGGCCCAGCCACGCAAACCATCCCTGGCAACATGCTCGATGCGCCAGTGGCGACCGATGACGCCCCCGCACAGGCACAACAACCATGAGCCGGCCTAGCCTCCCCCATCCGACCACCACCGCCAGAAGGACACTCGCCGTGTCAGCTCTCAAACAGACGCTTGGCCTGAGCGTGCTGACATTCAGCATCGTGCAAGCCAACCTGGCGCTTGCCGCCGTCACACCTGCCACCGGCAACGAGGTCGAAGCCCGCGTCAGCTCCATTCTGGATAACATGAACCAGTCGGAAAAGATCAACTTCACCCGCGTGAATGACGGGCACATGATCCCTTCCCTGCTCAAGTGGGGCATCAAGGGCACCGTCGCGTATGACTCATCCATGGGCGTTCACGTCAATAACGCTACCTTTGGTGCGCAGTACCCTTCGCAATCGGCACTGGCCGCGACCTGGAGCATCAACCGCGCCAAGGAATTCGGCCTGGCCATTGCCTACGAAACCAGGATTTCCGGCGGACAGCAGATGTTGTCCCCGGGCGTGAACCTTTACCGGACCCCGTACAATGGTCGCTCCGCCGAATACGTGAGCGGTGAGGATCCCTTCCTCGGCGCGGTGCTCGCACCGGCTATCGTCAACGGTATCCAGGCGCAAGGTATCCAGGCCAGCGGCAAGCATTACCTGGCCAACGAGCAGGAGGCCAACCGCCAGGCTGTCAATGTCGTCGCCGACGAACGTACGTTGCGCGAGTTGTACCTGCCGGGCTTCGAATCGATGGTCAAGAACTCGAACGTCGCGTCCATCATGTGTGGTTTCAACAAGGTCAATGGCGACTATGCCTGTGAAAACCATCACCTGATCACCGACGTGCTCAAGGGAGAATGGGGCTACCAAGGCACCGTGATCAGCGATTTCAACGCCATCCACAATGCGTTCAAAGGTGCTTGGGCGGGCACCGATATCGACATGCCATCAGGCCTGCAATTTACCGAGGCCAACCTGCTGCCCTATGTGTGGAGCGGGCAACTGACCCAGAACGTCATCGATGACAAGGTCAAGCGCAACCTGCGCGCAATCGTCAGCTACGACTTCCAGGACAATCTCAACACGGCCAAGACACTCGAGCACCCCGAGTACGGTGCGCGCGCCGCGTTGAACACCGCCCGTGAAGCGATCGTGCTGCTGCGTAACGAGAAAACTGCCGCAGGCAAGCCGCTGTTGCCACTGGCGCCGTCCGCCAAAATCGCCGTGATCGGCGATTGGGCAGACCAGGCGCCTGCCTCACCTTTCGGTACCGCCAACTCGCCACCCAACAGCTACGTGACGGAGCTCAGTGGCTTGCAGCAATTGGCATCGAGCAGTTCGGATATCACTTACCTGCCAGAGATGAGCCTGAACCCGAAAAGCTCCGTGTGGTATCAGCCGGCGACCGGTAACAGCGGTATCAGCAATTCCGGGGTGAAAGCCGAGTACTTCGCCAACACCAGTTTCTCGGGCACTGCGGCACAAACGCGTGTCGAGCCGGGGGTGAATTTCAACTGGACCACCAGCACCAATGAAACCAGTGCAGGTACCACTACGGTGTCTGGCTTCAGTCCTGCGGCCGGCAATTTCTCGGCGCGGTTTACCGCGAACATCAAGCCTGTGGTTTCCGGTCCGCAGGTGTTCAAGGTCCGGGCAGACGGCCCCTACAAACTCTGGGTCAACGATGAGCTCGTGGTGCAAAGTGACGGCGTGCCGCACTCCTCCGACGTGGTCAACGCCCTGACCACGTCCGGCAAGACCGCAGCCCTGGTGGCCGGCAAGCAATACACCGTCAAGCTGGAATACCAGCGCGTGCAGGGTAACTTCACTCCGGCACTGGGCGGTCTCGCCGGCGTGCAGATGAGCTGGGCGTCGCTGCGTCCGCCAAAGGATCTGTCGAAGTACGATGCCGTCGTGGTTGCCGCAGGCACTAACTATGAGAACGAAGGCGAAGGGTCTGACCACGGTTATGAACTGCCTGACCAGCAGGCCGAGCTGATCAACTTTGTGACCCGCGCCAACCCCAATACGATCGTCGTGATGCACGGCGGCGGTGTAGCGGACATGCAGCCTTGGGCCAAGAAGGTAGGCGCCACGTTGCAAGCCTGGTTCCCGGGCCAGCAAGGCGGCCAGGCACTTGCCGAGATCCTGTATGGCAAGGTCAACCCATCGGGTAAATTGCCGGTCACCATCGACAAAAAGATCGAAGACAATCCAAGCTACGCTTCGTATCCGGACCCGGCTGCCTATCGCGGTGACAACGCGCTGACTGAAATGACCTACAGCGAAGGCCTCTACCTCGGTTATCGCGGCTACGACAAGAAACACGCCAAGCCGCTGTATCCGTTCGGCTATGGTCTTTCCTACACCACCTTCGGCTACAGCGACCTGAAGCTGTCAACCAATGTGCTGACTCCCGGCGCCACCGTTGACGTCAAGTTCACGGTGACCAACACCGGCGACAAGGCGGGCTTCGAGGTGGCACAGCTGTATGTGCAACCGGTAAACCCTGCGGTCGATCGTCCGGAAAAGGAGCTCAAGGGCTTCACCAAGGTCTACCTTGAGCCAGGCCAGAGCAAGACCGTGAGCATTCCGCTCGATTCGCGCTCGCTGGCCTACTACGTGGATAACACTGACAGCTGGAACGTCGACGCCGGCAAGTTCAAGATCCGCGTGGGTACCGATTCAGAGGACCTGGCCCTGAGCCAGACGCTGGTCACGCTGTACCCGGAGCAATTGAACACCCGGGACAGCAACCCGTTGCCAGTGCCACTGCGCAAGGCCGTCCAGGTCACGGCGGCGCAAACTTACTGACCGTTGCATGAGGCTCAGGGATGAGCCTTTTACGCCACCTTCAGATCGGCGGCCAGGCGGCGCAAGTAGTTATCGAAGACGCTCATGATGTCTACGTTCGCCCGCCCCCTGAGCCATTGGATCTGCAGCCCGTCCATGAGTGAAAAGATCTCTTGGGCAAGTGCCTTCACATCCACGTCCCCCCGTATTTCGCCGGACTCGACCAATACCCCGAGGTGCGCCTGTGCATGGGCATGCACCATGTCGAATTTCTCCTTGTACCAGGGAAACGCCGGATGCTTTTCGGAGAGGCTTTCGGTATTGATCATCACGGACGCCTGGCATTCGCAAGCATCCTCCACACTGAAGCTCATGCTCAGCCTGAGAAACTGCACAAACCCGTCAAGGGTTGGCGCGGTGGCCAGGTCACCGAACCGGGCAACCACCCTTTCGTCCCGACGATCGAGCAGCGCTTTCAGCAACGCCACCTTGTTGGGGAAATGGTGCAGCAGGCCCACCGTGGTGATGCCCGCAATATCGGCGACATCGCGCATCGAGGCACCCAGGTAGCCATCCCGGGCAAAGACTTCGGTGGCGGCATCCAGCAGCGCCATGCGGCGCATTTCCCCTTTCGGCGCGCGTCGACGCTTGGGGTTCGGCGAATCGCCCGATTCGTTATGAGTGTCCATGACTGCCATAGAATTCCGTTGAAATTGGGACGCCCTTGCTGCCAGGTCTGGCAGCGGCGCGATTGTTCGTTCAATGCAGCCGGTGCGCCTTCGCCCGCTGCACAAAAAAGCGCCGCGAAACATGCGAGGCGGTGACAATCGCTGCGATAGCGACCAGTGCGTTACCCGTCCACATGCCGATCACGGCACCGCTGCCAGCGAAACCCTGCGCCCCTGCGTACACCCATGGCAGGGTGCCCAAGGTGCCGCGAATCCACCCGAAAACCGGCACCCACCAGGCGCGCTCCATCGTCAGGAACATCGATTGCGCGACAAAGTCCAGGCCGAAGACGATCCACAGACCCACACCAAACTGGGAGAACGTTATGAACATCTCTCGGCCCATGCCCGTAAGGTGAAAGTAGTTGGCAATGAAGGGTCCCGACACGTCCAGCAGCAACCACAACGCCACACCATAGAGGACCACGAGCCGGCGGGTAAAGACCAGGATCGCCCGGACCCGATCATCGCGGCCTGCACCCAGATTCTGCGCGAGCACCGGCACCAGTGCACCCGGCAGTGCGAAGAACACACAGTAGCCAAGCTGCAGGACGCGATCCACCACCGCCATCCCGGCCAGGGCTGATGTCCCCAGGCCCGCGAGCACCACCATCAGGTAGGTGATGCCCACCGGCATGGCGAGGTTTGCCAGCATCGCCGGCAGCGCCACTCGCAAGGTACGGCGGGTGTGGAGCGACAACAGTTTGAGATTGATCGTCGCCGAGAGCCCGATGTGCCGTTTGACCAGCACCAGCCCTGCCACCGATGTCACGGCAGCCGACAGGAGAAAGGACACCCCTGCCCCTTCCAGCCCCATGCCAAAGCCAAAAATGAACAGAGGATCTGCCACCGCCAATGTCCCCGCCCCCGCCAGCAGGACGTTCAGTGCGAGCCTGACCTGCCCTTTCGCCCTGAGCATCTGTGCGCACATCTGCGTGATAGCGATCAATAGGCTGGCGGGCACAACCAGCCAGAGGTAATGCCGTGCGTTTTGATAAGCCGCCAGGTCCGCACCCAACCATCGGGCCAAGGGCTCAGCGCAAACCATCTCCACCACGACAAGGGTGGCAGACAGCAGGAACGCCATGATCAGCATATGGCTGGCCAGTCGAGCCAGGGTTTTGCCGGCATGTTTGCCAATACGATCGGAAAGCAGCGCCACGGCCCCGATAACCAGCCCGGTGGAAAATGCCCCGTTGATGAACACCAGGGTCTTTCCCAGCCCGACGGCGGCCAACAGGCTTTGGTCATCGAGCATGGACACGTACATCAGGGTGAGGATGTCGACGAGAAAAACCGCCAGCAAGCCCAGGGCGCCCGTGCCCACCATGCTCAACACATGCCTGCCAACGGGCCCCTCAGTGAAACTGGCACCATGGGTGGTCATTTGGTTGCTCGATGTTGGAAGGCGATCACTTGCATTCGGCTTGCCCGGGCCAGCGCTACAGGAAGCGGGGCTTTTGCGAGGGGATATCGGAGATGTATCGGGGTAAATGATACGAGGGCGAGTCGCGGTATGCCAGCGGATGTACCGCCTTGCGATGAACTGCGATCCTCATGATTACCGATTGTCGAGAACGGTTTGCAGCGGGTAATGCGCAGACTTGGCATGATCGACGAGCCTGCGCACATCCCTGGAGCTTCAGCGTTGACAGGATCAGCTCACAGTTTTCTAGAACGGCAACCGCGCCTGCAACCACAACCGCGTCCCTTCGGACTTGTTCTTCGCCCCGAACTCCTCCTGCAACTTGGCAACCACGGCAAAGTCTTTGCTGAAGCGGTACATGAAGTAGGGCCCCAAGGCATCGACCGAACCGCGGTTACCGTTGCCATTGACCGAGGTTCCATCACGGCGGTCATCGGTTGTCTGCTGGTAGATGTAGCCGTTGATGCCGGCGCTCAAGGGTCCGTTGAAGCGATAGCCCGCGCTGAATTCAAGCGTGAGCTCATCGCCAGAGCGATAGTCGGTCTTGTCGTTTTTCGAGTTGATGCCGTAGCGCAGTTTGGCGCTGGCTTCCCAGTGCTCGGTGGGAAACCACGTCGCGGCATAGAAAGGTGCGACCTGGTAGTAGTTGCGCCCGGTGTTCACCGGCTCATCCTCGTCATAGTCGCCGGTGGGCAGGAAGGTTTCGATACCGGCGGTCTGGTGCAAGGTCTTGCTGTGCCAGCCGAGCAGCACCGGGGCAAAGCTGAGGTCGGCAAGATTTGTAGAGGTGCCGCCCTTGTCCAGCGGTGCCAGGGGCGCAGGGCGGACAACGTCCAGGGTCAGGTCAATCGTGGGCGCCGCCAGTGCGGCTCGGGTTTCGACATTCGCGCCCAGCCATTTCACCCCGGGCCAGACATAGCTCAGACGCAGGGATACGCTATCGGACCTGATGCGATATCGGGCGATGCCGGGGTTGTCGTCGCCGTCGTTGCCTTTGACGTGGGTGGCATCGTAATGGGTGTAGTACAACAGCGACGTCAGGCCTTCGGGCAACATCAACCCGGACATATTGGTTTCCACACCCAGTGGGTAGGAGTTGCCATTGCCCTCGGTGGCGCTGACGGCGCCGTGGAAACACAAGAGCAAGCCGGCGGCCTGCAAGGCGCGAACATGAACAGCCTTCATAGAAAGTCCCTCTTTTTGTTGTTGTAGAGACGCAGCAAAAGCGATGCCCGGTCCTAGCCGTCAGTCATGGCACACCTCGAACAAACCGGCGGCGCCCTGCCCGCCACCCACGCACATGGTCACCACCACATAGCGTGCCCCCCGGCGACGCCCCTCAAGCAAAACGTGCCCGGCCATGCGCGCACCCGACATGCCGTAGGGGTGCCCCATGGCGATGGCCCCACCGTTAACGTTCAGCCGCTGCATCGGGATTCCCAACTGACGCTGGCAATACAGCACCTGTGAGGCAAAGGCTTCGTTCAATTCCCACAGATCGATGTCATTGACGCTCAGCCCGTGGCGGGCCAACAGGCGTGGCACAGCCAGCACTGGGCCGATGCCCATTTCATCAGGTGCACAGCCGGCACTGGCAAAACCTTTGAAGATCCCCAGAGGTCTTGAACCCTTGGCTCTGGCTTGATCGGCACTCATCAACACACACGCCGCCACGCCGTCACTGAGTTGCGAGGCGTTGCCGGCAGTCACGGTTCGATGCTCACCCTCCAGCACCGCTGCGAGCGCATGCAGTTGGGCACGCTGTGTGCCCGGCCGATTGCATTCGTCTCGGTCGATACGCAGGGGCTTGTCGTAATACTCATAACTGGCCTTGTTCACGGCTTTGGAGATGACGTCCAGCGGTACGATTTCTTCATCGAACAGCCCGTCGCGCTGGGCCTGAGCCATACGCTGCTGGCTGAGCAAGGCGTAGTCATCCTGATCAGCACGGGAGATGCCGTAACGACTGGCCACCCTTTCAGCCGTCTCGAGCATGCTGATATAGGCGTCAGGTCGATGCTCCAGCAGCCACGGGTCTTGACCGTAGTGCTCGTTAGTGTGGGCGTTCTGCACAAGACTTATGGACTCGCCACCAACCGCCAGCATTATCGAGCTGCCGTCCAGCTGGATACGTTGCGCGGCGCTGGCAATGGCTTGTAACCCCGACGCGCAATGGCGGCTGACGGTCTGCGCCGCGACGCTGTCCGGCAACCCGGCTCGCAAAGCGCTGAGCCGGGCAATGTTCTTGCCCTGAGTACCCTCAGGCCGTCCACACCCCATGACCAATTCTTCAACCTCGGCGCCCTGAGTCTGGGCACGTTTGAGCACTGCCTGGATGATCGGCGCAGCCAGGCTGGGCATTGGGGTGTGGTTGAACGCGCCACGATAAGCCTTGCCAATGGCCGATCGGGCATAAGCAACAATCACTGCGTCTTGCATGAGAACCTCCGGCCGAACGCCGCGTGCAGCGTCCGGCTGCGATCAAAGTGCCTGCACGATGGCCTGGTGGGCTTCGGTGTGATGGGCCAGTGCCTGATAGGCAGCGGACAGTTCGAGCAAGGGTTCCAGCCGGGTGTGCTGCCCTTCGCGCAACAGCTTCTTGGTCAACCTCAGAGCATGCCCGGGGTTGGCCGCGATCCGTCGGGCCAGGTCTTGAGCGGCCACCAACAAGTCATCCGGCGCGACAACGCGCGACACCAGGCCATATTCGAGCGCCTGCTGCGCCGACACCGTCTCGCCGGTAAATGACAGTTCATAGGCCCGCGACAGGTTGTTCAGCGCCCGGGGCAACAGCCAGGCGCCGCCATCCCCGGGCACGATTCCCAGGCGTACGAAGCTTTCAGCGAAACGCGCTTGTTGCGAGGCGATTCGGATGTCGCACATCAATGCCAGGTCGCAACCGGCACCAATCGCTGCACCGTTGACGGCAGCAATGGTCGGCACCTCAAGGTGGTAGACCGCCAGCGGAATCTGCTGGATGCCATGGCGATAGCCATCGCGCAGCTGATACGGATCACCCGCGAACAGCCCCGCCCGCGCTTTCATGTCCTTGACGTTGCCACCGGCACAGAACGATTTGCCGGAACCTGTGAGGATGACCACTTTGACCTGCGGATCGCGGTTGATGCGCGCGCAAACCTGAGTGAACCCGTCGAACTGCACCTGATGGCTCAAGGCGTTGTGCTGCTCGGGCGCGCACAGCGTCAAGGTGGCGATGCCGTCTTCGAAGCGGTATTGGATAAAGTCGCTCATCTCAGGCCGCCTCGATTTTTAGCTGGGCGCTGACGCGCTCCACCAGGTCTTTCTTGGAGACCTTGCCGAAGGTCGACAGCGGAAAACTGTCCACCAGCTCCAGGCGCTCCGGCAGTTTGAAACGGGCGATTTCATGGCTCTGCAGGTAATCGACCAGCTCTTCCAGGCTCAACTGCGCAGCCGGCTTGAGGATCACGAAGGCGCACATTTTTTCGCCCAGCACCGGGTCGGGCATGGCCACGCACGCCACGTTCGTAACGGCCGGGTGAGCCAGCACCAGGTTCTCGATTTCTTCGGCGGAAATTTTCTCGCCGCCGCGGTTGATCAGGTCCTTCTTGCGCCCTTCCACCACATAGTTGCCCGAGGGCAGCTCGCGCATCATGTCGCCGGAACGGTAGAAACCTTCGGGGGTAAACGCCCGCGCGTTATGCTCCGGTGCGTTGAAGTAACCGCGCAAGGTGTAGGGCCCTCGGCAGCACAGCTCGCCCGGCGTACCCGGCGGCACCGGTAGGTCGTCCTCGCCCAGCAAGAGGATTTCGTCGTCTTCACACACCGGCCTGCCCACCGACTCGCGGCGTACATCCAGCGGATCGTCCAGGCGCACGAACATCAACAGGCCTTCGGCCATGCCGAAGTTTTCCTGCACCGTGCAGTTATGCAAGACCTGCTCGGTCAAGGCCCGCGTCTCCGGTTGCAGACGCTGGCCACCGGACTGGATCACTCGCACGCTGTCCAGATTGAAGGACTCGACCCGGGGGTCGTTCATCCACATGATCAGCAGGGCCGGCACCACATGGATATGGGTGACCTTGAAGCGCTCGATCAAACCGAACACCTCTTCAGCCCGAGTGCTGGCATGTAACACCACCTTGGCACCGCAGAGCATGAAGCCCTGCAAGCCAGGGCACGCCAGCGGCAAGTTGTGAGCAATGGGAAGCACGTCCAGCAACACCGAGTGCTCATCAATGCCCGTGTATTTGGAGGCCAGCCGCGAGTTGCAGACGTAGTCGTTGTGCGAGCGCGGGATCATCTTCGGGATGCCGGTCGTGCCGCCAGACAATAGAAACAGCGCTGGGCTGCACGGATCGATCGCCGCCTGAATCGCCTCGATTTCAGCAACATTCCGACGTGGCTCACGCGCCAGCAGGTCGCCCAGCGAGACAAAACCGTCCGCCGCGGCACCGAGGACAAACTTGCGACGGATGCTGGCGGTATCAGCTTGAACGCGGTTGACGATATCGATGAAATCGCAGTCCTTGGAGCGATCCGCCGAAATAGTTGCGGTGGCGCCAGACAACTCGACGAACTGGCGCAGCTCACGGTATCGGTGGGTGTGCAGCGCAAGGATCGGCCGAACTCCGATTTTCTGCAGGGCCAGGTAAACGAAGACAAACTCCAGCACGTTGCCCAGTTGCAAGACGACGATATCGCCCGGCACCAGACCGGCATCCAACAGGTTCAAACCCAGGCGTGTGGCAACCTGGTCAAGCTCGGCGTAGCTCACCTCACGGGAAGCATCGCACACGGCAATGCGCTCTCCGTACTGACGGCATACAGCCTGGAAGGTATTCGCCAGGGTCTGGTCCAGCCAGTAGCCCTTGGCGCGATACTGCTCAACGAACTTTTCTGGAAACGGCACGAATCCCATCATGGAAATGTCCTCGATGTTGTCGTTATTGTTGGAAGGAACCCGCAGGGGCCAGAGCGCAACTCTCGCCCGGAAGAATTGGCCCTGAAGAATCAGGTGGTCTTGGCGAAACCGCCATCGATGACAATGGTTTCGCCGGTGACAAAGTGCATGTGCTCGATCAGGGTGAGCACCACTTCAGCCACGTCCGGCATGGTCACACAGCGCTGCAAGGGCGTGGCGCGCGCGCGACGGGTCATCAACTTGTCGTAGTTGTCGCCCAGCATCCATTCCATCCACTCCCCTTCCATCCAGCCCGGGGCGATTGCATTGACGCGTACCTTGGGGCCCAGTGCGTTGGCCAGGGTCTGAGTCATGCTGATGACGGCCGCCTTGGACGCCGAATACGGCAGCGGCTGGGCACCAGGGCGCATGCCCACAATCGAGGCGGTGTTGACCATGCACGGCCGGGGTGCCTCGAACAACAGGGCCTTGGTGTGCTTGGCGATCAGGAACAGGCCGCGTACGTTCACCGCGAATACCCGGTCCCAATCTTCCACTTCGATCTCGTCAAACTTTTTCGGTGGCGTATCGATGGACACGCCGGCGTTGCTGCAGACCACGTCCAAGTGGCTGTATTGCTCACGGATGGCGGCGACCATGGCTTTGACACTGTCCTCATTCGACACGTCGCACTGCAGCAACATCGTCCGTGCCCCGGCTGCCTCGCAGGCTTGCACCGTGGACCTGGCCGAGGCTTCGCTGCGGCTGTAGTTGACGATCACGTCATAACCGGCCTTGGCCAGTGCCACGGCCACCGTGGCGCCAATGCCGGATGCGGAACCTGTGACCAGGGCGACTTTCTTGGATGGGGACATGTTCAACCTCGTTTATTGTTTTTAAAAGAACATGTTCATTTTTAGACATGATCATATTGTTTGTCAAGGCTCTGGCCATCCCTTAAGATGAGTTCTTCCAGAACCCCGACAAAACCAGAAAAATCAAAGGTCTGACATGAACGTGAAATCGAATGCCCCGCTGGGTTTGCGCGAACGAAACAAGCTCGACAAATTCCTGCGGATCCGTGCCGCATCGAAAAAACTCTTCACCGAGAATGGCTTTGAGCCGACCACGACACGGCAAATCGCCCAGGAAGCGGACGTTGGCCTGTCGACCCTGTTTCTCTACGCCACCGACAAGCGCGACCTGTTGTTCCTGGTGTTCAACGACGATCTCGACGAGTTGACTACGCGGGCTTTCGCCGACTGCCGCGCCGACCGCCCACTGCTGGACAACCTGCGCAACGCGCTGCGGCACTTTTTCGTGTTTTACGGGCAGGACAAGGTGATCTCACGGGACCTGACCCGTGAGATCACCTTCTACACAACGGGGATGCAGAGCGAACGCTTCCAGGCGACCCGGGCGCGTACCATCGACTCGATCTCAACCCTGCTTGGCCATGCCCGGGCCCAGGGTGAAGTGCGCTGCCAGGAAGACGACAGCATGATCGCCAAGACCATGTTCCATCTATTGGCAGCGGAGATTCGCATGTGGCTGGCGGACGACTCGCAGGATCCGCAAGACGGTCTCAATGAGCTGATGAAGCGCCTGAGTCTGATAATGCATGGTTTGCAGGCGGCGTGATCGCCGGCACCTTGTGCTGCCCATGGAGGTCCGGATAACGACCGACACAGAGCATCAGGACACAGGCCACCACCATGCAGCCGGCGAACAACAGCAGGACCGCGTCGTAACTGCCATTGAGCGTCTGACCAATGCCCATCAACAACGGTCCGAAGGCTGTGCCCAGACAGAACAGGCCGAACAGGTAGCCATAGATCTCACCAAAGGCGCGCAACCCGAAATAACGCGCGATCAGGTAGGCAATCAGGTCCACCTCCGCGCCGACACCCAGGCCGATCAGGGCCGCGCAGAACATTGCGCTGCTGCCGCTGGCGCCGCTGTAGAGCAAGAGGATGCCGATCACCGGGCCAATGAAGAAAAACACCGTGACAAAGGGCGCGAACAGGTAGTCGAGCAGATACCCTGCGCCCACGCGGCCGACGATCAGCGCGATACCGATGATCGAGGCAATGCGAGCGGCTTCGCCAGCCGGTATGCCGCGGTCGGTGAGCAAGGGCACGAAGTGCACCGAGCAGCCGTTGATCGCCAGGGCCGCGAGGAAAAACGCCACGCCGATCAGCCAGAACGAGCGGCTGCGCAGCGCCTGCCCCACGGTCAGGCCAACCTTGTCCGGCGAATGAGGGGCGCCATCCACGGTGGGCTGGTTGTCCGGGAACAGCCCCAGGTCAGCAGGCTTGTTCTGCAGTTTCCAGGCGACGCCAACCGCGCCGAGAACAATCACCAGGCCCATCACCGCATACGCCAGGCGCCAGCCCAGTGCGGCCACGGCATGTTGCGCCAGCATCGGCAGCAACGCCGCTCCGATGCCGATACCCGCCATGCTCAAGCCCAGGGCCAGGCCACGGCGGCGGATGAACCAGCAACTCACGGCCATGGCATAGGCCGTGGGAGTGCCGCCGGTGGACAACAGGCCAATCACGCAGAACGCCAGATAGAAAAGCACCAGGTTGGCCGGCAAGAGGCCGAGCGACATGATCCCGACGCCGAACAACAGCAACGCCGGAATGGCCACTTGGCGCGCCCCCTTGCGATCGATCAACCGACCGATCCAGGGGGTGCACAAGGCGGCGGTGAGAATAGCGATGGTCAGCCCCAGCGAAACTTGCGAACGGCTCCAGCCGAACTCGGCGCTCAAGGGCTTCATGAAAATGCCGAAGGTAAATACCAGGACGGGACCCTGGCTGACGATCATCCCCATGATCGATGCGACCACGACCCACCAGCCGTAAAACATGCGCGACGTATTCATTGCCTGTCACCTGTGATTATTTTTATTCAGGTAGCGGTACTGTCGTCTGAGCGTACCGTATCGGGTAGAAACCGGGAGCAGTGCTTCAGCATCCTCGCCATTGCGGTCGACGTTTTTCGGCAAAGGCACGCGGCCCTTCGCGACTGTCTTCACTGGCCTTGCGCCGCTCTTCGGCGTCGTAGCGCCGGGCCACGGCCTCTGCCAGCGGCAGGTCAAGGCCCTGCATGGCACAGGCCTTAGTAGCGCGAACCGCCAGTGGCGCACAGGCCAGGATGTCCGCCACCCATTGCTCGACAGCCTCATCGAGCAAGTGCGCGGGAACCACTTCGTTGATCAGGCCCAGCTCGTAACCCCGTTGCGCGGTCATGGCTCGCCCGGTCAGCAGATACCCCATTGCCGCCTTCAGGCCGATCTGGCGCGGCAGGCGATGGACACCGCCCGCAGTGGCAATCAGCCCGCGCCGGGGCTCGGGCAGGCTGAGCTGGGCATGTTCGGCGGCGACGATGATGTCACACGCCAGGGCCAGCTCCAGTCCGCCGCCATGGGCCGAACCATTGAGCCGTGCAATCAGCGGCTTGGCGAAACCGAAGCGGTCGGTCAAGCGTGTGGTGCACTGCCATAACGCCGCTTCAGCCTGTTTCTGCGCCTCATCGGCAACAGCCATTTGCGCCAGTTGCTTGAGGTCGCGGCCGGCACTGAAGGCCTGGTCGCCCTCCCCGGTCAGCACCCCGAGCCACAGCTCGGGGTCAGCCTCCAGCTCATCGCAGGCCAGACTCAACTGATGGTAAGTGAGCGGGTCCAGCGCGTTGCGAACCTGAGGCCTGTTGATGCGGATATGGAGCACATGCCCGCGCCGTTCGGTCACCACATTATGCTGCTCGCTACCCATGTCAGAGACCCAGCACGCGTTCGGCGTTCTTGTGGAAGAACAACTCCAGCACTTCATCGGAGTAGCCCAACTCGCCCCACTCCTTGAACAGCCGCTCATGGGGAATGCTGGGGTAGTCGCTACCGAACATGACCTTGTGCTTGAGTCGCCCGCGAATATCGCGCTTGAGCGCCTCTGGCAGGTATTTGGGTGCCCAGCCGGACATTTCCCAGAACACATTGCCCTTGTGCAGTGCACAGACGGTGGTTTCGTCGATCCACGGGTAACCCGGGTGCGCCATGATGATGGTCAAGTCCGGGAAGTCCGCCGCCAGGGTATCGATGGACGATGGATGTGCATGCCGGGTCTTGGCACCGAAGCCCCCGGGCAGGCCTGCGCCCATGCCGGTCATGCCGACGTCGATCATCACCGGCACTTTCAGGGCGTTGATTTCTTCCCAGAGCGGGTAATAGCGCTGATCATCGACACTGAAGTGCTGCATGATCGGGTGGAAGTGAAACCCAAGCATGTCCAGGTCGCGGATCGCATGTTTGGCCTCATCGATCGCCACCTGCCCCATGGCCGGTTCCACGGCACCCCAGGCCTGGATGATGCAGTCGTGGCGATCGCGCATGCCGGCCACATAGTCGTTGTCGCACGGCACCGTGTTGATGGTTGCTCGCAGATCAAGGGCCACCAGCACCGCCTCGATGCCGGCGCTCTGGAACTCGCGAACCACTTCTTCCTCGGTCTTGGCTTTCCAGTCGCGGTGCCAGTATTGCGCAAGAGCCTCGACGTAGGGACCTTGGCAGTCGATCCAGCGTTGTGTGTTGGGATAGCAGTGCAGGTCGATTCGGCGCATATGATCGCATCCATTATTGTTGTTGATCATTTATGAACATGTTCTTTATATGACCGAGTTCAGCTTATGTCAAGCGTCAGGCACACCTGGTTTTGACGCTTGAGGGGTTAATCTATCGAAGGGTTAGATGGACTACGGTTCAGCGCACACCAGGCGGGAGATGAAGTGGTGCGGTACGGCAAGCAAGGCGATGAAGAGGTTACCCAGGGAACGCTTACTCTTGCCTGGCGATATCGACCGAGATCTCCACCGCCGCAATTGTTCCTCTGTTCTCAAGCCAATGCGTGGTGTTCCTGTCCTCGGTCCAACCTAATCCCGGCCCATAGTCCGTGGCGACTCCATTTTGATGATCGGTGATCGTGCCTTGCAGTATGTAGACGCTGCCTGGTCGGTCTTTATGGTTGTGAATCGGCCCGAAGACGCCTCCAGGCTCGATTGTCACCCTACACGTTCTAAGTTGGCGGCCTGCCATACCTTCAATTTCGGGACCAAGGTCCATCGAGGCAAGTAACTCCACCGTAACGCCTCGCGTTTCAGGTGCTACCTGTTTGTCGCTCATCGCTCGCTCCTTTTTGCAGCTGCAGGGTCTATCTGGAAGTAGACACCTAAAAAAATCGGCTGAGACGAGAAGCGACAGAGGGTCGTTCACGGCCCTTGGCGACGGGCAGTAATCGGCCAATAGTGGACAGTCACGCAATTGCCCTCCCTGCTTCATAGCGCAAGTGCTCTGCACTGGATAACGTGCTTCGGACCAAGGTGGCGGTCAGCATTCATGTGCGGGAGAGCGGGACAACTCGCCATAAGCGTTAGCTTGATCCAACAGCGTCTTAGCTTTTGTTTCGAATGCTTGAACATGCTCTACGGTTGATGTCACGCGGGGGTAGATGCAACTCACCCTCGTTCCTGGCGCTAACTTGAACTCACCTCAGAAACGGCAGGGGTGCCTTGGCCGCACGAATGGCAGCGATCCGGTAATCCGCTTCCGGCAGCAAGTAGGCAAAGAAAAAGCCGGCTGTTTCCAGTTTACTGGCGCGCAGTGGATCGCTGTCGGGTAACAACCGAGAGACACGCGCCGCTCGAGACCAGGAATAAGCCAAGAGGGCCACGCCACACAAACGCAGAAAATCGCCAGCAACCCGATATGGGTATTCGCCCTCCTCGACGGCCAGGTCACGTATCTCTATTTGCAAACACTCGAGTTTATTGCAAAGCAGCACCAGCTCAGCGCAAAAGCTGGCGGTTTCGCAGGTCTGCCCAGCTTCTTCGCGCATAACCGCCAACAATTGGCCGAAGGAGCGGCCTTCATCGCCCAGCACTTTGCGTAGTAGAAGATCATTGGCCTGAATTTCGTTACTACCCTCATAAATCATTGCGATGCGGCTGTCGCGCAGGGTCTGCTCAATGGCAAATTCGGTGACGTAACCGTAGCCACCGAATACCTGCAAGGCGTTGCTGGCAAGACGAAAACCCTGTTCGGTGAAAAAAGCCTTGATCACCGGTGTCAAGAGCTCCGCCAGTTGCAAGGCACCCTGCCGAGTGACCAGGTCCGGGGCATGTTCGGCCTGATCGAGCAAATGTGCCGCCCAATAACCGACGGCTCGCATGCCCTCCGCGTAGACCTGTAACTCCAGCAAAACGCGACGCATGGCCGGATGATAGTGAATGGGGTCGACAGCTTCGGCCGCAACGCCGACAGGGCGATTGGGCGCACGCATTTGTTTGCGCTCCAGTCCATACGCATAAGCGTTCTGCCACGCAGACTCGGCATGTCCCAGGCCCTGCAGGGCGACATGCAATCGCGCGGAGTTCATCATCACGAACATCGCGGCCAAACCACGATTCGCCTCGCCAATCAGCCAACCCTGAGCGCCGTCGAAGACCAGCGAACAGGTGGCACTGCCTTTGATGCCCATCTTGTGTTCGATACCATCGCAGCGCACCGCATTGGCATGAGCGTCATCCAGGCGTTTGGGTACCAGAAACAGCGAAACACCACGACTACCGGTGGGCGCCCCTGGCAATCGGGCCAGCACCAGATGCAGGATGTCCTCGGTCAAGTCATGTTCGCCTCCGGAAATGAATAGCTTGCAGCCGCTCAGCCGATAACTGCCGTCGCTCTGCGGTTCAGCGCGGCAGCGCAGCAGGCCGACGTCGCTGCCAGCCTGGGGTTCGGTCAGGCACATGGTAGGCAGCGCCTCACCACTGACGATCTGAGGCAGATAACGGTCCTTGATCCACTGCGGTGCGTGGGTCTTGAGGCACAGGTAAGCGCCATGGGCGATCCCCGTGTACATGGCCCAACCGTGGTTGCTGGCGTATAGCATTTCCTGCAATGCGGCATCGAGCAGTTGCGGCAGCCCCTGGCCACCGAAGGCTTCATCACAGGCCAATGCCGGCCAGCCACCTTCGGCGAAAGCTCGATAAGCCTGTACAAAACCATCCGGAGTACTGACCTGGCCATTGTCGAAGCGGCAACCTTGGCGATCGCCGCTGCTATTGAGCGGCACCAATACATCCGAGCTGAAACGTCCGGCCTCTCCAAGCACCTGGAGCGCCAGCGGCAAGTCCAGAGCCTCAAATGCAGACATTTGACTCCATGCCCGGGGAGCCTGCAGCCAATGTTCAAAGATAAATTGCATGTCGCGCAACGGCGCCTGGTAATGCCACATGGCAAACCTCGTACTGTCAAAAGGGAAGAACACCGCAACGGTTCAGCCGCTAAATCCCGGGTTTTCAATTAGCACGGCCATGCCCTGCCCGCCGCCGACACAGGCAGCGGCGACCCCGTAACGCAGATGTTGCTCGCGCAACTGCCGCGCCAAGGTCATTACCAAACGCAGGCCGGTGGCTGCCAATGGATGCCCGAGCGCGATCGAACCACCTCTGAGGTTAAGCCGATGGCTATCCATCTCCAGCATCTGAGCCACCGCCAGCACCTGCGCGCCTTGAGCCTCGTTGACTTCAAAAAGAGCGATATCTTCCTGGACCAGCCCACTGCGCTGCAGCAACAACTGGATCGCCGGAACCGGACCGATCCCCATGAACTCTGGCGCCACACCGACCACCGCAGTCGCCAGTAGGTGCGCCAATACCGGACGCATACTCACTGACGCTCGGCCTACCAGTGCGGCCGCTGCGCCGTCCACCACCGCACAGCTGTTGCCGGCGGTTTGCACACCACCGGCGTGAATCGCCTGCAGCTTGGCCAGCGCGTGGGAATCGGTGGGCCGAGGATGGCTGTCCAGGGTGACCCCGTCACATCGACGCGGCAGTGCAATACCCCGGGGCTGATAGCCTTCCAGTTCAAACGACTCATTACGCACCGGGACGATTTCATCGCTGAACCAGCCGCAGCTCTGTGCGTCCAGCGCTCGTTGGTGACTGTTGAGGGCATAGGTATCCACCGCCTCGCGACTCAGGCCGTGACGCCTGGCGAGATTTTCTGCTGTGCCGATCATGTCCAGTCCAGGAGCCGGGTCGTACAGCGCTTCCCAAAGAAAATCCTTGAAATCCACCGGCGCCCCGAGGCGAAACCCGCCCCGATGGGTGTAGGCGGCAATCGGGTTGCGCGACATGGATTCAGCGCCCACACACAAAGCCAGATCCGCGCCACCGTTAAGTTGCTCGCCGGCCTGGCGCAACAGCTCGAAACCGGTCGCGCAAATGCGCTGCACCGCCAGTGCCGGTACCTGTTGCGGCACGCCGCTGTAAAGCCCGATATGGCGTGGCAGCATGTAAGCGTCAAAGCTGGCCTGGGCCATGGAGCCGGCCAGCACAGTGTCAACTGCCCGCGGATCAAGCCCGGCACGGGCCAACACTTCACGACCAACCTTTATGCCCAGATCGATGGGAGAGACCTGGGCCAGCGCGCCGCCGATATCAACCCAAGGCGTTCGTACGGCTTCAAGAATCGCCACATCCCTGAATGACGAATATTGCCCCGCGCAACTCAAGACCGTGGACCGGCGCGCAGGATCGAGTGGTCGTCACCGCGATACATCGCCTCGACTTTGGCCGCACGCCATTGCAAGACCGCACGCTGGTTGATCGAGCCTTTGTCGGTAATTTCACCGCGATCAATGGACGCGGCTTCGTCGAGCAGCGCGATCCACTCCAGACGGCTGGCATTGCCGCTGGCTTCGCGATTGAGCCGCTGCAACCAGTCGGCGAACCACTCGCGCACCGGCGCGCTGGCAAGCACTTCGGCATCGCTGGCACTGGCTGCGAGCCCCGCCAGGCGTCGGCACTCGTACAATCGCGGGAATACCAGCCCCCCCAGGCACTCTCGATCCGGCGCGGTCACTACCAAGTCCTGGACATAGGGCGAGCCCTCCAGTACCGCACGATTGCGCAGTGGGCCGACACTGACGAACACCCCGGAAGACAGTTTGAAGTCTTCGGCGATGCGCCCATCAAACATCAGCCCCAGTTGCGGATCACGCGGGTCAGCAAGCTTGAGCGCATCACCGGAACAGTAAAAGCCCTGCTCGTCGAACACCTCGGCGGTCTGCTGCGGAGACCGCCAGTACCCAGGCATGATGTGCGGCCCACGAAAGCGCCCTTCCAGCTTGCCATCCTTCGGCACCAACCGGACCTCACAACCCGGCGCCGGCAAGCCTATATAACCGGCCATGGACAATGGCCCGGTAGTAAAGGTGCAGGATGGCGCGGCCTCAGTCATGCCGAGCCCGGCCATCATCCGAATACGTTCGCCGCAGTGTTGTTCGGCGACCCGGTCAAGGCGATCCCAGACGCTTTGCGATAATCCGGCAGCGGCGAAGAAAAACAGGCTGATGCGCTTGAAAAAACACTCCCGTAGCTCCGCGTCCTGTTCCAGGGCCGAGACCAGTTCTTCCCAGCCCTTGGGCACGGTCAAGTAGGCGGTGGGGGACACTTCTTTAAGGTTGCGCAGGGTTTGGGCAAATCCCTGCGCAGTAGGTTTTCCATCATCCAAATAAAAACTGCCGCCGTTGTAGAGCACAATGCCGAGGTTGTGGCTGCCGCCGAAAGTGTGGTTCCACGGCAGCCAGTCCACCAGCACCGGAGGCTCTTCGCCAAACACCGGAAAAGTCTGCAGCAACATCTGCTGATTGGCGCAGAGCATGCGTTGAGTGGTGATCACTGCCTTGGGCAACTTGGTCGAGCCGGAAGTGAAAAGAAACTTGGCGATGCTGTCGGGGCCGGTGGCGGCAAAAGCGGCTTCAGCTTCAGCGCCGCCCGTTTGCTCAAGCAGGCTGGCAAAGCTCGCCTGGCTACGTCCCGCGACCTGGCCACGCACGGTAATCAGTGGCGTATCGGCCGGTAACACGGCGTCGATGGCGCGCTGGTACGCTGAGGCGTCACTGACGAAAACCAGGCCTGGTTGCAGCAGGTCGCAAACGTGGCGCAGCTTGGAGAAATCCTGGGAGAGCAGCGAATAGGCCGGCGACACCGGGCAGTAAGGAATGCCCGCATACATGGCGCCGAAAGCGACTTGCAAATGCTCGATGTCATTGCCCGAGAGAAGCGCCAGGGGCTTGTCTGCCGACAGACCGTAGCTCAGCAAGCTTTGAGCGATAGCCCGAACACTGTCGAGCATTTCGGCGTAACTCACCCGGCGCCAATCACCGCCGTCCTGGCGGGCGGCAATAAAGGTCTGCTCGGGACGCACTTGGGCCCAATGCACCAGACGGTCGAGCAGCCGTTTGGGCATCTCGGCCAACGGTTCCAGGGAGCGCATGTGCAATACGCCCTGCTGCTCGGTGACCTCGATCGCCGTGCAACCGATGGACACGTGGCGATAGCGCGGTGCGCTGGCCGGGGCATGGGATTGCAAACTGAATTCGGAACTCAAGTGCTTGTTCTCCGTCGAGGCACGCTAAACCCAAGCCACACACAGATGACTCACAGATAGCGTGGCAGCCGTTGGCTGCAGCCTTGTTATTGTTATTTCGGCCTTGCACGCGGGCGACTCGCTTTCAGGGAAGTCGATGCCCGACGTGGCGCAGCGTGTTCAGATCGGGTAGTGCCGCGGCCCATTCTGCAAGGTGACCCAACGCAATTGAGTGAAATGCTCAATGGATGCCTTGCCACCAAAACTACCGTAACCGCTGGACTTGACCCCGCCGAAAGGCATTTGCGCCTCGTCATGCACGGTCGGGCCATTGATATGACAGATGCCTGACTCGACCCGTTGGGCCAAAGCCAGGGCACGCCCGGTATCGCGACTGAAAATCGCCGCAGACAAACCGAACTCAGAGTCGTTGGCCAGGTGCAACAACGCTTCATCCCCCTCACCGCGCAGCAACACGGCGACCGGACCGAAGGATTCCTCGCGGTACAAGCGCATGCTCTCGTTGACGCCGTCGAGCAGGGTCGGCTGTAAAATGCTGCCGTCCAGTTGCCCGCCAACCACCAGTCGCGCGCCCTTGGCCAAGGCGTCGTCGATCAATCCCTTAATGCGCATACCGGCGCTGGCGTCCACTAGCGAACCGAGCACCGAATCGGCGTCCGCAGGGTCCCCTGCGCGCAGCGTTGCAACCTTGGCCGACAACTTCGCGACAAAGGCGTCGGCAACCTTGGCATCGACGATCAGACGCTCGGTGGACATGCAAATCTGCCCCTGATTGAAGTAGGCGCCAAAGGCGGCCGCTTCTACCGCAGCATCCAAGTCGGCATCATCGAGAACTAGCAACGGCGCCTTGCCGCCCAGTTCCAGCAATGCTGGTTTGAGGTGGCGCGCAGAGAGTTCGCCGACAATGCGCCCGACATGTGTCGAGCCAGTGAAATTGACCCGGCGCACCGCAGGGTTGGCGATCAACCGCTCGACAATCGCCGCGGCATCCGCCGGAGCGTTGCTGATGACATTGACGACTCCATCGCCCAAACCGGCGTCTTGCAATACCTGACCGATCAAGCGGTGCACCGCAGGACTAATCTCGGAGGCCTTGAGCACGACGGTGTTGCCGCAGGCTAATGGCATGGCGATAGCTCGCGTGGCGAGAATCACCGGTGCGTTCCATGGAGCGATGCCCAACACTACGCCGCAGGGTTGGCGCAGGGCCATGGCGAAACTGCCAGGCACATCCGAAGGGATGACTTCGCCATTGATCTGAGTGGTCATCGACGCTGCTTCACGCAGCATATTGGCTGCCAGCTGCACGTTGAAACCGTACCAGTTGGCCATGGCCCCGGTCTCGCCGGCAGCCTCAATGAACTCAGCGCTGCGCGCTCGCAATTGCTCCGCCGCTTTGAGCAAACGGGTCCGACGCTCATTGGGCGCCAGTGCAGCCCAAACGGGAAACGCCTTCTGAGCAGCGGCCACAGCAGCGTCGGCATCTTCCAGGGTGGCGGCGGCAACCCGCGACACCAATTCGCCAGTCACCGGGTTACGGCGTTCGAAGGTTCGACCGTCGCGAGCGGAGCACGACTGGCCGCCTATCAGCAGGGGCACGTCCAGCATGGTGATTCCTCTTTATTGTCTTTATCGGGAATGCATAAAACGATGTAACCGCAGCACCTGGGCGCAACCGCCAGTAGCGGGATGCGCCCGGTTACTGGCCGCAGCACCTCAGCGTTTGTACGCTTGCAGGCCAGGTTTGATGCTTTTGTCGTCGAGGAATTGTTTCATGCCCTGCTCACGGCCGCCTTCGGTGTCAAGCAGGCGTGACTGATCGAGCTTGGCGTACAGGTAATCCTCGTTCTGCTCCCACGTCAGTTCGCGGCAACGTTTGAAACCGTGCTTGGCCGCACGCAGCACCACCGGGTTTTTCTCCAGCAGGTTACGCGCCAGCGCCACTGTGACTTCACGCAGTTGCGCCAGGGGTACGCTTTCATTGACCAGGCCCATCTCGGCGGCTTTCTGCCCACCAAAGGTCTTGCCGGTCATGATGTAGTACAGCGACTGGCGATGGCCCACGGTGTCGGCCATGGCTTTGCTGACCAGGTTGCCCGGCGGGATACCCCAGTTGATTTCCGACAGGCCGAAGGTCGCTTCGTCAGCGCAGATCGCCAGGTCGCAGGCCACCAACGGACTGAAGCCGCCACCGAAGCACCAGCCGTTAACCATGGCAATGGTCGGCTTGGCGTACATGCGCAGCAGTTTCCATTGCCATTGCGACGCTTCGCGGCGGATTTTTTCCTGGAGGATCTCCGGGCCGGCGTCCACTTCGCGGAAGTACTCCTTGAGATCCATCCCAGCCGTCCAGGCTTCGCCCGCACCGGTCAGCACCAGTACGCCGGCGTCCGGATCCTGCTCCAAGGTTTCCAGAACATCGATCATCTCGCGGTTCAGGGTCGGGCTCATGGCGTTGCGTTTTTCCGGGCGGTTGAGGATGACCCACGCGATGCCTTCGTCGATTTCCACTTTGACCGTTGTCCAGCGACCTTCGTAATTGCTCATGACGATGCTCTCTTGTTCTTGGTTTGAAGATGACTAGAAATTAAACCGGCAAATTAGTTATGTCAATTAACTATTAATAAAATTAACCTGTTTTCCATTGCGCCGAGCCCCACTGTCCTTACACAGCGATATTGGCCATAGCAATCACCGATCAACGCCGGCAAAATAGATAGCCTTGTTAACCCAAAACCCTCAGGACTCACCCGCAATGGCCAAGCCCTCCCCCCTCGCCGAGTCGATCGAGGCAGCGTCGACCAACGAAGAGATTCAGGCACCACTGGATTCGGCGCTGAACGACCTGATCGGCTACGCCATGCGCCGCGCACAACTCAAGCTGTTTCAGAACCTGATTGGCCGCCTCTCGGCCCACGATCTACGACCTGCTCAATTCTCCGCCCTGGCGATCATCAACCAGAACCCCGGCCTGATGCAGGCCGATCTGGCCCGGGCTCTGACCATCGAGCCGCCCCAGGTGGTGCCGCTGCTCAATAAACTGGAAAGCCGTGCGCTGGCGGTGCGCGTGCGGTGCAAGCCTGACAAGCGCTCGTACGGGATCTTCCTCAGCAAGACCGGCGAGACCCTGCTCAAGGAGCTGAACCAGATCGCCGCGCAAAGCGACCTGGACGCCACCGCGGCGCTGGACGATCAGGAGCGGGAAGAGCTGCTGCGCCTGCTGAAGAAGATTTATCAGGAGTGAGACACGCCCCAGAGGGACGTGCCGGTGAGGCGTCTGCAGGACCGCGGGGTTACCAGATCGGTAAGGTGTAGGTCACCAGGAAGCGGGTCTGGTTTTCATCGCGAAAGGCCGCACCGGTCGGGAAATCGTTGCGGTAGATCGCCTTGCGCGCCACCAGTGCGACATTTTTCAGCGGACCGCTCTGCACCACATAGCCCAGCTCCATCTGAAACTCGCGCTCTTTGCGGTCCTCGGCGTTGAAGGCTGCCAGCTCGATATTGTCACCACGCAGATAACGCAACCGGCCCCTCAGCCCGGGCACTCCGGACGCCACAAAGTCGTAGTCATAGATGGCCTGCCACGTGCGCTCCTTGGCATTGAGAAAGTCCGAAGCCATGGTCAGCTCACTCATCCCCATCAACTCAGTTCCGGAGATGTAAGGCGTCGCCGAGTCGCCACTGGAATGCATATAACCGATGCCCAGCTTGTGTCCGCCGTAACGGTAGCTGAACAGCCCCGAGACGTTGCGATTATCCACCTCACCGCCCTTGGCGCTGCCATCCTCGCGACTGAAAAAACTGCGCAGATCGCTGGTCAATACTCCCCCGCCCAGCGGCAGGTCATGCAGCAGCGCAAACGTATCCTGCTGGTACAAGTCGGTCACCTCGGCATGGTAGGCACGCAGGCTCAACGTTTTGTTGACTTGATAATCGCCCCCTACATACGCCATGTGCGAGGTCGTGGCAGTCGCGTTGAAGCGCCGGTTGGGCGAAGCGAGGGTCATCGCCTCATAGTTGGTGGAATTGCGCTTGTCGATGCGATCGATGTACCCGGTGTTCAACGTCAGGCCATCGAAGTCCCTGGAGCTGAGAGTGGTACCGCGAAAGGTTTGTGGCAGTAATCGCGAGGGGCTGGCAAAAGCAAACGGCAGGAAGATCGAGACGTCCCCGGACTTCACCGTGGTCTGGGCAAACCGCAGCTTGGCGGTCGGGGCCAGGCGCGAGTACTCATCCGCCGCCCGATTGTCGCTGGCCGACACCGGCAGCAATTCGGTGCCGCTGCGATCCGGCGCGGAGTCGAGCTTGACCCCCAGCAGCCCGCGAACGTCCAGCCCAAAACCCAGCGGCCCTTCGGTAAACCCGGACTCCATGTTCATGATGAAACCCTGGGCCCACTCCTGCGCGGCGGTCTTGGCCCCATCGTCCTTGTATTGGCGGTCCAGGTAGTAATTACGCAGAGTCAGGGTCCCGTGGCTGTCTTCGATAAAGCCTGCGGCGCGAAGCTGCGTAGGTAGAACGCTCAAGCCGAGCAGCGCCAGGACCAACCCTCGGTTGATATCGGGCACACAGGTGGCTGACGCCGTCGCAACGTCGTGCGTGGGGAGATTTGGCATGTTCGATTTCCATTTTTTATTGTTGTTTGTGCCGCCGGCAGAGCCCAGTGCAGCCGGCTTCGCGAACAGAGAATGGAAACAGCCAATGAACCCTGTCAATGGCAAATGACCGATAATCGAACATTAATATTATTATCTATTTTTAGACTGGCCGCCTTATATCGATATTAGTAGTTGATTTATATAGCTTATTTGTTGTTTTTTGCGATTTTCATTGGGCAGTTCATTTTTTAGTTATCTTTGTTATCTTATTCGTCAGCAGCCATCTTCCACATACCCGGTGCGATGGGATGGCTCGACTCCACAACAAAAACAACAATGAGGTTCCACCCATGGACAGCCCATCGCGTCGTTCGACGCTGACAATCGCTTTGTGCTTTATCGTTGCGCTGATCGAAGGATTCGATCTGCAGGCCGCCGGCACCGCTGCCGCCGGGTTGCGCCAGAGTTTTGCCCTGGACCCGAAGATGATGGGCTGGGTGTTCAGCGCCGGGATCATCGGCCTGCTGCCCGGGGCGTTTTTTGGCGGCTGGGTCGCCGATCGCATCGGCCGCAAGAAAATCCTCGTCGGTGCCGTGCTGCTGTTCGGCCTGTTTTCCCTGTGCACGGCCTACGTCGAGAGCTACTCCAGCCTGTTGCTGGTGCGCTTCATGACCGGCCTGGGCCTGGGCGCCGCCCTGCCCAACCTGATCGCCTTGTGCGCCGAGGCCGTGAGTGAACGCAACCGCGGCACCGCCATCAGTGTCATGTATTGCGGCGTGCCCCTGGGCGGTGCGCTCGCAGCGGTGGTGGCGATGTTTTCCAGCGAGCACTGGCAAACCACCTTCATCATCGGCGGCCTGGTGCCCTTGCTGGTGGTACCGCTGATGGCCCTGCTGCTGCCCGAATCCAGCGCCTTCCGCCAACAACACTCAGCCACTGGCAGCCAGCGGCCATCCAGTGCCCAGGCGCTGTTCGGCGAAGGCCGCACACGCAACACCCTGGCCTTGTGGCTGAGCTATTTCTTCACCTTGACCGTGATGTACATGCTGCTCAACTGGCTGCCTTCGTTGCTGCTGGAACAGGGCTTCAGCAAACCCCAGGCGGGTCTGGTGCAGATGCTGTTCAACATCGGCGGCGCCCTTGGCTCGCTGCTCGGCGGCCTGCTCCTGGACCGTTGCAACGGCGTCAAGGTCGTGCTGTTCGTCTATGCCGGGTTGCTGACGGCGCTGGCCGGGGTCGGCCTGGCCGTGGGCATCGTGCCGATGGCGATCGCCGGGTTTGCCGCCGGGTTGTTCGTCATGGCTGCGCAACTGGTGCTCTACGCCCTGGCGCCACCGTCCTACCCGACCGCAGTGCGCGCCACCGGCGTCGGCGCGGCCGTGGCGATCGGCCGCTTGGGCTCGGTGGCAGGCCCCTTGGCCGCAGGGCAAATCCTTGCTGCCGGTGCGGGCACCACTGGCGTGCTGCTGGCGACGTCACCAGGGCTGGTGATCGCCGCCCTGTCGATCCTCACTGTGATCGCCCGCTCCAGTTCGACCGCCGAAGTGCAACTGAAGACCGCCAACTAAAGCGGGCTTATCTCCACATAAAAGAGGCAGGTAAGCAGTAAGAGGTGTATATCCCCCAGCGACGGTCGCAACTAAACCGTCGCTTTCCGGCCCAGATTGCTCAAAAACACATTCGTGAACCATTGCGATGATTTCTGAGGAATTCATCGCAGGGATCGCCCATGAAGCGCTTTATCCAAGGCGAACATCGAGGGCAAAGCACCTTACTTCCCGAAAGCCTCGACAACTACGTCAGTGATACCAATCCGGTGCGCGTAGTCGACGTTTTTGTCGATGAACTTGACCTGGGTAAGCGGGGTTTTGAAGGCGTCATTCCCGCCAAGACGCGCTGTATCGATGAATGGTTTCGATCAAATAGTTGGACTATGTGCTGGAGAGAGTCGCCTTTCTGCCAGTGATCCCACGTCAGTTTTTTCTGGCTTTCGGTGTAATAGATCCGAGGTCTGTGCTTCATCTGCAACACTCCTTCTGCTTACACAGAATTTAGTTGTGTTGCATCGACCGGTTGAATCCACAGCCAAAAGCGGACTTTCACGACGGCCATTTTAAGAGGTGCGGACGACCCATCAATGCCAGAGCTCACGATTGTTCCAGTAAGGCAAACCACCTATTGATAGTGCACCCAAAAATGTTTTGGTCACTTCAACATCACAAGTACCCGGAAATATCAGCTTACGCCTCCGCTTACATCCGGTGATGTTCCAGCAAAAAGTCAACGAACAATCGCACCCGCGCCGGCATTGCCGCCCCGCCGACGAACACCGCATGAATCGGTTCCTGGTCCCCGGGGTTCCAGGCTTCCAATAGCGGAATCAGGTCGCCGCGTCGCAAATCCTCGCTCACGCTGAACTCACCGATACGCGCAATGCCGGCACCTACTCGTGCAAGTTGTGCCAGCGCTTCACCACTGCTGCATTCGATGTTGCCGCTGACCTTCAGGGAAAACTCTTTTCCATCGCGGATGAACGGCCAGTTGGGTTCGGCACGCCGGAAGTTGAATCGCAGGCAGTTATGCTGTAGCAGGTCTTCCGGTTCCTGGGGGATACCGTGGCGCTGCAGATACTCGGGCGATGCCACCACTACCTGGCCGGTGTCGCCGATCCTGCGCGCGGTCAGCGGGCTGTCGGGAAGATGGCCAAAGCGGACTGCGACATCGGCCTGCCCGCCGAGAATGTCGACCACTTCGTCGCCGAGGGTGAGGTCGACGACGATGTTCGGGTAACGGGCGCTGAATGCTGCAACCAAGGGAACGATGGCCAGCCGCCCATGGCCAAGGGCGGCACTGACCCGCAATCGCCCTCTGGGTACGCCCTGGTCGGCGATGGCTTCTTCGACCTCGTCCATGTCGGCCAGGATACGCCGGGCGCCGCGCAGGAACGCTTCGCCCTCGGCAGTGAAGGTAATCGCTCGGGTGGTGCGCAACAGCAGGCGGGTGCCAAGACGTTGCTCAGTACGCGCGATGATCCGACTGACTGCCGAGGGTGTCAGGCCCAGTGCACGCGCGGCGGCCGACAGGCTGCCTTCCTGCGCCACGGTGGTGAACACGCTCATTTCACCTGACCTGCCGTTGAAATCCATTTGTGCCTCCTGCGCAAAGGTGATTGCCAAAAATGCTATCTACCGCCTGAAAAGACTGGATCGTAGCATTAGCGGCATAGATAAGGAGCCTTCCATGCGTATTAATCCACCACTTGTCGCGCTCGCCATTGGTGCCTTTGGCATCGGCGTAACAGAATTCGCCCCCATGGGGATGTTGCCGAGTATCGCTGCGGATCTGGGCGTTTCCATTCCCGCCGCAGGTTTGCTGGTCAGTGCTTATGCGCTGGGCGTATTGCTCGGCGCACCGCTGATGACCCTGACCACCGGCAGGATTCCCCGACGCTATCTGCTGATCGGACTCATGGCGATTTTCACCCTGGGTAATCTGATGTCAGCCCTGGCCACCGATTACTACAGCCTCATGGTCGCCAGGGTGGTGACCTCACTGAACCATGGTGCATTTTTTGGCGTTGGCTCCATCGTCGCCGCCAGCGTGGTCGCCCCGGAGAAACGTGCCGGGGCGGTTGCGGCGATGTTCATGGGCCTGACCCTGGCGACCATCGGCGGTGTGCCGCTGGCCGCCTGGTTTGGTGAACTGTTCGGTTGGCGCACTGCTTTCTGGGGAATTACCGGCCTCGGCGTGATGACCATGGCCGCGTTGTGGTTCGCGCTACCTAACCTGAAGACGCCGCAAAGCGTCGGTGTAATGGCCGAAATTCGGGCACTGGGGCGTGGTCCGGTGCTGGGCGCATTGGCCCTGACCGTAGTCGGATCGAGCGCAATGTTTACCGTCTTCACCTACATCGCGCCGATCCTCAGCAGCGAGACCAATAGTTCCACCGCCTACATCACCGCCATGCTGGTGCTTTTTGGTGTGGGGTTGACGCTGGGCAATATGTGGGGCGGCAAGGCCGCCGACCGCTCGATAGATCGCACCTTGATCGTCTCGCTAAGTGTTCTGATTCTCGTCTTGTTGGCATTCACCCTGCTGATGCGTTGGACGGTGCCGGCTGCTCTGGCCATCCTGATATGGGGTATCGCCAGTTTCGCCCTGGTGCCGCCGCTACAGATGCGCGTAATGGAAGCAGCCAAGGACGCGCCCAATCTTGCCTCTGCGGTGAACATTGGCGCCTTCAATTTTGGCAACGCGATCGGCGCAGCGCTGGGCGGAGCAGTGATAAACGCTGGTCTGGGTTATCCGGCGATTTCCCTGGCCGGAGCGGCGATGGCTGCTCTGGGGCTGCTGATGGTGTTGGCTTATGCCTGGCGTTCCAGAACGATTGAAGCAGCAGTGGTGTGACGAAGATGAGGGGGAGTGGTTCGCTACCATCGATGAGTAGGGCCAAGTGGTAGAATTGCTACCCTTTTCGAGGGGCGGCAATCGGTCAATTTTAGCCATAGGTGTCCGGCAGCTTTGGGTCGATTGCACCCCTTCGCAATCAGCAGCAATCGTCCAAAAGCGGACCATCGCCCCCCAGGTTCAGGCCATCTTGCACGTCAACCAGCCCCCCCAGAAAAGGCTGCTGAAGAAACGCGTACCCTCTCCAAAACCGGCTTCCTGCAAAAGCTTTTGAACCGCCGCCTCGGAATGTGGAGGGTCAGCGCCTTGCAGGATTTTCCCGAGTTTGACTTTTATCTCATCCGGGCTGGCTCCATGCTGCCGCCACCGTTGCCCCCAGGCAGCCAGCAGTAACGGCTGACTGGCGTAAGCATATTGATTGCCCGCGACAATCAGCGGCGCACCTGGCTTCAGACGGGTCCGAATGGATCGTAAAACTTGTCGCTTGGCCTCATCCCCGGGGAGATGATGGAGCACGCCGATCAAGGTGGCTGCGTCGTAGGACTCGTCGGCTGTCAGTTCATCCACATGCCCAAGATGCACGGTCGTTCTTTCAAGCAAATGGTTTGCCGCTAACTGCACCTTCGCGGCCGCCAACATCGGCTCGGATGGATCAACGGCGGTGAAGTGCCAACCCGGCTCAAGCCTGGCCATGGCGATAATTTCCTGCGCCGTACCGCCAGCGCCCACCACAAGGATGTTGGCCGAATCCGGACTGCCCAGGCTTGCCGATAGCATGCAGGCTGCCAAGTCCTGGCAGGCGTCATATCCCGCCAGGGCAATACGGCTCTGACGTCCGTATTCATCGGCTCGTGAAGTATCAAATTTATCAGCGGCGTCGAAAGAGGATGATTTCAAGGCGGTTCTCCGTGTCCTCAAATCAAACTACGTCACCCACGGCGATAATAAAAATTCATTAATTTTATGTACTGCATTCCTACAAGGAATGCAGGGCTTACTCAGTGATCCATGCCCTTCCCTCCCCGCAATCACTTGCCATTGCGTCAACTGCGGCGTCGTTTCACAGCTTTTCAGCGTTTTTCATCGAACCAATTCGACGGGATCAGCGGTTTTCACAGCACCGACGCAGGCGCGGCTGTTTACTGCACACCCAAGCTTGCGGCACCTGTCCGGGGCTTTTGTCGCAGGAGGGTTCATGAGCCTGGAACGTCTGAGCAAACTCATTTCCGTAGGATTTGGCATGGCGCTGATTGCCTGCCTGATCTCCGTAACGCTCGATGAGTATTACGGTGCCCAAGCCGAGCGGGCCACTGATCGCCGTCACCAGACCATCACCGGTGTTGCCCGGATGGCGACCCTCAACCGCGAATTGACTCAATTGGCGCGTCTGTATGTCAGCACGGGCGATGAACTGTTTCTGACCCAATACAACCAAAAGTGGCAAAGAGACCGGACGTTCCAGGAAGCGGCGCAGGGTTTTCGCGAGATCGGACTGACTGACTCGGAAACCCGAATGCTGTCCAAAGTCGAGCAGATGGATCTCAAGCAGACAGCAATGGAGCGTCAGGCCATGGAAGAGAGCTGGCACCGAGGGGGGCCGTCACTGCTGTCAGGGACCACTTACATCAACTCCGAGTGGAATTTTGCAGACGCGCTTAATCAACTCTCCCTCTCCACTACCCAGCGTTTCAACAGTGACTTCGAGGCCGCCCGGAACAAAGCCAGGCTGGCCAGCCACATCAATGTCCTGATGCAGCTGACGACGTTGGGCGCCGGCCTCTGGACATTTCTGGTGTTGCTGCGCCGCCGATTGATGATCCCTCTGTTGCGCCTGTCCGAGCGCATGCGCCGCCTGCGTGCGGGCGAGGCTCTTGGCGAACCGCACCAGCCCCAGGGACTTGGCGAAGTCGTAACCCTGGCCGAGGCCTTCGATGCTTATGTCGAGGTCAATGAAGAACTGCACCGACAGCACTGGGTCAAGGGCCACCTCGGCGAGTTGGTGCAAGCGTTGCAGTTGTGCACCAGTCACGAGGCTTTTGCCGCAACGGTGCAGCAGAAACTCGGCGAATGGCTGGGGTGCAACACGCTTTTGCTATTCGACGCAGAGCCGTTTGTCATGCGTACCGGCCAGGTGCATTACAGTTTGCCGCTGCTGCAACAGGGGCAGCAGCTGGCCAGCCTTGAACTCGATTTCGCCCATCGCCCGGCCCCTGCCCAGTTGAAGTTGCTCGACAGCTTGCCCAATCGGCTCGGCCCATTGCTGAACTTGCTGGAGCAACGCACGCACAATCAGCAGTTACTGCAGCAAGCCCACCTGCAAGCGCGGCAACTGGAGCGTCAGGCGCTGGTACTGCAGCAACGCCAGCAGTCCCTGGAAGCGACCGAAAGCTGGTATCGCGGCATCGTCGAGTTCGCCCCTAAAGCGCTGTTGGTGTTCGACGAGGACGGTGTGATCCTGGCCAATCAGGAAAGCGAACAGGTCTTTGGTTACGCCCCCGGCCACTTGCTGGGTCTGAGTTACCGCTCGCTGTTCCCGGCCAGTCAGCTCGAAGCCATTGATGCCCTGCTCGAGCGAGTGCGTGTGAACAAGGTACTCGACACCGCCGAGCTGGTCGCTCGTCGTGCGGATGGTCATGAGTTTCCTGCCGCAGTGTTCCTGTGCCTGTTACCGGCGCGACAGGATCGAAAGCCATGCCTGTGCATTGCGATTCGCGATCTCAGCCAGCGCAAAGAGGAAGAACGCAGCCTGCGCGAGGCGCACGAACAGCAACAAGCCATCGTGACCTCGGCACCCTATGGCATTGCCTTGGTGCAGGACGGGTTGATCACCCAGGCCAATTCGCGGCTGGATGAATTACTGGGATACGCGCCGGACGAGCAATTGCAGTGCTCCCCGCTGATCTGGCTGGATCAGGTTATTTCGGAGCAATCGTTGATGACCCTGGAAGCGCAGGTTCGCGAGGCGCTCGACAGCGGCGGAATCTACCAGCAGCAATTGCAACTTCGTCGCAAGGACGCCCGATGCTTCTGGGCCAGCGTCAGTGCCCGGGCCATCGCCTCCGGAAATCAGTCACGCGGTTCGATCTGGATCATCGAAGACATATCCGCCCAACAGGCGGCGGCAGACGAGATGCAGCAAGCGCGGCAACTGGCCGAGGACAGTGCACGCATCAAGGCCGAATTCCTGGCCAACATGAGCCATGAGATTCGCACGCCAATGAACGCCATTATCGGCATGACGCACCTGACGTTGAGGACTGAGCTGGACGAACGTCAGCGCGACTACCTGAACAAAGTCCAAAGCTCCAGCCGCCATTTGCTGGGTGTGATTGATGACATTCTGGATTTTTCCAAGATCGAGGCCGGCAAGCTTCAACTGGAGGTCCGCGACTTTAGCCTGACCCACTTGCTTGAAGAAGTGCTCGACCAGGTACGTCCGCGCATTGCCGATAAAGGCCTGGACCTGCGCCTTGATGTCGATGCCGATGTGCCCGAATGCTTGTGCGGCGATCCATTACGACTGCGGCAAATACTGCTCAACTACCTGAGTAATGCGGTGAAATTCACCGAACGTGGGCAGATCCGGGTTGAGGTGAGCCTGCGTCAGGCCGGCGCGGACGATGCCTTGCTTCATTTCAGCGTGAACGACAGCGGCATAGGGCTCTCGCCCGAACAGCTCAAGCACATATTCCAGAGCTTCCAGCAGGCCGACGCCTCTACCACACGACGCTTTGGTGGTACGGGCCTGGGGCTGGCGATCGCCAAACAACTGTCAGGGTTGATGGGGGGTGAGGTCGGCGTCCAGAGCTTGTTGGGCGAAGGCAGTAACTTCTGGTTTGAAGTCCGTCTGCAATTGGCCAGCAGCGATGTCGTTGATGGCCTCACCGCCGGGGAGCCTTTGAGCGATTGGAGAGCTGTCGAAGGGACCCGTGTCTTGTTGGTGGAAGACAATGAACTGAACCAGCAGGTGGCCGCCGAGTTGCTGCAGGCGGTGGGTTGTCGGGTGGATATCGCGGCGGATGGCCGTCAGGCGCTGAATCGGCTGTCCGAAGTACGCTATGACCTGGTGTTCATGGACATGCAGATACCGGTGCTCGATGGATTGGCGACCACCCGTCTGCTGCGCCGGTTGCCGGGTCTGAGCACACTGCCCGTTGTCGCGATGACCGCCAACGCCAGCCAGCGTGATCATGACGCGTGTCTGGCGGCCGGCATGAATGATTTTGTCAGCAAGCCCTTCGAGCCACAGACGCTCTACGCCATTGTGCGACGTTGGCTCACTGAGCATCCGGCCCGCCCAATTCGCGCAGGGATGCCGCAAGCAGCGGTGTGTGACTCGGGTTTGAAAGTCGAAGGACTGGACATGGCTGCGGGGTTGCGACGGGTGTTGGGCCGACACAACCTGTATGCGGATCTGTTGCACCGCTATCTGGCCGACCAGAGCCCGTTGCTGCAACAGCTGCATGCGGCGCTGGCGGCGGACGAACGGGTTCAGGCCGAGTGGTTGGTCCATGGCTGCAAAGGCGCCTCAGCGACCATCGGTGCCGACGCTGTCGCACAAGCCGCCAGTGAATTGGAGCAGGCACTGCGCGCCAGGCGCCCAATGGATGAGTTGCACATCAGCCTGCAAGCGTTGTCTGCCCCCCTGGACGCACTGCTCGAGCAGTTGCGCGAGAAATTGCCCGACAAAGTCGAGACGATGCCAACAGGGGTCGACGTTGTCGAGCTGCAACGGATCTGCCGCGATCTCGACGCCCTTCTGGGTGATTTTGATGCACAGGCAGTGACCTGTTTTTCCTCCCATGCGGGCTTGTTGCGCAGCGCGTTTGCCCATCGCTTCCCATCACTGGAAAGCGCTGTCATGCAATTCGATTTCGAGCGGGCGCAAGTCTGCCTGAGAGAGAACATGCGGGCTGCGCAACCGGCGCAATAAACGGATGGAAACACACGGGCAAGACGCCGTTCATGCCTTCGAAAACGGGCGATTCAGAAGTTTTCAGCGTTTTTCAGCGCCCGGCGGCAACGCATCAGGCCATTTCAGAGCAGTGGTTCGGGTGGCGTGCGTTACTGCATTCACTTGGCAGAAATGACGGGACCTGATTTCCCGTCGTACTTCCGGACTCCCCCGGCTGCTTTAACGACCCATCCAGTGACCCCGTCACAAGGACGTCCCTTTGAACAGCTCAACCTCTAGAGCCACCGTGCTGGTGGTCGACGATATGCCGGCCAATCTGCAGCTGATCAGTGAACTGCTGTGTGATCTCTATCACGTGCGCATTGCTACCAGCGGTGCCCAGGCGTTGCAGATCGTCGAGCGGGCGATTCCCGATCTGATCCTGCTGGATGTGATGATGCCCGAAATGGATGGCCATGAAGTCTGCCGTCGTCTCAAGGCTGACCCCAGGACACAGGAGGTGCCGATCCTGTTTCTCAGCGCCCGCAATCAGGACGAAGATGAGTGTCTGGGGTTCGAACTCGGGGCGACGGACTACCTGTTCAAGCCGATCAACCCGCCCACGCTGATGGCGCGGGTGCAGACCCAGTTGCGCCTCAAGGCCACTGCGGACCTGTTGCGTTCGCAGAACAGCTACCTCGATCAGGAAATCCTGGCGCGAACCCGGGAGCTGCAAGCCATCCATGACGTGACCATCCTGGCCCTGGCATCGCTGGCCGAGACTCGCGACAACGAGACTGGCAACCACCTGCGCCGCACGCAGCATTACGTTCGCTTGTTGGCGGAAAAATTGCGCGATCACCCGCGATTCAGCGCTTGTCTGGATGATCAAAGCATTGAGCTGATGTTCAAGTCGGCGCCGCTGCACGATATCGGCAAGGTCGGTATTGCCGACCATATCCTGCTCAAGCCGGGGCGCTTTGAGCCCGCCGAATACGAAATCATGAAGACCCATGCCCGGCTGGGTTATCAGGCGCTGGTCCATGCCGAGGAAATGCTGGGGGCGCAAGTGCCCTTCCTGCGCATCGCCAAGGAAATTGCGCTGTGTCACCACGAAAAATGGGATGGCAGCGGTTACCCCAATGGCCTGGCCGGTGAGGCCATTCCCGTCAGCGCCCGCCTGATGGCGGTCGCCGATGTCTACGACGCGGTGATCAGTCGACGGGTCTACAAATCGCAAATGTGCCACGAGACCGCGGTGGCAATCATCCGCGATGGTGCCGGCCGGCATTTCGATCCGGATGTGGCGGCAGCCTTCATCGACCTCGAAAAAAAGTTTGAACAGATCGCCGAACGCTACGCCGACCCCGTTACCGAAGAGTCCTCTGGGGTCACGGCGGGTTGACGGCTGCCAAGGCGTAGCAATGGCAATGTCAATGGCAATACAAACGGTGCCGACTGGCACATTGGAGTAAAGATCATGAGCTGGGTCGTGAGGCACGCGCAGGCTATCAAGCGCAGTTGCTGGATAACAGTGGCCGTTATGTCGATGCTTATTGTCTTTGCCGTGGTCGATCGCTATGAGCGCCAATACCACATGCTGTTGGAGAGTCAGCAAGCACTGCTGGCTCAACGCAGCGAATGGGGGTATTCGGGCCTGCTGAACAATCTGCAAACCCATAAACTGCAACAGTCCATGCTGACGGCCAATCCGCCGCCCAAAGGCTGTTTGTCAGACGAATTCATTGCCGGGCAGCAGCGCTCAACCGCGACCCTGACTGCGGATGTCGATGGGCTTACACAGTACATATTGCGGGTACCGATTCACCAGTTGGCACCGATGCCCAAGCCGCAGGCGCCACGCATTCGCCTCAAAGACGGCGGCATCAACATGACCAGCCGGCAACAGCTGGGTTATACCTGTGATGGGCGTTACGCCGTGATCCAGGAAACGCAAACCCGCCTGGAGCCACAGCCGCTGCTGCCGTCCCAGACGATGGGGACAGCGAACACCAAGGGGCTGATCGTGCATGTCGCCCTGACACAGGATCAGGGACCCACCTTGTATATCGACATCCATTTCACTTCCGGCAAGGCAACCTACCTGCCGGGCTCGGAGGCTGCCTGGTCGACCTCGCAGCTTGTTCAAGTGCAAGGCCAGGAGCGCTTCTCTCGGCACTATGCAAATCTGCACCATGGGCTGCAAATGCGTATTTACAGTGACCCGTTGGCCCCGGACTTTCTGCCGCTATTCCTGAGTTTTAACGGTCTCGGGTTGTTTTTGGCAGCCGCCGTCGTGGCGTGTTTACTGCTGATCAGTGGGCTGGTGGCGCATCTGATGGATGCCGGTGTGAAGCAACATCGCGCGGCCACTCGCGACTTTCTCACCGGCCTGTACAACCGCCAATACGCGATGCCACGGGCAGAAATGGAGTTGGCGCGCGCCACACGCAAGCCGGCGCCCGTATGCGTTTTGATGCTGGATATCGACCATTTCAAGCAGGTCAACGATACCTACGGCCATGACGGCGGTGATCAGGTGCTGAAGTTTTTCGCACAGTTGCTGACCCGGACGGTACGGCAACAGGATCTGGTGGCCCGCATCGGCGGCGAGGAGTTCCTCATCATGCTGCCGGACACCGATCTGCCAGGCGCACAGCGGATGGCCAATCGTTTGCTGCAAGCGCTGCGAACCTCGACCATCGAGTACGCCGGCCAGCAGTTTGGCGTTACCTGCAGCATGGGTGTCATCGACTGGCATGGCCCAGGTGAAAGTGTTCAAAACTTGCTGATCCGTGCGGATCGGCTGCTGTATCAAGCGAAACAGCAAGGTCGTAACCGCTATGTCAGTGAGCTCCTGCCCGACTCTGAGCTGGCCTGAATTCGGCGCTGAGGCCGAGATTTCGGCGTCTATTCTGAGTAGTCGTTGGCTAAAGCAACAAATGGCCGCTTAACTCTAGAGGTCGACGACGCGTCTCCGACTTACCGTCGTGCCACGCACGGAAGCTCGCCATGGGCCAATTACTGATTGATGAACATTTGGTGTTCGACGAAAGCAACTTCCTGTTGTTTCGCGTCGATGCCGTCAATGAAGAGCCTTTGCGCCTGGGCGCCATTGCCAGTCGATGCCTGGCCATGCTGCTCAGGTCGGGTGGCGCCGTGGTGCGCAAACGCGAACTGATGGCCGGCGCTTGGGGCCAATATGGACTGGAAGTGACCGACAACAGCCTGGCCCAGGTTGTCCGGCAATTGCGCCTGGCCCTGGAGAAACTGCAGCCCGATCGCGAATTCATCCAGACCTTGCCGCGCATCGGTTACAAGCTCGCCGATGGCGTGAGCGTCGAGGAGTTGTCCGCGGTTGCGCAAGCGGCGCCTGCCCCAACTGCAACGCCGGTTTCAACCATGGCCGATGCAGAAGACGAACCGGACGAAGCGCCATCGATCACGGCAAACCCTGCACCAACCGCACCCACTTCGGCGCCGCGTCCAGTGCAGCCCACAACACCACCAAAGCGATGGGGCTTGTGGCTCGCACTCTCTCTTTGGGGGGTATTGGCATTCCTGTCCGGAAGAATCTGGCTGGGGCCTTCTCCTGAGGTGGCACCGCCCGCGTTCGCCGCGCCCGTTACCATAGATGATGTGCACGTGCATCTGTCGGCGCAGGACGTACATCCCCCGGCGACATCGCACCTGCAATCGTTGGTGCAGAACAGTCGCGAACTGGCGGGGCATCTAGGCATCCCGGCGCAAAACATGCACCTGTACCTGTTACCGTCCCGCCGTGGGGCCGACCAGATTCTTTGCGATGGCGAGCTGGAAATGGTCAGCAGTCGCTGCATTGGCGTACAACAATATGACTAGACGCACCGCAAACATCGTGTGGTGCCTGGCCTTCGTACTCGTGGGTCTGTTGGGTGTGGCGCTCGGGCGCCTGTCGGCCGGGCACACGAGCAATCCGGATCTTTGGTGCACTGGAGAGAGTGCGCATCAAGTGCCGTCCGCATTGCGTCCTGCGTGGTTGACCACTCGGTTCAGACTGGACTTGCGGCCCACCGGGGTCAGCCACATGCGTATGCGCGCCGAATTGATCGAGGCCGACTCGGGAAATGAATTGGGCTCCCTGCGTCGCAACAGTGCCTTTGAGGTGCAACAACAGGAGCACCGCTTGCAGATCAATGTCGTGCGTGCCGCCAAGGGCGAAGCGGACAGTCCGCTACCTGAACTATCGGGTGCACTGGGGATGTTTATCTTCCGCTCGGACAACAGCGTGAGTTACTGGATGCGTTCGTTGTCCGAGACGCGCTTCCTGTTCGATGATGGCAATGACATGTTCATCCTGTGCAGTCAGCGTCCAGCATCGAGTAGCAGAGGTTAATCGCCGGAATCAGCCAGGCTCGTTCCAGACGCCGCAAAATCACTCGATAAGCGGCGGCCGATAAGCTCGAAATTCCGAAATCGCGGGAGTATCAGAAGAAACCGTTAACTCGATGACATGACGTGTATTTGGAAGACCGGTTACCAGCACATGACGCTGCTGCACCGAGCCATTTGCCAGGGGAGTCGCCGGTTCGTCTACGCAGGCGAAGCGCCGCTCCCATTGAAAGCTTTGTTCCTCCTCCAGACCTTTACCGGATATTTTCTTGGCATAGGAAAGGTTCCAGGCACCCGGCTGTATCGTAACGTTCCCCGAGAGCGACTTGAAAACCTCCGAACCCGAGCCGCTTCCCTCTGCGCCTGTACGAGCGCTCTCTAGATCAAAGTCGAAACTTTCTTGCGGGGTATCGAGATGCCGGACCCGAAGCGTCCACACATCCGCTTCGTGATAAGTCTGGCGGACGTCGATTTTTTTCAGAGCCGGCCATTCCGGGACATTAGGCAACCGCGTTACGCGGCTGGTCTGCCAGCAGCCGTCGAGCTCGCCGGGGTCCTTTCCGTCGATCTTGAGACTTACTTTTCCGTCCAAGGGACCCGCGGCGATTAATTCGGCGCGGTTGCCATCGAATTCGTAGCGGGTCTTTTCGCCAGGGACAGGCGCAGTAAAGCTCTGAACATGGCCGAAAGTGTTGTTCTCATTATTTTCAGGATGATCCACAAGCTCCCCGACCCAAGAAGTGAACAGGTTAGCCATGAGGGTCCACCCCTCAGTGTTGGGATGCGGCGGATCGGCGAGCAAATCAGCTATTTGAAGGTTGTGCTCCCGCAAATAGGCATTCCAGCGCTGGCGCCGCGGTTCCAGCGCAAGGTCATATTTCGCTGCCAGGGCCGGGGCCCAGACGTCGGACATGAACTCCTCCCAGCTCCTTTGCTTGAACAAAAAATGCCCCGTACAACCCTCTGGCGGCGACCATCGAAGATGTAAGCCAGTGTCACACACAGGTTCAACCGGATAAACGACGTGGTCTGTTTGAATGATGATGTCGGCTGCGGTTTTGGAGCGAAGGGTGCGGATGATTCGCTCGTAGGCCCGGTGATCGCCATATACATGAAAAACGATCAGGTCGGGATAGACCTCCTCGATGTCGCGGGCGACCGCCTGTTCCAAGAGAACGGCGCTCCACCCGCCCAAAGCGAGGTTACGGTAATCGAAGGCCACGTTGGGATATCTGGCTCGCAACGTCGCGATAGCCTGGTCGGTCCATTTCGGCGTACTGATCGACTGTCCGTAGAAAAGAACTTTCAGGACCTGAGGCTTCTCCGGAGTTGCCGAACGAATAATTGACAACGAACGGCCAATCGCCTGATCGGGCTCTGGAGGAACAGGATCTGCGGATACCGTTAGAAAGCAGCTTGCGAGCACCAGGCTCAAGATGACGCCACAACTAACGTTCCGACCCATAGAAGCACCGCAGTAAACAATTAATCGTACGCATCACCTGTCAGGGGTGCTGCAAGAGATCCTCGCACAGGAGTGTATCCGACATCACTGCTGACGCCATGAGGCGTTTCGGTCAGGAGTCACGGTGATTCGCTACTCCTCCACCGATAACGGCTTGTTCAATTCGCCAATTTTTTCCAACCGCGCCCGGACGATATTGCGGCTGATGTTCAGTAGTCGCCCGGTCTGCAACTGGTTGCCGTGGCAAAACCGATAAGCCGCGCGAAAGATGGTTTCTTCAATGTGCTCGTAGAGGTCTGGAATGTTTTGCTCGAACAATGCGTTGAGCGCCGCTTCCAGGCTAACCGGTGCAGCGATGCCAGGGCTCGAATGGACGGCTTGTTCCTGCTCGTGGCGGATACCCGAAGAGCGCATGTCTACCAGGTGCAGATCCGCCGGGGCGACGCGCTGATTGCGGCACACCAGCAAAGCGTGGTGGATGGAGTTTTCGAGCTCGCGGATGTTGCCCGGCCAGCTGTGTTCCAACAGTTTGCGTTCGGCCTCGACACTCAACGAAGCGCGGTTGTAGCCCAGGCGTTGGCAGTGTTCTTCGAGGAAAAATTCCGCCAGTGGCAGGATGTCTCCCGGTCGCTCCCGCAGCGGCGGCAGGCGAATTGTGGCGACGTGCAATCGGTAGAAAAGATCCTCGCGAAAATGCCCGGCAACCACTGCATCCGCCAGGTTGACGTTGGTCGCGGCCACCAGGCGAACGTTGATCGGAATTGGCGTACGCGAGCCCAGGCGCACCACTTCGCGCTCCTGTAGGACCCGCAATAATTTGACCTGCATGTTCAGCGGCAGATCACCGATTTCGTCGAGAAACAGCGTGCCGCCATTGGCGGCTTCGAACCAGCCGGCCTTGCTGGAAGTGGCGCCGGTAAACGCGCCTTTTTCATGGCCGAACAACTCGCTTTCCACCAGGGTTTCGGCAAAGGCACCGCAGTTCACTGCAACGAAAGGTTCACGCCCTCTTCGGCTCAGATGGTGAATATGGCGGGCCACCAGCTCCTTGCCGGTTCCGGTTTCGCCGATGATCAATGTGTTGGCCTCACTGGGCGCCAGGCGCTCTATTCGACTGAGCAACTCCTGGGAGCGCGGGTCCTTGAACACCAGAACGGTGGCCCTTACCGATTTGGTCAATTCGCGGGCATTTGGATGAGTGATCAGCGACATGGTGCATTCCTGGCAGTAAAAGCGCGTGCTCAATAGTGCACGAAGATATTTAGACTAAAAAATTATTAATTCGTATTTGAATATTCCTATTTTGAATATGTCATCGAATTGCTCCTGCCTTGTTGCTGGAGCAGCAACTGGCACGCATCGCCCTGCTTGCAGATCAGCACCCTCCGCTCTGAGCAACCTCCGCCCCATACCCCAATAGCCCCGCCACGCAAGGCCTGCAGCCCGATTTTCACGCTGTGGCATGCAATCTGCTCTCTCCCTCCAAACAGCAAACTAACTGTAGGAGCCGGTTTGCTGGCGATGGCGTCCTCAACAACGCCACAGGACTTGAAGGCCTCCTCGCCAGCAAGCCAGCTCCTACAGAGTGCTTTTGCCAATAGCCATACAGGGAGATTTCGATGAAACGTTTCTGGCGTAACAGCCTGGTCGGCTTGACCGGGTTACTGCTCAGTGCCTTTGCACTGGCCGAACAGGCACCGACCACGGTGAAGATCGCCATCGTCGCCTACACCCAGGGCGGCAAACCGGTGTTTGGCGGTATCGCCGGGCGGGTGATCGAGGACGGCTGGCTCGAACAGCAACTGAGCCAGCGCGGCGTGAAACTGGAGTGGATCGCCCTACCCCACGCCGGCGCCGGTCCGCAGATTAACGAAGGCTTCAGCAACAACAGCATCGACTTCGCCGTGCGCGGCGACCTGCCCTCGGTGATCGCCGGCGCGGGTGGCGTGCCGGGCAAGTTGATCGTGCCCGGTGGAAGCGGCAACAACATCTACCTGGTGGTACCCGCCGGTTCCGAAGCCAAGAGCATCGAAGACCTCAAAGGCAAACGCCTGGCCCTGCACCGTGGTCGCCCCTGGGAGTTCGCCTTCAGCAACTTCCTCGCCAGCAAAGGCCTGAAGCTCGACGACTTCAAAATCGCCAACCTCAACCCGCAAGTCGGCGCCGCAGCGGTGTCCGCCGGCAAAGTCGATGCAGCGGTGCTGCTGAGCGAGGCCTACGCGCTGGAGGACAAAGGCGTGGGCAAGATTCTCTGGTCGACCAAACAAGGCGCCAACGACTGGCGGTTGATTTCCGACCTCTGGGGCACCGACAGCTTCGTCACCCAGCACCCCGACATCACGCAGATGCTGGCAACGGCCTGGGTCAAGGCCGCGTGGTGGATCAGCCAAGAACAGAACCAGGATGCCTACTACCAACTCTCCTCCCGCGCCGGCACGGCTGAAAGCGTGTTGCGTCGCGACGACCAGAACGATCCCGTGTCGTGGAAAGAGCGCTGGGCGCCGAAAAGCGACCAACAACTCAAGGCGCATTACCAGGCCCTGACCGCCTACGCCCTGGCCAACCACCTGATTCGCGACAACTACGACATCACCCCTTCGCTGGCCACCGGTTTCACCAACCAGGCGCTGATCGATCTGCAACTCACCGACTATTGGCCGGCCCTGCGTGGCCAGGTCAGCAACAATCCATGAATAGGGAAATCCTGATGAAACTGCCGCAAAAAATCGTCTTCGGTTTGAGTGCCCTGGCGCTGTCCATGAGTGCCTTGGCTGCCGGTACCCACGCGCCAAAACCCGACCCGCGGCAAGGTGACGGTCGTGTCTCGTCGTTCTACACCTGGCAAGAGGTTATCCCGTCCACACCGGGCAAACTGCTGCGTAGCGAGCCGCTGGAAAAAACCTTGAGCCTGCCCAACGCTGCCAGCGCGCAGCGGATTCTCTACACCTCCACCGACGGCATCGATAACAAGACCCCGATCGTGGTTTCGGGCACGCTTTTCTTGCCCAAAGGCAAGGCGCCTGCAGGTGGTTGGCCGGTCGCGAGTTGGGGCCATGGCACGGTCGGTGTCGCCGACGTTTGCGCGCCGTCCTGGCAAGGCCGTTCCTATCGCGACGTGCAGTACCTCAGCCGCTGGCTGGACGAAGGCTATGCCATCGTCGCCACCGACTATCAGGGCCTCGGCGTACCCGGCGGCCACCCCCTGCTGAACAATCGCATGGCCGCCTACGGCATTCTCGATGCGGCCAAAGCCGTAGTCTCCGGCGTGCCGGGGCTGGCCAACAAAGTGCTGATCGTCGGTCAGTCCCAAGGCGGCGCAGGTGCCTTCGCCTCGGCCGCCTACGCCCCGACTTATGCGCCGGACCTCGGCGTCAAAGGCAGCATCGGCACCGGCGTGATCTACACCGTGGGTGCGAAAAACGTCGGTGAACAGGACGTCAACAAAGTCGACGCCTCCCTTGCCTACGGTTTCTACACCTTGCTGGCGGCCCAGCAGTACGACCCGAGCATCAACCCCAAGGACTTCTACACCGGCAAGGCATTGCCACTGTTCGAGCAGGCCCGCACCAGTTGCCTGGCGGCGCTGGTCAGCGATGTGGTCGGTGTCGGCCTGACGCCGGCCAACGCCAAAAAAGACTACAAGGGCGACCAGCTCGCGGCGTGGCAAAAACAAGTGTCCTACCCGACGCTGAAACTGGCCCAACCGATTTTCATCGGTACCGGCGCCGAGGACAAAACCCCGGCAGCCTCGACCCAGGTCGCGCTGATGCAGGACGCCTGCAAAACCGGCTCCGTGGTTGAAGGCCATCTCTACAAAGGGCTGGGGCATAGCGAAACGGTGAACGCCTCGCTCAAGGATTCGGTGCCTTTCGCCCACAAGGTCATCAACGACCAGCCGATCACCCCGATCTGCAGCCCTAACGTGCAGTGAGCCGGAGCCTTCGACATGAGCATTGAATTTTTCACCCGCCTACCCCTCCATGGCGAAACCCAGTTTCTCCCCGGCGACCCGCGCAACCGCGGCGACTGGCATCGCGGCGGCCCGAGCACCGGCGCCGTCTCGGCGTTCAGCGTGGGTGACCACTTCACCTACATCGACTACCTGGGGCAGATCGCCAAAGCCGCAGAGATCAACGGTTTTGGCGGTGCCCTGATGGTCAACGCGCCTTCAGGTGAAGAGCCCTGGACCGTCTGCTCACTGCTGGCCCGGGAAACCCGCACGCTGAAATTCGTCACCGCGTTCCAGCCCTACCACTACACGCCGTGGGTCGCCGTGCAGCAAGCTGCGACCTATCAGCGCGCCACCGGCAACCGCCTGGTGTGGAACATCATCAACGGCGGCTCGGACGCGATTCAGCGTCAGGTCGGTGACTTCAGCGATCATGACGATCGCTATGAGCGGGCCATCGAGTTCATGGACGTGGTCAAGGGTTATTGGCACAACGAGAACTTCCACTACGACGGCAAATTCTACAAAGCCGAAGGCGGTGGTTTGCGCGGGCCGTTGAAAAAGGCCGAGCTGCCGCTGATTTGCACTGCGGGCTCGTCGATCCCGGCCCGGGAGTTCGCGGCCAAGCACGCCGATTTCTACCTGATGCGTGCTGAGCATCCGGATGAAATTGCCGCGCTGATTGCCGATATTCGCGAGCGAGCCTTGAAGTACGGGCGCACGGACATTCGTTTCGGTTTGTCGATCGATGTCATCACCCGGGAGACCGAGGAACTGGCTCGCACCGAAGCCAAGCGTTTTTTCGACGAAGGTATCGCCCGGGGCGCGGTCAAGGCTGTGGCGGCCCATGCCGGGCTGCGCACTGCGCGCAAACTCAGTTATGAAACCGGGTTCGCGCAAAAAACCGAAACCCAAAGCTTCGACGACTTTTTCATTCACCCCAACGTCTGGACCGGTTTTGGCTACATCGGCATTCCGCCGGGCTGCGCGCTGGTGGGCAGTTATGAAAATGTCGTGGCGCGGATTCGCGAGTACAACGCCATCGGCATCGATCTGTTCTTCCTCGCCGGCTACCCGCACCTGGAAGAAGCCTACCGCCTGGGCGAGCACATCCTGCCGCACTTTCGCAGTGAACGCGTGCAACTGAGTCGCCCGTCGCAAGCACCGCTGGAGCTGCGTTCCGCCAACGGCCCGGCCGGAGCCTGATGCCATGAGCAACGATCACTCACTCTTCAGCCGCCGGGATTTTCTCGGCCACAGTGCGCTGCTTGGCGGTGGTTTGCTGCTCGGCGGTGGCTTGCTCGCCGGCTGCGGCCCGAGCAGCGAAAAGCCAATCGCCAGTGCCGCTGCCGACAATCAACCGCGGTATGGCGGACGTCTGCGCCTGGGCATTCTCGACGGTAACCAGAGCGGCAACCTCGACGCGCACAAACCCATTGGCAGCGGCATCGTTCGCGGCTTTGCTCTCTACAGCAAGTTGTGGGAATGGGACGAGCAAATGCAGCCGCGCCTGGCCCTGGCCGAATTCGCCGAGCCGAATGCCGATGCGAGCAGCTGGACGTTGCGCCTGCGCCCGGACCTGGAATTTCACCATGGCAAAACCATCGATGCCGATGACCTGATTTTCTCCATCCGCCGCCTCACCGATCCACAACTGGCCTCGCCTTACGCTGCGTTGCTGCACTGGGTGGACCGCGACAACCTGGTCAAGCTCGACTCACGCACCGTGCGCCTGAATTTTCGTGAAGGCCGCAGCTACATGCCGCTGGCGGAAACCTGGGTCAACTTCGGCGGGATCGTGCCAGTGGACTATCACCCGGTGACCAACCCGGTAGGCGCCGGCCCCTACAAACTGAAAAGCTTCACCCCCGGCCAGCGCTCGCTGTTCACGCGGTTCGAGAACTACTACAAGGACGGTAAACCCTACGCCGACGAGCTGGAGATCATAGACTTCAAGGATCAGGTTTCGCGCCTGGCGGCCCTGCGTTCCGGGCAAATCGACATGGCGAACGTGATGCCCACCGAACAGCTGGAAGTGCTGCAGCGCGACCCACGGCTCAGGGTGCTCAAATCGGTCACCGGCAACTGGTTGTCGTTCGACATGAACCTCGACAAGCCGCCGTTCAATGATCCGCGGGTGCGGGAGGCGTTTCGCCTGCTGGCCGACCGCGAAGAGCTCGTGCGCCGGGCGCTCAACGGTCAGGGCCGAGTGGCCAACGACCTCTATGCGCCGAGTGATCCAACCTTTAACCACACGCTCGGGCCGCGCCCTCACGACCCGCAACGTGCGGCACAACTGCTCAAGGAAGCCGGGCACGAAAACCTTGAACTGGAACTGGTGACGACACCCGGACCGGGGCTTACATCGGCGCTGGTGCTGGCTGAGCAGGCCAAGCGCATCGGTATCACGCTCAAGGTCAAGCAGGTTGATCTGGCGACCTTCCAGGGACCGCTGCGCAACGACTGGACACTTAGCACCGGCGGCAGCATCGGCGCGCCATTCCTGGCCAGCTCGATTCACACCGACGCACCGTTTGCCGTGTCGAACAAGACCCATTTCAACGACCCGCAATTCAGCGAGCTGTTACTGGCCGCCATGGCCCAGCCCGACCTGGAGAAACGCAAGGCGCTGGTTCACCAGGTCCAGCAGATCCAGTACGAACGTGGCGGCATGTTGATCTGGGGTTACGCCGATCTGCTCGACAGCGTGGCCAACCGCGTAGGCGGCGCGGAGGCCGAGGAATCGCTATTCAGCACCTGGCGCTTTGAAAAGCTCTGGTTGAAAGACACGGCCTGACCCGCGCGCGCGGCCAGACACCACCGACTTGTAGGAGCCGGCTTGCTGGCGATGCCGACATAACGGCCACCACCGCCATCGCCAGCAAGCCCGCTCCTACAGGGAATGGCGTTGTTTCAGGCATCGCCAATCGACCCATAATTTTTTTGCGAGGCTCATTCGCTATGCCCTCTATCGCCTTTCGTTTGCCCGTAAAACGCTCCGCCCTGGCCATGGCGGTGGTGTCGGCATTTTCGCTACCAACCTTCGCCGCCGACACTCAACTGCAAACCGTCACCGTTCAGGCCAGCGCCAGCGATCCGGACGATGACGCCCTGCCCACCCGCCCGGAGTCGTCGATCTACGGCGGCATCGAAACCAAGGTGATCGACACCCCGCGCTCGATCACCCAGGTCAACGCCGAACAACTGGCCAACGACCCGATCCGCAGCGCCGACGACCTGGTCAAATACGCCCCGGGCATCACCCGTGGCGGCGGTCAGAACGCCGGGATCGCACCGCAATTCCGCGCCCAGGGTTCTGAAGTGTTCCAGGACGGCCAGCGCGCTTACGGCGTGCGGCACCCGGCCAACTTCAACGCCTATGAAGGCGCGGACATCGTCGCCGGCCCGTCCTCGGTGACCTATGGCTCAGTGTCCGGCAGTGGCGGTTACGTCAATTACCTGAGCAAGAAACCCAACTTCAGTGAATTCAAAACCCGACTCAGCGGTGAGTTGGGCACTTGGGTACCGGACGGTGAATCCCGCGACTCCAGCAAATTCAGCGTCGACAACACCGGCCCGCTGAGTGACAACCTGGCCTACCGAATCAGCATTACCAAGCAGCGCCAGGAGGATTACTACGACAACGTCGACAACAACTTCGACGCGTTCTACGGCGCCCTTGCCTGGCGTAATGACAACGTGCGCGTGGACTGGAATGCCAGTTACGACGACTACTACGACTACAACATCACTCACGGCTGGAACCGCGCCAACCAGGAGTTGGTGGACAGCGGCAAATACTACGCCGGGCGGGCCACTCCGATTATTCAGAACGGCAACACCCTGTGGTCGCCGGTACTCGCGTCCGGGGCCGCGGATGCGCCGACCCTGGGATGGGTCAAACGCCAACGTAACGCTCAGGGCCAATACAGCGTGGTCGATGGCAGTTTCCAGTCGGCCTCCCCTAACACCCGAACCAACCCGGGCAGCCTGCGTGGCTGGGTGTATGACCCCTCGCTCGCCGGCAACGGCCTGACCTCCCTGTCCTCGCAAACCGGTCAGCGCGACGAGGATGAAAACACCTCGCGGCGCTTCACCACGCAACTGCGCGCAGAAGCCGACCTGACCCCGACCATCACCTTGGCCAACAACACGTTTTACCAGCGTTCGCGGGACATGACCGACGCCGTCGGCTCGTTCCAGGTGCAGTCCAAGGACAATATTTTCGACAACCGCTTCGAGTTCCGCTCGCGCAACGAAGCGCAGCTGGGCGGCTTGACCTTGCGTGATGACAGCAATACCGGGGTGATCTACCGCCGTGAGTTCAACCAGTCGATCGCCGCCAACAACAATTTCGGCTCGACCATCAACGCCTATGACCTGACGCAGAATCCGTCGGGCAAGAATCCGGGAGATCTGCTGGGGCTGACCGGTTCCAATCCGGCGGGCGGCAACGGTGCCTGGATCGGCCAGCCCGGTGTGCCGCAATTTTCCAACTACTACGGTTGGCTGAACCTACCGGCCATGTACCCGGCCGGCCACGGGCTGTACGCCGAATCCGTCGCGCCTTACACCGCTGAAAGTACCTGGACCACGCGCACGTTGTTCACCCAGCACAACCTGCGGTTCGGTGAGCGAGTGGGCCTGAACATCGGCGCCAGCCGCAGCTGGATCGACGCCGAAATCGAAAACCCGTTCGTGCTCGCCGGCGGCAACCCGCGCAAGGACAGTGACAACTACCGACTGTTTGCCTTTCAGGTCAGTCCGTACGTGAAGCCCACCGAAAACAGCACGCTGTACTACACCTTCGATCGCTCACTGGCGGTCAACACCGGGTTCTTCTCCAACGGACTGGGCTGGGGCAGTGGCGCCGGTGCCAACCTGCTCAACCCGCTAGCGTTCGAAAGCCTCAGCGTGCTGCACGAAGTGGGATTGAAAGTCGAAGCGGTGCCCAACGAACTGTTCATGACCCTGGCCGCATTCAAGCAAGAGCGGGATCAGTCACCCGACAGCAACAACAACATTGCGCGACTGGTGATCAAGGGCGTGGAGTCGACCATTCGCTACCAGCCAGACGATCACCTGCGCACGGCGTTGAACCTTTCGAAACTTACCGCCTACAACGAATTTGCCTCCCAGGCCGGTTTTGCTTCGGCGGGGTTCATTCCCGATAACGGCACCGTGTTCGGCGACAACAACAGCCTCAATCAGCGGCCGTCCGGGCGGTTCGACGCGGTACAGATTCCCGAATACACCGCCAGCGGATACTTCGACTATCGCTTCGATTCAGGCTTTGGTGCCGAGCTGTCCGGCTGGTGGACCAGCAGTTGGTACCTGAACCTGAGCAAGACCGTGAAAGTCCCCGACGAATACAACCTCGACCTCGCTGTGTACTACCGCCAGCCGCACTGGAGCACCACTTTGCGCGTGCTCAACCTGACCGATGAATTGAACTTCGTCAGCGGTCTGGCCGGTTCCACCAACACCTTCCTGCAACCCATGCCCGGCCGCACCGTGCTGGCCCAAGTGGATTACCAATTCTAAAACCGCCTATCACCATCAGGAGTGTTCCCATGTCCATTGAATTTGTCGGCATGATTTTCCCTCGCCAGTGGTCCGAGACCCGAGGCATACGCAGCCCGGATTTCGATCTGGATTTTATCCGCCACCACGCCCGCGCCCATGAGCATGCCGGCTTCGACCGGGTGCTGATCGCCAGCGGCCCGGGCAGCGCCGACAGTTTGCAGATCGCCGCCTACGCCGCCGCGCACACCGAGCGCCTGGGGTTCATGATCGCCCACCGCCCGGGCCTCACCGCCCCGACAGTCGCGGCCCGGGCGTTCGCGACGCTCGATCACACCACCGGCGGCGGGCGGATTCGCCTGCACGCCATCACCGGGATCACCGCCGAACCTCAGGAAGGCGACTTCCTGCTGGACAAGACCGAGCGCTACAAACGTACCGATGAATACCTGGAAATCGTCCGCCGAACCTGGACCGCCGAGGAGCCTTTCGACTTCGAAGGGAAATACTTCAACATCAAGGGTGCCTTCTCGCCGGTCAAACCGTTGCAGCAGCCGCACATTCCGATTTCCTTCGGCGGGTCTTCGGATATTGCCTACCAGATCGCGGTGAAACACGCCGACCTGTATGCCTTGTGGGGTGAGCCGTTAAGCGGCGTGGCCGAACAGATCGGCAAATTGCGCTCGGCTGCCAGCGCGGCAGGTGTCGAGGCGCCGCGCGTCAGTCTGTCCGTGCGTTTGATTCTGGGCGCGACCGAGGAATTGGCGTGGCAACGAGCGCAGCAGATTCTTGATCAGATCAAGGCCAACCCGCAATTTGCGGCAGGCAGCCCCTGGCAAAAACGCATCAAGGGCACCGGCTCGGAACGCTTGCTTGCCGCCGCAGCCCTGGGTGATCGCCACGACCGTGCACTCTGGATGCCCACCGCCACCGCCGTTGGCGCCTACGGCGACACCACCGCCCTGGTCGGCACCCCGGAAACCGTGGCCCAGGCCTTGCTCGACTACGTCGATCTGGGCGTAACCACCTTCCTCAACCGTGGCTACGACCCGCTCTACGACACCGTGGATTATGGCCGCTGGATCATCCCCGCCGTGCGCGAAGAAGCGCGTCGTCGCAAGGCGCGGGTGGCGTAAGGCACGCCCGTCGATGGGGCAGGCAAATAAAAAATCGCAGCCTTCGGCAGCTCCTACAGGTGACCGTATTCCCCTGTAGGAGCTGCCGAAGGCTGCGATCTTTTGATCTTGCTGTTGCTTGGTCGGAGCTTCGCAGGTCGACGTCAACGCAACGTCGGCGAATTCTCCAGCAACGACCGTGTGTATGCAGCCTGCGGCTGGTCCAGCACGGCATCCACCCGCCCCTGCTCCACCACACGGCCCAATTTCAGCACCAACACCCGGTCGGCAATGGCGCGCACCACGCCCAGGTCGTGGGTGACGAATAGCAGCGTCAGCCCTTCCCCTTGCAATTGCCGCAACAGCGCCAGGATCGATGCCTGTACCGACACGTCCAGCGCCGAGGTGATTTCGTCGCAGATCAGAAGCTTCGGCTCACAAACCAACGCCCGCGCAATCGCCACGCGTTGACGCTCGCCCCCGGACAAGCTGTGGGGATACTGATCCGCCACCGAGGCCGGCAGCGAAACCCGCTTGAGCACTGCATACACACGTTCCCGAGCGGCTGCACCCTTGATACCGAAGAAATGCTCCAGCGGCGCACTTAAGGTCTGATAAACCGTTTGCCGCGGGTTCAGCGCCCGGTACGGGTTCTGGAAGATGTACTGGATCTGATGCCGTTGCGCCCCGTCACGTCGACGCGCCGACAGGCTCAACAACTCGCCGGCGTAATGCACTTCGCCCTCGGCGTTTTCTCCCAGCCCGGCAATGGCACGGGCCAGGCTGGTCTTGCCGGAGCCGGACTCACCCACCAGCGCCAGGCATTCTCCAGCCGCCACACGCAGCGACACATCGAACAGCACCTGACGGTCATAGGCCACGTTCAAGTCCTTGATCTCCAGCAGCGGCGTGCGCTCTAACGCCTCGATGACTGGCGCCAGAGCGCTTTGGCCGACCAATTCCAAGGCCTGAAGATGCGGAGCCAGACACGCCACCCGCTGCTGTGAAAATAAATCCTGCAACTGCGGCTCAACCACCGAACACGCCGCAACACGACGGGAACACCGAGGTGCGAAGGCACATCCCTGTGGTCGCTGCCCCGGTGCCGGTGCGTGCCCCGGAATCGCCAGTAAATCCCTGCGTTGCGCCACATCGGGAATCGCCGCCAGCAAGCCGCGGGTGTAAGGATGAGACGGCCGATGGAACAGCACTTCACGCTCTGCGACTTCGACGATACGCCCGGCATACATCACCATCACCCGGTCCACCAGATCCTTGATCACCGCCAAATCATGGGACACATACACCGCCGCCACGCCCAGGCTTTTGCACAACCGGCGCAACGTCGCCAGGATGTGCGCCTGGGTGGTCACATCCAGTGCAGTCGTCGGCTCATCGAGGACGATCAATGCCGGGCGCAAGACAAAGGCCAGCGCCAGCATCACCCGTTGCTGCTGCCCGCCGGACAGCTGATGGGGGAATCGCTGCAAAAAAGCCGCGTTATCGGGCAAACCGACATCCCGCAAGGTCTCGACGATGCGCTGCTGTTGCGCCGTGCGATCGAGTTCAATCTGGTGAACGCTAAGGGTTTCCCGCAGCAAACTGCCGATACGCAGCGCCGGATTCAGCGCGGTCGCCGGGTCCTGGGCCACATAGCCGATCAGGCTGCCCCGGGCTCGACGCAGGTCTTCGCCGGCCAGGGTCAGCAATGATTGACCGGACACCTCGACCTGACCGCCGACGATCCGCGCGCCCCTTCGGGCATGGGCGAGCAAGGCGGTGGCCAGGGTGGTCTTGCCGGAACCGGACTCGCCGACCAACCCCAGAATTTCTCCGCGTTCAAGGCTGAAGGTCACCCCGGACAGCACATCGATTTGGCCCGGTAACTCGACCCGCAAATCGCGAACCTGCAAAACCTGCGTCGCCTGCACAGTAGAGCGGGATTCGATCCCGGCAATGGCGTTCATGGCTGTTTCTCTCCGATCCTGGAACTGCTGCGGCCGATGCCTTCGGCCAGAATGTTGGTGCCATAGGCGAAGATGCCGATCAGGATCGCCGGGGCCAGTACCGCCCAGGGCTGGACCAGCAGGCCCGCCTGATTCTCGTTGATCATCAGCCCCCAGTCAGCGGTTGGCGGGGCCACGCCGTAACCGAGAAAACTCAAACCCGAAAGCATGCCCACACCCCAGGTCAGCATGTTGCCGAAGTGCACCAGTAGCGGCGTGAGGATGTTCGGCAGGATTTCCTTGAACAGAATCCGCCGTCTCGAATAGCCCATCATCTGCGCGGCCTCGACGAACTCCTGCCCCGCCACCGCCACCGCGCTGCCACGGGCCAGACGAATCACCCCCGGCGTGAAAGCGATGGCTACGGTCAACACAATCAGCCAAGGCGCACGCCCCAGCATGGAGACAATCAACAGCACCAGAATCAGGTCGGGAAAAGCCAGTGACACGTCCGCGAGCCAAGTGATCAATTGATCCAGGCGTCGCCGGGAAAACCCCGCCAACAAGCCCAGAGTGCTGCCGGCCAACAATGCGATCGAGGCCGCCGCCACCGACATCCACAGCACCGACACGCCGCCGCTGAGCAAGCGCGACAACACGTCATGCCCGAGAAAGTCGTAGCCCAGCAATGCCGCGCCCACCGGCGCGCCATACACCGAACCGACCATGTCCGTCGGGCTGTGGGGCGCCAGTAACGGGCCAAGCAATGCCAGCGCCACCACCGCCAGAGTGATCAACGCACCCTTGCGGGTTTGCGGTTCCGCCAGCCACAGGTGCCAGCGCCGACGTCGGGAGTCAGTCATGCATCACCTCTCAAGGCGCCTTGGATGGGGAGCGTCGCCACCAGGGCTGGATGCCCCGACGGTTACGCTGGATCATGGTGACCCGGCGGGCGGTGCGCAGTTTCGGGGTCAGCAGCACCGTCAGCAGATCCGCGAACAGATTGATCAGCACCACGCCGAGGGTGATCACCAGCACGATGGCCTGGACCATCGGCAAATCGCGCATCTGGATCGCCGAATTGAGCGAGGTGCCGATGCCGGGATAGCTGAAGATCACCTCGGCCAACAGCGCCCCGCCGATCAACGTGCGCAGGGTCAGGGCCACGCCCTGGATCGCCGGAATCAAGGCATTGGGCAAGGTGTGACGCCAGACGATTCGCCACTCGGGAATCCCCCGCAGCCTGGCGGCGACCACGTAGTCGGACTCCAGCGCTTCGATCATCGACGCCCGCACCATGCGCGTCAGGTACGGCAAAGCCGAGAGGCTCAGGGTCAGCACCGGCAGCACCAGAAATTGCAATTGGCGCAGCAGCGATTTGTCCGGATCGAGAATCGACACCGCTGGCAACACGTCCATGTGCGGCATGGAAAACAGCAACACCAGGCCGATGGCCAAGAGAAAACCCGGCGTGGCCTTGAGGAAAATCAACAGCGACAAGCTCCAGCGGTCCAGGCGACTGTCACGTCGCAAGGCCAGTGAAACGCCGAGCAGCAACGCCACCGGCACCACCAGCGCGATCACCCCGGCGAGCAGCGCCAACGTGTAGCCAAAACGACCGAACAGGATGCTGCCCACCGCCACGTTGGAGTCCAGCGACACGCCCAACTCACCACTCAGCGCATGGCCCAGCCAGCGAAGGTATTGCTCGATGATCGGCCGGTCGAGGCCCAACTGGCGTTGCAAAGTGAGGATGCTTTCCAGCGGCGCATCAGGGCCGAGGATCACCCGCGCCGGGTCTGATGGCAGCGCCTGAGTGGCGATGAACACCACCAGGCTGATGACCCACGCGGTCAGCAGGCCGTAGCCCAATCGTCCGATGAACCAGGACAGCCAGGCTGGCGTGCGCGGGGTTTTGCAGGACGGCTCAGGCATGGTTCACCCACATTTCATCGAAACGCCATGAAGCAAACGTCGTCTGTTCCGGCGCCAATCCACCGACCCGAACAGAGGCGGCATCCAGCACGTCATTGAAGCCCCAGATCAGCAGGCCGCCGCGCTCGTGCTGGATGCTTTGCGCTTCATGCACCAGCAGCATGCGCCGCTCCAGATCGGGTTGAGCCAGCGCCTGTTGGTACAGCGAAGTGAAACGTTCGTCGTGGAAATTGCTGCGGTTGTAAATCGCCTGCGGCGCGTCGTTGTGCAGCGCCGATGCAAGGAAACCCCGAGCCGGCGTCGAGCCCGGCGACAACAACCAGTTTTCCCGTTGCGGGCCGTTGAACACCGAGCCATCGACCTGGGTGACCTTGATATCGACCCCGGCCTTTTTCGCTTGCTGGGCAAACACCAGCGCTGCGTTGACGCCCGGCCCCGGCGTGGTGGTCAGCTCCACCCGCAGGTCGTCCTGCCCGGCCTGACGCAAGAGTGAGCGCGCCTGTTCCAGATCGTACGGACGCTGGGCAATGCTGTGGTTGTACGTCGGGTCGTGAGGCGAATACAGGTCATTGGCGATGCGCCCGAATCCGTTGAGCCCGCGGTCGACCAGTTCGCGACGGTCGGCCAGCAGACGGAACGCCTGGCGTACTCGCACATCCTGAAACGGCGCCTTGGCCAGATTCAGATTGAACCCGGTAAACGACGTGCTCGGCGATGCATACAACTTGAGTCGCGAATCGGCCTGGAGCAGCGCGCTATGCTCGGCCTGCACGCCGCTGGCGACATCGATCTGCCCGGCGCGCAACGCCGCCGAACGGGACACCTGGTCCTTGAACTCGATGATTTCCAGTTCATCAGCATAGGGTTGCCCAGGTTTGTAGTAGTTTTCGAAACGCTGGTAGAGCGAGCGCTGGCCGGGAATGAAACTCTTGAGTTTGTAAGGCCCGGCGCCCACCGGATTGCTGATCGGGTCGTAATCGGTGGGGACGATGCCACCAAAACTGATCAGGGTTTCGTCCAGCGGATAGAAGCTTTGCCCTTCCTTGAAACGAATTTCGATGGTGCGCTCGTCCAGTTTGCGCAAGGCGTTGCGGTCGATCGCACCCACCAGCCCGGCAAAGGGCGACGCCAGTTTCGGGTCGGTCAGGCGCAGGACCGAGAACAGCATGTCATCGGCGCCGATGCTCTTGCCATGGTGAAATTCCAGCCCCGGCTTGATGCGAATGGTCCAGGCGCTGGCATCGGCGTTGGGCTCGGCGAACTCGGCCAGGGCCAGGCGCGTGCTGACATCGGTGTTCCACTCCCAGAACTTGCTGTACAAGGCCCAGCCGCGAATGATCCCGCCGCCCACCGGTTTGTGCGCATCGAGGTTGCCTGACTGGTCGCCATCGATAATGCCGACCCGCAAACGACCGCCACGCACCGGCGTGCTGGACAGCGCCGCTGCGCCACTGACGGCCGCGCCACTGTCGCAACCGCTGAGCAGGCTGCTGCCGAGGATCAGGCCACCACCGACTGCCAGGCCGTTACCGAGAAACCTGCGACGGGAAAATCCTTCGCTCATGACTGACTCCTCAGGCCCGCTCGACCGCGTTGGCGCGTTGTGGCGCAGGCGTCTCGGCCCGCAGGCTCGGCACGTCGAAACCGTGATCCAGGTCGAGCAACGGGAACAGCAGATCCGCCACCCGGTGCGCTTCATCGATCAACGGGAAACCGGAAAGAATGAACGCCGACGTGCCTTGGGCTTCGTATTCACGAATGCGCTCGGCGACCTGCTCGGCGCTGCCCACCAGATAGGTGCCGGCGGCCGGGCCAAGAATGTTGAAGCCGAACAGGCTCGGACCGAGCCAGACGTTGGGATAGATCTCCAGGTCCCGGGCCTTGGGCAGGCGGCCTGCGCGGATGGTCTCGACGTTGCGCTGGATCTGCGGGTCGTCGCTGTGGAAGCTGTCCAGGGTTTCGCCCGGGGGCAGTTGCCGTTCAATGGCCGTGCGGGCGGTTTGCAGTGAAGTGCGCTGCAGGAGTTTTTCGGCGTGGGCCCAGGCTTCCTCTTCGGTCTCGCGGACGATGATTTGCAGGCGCGTGCCGAAGGTCAGTTCGCGACCAATCTTCGCGGCTTCTGCCGCCACTTTGCGGAACTTTTCTCCAAGTTTTGGCGGGGTGTTGGCGAAGCTCAGATAGACGTCAAGCAACTGCACCGAGTGGGCGACGCCGGGACCCGAGGTGCCGGCACCCCACAACGGAATGCCGGGTTTCTGTTTCGGCGGATGCCAACCGCCCAGAGGATGGCTGGCAGCAGCCGGCGAGCGAGGGGCCAGCTTGACGTATTTACCGTCATAGCCCGAGGTGTCGCCGGCGTAGAAGTTCTGGAAGGCGCGCCAGTATTCGAGGCTGAAGTCGTAGCGCTCATCGTGGGGGTAATGCACGCCGAGGATGGCCAGGCCGGCGTCGTTGCCGTTGACCACGTTGAACAACAGACGGCCGTTGGAGAATTGATCGAAGGTCAGCGCCCATTTGGCCAACACCGCTGGCGACAACTCGCCGGGGTGTTGCGCTACCAGAAAACGCAGGCGTTGCGTGGCATCGATCAACGCGGCGCAAACGGCCAGGCTTTCGTTAGGGCTGGAACCCAGCAGCGACCCGTAATACCCCAGGCGATCACTGGCCACGGCCAGTTGCTTCAAATGTTCGAAATCGGTTTTCCAGCGTCCTTCTGGCTCCCACGGATAAGGTCCGTCGGGGGTGGTGAGGTACCAGAGTATTTTTACAGCCATGGGCGTGTTCCTTGGTTTATGTGTCGACCGTTCGGCCGGCGTAAACCCGATCCCTGTGGGAGCTGGCTTGCCAGCGATGAGGCCGGCAAACATTGCGGTATTCTTGAGGCCGCCATCGCTGGCAAGCCAGCTCCCACAGGGTGTGTTGACCGGGAGTTTGGCGGGTCAGGTGCGACGATCGATGGCGGGCACCAGGCCCAGTTCGGTGGCTTGTTCGTACAGGCCGCTCATTTTCCATTGCTGGGTCAGAACCCCCGGACCATAAGCACGCGAACCGCCCAAGGCATCGGCGAGCAATTGCAGTTGCGCGCCCTCTTCCAGCAACAGGATGAACTCGGCGGTGGCGCGCAAGCCTTGCTTGCCCCACACGGTGGAGCCGCCGTTGGCTTCCAGAATCGCCAGGTTGAAGGGGTTCTCGGCGATTTTGTCGAGGATGAAATCCACTTCCTGCTGACGGCGGTCGATGTACACCGGCAGTTCCCGGGCCAGTTGATAGCGCTGCACCGGCACGTAGTGGAATGGCAGCGTGCGATGGGTCTGCGCCCACGCGCCGAGATACGGTGAATGCACATGCGACACGGTGGTGATGTCCGCATGTTGTTGGAACAGTTTGGTGTAGCGACCGAAACCGCCTTTGCCTTTGCCGTAGATCACCTTGCCTTCAAAATCGGTGACCGTCGCTTGCAGCGGCTTGCGGTAATTCCACGGGCCGCCGTAGTTGACCGACACCAGCAGCTCCTGACCCGGTACGCGCTCGATAAAACCGACGGTGCCATTGGCGGTGATGGTGTTGGTTTCACGGAACACGGTAAAGGCTTCCTCAGCCTCGACCAGCACCTTGTCGATGAAGTTCTTCAGTTCTTCGCTGATCAATTGCTCGTTAATAAGTACGGTCATGGCAGTTCTCCAGATTCAGGCGCGGCGCTTGGCCAACAGTTCATGGGCGGCTTGCAACGGGCGCGGATCGACCCAGTCGGCGATGGAAAAATCGCGTTCCAGGAAGCCGTGCAGATACAGAAAATCTTTTTGCGTATCGAGAAACTCCAGTCGCTGCGAAGACAGATCCGGTGCCAGCGTGGTGTGGAATTCGCCGCGGTAGGCCTCGGCAACCCCGGCGCTGCCGGCGCGGGTTTCTTCTTCGAGAATGGTGTTCAGGGCATCGCGGTTATTGGCGGCCCAGTCAGCGGCGTTGAGGGTTTGCGCGAGAAACCGCACCACCAGGTCGAAATGATTGTCGAGCAAGCTCTGATGAACCGTGATCGGACGCGGCGTGCCGTTGTTGATGCGATAACGTGGCTCGGCGATCAGGTCCAGGTCGATCCCCACCACCAGCCCGAGACGGCGTGCGGCGTCGGCGGCGGAAGCGCCTTTGACGTAGACCGCGTCCACCTCGCCGCGCACCAGGTAATCGAGGCCCGACCACAGGCGTTGCAAGCCTTCCTGCGGGTTGGCTGCCCGCTCCTGATCCTGGAGCGCGACTTCCACCAGCTCAACATCATCGAAACCCAGCCCGGCCAGGCTGAGCGCGCCTTTGTAGCCGTGCAGGCTCATGGCCCGGGCGATGCTGCCCGGACGGGTTTCACCCCAGGCCGGAAGCGCCAGTCGCTTGCCTTTAAGATCCTGCGGCCGGCTGATGCCGGAGTCCGGGCGGACCAGGATGGTCTGCCATTCTTCTATCCAGGTCAGGCCGATCAAGCGACTCGGCGCACCGGCCGCCCGCGCCGCCAATGCCGGCACGTTTCCGCCTTCGCGAAACAGCCCCGGCAATTCGTGATCGTAGTGGTGATGGCCCAGTTGACGGGCCTCCTGCAAGGTCGAAACCGGCAGGCCATCGGCGGCGAATTCGTCGCTGAGCCAACCGAGTTTGTAGGCGATTCCGGAAGCCGTCGGCACCGGGCAACGGGTGAACCAGATTTGGTCCAGCTCAGTGTGGGGATCGGGTCGAGTCTGTTTGGCAGCAAGCGTCATGGGCAGCTCCATCGGGTTGGGCAAGTCAGTCGCGGTGACTGTTGCCAGCGCTATTGCAGTGCCCGTGCCAAAAGCTGAAAGCCCCGGTTCTACGGGCCCTCAGGTCAACCAGCGTAAATGAGCCGCCTCTAACTGCTGGCCTGCCAGCAGCGTTGCTCGGCGACTGCTGCTGTTCGAGCAATAGCCTTCAACACACTGCTTCCCCAGCAACACCCGCCACCCCTTCACCGCGCCAGACCCAGCGCCGGGCACGCTTTCGAGCCCTTGGCGCAGAACTTGCTCAAGGCCTTTTCACAAACCCGTAGAACGCCATCGTCGGAGCGACGCCCGCAGCAAGCCGGCTCCTACACAATCGGATGAACAACGCGGACCTGTAGGAGCTGGCTTGCCAGCGATAGCGGCCGCAAAAGCGACGCAAATTTGATGGCCCCATCGCCAGCAAGCCGGCTCCTACAAAGGGCGGTTCGTGTGGTTCTACGGGCAACAGCAGATCCATTATCAGAGGTACAACAATGAGCAAGGTTGAACACGATCCCGCCGGCCAACTGACCCAGGAACAGGCCCCCATTCGTCTGTTGCAAAGCGAAGCCCAGGCCATCGCCGTGGCCAAGGAAATCGCCCTGGAGATTGCCGAAATCGCCGCCGATGCCAGTCAGAACGGTCAACTTCCCCGACGCCAGGCGCAGCTGTTATCCGAAAGTGGCCTGACCGCCATTGGCGTGCCCAAGGCGTTTGGCGGGCTCGGTGCTTCGGTGGAAACCATCGTCGAAACCGTGCGCCTCATTTCAGTCGCCGACGGCGGCGTCGGTCAGTTGCTGCAAATTCACAACGTCATGCTGCGGGGGATTTTCACCGGGTATTCCGACGAGATCCGCGACCGCTTGATCCGCGATGTATTGGCCGGCAAACGTTTCGGCAATGCCTTGGCTGAGGTGGGCGGCAAGAACAAGTTCGCGCTCAAGACCCGGGTTGAGCGTCGCGCCGATGGCAAGCTGATCCTCAATGGCAGCAAGTTCTACTCCACCGGTTCCTACCTGGCCGAGTGGATTTCCCTGACCGCCGCCAGCGACGACGGCGGTGCCGGGGTGCTGCTCAATCGAAATACCCCGGGCCTGACGCTGGTCGATGACTGGGAAGCCTTTGGCCAAAAAAATTCTGTCAGCGGCACGGTGATCTTCGACAACATCGAACTCGACGAAGGCTTCGTCTCTCAGCGCAAAGGACCGATGAAGCGCACGGGCCTGACCTTCCCGCAGATTCTCCACGCGGCCATCGACACCGGTATTGCCGAAGGCGCGCTGTCGGCTGCGGTGCAATACCTCAACCACAACGCTCGCCCTTGGGTGGAAAGCGGCGTCGACCATGCCAATCATGAGCCGCACATCATCAAACAGATCGGCGAATACGCCGTGGCGTTGCGTGGTGCGCAGTCCTTGCTGCGGGATGCTGCACGGGTGTTCGATCAACATGAACTGGACCCGGACAACAAAGAGCTGCAGGACGAACTGATTCTCTCAGTGGCCACCGCACGCGCTCATTCCGATGCGGCCTCGCTGAAGATCTCCAGCGACATCTTCTCTCTGCTCGGTGCCAGCTCATCCTTGAACAAATGGAACCTCGACCGCTTCTGGCGCAACGCCCGGGTTCACACCACCCACGACCCGATCCGCTGGCGCCTGCATCATGTCGGCAACTACTACCTCAATGGTGTCGACCCGGGCGAATACACCGCGATCCTCAACGCCAAGGAAAAACAGGGTGCCACCAGCCCCGGGCGGTGATTGGACGCCCGCCTTCGCCAGCAAGCCGGCTCCTACAGAATCGGGTTCGCAGGGATGAATCGGGTTCACGCGGTTAAACCGTAGGAGCTGGCTTGCTGGCGATGGCGTCCTCAAGA
>NZ_JSAK01000022.1 GCF_000802965.1 Pseudomonas fluorescens | reverse complement strand
CACCTGAGATCTGCCGTCAACACCTATTTTCATAAATGTGTCATATAAGTCAAAAAGCCTCAAAAACAAAAAGGCCGACCCTATGGGTCGGCCTTCTACGCCCTTCTACTTACAAGCTAGGGAACGCGAACTGCGAAGCCTCATGGCTCGCACGCTGCGGCCAGCGCTGGGTGATGGCCTTGCGACGGGTGTAGAAACGCACACCATCCGGACCGTATGCATGCAGGTCGCCAAACAGCGAGCGCTTCCAGCCACCAAAGCTGTGGTAAGCCACCGGCACCGGCAGCGGTACGTTCACACCGACCATGCCCACTTCGATCTCGTCGCAGAACAACCGAGCCGCTTCACCGTCACGGGTGAAGATGCAGGTGCCATTGCCGTATTCATGATCGTTGATCAACTGCATGGCTTCTTCCAGGCTGTTGACCCGAACAACGCACAACACCGGCCCGAAGATCTCTTCTTTATAGATGCGCATCTCCGGCGTGACGTTATCGAACAGGCAGCCACCCAGGAAGAAGCCTTCTTCATGACCGGCCACGGTCAGACCACGACCATCCACCACCAACTTGGCGCCAGCTGCTACGCCGTCTTCTACATAACCGCTGACCTTGTCACGGGCCTGACCGGTAACCAGAGGGCCCATGTCCAGACCACAATTAGTACCGGCACCAATTTTCAGCGCCTTGATTTGCGGAACCAGTTTGGCCACCAGCGCATCGGCAACCTGATCACCTACGCATACAGCCACCGAGATCGCCATGCAACGCTCGCCGCAAGAACCGTAAGCCGCGCCCATCAGTGCGCTGACGGCGTTGTCCAGGTCCGCGTCCGGCATCAACACCGCATGGTTCTTCGCACCGCCCAGGGCTTGAACGCGTTTGCCGCGCTTGGTGCCTTCGGAGTAGATGTACTCGGCAATCGGCGTCGAACCGACGAAGCTCAGCGCTTTGACTTCCGGCGCTTCGATCAATGCATCCACCGCAGTCTTGTCGCCATGCACCACGCTCAACACGCCTTTCGGCAAGCCTGCTTCCAGCAACAACTGGGCGATCAGCAGCGTCGAGCTCGGGTCACGCTCGGACGGCTTGAGGATGAAGCAGTTACCGCAGACGATTGCCAGCGGGTACATCCACAGCGGCACCATGGCCGGGAAGTTGAAAGGCGTGATGCCCGCTACCACACCCAACGGCTGGAAGTCAGACCAGGCATCGATGTTCGGGCCGACGTTACGGCTGTACTCGCCTTTGAGGATTTCCGGTGCAGCACAGGCGAACTCGACGTTCTCGATGCCGCGCTTCAGTTCACCAGCCGCATCTTCCAGCGTCTTGCCGTGCTCTTCGCTGATCAATTGCGAAATGCGCGCTTCGTTCTGCTCCAGAAGTTGCTTGAAGCGGAACATCACTTGGGCACGCTTGGCCGGCGGCGTGTTGCGCCAGGCCGGGAATGCAGCCTTGGCCGCGTCGATGGCGCTCTGGATGGTTTCGCGGGTCGCCAGCGGCAACTTGTGAATAGCCTGACCCGTGGATGGGTTGAACACATCAACCGTGCGACCGTTCTCGGTCACCAGTTCGCCATTGATCAAATGCGGAATAACGCTCATGGAAGCTCCTGAAAAGTTGTCCACAGGCGCCCGTTTCCGAGCGCCCGTTGTTTATAGGTATATAGAAGGAGAAATCAGTCGATTTTGCTCAGCACTTCGCCGACCGCATCGAACAGGCGATCCAGGTCTTGCGGTTTGCTGTTGAAGGTTGGGCCGAACTGCAGGGTGTCGCCGCCGAAGCGTACGTAGAACCCGGCTTTCCACAGCGCCATGCCGGCTTCGAACGGACGCACGATAGCGTCGCCGTCACGCGGGGCGATCTGGATCGCACCGGCCAGGCCAAAGTTACGGATGTCGATGATGTTCTTGGTGCCCTTCAGGCCATGCAGTGCATTTTCGAAATGCGGCGCGACTTCGGCCACGCTCTGCACCAGGTTTTCCTTTTGCAGCAGGTCGAGGGCTGCCAGGCCCGCGGCGCAAGCCACCGGGTGCGCGGAATAGGTGTAGCCGTGCGGGAATTCGACTGCGTACTCAGGCGTCGCCTGGTTCATGAAGGTTTGGTAGATCTCGGAGCTGGCAATCACCGCGCCCATCGGGATCGCGCCGTTGGTGACTTGCTTGGCGATGCACATCAGGTCCGGGGTGACGCCAAAGGTGTCGGCACCGAACATGTTGCCGGTACGGCCGAAACCGGTGATCACTTCGTCGAACACCAGCAGGATGTTGTGCTGATCGCAGATCTCGCGCAGACGTTTCAGGTAGCCCTGTGGTGGAACCAGTACGCCAGCGGATCCGGCCAGAGGCTCGACGAATACTGCCGCTATGTTCGACGCGTCGTGTAGTTCGATCAGCTTCAGCAGTTCGTCAGCCAGGGCGATACCGCCCTGCTCCGGCATGCCACGGGAAAACGCATTGCTCGCCAGCAGCGTGTGCGGCAGATGATCGACGTCCATCATCGCTTGGCCGAACAGTTTGCGGTTGCCGTTCACGCCGCCAAGGCTGGTGCCGGCGATGTTCACACCGTGATAGCCACGGGCACGGCCAATCATCTTGGTCTTGGTCGACTGGCCTTTCAGGCGCCAGTAAGCACGCACCATCTTCACGGCGGTGTCGGCACACTCGGAGCCCGAGTCGGTAAAGAACACGTGGTTCAGGTTACCCGGGGTCAGGTCGGTGATTTTTTCTGCCAGTTGGAACGACAGAGGATGGCCGTACTGGAAGCCTGGCGAGTAATCGAGGGTGCCCAGTTGCTTGGCAACCGCTTCCTGGATTTCCTTGCGGGTGTGCCCCGCGCCGCAGGTCCACAGACCGGACAGCGAGTCATAAACCTTGCGGCCCTTGTCGTCGATCAGCCAGCTGCCTTCGGCGCCAACGATCAGCCGTGGATCGCGCTGGAAGTTGCGGTTGGCGGTGTAGGGCATCCAGTGAGCATCGAGCTTGAGCTGGCTGGCCAGGGAAGTCGGTGCGTTTTCGGGCAAGTTCATAAGCGAAACCTCGCAAGGGCGATAAGCGGCGTAGGGATAAAATCCGTTCTTGCAGCTAAATTGCCACGGGGATAAAGTCGGTGAAATGCAACTCTTCTAACCTTCAGTCAGCCAATCACTAAACTATCGAGTAAGAGCATGAGCATTCGCCGCCCAGACCCATTGGCGCAAGTCAGCGACTTTGATATCCGCCTGCTGCGGATTTTCCGCAGCGTGGTCGAATGTGGCGGCTTCTCCGCAGCCGAAAGCGTGCTCGGCATTGGCCGTTCGGCCATCAGCCAACAGATGAGTGATCTGGAACAGCGCCTCGGTTTGCGTCTATGCCAACGCGGTCGCGCCGGGTTTTCCCTGACCGAGGAAGGTCGCGAGGTCTATCAATCGGCGTTGCAGCTATTAAGTGCCCTGGAAAGTTTTCGCACCGAGGTCAACGGCCTGCACCAACACTTGCGCGGCGAGTTGACCATCGGCCTGACCGACAACCTGGTCACCCTGCCCCACATGCGCATCACCCATGCCCTCGCGCAATTGAAGGAGCGCGGCCCGGACGTGCAGATTCAGATCCGCATGATCGCGCCCAATGAAGTGGAACAAGGCGTACTCGACGGTCGCCTGCATGTCGGCGTGGTGCCGCAGGCCAGCGCGCTGTCGGGGCTGGAGTATCAACCGCTGTACAGCGAACGCTCGTTGCTGTACTGCGCGGTGGGTCATCCGCTGTTTTACGTCGATGACAAGCAACTGGACGACGGGCGCCTGAATAGCCAGGACGCCATCGCCCCGACGTTTCGTTTGCCGGCGGAAATCCAGGCGCATTATCAGGCACTCAATTGCACTGCCAGTGCGTCGGACCGCGAAGGCATGGCGTTTCTGATCTTGACCGGGCGCTATATCGGTTACTTGCCGGACCATTACGCCAGCCTCTGGGTGCAGCAAGGTCGACTGCGGGCGCTGAAACCCAAGGCGCGTTTCTATGACTTGAGTCTGGCTTCGGTCACGCGCAAGGGTCGCCGTCCTCATCTGGTGCTAGAAAGCTTCCTCGAAAGCCTGGCTGCCACACGCTGAACAACCGCCCCCCTGTAGGAGCTGCCGAAGGCTGCGATCTTTTGATCTTGCTTTCAAAAATCAAAGTCAAAAGATCGCAGCCTTCGGCAGCTCCTACAGGGTTGTGGTGTATTGGGTTTTAAGCTATCAACGCACTGGATGCGCCCACTTATTTGTCCGGAAGTGCCTATGACCTTTGAAGTCCCAGCTCACGGCGGAAAACCCGCCAGCCGCATTCGTCAGAAGAACGAAGAGACCATCATCAAAGCCGCCGAAGACGAGTTCGCCCGTCACGGGTTCAAAGGCACCAGCATGAACACCATCGCCCTGAATGCAGGCTTGCCAAAAGCCAACCTGCATTACTACTTCACCAACAAACTCGGTTTGTATGTGGCGGTGCTGAGCAACATCATCGAGTTGTGGGACAGCACCTTCAACACCCTGACTGCCGAGGACGACCCGGCCGAAGCGCTGACTCGCTACATCCGCGCCAAGATGGAATTTTCCCGCCGCCAGCCGCAAGCCTCGCGCATATTCGCCATGGAAGTCATCAGCGGCGGCGAATGCCTGACCGAGTATTTCAATCAGGACTACCGCACCTGGTTCCAGGGTCGGGCGGCGGTGTTTCAAGCGTGGATCGACGCCGGTAAAATGGACCCGGTCGATCCGGTTAACCTGATCTTCCTGTTGTGGGGCAGCACCCAGCACTATGCCGATTTCGCCACGCAGATCTGCAGAGTCAGCGGTCGTACCAAGTTGACCAAGCAAGATATGGAAGACGCCGGCAACAACCTGATCCGCATCATTCTCAAAGGCTGCGGCCTGACGCCAACCATTTAAGACGACTATGCCTTTTACCCTCAGCGACTTTTGCGAATTCCGCGAAGAGATTCGCAAAAGCCGCTTCATCACCTTCGCCGCGCCGATCACCAGCCCTGCCGAAGCCCAGGCGTTCATCGATCAGCACAGCGACCTCAATGCCACGCACAACTGCTGGGCATGGAAGCTTGGCGATCAATATCGCAGCACCGATGACGGCGAACCGGGCGGCACTGCGGGCCGACCGATTCTGGCGGCGATCGACGCGCAGGATTGCGATCAGGTCGCGGTGTTGGTGATCCGTTGGTATGGCGGTATTCAGCTCGGTACCGGCGGACTTGCCCGGGCGTATGGCGGTGGTGCAAACAAGTGTCTGCAAGCGGCGCCGAAGATCGAGTTGATCAGTCGGGTGCCGCTGCGGTGTGCCTGTGCGTTTGGGGAGTTGAATCTGGTGAAGCTGCGGGTGGCGGAGCTTGGAGGATTGATTGTGCAAGAGGATTTCACGGCTAATGGCGTGGAGTTGCAGTTGGCTGTCGGTGCGGGGCAGATTGATACGTTGCAATCGCAGCTTGCGGATTTGAGTCGCGGGCGGATTTTGTTGCAGCGTTAGAAGAGCAAAAGATCGCAGCCTTCGGCAGCTCCTACAGGGATCGCGCGGGGTGCGATCTTTTGGGGCGCGACCGTTTTTCACTTATTCCACACTTGCCCACATCAGCTGTGCACCCAACTGTGGATAACCTGAGCACATACCGCTGTAACCCTTCTGTCATGCGGCTTTGCGGGCTTTGCTCAATTTTTATCCAATTCGCCATCAAAACAGCTAAATCCACGTAAAAACAAATAGTTAGAGTGGTTTATCACCTTTAGAAGATAACCGTTGCTCGCTTATGCCCGACATTTGAGCTTGCACACAAATACTGTGGAGCAATCTGTGGATAACCCGTTCATGGCTGTCGCGGCACCATGCCGGATATGGTTTGCGTTCAACTGCTCATTTTTTGATCAAACGCTGACGCTTGAAACTGGAGCTTGGCCAACGATCCTGCCCCCAAGTGGTGCCGCCTTCGATACCGCTCCAGGCCAAGGGCCGCACTTAAGGCCTTGGCCTGTCTGACTTTTCAGTTTTCCTGACCTGATGGCCAGGAAATTGCTTTATCCACAGGCATAAATCCAAATCCCTTGAGCCTGTCATGCCCGATTCCACGCCGATCCCCGATCAAACCCCGCGCCTGCAGCTGCGCAAAATCCGCAAACGTTATCCAGGCTGCCTGGCCAACGATGACATCGACCTGAGCATCGCCCACGGTGAAATCCACGCGCTGCTCGGCGAAAACGGTGCGGGCAAAAGTACGTTGATGAAGATCATCTACGGCGTCGTGCAGGCCGATGCCGGAGAACTGATCTGGCAGGGACAACGGGTGACCATGCGTAACCCGGCCCAGGCTCGCAGCCTGGGGATTGGCATGGTGTTCCAGCATTTCTCATTGTTCGAAACCCTGACCGTGGCGCAGAACATTGCACTGGCCATGGGCGCAGCGGCCGGCACACCGAAACAACTGGAACCGAAGATTCGTGAAGTGTCCCAACGTTATGGCATGGCGCTGGAGCCGGAGCGACTTGTCCACAGCCTGTCGATCGGCGAGCGGCAACGGGTCGAAATCATTCGCTGCCTGATGCAGGATATTCGCCTGCTGATCCTCGACGAACCGACCTCGGTGCTGACCCCGCAGGAGGCCGACGACTTGTTCGTCACCCTGCGCCGACTCGCCGCCGAGGGTTGCAGCATTCTGTTCATCAGCCACAAGCTCGGCGAGGTCCGCGCCCTGTGCCACAGCGCGACGGTGCTGCGTGGCGGCCGTGTGGCCGGGCATTGCGTGCCGGCCGAATGTTCGGATCAGCAACTGGCGCGGCTGATGGTTGGCGAAGCCGCGGAGCTGATCACTGACTATCCGAAGGTGCGCGGCGGTGAGACCTTTTTGCAGGTGAAAAACCTGTCCTGGCATAACCCGGACCCGTTCGGCTGTTCGCTCAAAGACATCGACCTTGAAGTGCGCAGCGGCGAAATCGTCGGCATCGCCGGCGTGGCCGGCAACGGTCAGGACGAATTGCTGGCCTTGCTCAGCGGCGAACAACGGCTAACCCGCGACGACGGTTCCACGATCAGTTTTGCCGCCGAACCGGTCGCGCATTTGCGCCCGGACGCCCGACGCCAACGCGGACTGGCATTCGTCCCCGCCGAACGCTTGGGCCACGGCGCGGTGCCGGAGCTGAGCCTGGCGGACAACGCCCTGCTCACGGCATTTCAGCAAGGACTGGTAAGTAACGGATTGGTGCAGCGCAGCAAAGTCGAAGCCTTGGCCGAAGAGATCATCCGCCGCTTCGGGGTGAAGACACCGGACAGCCAGGCGCCGGCCCGCAGCCTGTCCGGCGGCAACTTGCAGAAATTCATCCTCGGCCGGGAAATCCTTCAACAACCCAAACTGCTGGTGGCTGCGCACCCGACCTGGGGCGTGGACGTCGGCGCCGCCGCGACCATTCACCGGGCATTGATTGCCTTGCGCGATGCCGGTGCGGCGATCCTGGTGATCTCCGAAGACCTCGACGAATTGTTCCAGATCAGCGACCGCCTCGGCGCGCTGTGCGGCGGTCGGCTATCACCGCTGCGGGCCACCGCCGACACCCGTTTGATCGATGTCGGCGGCTGGATGGCCGGCCGCTTCGACGCCTCTCAATCATCCGCATCCGCAACGCTTTAACGGAGTGTCACATGCTGCTTTCTCTTGAACCGCGCGGCCAGCAATCGCGCCTGATGCTGTGGTGCTCGCCGTTGCTGGCGGCGGTCCTGACGCTGGGTTGCGGCTCGCTGCTGTTTATCGCACTGGGGCATGACCCGCTGCTGACCTTGCATACATTGCTGATCGCGCCGGTCAGCGATTGGTATGGCGTCTCTGAATTGTTGGTAAAAGCCTTGCCGATCCTGCTCTGCGCTTTGGGCCTGGCGGTGGCTTATCAGGCACGGATCTGGAACATCGGCGCCGAAGGTCAACTGCTACTCGGCGCGTTGGCCGGCAGTGCGTTGGCGGTGAACATCATCGACATGCAAAGCCGTTGGGCACTGGTGCTGATCCTGCTCACCGGCACCCTCGCCGGCGCCGCATGGGCGGGGCTGACGGCGTGGTTGCGCACGCGCTTCAACGCCAACGAAATCCTCACCAGCATCATGCTCAATTACATCGCCCTGAACCTGCTGCTGTACTGCGTCCACGGCCCGCTGAAAGACCCGGAAGGATTCAACTTCCCACAATCGGCGATGTTCGGCGACGCCAGCCGATTGCCGCTGCTGATGGAAGACGGACGCGTGCATGCAGGGGTGTATTTCGCTCTGCTCGCGCTGGTGGCGGTGTGGGTGTTGTTGCAGAAAAGTTTTGTCGGCTTCCAGATCAAAGTGCTTGGGCTGGACAAGCGCGCCGCCGGTTTCGTCGGTTTTCGCGAGAAGCGTCTGATCTGGCTGGCGCTGTTGATCAGCGGCGGTTTGGCAGGACTGGCCGGTGTCTGTGAAGTCACCGGGCCGATCGGCCAATTGGTGCCGCAAGTCTCGCCGGGATACGGTTACGCGGCGATCACCGTGGCGTTTCTGGGCCGGTTGAATCCCATCGGCATTCTGTTTTCCAGCCTGCTGATGGCGCTGCTGTACATCGGCGGCGAGAGCGCGCAGATGAGCATGAATTTGCCGCAGGCGATCACGCAACTGTTCCAGGGGATGATGCTGTTTTTCCTGCTGGCCAGTGATGTGTTGATTCTCTATCGCCCCCGTTTGAACCTGCGCTGGGCCCGCCGCGCACCCGCCACCGCTGTACATGCAGGAGCGCTGTGATGGATATCGATCTGCTGAGTAATATTTTCTTCGCCATGGTGCGTTGCGGTACGCCGTTGTTGCTGGTGGCGCTGGGTGAGCTGATCTGCGAGAAAAGCGGTGTGCTCAATCTCGGTCAGGAAGGGATGATGCTGTTTGGTGCGGTGATCGGTTTCATCGTCGCGTTCAACAGCGGCAATCTGTGGCTGGGTGTGTTGCTGGCGATGCTCGCCGGGATGCTGTTGTCGTCGCTGTTTGCCGTGGTGGCGCTGGTGTTCAACGCCAACCAAGTGGCCACCGGATTGGCGCTGACGATTTTTGGTGTGGGCCTGTCGACCTTTGTCGGTGCAGCGTGGGTGGGTAAACCGTTGACGGGTTTCGAGCCGCTGGCGATCCCGTATTTGAGTGAGATTCCGCTGATCGGGCGAATGCTGTTTGCCCAGGACCTGCTGGTGTACTTGTCGTTCGCGCTGTTTGCACTGGTGGCTTGGGTGATTTTGAAAAGCCGCGTCGGTTTGATCATTCAGGCGGTCGGGGAAAATCCGGATGCGGCGAGCGCCATGGGCTTGCCGGTGTTGGGCGTGCGGGCATTGGCGGTGTTGTTTGGCGGGGCGATGGCCGGGTTGGCGGGCGCTTATCTGTCCCTGGCGTACACACCCATGTGGGCGGAAAACATGAGCGCCGGTCGTGGCTGGATCGCCCTGGCGCTGGTGGTGTTCGCCAGTTGGCGGGTGTGGCGTTTGCTGCTCGGGGCGTACCTGTTCGGGCTCGCAAGCATCCTGCATCTGGTGGCGCAGGGGCTGGGACTGGCGATTCCGTCGAGTTTGCTGGCGATGCTGCCGTATGTGGCGACGATTGTGGTGTTGGTGCTGTTGTCCCGGGATGCGGTGCGCACGCGGTTGTATGCGCCGGTGTCGTTGGGACAGCCGTGGCAGGCTGGGCATTAAAGGTTGACTGGGCGGGCCTCATCGCGGGCAAGCCCGCTCCCACAAGGTTTGCGCAGATCCTGTGGGAGCCTGGCTTGCCAGCGATGGGGCCAAAACAGACAACAACGGACTCGACGCCTGACATCAGGCGTTGCAGCATAGGCCCCATCAACGTTGTCCACTGAACCTCTTTTACCAAGGAAGCCACTCATGTCTACGGCAAAAACCGCACTCATCATCGGCGCCTCCCGGGGGCTGGGCCTCGGTCTGGTGAAAACCCTGCTGGCCGATGGCTGGCAAGTCACCGCCACCGTGCGCAACCCGCAGAACGCCGAGGCCTTGCAGGCACTGGGCAAGGTGCGGATCGAGAAACTCGACATGGACGATCAGCAAGCGGTGATCGCGCTGAGCCAGCAACTCAAGGGCGAAGTGTTCGACCTGCTGTTCGTCAATGCCGGGGTCAAAGGGCCTGACGTTCAGACACCCAATGGCGGCGCGACGCTGGCCGAGGTCGGTCAGTTGTTCTTCACCAACGCCGTGGCACCGATCAACCTGGCCCAGCGTTTTATCGGGCAGATCCGGCCGGACACCGGCGTGTTGGCCTTCATGAGTTCGGTGCTGGGCAGCGTGACCATGCCCGATGCGCCGGAACTGGCGCTGTACAAGGCCAGCAAGGCTGCGCTGAACTCCATGACCAACAGCTTCGTCAGCCAATTGGGCGAGCAGACACTCACCGTGCTGTCGCTGCATCCAGGCTGGGTGAAAACCGACATGGGCGGTGAAGGCGCCGATATCGATGTGCAAACCAGCACGCGCGGGTTGGTTGATCAGGTGAATGCGTATGTCGGCAAGGGTGGGCATCATTTTGTGAATTACAGGGGTGAAACCATTCCCTGGTAAGCCCTGTAGGAGCCGGCTGGCTTGCGATCCGAGCGCGGCGGTGTGTCAGGCATGCCCTCAATCGCCGGCAAGCCAGTTCCTCCAGGTTATGTGTTGTCTGGTCGGGCCGGGCTTGCCCACATCGCACTTTTGATCGACACTTCGCACCTCGCCTCCCCGGCGACCCTGGATCAGCAGACAGGGCATCACTGAGCTGGCAACCCTGAACCCCACTTTCAGAGGAGCCGGCCAACATGCCTGCGACCCGTACCTGGTTAAAAAATCCCCTCGCCATTTTCACGGCCAACGACCTCGATGCCCGTGGCGGCCTGGTGCTGCAAGACGGTGTGATCGTCGAAGTGCTCGGCCTTGGTCAACAGCCTTCTGCACCGTGCAATGAAGTGTTCGATGCCCGCGAGCACGTGATCCTGCCGGGCCTGATCAACACCCATCACCACTTCTATCAAACCCTGACCCGCGCCTGGGCGCCGGTGGTCAACCAGCCGTTGTTCCCGTGGCTGAAAACCCTGTACCCGGTCTGGGCCCGACTCACCCCGGAAAAACTCGCCCTTGCTACAAAAGTCGCATTGGCCGAGTTGCTGTTGTCCGGCTGCACCACTGCCGCTGACCACCATTACTTGTTTCCGGAAGGCCTGGAAAACGCCATCGATGTGCAAGTCGAGAGCGTTCGCGAACTGGGCATGCGCGCCATGCTGACGCGCGGTTCCATGAGCCTCGGCGAAAAGGACGGTGGTTTGCCGCCACAACAAACCGTGCAGGAAGGCCAAGTGATTCTCGACGACAGCCAACGCCTGATCGCCGAGTACCACGAACGCGGTGCCGGCGCGCAAATCCAGATCGCCCTGGCGCCCTGCTCACCCTTCTCGGTGACCCCGGAAATCATGTCCGCCAGCGCCGAACTGGCAAACAAACTCGACGTGCGCCTGCACACTCACCTGGCAGAAACCCTCGACGAAGAAGACTTCTGCCTGCAGCGCTTTGGCCTGCGCACCGTGGATTATCTGGACAGCGTCGGTTGGCTCGGCCCGCGTACCTGGCTGGCCCACGGCATCCACTTCAACCCGGATGAAATCGTCCGCCTCGGCGCGGCCGGCACCGGCATTTGCCATTGCCCGAGTTCGAACATGCGCCTGGCCTCCGGCATCTGCCCGACCATCGAGTTGACCGATGCCGGCGCGTTGCTCGGCCTTGGCGTGGACGGCTCGGCGTCCAATGATGCCTCGAACATGATGCTGGAAACCCGTCAGGCGCTGTACATCCAGCGTCTGCGTTACGGCGCCGAGAAGATCACTCCGGAGCGCGTGCTGGGTTGGGCGACCAAAGGCTCGGCGAGTTTGCTGGGCCGCAGCGACATCGGTGAGATTGCTGTGGGCAAGCAGGCCGACCTGGCGCTGTTCAAACTCGATGAGCTGCGCTTCTCCGGCAGCCACGATCCGGTATCGGCGCTGCTGCTGTGCGGCGCGGATCGGGCGGATCGAGTGATGGTCGGCGGCAAGTGGCGGGTGATTGATGGGCAGGTTGAGGGGCTGGATCTGAAGGGGTTGATTGCCGATCACAGTCAGGCGGCGCGGCAGTTGATCGCGGGCGTCTGATCGGACGCTATCGCCAGCAAGCCGGCTCCTACGGTTTATGCGTCGAACGCAGACCTGTAGGAGCCGGCTTGCTGGCGATGCTTTTCACAGGCCCAACAACGACAACATGATAAACGTCGCAAACAGCACAAAATGGGTCATGCCTTCGATGGCGTTGGTTTCGCCATCGTTGAGGTTGATCGCGCTGACGATCAGGGTGATGAAGATCATCACGGTTTGCACCGGAGTCATGGCCATCTGGAACGGCTGGCCGGTGTAGAGCGCCATCGCTTCCATCACCGGCACCGTCAGGATCACCGTCGACAGCGACGCGCCCAACGCGATGTTGACCACCGACTGCATGCGGTTGGCCAACGCCGCGCGCAATGCGGTCAAAATCTCCGGCGCCGCGGAAATCGCCGCCACCAGGATCGCCGTGATCACCGGCGGTGCGCCCGTTCCTTCCAGGCCCAGATCAAGGGTCTTGGACATCACTTCGGCCAGTGCGCCGATCACCACCACCCCGAACACCAACAGGCCGATGGACAGCGTCAGGTTGACGGGTTCTGGCTCCTCCTCGAGCGGCTCTTTCTTGCGGCGTTTGTCTGGATAGCTATAGCTGAAAAAGTAGCTGTGCGGCCCGACCTGCATGCGCAAGAACAAGGCGTAGAGCACGACCATCGCACCGATGGTGAACGCGGAATAGAGCTTCCAGTTGGCTTCGGGTATGAACTCCGGCACCACCATCGACACGCCCATGGCGGTGAGGATCATCACGCTGTAACTGCGCGCCGAGTCATCGTTGTAGGACTGTTCGCCGTGCTTGAGCCCGCCCATCAATGCCGCCAAACCGAGGATGCCGTTGATATCGAGCATGACAGCGGAATAGATCGTGTCCCGCACCAACGTCGCCGAGGCTTCGTTGCTCATCATGATCGCCAGGATCACCACCTCCACCAGCACCGCCGCCAGGGTCAGGATCATCGTGCCGTAGGGATCGCCGACTTTTTCCGCGAGCAATTCAGCCTGATGGGCGACACGCATTGAGGCGGCGACGATGAACGCGATCAGCACCAGCCCGGCGGTCAGTGCAACGACCTGGCCGCTGTGCAGCAACCAGTGCTCCAGCGGGAAGGCGACGATGGCGGCGAACAGGGCCAGCAGCAGAAAGGTTTCTTGCTTGAGGACGGTGAGCATGTCGGGCCTTTTACCGTGGGGGAGCGGATGAGGTACTGACTGCTAGGCGGCGCTAACGTTTCGTTACACCTTAGCGCACCAGCGGGTGGCGTGAGTTTGGTCAGTTGCACTGTGGTGGTTCTTGCCGAAAAGATCGCGGCCTTCGGCAGCTCCTACAGGAGTACGCGAAAAACCTGTTGGCGCTGTTGAAGGCTGCGATCTTTTGATTTTGTTGTCTTGTTGGTCAGCAATTTGCATTGCCCCTGCCAACCACACAACAAAATGGAGTTCGAATTCATGCACAAACGTCCTTTGAAGAAGCTGATTTGCGCTGTTGCGGCGGCCATCGGTCTGAGCGCCAGCCTGAGCGCCAGCGCCGCCGACCCGCTGAAAGTCGGCTTCGTCTATATCGGTCCGATCGGTGACCATGGCTGGACGTATCAGCATGAACAGGGGCGCAAGGTGCTGGCGGAGAAATTCGGCTCGCAGATCACCACCAACTACGTGGAGAACGTCGCCGAGGGCGCCGACGCCGAGCGGGTGATCCGCAACATGGCCAAGGACAAATACGACCTGATCTTCACCACCTCTTTCGGCTACATGAACCCGACGCTGAAAGTCGCCAAGCAATTTCCCAACGTGATCTTCGAACACGCCACCGGCTACAAGCAGGACAAGAACCTCGGCACCTATTTGGCGCGTACTTACGAGGGCCGCTACGTCGGCGGCTTCCTCGCAGCGAAGATGACCAAGACCAAGAAGATCGGTTACGTGGCATCGTTCCCGATTCCGGAAGTGATCCGCGACATCAACGCCATTCAACTGGCCCTGAACAAGTACAACCCTGGTACGGAAATCAAAGTGGTGTGGGTCAATTCCTGGTTCGATCCGGGCAAGGAAGCCGATGCCGCGAACGCGCTGATCGACCAGGGCGTGGACGTGGTGTTCCAGCACACCGACAGCCCGGCGCCAATCCAGGCCGCCGAGCGTCGTGGTGTGTATGCCGTGGGCTACGCTTCGGACATGGCGCACTTCGGTCCGAAAGCGGTGCTGACCTCCATCGTCAACGACTGGGGTCCGCACTATGTTCAGGCGACCCAAGCCGTGATTGATCACACCTGGAAATCCCAGGACTATTGGGGCGGATTGAAGGAAGGCACGGTTGAACTGCCAATCAGCGACCTGGTGCCGGCACCGGTGAAAGCCGAGGCTGAGCAGATCATCGCCGACATCAAGAGCGGTGCGCTGCATCCGTTCACCGGGCCGATCAAGGATCAGGCCGGAGTCGAGAAAATCCCGGCCGGGGTGAGTGCGACGAATGCGCAATTGGCGTCGATGAATTACTACGTGGAAGGCATGAAGGCCGATATTCCGAAGTAAAACACCGCCCCCTGTAGGAGCTGCCGCAGGCTGCGATCTTTTGATCTTGATCTTCTAAAAACAAAGAGCAAAAGATCGCAGCCTGCGGCAGCTCCTACAGGGACTCTCAGCGTTTTCAAGGATTGTGTATGAACAGCCTTCCGATAATCGACATCTCCCCGCTCTACAGCGACGACCAAAACGCCTGGCCCGCCGTGGCAAAACAGATCGACCACGCCTGCCGCGAATGGGGCTTTTTCTACATCACCGGGCACCCGATTTCCGCCGCGCGTATCGACGCCGTGCTCGACAGTGCCAGACGCTTCTTCGCCCAGCCTGCCGCCGAGAAGCTGAAGATCGACATCACCCAGACCCGCCATCATCGCGGTTACGGGGCGATTGCCACCGAGCAACTCGACCCGAGCAAACCCAGCGACCTGAAAGAAACTTTCGACATGGGCCTGCACCTACCGGCCGAGCATCCCGAAGTGATGGCGGAAAAACCCTTGCGTGGCCCTAACCGCCATCCGACGCTACCAGGTTGGGAAGCGCTGATGGAGCAGCATTACGTCGACATGCAGGCACTCGCACAAACGCTGTTGCGGGCGATGACCCTGGCGCTGGGCATCGAGCGCGATTTTTTCGACTCACGCTTCAACGAGCCGGTCAGTGTGTTGCGCATGATTCATTACCCGCCGCGTCACACCGCCAGTTCCGCAGAGCAACAAGGTGCCGGTGCCCATACCGATTACGGCTGCATCACCCTGCTCTATCAGGATGCTGCCGGCGGTCTGCAAGTGCGCAACGTCAAAGGTGAATGGATCGATGCGCCGCCCATTGAGGGCACATTCGTGGTCAACCTCGGCGACATGATGGCGCGCTGGAGCAACGACCGTTATTTATCTACTCCGCACCGTGTGATCAGTCCGCTGGGCGTGGATCGCTATTCGATGCCGTTCTTCGCCGAACCGCACCCCGACACCCGCATCGAATGCCTGCCCGGCTGTCAGGATGAGTCGCACCCGGCGAAATATCCGACCACCACCTGCGCTGAATTCCTGCTCTCACGCTTCGCCGACACCTACGCCTATCGTCGGGAACAGGAAGCGGTGTGATGAACCTTCCGGTCAGGTTTTGCCAATTGTTTCTGCAAGCACCTGTAGAATGCCGGTCATCTGCACCTGATGAGAAAAGAATATGTACGATTGGCTGAACGCCCTGCCCAAGGCAGAACTGCACCTGCACCTGGAGGGCTCGCTTGAGCCTGAGCTACTGTTCGCCCTGGCTGAACGCAACAAGATCGCCCTGCCGTGGAGCGATGTCGAAACTCTGCGCAAGGCCTACGCCTTCAACAACCTGCAAGAGTTTCTCGACCTGTACTACCAGGGCGCCGACGTGTTGCGCACGTCCCAGGACTTCTACGACCTGACCTGGGCCTACCTGTTGCGCTGCAAGGCGCAGAACGTGATTCACACCGAACCGTTCTTCGATCCGCAGACCCACACCGACCGTGGTATCCCGTTTGAAGTGGTGCTCAACGGCATCGCCGCCGCGTTGAAGGACGGCGAGCAGCAGTTGGGCATCACCAGCGGTTTGATCCTGAGCTTCCTGCGTCACTTGAGCGAAGAACAAGCCGAGAAAACCCTCGACCAGGCGCTGCCGTTCCGTGATGCGTTCGTGGCCGTGGGCCTGGACAGTTCCGAGATGGGACACCCGCCGAGCAAGTTCCAGCGCGTATTCGATCGCGCCCGTGGCGAGGGTTTCCTGACCGTGGCCCACGCCGGTGAAGAAGGCCCGCCCGAGTACATCTGGGAAGCCCTCGACCTGCTGAAAATCCAGCGCATCGACCATGGCGTGCGCGCCATTGAAGACGAGCGTTTGATGCAGCGCATCATCGACGAGCAAATTCCGTTGACCGTGTGCCCGTTGTCGAACACCAAGCTCTGCGTGTTCGATCACATGTCCCAGCACAACATCCTCGACATGCTCGAGCGTGGCGTGAAAGTCACCGTGAACTCGGATGACCCGGCGTACTTCGGCGGCTATGTCACCGAGAACTTCCATGCCTTGTACACCGATCTGGGCATGACCCAGGATCAGGCCAAGCGTCTGGCGCAGAACAGCCTGGATGCGCGGTTGGTGAAACCGTAAGCATCCCGTATTCCCTGTAGGAGCTGGCTTGCCAGCGATAGCGGACTCACATTCAACATCCGTGTTGAATGTGATGGCCTCATCGCTGGCAAGCCAGCTCCTACAGGTTTTTTTTGTTCAGACGTCTGAGTTCTAGAACGCCACTTCCAGCTCGGTCTGCTGGGCAAAACGATGGATTTCGCGCTGCCCCGCGGCCGTCAGTTGCAAGGCCCGCGATTCATTCGGCAGGCTCATCCAGCCGGACTGCATGAACAACTGCAACAACGCCGCGCCCAATGACCCGCCCATGTGCGGGCGTCTTTCGCTCCAGTCTGGACAAGCACATGCGACCCGGCCGTTGCGGTGAGCCAGTGCCTGAATGTATACACCACGCGCAGCCAGTTCTGTCGCGCCCTTGAGTGTGATCGTCACCCGCTGGTCGAACTGTTCGATCCAGCCCGCATCCAGTAAACGCTGGTACAAATCGGCCGCCAGGGTACCTCCCAGATGGTCGTCGCAAAGCCGTGCGCGCAACAGTGATGAGCGAGTGGCCTGTGGTTTGGTGAGGGGTGAAGTACGCTTGAAAATGTCCGGGACTTCCCGGGGTGTACTGGCCAGCGTGGCGCTGGCCAGTGCTTCGATTGCAGCCCCGACTTCCGGGGCCGCCAGGCGGAAAAATCGCTTGCGGCCGCGGGTTTCGACTTTCAACAGACCTCCGGCGGACAAACGCCCCAGATGCGCACTGGCCGAAGACGGTGACAGCCCGGCCAACAATCCCAGCTCTTCGGTCTGTCGCGCCGAGCCGTCCATCAAGGCCCACATCATTGCGCTGCGCTTTGGGTCAGCCAGCAACGTGGCGATCTGGCTGATGCAAGGTGCATGTTCCATGTATTCACTCCCTGTTGAATCGTTTCGTCTACTGCTCAGAGACATCTTGACCAGAAATTTGTCGTCGGCCAAGACGCGGACACCGCCATAAACCGGGCAACGCTATCGCTCACAGGCGCCATCGCATGACGGATGTTGCAGCGGTCAGGCCTAGGGCCATGGACAAGGCCGACACGTGCGTGGCCTCGCCATTGCAGGCGACGGTGCGTACATGAGGCGAGCGCTAGTATAGGCGGGTTGACCGCCGGTTCCTGCCGTCCGCAACGCGTTGGTGGTGATAGTTCCTGAGGGAAATTTCGCTTTTTGCCTGCGACTAATCATCAATACCCGCCAATCCCGGAAAATGACTGCTCAACCCGGCACATCGACTGGCAAGTTTTTCCCGCAAAAGGTTCACCGGCTTACTCAATTGTGCGCGATGGGCGCACAACAGATTCAGCGGTGCGCGCTCACAAAGCAGTTCCGGCATCAGCACTTTCAAGCGACCGGCGAGCACATCCGCAGCAACATCGAGCCAAGACTTGTAGGCGATCCCGGCACCCGCGATCGCCCACAGTCGGACGACATCGGCATCGTCACTGAAACGATCACCACTGACCGTCAGGCTCACTTCGCGTTTGCCGTCGTGAAAGCTCCAATGATCGTGAACCCGGCTGCCGAGCATGAACAGCAAGCAATTGTGCTGCGCCAATTGCTCCAGGTGCCGAGGCTCGCCGTGTCGGGCGAGGTAACTCGGTGCGGCACAGAGCACGCGGCGATTCTGCGGGGCGATGGGCAGCGCCACCAGGCTCGAGTCTTCCGGTTCACCGTAGCGCAGGGCAATGTCCACCGGTTGCCGAAACAGATCGGCGATGCGGTCGCCCAATAGCAGGCGTACCGTGAGTTTCGGGTGCTCGCGCTGAAATTCGTCAAGCCAGGGCAACAGCAAGTTACGCCCGAAGTCCGACGGTGCCGACAACTGCAACACCCCGCTGACCTGATCCTGACCGCTGGCCAACAAGCGTCGGCCTTCATCGAGGTTGCTCAAGGCCGCCCGGGCATATTCGAGGAAGCCTTCACCTTCGGCAGTCAGGCGCAGGCTGCGGGTGGAACGGGCGAGCAATCGGGCGCCGAGTTGCTGCTCGATACGCTTCAACGCGGCGCTGGCCACTGCCGCCGACATGTCCATGCCGCGCGCGGCCGCCGAGAGACTGCCCAGGTCTGCCGCCCGAACAAACAACTGCAAGTCATCAAAACGCAGCATCTACAGCCTCGATTATCAAAAATTCATTGAAAGAGCCTGCTCTTTTAGCGGCTTTTATCTTCCGCAGAAATAGCCAATCATCTGGCCATCGAAATCATCCCGTTTCCGGAGTCGCCTATGTCCCAGCCATTCACCGCCATCGCCACCCTCATCGCCAAAGCCGGCCAGCAGGACGCCCTCGAACAACACCTGCGAGCACTGATCGAGCCGACCCGCGTCGAGGCCGGTTGCGGGCAGTACGACCTGCATCAGGACCTGGCCAATCCACTGGCGTTCTACATGATCGAACAGTGGAGCAGCGACGAAGCCCTGCAAGCCCACGATGCCAGCGCGCACGTTCAGAACTTCCGAGCCAAGGCTCCTGAGTTTCTTGAACACTTCGAACTCAAGCGCCTGCGCACTCTTGCCTGATTTCTTCCATTAATTCGCGGAGCCCTTCATGAAAGCTATTGCCTACTACGCCTCGCTGCCGATCAGCGACGAAAAATCCCTGCAAGACATCGAACTGCCAGAACCGGTCGCCGGGCCTCGTGACCTGTTGGTGGAGGTCAAAGCCATTTCGGTCAACCCGGTGGACACCAAGGTCCGCCAGAACGTCCAGCCCGAAGGTGGCGCAGCGAAAGTGCTGGGCTGGGATGTGGCGGGTGTGGTCAAAGCTGTGGGCAGTGAAGTGACCCTGTTCAAGGCCGGCGACAAGGTGTTCTATGCTGGCTCCATCGCCCGCGCCGGCGGCAATAGTGAACTGCACGTGGTGGATGAGCGGATCGTTGGCCACATGCCGAAAACGCTCGGTTTCGCCGAAGCCGCCGCCCTGCCCTTGACCGCCATCACGGCGTGGGAACTGCTCTTCGAACGCCTGCAAGTGCGCGAAGGCAAAACCGATGAAGGCCAGAGCCTGCTGATCGTCGGCGCGGCGGGTGGTGTGGGTTCGATCCTGACGCAACTGGCCAAACAACTGACCGGCCTGAACGTCATCGGCACTGCTTCACGCCCGCAAACCCAGAGCTGGGTGAAAGAACTCGGCGCCGATCAGGTGATCGATCACAGCCAACCGCTGAGCGAAGAGCTCAAGCGCGCCGGCCTCAATCACGTCACCCATGTCGCCAGCCTGACCCAGACCGATCATCACCTGGATCAACTGGTCGAGGCGTTGGCCCCCCAAGGCAAACTGGCCCTGATCGATGATCCGAAATCCCTCGACGTGACCAAACTCAAACGCAAGAGCCTGTCGCTGCACTGGGAGTTCATGTACACCCGCTCACTGTTCGAGACCCCGGACATGATCGAGCAGCACAAACTGCTTAACCGCGTGGCGCAACTGATCGATGCCGGGACGCTTAAGACCACCGTTGGCGAGCACTTTGGCACCATCAACGCGGCCAACCTGCGTCGCGCCCATGCACTGCTGGAAAGCGGAAAATCCAAGGGCAAGATCGTGCTGGAAGGTTTCTAGGATTTAAAGATCGCACGCAGCTGTAGGAGCTGCCGCAGGCTGCGATCTTTTGATTTTGATTTTTTAAGATCAAAAGATCGCAGCCTTCGGCAGCTCCTACAGAAGGCGCAATCCCATGACCGGTAAACCGTCAGTCCGAAGGTTGACCCTTGTCATAATTGCCATCCAATTCGGGTCTACAATCGAAACCTCTGCGGGACAATCTTTTACTTGAGGAGGTCGGCGGCAATGAAGATCCTGATAAAAGAATTGGCAAAATCCCAGTGGCAGGTCCGTCTGGACCAACACGCCGTTACCTTTCGCAGCGAAGCGGAAGCGCGCGCCTTCACCAATACCCTCGAAGCGCGATTGCACGCGCCCCATCAGTTTCCCGACCGCCAGCAGCGTGCCGCTGGCTGAGTCCGTCCTCAGACCTGGGCTTGCGCCAGTGCCCGGGCATTTTGCAAACGCCGGGTGAGCATCGCGGCGCACACCACCAGAATTCCACACAGGCTGATGACCATGGCCATCGGCATGGCGCTGCCGTCGTGCAAAATCCCCACCAGCGCGGCGGCACCGGCAGCGACACTGAATTGCAGGCAACCGAGCATCGCCGACGCACTGCCGGCCCGCGCGCCCTGACCGTTCATCGCGCAGGCCGAAGCGTTGGGAAGGATGCAACCCAGGCTGGCGATGCAGACAAACAACGGGATCAACAACGGCCACAGTTGTTCGGTGCGCAACGCACTGACGGCGAGCAAGGCCAGGCCGGCGCCCAGGTAAATCCACACCGTGCGCGTCAGCAGGAAGGCCGGACCACGCTTGGCCAACAGTCGCGCGTTGACCTGGGCCACCAGAATGAACCCCGCCGCATTGACGCCGAAGAACCAGCCAAAATGCTCGGCCGGGATGCCATAAAGTTTGATGATGACGAATGGCGACCCGGCAATGTAGGAAAACATCCCGGCGATGGCGATACCGCCGGTCAGCGCGTGACCGAGGTACACCGGATCCTTCAATAGACGTCCGTACTGATGCAGCGCACCGGACAAGGGTTGGCGTGGCAAATGGGCCGGCATGCTTTCCGGCAAGCCGAGCGCCACGGCCAGACCTGCCAAGGCACTGAAACCGGTCAGCGCCAGGAAGATCGACTGCCAACCGGTGGTGTTCACCAGCAAGCCGCCGAGCATCGGCGCAAGAATCGGCGCCAGCCCCATGACCAGCATCAACTGTGAAAAGACTTTCGCCGAACCCACCGCATCGCATTTGTCGCTGACCACCGCCCGCGAGATCACCATCCCTGCGCAACCGCCCAGCGCCTGGATGAAACGTGCACCGATCAGCCAGTCGAGGTTCGGCGCGTAGGCGCACAACAACGAGGCAGCGGTGAATAACCCGACACCGATCAACAAGGGTATGCGTCGACCAAAACGGTCCGCCACCGGGCCGTAGGCCAGTTGTCCGATGGACAAGCCGAGAAAATACGCCGCGAGTGTCAGCTGAACGTGTTGTTCATCGGTACCAAAGGCCAGCGCCATCGCCGGGAACGCCGGTAAATAGAAGTCGATCGCCAGCGGACCGAACGCGCTCAAGGCGCCAAGAATCAGGATTGTGCGGAAGTTCATCAGGCATCCAGTGGGACAGAAGTCAGCAGCCCGACAGTCTAGCCGCGCCCGGACGCCTTGAACATTAAGATAGCTCGCTAACTATTAAAAAGATCAGGCCAATTTGACGCCATAGCCTTCTTCGCTGATTGCCGCGATCACTTGATCAGCGGTCAACGCAGTCTCGACGCCGACTTCTTTCGAGGCCAGGTCGACGCGCACGCTGGCGGCCGAATCTTTGGCCTGAACGGCTTGCGTGATGGCCTTGACGCAGTGACCGCAGGACATGCCTTCAACATTGAACACTTGCATGGAATGACTCCTTTAATGAGGCTGTTTGATAAGGCTGCGTGCAGTGTCGAGCTTGCCACCATGGCAAGGTCAAGTTCTGAAGAGATCTGCCGGGCTGGCAATCGGCGTCGCGCTCGGCCAAGCTTCGTCCATCTATGACTCGATCTCAGGAGATTCAGCCCATGCGCTGGTCAGCTTTCAGCCTGTTTGGCTTCCTCAGCCTTTTCGCCGCCGCGCCATCGGTCAATGCCGCCGGGGAGGATTATGGCGTACTGGTCATTTCCCGCGAGCGGCTGGAAGTGTCGACCAGTTGCGAGATCGGCGTGTACATCCAGGATCAGCTGTCGGCGCGGTTGTTCCAGGAAGAAAGCACCTCTTTCAATCTGCCGCCGGGTATTGTATCGCTGCGACTGAAACTGTTGCCGGGCCAGGCTCCGGGTTGCAATCCGGGCATGCTGGCGCCGGGGTCGCAGAACATCACGCTCAAGGCCGGTGATGTGTTGAAGTTTCGGATTGCGATGACGCAGGAAGGAATGTATTTGAAGCCTGCAGCTTTGGGATATTGAGTCGCCTTTAAAAGGATCGCAGCCTTCGGCAGCTCCTACAGGGGTAGGTGAAAAATCTGTAGGAGCTGCCGCAGGCTGCGATCTTTTGCTTTTAAAAATGGCGCTTGACCTTGCCAGCATGGCAAGGTTGATCCTGTAGGCATCTTCTACAGGGAGCGTGACCCATGTCCGAATCCACCACCTTCGATCTGCCGATTGCCGGCATGACCTGCGCCAGTTGCGCCGGGCGTGTCGAGCGCGCCTTGAGCAAAGTCCTCGGTGCCAGTGCCGTCAGCGTCAACCTGGCCACCGAGCAAGCCCGGGTTCAAGCGCCTGTCGACAGCCTGCCGGCCTTGATGGAGGCGGTGAAAAAGGCCGGTTACAGCGTGCCGCAGCAAAGCCTGGAATTGAGCATTGACGGCATGACCTGCGCGTCCTGTGTCGGTCGCGTTGAACGGGCGCTGAACAAAATGCCGGGTGTGAAGAGCGTCAGCGTCAACCTGGCCAACGAACGGGCGCACCTGGAACTGCTCGGCCAAGTCGATCCGCAAATCCTGATCGGCGCCGTGACCAAGGCGGGCTACAGCGCCAGCGTCTGGGAAGCCGAACACCCCAAAACCGACCTCCAACAAACTCGCCTGCACCGCGAACGCTGGGCCTTGATTGCGGCCATCGCCCTCGCCTTGCCGTTGGTCCTGCCCATGCTGTTGCAACCGTTCGGCGTGCATTGGATGCTGCCGGCCTGGGCGCAATTCGCATTGGCTACGCCGGTGCAATTTATCTTCGGCGCGCGGTTTTATGTGGCGGCATGGAAAGCCGTGCGCGCCGGTGCAGGCAACATGGATTTGCTGGTCGCCCTGGGCACCAGCGCTGGTTATGGCTTGAGCCTCTACGAATGGGCGACCGCCGACGGGCGTATGCCGCATCTTTATTTTGAAGCGTCAGCGGTGGTAATCGCCCTGGTTTTGCTGGGCAAATACCTCGAAAGTCGCGCCAAACGACAAACCGCCAGCGCCATTCGCGCCCTCGAAGCACTGCGCCCTGAGCGGGCGATTCAGGTGATCGATGGCCGTGAGCAGGACGTCGCCATCAACGCCTTACGCCTCAACGACCTGGTGCTGGTCAAACCCGGAGAACGCTTCCCGGTGGACGGCGAAGTTGTCGAAGGCCAGAGCCATGCCGACGAAGCGCTGATCAGTGGCGAAAGCCTGCCGGTACCGAAACAACCGGGCGACAAGGTCACCGGCGGCGCGATCAACGGTGAAGGCCGGTTGCTCGTGCGCACTCTAGCCCTCGGTGCGGAAACCGTGCTGGCGCGGATCATTCGTCTGGTTGAGGACGCCCAAGCGGCAAAGGCACCGATCCAGAAACTGGTGGATAAAGTCAGCCAGATCTTCGTGCCGGTGGTTTTGCTGCTGGCCTTGGCGACCTTGATTGGCTGGTGGCTGTACGGCGCGCCAATCGAAACCGCGCTGATCAACGCTGTTGCGGTGTTGGTGATTGCCTGCCCTTGTGCACTGGGCCTGGCCACGCCGACCGCGATCATGGCCGGTACCGGGGTGGCGGCGCGTTACGGGATTCTGATCAAGGACGCCGAAGCGCTGGAGCGTGCACATGAAGTCAGCGCGGTGGTGTTCGACAAGACCGGCACCCTGACGTCGGGCGCACCGCGCATCGCCCATTTAAGCGCCATCGACGGAAATGAAGCCGGCCTGCTGCAAATGGCCGGCGCGCTGCAACGCGGCAGTGAACACCCGCTGGCCAAGGCTGTGTTGGACGCTTGCGTCGAACGCGGGTTGATCGTCGCCGATGTCACCGACAGCCAGTCCCTGACCGGACGCGGCATTGCCGGCAATCTCGACGGTCGGCGTCTGGCCCTGGGCAATCGTCGCTTGCTGGAGGAAAGCGGCTTGAATGCCGGCTCACTGGCAGAATCGGCCACCGCTTGGGAAAACGAAGGCCGGACCCTGTCCTGGTTGATCGTACAAAGCTCCGAGCCAATGGTGCTGGGGCTGTTCGCCTTCGGTGACACCCTCAAGCCCGGCGCGCTGCAAGCGGTGCAACAACTGAGCGCGCGCCACATCAGCAGCCATCTGCTGACCGGCGACAACAGAGGCAGCGCCAAAGTGGTTGCCGAAGCGCTCGGGATCAGCGACGTACACGCCGAAGTGTTGCCAGCGGACAAAGCCGCCACGGTCGTCGCGCTGAAAAAAACCGGCGTGGTGGCGATGGTCGGCGACGGCATCAACGACGCCCCGGCACTGGCCGCCGCCGACATCGGCATCGCCATGGGCGGCGGCACCGACGTGGCCATGCACGCCGCCGGGATTACCCTGATGCGCGGCGATCCGCGATTGGTGCCGGCGGCGCTGGAGATCAGCCGCAAGACCTACGCGAAGATCCGCCAGAACCTGTTCTGGGCCTTCGTCTATAACTTGATCGGCATTCCGTTGGCGGCGTTCGGCTTCCTCAACCCGGTGCTGGCGGGTGCGGCGATGGCGCTGTCGAGCGTCAGCGTGGTGAGCAATGCGTTACTGTTGAAAACCTGGAAACCCGAGGACCTGGAGGACAACCGATGAACATCGGCCAAGCAGCTAACCACAGCGGCCTGAGTGCGAAGATGATCCGTTATTACGAGTCCATCGGCTTGCTCAAGGCTGCCCATCGCACTGATAGCGGTTACCGGGTTTACGGCGACGATGACTTGCATACCCTGGCGTTTATCAAGCGCTCACGGGATTTGGGGTTTTCCCTGGAAGAGGTCGGCAAACTGCTGACCCTCTGGCAAGACCGCCAGCGTGCCAGTGCCGATGTGAAGGCATTGGCCCGTCAGCATATTGATGAGCTGAACCAGAAAATCCGGGAGCTGGGGCAACTGCGCGATACCTTGCAAGACCTGGTTGAGCATTGTCAGGGCGATCACCGGCCGGATTGTCCGATTCTCAAGAATCTTGAGTCGGGGTGCTGTACCTGAACGAACACCAGCTGTAGGAGCTGCCGCAGGCTCGGGCCGCGTTCGGACGATCTTTTGATTTTGGATATTAAGATCAAGATCAAAAGATCGCAGCCTGCGGCAGCTCCTACAGGGATTTGTGTTGCACATAAAAAACCCGGCCGAAGCCGGGTTTTTCTTTAGCCGATCACTGCATCCACGGCGGAGGCGGTTCTTCGGCCTTGCTTGGGGGGGCGTCGTCAGCGGCACGGACCGCTTGCTTGCGCTCTTCATCCAGGCGTGCGGCCTCGATCTCGCGCATGATGCCGCCCACGTCGGCCAACTCTTCCGGCTCGTCGAACTCACCGGTCAAGACACTGGCCGGGTGCAAGGTACCGGCCTCGTACAGGGCCCACATTTCCTTGGCGTAGCGGGTCTTTTTCAACTCCGGCGCAAACCGTCCGAAGTAGGACGCCATGTTGCCCACGTCCCGCTCCAGCATGCTGAACGCGTGGTTGTTGCCCGCCGCGTCCACCGCCTGCGGCAGGTCGATGATCACAGGACCAGTCGGCGTCAGCAGCACGTTGAACTCGGACAGGTCACCGTGCACCAGACCGGTACACAGCATCAGCACGATCTGCGAAATCAGGTACGCGTGATATTCGCGCGCCTGATCCGGCTCCAGCACCACGTCATTCAGACGCGGCGCGGCATCACCGTACTCGTCGGCCACCAGTTCCATGAGCAGCACGCCTTCGAGGAAGTCATACGGCTTGGGCACTCGCACACCGGCACTGGCCAGACGGAACAGCGCCGCCACTTCAGCGTTCTGCCAGGCGTCTTCGGTTTCCTTGCGGCCAAACTTGGAACCCTTGGCCATGGCCCGGGCTTGACGGCTGTTGCGTACCTTGCGGCCTTCCTGATACTCGGCCGCCTGGCGGAAACTGCGTTTATTCGCCTCCTTGTAGACCTTCGCGCAACGTAACTCGTTGCCGCAGCGCACCACATAAACAGCTGCTTCTTTACCACTCATGAGTGGGCGCAGCACCTCGTCGACCAGACCGTCCTCGATCAGGGGTTCAATGCGTTTTGGAGTCTTCATCAGCTTTTATTGTGGGTCCTTTATTACCAAACACGCGAAAGTCATTCGTTATACGGCAATCCACTCAATCGGGGGAGGGGGTGCCGACCTATGAACATTGCCGATGCACACAATGTGCCGTTTTCATCACGAAAACCTGCGGTCCATCACCGGCCGCTCTGGATCATAGCCGAGGCCGCAGCACTTGTAGTCTGCGGGCTGCAAGGGCATTTGTGACAGAAGCTGACATCCGGATTCATACCCTGCGCAGGATTTTTCACAACAGTCCTCAATTTCCTCCGACCGCCGCCGAAGTCCTAAGTGACAAACTGATTTGTCCGACAATCGTTCCGACAACAATAACGATGCCGTACTCACGGATCCGGGTTCACAAGAACGTTTACGGCTGCCAATAAACCGCGAGTCATCTGCACTGCGTGGGCCTACAAGAAAATCTGGAGCGCGGATGAACATCAAACAGAAGTTGACCTGGGCGTTTGCAATCATCGCCTGCTTGCCCGTGGTGCTGGTCGCCACCCTCGTTGTGCTGAACTTGCGCAGTGATGCCAAGGACGGATTCGTCGACAGCAGCGGTCGTGAAATCCGTCAGGTCAGCAATGCCATGCAACTGTTTTTCGACGGCATCAGCCAGAACGTCGAGTATCTGGCCAAGCAACCGCTGATCACCAACTCCGACGACAGCCTCAAGACCTACATGAGCGCCAACGCCGCGAGTGTTCCTCAGGGTGAGGCGGACAAGAAACTCTTCGGCTTCCTGCAGGACCTGGGCAACGCCCACCCGTCCTATGCCTACGCGATTCTGGGCACCGCCGCCGGCGGTTACGTGTCGTGGCCGGACGATGCCAAGCTGGCCAACTACGACCCGCGCCAGCGTCCGTGGTACAAGGCGGCCCAGGCCAAACCGGGCAAGCCGTTCCGTACCGAGGCCTATTACTGGGCCGAAAACGATACGTCCTACGTCAGCACCGTGCGCACCATCGACAATAAACTGGGCACCAACGGCGGCGTGGTCAGCATCGACGTGTCGCTCAAGCAGCTGACCGAACTGGTCAAACAGATCAAGCTCGGCGAAACCGGTTACCTGATGCTGCTGGAAAACAACGGCACCGTACTGGTCGACCCGAAACAACCGGAACACAACTTCAAGGCCCTGAGCAGCCTCGGTGAGGGTTATGCACAACTGGCCAAGGCCGGCAAAGGCCTGGTTGAAGTCGAACTCAACGGCGAACGCTACATGGCCAACGTCTGGCCATCGGAGCAGCTGGGCTGGACCTTCATCGGCCTGATCAAACAAAGCGACGTGATGAGCACGGCGACCCAACTGACCTGGTTGATCGCGATCATCGCGGCGGTACTGGCGGTGATCTTCGCCGTGGTCGGCGCCAGTTTCGCCAGCGTCATCGTGCGTCCGATCCGCAGCGTGGCCGATGGCCTCGAAGGCATTGCCCAGGGTGAAGGCGACCTGACGAAAAACCTGCAAATACGTGGCAGCGACGAAACCGCGCAACTGGCCAGCTGGTTCAACCAGTTCCTGACCGCGATTCGCAACCTGATCCAGAGCATTGGCGGTGCCGCGACGAAAATTCTCGCCACGTCCAAAAGCTCGACCCAAGTGTCCAGCGACATGGCCGAAGCCGCCGGTCGCCAGCGTGAGGCCGTGGACATGGTGTCCACCGCGTTCCATGAAATGGTCGCCACCGCCAATGAAGTAGCGCGCTCTTGCAGTCAGGCCGCCGAATCGGCCGACAGTGGTCAGCGCCAGGCGCGCGAAGGTCAGCAGCAGATCGACGCGGCGGTGAGCAGCGTCGATCGCCTGAGCCAGGAAATCGAACAGTCGGCGCAGTCGATGCAACAACTGGAGCGCGACAGCAATGACATTCAGTCGATCCTCGGCACCATTCGCTCGATCGCCGAGCAAACCAACCTGCTGGCACTGAACGCGGCCATTGAGGCAGCACGGGCCGGCGAACAAGGTCGGGGTTTTGCGGTGGTGGCGGACGAAGTGCGGGCGCTGGCCAAACGCACGGCCGACTCCACCGCGGAAATCGACGGCTTGCTGGGCAACCTCGCCAAGCGCACCAGCCAGGTCACTCAGCAGATGCATGCGAGCCTGGAAGTGTCGCAGCAATCGGTCACGCGCATTGGCGAAGCACGCAGCAGTTTCGGGCAGATTCGCGAGTCGGTGGACGTGATTCGCGACATGAACACCCAGATCGCCACGGCGGCTGAGCAGCAGCATCAAGTGGCTGAAGACATTAATCGGCACATCAGCCAGATCCATGGCGATGCGCAGTTGGTGGCCGAACTGGCGAACTCGGCGCGACTGGACTCGCAGAGTCTGGCGGGGTTGTCGAATGAGCTGGATGGGTTGGTTCGACGGTTCCGTACCTGACCGGCGGACCGCTGCGCGGTCAATCGCTGGCAAGCCAGCTCCCACAGGTTATGCGTCGAGCCGAAATCATGCGGCACGCATCATTCTCTGTGGGAGCTGGCTTGCCAGCGATGGAGCCCTCACTGCCGAAACAACTCCCCCGGGGTAAACCCGAACAGACTTTTGAACGCCGCAATAAACGCCGACGTCGAGTCATACCCACACGCCAGCGCGGCATTGGTCACGCTGTCGCCCTCCTCCAGCAAACTCAACGACGACAGCAACCGCGCACGTTGCCGCCAGCCCCGGAAGCTCAACCCGGTTTCACGCTGGAACAGGCGCATCAGGGTTTTTTCCGAGGTCCCCAGTCGCTCTGCCCACTCTTGCAACGTCACGTTGCGATCGGGATTTCCAATCAGCTCGTTGCATAGCCCCAGCAACCGTACGTGGCGGGGTAACGGCAGGGAAAAACCGACTTCCGGCAACCCGGCCAGTTGATCCAGCAACACGCTCACCAGCCGCGCTTCCTGGCTGTCGCCCTGCGGATACTCCACCGGCAGCAAACAGAAACTCTTGATCAGCTCCCGCGCCAACGGTGTCACTTCCAGCACCCGGCAACGTCCGTCCGCCCACTGGCAATCCTCGCGTCGCACGTACAGGCTGCGCATCTCGGCGCGCATCGACGTCACCACTTGATGTTCAAGATCCGCTGGAATCCAGATGCCCCACTGCGGCGGCGCAAAGAAACTGCCTTCAGCGGTGTGCACACCGAGAACGCCGCTGATGGCATAGGAAAACTGCACCCAGTCGTGGCGATGGGACGGGGTCCAGGAACCCGCGTTGAGACTCTCCACCCGCGCATACAGCGGACGCGGCAGCACGGTGATGGGAGGAATGCTTCGCTCGAGGGAGACTTGTCCGCTAGTCGACATTGATTGGCCTTATGTTGCGAGACGGCTGATGGGGCCGACGTTAGGCCATGCCGAAGGTCTATTCAACACCGGTGATACCTGTGTGGCTTGCCAGCGATAGCGGTGTGTCAGGCAACAGAGATGTCGAATGTGCAATCCCCATCGCTGGCAAGCCAGCTCCCACAGGACGCCATTCCACATCAGAAATCAGCGCTCGATGATGGCGGTCACGCCCTGCCCTCCCGCCGCACAGATCGAGATCAACCCCCGCCCTGTCCCCGCCGCATCCAGCAACTTCGCCAGGTTGGCGACGATGCGCCCACCCGTGGCGGCAAACGGGTGCCCCGCTGCAAGTGAACTGCCTTTAACGTTGAGCCGGCTGCGATCGATGGAGCCCAACGGTGCATCGAGGCCGAGACGGGTTTTGCAGTACTCCGCGTCTTCCCAGGCCTTCAACGTGCAAAGCACTTGCGCAGCGAAGGCTTCGTGAATTTCGTAGTAATCGAAGTCCTGCAGCGTCAGGCCGTTGCGTGCCAGCAAACGCGGTACCGCGTACACCGGGGCCATCAGCAGCCCTTCGGCGCCATTGACGAAATCAACCGCCGCCGCCTCGCCATCGCGCAGGTAAGCGAGAATCGGCAAGCCGCGTTCCCGTGCCCACGCTTCACTGCCCAACAGCACCAGCGACGCACCATCGGTCAACGGTGTGGAGTTGCCCGCCGTCAGGGTGCCCTTGGCACTTTTTTCATAGGCCGGTTTAAGTGCAGCAAGTTTTTCCAGCGTCGAGTCCGGTCGCAGATTGTTGTCGCGGGTAAGGCCGAGAAACGGCGTCATCAAATCGTTGTGCCAACCTTCGGCATAGGACGCGGCCAGTTTTTGATGACTCTCCAGTGCCAGTTGGTCCTGTTCTTCGCGGGGGATGTTCCAGGTCTGCGCCATCAGTTCGCAATGTTGTCCCATGGACAAACCGGTGCGCGGTTCGCCGTTGCGCGGAAACTCCGGGATCAAATGCCGGGGCCGTAATTGCAGGAAAGTTTTCAGTTTGTCGCCGGAGCTCTTGGCGCGATTGGCTTGCAGCAAAATCTTGCGTAGCCCTTCACTGACGCTGATTGGCGCATCGGAGGTGGTGTCGACGCCACCGGCAATGCCGCACTCGATCTGGCCGAGGGCAATCTTGTTCGCCACCAGCAATGCTGCTTCCAGCCCAGTGCCACAGGCCTGCTGGATGTCATAGGCCGGAGTGGCCGGCGACAGCCGCGAACCGAGCACGCACTCGCGCGTCAAGTTCATGTCCCGCGACAGCTTGAGCACCGCCCCCGCGACCACTTCGCCGATGCGCAAGCCGTGCAGGTTGTAGCGTTCGATCAACCCTTCGAGCGCGGCGGTGAGCATGACCTGATTACTGGCGGTGGCGTACGGCCCGTTGGAACGGGCGAAGGGAATCCGGTTACCGCCGATGATCGCGACGCGGCGCAGTTGAGTCATGAAAAGCTCCTATGAAATGTCTGATCGGAACACCGCCCCTGTAGGAGCTGCCGCAGGCTGCGATCTTTTGATCTTGATTCTGAAAAAGATCGCAGCCTGCGGCAGCTCCTACAATGATCAAGCGTAGGCCTTATCTCGTGGATCGAACGACTGATCGCCATTCGTGGTCCACACTTTGAACCCCAGCTGCCGGAGCGCGTTCCATGTCTGACCGCTATATCGACTTCGCCAATTCGTCCATCGGCCATCGTCTGGTCGGGGCCATGGGCCTGCCTTCGCCGGTACGCCTGGAACGCTGGCAGGCAGGCCGGTTGCGCCCGGTCGAAGGCGCATTGCTGATCGGCGGCGGGCCGCTGGCGGAAAAAGTCAGCGCCTTCGCCAACCGCCTGACCGACGCGATCTACAGCTACGGCACCGAACCCTCCATGGCGACCGCATGGATTCCCGGCCACGGTCCGAAACTCAAGGCTGTGGTATTCGATGCCAGTCACCTGGTGCAGACCGATCAGCTCAAACAGTTGCGTGAGTTCTTCCAGCCGTTGATGAAGAACCTCGATCACTGCGCGCACTTGGTGATTCTCGGGCGTGACCCACTGACCTTGAGCGATCCGTTCGCCGCCAGTGCCCAGCGTGCGATTGAAGGCTTCAGTCGTTCGCTGGCCAAGGAACTGCGCAGCGGTGGCACCTTGCAATTGATCCACGTCGGTGAAGGTGCCGAAGATCAACTGGAAGGTCCGTTGCGGTTTTTCCTCTCGCCGAAAAGCGCTTTCGTGTCCGGACAAGTCATTCGCCTGAACGCCTGTGCAACCCAAGTGACGGACTGGACTCGCCCACTGGCAGGGCGCAAGGCATTGGTCACTGGCGCCGCACGCGGTATCGGTGCATCCATCGCCGAAACCCTGGCCCGGGACGGCGCCGAGGTCATCCTGCTTGACGTGCCACCGGCCAAAACCGATCTCGAAGCCCTCGCCGCACGTCTCGGCGGGCGCAGCATCACCCTCGACATCTGTGCGGAAGACGCCGCCACGCAACTGGTCGAACAGTTGCCCGACGGCATCGATATTGTGGTGCACAACGCCGGTATCACCCGCGACAAAACCCTGGCCAACATGACCCCGGAATTCTGGGATGCGGTGCTCGCGGTCAATCTCAACGCCCCGCAAGTGCTGACCAAGGCCCTGCTCGACAGCGGCAGCCTGCAAGACAACGGCCGCGTGATTCTGCTGGCGTCGATCAGCGGCATTGCCGGCAACCGCGGGCAAACCAACTACGCGGCGAGCAAGGCCGGACTCATCGGATTGGCGCAATCCTGGGCGCCGCTGCTGCAAGAACGGGGCATCAGCATCAACGCCGTGGCGCCGGGGTTCATCGAAACCCAGATGACCGCGCACATTCCCTTCGGCCTGCGCGAAGCCGGGCGACGCATGAGTTCACTGGGCCAGGGCGGCTTGCCGCAAGACGTTGCCGAAGCGGTGGCCTGGCTCGCGCAACCGGGCACCGGCGCGTTCACCGGGCAGGCCTTGCGCGTCTGCGGGCAAAGTGTGCTGGGGGCATGAGCATGATCACCGACTGGCACACCCTCAACCGCGAGCCCAGCCTGCCGGGTCTATACGTGCAAGCGGCGACACGACGAAAAATCACTGGCACCACGCTGCCCGATTCGGGTTTGCGTTGCTGGGTCGATGTCGATCCGAAGCGGCTGGATGCGTATCGCAAGGTTTGCGGCTTCGCCGACAACGGTCTGCTGCCGCCGACTTATCCACATGTGCTGGCGTTTGCATTGCAGATGCAATTGCTCACGGCGAAAGCGTTTCCATTTCCGCTGCTGGGGTTGATTCATCTGAGCAATCGCATTCGCGTGCTACGCCCCATGGGCGGGGTCAATCGGGTTCGGGTCAGCGTACAAGTGCAAAACCTGCAACCTCACGCCAAGGGGGCGACGTTCGACGTGGTGACGACCCTGGACGATCAATTGGGGCCGTTATGGGAAGCCGAAAGCCAGATGCTCTGTCGTGGCGTCAAACTCGACGGCGAGCCCGTAGAAGAGGTGTTGGACTCGACACTGCCGCTGACCGAAGTCACCCACTGGAAGGCGCCTTCGGACATCGGCCGGCAATACGCCAAAGTGTCCGGCGACTACAACCCGATTCACCTCAGTGCGGCCAGCGCCAAGTTGTTCGGTTTTCCCTCGGCCATTGCCCATGGCTTATGGAACAAGGCGCGCACGCTCGCCGCACTGGCCGATCACCTACCGGCGGCGAATGTCGAGATCCATGTGCAATTCAAGAAACCGGTGCGTCTGCCCAGCGAGGTGGCGTTGCTTGCCAGTGCGGCGGGCTCCAGCGGGGATTTGCAATTGCTCGGTACAGGGGATCTTGAGCATATGAAAGGGCATTGGCGGCCGCTTTAACACGCGGCCAGCGCTCCATACGGTTGCGGGAACAGGTTGTTCAACGTTTCCAGCAACCGTACGTGATAGATCGGTTTGCGAAACAGATCCAGCACCTGCAATCGCAGCATGCCAGTGACATCTTCCATATCCGCATGTCCGGATATCACGATTACCGGCAGATGCTGACGCGACGTATGCTCGCGCAAGCGCTTGATCAACGACATGCCACTCTCTTCCGGCATGCGCAAATCGGTGATGACCAGCGCAATGTCCGGGTGCTGGGTCAGATGCTGCAACGCCTTTTTGACCGACGTCGCGGTAAAACAATTAAAACCTTCCCCGTCCAGCAACTCCGCTAACTCCAGTAACGCGTCCTCCTCGTCATCGACCAGAAGAAGTTGTTGGCGCAAAAGTGCGGGAGCGTTCATAGGCAACAACCGTAATGGACTAAGCGCTGACATTAGAACCCACCTGAAGCTTTGGCAAGTTGCCGACAAGACCTTGTGTTTTTAATTAAATGGCGTCTTTTATTTTGGTGAATACCGCGGTGAGGTCAGTCCCGATACCTCCACTCAACCCTGCAATTACCACCGCGACCATCGCTGCTACAACCGCGTATTCGATACCCGAAGCCCCCTCGGTATCTTTGGCCAGCCCTTTGTAGAAAGCGATCTCTGACTTGACCTTCTGAACCAGCGTGGCGATAGACATGACGTGCTCCTCAATGACCTCGGGTGTTGCACAGGCGCAACATGATTCCCCTTTGCCACCATCAGCATTGTCGGCATTTCCTTGCCCAACAACTGTAAGAAGGTATTAATCAGAAAGTATTAGTCTTTTTATTGGCGTCAAAAAAACATCGATTATTTATTTTAGAAAGATATTTATCAAACCGTGATGGCGTTTTGCTTTTGCTGCGCTACGTTCAATTAGCGAAATCGTTTTATGTTCATAGCTTCCTGATTGCGAAGTTGTCTCGTGAGGAAAACGAGTTCTTTACGCAGCAGGGAAAGGGAGAGCCGTCATGAACAGCCGTATCACTCTGGTCCTTGCCGGGTTTTCTCTGGTGGGTGCTGTCATTGCCGGTTACACGGGGCTGACGCTGAGCCGTCAACCGGCCGTTTCTCCCGTGACCCAATCCGCGGCCAGCGACTTGGTTTCATCCGTTTCGGTACCTGTTGCGCAACCAGAAAATGACACCCGCCAACCCGTCGTGGTGCTGCTGCACGACATCGCGCCGTTTGTGGAAATCACCGCTGCTGACGTTGCCCTGGAAAAACTGCGAACCGTCCCGGCCGGCAGCCTCAGCCGTCTGGATCAAGCGATCGGCCGCACGCCCTGGCGCGCGCTCGGTGCTGGCAGCTGGCTCAGTGACGACAGCTTCGAAGCCGGCAGCAAAGTGGCGCGAATGATTCGTCCCGATGAACGCGCGCTCGCCGTCGCCGTCGATGAAGTGATCAATGCCGGTGGGCAATTGGCCCCCGGCGACTATGTCGATGTGCTGCTGTTTTTGCGCATGGACACCAACAACCCGCAGCCCTCGGCCCAACTGGTGATCCCGGCGTTGCGCGTGCTTGGAGTGGGCGAACAAATGGGCCTGACCAACGACGGCCAGCCCTCCAGCCCGGCACGCGGCAGCGATGAAAAACTCCGCCAGGAACAACAACGCGCCATGGTTCGCACCGTGCTGCTGGCCGTTCCCGAACAACTGCTGAGTCGGCTGATGCTTGCGGCGCAAGCCGGTGTGCTGCGCCTGGCCGTACGCAGCGCAGAAGAAAAACGCCTGGCGCGCTACTGGGCTGGTGAAAGCGATTCCCCGGCCAACCTCGCCAACGCCAGCCGCGATTTGATCCAGTTCAATCAACTGGCCATGACACCGCCACCCAAACCTGTACTTGCCATTGGCGCCTCCACGCCGGCGCGCAAGACGGGTGTGGAAGTCATACGTGGCAATGCACTCACGCAACAGAATCCCTGAATCGAGCAAGGACGCCTTTTAATGCGCAGACGTTTTATGCCGTTGTTCAACGGCTTGATCTGGGCCACTTTGCTGGGCGGCGCACCGCTCACGTCGGTCATCGCGGCAGCCGGCAATTGCGCGGCGCTAGGCCAAATGCCGGCGGTACTGGAAGTCGGCGAAGGCCAGCAACAGGAACTGCAATCGCCCGTGGCAATCACTCGAATTGCCGTGGGCGACCCGAAAATCGCCGATGTGCGGGTGAACGGTGACCAGGCGTTCTTGCTCACCGGCATGGCCCCGGGCGCTACCAGTCTGATGGTCTGGTCCGCCTGTGCCAGCGCACCGCGGCAAAGCATGGTGTTCGTTCAGGGCCGCGCCACTGCTGCGATGACCAGCGCCTCCCGATTGCCCTCCGATGATCCGTTGCTGCCCTCCCAGGTACAGACCGATATCCGTTTCGTCGAAGTCAGCCGGACCAAACTGAAAGAGGCCAGCACGTCGATCTACGGCAAAAACTCGAACTTCCTGTTTGGCTCTCCCGGCACGGTCCCCAACACTGGCGTGACACCGCGGGTGTTTCCGCTGCGCAACATCGACCCGCGAATTGCCGTGCCGAGCATTCCTTTGGCCAACGACGTGTTCAACATCGTCGCCGGTGGCGGTAACTTCCTCGCCATCATCAACGCCATGGAAAGCAGCGGCTTCGCCTACACGCTTGCTCGCCCCAGCCTGGTCGCCCTCAGCGGCCAGAGCGCAAGCTTCCTCGCTGGCGGTGAAATCCCGATCCCGATCCCCAGCGCCAACAGCAACAGTTACTCCATCGAATACAAGGAATTCGGCATCCGCCTGACGCTCACTCCGACGGTGGTCAGTAACGACCAGATCGCCCTCAAGGTCGCCCCCGAGGTCAGCGAACTGGACTACAACAACGCCGTGACCATTGGCGGGACTACGGTGCCGGCGTTCACCATTCGCCGCACCGATACCAGCATTTCCCTGGCCGACGGCGAAAGTTTTGTCATCAGTGGTTTGATCAGCACGCAAAACGGCTCGCAAGTCAGCAAGTTTCCGGGGCTGGGCGACATTCCGATTCTCGGAGCGTTTTTCCGCAGTTCTTCGGTCAGCCGCGAAGAGCGTGAACTGCTGATGATCGTCACTCCACACCTGGTCCAGCCGTTGGCCGCCAACGCACAGTTACCGTCGCTGCCCGGTGAAAGACTGCGCAACTACGACCCGAACTGGTATCGCCTGTATTTCCTCGAAAATGGCGACTTCGATAAACGCAGCGGGTTATCGCAATGAGCCAGAACCTGAGCCAGACCTTTCTTGCGATCACCCGTAACAACACTGACCTTGAGTGGTTGCAAGGCGCCCTCGCGCCATTGGGCCAAGTCGTCAGTGCCGGTGCCGGCAGCCTCGACGAGTTACTCGCACTGGCGGACGTGACCTTGACCAGCCTGGTGTTTGTCGGGCTCGACCGTGAGCACCTGGTGGCCCAATGCGCGTTGATCGAAGGCGCCCTGGAGGCCAAGCCGATGCTCGCCATCATCGCCCTGGGCGACGGCATGGACAATCAATTGGTGCTCAATGCCATGCGCGCCGGCGCACGGGATTTCGTGGCTTATGGTTCACGGTCCAGTGAAGTCGCAGGGCTGGTCCGGCGCCTGAGCAAACGCCTGCCACCGGTGACGCCGAATACTCATCTGGGTGGCCTGACCGTGCTGTACGGTGCGCAGAGCAACGGCGATGGTGCGCTACTCGCCAACCATATGGCGCAGGTGGTGCAGAAATGCGGTCAGCAAACCCTGCTGCTTGACCTCGGGCTGCCGCGCGGCGACAGCCTGGCGTTGCTGGGCCTGGAAAGTTCGTTTCATTTCGGCGATGCCCTGCGGCACTTGCGTCGGCTCGACGCAACGTTGATCGACAGCGCCTTCACCCGCTGCGACGTCGGACTGCGCATCCTCGCCTACGCCAGCAATGACGCGCCGCTGGAACACACCAGCGCCGCCGAGTTGTACATGTTGCTCAGCGCTCTGCGCCAACACTTCCAGCACATTGTGGTGAACCTCACCGGCCAGCCCGACAGTGAAGCCTTGCGCACTTTCGTCAGCCATTGCGACAAGCTGTTGTGGTACACCGACCAGAACGTGCTCGATTGCCGCCGCAACCTCGCGGTCCTGAACCTGTGGCGCGAAAAAGGCATGAAGCTCGATCACGCCAAGCTGTTGGTGGACCGCTACCTGCGCAGCGTCGCGCCGGATTCGGATGCGCTGGGCAAAAGCTTTGACATGGAGATCATTGCCACCCTCGCCTACAGCCCCGAGGTACGCCTGAATGCCAAAAACCAGGGTGTGACCCTGTTCGAACTGGCGCCCCGGGAAGCGCTCACCCAAAGCCTGCGCAGCCTCGGCGAACGTTTGGCCAAGCGCTCCGAAAGCCTGGCCAAACCCAAATCCTGGTTCAGCCGCTTGCGGGGTGCGCAATGAGCGAAAAACTATTCGGAGCCGCGCAACGCGGGTTCGCCGGCAATACTGATCACGACGGCCTCAAACTGGTGCTGCACCGTTACACCATCGACGCCATCGAAGAGTCCGGGAAAAACCTGCTCGAAGGTTCGCGGCAAGTATTGTCGCAGTTCGTCATCGATAAAGTGGCCGAGTACATCGGGCGCCTGCACCTGGCGATTTCCCGGTACGAGATGGAGCGGCTGGCCGAAGAGATCGTCGACGAACTCACCGGGTTCGGCCCGCTGGAAGTGCTGCTGCGTGATCCGGCCGTGACCGAGATTCTGGTCAACGGCCCGCACCGGGTGTTCATTGAGCGTGATGGCGTGCTGCATCAAAGTGACTTGCGCTTCATCGATGCGCATCACGTCGAACGCGTGATTCAGCGCATCCTTGCGCCGCTCGGACGGCGGCTCGATGAGTCGTCGCCCATGGTCGATGCGCGCCTGCCGGACGGCAGCCGGGTCAATGCGATCATTCCGCCGATAGCCCTCGACGGCCCGTGCCTGTCGATTCGAAAGTTCCGTCAGGACATGCTTAACAGAACCGATCTGATGGCCATGCAAACCATCGATCAGGCCATCTACGAGTTCCTCCAGGAAGCCGTAGGCAAGCGCTGCAACATTCTGATCAGCGGCGGCACCGGCACCGGCAAGACCACGTTGCTGAACATTCTCAGCCAGTTGATCAACCCCAACGAACGGCTGGTGACCATCGAGGACGTCGCCGAACTGCAATTGGGCCACCCCCACGTCGTGCGCCTGGAAACCCGCCCGCCGAATGCCGAGGGCCACGGCGAAGTGAAGGCCAGCGATTTGATTCGCAACGCCCTGCGGATGCGCCCGGACCGAATCATCCTCGGCGAGATCCGCGGCGTCGAAGTGGTCGACGTGCTCACCGCGATGAACACCGGCCACGATGGTTCGATGAGTACCGTGCACGCCAACAACGCCCAGGATGCGTTGCTGCGCCTGGAAACGCTGGTCGGGTTGACGGGCCGCAGCATCGCCGAACGGACTCTGCGGCAGATGGTCTGCGCGGCGCTGGACGTGGTCATCCAATTGACCCGAATGCCCGATGGCCGGCGTTGCGTCAGCGAAGTGGTGGAGGTGATCGGCATCCGCGAAGACGTGTATGTCACCAATACTCTGTTCCGCCTCGACCGCCGCAGCGGCTTCGGTTTCATGCGCGAGGCGGCCAACCCCGCCGGTGACAAATTGCGCCGCGAGTCGGCGCTCTCCCCCCCGTTTTATTAAAGGCCACGGCATGCTCAAATCGCTTTTGCTTATCTTCCTGTGCCTGGCCTTGCTCGGTCTGTCGGTGCGTTTGCTTGTTCGCGGCATGCGCCAGCCCGGCACGCAGCGTGCGCTGGCGCGCTTGAGCCAAGGGCAGCCGGAGCGCGTGGTACAGAAAGCCTCGTGGGTAGCGCTGGATCGTGCCTTTTTGCGCGCGGGCCTCGGTCGTCCGACGGAGCATCTGGGCTTATGGCTGGCGCTTTGGGCGCTGGGTGTTCTGTCCGGCTTCGTGGTGGGCGGCTGGTTCGGATTGCTCGCCCTGTTGCTTTTGCCGCCCTTGCTTCTGCGGCTGTATGTGCACTGGCGTTATCAGCGCCGCCTCAAGCGCATGATCGAACAATTGCCGCCGCTGCTGGACCACACGGTGCGCAGCCTGAAGTCCGGGCGAACCCTTGCCGATGCGGTGCTGGGCGCCATCGATGCCGCCGAAGACCCACTGAAAAACGCTATGGGCCGGGTGCAACGCAACGTGCAGTTGGGCGTCAGCCTGCCGGACGCTACCTCGGACTTCGCCGAACTCTACGACAAAGACGAATTGCGCTTGTTCGCCCTCGGCTTAAAGGTCAATCACCGTTATGGCGGTAACGCCAGTGAGCTGCTGGAAAACCTGATCAAGCTGATTCGCGAACGGGAACAGGCAGCCCGCCAATTGAGCGCCATGACCGGCGAAACCCGGGTGACGGCGGTGGTCCTTGCGGTACTGCCCGTCGCCCTCGCCGGTTACTTCCTGATAGCCAATCCGAAGTACCTGATGAACATGTGGAACGACAGCTCGGGCCAGGCGATGCTGGTGGGTGCGCTCAGCTTGCAGGTGCTTGGCTGCCTGGTGCTGTGGCGGATGTTGCGCAGCCTATGAACCTGCCGATGCTGCTGAGCTCGCTGCTGTTTCTCCTGGCTTCGCTGTTGCTGCTGAGCGTCGTGCTGCAATGGCGTCGACGTGCACGGCAAGTGGTGCAACGGCTCGACGGCAGAATCCCGAGCGAATATCGACTCAGTCAATGGCTGCATGCGCTGGGTAGCAGCCAGATTGGCCAGCGCTTGGTCAACCTCGACATCGAAACCCAGACGCTGCTTAACGGCCTCGGCTGGCGAAGTGCGCGCAAACGCGCGTTGTTTGCCGCCCTCCAGGTCGGCGTTCCGGTCTTGGCAGTGGCCTTGAGCTTTGTGATTCAGGGCTTGTTTTTCCCGCAGGTGAACAACCACTGGATAGCTCCGGCATTCGCCCTCGGTTTCGGCTACCTGTTGCCCAAGCGCCTGCTGGCGGCGGCGGCGAAACATCGGCAAAAAAAACTGGCGATCGAGATTTCCACTTTCATTCCGCTGCTGCGCATCCTCTTCGAATCGGGCATGGCCGTGGAGCAATCGCTGCGGGTGTTGAGCATCGACGGCAAACAGTTGTTGCCCACCCTCACGCATGAATTGCGCCTGATTCTGGCCCGGGTCGATTCCGGCCTGGAACTGGGCGACGAATTGAACAAGGCCAGCCGCTTGCTGGCGGTAGACGAATTCACAGACACCTGCGTGATCCTGCAACAGCTGATTCATCAGGGCGGCGGTGCGATGAAGTCGCTGCTGGCGCTCAAGCTGTTGCTGGATGACCGACGCCTGACGCGCCTGCAGGAATACGTCTCGAAGATGTCCGCCAAAATGTCCGCCGTGATGATGGTGTTTCTGTTCCCGGCGTTGTTGATCGTGTTGGCCGGGCCGGGTTTGACTGCCTTGGCCAAGGCTTTTGCTTCTTAGAGGGATCGTGATGAAAGCATTGATTGCCGGTTTGAGTCTGTTGATGTTGGGCGGCTGTGCGAGCAACGGCCAGACACCGTGGAGCGCGCTGAGCGAGTCCGCCAGTTGCGGCAAGCTGAATTCTGAACAACAACTGTCGCTGAACCTCGCCGACGACATGGCCAAGGAGGGCAAACTGCACGCCAGCCTGGCCAACTTACAGGGCATGCCAGACAACCTCGCCGAAGTGCGACTGCGCAAGGCCAAGGTCTATCGACTGCTGGGCCGCAGCGAGGCCGAGCCGCTATACCGAGGCCTGCTCGGTGGTTGCATGGCCGCCGAAGCTGAACACGGCCTCGGCCAACTCGCCGCCGCCCGCGATGATAACGGGCTGGCTCAGGCCCATTTGCTGCGGGCTGTGCGACTGGCGCCCACCGACGAAAAAATCCGCAACGACCTCGGCGTGGTGTACCTCAATCAATTGCGCATGGAAGACGCCCGTTTCGAATTCCTCACGGCCCTTGAACTCAAGCAAAACAATTCACTGGCGGCGAGGAACCTGGTGACCTTGCTGATTTTTCAGGACGACTGGAGCCGCGCTGCCGAACTGGTCAGCCGCCTGGGCTTGAGCCCGGCCGAGGTCACCGAAGCCCAGGCCCGCGCGCAAAGACTCAAGTCTGCGGCCAAGCCCGGCCGTACCGCCGCCGCGCAAGTCGCCGCCGTCACTTCGAACTTTCAGTAGGGAGACACGACATGAAACCGACCACCCTCTGCTGCCTCGGCCTGCTGGCCCTGCCTTTCACGAGCCAGGCCATCGACGCCGGCCCCGCCTCGCCACAACAACAGGAAACCGAAGGCTGGCTGCAATTGCAAAGCAGCAACAGCGCCGCCTCGGCAAAACTCCAGAGCGCCAGCGCGACCGAACGCGAACTAACGATGCAGCGCTGGCTGAAGAGTTATCAGCATGAGATCCCGCCGTTCTTTGATCAGTACGAAGGGGGGAAAGTGGACAGTGGGTCGGGGGAATAGGACCTAGTGAGCACTGTGTCTTTGACGCAACCCGGAACTACCGGGCGAAAGCGCCAACGCCAACTGCGTCCGGTTATGCATACGCGTCAACCGCAACACCTGGGACACATACAATTTCACTGTGTTCTCGGTAATCCCCAACTCACAGGCGATCTGATAATTGGTCTGGCCCTTGCCCACCAATCGCGCCACATCCAACTGCCGGGGCGACAGCTGATTGAAAATCGCCGGAATCTCTTTACCGTCGTTATCACTGGCAGTTTCCTCACCTGACTCCGATGAACATGGAGCACGCAGCGCCTTGTCCAGGTTCTGGTACAAATCATCAATCGACTCGGACAGATACTGCAGTTTCTGATTCAACTGCCCCAATTGCAGGGTCTTGTGCCGCTCTTGTAATACCACTTCCTGACGTTGCAGACCTTCAAGCAATTCACTCGGATTAATCGGCTTCTGATAGTAATCGGCGAAGCCGGCGCGCAACGCCTTGATCACATCCTGCTTGTCGGAACACCCGGTCAGCATGATCGCTTCAAATGCACGATGTTTGCCGGACAGGCGTTGAAGTTCCTGGACCAGTTGAATCCCGTCCAGGCGCGGCATGTGCAGATCGCACAACACCAGGCCGATGTCGGTGTCTTCGTTGAAGCGTTTGATCGCTTTATGACTGGAATCGCAGGGCACACAACGGTAACCACCGTTCTCGAGAAATTCGCAGAGTTCTTCAACAACTATTGGCTGGTCGTCGACCACAAGAACTTTTACTGCCGAGGTACGCTTGTTCACATGCAACTCCCTGCCGAGTCAAAGACTGACTGTTCCTTTAACTGCCGCCAATAGCTGTACAACTCATGTAAGAAAGTAGACGCACTTTCAGAGTCTGTACAAGAATGGGTGGCTAGCGAAGCCAGGCCAGCGTCAGCAAAAAACCCACCAGCAAGAACGGTGCAAAGGGCTGTTTTTTTGACATTCCTGGTGCCAGATAACGAAGACGTTCTCTAAGTCCTTGGCCAATATAAAGCCAGACTTTTGGCGCTATTAGCAGCCAACACACGCTGGCCAATCCCGCGCCAATAAACACACCCAACACGTGCCGACCGTCCGTCGCGAACCCCAAGGCGGCCATGAGTTTGACATCCCCGGCACCCAGCCGGCGCATGGCGAAACCGGGCAACGTGAAGGCCAGCGCCAACAATGCAGCCCAACCACCCTGCGCTGCCGGCGCGCCCAGCCAAGTGCTGTCGCTCCACAGCAAAAAGGTCAGGGCCAGGGCCCCGACACCCAGGGTCAGGCCATTCGCGATGTGCCGCTCCCTGGCATCCTGTGCTGCGCATAGCGTCAGCCAGATAAGTAGGACAAAGCTCTGCATCCGGTAAAAAACGTCCGTTTTGGCTGAATGATTCTATGCTGACATTACGCAGTAACGGTCAGGGTAGACGCCATCATGAAAAGCAACCTCCCCCATAAGCAAAAAGGTGCCGCCGCGATTGAATTCGCCTTGGTCTTCGTCATCTTTTTCGCTGTGTTTTACGCCATTGTCACTTACAGCCTGCCGCTGTTGATGATGCAGTCGTTCAACCAGTCGACGGCCGAAGCCGTGCGCCGCAGCGTGGCCCTGGATCCGAACACGCCCGGCTATGAGGCCGCGTTGAAAACCGTGGTCAAGGACGAGTTGAACCGGCAGTTGGCGTGGATTCCCGCCGGACTGAATTTCAACGTCGACACCGACGCGACCACGACATTTACAGCCGGCGTGCTGAAGGTCAGCATTAACTATCCCTCCAATAAGTTGAGTGCGGTCATCCCGTTCCTGAACCTGCCAGGGATTGGCCCGGTACCGAACTTGCCGGCGACGATGACCGCCAGTTCGAGCCTGCAATTTTGAGTGCGGGGGATAAACTCTTCGGGCGTCTCCTTAACCGCCACCCAACACCGCTGGCCTCTCTGGAGCCCCCCAACGTGCTCGGTGTGGGCTTACAGATGCATCTGGATCGCGAGGGTCACGTGCTGCACCTCAGCGGTCCTTTGCGCAACCTGCTGGCACAGCAGACACCCGCAGCGCGAGCACCGCATCTGCTCGATTTCCTGTTGCCCGACTGCAGCCTCAGCGTCGAGGGGCCGCCCGCCGAATGGCAGGGCCAGACGCTGGACCTGGACTTCTACAGCCTCAGTGGCCAGCCCTTGCATTTGCGCGGATGGGTCCAGCCGCTGGCCGATGCCTGGATGCTGCAATTACTGGACATCGGCGACCTGTTGCTCGAACGCCGGCAAGCGCGCCAGCGCGAGCAATGTCAGTTGCTGACCGTGCACATCAGCGAACAGTTGCGCCTGTGCAGCCTGACGCGATTGCCCGAGGTACTGAGCGACCAATTGCAGAACCTGGCCCAGCGTTTTCACATCCCCTGCATCGCGCTCGCGTTGCTCGACGAGCAGGACCAGGGTTGGCAGATTCACCAGCACTACGCCAGCTACGACGCGCCCCGACTGTGGCAAACCGGGCAACGCCTGGGCACCGGGCTCGACAGTTTGAGCGGCTCCGCGCCCCAGCATCTGCTCCCCGGCCAACACCCGCGCCTGCAAGGCACATTCGGCAATGCCGAGGGTTTCGCCGTGCCTTATCACGATGCTCAAGGCGTGGTGGCGTGGCTGCTCTGTGGGTTTTACCCGGTGCAGCAACGAGCATTCGACGTCTGCGAACGCGATTGGCTGCAGCTGGCTGCCGCACTCGGCGGCCCGGTGCTGGAGCGCCTGCGTGAGCATCGCCATCAATTGCAACTGGAGCGCCTGGAGGCGTTGCAGGCCTTGCTCGGCACGGGTTGGTGGGAAGTGCTCAGCGACAGTGCCGAAGTGCAACTGGCGCCCTCGCTGGCCAGCAGCCTGAACCTGGCGAGTGCGCGGTTGCCCTTGATCGACTGGCTCGACCGGGTGCATCCGGCCGATCGCGACGAGCTGCGCAGTCGCCTGCAAACATTGCAGGACGACAGCACCCCGCTGCTGCTGTGTGTGCGCTTGCATCAGACCGACGCCAGCCCTTCACCGACCTGGTATCGCCTGCAAGGCCAGGCCGTGGGTACCGGAAGAAACCGCCGACTGGTGGGTTTCATGCTCGACATCAGCGACATCAAGAATCAGCAGCAACACGCGGCGGCGGCCCATGCACGACTGGACAATCTGATCGCCAGCTCACCCGCCGTCATTTACGTGCAGCGCTATGTCGAAGGTTCATTGCATCCGACCTTCTTTAGCGAAAGCCTGCTGCCACTGCTTGGCTGGACCCTTGCCGATTGCACGGGTGCTGCATTGATCGAACGGCTTCACCCCGAGGATCGCGACGGCTATTTCGAGCGCACCCGGCAGTTGTTGCGCGAAGGTTCGGTGCGCGCCCGTTATCGCCTTCGCGACAATCGCGGCGACTATCACTGGTTGCTCGACGAGGCCAGGTTGCTGCGAGATGACCTCGGCCTGCCGGTAGAAGCCGTAGGCCTGTGGCTCGACGTGACTGAAGCCACTCAGGCTGCCGAGCAAGTCAAACTGAGTGAGGAGCGCTATCGGATTCTGGTGGAGGATTCACCGGCGATGATCTGTCGCTACCGCCCGGACCTGACCCTGACGTTCGGCAACCGGCCGCTGGCGACTTACCTGGAGTGCTCGTCCGAACAACTGCCTGGGGTCAACCTGGGTAGCTGGATGTCGCCGGAACAACGGGACTCCTTCCTTCAGCGCCTGAGCCAGTTGAGCCCGGAGTTCCCGGTCAGTACGGCGGAAGTCAATCTACAACTGCCCGGCCGTGAACACGCCTGGTGGGTCTGGTCGGATCGCGGCGTGTTCGACGAGAAAGGCCAGTTGCTGGAGATTCAGGCCGTAGGCCGCGACAACACCGAAGTCCGGCGTTCCCAGCAGCAGCTCACACAAAGCGCAAAAATGGCTACCCTCGGTGAAATGGCCACCGGTCTGGCGCACGAACTCAATCAGCCGTTGAACGTGATGCGCATGGTGATCGTCAATGTGCTCAAGCGCCTGGGCAATGGCGAGGCGCAGACTGATTACCTGGCCGACAAGCTCAACCGCATTGATGCGCAGATTCAACGCGCCGCGCGGGTGGTGGATCACATGCGGGTATTTGGCCGTCGCTCGGAGATCGAGCAACAGCCGTTCAATCCAGCGCGGGCCATCGAGGGCACGCTGTCGCTGCTGGCCGAAGGCATGCGTGGCAAAGGGCTCGAATTGCGCATCAGCGAAACCCATTTTGAGGTGCAGGTGCGCGGGCACGTCGATCAGTTGGAACAGGTGCTGATCAACTTGATGGTCAACGCCCGGGACGCGTTGCTCGGCAAGCGCGAAGCCAATCCCGAATTCAATCCGTGGATCTCGGTGTATGCCGAGCAGGTCGGGCAGGTGGTACGTCTGTGGGTCGAGGACAACGGCGGTGGTATCGACCCACGCCTGCTGGAGCGTATTTTCGAGCCGTTCTTCACCACCAAACCGGTGGGGGTCGGCACTGGCCTGGGGTTATCGGTGAGCTACGGTATCGTCGAAAACATGGGCGGCAAATTAAGCGTGCGCAACTCGGTCGAGGGGGCACGGTTTTGCATCGAGTTGCCAGTTGTGGAGGCGGATCAGATCACCAGATAGGCTTTGCCTTTTTCACCGCAAGTGAGGTTGAAACCGACGTCGACCTTGTTGACGTCAATCCCCAGGTTAACCAGCAGACTGTCGACGATCGGGTCCACCAACGGCGCGAGCAGCCCGCTAATGGCAGAGGCCAGGAGCGAGAGGACGTCCGACAGCGTTGACGACAAGGTACTCAGCAAGCCGCCCAACAGGCTGCCGATGGAGGGCGAATGTTTGATCAATGTGATACCGCCGAGCGTGCCCCTCAGGCTGCCCACCACACCTGACACTTCGACCGGGTGCGTGGGTTGCGGAGCCACATTGACGTCATGGGGATTGGCGAAGGTGTAATTGGGCTCGCTTTTGCCGGCAATCGGGCTGTCGATCATGATTTGGCTGCCGCCACCTGCGAAGGGCGTCCGCGCGCCACAATGGGACAAGTCGGTGCAGACTTTCGAGCCGATATCGACCAGCGTCAGCGGTGAAAGGCTCGGCGCCGGCGAGGACGAAAGCCAGACCGCTGCGTCGATCTGTCCGACTTTAACTTGCAAGGCCGAGATGTTGGTGGTGGCGGTCAGGCTCTTGTTGGTCGGGCTGGCGCAAGAATAATCCGTCACATAACTACTGCCCGTACCGGCTTCGAGACCGAGATCGAGGCTCAGGCCATTGGGTAAAATTTTCAGGTCCGTCTGGGTGCAGCTGCCGAAAATGCAACCCGGCGCCAGCAGGGTGTTGATCAGCTCTATCACCGGGCTCAATAGCGCGTTGACCAACTGCAAGACGCTATCGATCAGCGACAGGTTGACTGACACCAGAATGCGAACCTGAGCAGTACTCACAAAAATCCTGTTTACGCCCAGCGGCGCCAGCTTCGCCAGCGCCGGGTCACCCACCGCAGAAAACTGCGGTGGCTGAATGACTTTTATGCGGGTGTTCACGCCAGCCAACCCCAACACATTCACCGGCAGGACCGCGCTCACTGCGCTGTTCTTGTTCACCAGCTGGATAAAACCCTGGAGCAGCTGAAACAGCTGCATTGAAGCGTCAAGCCCCGCCGCTTGCGTCCCGGTTTGCAAGGTCAGCAAATCACCCAGTCTGATCGGCGAGGCGTTGGTCGCCGACACCTGCAAACTGGCCAGCGCAGCTTTTACATCCACCGAAGCCCCGTTCACCGTCACGACGTTTGCGGCGACCTTGATGAACCTGGAAACACTGCCTTGAGTGTTCAACAACGCCGTGTAGTTACCGGCCGTAACGCCCAGCTCAATGGCCAATTGATCCATGAACTCAAGCAGATTGATATCGGTTTTGATTAACCCGTCCCAAGCACCGGCGGTCAGGTTCACGTTGCCGCCAAGCAGTGTCGAGAACAACGGGTTCAAGAGGTTGGAGCGGGCCGTGTCGGCTCCAGCCAACGTGCTGCGGATACTGAGTTGCGCCAAGGTGATTTTCGGTTCGGCGGCGACGGCGGTGGCGCTGAGCCGGGTGGTGAGGCCGACCGGCCCACCGGACAGCAACGCGCCAATGCCGGCGGCCACGCTCGTGACGACAGTGGCGCTCGCGACGACTTGTACGGCGGCGGACTTTGTCGAATCGGCGGAGAACGCTCGCAGGTGATCAGCGCCAACCTGCAAGGTGCCGCAACTGACCGCCAGCGTGTTGTCGGCGTTGACGGTAAAACCATTGCGCGTGGCGCTCTGCGCGGCGTAGGTGGCAGCACTTGCACCGGACAGGCAGTTGCCATCGCGGGTCACGGCTTCGAGTGCAGCGGTATCCGCCACCCGCTGCAATTTGCGTTGTTCCAGGTACAACCTGCCGGTATCGATCACCAGCAACATGAACCCCAATGCGAGGGCCAGGGTCCCGGCGGCCATCAGGCCGATAGCCCCCCGTTGGCGGCTCGGGCCTCGAAATTGCTGGCGGGGGGACATGGTGCACTCCTTTGCCGACGCGCTGCCGGGCGCAACCTCCGTTGGTGTGATGCAGTGTAGACAAGGGTTGAACAGACTGCTGGCAACTTGCCACCGACGGACAAAAATCTCTGTGGGTGCAGGCTTGCGTCAACAGGTTTTTATCCGTGTTTGGGTGGGTAGTTGGCCAATATCCGGGTCACCGTATCGTGTATCGCGCTACTGCGATCCGAAGGGTTCGGCGTGCGGCTGAGGATTTGTTCATCACTGCCGCGCCACACCAATTTACCGTCCTTGCCGTCGAGCAAGTCGATCTGGATGGTCGCCACCTTGTAGTTGACCAGGCGGGTTTCGTTGTACATCGGCGCGCCCCAGTAGCCGTTCCACGGGTTGCCCCAACCGCCGCCGTAGTTGGTCGTTACTTGCTGCTGGCGCTCTTCGACAACCAGATAGGTCTGCACATTCAAATCAGCCTTGGCACCCGGTGCCGCCTGACGCAGACCACGTTGATCCAGTTGATCTTCAACCGACTCACGGATGCGTTGTTCAGTCAGGTCGCTCTTGATCCGTGGGTCATCGGGGCGATATTGCAGGGCGGGTTCTTTCCAGGTCCAGCTGCGATAGGCGGCGAAGTCGCGGCTGGCATCGAAGTCATGATTGACCTGGTTGGCGGCGCAGGCACTGAGCAACGCGGCCACTGCCAGTAAAGCGAAATGGCGGAACATGATGATTCTCCGGTTGAAGACATGAACCTGCGAAATGCTTCTTATCCATAGAAGCTAACTGGGAGGATACGCCGACATGGCCTTTTCTACAGCCTTGCGAATCGCATCAGCCTGCTGACTCTGACTGCCGCTCTGGCTGGTTTCGGCGCTGGAACTCCACACTGGCTGACCGCTTTGTGCATCGAACATATCCACCTGCACCACCACGACTTGTTCCTGATACGTGCGGACGATCGGCACGCTGCCGTACACGCCATACCCATTATTGTAGTGGTTGTATCCGCCATAACCGCCGTAGTAGGCACCGCCGTAGCCATAGTCATCGCGGTACTGACGCAAGCGCGTTTCCACACGCAGGTCGGCGCTGACGAACAGGTCTGCCGGGCGATTGTCATGCAACGGGCGCAACCCGCGTTGATCAAGGGCATTGCTGACCGCTTCGGCGACTTGCGCCGAGTCCGCCCATGCCGTGCCTGGCGGCAGGTGTCCGTCGAGCCAGGCCCAGCTGCGGTAGCGGCCATAATCACGCGGTGGCGCCGGATAAGCGCTGCGGTCGAAGGTGTTGGCCGCTTGCGGTGGCGCCGGCGGGATGGGATTGGAAGACGCCACATACGGGTTACTGCCCTGACACGCAGTCAAACCCAGGCACAGCACCAACAACCCCGAACGAATGTTCATTTCGCGCTCCAATCAGACTGGCCGGCAGATCCAGTGCAAGTAACGCCCAAGCCCGGCAAAGCTTGGATGGCGGCGGTGCGCCAGCTCCATTTCGAGCAAGTCCACCAGCTCGGCGCGGGCCTGGAATTCCACAGGCATGTAATCGTGAAAAACCCGCACGCCGCTCTGTGTTTCGACCTTCCACATACCCTCAAGTTGCGCCGCCAATTCCCGTGGATCAAGGGGTTGTTGCGGGGTCAGGCTCTGCTTTTCACCGGCCATGTCGTTCTTGCGCATCTTGCGGAAATGGCCTTTGAGCAAGTTGCGGTAGATCAGCGCATCGCGGTTGTAAAAGGCCAGGGACAACCAGCCGTCCGCCTTGGTCAGCTGATGCAATACCGGCAGGATCGCGTGAGGTTCGGCCAGCCATTCCAGCACGGCGTGGCACAGCACCAGATCGTAGGGTTCAGTCAGCTGGCCGAGCAGTTCCTGCCATGGCGCCTGGATGAACGTCGCGCTCTGCCCGGCCTCGGCGAAACGCTGGCGAGCGCCTTCGAGCATCGGTTCAGCGGGTTCGGCCAAGGTAACTTGATGCCCGCGCTGGGCCAGCCACAGCGACATGTGACCCAGCCCCGCGCCGATGTCGAGGACGCGCAACGGCCGGTCCGGCAAGGTTTCGGCCAGGTCGGCCTGCAACACCGCCAGGCGGATTGCGCCTTTGGCACCGCCGTAGATTTTTTCCGCGAAGCGGGTCGCCAGTTGATCGAAATGACGGTCGCTCATCAGCTGAACCTCCGTTCGCTGTCGGCCAGTTTGCTGCGTACCACTTCATTCATGTCCAGACCCAGTTCGCTGCACAACAGCAATAGATAAAGCACGATATCGCCGACTTCCTGCCCGGCGTGGGCGAGTTTGTCCGCCGGCAATTGACGTGACTGGTCCTCGCTCAACCACTGGAAAATCTCCACCAGCTCGGACATTTCAACGCTGGCGGCCATGGCCAGGTTTTTCGGGCTGTGAAATTGCCGCCAGTCATTACGGTCGCGGATGGCGTGCAGGCGTTCGGTCAGTTCAACAAGGTTCATCGGGCTCTCCTGAAGGCGTATAGCTTCGGGGGGATGGCGAGTGAAGGCAAGTGCCCAAGTGCACCGAAGATCTTTACGCCATAATCAAAAGATCGCAGCCTTCGGCAGCTCCTGCAGGGAACTCGCCACCGCGATCAATGGCCCAACGCTCGAACTTATCAGGACGATCATTCCATGCAGGTAGAAGGTTTTTTCGAATGGCTCGGTCAAGCCCTTGGCTCCGTCATCCGTTTCATCGTTGACGCCCTCAGTGGCCTGTTCCAGTTGGTAAGCCGCGCCAGCAGCAACTTCGTCGAAGGCTTGTCTCGCGCATTGGGCATGGACACCTCGATCATCAGCATCGCTATCTTGATCCTGGGGCTGGTGCTGCTGTGGTCGGCGATCCGCGCGTTCATGAATGCGTCGATCATCATGGGGATCATCTGGTTGATGCTGGGGTTGTGGTTGCTTAGCTGGATCATGCACTGACACCCCCACCTCCTGTAGGAGTGAGCCTGCTCGCGATAGCGTCCGAACAGTCGAAATCACTGTCGCCTGACACGCCGTCATCGCGCGCTGGCTCGCTCCGGCAATGAATCGCGGCAGATTCCACATGTCTCGCTACAATGCCCGCTCCCCCAAGGAGCCTGCATGTCCAACCTGATTGCCGATTGGCGCGACCGCCCTACCCATCGTCGGGTCTGGGCACTGGCTGCGCCGATGATTTTGTCGAACATTTCCGTACCGCTGGTGGCGCTGGTGGACAGCACCGTCATCGGTCACTTGCCCCATGCCCATCAACTCGGCGCCGTCGCGGTCGGGGCCAGTCTGTATACCTTTCTCGCCTGGGCCATGGGCTTTCTGCGCATGGGTTCCACCGGTTTCGCCGCCCAGGCCGCCGGGCGCGGGGATGGTGCGGCGTTACGGCAGATCCTGCTGCAAGGCTTGCTGTTGGCCATGGGCCTGGCCGTTGTGCTGGGCGCACTGGGCGTACCGTTAAGCGGAGTCGCGCTGCACTTCATGCAGCCCTCGGCGGAACTGGACCAGATGACCCGCGAGTTCTTCCACACGCGGCTGTTCGGATTACCGGCGGCGCTGGCCAGTTATGCGCTGGTCGGCTGGTTTCTCGGCACGCAGAACGCCCGCGCGCCGCTGGTGATTCTGCTGAGCACCAATCTGGTCAACATTGCCCTCAATCTGTGGTTTGTCCTCGGTTTGGAGTGGGGTGTGGTCGGCGCCGCCCGGGCTTCGGTGATCGCCGAGTGGACCGGCGCGCTGATCGGCCTGCTGATGACCCGCCGCGCCCTGCGCGCCTATCCTGGCCACATCGCCTGGGCGGCCCTGGCACTCTGGCAGAGCTGGCGACCACTGCTGGCGGTCAACCGTGACATCTTCATCCGCAGTCTGGCGCTGCAATCGGTGTTTTTCCTGATCACTGTGCAAGGCGCGCGGCTGGGTGACGCAACGGTCGCGGCCAACGCCTTGCTGCTCAACGGCCTGCTGCTGACCGCCCATGCGCTCGACGGTCTGGCCCACGCCGTGGAAGCCCTGTGCGGGCATGCGATCGGTGCCCGCGACCGCGATGCCTTGCGCCGTTCGTTGGTGGTGGCCTGTGGATGGTCGCTGCTGGCGAGCCTCGGTTTTGCCGTTTTGTTCCTGTTCGCAGGCCACCTGTTTATCGCGATGCAGACCGACATTGTGAGTGTGCGCGACACCGCATTCATCTACCTGCCCTACCTCGCCGCACTGCCGCTGATCGCGGTCTGGAGCTACCTGCTCGACGGGCTGTTCATCGGTGCCACGCGCGCCCGGGAAATGCGCAACGGCATGTTGCTGACGGTGATATTGCTGGTGCCATTCGGCTGGGCGTTGCAAGGTTTCGGCAACCATGGCTTGTGGATAACTTTTCTGCTGTTCATGTTGCTGCGCAGCCTGACCCTCGGCGCCATTGCCTGGCGATTGCGTCAGAACGACGGCTGGTTCACCCGCGCACATTGAACGGGAGCCTTCAGGGCTGGCCGTTCTGCCAGCGGTTGCGCAGGCTATCAAAGCGCTCCTGCTGGGTTCGTCCCGCCAACGGCTGCGTTGGCGTGGCATTGGGGTACTGCAGGCGCAACCATAGCCAGCCATCGAGCACCGCGCGTTCGCTGAAACCGAGCGCCAAGCCTTCCTGCAAATGCGACCACAGGCGGGTGAAGTCCGTGCCGGTGGATTGGCTCCAGTGCCAGGCATGCTGTTCCAGCAGGCACGTTTGCAGTTTTTCCCGCTGCAAAGGGCTGAGATTTTCTTCCTCGGACAAAGGTCTGACGGCAAGCCCGGGATTGTGCAACTGCTGCCAGCCCTGACTGCCGATGGCGCGATCAGCCCAGGTCCCGCCAAACCAGCGCAACTGACTGATCGGCCCGAGCCAGCGACTCAGCTCCCCGGCGTCGCAACCATCGAAAAAGTAACTGGCCGTGAACGGGTTGTAATAACTCAGCAAGGCCCGGTGGTGCAGGCCGACCGAAACGGTGAGCATGCGGCGCAAGTGCCCCAGCAAGGTCGACTCCGACGCCTCACTGACCAGCAACAGGCCGCGCCAGTGCTGTGTATCACGCAGGCACTCAACAGCCAGCGCCGGACACTTCCGCAGATCGACCAGCGCGGGACCTTGCTCGTACAACGCATTCCATTCCGTGTCTTCGAATAAGCAAAATCGGCGGGCATGGGCAAACCTGTGTTGCAGGCTTGCAGCTGCCTGCGGCGCGCCCGGCACATCCAGCAACAACCATTGCGGCATCGCATCGGGCGTCAGCACGGCGATCATGCCGCACCACTCTGACCAAGCCGCGTCGCCGCACGGCAAGTGCACAGGGTTTGCGCGCAATGATTGTAACTGCCACCTCCAGGCAGCAGACACAGCAACAACAGAGGCTCGCCCGAGCGCAGCCAACCCTCCACGCCTTCAGGAGGGCAATCGTCGACTGCGGATTGGGACGACACGTCCGCCGCAACTGTCGCTTCGTCGGGTTTGAGGCTGTGCAATAACCCGGTGATCAACGGCTGATCCGGATCACCTTCGATGAAACTGACCACCACCTCAGTACCTTCACTCAGCTGCGCGCCCCTTGCCGCTTGCAGTTCTGGCGCCAACGGCAACCAACAGTGGCTGGGGGTGGCGCCTTCGCCCTGATAGAGCCAGTCAAACTGCACCGCCACTGGTCTACGCGGATCAGGCCGGGGCTCATCGACATGAACCACCCATGCCCGTTGCAGACTGTTCATATTGGGTTTCACCGCACGATGAGGCGATTCAAAGGGCACGTCCCAACGAATTGCACGTACTCGATTGCAGTAGGGCGAGTCAGGATCCTGACTGCCCTGATGTTCAATATGGGTCAGCAGCCACGGCTGATTCGATCCGGAAACCGGGTGGCCGGACAGCGGCAATAGCTGACCACTGCGCAATGTGGCCAGGTCGGTGCGACTTTCAGCACTCTGCGTCGTTTTATCCACACATCGCTGAACCTCGAAACGACGCACTGCCGGTTGCTCACCCTCAGCCTGGAAAACCGCCGCTTCACCCATACGAAACGCTCCCTGACCATCACCAAACACTACGCAGTGCCCCTGCGCCCGGTGTTCGAAGTGGTAGTGCAGCCGTTCCTGGGCACACAGGCGTTGCACGAATTGCAGGTCCGATTCCCGATACTGCGTGCAGAAATCCCGGGGCGTGTAATCGTCATCCAGATCAAAGCGTCGATCCTGGCCGGTGATGCCATGCTCCTTGAGCACCTGATCAAGAATCTGTGGCACCGAGCGTGAACTGAAAATCCGCTGGCTGAAGCGCTGGGAAAGGCAAGACAGCCTCGGCCCGATACGAACCTTGCAGAGCCTGATTGGCGAGCCATGGTCACGCTGTACCAACTCATGCAACTGACCGTGGACGCTGTTTCCTGCCGGCCCGAAGTGCAAGGAAGCCGAACGGTACAACAGGCTGGCGAGATCGAGCATCGGGTCCTCGATCAGCAGATCCACGTCGAACACGAAAGGCTCGCTGATGGCTTCTCTACCGGTAAAGGCCAGGACCTCGAAGGCGTCGGACAGACCTGCTACGTCCAGACGAAATGAAGGTTCGTTGACTGGATCGAACATCGGCGATTCTCTACAGGAGGGGCGGCCGGGGATTCTCGCCGAGAGCCATGGCCGAGTAGAGAGGCGAAGTACAACTTAGGAAATGACCTACGCGAAAAGAAGACGAATTACCTTGGATAGCCGAGGACGTAGGTCGTTACGCTTGGAAAAAGAGAGTCGTCGCACCAGGTCATCTGAAATTTCTGCAACTTGCAGTACATTTTCAGACAACCTGGTGAGAGCGGGACTTACCTCAAGAGGAGAGGTAAGACGAACGGGTCAGGCCCAGACGTAGCGCGTCGAGAAACTGGGTGCGCTCGCTGGCACTGATGCGCGCGTTGGCGCATTTGTCGCGGTAGTGAGTCATCAGCTCTTCCGGCGACAGATGCACGTAACGCAGCATGTCTTCGATGGTGTCGTGGGTTTCGATACCGGCGTGGTACACACTGCCGTCGGCGTTCTGGTAGATGTTCACCGAATCGGTGTCACCGAACAGGTTGTGCATGTCACCGAGAATTTCCTGATAGGCGCCGACCAGGAACACGCCCAACAGGTAATCCTCGCCTTCGTTCAGTGCGTGCACCGGCAAACTGGTCTCGATGCTCTGCTCGTCGACGTACTGGTTGATCTTGCCGTCGGAGTCACAGGTCAGGTCTTGCAGGACCGCGCGACGCAGCGGCTCTTCGTCGAGGCGATGCAACGGGATGATCGGCAGGACCTGGTCGATGGCCCAGGTGTCCGGCAGGCTCTGGAATACCGAGAAGTTGCAGATGTACTTGTCGGCCAGCTTGTCATTGAGTTCGTCCAGCACCTGACGGTGGGAACGCTGACGAGCCTTCAACGAGTTGTGCAAACGACGGCACACCGCGAAGTAGCATTGCTCGGCCAAGGCTTTCTCGGCCAGGGTCAGCTTGCCGTCGGCGTACTGGGAGGCGACATCGCTCATGTAGTGCGTGGCGCGCCAGTAGGTTTCGGTGACCATCTCGATGTCGGTCGGACCCAGCAGGTCCACCAGCCACTGCACGGTTTCCGGCAGCGCTTCCTTGTTCTCGATCTGTGGCACGTCGTCGTTGTGTTTCTCGACGTCGGTCACCTGAATCACCAGCATCGCGTGGTGCGCGGTCAGGGAGCGTCCGCTTTCGGAGAAGATGTTCGGGTGCGGCAGGCTCTGCGCGTCGCAGAACTCCTTGAGCATCCCGACCACGACACCGGCGTAATCGTCCATGTCGTAGTTGATCGAACTGGCGTTACGCGAGTGCGTACCGTCGTAGTCCACGCCCAGGCCGCCACCGACGTCGATGTGATCCACTGGCAAGCCGAGGTTGCGCAGTTCGCCGTAGTAACGGATCGCTTCCTTGAAGCCGTGCTGGTAGTCAGCGAGGTTGGCGATCTGCGAGCCCATATGGAAGTGCAGCAGACGAATGCCTTGGTCGAGGCCGGCCGCGCGGAAACGCTCGACCACCGACAGCAACTGCGCCGCCGACAGACCGAACTTGGATTTCTCGCCACCGGTGTCCGCCCATTTGCTCGACGCCAGGGACGACAGACGCACGCGCAAGCCGACTTGTGGCTTGACCTTGAGCGAAGCGGCTTCCTCGATCACCAGGCCGACTTCGGATTCTTTCTCGATCACGATGAACACGTTGTGGCCGAGCTTCTGGCCCATCAACGCCAGGCGAATGAATTCGCGGTCCTTGTAGCCGTTGCAGACGATGGTGCCGCCCTTTGGCGCCAGTGCCAGCACGGCCAGCAGCTCAGGCTTGGAGCCGGCTTCCAGACCGATGGAGACGTTCTGGGTGGCGATGATGTTCTCGATCACCGCTTCTTGCTGGTTCACCTTGATCGGGTACAGCGCGGTGTACTTGCTCTGGTATTCCAGACGTTCGATGTTCGAATCGAACGCGCCGGTCAGTTGACGCACGCGGTCTTGCAGAATATCCGGGAAACGCACCAGCAACGGCAACGACAGGCCGCTCTTGCGCAGCTGGTCGACTTGCTCGAACAGATCGATAGGCGAGCTGCTCGGACCGTTCGGACGAACTTCGACGCGACCGGCGTCATTGATCGCGAAATATCCGGCCCCCCAATGGCGAATCCCGTAAACACTGCGGCTGTCCGCAACTGTCCATTGGCTGCCATCGTCTTTGCGTGTGCGTCGTACGGACATCGAAGTCCCCTATAAAGAAGTCATAGTGCGTCGCCTGGTAGCAGGCCGGCGCAGTCTAAAGAATGAAAATGACGGTTCGTCAACGAGGGGATAGACCTCGCCGACCGCAGTGAGTTTAGAAACCGGTCATGAACAGGCTCTGTGAAAACCATGGTGACGACGCCAGACCTGAAGGCAATCAGGCTGGATCATGCCGCGGGTGGTTTTCACAGAGGCTGCTAGCCGCCGGACTTCTTTGCTTTGAAACCATGCTTGATCAACTCGGCCAAGAGTAGCTCGACATGATCGCCCTGGATTTCAATGATCCCGTCTTTCAACGCTCCACCGGTGCCACAGCGTTTCTTCAACGTGGTCGCCAGCTCCTTGAGCGCGTCTTCGGCCAACGGCACGCCGGTGATGGTGGTCACCGTCTTGCCGCCACGGCCCTTGCTTTCGCGACGCACGCGAGCGATGCCGTCGCCTTCAGGGATTACGGTCTGTTTGCAGATGCAAGCGTCCACCGGTTTACTGCAATCCGGGCAATGACGACCTGCGTCGGTGGAAAATACCAGGCCACCAAGGGCGGCGAAGGATGCGGCTTTTTTGGCCACCGGCAATCCTCTTGGGAGGACAAAGACTGGTCGCAGCACTTGGGAAGGCTATCGACCGCGAAGCCCCACTCAGGCAGGGGCAGCGCTACTGAAACGGTACGGCTCTTTGTAGGAGCTGACGATTGCAACGAGGCTGCGATCTTTTGATCTTCAAAAACAACATCAAAAGATCGCAGCCTGCGGCAGCTCCTACAGGAAGCCATACCGGTCCAGCTTGAAAAGGTCGCGCAGTGTAACGGCAAAAACGCCGATTGCTAAGAGCCAATCGGCGCCAATTTATAGCGCTTTTGCGACGTCTTCGCCCCGAGTCCGAAGATAGCGCTTCAACGCTGCCAGAGAGTCCGGGCAGTAAGGCTTTTCCTCGATTTCCCGAAGCACTTCATCGATCGGTATAAAACGCGCTTCCAGCACCTCCTCCGGCTGCAGGATCAATGGACCGTCCCACACCGCCGAAAACGCCGAACACCAAAGCCGATTGCCCGTGTCCTCAAAGAAAAAGTGATCATGTACGGCCAACTCCACGCCGCTCACGCCCAGCTCCTCTTCCAGCTCCCGGGCCGCCGACTCGGCGTAGGTTTCGGTGGCGAGCACCATGCCGCCCGCCGCCACGTCCCAATACCCCGGATAAATAGCCTTGCTCAGGGTGCGCCGGTGCACGCACAGCTCACCAGCAGAGTTGAACAACATAATGTAGGTACCGCGCCCGATCAGCCCGCGCTCCCGCAGGTCGGAACGGACCAGGGCGCCGAGCAGGTTGTCCTGCTCGTCGACCCAGGCGATCTGTTCGGCATCCGAGGCCGCCCGGTGGGCAGCCTCTTTGGCGCTATCGACCATGACTCAGCCCTGATTCAGCAGTTGACGCAGGTCGATCACCGCGGCGTTGGCCCGGGAGATGTAGTTGGCCATGACCAGCGAGTGGTTGGCCAGCACGCCGAAACCGCTGCCATTGAGGATCATCGGGCTCCATACCGCTTCCTGCGACGCTTCCAGTTCACGAATGATCTGGCGCACGCTGACCGTAGCGTTCTTCTTGGCCAGCACATCGGCGAAGTCCACTTCGATGGCGCGCAGCAGGTGGGACAAGGCCCAGGCCTGGCCGCGCGCTTCGTAAAACACGTTGTCGATCTGCATCCATGGGGTTTCGACGATTTCTTCGTCAACCTGCGGCACCTGCCCCGGCGCCACGACTTCGGTTTTCAGTGCGGTGTTGAGCTTGACCCGGCCAACGCTGGCCGACAGTCGTTGCGACAGCGAACCGAGACGCGTCCCGACGTCACCCAGCCAGTTGTTCAGGTTGTCGGCGCGGGCATAGAACAGCGCGCTCTTCTGGTTCGGATCGGACAGACGGGTCTGATAGCGGGTCAGGGAGTTGATGCCTTCCTGGAATTCGGACTCGCTGGACGGCAGCACCCAGCTCTTGTTATCGAAGTTGAAGCGCGGTTCGGCCTTGGCCAGATCGGCGTCTTCGGTGGACTGGGATTGCGAGCGGGCGAAGTCTTTGCGCAGCGCACGGCTCAAATCGCGCACCTGCACCAGCACGCCATATTCCCAGCTCGGCATGTTGTCCATCCACAGACCTGGCGGCAAGCGGTCGTTGGAAATGTAGCCGCCCGGTTTGTTCAGCAGGGTACCGGCGACGGTCTTCAGGGTTTCCACCGTCGTGTAGCCGATCACCATTTGCTTGCCGTCCCGTTCGGCGGCCATTTGCGCATTCTGTTGCACCGGAAACAGCGACGGTTCGTCGCTCCAGTACCAACCCAGAGCAATCGTCACCAGCAGGTAGAAGCCAATCAGCGTGGCCAGCGCCCGGCTGAAAAACAGGCCGCCCAGATAACTGCGGGTAGCCGATTTCGGTTCAGCGGCACGTTCAGGCGCGCTACCGGCGCGGTTCTTCCAGTCCAGCATGGCGATATCCTTTCAATCACTTGAGTTCAACGGTTCGACCACAACCATACAACAACGTGCCTTTGCCCGGCACCCGCCGTTCCGTAGATACGGAAAATTACCACGCCAGCGGGCAAAAAAGGGGTTTCACGCATTAGGCGAGAACCATGGGATCTGTAGGAGCCGGCTCGCTGCGATGGTCGTAAACGATAGTGCAAATGGACGGGTTAAACGCAAAGCCCCCATCGCCAGCAAGCCGGCTCCTACAGATGTTGCGGTGCGGCATCAGGGAATCCCTTAGCCCTGAGCACCTGAAATTAACCTGCAACTGGCGAATCACCACACCGCTTTCGGCAAGCACCGTGAATGGGGATCTTCCCCCCCACACCCCGACTTTAAAGGCCAAACCAGACCAATCAGTCACAAACTGAATGCGCTCGCTTTGCAGATTATTGACGTACAGCTCTCATGTAACCGGAAAGAGGTGCTAGCATAGAGCCACCACTCGACCTCAGCGCGCCCCCTAACTAGTAGTCAGGATATGACCGAGCCAGAAGATCCCAGCCGCGAGCGCCTCAAGCACCACTTTGCCCAGCGGGTAATTCATCAGGCACGTCAGATACTTGAGATATGGCAGCGCCTGCAACGCAGTGAGTGGTCGACCACTGAGTTGGCGGAATTGAGCGAGGCCAACCTGCGCCTGCTGCGTTTCGCCGAACGATTCGAACAACCGGAACACGTGCAACTGGCCCACTACATCGGGCAGTCGCTGGAAGCTGTCGAGGCCAATCGTGGCCGCCTGAGCAGCGACCTGATCACTGACCTCAATCGCCTGATGCAGCGTCTGTCACGAACAGGCCTGAGGCATGGCGACCAGCTCGACCAGACCCTCCTTCCGCCCCTGCGCAAGCCGATCTACGTGATGCTGCAGGACCACGACCGTGGCGAGCGCCTGGCCAAACAACTGGAATTCTTCGGGCTCAGCGCCCAGTCTCTGGACAGCGTGGCCGCGTTTCGCTCCTCGATGATCGAACGCCTGCCCGCGGCCATCGTCATGGACGTCGACTTCAGCGGTCCCGGCGTCGGCCTGAAACTGGCCGCCGAAGCCCAGGAAGGCCTCGATCATCAATTGCCGCTGCTGTTTTTCAGCCTGCACGAAACCGACACCCCGACCCGACTCGCCGCCGTGCGCGCCGGCGGCCAGGAGTTCCTCACCGGAACCCTCGAAGCGTCGAGCCTGCTGGAGAAAATCGAAGTCCTGACCTGCGTCGCCCAGTACGAACCTTATAAAGTGCTGATCATCGACGACTCCCGCGCCCAGGCCTTGCACACTGAGCGCCTGCTTAATAGTGCGGGCATCGTCACGCGCACGTTGATCGAGCCGATCCAGGCCATGGCCGAGCTGGCGGATTTCCAGCCGGACCTGATCATCCTCGACATGTACATGCCAGCCTGCACCGGTACGGAACTGGCCAAGGTGATCCGGCACAACGACCGCTACGTCAGCGTGCCGATCATTTACCTGTCGGCCGAAGATGACCTGGACAAGCAGCTCGACGCCATGAGCGAGGGCGGCGACGACTTCCTGACCAAACCGATCAAGCCCCGGCACCTGATCACCACCGTGCGCAACCGCGCGGCGCGGGCGCGCAACCTGAAAGCGCGCATGGTCCGTGACAGCCTCACCGGCTTGTACAACCACACCCACATTCTGCAATTGCTCGAAGACTGCTCGTTCCGCGCCCGCCGCGAGAGCAAGCCACTGAGCTTTGCGATGCTCGACATCGACCACTTCAAACGGGTCAACGACAGCCACGGCCACCCCATGGGCGACCGGGTGATCAAGAGCCTGGCACTGTTTCTCAAGCAACGGTTACGCAAGACCGACTTCATTGGCCGATACGGCGGCGAAGAGTTCGCCATCGTCATGCCCGACACGGATCTCGAAGCGGCCTACGCCGTGCTGGATGAAATCCGTCAGCGTTTTGCCGAGATTCACTACCCTGCCCAGCCGCAGGATTTGTGGTGCACCTTCAGCGCCGGCGTGGTGGAAATGAGCGAAAACTCCGACAGCCTGTTAATGGCCAGTCAGGCAGACGAAGCGCTGTATCGGGCAAAAGATGCCGGGCGCAATCGGGTACAGGCCGAGCGAGCATCAAAGCAAAGTGCCACTTTTTCATCGCAAACGACCCATTCCGTCATAACGCTGTAATAGAAACGCAATAACTTCAGGCGCTTACCATTCTGCCGTTGGTAGACCGCAATGCGCCTTAAGCTGCTGACCAATCTCAACACCCTCCTTTTAGTCGCCGTGTGCGTGGCCCTTGGCGCGACACTTTGGTGGTCGCAAAAGGCCCTCGAACGCCCCTATTTATTAATGGAGCGTTACCTGGGCCTGTCCCAGCAGTTTCAAAATGAAGTGGCGCGCAACATCGGGGATTACCTCGCCAGCGGCGACGCCCTGCGCCTGAGCAGCGCCAGCCAAGGCATCGACAGCCTGCAAAAAGAACTCGGTGAACTGCCGCCGGCACTGGCCGAAACCTTGCGCCCGAGCCTGTCGAACCTCGACCAATTCAGTAAAACCGACCTGCTGGCTGCCGGCAAACTGGCAGGCGATCCGCAAGCCTTGTTGCTGCAAGCCGAACGGGAACTGGGCGCCAGTCTTGATCAACTCAGCCAATACGTCAGCGGCAACCCGGCGTACCTGACACCGTTGCTCGCCGCCGCCCAGCATCTGGGCAAACTGTCGCTGGCCCGGGACAAACTGGTCAGCAGCGGTCGCAGCGAACTGGCTGCCGATGTCGAGCGCGAAGTCGCTAACATCCGCACCCAAGCCGGACAGTTGGACGCCCTGCCGTTGCTCGGCGTGGTCGCCAGCAACGAATCGAACACCGATGACTTCGCCGCGATGATGGGCCTGGAGAACACCGAAAAGAACGTCGCCGAAGATGCCGGCGTCGGTCTCAAGCGAGAACTGAACAGCCTGCTCACCCGTTACCCGGCGGAACTGGCGCGCACTCGCGAGCAAATCCAGAAGCGTACCGATCTCAGCGCCGCGACTCACCTGAAAATCGCCGCTGTGCAGCAGGCTATCGCCGGCCTGGAACCGGTAGTGCGAGCCCAGCACGGCCAGATCCAGAGCGAAGTGCGGCTGATGCAGGGTGTGATGATCGGCCTGATTTTGCTGATCGCCTTGCTCATCGACACACTGCAACGTCGCCTGGCGCGGACGCTGACCAATCTGGCGCCGGCCCTCTCGACCTGGGCCGAAGGCGACTTCAGCCGGGACATTGAATTGGGCAAGACCAATCGTGAACTGCACGACATCCAGGCCTCGCTCAATCGCCTGCGGGCTTATCTGGTGGACTTGGTGGGGACCATTCGCCTCAATGCCGAACAGGTCGCCGGCAGCAGCCGAACCCTCGCTGATTTGAGCAACGACCTGCACAGCGGTGCCGAGCATCAGGCCGGCGACACCGCGCTGATCCGCGATTCCCTCGGTGAACTGGAAGCAACCATCCAGCAAGTCGCCGGCGACGCCAGCCAGGCCGCCGACGCCAGCCGCCATGCCGGGCTGGCAGTGGAGCATGGGCAAAAAGTCATCGGCCTGAGCCTCACCGGCCTGCATGCGCTGGTGGGGGAAGTCCAAGGCAATGCGCAGATGATCGAACACCTCGCCGAAGAGTCCGCCACCATCGGCGGCGTGTTGACCGTGATCCGTTCGATTGCCGATCAGACCAACTTGCTGGCCTTGAACGCCGCCATCGAAGCGGCCCGGGCCGGGGAAATGGGCCGTGGTTTTGCCGTGGTGGCCGAAGAAGTGCGCTCACTGGCGCAACGCACCGCCGGGGCCACCGCCGAGATCCAGACGTTGATCGCCGGCCTGCAAACCGCCGCACGGCAATCGGTCGAAGGCATGCGCGCGCAGGTCGAACATGCCGAAGCCACCGCCAATCAGGCGCAAGCGGCTGACGGTGCGCTGGATAAAATCGTCGGGGCGATCCAGACCATTTCCGACACGGCGGTGCGCATCGCCGATGTCACCGCCCAGCAGAGCGGTGCTGTCAGTGAGATCCGCGATCACAGTGAGCGGATTCACCAGCTGGGCGGGGATAACTTGCTGCGTATTGGTGAAGGGCGTGAGCAAGGGGAGAACCTTTTGGTCCTCGGCGGGCGCCTGCACACCGCCGTCCAGGCCTTCCGCGTCTAAACGCCGCCCCTGTAGGAGCTGCCGAAGGCTGCGATCTTTTGACTTTGATTTTAAAAGATCAAGATCAAAAGATCGCAGCCTTCGGCTGCTCCTGCAGGGGCGGCGTCAAGCACTGTCAGCTATCATGCCCGCATTATCGATACGCGAGATCGTCATGCGCCGTTTGCTTTGCCTGCTGCTTTTATTTCTCGCCCTGCCGGCCACCGCCGCCGGGTTGCTGGAGAGTCGCCCCAGTTCGACCCTGGGCTCGATCAACAACAGCGCCGACTTCCTGCCGGTGCGCGAAGCCTTTCAGTTGAGACTCGTAGAAAGCACGCCGCAATCGATCAAACTGCGCTTTGTCGCCACCGAAGGTTACTACCTCTACCGCCATCGCTTTCAGTTCCGCGCCGATCCAGCCGATGTCGCCCTCGGCACCGCGCAATTGCCTGACGGACAAAAAAAGCACGATGAATACTTCGGCGATGTCGAGGTCTATCACGGCATTCTCGACGTAGAACTGCCCCGCACCGATCAACGTCCGTTCACCCTGGCCGTGACCTATCAGGGCTGCGCCGACAAAGGCTTGTGCTATCCACCGGAAACCGAGCGCCTGAGCATCGATGGCGACGGCGCAACGACAAGCCATGATTGGGGCTGGCGTGAACTGGCGCTGTTTTTCCTCGCGGGCCTTGGCCTGACCTTTACCCCGTGCGTGCTGCCGATGTTGCCGATCCTTTCCGGTGTGGTGCTCCGCGGCCAGGTCGGTGGGTGGCGCGGATTCAATCTTTCTTTGGCCTATGTACTGCCGATGGCTATCTGCTTTGCATTGCTCGGCGCACTGATGGGGATGTTCGGCGCTCAGCTCAATCTGCAGGCGCGGCTGCAATCGGCCTGGGTGCTGGTGCCGTTCGCGATGTTTTTTGCGCTGTTTGCCTTGGCGATGTTCGGTGTTTTCGAACTCAAATTGCCGCAGGCGATCAGCAGTCGACTGGACCGCATTGCCGGGCGTACCGAAGGCGGTTCGCTGTGGGGCGCGGCGGTGCTGGGTGTGGTGTCGAGCCTGCTGGTTTCGCCTTGCGTCTCGGCACCGCTGGCCGGTGCGCTGCTGTATATCAGCGCCAGCGGCGATGCCTTGGGCGGCGGCTTGAAACTGTTCATGCTCGGCCTCGGCATGGGGGCGCCATTGTTGCTTGTCGCCACGGGCGGCGCTGCCTGGTTGCCGAAAAGCGGCCCGTGGCTGATCTACGTGAAAAACGCGATTGGCGTGTTGTTGCTGGGGCTGGCGATCGCGCTGCTCAGTCGAGTCATGCCAGGGCAGATCACTCTGTTGCTGATCGGCTTGCTGGCCGGCGGCGTCGGTTTGTTCCTCGGTGCGCTGGAATTCGTCTACAAACCGCCGAGAAAACGTCTCGGCCAGCTGCTCGGGATGTTCCTGCTGTTTTATGCGCTGGCCTGTTGGTACGGCGCATTCAGTGGCCAGACCGATCCGTTCAACCCGATCGGCCAGCCGCGCATCGTGGAAAGCAACGTACCAGCGCAAAACATCAGTGCCTGGCAAACCATCGACACCCCGGCAGACCTCGACCGCGTGCTCGCCGAAGCACGGGCGTCGGGCACCCCGCTGCTGCTCGACTGGTACGCCGACTGGTGCATCAGCTGCAAAGTCATCGAACGCGAAGTGCTCGACGATGCGATCGTCGTCGAACGCCTCAAGGGCTATCGGCTGGTCCGCTTCGACATCACCGCCAGCAACGCCGAACAACGCGCCCTGCTCGACCGCTACAAGCTGTTCGGTCCGCCAGCCTTGATGTTTTTTGGCAAGGACGGCGTCGAACGCGCTGATGTGCGGGTGATTGGCGAGATCAATGCCAAAGACTTCGCCGAACGTGTCGCCAAAGCGAATGACCGGATTTAATCAAGCGGTCACATATTTCGCGCAAACATCGGTAATCGTGCTGGCTATTGCAGAGAACTGGACAGTCACAAAGGCTTTGCGGCATAGTCGCCGGGTTCTGACAATTGCACACAGATAACAAAGGAACCGCCGATGGCGACGCTACTCGTTCTGCACGGACCCAACCTGAACCTGCTCGGCACCCGTGAACCGGGCACCTATGGCGCCACGACGCTGGCGCAGATCAACCAGGACCTGGAACGCCGCGCCCGCGAATCCGGCCACCATCTGCTGCACCTGCAAAGCAATGCCGAGTACGAACTGATCGACCGCATCCATGCCGCCCGTACCGAAGGCGTGGACTTCATTTTGATAAACCCGGCAGCTTTTACGCATACAAGTGTCGCATTACGTGACGCGCTGCTGGCGGTGAGCATCCCATTCATCGAAGTGCATTTGTCTAACGTGCACAAACGCGAACCTTTCCGCCATCACTCTTACTTCTCCGATGTAGCGGTGGGAGTGATCTGCGGCCTTGGCGCCAGCGGTTATCGACTGGCCCTGGAGGCCGCCCTGGAACAGCTTGAACAACAAGTTAACCGCCCCTGACCGACCCTTGGGAGTTGATGATTCATGGATATCCGTAAAGTTAAGAAACTGATCGAATTGCTGGAAGAGTCCGGCATCGACGAGCTCGAGATCAAGGAAGGCGAAGAGTCCGTACGCATCAGCCGCCATAGCAAGACCCCGGCTCAGCAGTACTACGCACCGGCTCCAATGCCTGCTCCGGCTGCCGCGCCTGTCGCTGCCGCCGCTCCGGCTGCCGCTGCCGCCCCTGCTGCTCCGGCCGCACCTGTGTTGAACGGCACCGTTGCCCGTTCGCCGATGGTCGGTACGTTCTATCGCAAATCTTCGCCAACCTCGCCGTCCTTCGTTGAAGTCGGCCAGACCGTGAAGAAAGGCGACACCCTGTGCATCGTTGAAGCCATGAAGATGATGAACCACATCGAAGCTGAAACCAGCGGTGTGATCGAATCCATCCTCGTCGAAGACGGCCAGCCGGTTGAGTACGACCAACCGCTGTTCACCATCGTTTGAACCGCGGAGAGCCTTTGATGACTGCGAAGTTGGAAAAAGTTCTGATCGCCAACCGCGGTGAGATCGCACTGCGGATTCTGCGCGCCTGCAAAGAGATGGGCATCAAGACCGTCGCCGTTTATTCCAAGGCTGACAAGGAACTGATGCACCTGGGCCTGGCAGACGAATCCGTCTGCATCGGTCCGGCATCGGCCGCCCACTCCTACCTGCACATCCCGGCCATCATCGCCGCGGCCGAAGTGACCGGCGCCACCGCCATTCACCCTGGCTACGGTTTCCTCGCGGAAAACGCCGACTTCGCCGAACAGGTCGAGAACTCCGGCTTCGCCTTCATCGGCCCGAAAGCTGAAACCATCCGCCTGATGGGCGACAAGGTTTCGGCCAAGCACGCCATGATCGCTGCCGGCGTACCGACCGTTCCGGGTTCCGACGGCCCGCTGCCGGAAGACGAAGAAACCGCTCTGCGCATTGGTCGCGAAGTCGGTTATCCGGTGATCATCAAAGCCGCTGGCGGCGGTGGTGGTCGCGGCATGCGCGTTGTGCATAAAGAAGAGGACCTGATTTCCTCGGCCAAACTGACCCGCTCCGAAGCAGGCGCGGCGTTCGGCAACCCGATGGTCTATCTGGAAAAATTCCTGACCAACCCGCGCCACGTGGAAGTTCAGGTTCTTTCCGACGGCCAGGGCCACGCCATCCATCTGGGCGACCGCGATTGCTCGCTGCAACGTCGTCACCAGAAAGTTCTCGAAGAGGCGCCGGCACCGGGCATCGACGAGAAGGCTCGCCAGGAAGTTTTCGCTCGCTGCGTCAAGGCGTGCATCGACATCGGTTACCGTGGCGCGGGCACTTTCGAGTTCCTGTACGAGAACGGTCGTTTCTACTTCATCGAGATGAACACTCGTGTCCAGGTAGAGCACCCGGTTTCGGAAATGGTCACCGGCATCGACATCGTCAAGGAGATGCTCAGCATCGCCGCCGGCAACAAGCTGTCGTTCACCCAGGATGACGTCGTTATCCGCGGTCACGCGCTGGAATGCCGGATCAACGCCGAAGACCCGAAAACCTTCATGCCGAGCCCGGGCACGGTCAAGCACTTCCACGCTCCAGGCGGCAACGGCGTTCGCGTCGACTCGCACCTGTACAGTGGTTATGCCGTTCCGCCGAACTACGATTCGTTGATCGGCAAGCTGATCACCTACGGCGCAACCCGTGACGAAGCCATGGCGCGCATGCGCAATGCGCTGGACGAGATCGTGGTCGACGGGATCAAGACCAACATCCCGCTGCACCGCGACCTGACCCGCGATGAAGGCTTCTGCAAAGGGGGCGTGAACATTCACTACCTCGAGCACAAGCTGGCTGGCGAGAAGCACTAAGCTTCGAACCTGCACCTGACAAAGCCGCCTTCGGGCGGCTTTGTTGTTTCTGGAAGCGGCTCAATGCAAAACCCTGTGGCGAGGGAGCTTGCTCCCGCTCGGTTGCGCAGCAACCGCCAGATTATCCCACCGTGCCGAATCAGACAGATCCAGCTCTGCCATTTTGGGACCGCTTCGCGCTCCAGCGGTAGCAAGCTCCCTCGCCACAGGTTATGCATTCGCTCCCGTGCATTGCCAACCCGGTCGTCATCTGCCGCTCTCTCGCGTAAACTTGCGCGCTTCTCGCAGCCCGCTAGGCTGCAATCAATATTTTTCAAAGGTGCCCGCCATGCCTTGGCTGCAAGTCCGTCTCGCCATCAGCCCAGAACAAGCCGAAACCTACGAAGACGCTTTCCTTGAAGTGGGCGCCGTGTCGGTGACCTTCATGGACGCCGAAGATCAGCCGATCTTCGAACCGGAACTCAACACCACGCCACTGTGGTCGCACACGCACCTGCTGGCCCTGTTCGAAGGTGGCACCGAACCCGGCCCGGTACTGGCGCACCTTGAGCTGTTGACCGGAAACCCGTTGCCCGAACACCACAGTGAAGTGATCGAAGACCAGGACTGGGAACGCAGCTGGATGGACGGCTTCCAGCCGATGCGTTTCGGCCAGCGCCTGTGGATCGTGCCGAGCTGGCACGCCGCGCCCGAGCCCGACGCCGTCAACCTGCTGTTGGACCCGGGATTGGCGTTCGGTACCGGCACCCACCCGACCACCGCACTGTGCCTGGAATGGCTCGACGGTCAGGACCTGAAAGACTGCAATGTGCTGGACTTCGGCTGCGGCTCGGGGATTCTGGCAATTGCCGCCCTGCTGCTGGGCGCCAAGGAAGCTGTCGGCACCGACATCGACGTGCAGGCGCTGGAAGCCTCCCGCGACAACGCCGGGCGCAATAATATCGCCGACGAGTCGTTCCCACTGTATCTGCCGGAAGATTTGCCGCAGGTTCAGGCCGATGTGCTGGTGGCCAATATCCTCGCTGGCCCGCTGGTGTCCCTGGCGCCGCAGTTGTCCGGCCTGGTCAAGTCCGGCGGGCGCCTGGCGCTGTCGGGCATCCTTGCCGAGCAAGGTGACGAAGTCGCCGCAGCCTACGCCAAGGACTTCGATCTGGATCCGATCGCCAATCGCGATGGCTGGGTGCGCATCACAGGCCGTCGGCGCTAGAATGGGCGCCTGCATAAACCGGATCGCCGCATGACCGACAGCTTCGTCACCCAGTGCCCGCATTGCCAAACCAGCTTCCGCGTCAGCCATGCTCAGTTGAGCGTGGCACGCGGGGTCGTTCGCTGTGGCTCATGCCTTCAGGTGTTCAATGCCGCCAAGCAGTTGCTTGAGCAGGCCGGCAAGGAGCCGGTCGCGCCAGCCCCTGCGGCCATCGTTGAAGTGCCGGAACCGGTAGAACCAAAGGCCATCAGTCAAAAACAATGGTCCGCCGCTGAACTGGACCTGGACACCCTGGACCTCGACGAAGAACTCGCCCGCCTTGAACAGCGGGAAATCCAGCCAACCACAGAGTTTGGCCGGCACCGCGAGGACACGCTCAGTGCCCGTCGCGACAGCGTCGAAACCGACGAAGAACCGTGGTCCGACAGCCTGTTCAGCGAATCGGCTGCCGATCGCGCGCAAACGGCCGAGGACCTCGACGCCCTCGATGCGCTCGACGACCCGCAACCGATTCCAGAGCCGAGCAAAAACTCCCGCACCGAACCGTCTCTGTCGTTGTCGCTGGAACCGATAGAACTGGACGACGAAGCACAGCCGCCACAATTGCGCCTGCACGACCCGCTCGATACCCCGCTTCCTAAAGAACGCCTGTCGGCAACAACCACCGATGAAATCGAAGAAGACCTGCCTTCGGTCGAGCCCTTGCGCAAACGCCGCGAACGCAGCGAACCCGGCGTTCGCGCCGACGTACTGCAAGACCTGACCGACGATCCGCTGCAGCTCGACTGGCAAAGACGCCGCTCGCCATGGGCGCGCCGGCTTTTCTGGCTGCTGCTGGTCCTGCTCGGTGCCGGCGCTCTGGCAGGTCAATACGTTGCCTACCACTTCGACGAACTGGCGCGGCAGGACCAATACCGCCCGTGGTTCCAACAGTTTTGCCCGCAAATCGGCTGCACCGTGCCCTCCAAGGTCGACATCGCAAAAATCAAAAGCAGCAACCTGGTGGTCCGCAGCCATCCAGAATTCAGCGGCGCGCTGGTGGTCGACGCGATCATCTACAACCGCGCGCCATTTTCCCAGCCGTTCCCGCTACTGGAACTGCGCTTTGCCGACCTCAATGGCCATCTGATTGCCAGCCGACGCTTCAAACCCGGCGAATACCTCAATGGCGACCTTGAAGGCATGGTGGAAATGCCGCCGCAGACGCCGATCCACATTGCCCTGGACATTCTCGACCCAGGCGCCAAAGCGGTGAACTACAGCCTGAGCTTCCACTCCCCCGAGTAAAACGGTTCTCTGATCCTCAGTTGACGACGGCTTTCTGACTTTGCCCCTTCAGACCAAACCGCTGGCGATAACAGAATAACTGTTCAGATTTTGTTCAATTCAGCCTTTATCCAGTCATCGAGAGCGGGTATCATGCCAACCCTTTTTCGAACTCTCATGATCCGGCCCCACAACAGGGAAGTCCTATGTCGGCGGTACGCATCGGTCCATACACATTACATAACGGCTTGATTCTCGCCCCAATGGCGGGTGTCACCGATCAACCCTTTCGTCAGCTGTGCAAGCGATTGGGCGCGGGACTAGTAGTCTCGGAAATGGTCACCAGTGACATGAGTTTGTGGAACACCCGCAAGTCGCGCATGCGCATGATCCACGAAGGTGATCCCGAGCCCCGCTCGGTACAGATCGCCGGTGGCGACGCGCAGATGCTGGCGGATGCAGCCCGGGCAAACGTTGAGTTGGGCGCGCAGATTATTGATATCAACATGGGCTGTCCGGCGAAGAAGGTCTGCAACAAGGCTGCCGGTTCCGCACTGTTAAAAGATGAAGCACTGGTCACCGAAATCCTGCAAGCCGTCGTGGCTGCGGTTGATGTGCCGGTGACCCTGAAGATCCGTACCGGCTGGGACCGGGACAACAAGAATGGCTTGACGGTGGCGAAGATCGCCGAGCAGGCAGGCATTACGGCGTTGGCGGTCCATGGCCGCACCCGTGCCGATCTGTACACCGGTGAAGCCGAGTACGACACCATCGCCGCGATCAAGCAGGCGGTGTCGATGCCGGTCTTCGCCAATGGCGACATCGATTCGCCAGAAAAGGCCCGATACGTGCTCGACGCGACCGGTGCCGACGGCCTGCTGGTTGGCCGGGCTGCCCAGGGGCGGCCATGGATTTTTCGCGAGATCGACCATTTCCTGCGTACCGGCGAGAAACTCCCGGCGCTGGACCTGATCGAGGTGGAACGCATCCTGCTAGAGCATCTGGCTGCGCTGCACGCCTTCTATGGAGACGTGATGGGCGTACGCATTGCTCGAAAGCATGTGGGCTGGTATCTCGCAACCTTGCCGGGCGCCAGGGAGTTTCGCGCCCACTTCAATCGTTTGGAAGATACGGAAGCACAATGCGCCAACGTTCGGGGCTTCTTTGCCGGGCGTTACAAGAGCCTGACAGGGGACGGAGAGTGGGTGGCCGCATGACGATGATGACCGAGACTTTAGTGAGTGGAACAACACCCGTGAGCGACAACGTAAATTTGAAACAGCACCTCAATACCCCGAGCGAAGAAGGTCAGACCCTTCGCGGGAGTGTCGAGAAAGCGCTGCACAATTATTTCGCCCACCTTGAGGGCGCGGCCGTCACGGATGTGTACAACCTGGTGCTCTCCGAAGTCGAGGCTCCCCTGCTCGAATGCGTGATGAACTACGTCAAGGGCAACCAGACCAAGGCCAGCGAGATGCTCGGACTGAACCGGGGCACGCTGCGCAAGAAACTCAAGCAGTACGATTTGCTGTAAGCATTCAATCAAACCAGAAAGGCGCCCGCGTAAAACCGGTCGCCTTTTTTGCTGACTCCTTTGCTTTTGATGGAAATTGAAATGACCGACCAGACTACCCGCCTGCCGATCCGCCGCGCCTTGATCAGCGTTTCCGACAAGACCGGGATCCTTGAATTCGCCAAAGAACTTGAAGCCCTGGGCGTCGAGATCCTCTCTACCGGCGGAACGTTCAAGCTGCTGCAGGACAACGGCGTTGCCGCAGTGGAAGTCGCGGATTACACCGGTTTTGCCGAAATGATGGACGGTCGGGTGAAAACCCTGCACCCGAAAATCCACGGCGGGATCCTCGGTCGTCGCGGTATCGACGACGCCATCATGAACGAGCACGGCATCAAGCCGATCGACCTGGTAGCGGTCAACCTGTACCCGTTCGAAGCCACCATCAACAAGCCAGGCTGCGACCTGCCGACCGCGATTGAAAACATCGACATCGGTGGCCCGACCATGGTTCGTTCGGCAGCCAAGAACCATAAAGATGTGGCCATCGTGGTCAACGCCAGCGATTACGCCAGCGTCCTCGAAAACCTGAAAGCCGGCGGCCTGACCTACGCTCAGCGATTCGACCTGATGCTCAAGGCCTTCGAACACACCGCTGCCTACGACGGCATGATCGCCAACTACATGGGCACCGTGAACCAGGCTGCCGACACACTGAGCACCGAAGGTCGCAGCGAATTCCCGCGCACTTTCAACAGCCAGTTCATCAAGGCCCAGGAAATGCGCTACGGCGAGAACCCGCACCAGAGCGCGGCGTTCTACGTGGAAGCCAAGCCTGCCGAAGTCGGCATCGCCACCGCGACCCAGCTGCAAGGCAAAGAGCTGTCCTACAACAACGTGGCTGACACCGACGCCGCGCTGGAATGCGTGAAGAGCTTCGTCAAACCGGCTTGCGTGATCGTCAAGCACGCCAACCCTTGCGGCGTGGCCGTCAGCCCGGACGCCGAAGGCGGTATCCGCAAGGCCTACGACCTGGCCTACGCCACCGACACCGAATCCGCGTTCGGAGGCATCATTGCCTTCAACCGCGAACTGGATGCTGAAACCGCAAAAGCCATCGTCGAGCGTCAGTTCGTCGAAGTGATCATCGCGCCGAGCGTCAGCGAAGAAGCCCGCGCCATCGTGGCCGCCAAAGCCAACGTACGCCTGCTGGCCTGCGGCGAGTGGTCGGCTGATCGCGCCGCTGCCTGGGACTACAAACGCGTCAACGGTGGCCTGCTGGTACAGAGCCGCGACATCGGCATGATCGGCGCCGATGACCTGAAAGTCGTGACCAAACGCGCTCCGACCGAACAGGAAATCAACGACCTGATCTTCGCCTGGAAAGTGGCCAAGTACGTCAAGTCCAACGCCATCGTCTACGCCAAAAACCGCCAGACCATCGGTGTCGGCGCCGGCCAGATGAGCCGCGTGAACTCGGCTCGTATCGCTGCGATCAAGGCTGAACATGCCGGCCTGCAGGTAGCCGGTTCGGTAATGGCCTCCGACGCGTTCTTCCCGTTCCGCGATGGCCTGGACAACGCGGCCAAGGTCGGCATCACTGCAGTGATCCAGCCAGGCGGTTCGATGCGTGATGCTGAAGTGATTGCTGCTGCCGACGAAGCCGGCATCGCCATGGTCTTCACCGGCATGCGCCACTTCCGTCACTGATTCAACTCGATCCAAATGTGGGAGCTGGCTTGCCAGCGATAGCATCCCCTCGGTCTAACTGATGAACCGAGTCGCCTGCATCGCTGGCAAGCCAGCTCCCACAGAAAAGCAGCTCCAACGCTGCCCACAGAATTTAGCGTCATCCGAGGTTTTTTAAATGAATGTTTTGATCATTGGCAGCGGTGGCCGTGAACACGCCCTGGCCTGGAAAGTGGCTCAGGATCCGCGCGTACAGAAAGTTTTCGTGGCTCCGGGCAATGCCGGCACTGCCATTGAAGCCAAGTGCGAGAACGTCGCCATCGACGTGCTGGCCCTTGAGCAGCTAGCAGACTTTGCCGAGAAAAACGTTTCCCTGACCATCGTCGGCCCGGAAGTGCCACTGGTCGCTGGCGTCGTTGACCTGTTCCGCTCCCGTGGCCTGGACTGCTTCGGTCCTACCGCTGGTGCTGCTCAGCTGGAAGGTTCGAAAGCCTTCACCAAGGATTTCCTGGCGCGCCACAAGATCCCGACCGCCGACTACCAGAACTTCACGGAGATCGAGCCAGCCCTGGCTTATCTGCGTGAAAAGGGTGCACCGATCGTGATCAAGGCCGATGGCCTGGCCGCCGGTAAAGGCGTGATCGTTGCCATGACCCTGGCCGAAGCCGAAGACGCCGTGCGTGACATGCTGGCAGGCAACGCTTTCGGCGACGCCGGTTCGCGCGTGGTCATCGAAGAGTTCCTGGACGGCGAAGAAGCCAGCTTCATCGTCATGGTCGACGGCAAGAACGTCTTGCCGATGGCCACCAGCCAGGACCACAAACGCGTCGGCGACGGCGACACCGGTCCGAACACGGGCGGCATGGGTGCCTACTCCCCGGCTCCGGTGGTCACCAGCGAAGTCCACCAGCGCGTGATGGATCTGGTGATCTGGCCGACCGTGCGCGGCATGGCCGAGGAAGGCAACGTTTACACGGGTTTCCTGTACGCCGGCCTGATGATCGACAAGGCTGGTAACCCAAAAGTTATCGAATTCAACTGCCGTTTCGGCGACCCTGAGACCCAACCAGTCATGCTGCGCTTGCAGTCGAGCCTGGTGCTGCTGGTCGAAGCGGCCCTGGCGCAGGCGCTGGACAAGGTCGAAGCGCAATGGGATCCCCGTCCGAGCGTCGGTATCGTGCTGGCGGCGGGCGGCTATCCTGGTGACTACGCCAAAGGCGCGGCCATCAATGGTCTGGATGCAGCCGCAGCACTGGAAGGCAAAGTCTTCCACGCTGGCACTGCGCTCCAGGACGGTCAAGTCGTGACGGCCGGTGGTCGGGTGCTGTGCGCCACTGCCATGGGCGCCAGCGTCGATGCGGCCCAACAGCAGGCTTACAAACTGGCGGCAAAGATTGATTGGGAAGGCTGTTTCTATCGCAAGGACATTGGCTACCGCGCCATTGCCCGCGAGCGTGGCGAAAATCAGGAATAAGTTTCCATTCGGCCGGGCAAGGGCTTCGGGCCCTTGCCTGACTATTCCGGCGCCGCGCATAGTTGTAATCTGGCATTAACCTACGAAGGGATTTCGCCGTGCGCTGGCTCAGGATTGCCATAGGTTTCACCGTCACTCTGCTGACCCTGCTCTGCATGCTCCCGGCCCAGGCCGCGCAAGGCAGTGGTTGGGCGGTATTGCTCGACGAACAGGGCGACCTGCAACTGAGCGACATCCGCTCTGCTCGCTACACCAATCAATTCAGCCCCATCGAACTCGACAGCCTCACCGCCGCCGAGCCCGACGGAGCGCTCTGGCTACGTTTCCGCCTCGCACCCGGCAAGCATGAACAATTGCTGCGCGTGTTTGCGCCGGACCTGTTGCATTTCAATATGTATGTGCTGGACGGCGACAAGCTGATCGAGCAATCCAACACCGGCAATCGACAGCCTCTGGTTGACCGGCCCCTGCCCAGCAGCGACTTCATGGTGCCGTTGCCGCAGAGTGACAAAACCCTCGATGTTTATTTGCGACTGGTTTCCGAGCACCAGTTACGGCCTTACATCACCCTGCAATCGGCCGTCATGACCGCCGCCAATCAACATCAAACGCTGATCTACGGCCTGTTGCTGGGCTGCATCGGCATGCTGATCCTGCACAATCTCGTCCGTTACGCCTACTCGCGCTCGCGCAGCAGCCTCTGGCTGGCGGCGGCCGAAGGCTGTCTGATGCTCAGCCTGATTCTGTTGCTGAACCTGGCAGGCCCCTGGCTGCCCGACTGGCAAGCCGTACAAACGCCGGGCGCTTATCTCGCCTTATTGCTGACGGCGCCCTGCGGCCTGATGTTCGCCCTGCGCTTCTTCGCGCCTCTGGGCCCGCACCCGCTGAACAGACTGATTCAAGTCGACATCCTGTTGATCATGATTTGCAGTCTGTTGCTGCTGTTCGTCAACACGCTGCCGCTGAACATCATTATTTATGGACTGGTCGCCCTTGCGGGCCTGACCATGTTGTTCGTCAGCGCCTATCACTGGCAAAAAGGCTATCGCCCGGCACGACTGTTCGTGGCAGCGATGGTGGTGTTCAACCTCGGTACGCTGATCATCCTCCCGGCCCTGCTGGGGCTGACCCTGATTGAACCGCACGACCTGATCACCACGCTGCTGGCGTTCATCTGCATCAGCGGCCTGCTGATGGGCATTGCCCTGAGCGAGCGCCAACGCAGCATCACCGAAGACCGTTTCAGCATCAGTCGCGACCTGGCGGCCAGCAATGCCGAGATCAACGCCAAGGCCGAATTCCTGGCGAAGATCAGCCATGAAATCCGCACCCCGATGAACGGCGTACTGGGCATGACCGAGTTGCTGCTGGGCACGCCTCTGTCGGTCAAGCAGCGCGACTATGTGCAAACCATCCATAGCGCTGGCAACGAACTGCTGACGCTGATCAACGAAATCCTCGACATCTCCAAGCTCGAATCAGGACAGATCGAGCTGGACGATGTGCAGTTCGATCTCAATGCGTTGATCGAAGACTGCCTGAGCATCTTCCGCGCCAAGGCCGAGCAGCAGAACGTTGAGCTGATCAGTTTCATTCAGCCGCAAGTGCCGCGGGTCATCAGCGGTGACCCGACACGCCTGCGTCAAACGTTGTTGAGCCTGCTGGAAAACGCCCTGAAGAAAACCGATGAAGGCGAAATCCTCATCGTCGTCGCGCTCGATGAGCGCACCGCCAAACCACGCCTGCGCATCGCCGTTCAGGACAGCGGCGAACCCATGGACGCCGAAGAGCGCGACGCGCTGATGCACGCGGAACTGCACAGCAAGCACTTCCTCTCGGCCAACCGCCTGGGTGGCAATCTGGGCCTGGTGATCGCCCGTCAACTGATCCGCTTGATGCAAGGCGAATTCGGCATCAAGAGCGGCAGCACCCAGGGCAGCACCTTGTGGCTGACCTTGCCGCTCGATCCTGATCGCCTCGAACACCCGACCTCCGACCTCGACGGTCCGTTGCAGGGCGCACGGGTGTTGGTGGTGGACGACAACGACACCTGTCGCAAGGTGCTGGTGCAGCAGTGCAGCGCCTGGGGCTTGAACGTCAGCGCCGTGCCGTCTGGCAAGGAAGCCCTGGCACTGCTGCGCACCAAGGCGCACCTGCGCGACTACTTCGACGTGGTCCTGCTGGACCAGAACATGCCCGGCATGACCGGCATGCAACTGGCCGCCAAGATCAAGGAAGACCCGAGCCTGAACCACGACATCCTGCTGATCATGCTCACCGGCATCAGCAATGCGCCAAGCAAGATCATCGCGCGCAATTCGGGGATCAAGCGCATCCTCGCCAAACCGGTCGCCGGCTACACCCTCAAGACCACCCTCGCCGACGAACTGACCCAGCGCAACAAGGGGCTGGCCGTCATGCCGCATCTGCCATCAGGTACAAGCCTGCCGGTCAAGGTACCCAGCGATTTCCGCATTCTTGTGGCCGAAGACAACAGCATCTCGACCAAGGTGATCCGCGGCATGCTGGGCAAGCTCAACCTGCAACCCGACACTGCCAGCAACGGTGAAGAAGCCTTGCAGGCCATGAAGGCGCAACGTTACGACCTGGTGTTGATGGACTGCGAAATGCCGATCCTCGACGGTTTCTCGGCCACCCAGCAATTGCGTGCGTGGGAAGTCGGCAACCAGCGAATTCGTACCCCGGTGGTGGCATTGACCGCACACATCCTGGCCGAGCATAAAGAACGCGCGCGCCAGGCGGGTATGGACGGGCACATGGCCAAACCGGTCGAGTTGTCCCAGTTGCGTGAACTGATCGAACACTGGGTGGCCCAGCGCGATCAGCAGAACCGCACCGCGACACCCACGTCCTGAGCCGACAGACTCCGTAGCGCCTGATAGACTCCCCCTCGACTTCCCTCGCCAGTGAGCCTGCACCATGCTCCACGTGTTGTTCAGCGTTTACCTGAAGATGCTGGTGCTCTACAGCCCCTTCTTCGTGTTGTCCTGCTTCATCAGTCTGACTCGCGGTTATTCGCGCAAGGAACAGCGCCGGCTAGCCTGGAAAGTGGCAATCGCCACACTGGTGTCCAGTGTCTTGCTGTACTTGTTCGGTCGAGTAATTTTCAGCGTCTTCGGCATCACCGTGGACGCCTTCCGCATCGGTGCGGGCAGCGTGTTGTTCATCTCGGCGCTGGGCATGGCCCAGGGCAAGTCAGCCGTGCAGACCGACAACGTGCAGCAGGACGTGACCATCGTCCCCCTGACCATCCCGCTGACCGTCGGCCCCGGCACCATCGGCGCCTTGCTGGTGATGGGCATCGGTCAGCCGCACTGGGACGACAAGCTCACCGCGATCCTCAGTATTGCCCTGGCCAGTTTCACGGTGGGCGTGGTGTTGTATCTGTCCAATCACATCGAACGTATTCTCGGCGACCAGGGTTTGCAGATCGTCAGCCGATTGATGGGGTTGTTCGTGTGTGCATTGGCGGCGCAGATTATTTTCACCGGTGTGAAGGGTTATCTGGTGCCATGACGGCGTCACAGGTCGAGGTCACCGGCATCAACCCGATACCAGGCGTGATCGGCATCAGCTGATGTCCCTGCACAAAAGCGACGATTTGCGCCCTGCTTCTGGCGAATGCCCTCGCTGCCATCTCGAACGCGTGATGCTTCACGGCTACCGGTGACGTGAAGCTGGACGGCACAAAGGCCTGCTGCAGAAATTGCTCATCCACGCATTGGGTCGTTTCAAACTCAAGGTAGAACAGGTCGATGCAGGCTTTGCGTGCACTTACCGCCAGCATCCAATGCACCGTGAAGCGCTGCTCTTCCTTTCCCCCTTCCACCTCCACCCTGCGCTGACTGAACGACCGCTCGCGAAAGCGCACCGCCGGTGGCGCATCCGTCGACAGCTGCGCGAAAGCATCCAATGCTTCGAGCGCAAGCTCACACGGTTCTTGCAACGCCTCGCCGGCCATCGCATGCGCAAACACATTTTGCAGCGTCACCGTGGATGGCTGATTAAACACGGGTTTCAGGTCTTGCTCACGCCTGAGCGTCCACCCGCATCGCTCGAGGGCCTCAGCAAATCTGCTGTGCCATTGCGGGAAGTCACCGACGTCGGGAAAACTGTTTGAAGCCATCACCCGAGCAGCCAGCAAAGAATACAAAGTGTCGCATTTCATCTGCTGATCCAATGAAAGCGACAAGACACCGAGAAGCCCGGAGTCGACAAATGATTCCTGACGAAAACTTTCCATGTTTCACCTTGCAACTCGAATACAAAAAAAGAGAACTTCCAGCACGGAAGCTCTCAAGAATGTTTACAGCGGTGTTTTAAAGTAATCGAGTCGGGCTTTATCGACTGCCGCCTGAACAACATCCTTAACGACATTGTAAGCACGTCGATTCAATACACGCCGAGTAGCAGCATTGTAGATCCTGACTTCCTCACCTCGATACTTGAAGAATAAAATTTTTGTAATGAGCTCCTTTGTTTCCATTTGTATAGCACACGCAATCATAGTTGCCCGCCCACCCAACAACAGACATGGAGTGGCCTGAAAGTTGCCGGACTTATTTTGTTTACTTTTCAGCTCTATCAATTTTAGAGCGCCGTCGTTCTTTTCCAGCGAATTGAAGGCTGCGGAGATCAGCGGCAAAACCTTCAGTTTGTCGGCACCGGCGGCCAGGGCGATGATCTGCAATGCAGCCTCATCCATAGTGAAGTTTAGCTCCCGGCTGACGTACTCCTTGTAAGGGTCGCTCATGGTCGGCCAGCCACACATGGTCAGTGCCTTGCTGTATTCGCCATACCATTCGCGGCGCTGGGTTTCGCGATGGAAGAGTTTGTCCGCACGTATTTCCGCATAAAGAAACGTGTCGTCGAAGGCTTCGCGATCCTCATATGACAGCTCCTCATCATAGGCAGCGACAGTTGTCCCCAGCACCGCAGCCGAATCGCTACCCTGTTGTTCCGAGGCCAGACTCATTCGCGACATACGCGCCATCGGCTGAACCATCTCAGCCGACTTGAAATATTCCCGCTGAGCGGCATAGTCGAATGCATCACCCATAACTTCATTCAAAATCATATTATTAACTTCCATGTTATTTAATTAGGCCTGCCTCTTGCAGACAAATAAAACTTAGCAACCAGACAAGAACCGGTCAAACAAGAAAGAACCACAAGATATTGTCACGCAAAAACGACGATTGAAAAATCGGCACTTGAATTAAAAACAACCAACTAAACAATAAGGCCGGCATTGCGCCGGCCCGTTATCCAACTTACGGTTTATTGCCATACCAGCGAGGCGTGTAAACCCAAGTTCCGCCATCTGCTCGAGCAAACACACAAGTCGTCGAGGAGCCAACAAGCACCATGGTCCGCATATCAACCTGATCAGGAGTGAGTTGCCCGAGCGTCGTCACCCGAAGCGTCTGACCCGGACGACCGATATCGCGTCCCAGTACCACGGGTGTTTCAGGCACGCGGTGCCGAGCGACGATTTCCAGGGCTTGCCCCAGTTGCCACGGACGTGAGCGGGAGATCGGGTTGTAGAACGCCAGGGCCAGATCTGCCTGGGCCGCGAGGTCCAGTCGTTTCTCGATGATCGACCATGGCTTGAGGTTGTCCGAAAGCGATAGTACGCAAAAATCATGACCCAACGGTGCCCCGGCCTGGGCCGCTGTTGCCAGCGAGGCGGATACGCCCGGCAAGATCTCGAGTTCGACGTTATGCCAATGCGCATCGGTCGACTCATGAAGCGCTTCGAGCACCGCGGCAGCCATGGCGAAAACACCCGGATCACCGGAGGACACCACCACCACCGATCGCCCTTGGGCGGCGAGTTCGAAAGCGTGACGCGCACGTTGCATCTCTTCGCGGTTATCCGTGCAGTGCAGCTTCTGGTCGGCGCGGAATGGCCCGGCCATGCGTACATACGTTTCGTAACCCAACACATCGTTGGCTCGAGCGAGCTCAGCCTTCACCGCCGGCACCATTAATTCGGTAGCGCCCGGCCCCAGACCAATCACCGCCAAGCGCCCACGCGCACGGCCGATCTGCATCGGGTCCAATGGCTGCGCGGCCAGTGCAACCGCAACAGCGTCATCACCGACAATGGAAACGACCGGTTCGATAGCCTGACGCGCCATCTCGATTGCCCCACCCATGGCACGGGCAAAACGCAACGGCACACCAAGCTCCAGTGCAGCCTCACGCAACGCCAGGCTGGCCATTTCGGTATCCGGCGCCAATAGACAGGCCAGCGACTGCACGGCTACGCAAGATTGATGCAACGCTTCGCGTACCACGTTCGGCACATCTGCAGCGCCAGCACTGACCGCGACCAACACACTCCGTGGATAGATCAACAATTCGTTGGCCGCCGGACTGCGTTCGGCATGGCTGACATGCACCGTCAGCCGCGCCTGTGCATCTTCAGGCAGTTGCGCTTGCGCCAGCCAAGGCGCCGAACCTTCGATGCGCACTGACTCGCCGCCGAGCAAATCAGAAACGAACCGCTTGCCCAGTTCCAGATCGCCCAGGGTATAACCGCCAGGGGGATTGAGCAGGCAGGTGCCGAAACGCAGTTCGCCGCTGGTAGTTATCGCCGGCGCGACGTCGAGATGTGCGGCAATCTCCCGCGCCATCACATTTACGCCGCCCAAGCCGCCGAGCAACGGCACCACCGCGCTACCATCTTCGGCCACGACCAGCACCGGCGGCTCAGCACCCTTTTCAAGCAGCAACGGCGCCAAGGTACGAATCACGATCCCGGCGGCGCACAACGCAATGATCGGCGCGTCCTGCTGATACAGCTCTCGCAGGGTCGCACCGAACTCGTGATAGACACGGTCCGCGCCATCAACCCGTTCGGCCAACCCATGGATCAGGGCGTCGGGGTAAATCTGTTGAAGCATGCGCGCAGTGGCGAGGCTGCCATTGCCAAGAATGACAATCGCCGGAGCTGGACGGGTCATCAGCCTTGCCACCTTTCGCCAGGAACGATGATCAGCGAGAAGTACGGCGAAGACATCGGCTCGACTTCATCCAGCGCAACGATTTTCTGATTGGCCATGGTTGCGCGTTCGACGTACAGCGCGCGCTCGGCCAGACCGAGTTCTTCCAGCACCTGGCGAACCTTGGGGAAGTTGCGCCCCAGCTTCATGATCACCGCCGCGTCAGCATCCGCCAGACGACGCTTGAGCTCGTCGTGTGGCAATACGCCGGACAACACCGACAGGCTCTGATTGCGATACACCAGCGGCGCGCCGAGTACCGAAGCACCGCCGAGCATCGAGCACACGCCCGGCACGACTTCGGCATCGTAACGTTCGGCCAGACGATCATGCAGGTACATGTACGAGCCGTAGAAGAACGGGTCGCCTTCGCAAATCACTGCCACATCGCGACCGGCATCCAGATGCGCGGCCAGGTGCTCACCAGCGGTATCGTAGAAATCGCTGATCACTTGCTCGTAGGACAGCGGCGCCGGCAGTACCTCGGTGGTCACCGGATAAACCAGCGGCAGCAGGGTTTGTGCGTCCTGCAAATGGGCTTCGATGATGCCGAAGGCGTTGCCCTTTTTACCCTTGGCAACGAAGTACGCCACCACCGGTGATTCGCGCAGCAGGCGCAGGGCTTTGACGGTGATCAGTTCCGGATCACCCGGACCGACGCCAAGGCCGATCAAACGTCCAGGTTGTTGCATCATTCGATCTCCGTGGCGAGGGCATTGACGGCGGCGGCGGCCATGGCGCTTCCGCCCAGCCGGCCTTGCATGATGACAAAGGGCACGCCGCGACTGTCGGCCGCAAGCGCTGCCTTGGATTCGGCGGCGCCGACGAAACCCACCGGGAAACCGAGGATCAGCGCCGGTTTGGGTGCGCCGGCGTCGAGCATTTCCAGCAGGTAGAACAGCGCGGTCGGCGCGTTGCCGATCACCACAACACTGCCTTCCAGGTGCGGGCGCCACAGTTCCAGCGCGGCGGCCGAGCGGGTATTGCCCAACTCACGGGCCAATTCGGGAACGCTTTCATCGCGCAAGGTGCAGATCACCGGGTTGTTTGCCGGCAACCGCGCACGGGTCACGCCTTCGGAGACCATCCGCGCATCACAGAGGATCGGCGCACCGGCGGCCAGTGCATCGCGCCCCGCCTTGCCCGCGCCTTCGGAAAACTGCAAACCGTCGATGGCATCGACCATGCCGCAGGCGTGAATTACCCGCACCGCGAGTTTTTCCAGATCGGCCGGGATTCGCGTGAGGTTGGCCTCGGCACGAATGATCGCGAAGGAGTTGCGATAGATCTCCTGACCGTCGCGGATGTAATCAAGCATCAAGGGGGCTCCGTAAGCGGGCGTCGAGCAACGCGCCGACCGCTTCAATAGTAAGGTTGCGTGCGTGCAGCGCGCCGAAACCGGGCTGCGCTGCATCGCGAAAATAGAGGTCGTAATGACCGGGTGAAACGGCGAGCAAGGTGACCGGGGCGGTGTGCGCGGCCGCACAGGAACGCGAGCAACCGCTCAGGTGCATATTCAGAACCTGACCGTAACGCTGGAGCAGTGAGGCCAGTTGCAAGGCGTCGTCCTTGGTGTCAGCCAGGCCTTTGCCGCAACCGTTTGAGCCGGTACAGGCGATCAACCGGGACAACGGCTGACCGGCTTCGCACAACAGGCCCAGTTGCTCCAGCGCGCCAATAACTTCAGAAACGTGCTCATGGCGAACATTGGGCAACAGCAGGCTTTGCCAAGGGGTAAAACGCAAACTCCCGTCGCCGAACGTTTCCGAAAGTTTGGAAACGCCTCGAAGCATCGCGGGGTTTAGCCGTCCCAGAGGAGGCACGGCCCCCACGTAGAACCGGCCACTTTGAGCCTGGGGATGAGCGCCAATATGTAAGGTTCTTGAACTCGAAACGCGCTGCCAACCCGAAATGGCATGAAGGTCTACACGCTCCGCCAAGCGGCTTAGAAAGTCTTCGCGCGCGATCTCAGCCAGCAGATGACGCATTCGCGTTTGCTCGGGGCGCGCCAGCTCTAGAAACAATTCAAGCACCGCGATCACCAGGTTGTAACCATCGACCAGAGCGATAGAGCCTGCCGGCTCGTCCGTGGGGCATCCCGCCAGACCGAACGCCAGCCATCGCTCACCGTCTCGCTCAAAAACCGAAAGCCACAGGTCGTGTGGGTGTTCAAGCATGGCCAAGGCCTCGCCGCCATCGAGCTGCACGGCGAACTTGGCGCTGAGGTCGTGAAAACGTTCGTGGAGCTGCACCGTGGTCAGAATCTGCTCCGCCAGCGGCATTGTGTCGAACAGCATCTGCCGATCGATCCCGGCACTTGGACTGAGCATCAGGTTGCGCACGTCATCGCCCGCCGCATTTTGCGGCCCAAGACCCGCGGCTAGCAGGCTATCGATCAATGCTGCTTGCTCGTGGCCAATCCCTCGAATCTGCAGATTGGCACGATTGGTTGCCTCGATAGCGCCCCCGGCGAAGCGCTCGGCCGCATCCGCCACCGCCTTGGCCTGAGCGCTACTGATCGAACCACCGCTGAGTTTGATCCGACAGATCCCGCCATCCAGTGCCGGGACAATACGCAGCAATCCCGGACAGGCCGAGGGGCGTAAGGCGGTGGACAGTGGGCGTTCGTTCAAGGGGATGACCCGTTCAGGTGGCGAGGCACTTCGCGGGCGAAGCGGGCGGTATTATGCCTGCTTTGCAACGGGGGATGAAAAGCTTGTCGGACGACGGGAAGGTTAACGTCTCCCAAGGCCCGACCCGTTCGAACGAATGCGCCACGCCTCACATCCGCAACAGGTACTCACGGCTGCGCTGGGTGATTTTGTCGCGCATGGCAGCCGCCAACGGGTCAAAACGTTTCCTGTCCAGCGTGAACGTCCCGTAATGCTGAATCAACGTGACATCGTGTTCCAGCCACTTCAGGAACAGAAACTGCGCCGGGTTAACGGCAGCGACATACCATGAGTGAATCAACATGAGAGTCAGGCGTCCGTCGGCATCGTAGGCACAGGGCATCGTTTGAAATTGTCGTCCACGCTCCCTTCCGCTTTTTTGCGCCAGCAGCATGGATGCCTGAAGATTGTCTTTCAACGCATCGAAAGCGTACATCGCGGCGCTGTACATGCTCCCGCTGACATTGGGTTTGAGTGTCTCGAGAATCGAACTGGAGATGGGTTCATGCAGCTCGATATGGCGACTGTCGAGCATGACCGGACGCTGATGAATCCAGCCAAAATGCCAGAGCCCCAACGTAAAATGTTGCAACCACTCGTACCACTGGGTTTCCCGGTCATAGCGTGTGTCTGTGTATTGTTCCAGATAGAGCGCGCAGTCGAGCGTATCTTGCTCATCTTCTGCGGACACTCCCTCGGCCATAGAGACGATGGTGCTCCCCGCAATAGCTGCCCGGACCGGGGTGGGGTTACTGCGCGCCAGAGCGACCGCCTGTGAACGTGCGGTGGCCGGCACGGCATCGCTCAATCCAAGAAAAGCCAGACGCTGTTCCAGTGCTGGAAACTCGATAGTTGTGTCGAACATAAAATTCCTTTTTGTATGTTTTGAGAGGTTGATCCAACGTCAACCAACAACGACAACTAACCAGATACCGGGCCTGTCAACAATCTACGGACTAACACAGGATGTTTGGCCGTCACGGTTTGGGTGGCACGCAATGCGTAAAAGCCACAACGCCGCGGTATCATTGCGCCCAGTCCCGAACCCGGTTGCAACCCATGCTACGGGGCATTTTTTTCAAGGAGCAGGCATGACGCCCTGGCTGACGGTAGTAGGCATCGGTGAAGACGGCTTCAAAGGTCTGGGCAAAAATGCCCGGCACGCGTTATTGCGTGCCTCACGGATCTTCGGCGGCCAGCGGCACCTGGATCTGTTACCTGCATGCATTCGTGGTGAGCGCCAACGCTGGCCGAGCCCGTTTTCCGTTGAGCCGGTGCTGGCACTGCGTGGAGAGCCGGTCTGCGTACTGGCCAGTGGCGACCCCATGTTCTTTGGGGTGGGCGCAAGCCTTGTGCGGCATCTATCCAACGATGAAATGCTAACGCTGCCGGCCCCGTCTTCATGCTCGCTGGCCGCCGCCAGGATGGGCTGGGCGTTGCAGGACGTCGTCACCTTATCGGTGGTGGCCCGCCCCGTTGCAGCGCTCAACGCACAGTTGTTCAGCGGCATGCGTTTACTGGTATTGAGCAACGACGGACAAAGTCCCGCCGCCATCGCCGAACTGCTGCGCGAGCGCGGGTTCGGGCCGAGTCGCATGAGTGTGCTGGAGCATTTGGGCGGTGAAACCGAGCGACGCAGCGACGGCGTCGCCAACGACTGGAACGACCAGGCAATCGCCGACCTCAACCTGATCGCCATCGAGTGCATCGCCGAGCCGAACACACAACGCCTGTCTCGCCTCGCCGGTTTGCCAGACTCAGCGTTCAAACACGACGGCCAACTGACCAAACGCGATGTGCGTGCAATCACGCTTGCACGCCTGGCGCCGGTGCCCGGCGAACTCTTGTGGGACGTCGGCGCTGGCAGCGGTTCGATCGGCATCGAATGGATGCGCGCCCATCCGAGTTGTCGGGCGTTGGCCATCGAGGCCGATGAAGGACGCCAGCAATTGATCGAACACAACCGCGACGCCCTCGGCGTCCCCGGCCTGCAACTGATTCGCGGCAGTGCGCCGCAGGCACTGGCCGGGCTCGAACGGCCGGATGCGATTTTCATCGGCGGCGGCGTCACCCGCGAGGGCGTGCTCGATACCTGCTGGGCCGCACTCAAACCCGGCGGCCGGCTGATCGCCAACGCTGTCACGCTGCAAAGTGAAATGACCTTGATGGCCTGGCGCGAACAGCACGGTGGCGACTTGACGCGCATCCATATCGCCCAGGCCCAACCGCTGGGCGACTTCGATACCTGGCGTCAGGCCCTGCCGATCACCTTGCTGGATGTGACGAAGCCTTTTGATGCGTGACGAAACCGCCGAACAACCCGCGCCGCTGCGCAGCGGCCTGACCACCGGCAGTTGCGCCACGGCCACCAGCCTGGCGGCCGCTCGCCTGCTGCTCGCAGGGATCGCGGCGGATGCCGTGGAAATCGTCCTGCCCAAAGGCAAGCGAGTGCAGATGCGCCTGGAGTTCTGCCACCTGATAGAGGGCGGCGCCGAGGCGGGAACGATCAAGGATGCCGGCGACGATCCCGACGTGACCCACGGTGCGCTGCTCTATTCCCAAGTGCGCCTGCGCAGCGAACCCGGCGTTGGGTTCAATGCCGGCCACGGTGTCGGCACGGTCACCCGACCTGGGCTGGTGCTGGCTGTGGGCGAACCGGCGATCAACCCCGTACCGCGCAAAATGATCACCGATCACCTGACCCTGCTCGCCAGCGAATTTGGCTACAGCGGCGGTTTCGAGGTCACGGTGAACGTCGAGGGCGGCGAGGCGCTGGCACTGAAAACCATGAACCCGCGCCTGGGGATTCTCGGGGGACTGTCGATCCTCGGCACCAGCGGCATCGTCCGGCCGTTTTCTTGCGCGGCCTACATCGCCTCAATCCACCAGGGTATCGATGTCGCTAAAACCAACGGCTATCTGCACATCGCCGCGTGCACCGGCAACGCCAGCGAAGACACCATGCGCCGGGTCTACAACTTTCCGGAAATCGCCCTGATCGAAATGGGCGATTTCGTCGGCGCGGTGCTCAAACACCTGCGCAAAGTGCCGGTGGAAAAACTCAGCATCTGCGGCGGCTTCGGCAAGATCAGCAAACTGGCGGCCGGGCACATGGACTTGCACAGTCGGCATTCCAGTATTGATCTGCCACAACTGGCCGAATGGGCGGCGGCGGCAGGCGCCGATGCCGTATTGCAGCAAGCCATCCGTGACGCCAACACCAGTCAACAGGCGTTAGCCATGGCCAGCGCCGCCGGCATCGCCCTCGGCGATGCGGTGTGCCAGCACGCTTTAGATTTTGCCCGCAGCGTGGTCCCGGCGCAGGTTCAGGTCGAAGTCTTCGCCATAGACCGCCAGGGCGGAATCGTCGGCCATGCGGGAGTTTTTCAATGAAACGCATTCTGTTGCTGGGTGGCGTGACCGAGGCGTTGGCGATCGCCCGTACCCTCGGGCCACAACACATCTATAGCCTGGCCGGTGTCGGTCGGGTGCCGACGGATCTGACTTGCCAGGTTCGCGTGGGCGGCTATGGTGGCGCCGAAGGCCTGGCGCAGTTCATCCGCGGTGAAGGGATTGAACTGCTGCTCGATGCCACCCATCCCTACGCCGCCCGGATCAGTCAAAACGCTGCAACCGCAGCGCGTTTGAGCGGCATTGCCTGCTGGGCGCTGCGCCGTCCGGCGTGGCAGCCACAAGCCGGCGACGACTGGCGTGAAGTCAGCGATTGGGCCGAGCTGATCGAAGCGCTGAAACCGTTCCGGCGCCCGCTGTTTACCCTTGGACGCGAGCCCTTGCAGCACCTGGGCGAAATTCCTCCTGAACAATTCTGGACGTTGCGTGCACTGGACGTTTATCCCGGCAACGAACGCTGCGAAGTAATCGGTGCACGCGGGCCGTACCTGATCGACGATGAGCGCGAGCTGTTCGAACGGCGGCAGATCGATGTGTTGATTAGCAAGAACAGCGGCAGCACCGCCACCGAGCCGAAGCTGGAAGTGGCGCGGGAGCGAGGGGTACCGGTGTTGGTGTTGAAGCGGCCGGTGTTGCCGGGGGTTGAGCGGGAGTTTGAGTCGGTTGGGCAATTACTCAAAGCCCTACCCGTGTCAGACCATTCCTGACATCCGCAGAAACTTGCGAATTTGCTGGCAACCTTCCAGGAAGGAGCTGACTGTTCTACTTAGTAGCTTCCCTCCTATATTCGAATTCCTCTAAATCGATCGAGTCCACAAAGCCGCCTTTTAAAGGATCTCCAGCCTCATCCTCAGAAAGCGTCGCTTGCCAGCTTGTATCCCAAGGAATACGATTCACGACATGATCGACTTCAAACGATCCCGTGTGTTTGCCGATTGGCTCGACTCACTGAAAGACACCATCGGCAAGGCTCGAATCATCGCCAGGCTCCGGGCGGCCGAGCATGGAAACTTTGGTGATTGCACGCCGATAGCGGCGGCAGTTTATGAAATGCGAGTCCACCATGGTCCCGGCTACAGGATGTATTTCACTCGCAGAGGAGAAGTCGTCTACCTGCTACTCATAGGCGGTGACAAGTCGACTCAAAAACGAGATATCAAACGTGCCATTCAAATGGCGCAACACATCGGTAATGAGGAGTAAGTCATGACCGAACAATTCGTCCGTTTCGATGCTGCAGAGTTTCTCAAATCTCCAGAGGAAATGGCCGCATATCTGGATGCCTGCTTTGAAGAAGATGCAGGCGACGGCGTTTTGATACGCGCTGCACTCAACGACATCGCCCGCGCGCAAGGCATGACACAAGTTGCCCGTGACGCCGGTTTAGGTCGTGAGAGTCTGTACAAAGCGCTGAGCAGCACTGGCAATCCAGAATTCGCGACTATCATGAAAGTTATGAAAGCTTTGGGCATGCGTTTGCATGCCGTTGTTGTCTGATCGCGCTGCGACACCAAACCGCACGCCGCTTTTTTACTTATCGGCCCTGATCAGGCTAAATAGCCCGCGCCTGATCGCCCACCCAAACGGATTTTTCCCATGTCCCGACAACGGCTCGCAATTGCCTGGATAGCCTGCTTCGCAGTGCTGTTCAACATGCTCGCCATGCCGATGTCCGGAGCGATGGCGCAAACGGCGAAGTCGCCTGCCGAACAGTTGTTGTGGGGCAGTTTCTGTTCGTCCAGCGGCACCAAAATGGTCGCGATTTCGTTGGGCGACATCGAGCAAAAAGCCCCGCAAAGCGACGATCATTCCAACATGCAGCATTGCTGGTGCTGCTCAGGCTCCGCACCAATGGTGGCGTTGCCAGGCCATGAGCCTCAGCTGTATTTCGCGAGCTACGAAGCCAATAGAGCCTTGCCCCCCGCGTCTCTCAACACCCCCACACCGCGCCAGCAATGGCCGAGTCTCAACCCCCGCGCGTCCCCTCTGGTGTGATTCCTTCTCGCAATTGATCTGCGTTTTGAATCGCTCTGGAGAACTGCCATGTTGAACAAACTCATCGTTCTGGCCGCGTTGCTGCTGCCTGCCTGCTTTGCCAATGCCCACGAATACAAGGCTGGCGAACTGGAAATCACTCACCCCTGGTCCCAGGAATTGCCGCCCAACGCGCCGAACGTCGCAGCGTATTTCGTTATTCACAACTCAGGCAAAACCGCCGACCGCCTGCTCAGCGTTGACTCGCCCATTGCCGGCGAAGCGCAATTGCATGAGCACGTGATGCAAGGCGACGTGATGAAAATGCAGCACGTTCCTAACGTGCAAATCCCCGCTGGCGGCGAAGTCACCTTCGCGCCAATGGCTTACCACGTGATGCTGCTGAACCTGAAGGATCGCAGCCTGCTGAGCGATGGCAAACGCTTCCCGCTGACGATGCATTTCGAGAAGGCCGGTGACGTGCAGGTCGAAGTGGCGGTGGAAAAACAGGCGCCGCAAGACATGCAAAAGCACGCGCACGTCCAGTAATCGACCGAGCTGAATACGCCCATGCGCCCGCTTAGCGCCAGGTCATCCGCACCACGCCGTCAGCCATTGAGCTTGACGCGCGGTAGCTGGATCAGCCTGTTCGCCATGCTGATGATCTTCATCGGCCCGCTGATTTCTCAGTCGATGCCGATGGATTCGCGCACCCCGATGTCCATGAGCATGTCGATGGACATGAGCATGGATATGTCGGCGATGGATCACGCCGCCCACGGCGCGCAACCCGACGCCGAGCACTGTCCGCCACAAACCGGTCATCACGCTCTCTGGGAAAGGTGCGGCTATTGCAGCCTGCTGTTCAATTGCCCGGCGCTTACCGGTGGTGCTTCATTCGCAGCATTCGACACACCGCCCGACAACACTTTCACCACACCCTCCCCTCGCCTGGGCCATGCCCGGCAAACCTTCTTCCCCGGCGCCCGCACCCGCGCGCCACCCGTCGTCGCGTAAACCCACCCCTGATTTCACACGGTTCGCAGACAAGCAAAGCTACCTATGGGAGCGAGCCGGCTCGCGAAAAGGGAGTGTCAGTCAACATTCATGTCGCCTGATACACCGCTATCGCGAGCAAGCTCACTCCCACTGGAATTGCGCAGGCTGTCTGCCGTGTCGTTTACGACTGTTCGATGGAAATTGTCATGTCCAGGTTTTCTGCTGACTCACGCTTGAGCCCTGCCCAAGCCTCTTTGACCCTGAATGAATCCGCGATTCGATTCAGGCACGCCACCGCCATTCTGTGCGGTGCTTTACTTACGCCCTCAGTGCTGGCCGATGAACACGCCGGCCACAGTGAAGAACTGAGCCCGACGGTGATCACCGCCATTGCCCCGAGCTCTCCGCTGACCATCGTCACCAATCCCAAGGACCCGCGCCAACCGGTGCCGGCCAGCGACGGTTCCGATTATCTGAAAACCATTCCGGGTTTCGCTCAGGTGCGCAACGGCGGCACCAATGGCGACCCGGTGTTGCGCGGCATGTTCGGTTCGCGGCTGAACATCCTCACCAACGGCGGCATGATGCTCGGCGCCTGCCCCGGCCGGATGGACGCGCCAACCTCGTATATCTCGCCAGAAACCTACGACAAACTGACCGTGATCAAAGGCCCGCAAACCGTGCTTTGGGGACCGGGCGCCTCGGCCGGCACGATCCTCTTCGACCGTGAGCCGGAAAGCTTCGGCGAACTCGGCACCCGCGTGAACGCCAGCGTGCTGGCCGGTTCCAACGGCCGTTTCGACAAACTGGTGGACGCCGCTGCCGGCGGTCCGTTGGGCTACGTGCGAGTCATCGGCAACACTGCCCACGCCGACGATTACAAGGACGGCAACAACGACATCGTGGCCTCGCGCTACGACAAATGGAACGGCGACGTCGCGCTCGGCTGGACCCCGGACGCCGACACTTTGCTGGAGCTGACCGCCGGCAAAGGCGATGGTGAGGCGCGTTACGCCGGACGCGGCATGGACGGCTCGCAGTTCAAACGCGAAAGCCTTGGCCTGCGCTTCGAAAAGTCCAACCTCAGTGACGTGTTTGAAAAGCTCGAAGCGCAGGTCTACTACAACTACGCCGACCACGTGATGGACAACTACACCCTGCGCACGCCGTCCGGCACCGGAATGATGGCCGGGCCCATGGCGTCCAACGTCGACCGCCGCACCCTCGGTGCACGAATCAAAGGCACCTGGCGCTGGGCCGATGTGCAGTTGATCAGCGGCATCGACGCGCAGACCAACGAACATCGCCAACGCAGCGGCATGGGCATCGACACCTATAACGACGGCCCCTATAAAAAGGATGCCGACTTCCACAACTACGGGGTATTCAGCGAACTGACCTGGTACGCCGCCGACCGTGACCGACTGATCAGCGGCGCACGCCTGGACCGCGCTTCGGCCAAGGATTTCCGCCAGACCCTCGGCTCGGGAATGATGACCCGGCCCAATCCGACCGCCGATCACACCCGCGCCGACACCTTGCCCAGCGGCTTCACTCGCTACGAGCACGACCTGGCCGACAGCCCGACCACGCTGTACGCAGGCCTCGGGCACACCCAGCGTTTTCCGGATTACTGGGAGCTGTTTTCGCCCAACTCCGGACCCACCGGATCGCTGAATGCCTTCGATTCGATCAAACCGGAAAAAACCACCCAGCTCGACTTCGGCCTGCAATACAAGACCGAAGACCTCGAAGCCTGGGCCTCGGCTTACGTCGGCCAAGTGCGCGACTACATATTGTTCAACTACACGACCACAACCTCCCAGGCCGAGAACATCGACGCACGAATCATGGGCGGCGAACTGGGCGCAGCTTACAACCTGACCAACCACTGGAAAGCCGACGCAACCCTGGCGTACGCCTGGGGCAAGAACAGCAGCGATGGCAATGCGTTGCCGCAAATGCCGCCGCTGGACGCACGTTTCGGCCTGACTTACAGCGAAGAAAACTGGAGCGCCGGCGCACTGTGGAGAGTGGTCGCCGGGCAAAACCGCATCGACCAGAACAAAGGCAACGTCGTCGGCAAGGACTTCGACAAGACCCCGGGCTTCGCCGTGTTCTCGCTCAACGGCGCCTACCGGATCAACGACAACTGGAAGGTCAGCACCGGCGTCGACAACCTGTTCGGCAAAGCCTACGCCGAACACTTGAACCTGGCGGGCAACGCCGGTTTCGGCTACCCGGCGAATGACCCGCAAGCCATCAAGGAACCGGGGCGCACGCTCTGGACCAAGGTGGACATGAGCTTTTAAGAGCATCGCGGGCAAGCCCGCTCCCCTGTAGGAGCGAGCCTGCTCGCGATCGGTTGCGCAGCAACCGCAAACCAACAACTAAAAGATCCAGCCAAGCGGAGCACACGTGATGAAACAGCCCAAAGTGAATTTCTACAACCTGGCCTGGCGCTGGCATTTCTATGCCGGATTGTTCGTTGCGCCCTTCATGGTGATGCTGGCCCTGACCGGCACCATTTACCTGTTCAAACCGCAACTCGATTCGCTGATGTACAGCAGCCTGCTCAACGTCCCGGCCGGTCACCACACGGTTCCCGCCGACGACCTGCTCAAGCGGGTAAAAGACGCCTATCCACAAGGCACGATCAAACAGTACCTGCCACCGGTCAACGCCGAACGCAGCGCCCAGTTCGTCGTGCTCAATGGCGACAACGAGCTGAACGTGTTTGTCGACCCGTACCACGGTGACATCCTCGGCGAGCAAGACGCCAAGAAAAACCTGCAAGCCATCGCCCGGGCAATTCACGGCGAACTGATGATCGGCACCGTCGGTGACCGCCTCATCGAGATGGCCGCCGGTTGGGGCGTGGTGTTGGTGGTTTCCGGGGTGTTCCTGTGGTGGCCGCGCGGTCAGGCCGCCGGCATTTTGTGGCCACGCCTGAGCAGCCGCGGGCGAGTGCTTTGGCGTGACTTGCACGCCGTCACCGGGTTCTGGGGCGCCTCCCTGTTGTTGGTGATGTTGCTCAGCGGCATGACCTGGACCGGGTTCTGGGGCCAGCAATACGCGGCCGTGTGGAACGTCTTTCCGGCGGCGATATGGGACAACGTGCCGAAGTCCGACGTCGAGGCCCGCAGCCTCAACAGCGCCACTCGCCAGACCGTGCCGTGGGCGATGGAAAATACCCCGATGCCGATGTCCGGCGACCACGCCGAACACATGGCCCACGGCGATGCGCAAGCCGGCCCCGCCGCGCCGACCATCAGCCTGCAAGACGTGCAAAACATCGCCGTACAACGCAAGGTCGAGCCGGGTTACAGCATCACCTTCCCGACCACGGCCACCGGCGTGTTCACCATCGCCGTGTTCGCCGACGACCCGCGCAACGACGCCACATTGCATGTCGATCAGTACAGCGGCGACGTCCTCGCCGACGTGCGCTTCGAGCACTACGGCACCGTCGCCCGCGCCACGGAAATCGGCGTGATGCTGCACGAAGGCAAGATGTTCGGCACGCTCAACCAGATCATCGTGTTGCTGATCTGCCTGATGATCCTGCTCAGCGCCGTCAGTGGCGTGGTGATCTGGTGGAAGCGTCGCCCGCAAGGCAAGTTCGGTGTGCCGCCGCTGCGCCACGACCTGCCGAAATGGAAAACTGCGATGGTCATCATGTTCGCCCTGGCCGTGGCGTTCCCGTTGGTGGGTGCTTCGCTGGTGGTGGTCTGGGTGTTGGATCGTGTGCTGCTGTCGCGTTTCAACCGGCAAACTGAGTCGGCCTCATCTTCATCTTGAAACAGGCGAGATGCGCGGGACTGTCAGCCATGTAGACTTCCCCCGCGTATCACTCGGGCAACTCCGGGTTTCCTTTCGGGCCTCATCGCGGGCAAGCCCGCTCCCACAGGGTTTGCGCGAACCCTGTGGGAGCGGGCTTGCCCGCGATGGGGCCATCAGCTTCACCTCAAGAGCCACGGCATGACCTCGCTTCACCTCAAAAACATCACCTGGACACCCCTGGGCCACGGCCACTGTCATCATCAGTTCCAACTGCACGATGCCTCGCTGCACGTCGCTGCCGGGGAGTTCGTCGGTTTGATCGGCCCAAACGGCAGCGGCAAGACCAGCCTGTTGCGTTGCGCCTGGCGCTTCAGCAAACCGGAGAGTGGCGAAGTCCGGCTCGATCATCACAACGTCTGGAAACAATCCTCTCGCTGGTGCGCGCAACGCATCGCCGTGGTGTTGCAGGAATTCCCCGACGCCTTCGGCCTGACCGTCGAAGAAGTGGTCGCCATGGGTCGCACACCGCACAAAGGCCTGTTCGATGGCGACACGATCGAGGATCGAAACCTCGTGATCCACGCGCTGGAATCAGTCGGCCTCCGAGGCTTTGAGGACCACGCCTTCTCCACCCTTTCCGGCGGTGAAAAACAGCGGGTAATCCTTGCCCGCGCGCTGGCCCAGCAGCCGCAATTGCTGATCCTCGACGAGCCGACCAACCACCTCGACCCGCGCTATCAGCTTGAACTGTTGAGGCTGGTCAAGCGCCTGAAAATCGGCACCCTGGCGAGCATCCATGACCTCAATCTGGCGGCTGCGTTTTGTGATCGGCTCTACGTGATCAACCACGGGCGCATCGTCGCCAGCGGCCCGCCGCAAGACGTTCTGACTACTGAGTTGCTACGCAATGTGTTCGACGTCGAAGCGCTGATCGATGAACACCCCTTGCACGGCTACCCACGAATTACCTGGATTACCCAACCATGAATCTGCTGCGCTCCTGTCTTCCCTTCGCCCTGTTGCTGGGCACTGCCCAGGCGTTTGCCGAGGCCACGCGTTACCCGTTGACCATTCAGAGCTGCAACCGCGAAGTGACCTTCACCGAAGCGCCGAAACACGCGCTCAGCCACGACATCAACATGACCCAGATGATGCTCGCCCTCGGCCTCAAATCGAAAATGGCCGGCTACAGCGGCGTGTCCGGATGGAAAGCGGTAACGCCCGACATGCAGAGCATCCTCGACGGTTTGCCAGAGCTGGCGGCCAAGTACCCGTCGGTGGAGACCCTGCTCAACGCCAACGTCGATTTCTTCTTTGCCGGCTGGGATTACGGCATGCGCGTAGGCGGCGACCTCACGCCGCAAACCCTGCAACCGCTGGGCATCAATGTCTATGAGTTGACCGAGTCCTGCGCCTTCGTGATGAAACGTCCACCGGCCACGCTGGAAGACACCTACAACGACCTGCGCAACCTCGGCAAAATCTTCGACGTGCAGGATCGTGCCAGCGCGGTGATTGCCGGTATGCAGGCGAAAATTGCCGACATTCAGAAAAATCCGCCGGCCGACAAACCCCGCGTGTTTCTCTACGACAGTGGTGAAGACCGGGCGATGACTTCGGGCCGCCTCGGCATGCCACAAGCGCTGATCGACGCGGCGGGTGGGCGCAATGTTCTTGATGATGTCGACGCGAGTTGGACCCGGGTCAACTGGGAAAACGTGGTCGAGCGCAATCCGCAAGTCATCGTGATCGTCGACTACGGCGAAGTCACTGCCGAACAGAAGATTCTATTTCTGCGCAACAACAAGGCCCTGCAATCAGTGGATGCGATCAAGCGTCAACGCTTCGTGGTCATTCCTTACGTGCAGGCCACGCCGGGAATCGATAACGTGCTGGCGGTCGAAACCTTGGCCAAGGGCTTCCACGGCGCATGATCAATCGTCGTTATGCCTTGTTGCTTATTGCTCTTGGCGTGCTGTTGCTGGTGTCGTGCGTGGTGTCGCTGGGTTTCGGCCCGGCGCGGGTGCCGGTGGATGTGGTGTGGCGGATTTTGCTGCACAAACTGCTCGGTCTCGGCGAGACGGATTGGACTGCCGGGCAGGAGCATATCGTCTGGCTGATTCGTGTGCCGCGTATGGTGCTCGGTGCCCTGGTGGGCGCCGGACTGGCGCTGATCGGCGCGGTGCTGCAAGCCGTAACGCGCAACCCGTTGGCTGATCCGCACCTGCTCGGGGTCACGTCCGGTGCAACCCTGGGCGCAGTGATCGTGGTGTTGCATGTGGGTGAAATCGTTGGCCTGCTGACCTTGCCCATCGCAGCGTTTATCGGCGCGTTGTTGAGCATGCTGGTGGTGCTGATGATCGCCAACCGCAGCGGTCGGCTGGACAGTGATCGCTTGCTGCTGTGCGGCGTGGCGGTGTCGTTCGTGATGATGGCGATCGCCAACCTGTTGCTGTTTCTCGGCGACCACCGTGCCAGTTCGGCGGTGATGTTCTGGATGCTCGGCGGCCTCGGACTGGCACGCTGGGAGCTGCTCGCGGTGCCGGGCGCCAGTGTGTTGTTGGGGTTGGTTTTGCTGCTCGGTATGGCTCGACCGCTTAACGCATTGATGGCGGGTGAACAGACTGCCGTGACGTTGGGATTGAATGCGCGCGCGGTGCGCTTGCGGGTGTTTGTGATCGCGTCGCTAATGACCGGTGTATTGGTTTCCATCAGCGGCTCGATCGGTTTTGTCGGGCTTATGGTGCCGCACATTGCGCGGCGATTGGTTGGGGCGGAGCACCGCAGATTGCTGCCGGTGTGCGTGTTGCTTGGCAGTGTGTTTCTGGTGTGGGTCGATGTCGCCGCCCGGACGATGATCGCCCCAGAAGACCTGCCCATCGGCGTCGCCACCGCTGCCATCGGCGGCCTGTTCTTCATCGGCCTGATGCGCCGTCGCTGACTCACCTCAATCAAAACTGTGGGAGTGAGCCTGCTCGCGATGGCGATCTTTCAGTCAACGCCGATGTTGTCTGATCTACCGCTATCGCGAGCAGGCTCACTCCTACAGGTGATCGGCGCCGCTCGCCCCAATCTGGCGCAGCACAACGCACCAACGCGCCAGACGCGATCGTTGATGGTGCACCTCTCAATCGCCCGACCGCTCTAAACCGACATTTCCCTACCTTTTCCCGACCGGGCACAGCCCTTGCTAAAGACCCTTCAGTAGTCCGCATCTGCCACCAAGAAAATTCATAAGTTCATGGAGATCGCACAATGAAGCGTCGCAGTTTGATCAAGGCTTTCACACTCTCGGCATCGATTGCCGCGATGGGCATGACCTGGACTGTCCAGGCCGCCGAGACCATCAAGGTCGGTATTCTGCATTCGTTGTCCGGGACCATGGCGATCTCCGAAACATCGCTCAAAGACATGGCGTTGATGACCATCGACGAGATCAACGCCAAGGGCGGCGTTAACGGCAAGATGCTGGAGCCGGTCGTTGTGGACCCGGCGTCCAACTGGCCGTTGTTCGCCGAAAAGGGCCGCCAGCTGCTGACCCAGGACAAGGTCGCCGTGGTGTTCGGTTGCTGGACGTCCGTGTCGCGTAAATCGGTGTTGCCGGTGTTCGAAGAACTCAACGGCCTGCTGTTCTACCCGGTGCAATACGAAGGCGAAGAGATGTCGCCAAACGTGTTCTACACCGGCGCCGCGCCGAACCAACAGGCGATCCCGGCCGTTGAATACTTGATGAGCGAAGAAGGCGGCAGCGCCAAGCGCTACTTCCTGCTCGGCACCGACTACGTCTACCCGCGCACCACCAACAAAATCCTGCGTTCGTTCCTGCACTCCAAAGGCGTGGCCGACAAAGACATCGAAGAGGTCTACACCCCGTTCGGTCACAGCGACTATCAAACCATCGTCGCCAACATCAAGAAATTCTCGGCCGGCGGCAAGACGGCGGTCATCTCCACCGTCAACGGCGACTCCAACGTGCCGTTCTATAAAGAACTGGCCAACCAGGGCCTGAAGGCCACCGACGTGCCGGTCGTGGCGTTCTCGGTGGGCGAAGAGGAGCTGCGCGGTATCGACACCAAACCGTTGGTGGGCAACCTGGCGGCGTGGAACTACTTCGAATCGGTTGAGAACCCGGCGAACAAGAAATTCGTCGCCGACTGGAAAGCCTACGCGAAGAAACACAACCTGCCGGGCGCGGACAAAGCCGTGACCAACGACCCGATGGAAGCCACTTATGTCGGCATCCACATGTGGGCGCAAGCGGCGGAAAAAGCCAAGTCCACTGACGTAGACAAAGTCCGCGAAGCCTTGGCCGGCCAGACCTTTGCCGCACCGTCGGGTTACACCCTGACCATGGACAAGACCAATCACCACTTGCACAAACCCGTGATGATCGGCGAGATCCAGGCGGACGGTCAGTTCAACGTGGTCTGGCAGACCGAAGGTCCGATTCGCGCCCAGCCGTGGAGCCCGTTCATCCCGGGTAACGACAAGAAACCTGACTACGCGATGAAGAGCAACTAAGCCCAGCGATGCCGGGCCTGAGCATGGAGCTCGGGCCTGACACAAATCCTGTGGTCGCAAGCTTTTGTGGCGAGGGAGCTTGCTCCCGCTGGGCTGCAAAGCGGCCCCTTATCCCGAAAAGAAGGGGACTGCTGCGCAGTCCAGCGGGAGCAAGCTCCCTCGCCACAAGAAATCTGCTGCCACATTTAGTCCGCGCAAGGCCATAAATATGCCCACTGCCCTTTACCGCTTTATCCTCGCCATCGCACTTTTGCTGCCGATGGCCACTCACGCTGGCGACGCCGAAGACTTCGTTGCCGCCAATCCCGTACAGCAAGCAAAACTTCTGGAAACCTGGGCCGCGCAGCCTGATCCGGCCCGCATCGAGTTGATCAACGCCCTGCAACAAGGCGAGTTGACCGTCGATGGACAGCCGAAAACCCTGCGCCTGAACAACCGCCTGCGGGGTCTGATCGACACCGCTTTGGCCAGCCACCAATTGCTCGCCGCCGACGCCAAAATCCGTCTGGCCGCTGCGCAGCAATTGCAGAAAAGCGCCAAACCCGCGCAGCTGAAATTCCTCGACCAGCAACTGGCTGGCGAACAAGACGAAACCGTCCACGCCGCCCTGAGCCTGGCCCTGGCCAACCTGCAACTGGTGGACACCGACCCCGCCGTGCGCCTTGCCGCTGTGCGTCTACTGGGCGAAACCGGCGACCCGCTGGCCCGCACGCGCCTCGAAAGTCTGCTGGAGCCTGGTGTTGAAGCCGATGCGACTGTTCGCACCGCCGCTGAAACCAGCCTCGCTCAGGTCAAACGCAAACTGCTGGTCGGCGAATTGCTCGGACAAGCCTTCAGCGGCATGTCCCTCGGTTCGATCCTGCTGCTCGCCGCACTGGGACTTGCGATCACTTTCGGCCTGCTTGGCGTGATCAACATGGCCCACGGCGAGATGCTGATGCTCGGCGCCTACTCGACCTATGTCGTGCAGCTGATGTTCCAGCGCTACGCGCCGCAGGCCATCGAGTTCTATCCATTGATTGCACTGCCGGTGGCGTTTTTCGTCACCGCCGCCATCGGTATGGCGCTGGAGCGCACGGTGATTCGCCACCTCTATGGCCGTCCACTGGAAACCCTGCTCGCCACCTGGGGCATCAGCCTGATGCTGATTCAACTCGTGCGACTGCTGTTCGGCGCACAGAACGTCGAAGTGGCGAACCCCGCGTGGCTGTCGGGCGGGATTCAAGTGCTGCCTAATCTCGTGCTGCCATACAACCGTATCGTCATCATCGCGTTTGCCTTGTTTGTGGTGGTGCTGACCTGGCTGCTGCTGAACAAGACTCGCCTGGGCCTCAATGTTCGCGCCGTCACCCAGAACCGCAACATGGCTGCCTGCTGCGGCGTGCCCACCGGGCGCGTGGACATGCTCGCCTTCGGCCTTGGCTCGGGCATCGCCGGTCTCGGCGGTGTGGCGTTGAGTCAGATCGGCAACGTCGGACCCGACCTCGGCCAGAGCTACATCATCGACTCGTTCCTGGTGGTGGTGCTCGGTGGTGTCGGGCAACTGGCCGGTAGCGTGTTGGCTGCGTTCGGACTTGGCATCGCCAACAAGATTCTCGAACCGCAAATCGGTGCCGTACTCGGCAAGATCCTCATCCTCGCGCTGATCATTCTGTTCATCCAGAAACGTCCGCAAGGTCTCTTCGCACTGAAAGGACGGGTGATCGACTGATGAACCAGCCTCTACTGATTACGGCCACGCAAAAGGCCGGCCCCAAAGTCACCCTCGCGGTTGGCGCGGTGATTCTTGTTCTGCTGCTGGCGTTGCCGCTGCTGTCGCTGTTATCGCCCGTCAGTGTGTTTCACGTCTCGGCCTACACCCTGACACTAGTGGGCAAGATTCTTTGCTACGCCATCGTCGCTCTGGCGCTGGATCTGGTCTGGGGTTACGCCGGGTTGCTGTCCCTCGGCCACGGTTTGTTCTTCGCCCTCGGCGGCTACGCGATGGGCATGTACCTGATGCGCCAGGCCTCGGGCGATGGTTTGCCGGCGTTCATGACGTTCCTGTCGTGGACCGAATTGCCGTGGTTCTGGACCGGCACCAGCAGCTTCCTCTGGACCCTGTGCCTGGTGGTACTGGCGCCGGGGTTGCTGGCGTTGGTGTTCGGCTTTTTCGCCTTCCGTTCGCGGATCAAGGGCGTGTATTTCTCGATCATGACCCAGGCCCTGACCTTCGCCGGCATGCTCCTGTTTTTCCGCAATGAAACCGGGTTTGGCGGCAACAACGGCTTCACTAACTTCCGCACGATTCTCGGCTTTGGCATTACCGAACCAGGCACTCGCGCCGTGCTGTTTTTCGCCACGGTGTTGTTGCTGGTGGCCAGCCTGTATATCGGCTGGCGCCTGGCGCAGAGCAAGTTCGGCCGGGTGTTGACCGCGTTGCGCGATGCGGAAAACCGCTTGATGTTCTGCGGCTACGATCCGCGTGGTTTCAAGCTGTTTGTGTGGGTGTTGAGCGCGGTGCTCTGTGGTCTCGCCGGTGCGTTGTATGTGCCGCAAGTCGGCATCATCAACCCGAGTGAAATGTCGCCGACCAACTCCATCGAAGCCGCTGTTTGGGTGGCCCTCGGCGGTCGCGGCACCCTGATCGGCCCCTTGCTCGGCGCTGGCGTGGTCAACGGCATGAAGAGCTGGTTCACCGTGGCTTTCCCGGAATACTGGCTGTTCTTCCTCGGCGCGCTGTTCATCGTCGTGACCCTGTACCTGCCCAAAGGCGTGATCGGCTTGCTGAAAAAGAACGGCGAACAATGAGGCTTTTAAAATGAGAACCACTGCGACCGCTGAATTCATGCTCGAACCGGCGTTCTTTCCGCCGCTGGAACCCAACCGCGACGCCGGCACCAGCCGCGATGCCCTCGGCCTCGGCCAGCGTGCCGGCAAGGGCCTGAACACGCGCCACGGTACGATCCTGACCCTGGAAGACATCAGCGTCAGCTTCGACGGTTTCAAGGCGCTGAACGATCTGAACCTGTACATCGGTGTCGGCGAACTGCGCTGCATCATCGGTCCCAACGGCGCGGGCAAGACCACGCTGATGGACGTGATCACCGGCAAAACCCGGCCCAGTCACGGCAAGGCCTGGTTCGGCGAAACCCTGGACCTGACGCAGATGAGCGAAGTGCAGATTGCCCAGGCCGGCATCGGTCGCAAGTTCCAGAAACCAACAGTGTTCGAAGCCTTGAGCGTGTTTGAAAACCTGGAGCTGGCGCAGAAAACCGACAAGTCGGTGTGGGCCAGTCTGCGGGCGCGGCTCAATGGTGAGCAGAAGGATCGCATCGCCGAAGTGCTCGACACCATTCGCCTGACCGCCTCGGTCAATCGCCCGGCAGGCTTGTTGTCCCACGGGCAAAAGCAGTTTCTGGAAATCGGCATGTTGCTGATGCAGGACCCGCAACTGCTGCTGCTCGACGAACCGGTGGCGGGCATGACCGACGCCGAAACCGAATTCACCGCCGAGCTGTTCAAGACCCTGGCGGGCAAGCATTCGCTGATGGTGGTGGAACACGACATGGGTTTCGTTGGCTCCATCGCCGACCACGTCACCGTGTTGCACCAGGGCAGCGTGTTGGCCGAAGGTTCATTGGAACAGGTGCAGGATAACGAGCGGGTGATCGAGGTTTATCTCGGTCGATAGCTCTGCAAATACAAAACCTGTGGGAGCTGGCTTGCCAGCGATCGCGGTGGGTCAGGCAATATTGATGTTGGCTGATGCGCCGCCATCGCCAGCAAGCCGGCTCCTACAAGGGATTTGAGGGGAATTCAAAGATGCTGCAAGTCGAAAAACTGCACCAATACTACGGCGGTAGCCACATCCTGCGCGGCCTGACGTTCGACGTGAAAGTCGGTGAAGTCACCTGCCTGCTGGGCCGCAACGGCGTCGGCAAGACCACGCTGCTTAAATGCCTGATGGGTTTGCTTGCGGCCAAAGAAGGCGCGGTGAATTGGGAAGGCAAGCCGATCACCACGTTCAAGCCGCACCAACGAGTGCATGCCGGGATCGCCTACGTGCCTCAGGGCCGGGAAATTTTCGGTCGCCTGACCGTGGAAGAAAACCTGCTGATGGGCCTGTCGCGCTTTCCCGGCTCGGAAGCCAAGGAAGTGCCGGCGTTCATCTACGAGTTGTTCCCGGTGTTGCTGCAAATGAAGCAACGCCGTGGCGGGGACTTGTCCGGTGGTCAGCAACAGCAACTGGCCATTGGTCGCGCATTGGCCAGCCGTCCTCGTTTGCTGATTCTCGACGAACCCACCGAAGGCATTCAGCCGTCGGTGATCAAAGAGATCGGCGCGGTAATCAAGAAGCTTGCCGCGCGCGGTGACATGGCGATTTTGCTGGTGGAGCAGTTCTACGATTTCGCCGCTGAACTGGCCGACCAATACCTGGTGATGTCCCGGGGCGAGATTGTGCAACAGGGTCGCGGCGAGAATATGGAAGCGGAAGGGGTGCGCGGGCTGGTCACGATCTGAGTCCTTGCCACGGCGGCTTCAAAGCACCAATTTGTCGCACCATCTTCCACGCCGCGCCCCCAAGTGGTGCGCGGCGGCGATTCATAGCCCCCTACACCCGGCAATACCCTGCGGCACAGCCTTTGCAACCCTCCTGAGGACCTCTCGATAAGCACTGACCATGACTCTTCCTGCATCCGGCGTTTTGTTTACCCCCAGTTGGCATGCCGAACTGGAACTGGGCTACGCCCGATTCGCCAACACCACTCGCCCGGTCCAGCGTCGACACAAAGGCCCGCTGCGGGTGCAAAAGCACCTGTATGCCGAAGGGCCTGAAGTCTGCCAGCACATCATCGTCCACCCGCCGGGCGGGATTGCCGGCGGTGATCGGCTGGACATTTCGGCCAGCGTCGGCACAGGTGCCTGGGCGCAGATCACCAGCCCCGGCGCCGCCAAGTGGTACCGCGCGGCCGGCCCCGCCTATCAGCGGCTGGACTTGCAAGTGGCCGCCGGTGCGACACTGGAATGGCTGCCCCAGGAGACGATCATTTTCAGTGCGGCGCAGGCTGAACTCAGCACCAGCATCGACCTTGAAGGCGATGCCCGATTGTTCTATTGGGACGTCGTGGCCCTGGGTCGCCCGGCCAGTGGCGAGCGTTTCGACCTCGGGCATTTTCAGGCACAACTGGATATCCGCCGCGACGGTCAGTTGCTCTGGCACGAACGCCAGCGCATTGTCGGGGGCGATGGCTTGCTCGATTCGCCGATTGGCCTGGACGGGCAACCGGTGTTTGCCACCCTGTTGGTGACGGGGGACATCGATAGCGATTTGCTGGAACGTTGCCGCTCGCTGCCCAACGATGTGCGTGGGGATCTCACTCAATTGCCAGGGCTGTTGGTGGCCCGCTGCCTGGCGAGCGAAGCGCTTCTGGCCCGTGGCTGGCTGATTGATTTATGGAGGTTGCTGCGCCCGACACTGCTTGGCCGCGAAGCCATGCCACCGCGAATCTGGAACACCTGAACACAATCCCCTGTAGGAGCTGCCGCAGGCTGCGATCTTTTGATCTTGATCTTCAATGGCATGGAAAAGATCAAGATCAAGATCAAAAGATCGCAGCCTCGTTGCACTCGTCAGCTCCTACAAGGTGCACGACTCAAGATTTGTTTAACTGCCGATAATGGATTCCAACAATGGACCTGACCCCACGCGAAAAAGACAAGCTGCTGATCTTCACCGCCGGCCTCGTGGCCGAGCGGCGCTTGGCCCGCGGCGTGAAACTCAATTACCCCGAAGCCATGGCCTACATTTCCGCGGCGCTACTCGAAGGTGCCCGTGACGGCCAGACCGTGGCCGAGCTGATGCACTTCGGCACCACCCTGCTCAGCCGCGAACAAGTGATGGACGGCATCCCGGAAATGATCCCGGAGATCCAGGTCGAAGCGACGTTCCCCGACGGCACCAAACTGGTCACCGTCCACCAACCGATCGCCTGAGGCCGTGCCATGATTTATCACATCCGCGATGCCGTACATGCCGACCTGCCGGCGATCCGCGACATCTACAACGACGCCGTGCTCAACACCACGGCGATCTGGAACGAACAGGCCGTAGACCTCGGCAATCGCCAGGCTTGGTTCAGCGCCCGCCAAGCCCAGAGTTATCCGATTCTGGTGATCGTCGACGGCGACAACTCGGTGCTGGGCTACGCTTCATTCGGCGACTGGCGGCCGTTCGACGGTTTCCGCCACACCGTCGAGCACTCGGTTTACGTGCGCAGCGACCAGCGCGGCAATGGTCTCGGTCCGCAATTGATGGATGCCCTGCTCGAACGCGCCAGAGGCTGCGGCAAGCACGTGATGGTCGCCGCCATCGAGAGCGGCAACGCCGCCTCGATCCGCCTGCACGAACGCATCGGCTTCGTGACCACCGGGCAGATGCCCCAGGTCGGCACCAAGTTCGGTCGCTGGCTGGACCTGACCTTTATGCAACTGACCCTCAATCCTGGCGCCGAACCTCCGACCGCCAACAAGGAGTGACCCCATGAACCCCGCCCAACTGCGACGCGTCAATATTGAAAGCTTTGCGCACTACCGTCAGGGTTTGATTGACCTGCTGCTCGATGCCGTCGGCTATGGCGCCAGTGTCGGTTTCATGGCCGACCTGGACGCAACTCAGGCCCGCGCTTACTTCGATGACGTTCAGGAAAACCTGAACAAGGGCAACGTGCTGCTGTGGGTGGTGGTCAAGGACGAACAAGTGCAGGCCAGTGTGCAACTGACCCTGTGCCAGAAAGCCAACGGCCTGAACCGCGCCGAAGTGCAGAAACTGCTGGTACGCGAGCACGCGCGTCGTCGCGGCTTGGGCCAACAGCTGATGAGCGCACTGGAGCAAGCGGCCCTGCAACACAAGCGCGGCATGCTCTACCTCGATACCGAAGCGGGTTCACCGGCTGAAGATTTCTACAAGGCCTTGGGTTACACCCGCGCCGGTGAAATCCCCGACTACGCCTGCGACCCGAGCGGCCTCTACAGGCCAACCGCCCTCTATTACAAAGTTCTCCAAGGAGCCCATTGATGATTCCCGGTGAATACCAGATCCAGCCCGGCGACATCGAACTCAACGTTGGCCGCCGCACCCTCAGCCTGAAGGTAGCCAACAGCGGTGACCGGCCGATCCAGGTCGGCTCGCATTACCACTTTTTCGAAACCAATGACGCCCTGACCTTCGACCGCGCCGCCAGCCGTGGCATGCGTTTGAACATTCCTGCGGGCACTGCGGTGCGTTTTGAGCCGGGGCAAAGCCGCGAGGTTGAGCTGGTGGATCTGGCCGGGCATCGCCGTGTATTCGGGTTTGCCGGGCGGATCATGGGCAATCTCGACTGAAATACTCCCCTGTGGCGAGGGAGCTTGCTCCCGCTCGAGTGCGAAGCGCTCGCACACCCGGGGAACGCGGTATGTCTGAAAGAAATCATTGGCAGGTTTTGCGCGCAGCCCAGCGGGAGCAAGCTCCCTCGCCACAATAAATTTGTGCAAGGAATTGAGATGAAAATTTCCCGTCAGGCCTACGCCGACATGTTCGGCCCCACCGTCGGTGACAAGGTCCGTCTGGCCGACACCGAGCTGTGGATCGAAGTGGAAAAAGACTTCACCACCTACGGCGAAGAAGTGAAGTTCGGCGGCGGCAAAGTCATCCGCGATGGCCAGGGCCAAAGCCAGTTGCTGGCCGCCGAAGTGGTCGACACGGTGATCACCAACGCATTGATCATCGATCACTGGGGCATCGTCAAAGCGGACGTCGGCCTCAAGGACGGACGCGTCGCCGGCATCGGCAAGGCGGGCAATCCGGACGTGCAACCGGGCGTTACCATCGCCATCGGCGCCAGTACAGAAGTCATCGCCGGCGAGGGCATGATCCTGACTGCCGGCGGCATCGACACCCACATCCACTTCATCTGCCCGCAGCAGATCGAAGAAGCGCTGATGAGCGGCGTCACCACCATGATCGGCGGCGGCACCGGGCCGGCCACCGGCACTAACGCAACGACGTGCACCTCCGGGCCTTGGCACCTGGCGCGCATGCTTCAAGCCGCGGACGCCTTCCCGATGAACATCGGTCTCACCGGCAAAGGCAACGCCAGCCTGCCGGAGCCGTTGATTGAGCAGGTCAAGGCCGGTGCCATCGGCCTCAAGCTGCACGAAGACTGGGGCACCACACCGGCGAGCATCGACAACTGCCTGAGCGTCGCCGATCAGTACGACGTGCAGGTGGCGATCCACACCGACACCCTTAACGAATCCGGTTTTGTCGAAACCACCCTCGCCGCGTTCAAGGGCCGCACCATCCACACCTACCACACCGAAGGTGCCGGTGGCGGCCATGCGCCGGACATCATCAAGGCCTGCGGTTTTGCCAACGTGCTGCCGAGCTCGACCAACCCGACCCGGCCGTTCACCCGCAACACCATCGACGAACACCTCGACATGCTGATGGTCTGCCACCACCTCGACCCGAGCATTGCCGAAGACGTGGCCTTCGCCGAGAGCCGTATCCGCCGCGAGACCATTGCCGCCGAAGACATCCTGCATGACCTCGGTGCGTTCTCGATGATCAGCTCCGATAGCCAGGCCATGGGCCGCGTCGGCGAAGTCATCACCCGCACCTGGCAGACCGCCGACAAGATGAAAAAACAACGCGGCCCGCTGCCGCTGGACGGCGACGGCAACGACAACTTCCGCGCCAAACGCTACATCGCCAAATACACCATCAACCCGGCGATCACCCATGGCATCAGCCATGAAGTGGGCTCGGTGGAAGTGGGTAAATGGGCCGACCTGGTGCTGTGGCGTCCGGCATTTTTCGGCGTCAAACCGACGCTGATCCTCAAGGGCGGCGCCATCGCCGCCAGCCTGATGGGCGACGCCAACGCCTCGATCCCGACGCCCCAACCAGTGCACTACCGCCCGATGTTCGCCAGCTACGGCGGCTCGTTGCACGCCACCAGCATGACCTTCATCAGCCAGGCTGCGCAGGAGGCCGGGCTGCCGGAAGCGTTGGGCTTGAAGAAAAAAATCGCCGTGGTCAAAGGCTGTCGCGACGTGCAGAAAACCGATCTGATCCACAACGACTACCTGCCGAACATTGACGTCGATCCGCAGACCTATCAGGTCAAGGCTGATGGCGTGTTGCTGTGGTGCGAGCCGGCGGATGTATTGCCGATGGCCCAGCGGTATTTCCTGTTCTGAGTGTGGGTGGCTTGCCCAATACGTTGCTGGTATTGACGGTGAAGCGCAGGTGCTCGTCATGCTGAAAGGCCCAAGATCAAAGGATCGCAGCCTTCGGCAGCTCCTACAGGTTGTACCAGATCCCATGTAGGAGCTGCCGAAGGCTGCGATCTTTTGATCTGGCTGTTGCTGTCCTCCCGGTGTCAGGGTGTTTCTGCTTTGTGAATCAGCTCATTCGGCTTTGTTGCCTGGCGACGACTGCCGCCATGTCTGGCTCATCCAGATGATCCAGCGCTTGGTCCACCAACAAATACACGCCATCGGCCATGCGGCTCAGCGCCAGGGCCACGGAACGGCTTGAGCCCTGCACATGGTCGGCGAGGTCGGCCGCGATGGCGCTGATGGAGAGCAGGTCTTCCGAGGCATTGGCCAGCAGCGCTTCCGTATTGACGTCGGGGCAGACGCTGAAGAGTTGGCCTTTGCGTTTCGGTGGTTTCCGCTCGGCGGGTGGGAAGTGATGGTTGAGGGCTCGTTCGGCGGCCTCGTTGAGTTTGTTTGAATCGGCGTTTTCGTAAGGCGATGCGGGATCGCTGTCCGGCGGATTGGGTGTGACCTTGAACATGTGCTGATTACTCCTGAATGGAGCCGCCAACACTTCTCTACTAAAAGAAGGGTGGCGGCTGTGCGCAGGTTAGTAGACCGGGGGAGATCAGCATTTACCGGCGCGCCGAAGCGCCCTGCGCACAACCACCATCAAGTTCAGGGATGGGATACCTGACTGAGAGAGCTTCTGCACCTTGCTGATAACACCACGGGCTACTAAACCCGATCACTGACAATCAGTGACGCGAATCAAGTTACCGAGTGGCCGCGAGGCGCACAAGCCGGCGGATTCTGGCGCAACTGTAGGCAATGGCACAAGGTTTTGCAGCTCTCGGGAAGTAACCCCGGGCGGTTTTAAACAAGCCCTTTCGCATGCCGTTTAACCTGCGCAATGAAACGTTTAGATACGATGAAAAACCTCGAAAAATCGAGGAAGCATCCGACGTCTTTTTAAGGTTGGCCGTCGGAAGTGAGGCGAGTAGCGTTGCAGCTCCAGACCTACCACGGAGACTCACCATGCCCAACGTCACCGACTCACCCGCGGGATCAGAAGCAGAAAGCACCAACGCCTACCTCTCCACGGCTTCAAAAAAACTGCACCCCGCTGTCGACCGCGCCCTGGACTTTTACCTGAATCCCACCACGCCAGAGTTGGCCACTGCACATACGCCCAGCACCATTTTTGTGGTTGCACCTGACATCGACAACGAAACGCTATTGGCCCATGCCTGTGAATCATTGGCCTCGGCAAGCGTGATGGCGAGTGAGTTTGCCGGGATGCTCGAAGGCGCGAGTCGCAACGCCATGCTGGCACTGCAGCAGGTGATCATGCTCAGTGAGCTGGCGGTAAACCGGGTGCTGGATAATGTTGGCCCGCCACACCGTGCATGAGTCCAGTCACGAAGGGGGTTTCAACCGCCCCCCTGTGGCGAGGGAGCTTGCTCCCGCTCGGCTGCGTAGCAGCCGTAAACCCGGTAGTTGCGGCATCCCTGACGAACCCGGTGGCAGATTTCAGGGTTGCTACGCACCCCGGCGGGAGCAAGCTCCCTCGCCACAACGACCACTCACCACACGCCATACGTTGCCTCACAAAGCCTCGAACACAGAATTCGAGGCTTTGATCCTGGCCGTAATTATTGAGCTGGGGTCACCCTGGCACGCTGCAAGCGCGTGCGCACCATCGCTTGTTGAGTAATCGATTTCAGCTTTTCCCGGATTTGCTCGTCGATGCCAGTCAATGCGTGGGTGTAGTCCTCGTCACTCATGACTTGCCCTTCAGCGAAAGCGCTTTCCTCTCGGCCCAATTCACGACAAAGCGCTTTGACCTCCACCTCCAAAGTAGCCTTGGCGGCCGGTTCGACGGCCTCGGCCCGACGTTGCAGCACATCCTGCAAATCCGTGGTGGCGTCGATCTGTCGCTTCAGATCACTCAGTTCTTCACCGTACGAAGACTCGAGCCAGGCTTTCCACGCGGGCTGTTCGACGATGCGATCCGTGAGCAAGTCGCCTTCCTCCAACGCCACAATCCGCAGGAACGCCGCTTCGATCATTTCCTTGCTGACCCCGGCGATCTTGCGAAACTGCATGCCCCGCGCCTGCCACGGCAGATCGAGACGCTGCGCCAGATCGGTCATGTAGGCCAGGTGAACTTCCACTTCATCGATGGTGCCGGTGACATTGCCCAGCCTATCGACCCGACGGAAGCTTTCGCCCGCCGCCAACCGCGCCGCCACCCGCTGACGGGCGATCGCACCGAGCTCATCGAGCCGCGATTTGCCCTGGGCCAACTCCAGCAATCGGGCCTCGATGAGGTCTGAATTGCCCAGTGCGTACGCCTCATGAATCAGCACTTGCATGCCCATGGCATTGAACAGTTGTGTACCGCCATCCACGCATTCGGTGGGGGTCGCGGCTTCGTTGAACAGCTTGAGGCGCAGCTCACTGTTCTCGGCCATGGCTTCGATCATGCGCCAGACCTTGGCCGTCAGGCTCGCCTGATAGATCCGGCCCACCGTGAAGTCGGCGGATTCGGTGAGCCTGCGGATTTCATTGAAAAACGGCAGTGAGTCGAACTCATCCTCGACCGCGTTCCAGGCTTCCTGCCTGTCGTGCCATTGCCGCTCCGTCATGCCTGCCGACCAATCGGCACTGTCCATTGTGCCCCGGGGCGGGTACGGGCGTTCGGGGTCCATGCCGAGGGATTCGGTGTACATCTTCAGGGTGTTGAGGTTGTCCGGCGAGATCCAGCGCGGTTCCCGACTGATGACGGTACGCGCCAGCAACTCCGCGCGAAACGAGCCAGGCGCGACTTCCGGTATCTGGCTGATAGGGTTGTGGCGCAGATCGATATAAATACTGCGCGGTCGCGATTGGGAGAACAGTCCGACAGGCCAGCCTTCCAGGCCCGTTTCGTTCAGCAACAGCACCTGCAACCATGGCATGCGGCTGATGTTGGGGGAGAGTTTCAACGGATTGCCGCGTAGCCCCAGGGACCTGAGCATTGTCAGATTCTTCAATCGGTCGACCGCCAACACATCCAGCTCTATGCGGTTGTCATTGAGAAACAGGTCGGTGAGATGGTTCATGTCGCTGATCACCGGCGGGACGGCGGTCAGCAGGTTTTCTTGCAAGTTGAGATAGCGCACCTTGCGGAACGAATCCAGGAAAGGCATGTGCGTGTCGCGCAGTGCGCCATTGCGCAGGCTCAACTGGGTGACATGGTCGAAGTTGGCTTCCAGTGTTGGCAGCGTTTCCAGTAGCAGGCGCAGATTGGAAAAGTTATCGAGCATTAGCGCTTGGGGGCGGAACACACCTGCAACGGCAACGCCTTCGGGCCCGGTTCGTTGCCAACACTGCCGGATCGCTTTGCAGAAAAGATCGCGCGCTTGCCACTCCGACATGCCCGCCGGGGTAAACCGGAACGACGTGGTCGGTGAGGTCGACCAGGTTCGCAGTGTTCGGTTGAGTTGATTGAACTCGGCCTCCAGCGCAGCAACCCTCTGATGCACCGAACCCCCGTTGCGACTGAACTCTGTCATTAGCATGTCGACCTGCTCTGCGGTGCAGCCCGGATACAGCGATCGCAGCCGCCAATGCTGATCCGACCCGGGCGTCACCTGCTGCGCGAAACCTTGCATACCGCCACGAAGCCGCATGACTTGTGGATCGTAGGCCGGTTTGAGCTCGGGGTTTTCACGCACAATCGGCTCGAATGACTGACGATCCAGCGGCTGTGCCTTTACCGCTTGCTCAAGCCCTGAGGCGTCGTGAATTTCGAAGCCCAGCGCAACGCGCTGCGGGTCAGGCAATGCGTGCAGCACCGCCGCGTACAGCGTGTCAGCACCGTGCAGGTGTTGATCTTGCGCATCCCGTGCCTCGTATTGACCGTCCTCGCCCCTGATCAGCACTTTGCGCGTCGCTGCGTCCGATTGACCGATGCTGTCGCTCAAAGCGCCGTCGAAAGAATACTCACGAACTTCCAGGCGCAGGTCCGCCGGCCAGCCCGGCAGTTTTGCCAGTGAATGCAGTTCGAGTCGCAGCGTGTCGGGGTTGTGCAGTTCGTCGAGGTAAAGCCCTTCGTAGGCACGCGAAAGTCGTAGTTGATGTTCGGCCTCCCGCGCTTGTTCCGCCAGCCTCAAAGGGACGCGTTTTTTCTCGGTCAGGTGCTGTACATCCGAGGGTTGCGCATGAGCCAACAGCTCTTCGGCCATGCTGGTCGATAGCTCTGCGCCGTCGCTTTTAAGCAGGCTCACCGAGGGATCGGCCGAACGCTCGCGCCGTGCATACAACCCATCGAACAGACGCCGTTTGTTTTGACGCGCCTGTCCTGCCAACTGCTCGCGCAGCACTTCGACTCGCCGCTGCCGATCTCCGGAGAACCACTGCCCGAGCAGTTCACCAAGCGACGGCTCATCCAGGAACCCGACCACCCGTTCAGGCAACGCACCACCAAGCAGATCCTGCCGGGTGATCTGCAAGGTATCGACCGGTAGCGCACCGGCATAGCCGTCCTTGATCGACGAACCGGACAGCCCCGGCCCCTCGAACACTTCGATGGCCTTGCCCTCGGGCCAGCCTCTTAGTTCGGTCATGAATCGCGGGACAAACCCGGCCCATTCCTCTGCGACTCGACCCGTCAAAATCTGTTCGGCGCAGGCCTCGGCATCGGCGTAGGCCGTGAAGCGTTTGAGGGTGTCGACCAGCATCGCCGGCGGGGTTTCGTGCTCAACGTGGAGCCGGCGCAGTACGTTCTCGTGCACGCCACTGACGGTCAAAACCTGCTCCAGGGTTTCATCGGAAAACCTGTCTGCCGAAGCCCCCAGGTGCCTGAGCACTTGGCGTCTGTCCCATTCAAGGGGTTGATCGAGTTCGGTCTTCCAGCTGCCAGCACCGTTATGCTCCGCCAGCGGTTGGTAGGCGTCGGCACGGGTTGGATGCTGAAGGCCATGCCGCCCGGTGTTCGGGTCCTGATTGACGGCGTAGCACTTCTCCTCGCGCCGCAGCACGTCCTGGTCCTGATGCCGGTAGAGGCCCTTTTCGTTGACGGGTGCATCCAGCGCCGCAACCGTCGGTTGCTCATAGGGACGCAGATCCGGGTTCCACAAACGCGTTTTGCCGCGCACCTCCACCGGTTTGAGACCCTCGACAAAGGGCGCGACCTTGATTGGCAACCTGCCGGTCGGCAGCACGTGCCCGGCGCTCATCATCGCCAACTGCGCAAAGTTGATCAGTACGCCAACGAAATATCCCGAGGCCTCTTCTTTATCACCCTTGCTCCAGTCTTCGATGCCTTCTGCCGTTTCGGCGAGCATTTGCGCAACCATTATGCCCAGCATCGCCTCACCGAGACCGGGCACCAGCATCGCGGCGAAGTTGAACACGTTCCAGCCAATTGACAGGTAACTGGTCAGGCGCTTGAAACGGGCGTTCGCATCCTCATCGTCCGTCGGCACGGCGATGAGCCGGGCATCGGCGATGGCCTTGTCGCGCCGCTCATGAAACAACGTTACCCACAGGTCACCAAGGATGCGGTTGGTGATGGGTTCTGCATTGGGGTTCTCTACCGCGGTTTCACGCCACCACGGACCCATGTCGAGCGGTTCGCGTTGTTGCCAGGTAAAGGTCGTGAAACGTTCGTTGACGCGAGTGAAGAACAAGCCTTTGTCCTTCTGCGCCACGAACCGGCTGAAGAAGGCCTGGTACTCGGTGTTGCGCAACTGGCTGATGAGCGTCTTCATGAACTCGGTCAGCGACGAATATTCCTTCAAGGGGTGATCGGGGTCATCCGGGATGTAGGCGATCAGCGGGCCGGACAAACGACTTTGCTGGTAAATATCCTCCCGGCGCAAAAGCTCATCGGTCATGCCCTGCGGGCCATTGGCGAAAAACGCCTGCAACAATTTGTACTGTTGATACTCGTTGCCGGGCAGCACCGGAATACGCTGTGACCACTCGTTCCAGAATTTCAGCCAGTCGGGGGTCAATGCATCGATGGTCTTCTGCAATTCCGACGGGGCAGCGATCGCACTGAACAACACGATGCCGGTCATCTTGAAACCCATCAGTGTTAAGCGGTGGCTGTGCAATGGCTGGTCATGAAACGTGATGTTTGCGCGGTTTTCGCATGTTTGCCGAAGCTTGGTGGAAGCGTAATCACTGATATCCCCCTTCAACTTTGCAATCAGTGTCGCCACCTGAAACGTCGCTTTTTCGCTGGCCACCGAGTCTTGCTGCAATGTCCGTTGCGCTTCCTCGCTGGTGGGCAGCAAGACGGATTTGATGTGCTGTTGATATTGCCCGCCGAGGTCCAGGCTTCGGCACATCGTCGCAAACCTTGGCAAGGGGATTGTCGGGACAACGTTGAGCGTGCCGAGCGCACCTTTGTGGTAGATACCCGAGCTGTTTCGCCAGGCATCCTCGGTGGTTTCGGACTCTTCGAAATTGTGCAGCGCCGCTTCCAGTAGCGTGGAATGCCGAACGCGACTGGCCCCGGTATCGATGACAAAGGCAATGTTGCTGGGCACTGCCAGTTGCACGCTGAACGTGTCGACGGTCTCGACCGTATTGAAATTCGTTTTCAATGCCGTGCTCAGGCGGGGTTCGGCGAAGGCGTTGATGTCGTGCTGCAAGTCGCCCAGGGTCTTGTCCAGAACGCCTTGCAAGCGGCCCTGTTCTTCAATCAGTTCCTTGAGGTACTGGCGGTCCGTTTCCCGCGCAGCGCTGTACCACTCCTTGGGCTTTAGTGTTTCAAGAGTTTGCAACCTCGCTGCCGAGGCCTTTTTTATCGCGCCGGGTATGACACCGAATACACGATCGTAATGAACGCCGTTGCTTTGGGCGGGCGTTTCCAGCGCGTTGCTTCCATGCAAATCAGACACTGTTCAATCACCTTGATGACAGGATAGGAACCCACAGACTTATGCACCGGCGCCTGAAAAAAAAGACCAAATAACTGTTGACCCAACGCTCGGAAAAGGCCCGTAAAGTTCGAAAATCAGGGAGCCTTCAATAGATATGTACCGCCAGAAACACCGCCGGTTATGCCGCTGCATGAGCGGTCGTGTTTTTTGCGCCAAAGGGGCTACTATTCGAATCGTTTCCCTCCGATTCCTGCTCAGGTAATTACCATGCGTCTTTCCGAATTCATCGTCTGTAACGTAGATCGCATCGTCGATGAGTGGGAGCAGTTCGCCAAAACCATTACCCCGGCCGCCGAATCCATGGACAGCGCTGCATTGCGCGACCACGCGAAGGCGATCCTGCTGGCCGCCTCGCGGGACATGACCAAACCGCAAACGCCCAGTGAACAGGCCGCCAAGGCCAAGGGCGAAGGCCCGGAAAAAACCCCGAGCCTGGACGAGGCCGGCGCCAGCCACGGTGAACTGCGACATACCGTGGGATTTGATCTGGTGCAGATGACCAGCGAATTTCGCCACTTGCGCGCCTGCGTGATTCGCCTGTGGGTCGACAGCCTTGAATCCCCCGACATGGCCTATTTCCAGGACATGATCCGTTTCAATGAGGCCATCGACGAAGCGCTGGCCGAATCCACGGCGGCTTATGCCGAACAGGTCAATCGTTCGCGGGACATCTTTCTCGCAATCCTCGGCCACGACCTGCGCGCGCCGTTGCAGGCGGTGAGCATGTCCATCGAGCTGCTGCTGCGTAAAACCACGCTGGAGGGTGATTCCCTGGCCTGTGCGACCCACATCCAGCGGGGCACGCGTCATATGGCGGTGATGGTCGGCGATTTGCTGGAACTGGTGCGCAGTCGCCTGGGCAAGAGCCTGCCGATTGAGCCGAAGCCCACGGACCTGGCCGAAGTCGCCCATGCGGCGATTGCCGAAGCCTGCGCGGGCAACCCGGCGTGCGATCCGACCCTGGAAATACTGGGAAACACTCGCGGCGTGTGGGATGCCGGTCGACTCGCTCAACTTTTGCAAAACCTGATTGGCAACGCCTTGCAGCACGGTTCGAACAAACGCGACGTGACAGTGACCCTCAACGGCGAGCCGGACGCGGTGCGCCTGACGGTGCATAACTACGGCGCGCCTATTCCAGAAGACGCCATCGCCACGATCTTCGATCCGCTGGTGCGCAGTGCCGATGAGGAACTGGGCCAGCCTTCAACCAGCCTCGGATTGGGGTTGTTTATCGTCAAGGAAGTGGTGGATGCGCATCAGGGGACGATTGAAGTCACCTCGAACGAAGAGCACGGCACGCTGTTTACGGTGGTCTTGCCCAGGAAGTTATAAAGCCGTGACGGCTGGAGGGCTTTTTGTGGCGAGGGAGCTTGCTCCCGCTGGGCTGCGCAGCAGCCCCAAAACCTGAAACCAAATGTCTCAAGACACACCGGGCTGGCAGGCCTTGCGAGCGCTTCGCACCCGAGCGGGAGCAAGCTCCCTCGCCACAGGTTTAGAGTTGTATTTCGGAAAGTTACTCCACCACCAACCGCGCTGATCGTTGCTTGAGCAATGCGGTTCTTGCCCCAGTTACGACCCCTGTAGGAGCTGTCGAGTGAAACGAGGCTGCGATCTTTTGATCTTGCTCTTGATGCCAGGCACACGAAAATCAAGATCAAAAGATCGCAGCCTTCGGCAGCTCCTACAGGGTGTGGGTAGATTGTGCTATTCCACCACCAACCGTCCCAAACGCTGTTTAAGCATGCGGTTCTCGGCGCGAAGCTGCTGGACCTCTTCCAACAGGTCCAGCGCCAGCGCAACCCCTTCCCACTCCAACTCCAGATCGCGCCGCAACTTCGCTGCGCGCTTGGCCAGGGTCAGTTCGTAATCGGTGAAGCGCCAGTCCTTGGGCACGCTGCCCTGAGGTTCGAGGATGCCGTGTTCGACGATTTCGATCACGTAGACGTCCGACAGATCGGTCGCCTCACAGAATTCTGCCAGGTCCAGTTGAACGATCAGGGGGTTGCTCATGATGGGCTACTCCGTCTCTGCGATCAGAAATTTTCTCTTGGGTCGAATGCCGCTTTTTTCGCCAGTTCCTGCCACAAGGCCTTGATGTCATCGTCCGACTTTTTCGGCATGACCGCCTTCAGCTGCACGAACAGGTAACCGCGTTCACCGGCCTTGTTCAACAAGCCATGGCCCTTGGCGCGCATGCGCTGGCCGTTCTGGCTGCCGGCGGGCACCTTGAGGTTGATCTTGCCGGTCAGGGTCGGCACGGCGACTTCGGTGCCCAGCGCCAGCTCCCACGGTGCCAGCGGCAGCGTGATGATCAGGTTTTCGCCTTCGACATCGAATTTCGGGTGCGGCGCAAAACGAATGGTCAGGTACAGATCGCCATTGGCGCCGCCACCGACGCCCGGTGCGCCCTGGCCCTTGAGGCGAATGCGCTCGCCGTCGGTCACGCCGGCGGGGATCTTCACGTTCAGGCTTTTAGGGGTGTTGCTGACGTGCTGGCCGGCCGCGTTGTATTGCGGCACCTGGAATGTGACCTTCTTCGACTCGTTCGAGAGGGTCTCTTCGAGAAAAATCCCCAGTTCCATTTCCACGTCTTGCCCTCGGCGCCCAGTACTGCGGCGCGACTCTCCCCCACCAAAACCAGGGCCACGGTTACCGAAGATCGAACTGAAGAAGTCCGAAAAATCGCCGGTATCCTGGCCGCCGCCACCGAAACCGCCACGGCTCTGCCAGCCCGGTGGTCCCTGGAACGGTTGGCCATGCTGGCCGTAACGGCGCAATTCGTCGTATTCGGCGCGCTTGTCGGCGCTTTTCAGCGCTTCATAGGCTTCCGAGGCATCCTTGAACTTGGCCTCGGCGTCCTTTTCCTTGCTGACATCGGGGTGGTATTTGCGCGCAAGCTTGCGATAGGCGGCCTTGATCGCCTTATCGTCTGCCGTCGGCTCCACACCGAGAATCTTGTAATAGTCTTTGAAGTCCATCGCGGGAATCACCATCCGTTATCGAAATCGCGCCACCTGCCACAGCATGCACTTAATTGCAGCACAGGGTTTGACCGATCTCAGGGTTGTGACCGGGCAGCGCATCAGAAGTTTATCGGCAGCGGGCGGGGCTTCTTGCGGTTGCCCCGCGGCTGTCCGGTTGATGCAGGGTAGTTTGGGGGTGATGAGGCATCTTTCAAGGCGCCGAAAGGCAAGATTTAGCGGATAGTCGGCCTTCGATTCTGTGCCGGTCTGACATACACTGCGCGGCCGTTTTTTAACCGGAACCTGAAAGTCATGAAAAACGCATCTCCAGCCCGTGCCTGCGGCATCGACTTCGGCACGTCCAACTCCACCGTCGGCTGGCTGCGTCCCGGCGTGGAAACGCTGATCGCGCTGGAGGACGACAAGATCACCCTGCCTTCGGTGGTGTTCTTCAACATGGAAGAGCGCCGCCCGGTGTACGGCCGCCTGGCGCTGCACGAGTACCTGGAAGGCTACGAAGGCCGGTTGATGCGCTCGCTCAAGAGCCTGCTGGGCTCCAAACTGATCAAGCACGACACCAGCGTCCTCGGCACGGCGATGCCGTTCAAGGACCTGCTCGGGCTATTCATCGGCCAGCTGAAGAAGCGCGCCGAGACCACCGCCGGTCGGGAATTTGAAGAAGTGGTGCTGGGTCGTCCGGTGTTCTTTGTCGATGACGACGAAATGGCCGACCAGGAAGCGGAAAACACTTTGGTCGACGTAGCTCGCGCCATCGGCTTTAAAGAGGTGTCCTTCCAGTACGAACCGATTGCGGCGGCGTTCGACTACGAGTCGACCATCGAAAAAGAAGAGCTGGTGCTGATCGTCGACATCGGCGGTGGTACCTCGGACTTCTCGCTGGTGCGCCTGTCCCCGGAGCGACGCAACCACGACAACCGCCACGACGACATCCTCGCCACTGGCGGCGTGCACATCGGCGGGACCGACTTCGACAAACAATTGAGCCTGCAAGGCCTGATGCCGCTGTTCGGCTACGGCAGCCGCATGAAGAGCGGCGCCTACATGCCGACCAGCCACCACATGAACCTGGCGACCTGGCACACCATCAACTCGGTGTACTCGCAAAAGTCGACCCTGGCCTTGGGCAGCATGCGTTACGACATCGAAGACACCGGCGGCATCGATCGCCTGTTCAAGTTGATCGAGCAACGCGCCGGCCACTGGCTGGCCATGGAAGTGGAAGAAACCAAGATCCAGCTGACCCACGCCGACAGCCGTCACGTGCCGCTGGATCGCATCGAAGCCGGTCTGAGCGTGGAACTGAGCCGTGCGCTGTTTGAGTCGGCCATCGACAACCTGCTGGAGCGGGTGCGCAACAGCGTGACCCAACTGCTGGCAGACGCCGATGTGCGGGTCGATCAGGTGGATACGGTGTTCTTCACGGGTGGTTCGAGCGGGATTCCGGCGCTGCGCAACAGCGTGTCGGCGATGCTGCCGAATGCGCGGCATGTGGAAGGGAATATCTTTGGCAGTATCGGTAGTGGTTTGGCGATTGAGGCGGCGAAACGCTACGGCCCGATGAACTGATGTGATCCTCTGTGGCGAGGGAGCTTGCTCCCGCTGAACTGCGGAGCAGTTCCATTTTTTGGGGCCGCTTTGCGCCCCAGCGGGAGCAAGCTCCCTCGCCACAATTAGATCAACAGCAGATCAAACCATCCCCACCTGCTTCAACTCGCTCTTCAAATACGCGTAATAAATCGGCCCCGCCACCACCCCCGGCAGGCCGAACGCGGCCTCGAACACCAGCATCGCCAGCAGCAACTCCCACGACTTGGCACTGATCTGCCCGCCGACAATGCGCGCGTTGAGGAAGTATTCGAGCTTGTGGATAAAAATCAGGTAACCCAGCGCCGCCATGGCCACCCAGATCGACAGCGACAGGCCGACGATGGTGATGAGGGTGTTCGACATCAGGTTGCCGATCACCGGCAACAGGCCGAGCAGGAAGGTCAGCACGATCAGGGTTTTGGTCAGCGGCAATTTGATGCCGAACATCGGCAGAATCACCGCCAGGAAAATCCCGGTGAAGAAGGTGTTGAGCAGGGAAATCTTGATCTGCGCGAACACGATGTTGCGAAACGCCTGGACCAGCAGGTGCAGACGATCAAACAGCGCGGCCGCCAATGGTTTGCGTTTGGTCAGGTCGGGGATGCGCTGCAAGGCGATGATCGCGCCGAGCACCATGCCGATCAGCAGCGTCACGAACATGTGTGCCGCGTCCTTGCCCACCAGTTGCAAGTCACTGAGATGTTTGCTGACCCATTCGCCAATCGCCACGCGAAATTCTGCGGCACTGGCCGGCAGATAGGCGTCGATGAACGGCGGCAGTTGCCCGCGTGCGCGGTCGACTACGCCCATGAACTTGTCGAGGGAAGCGCCGGGGTTTTCCGCCTCGTGCAGCAGGAAGCTGATGGCACCGGCGAAGATCAGCGACAGTACGCTGACAATCAGCGTCCCCAGCAACGCCACCGCCAGCCAGCGCGCACGCCGACCTTCGATCAGCCGCTGAAGTTGCGGGGTGAGCATGTTGACCAGTTCGAACACCAGCAACCCGGCGAGCAGGCTCGGCAGCAAGCGCAACGGAAGGACCAGTAAAAGTCCGCCAAAGATGATGACCCAGCTGATGACCAGCAAAACATGACGCTGCGAAAACGTTGGCATACAGCCTCAAAACGAACGGCGTAAAAGGATTGGCAGTCTGCCAGCGTTCGGGTGACAGCACTAGGGATTGTGTGGGTCGACCTTGGTCGGGGGCTCAGGCTTTCTTTTGCAGTGCCCGTACCGGCCCTATCGCGGGCAAGCCCGCTCCCACAAGTTTCCGGTCGGTCATGGAAGTCGAGTTCGACAGAGAAACTGTGGGAGCGGGCTTGCCCGCGATGAGGCCAGAACAGTTAACGCTACAATCTCGCCGCCACCCATGACTCATTTCTTCTTCAGGCAATCACTCATGAACACCTTGCGCTCATCACCCTTGAGGGCTTTGGTCGTTGCGTCGGCGTTACAGGTTTTCATTTTTTCCTGCTGCGGCGTCAAGGTCGCAGGGACATCGGTCGCCGGCGGCGTTGCTTTAAGGCAATTGCTCATGAAGAGTTTGCGCTCATCGCCCTTGAGGCTTTTGGCGCTGGCGTCGGCGTTGCAGGTGGTCATCTTGTCCTGTTGCTCGGTGGTGGCGAAACCCTGGGAGCAGAGCAGCAACCCGATCATCAAAAAAGGGACACGCATTATCTTCACGGAGTTTTCTCCTTGTCGCCGCATCGAAAGATGCGGCATCCACCCAGAGTGTAGCCAAGCCTTGTTACACCTTCCTCCAGCCAGAAACGTTCATTCGGCCGGTGATCCGGTAGCGGACTACTCGTCCAACAGGCTCTTGAATGCCTGTTGATAGCCTCGCCAGGCTGACAGGCGCTTTTCGATCACGGAATCGGGTAATCGCTCGAACGACACCCCGACTTCCCCCGGCAAACTGTATTGCGTTCCCAACGTCTTTAATGACGTGAACTGAGCATAAGCCCCCGACCTGTACAGTTTGTTTATGGTTATCTGCCTGACGGTGTTGTCCCGGGAAACCTCTGGCAGCGCCGGCCGGCCCGTCGGCAATTCGTTGATATAGGCAAAGTCCGCACTGGCGGGGCCTGGCTCCAGGGTTGCCAGCGCTGGCAGTTCAAACTCGAAATAACCATTGTCGGCCGTGTGGGCGACAGGAAATTCCGGCCACGAATCGGCAACCACCAGTTGCTGGAGATTGCCCAAGTCATCGCCAATCACCACGTACTGATGGTCGAACGCGGTGGCTCTGACGAGGTGAATTCGCGAGGTTCTCGGTTGGCTGGCCAACAGCGCGAACGTCACCTTCGAGTTTTCCGAACAGTTTCCGCCCTTGATGTCGATGGCCTTGCGCGCATGTTCGGCAATGGTCATCCGCGCGGTGAAGTCACCCTCCTGAAGATCCAGTCCTCGCAACCCCTTTATTTTCGCGATAGCCGAACCGCCGTTTTCCCAAATGCTCGGCAACTGGTTGCCCGATAACGGCAACAGTTCCTTGGCTCGATAGATGGCACGTTGTGCCTGACGCAAGTTAACCATGACCTGCGGTGTTACTTCGACCGGCTGCGCAGCCTCCGATACGCTCGATCCAAGCTCACCGGCATACTCCTGCAACGCCACCCATGGCTCGCTGGTCGGCGCAATGCTTTCCCTGACTGCCTGTTGCAGCGTCTGATATTCATCGAGGCGCCCGGTTTGCTCGAGATCGCGCGCCCGGGCGCCCAGATTGCGTTCGGACTCCGCCAGTACCACCAAACCGTCCTCGGTGAACAGCCGCTCGATCAATGCATCGAACTGCTCAGGCGTCATCAGCTTTTTCAGGTCAGGCAACACCTCAATGCTTTGCACCGCTCGCAGATTGGCCTCGTAGCCTTCCCCGTTCGCTTTGGAAACTCCCTCCCAGAGGGTGTTAAAGCAATCGTCGGGCAAGCTCTCGGACATCAGCTCCAGGCCGCGCACGTAGTTGTATCGTTGAAACGACGGGATGCTCGGATGGAACCCTTGTTCAACGAACTCCCCAAAGTCCTGCTCGACGACTTGCAGACGTGCAACCTCCCCCGTCAAGGTGGGAGCGCCCCCGCGCAGGCGCATCACCGCCGGATCGAATGTCGGACTTTTCAGTTCGGGCAAACCGGAAAGGACGCTTAACAGCCTGTAGGGCTTCAGGGCATGGTCGCGCAGCGCCGCTTTCAGCACCGGACCCTGGCCGATATGAATCTGCAACGCATCACGCTCGGCATCGGGCAATGCCTGCAAGATCGAGGTAAACAAATCATTGCTTGAATGCAGGGCATTGCCTTGTACGTCATGGGCCTGGAAGACCCCGCTATCGCTCAAAACAAGCGTACGTCGAATCGCGGCGTCATCACGGCCGATGCTGTCCAGTTGTCGACCGTCGACGCTGTAGTGACGCAGTTCGATCCTGACATCGGTGTTCCAGCCCGGCAGGTTTTCCAGCGAATGCAACGCCAAGGCGTCGAAGTCCGGATTGTCGACCGACTCCAGATAAAAGCCCTCATACGCCCGGCTGATCCGCACGTCCCTGAGCGCCCAATTCGCGAGTTGTTCAAGTCGTGCGGGAAGCCTGCGCAGCTTGAGCGCCTGCAAATCCTCCGGGCGCGCTAGCGCGACCAGTTCTTCTGCGACGACACCGGGCAATCCTGATATCTCGTCCTGGATGAATCTCGCCTCGGCACCGACGGCTCGCTCGATACCTCGGTAGCGAGAGAAGAACAACGAAGCCTTGCGTTGACCTGCCCGTTGCGCGAGCTGCCCCCTCAAACGCTCGGCATTCTGCTGGCGGCTGCCGAGCGGCGCATGGGCTTGATCACCCAGCAGTTGGCGGGTCTCGGCGTCATCGAGATTCGACAGCAAGGTGTCGATCAGGTCGGTATTCGCCAGTCGGTCCAAATGCACTGACACAGGTTCGGTTCCGGCCCCGATGGAGTACAGCACTTGCCCATCAGCCCCCTTGAGTACGATCGCCCGGCCGGGCCACAAACCATCCAGCAGCTGAAACTGCCATAGCGGGTCGGCCTGCAGGTAATCCTGTGCATGGGAGCTGCCGATATCGCGGATGAACGTGTGAATATCCCGGTCGATCCGGAACCGTGCCACCGTATCGCTGAGTAAAGGGATCGCCCGCTCGTTATCGGCGTACATGCGCACAAGCGCTCCAAGGTCGGCGCGACTGACGGTGCGAATGTCGCCGAGCCGGTCCGTCAATCCTTTCACCGAGGGACCGAGTCGCTTGATCAGCGTTTCGGCATCCCAGGTATGAGGTTTCTCGCCCTCGATTACAAAAGCGCCGCTACCGTTACTATGTGCCACCGGCTGGTAGGCCTCGGGTCGGGTCGGATGCTCGACGCGATACTTGCCGGCTTGCGAATCGGCCTTGAGTTCGAAATGGCCAGCGTCCAACGGCAAAATCTGCCTGCCCTGGTGTTGGTGCAACCCGTAAACATCGGGGTTGGAGTCCGCTGCCAGACGCAGGTTCTGTTGCAGATAGGGTTGCAGATTTTGCCCCCATAGCCGCTGCTCACCGTTTTTCAGCGTGACCTGCCGGGCGCCCTCAAGGAATGACGACAACCTGGGTTTCACCACTCGAGTAGCGATTAACCCGCCAGCGACAAAGGCGCCCAATTGAATGAGGTTTTCAGCAACGCCGACCAGATGCTCCGCTGCCGCTAAGTAATCGCCCTCGGCAAGCTCGACGACGCCTTCCACCACCCCTTCGACCAGCTGATAAACCATATACGCCATCATGGCTTCCCCGAGCACCGGGACAAACGGGGTCACGACGAACAACGCAACGTTCATGATGTCGGAGAGCATTTTTTCCAGGTTTTCAATCCACGCCCAACGTGCGGCGCTGTCCGCGTCGGCGGTGGTCACGGCCAGCGCGCGCCCGTCGGCAAGGACCTTGTCCACCTGTCTCTCAAAGAGATAAACCCACGGATCGCCTTTATAGCGGCTGGCGCTGTCGCTTTCAAAGGACTCGGAGGCGAACCGCAGAAGAGGGCGCTCCACCTGGGTTTCGCGCCAGGCGGGCAAATTGGAGCCGGGCTGTACGCCTTGATAGGTGATTTCCCAGAGTTTTGCATTGAGCGCGGCGAAGAAATGTCCACGTTGCCCATGCTCCACGAATCGACTGAAAAACGCCTGGTAGCTCGACCCCGAGGAAGTGGACGCCGGACCGCTGCCCCGTAGCTGGCGAGTCAGCTCAAGCGCGAATTCGACCGTTGAGGCGTATTCTTTCAGCGGGTGCTCAGGATCGTGCGGTATATAGGCAATGACGCGCCGGACGCTGGCACCGGGTGTGTCGAGATCGGCGGCGATGAGCACAATGCCGGTCAAGCAGGTGTCGAGCATACTCAAGTGGTAGTAGCGTACGGGACCGCCATCGAATACCAGGCCCTTTTTGCCCAGCACCATGTTCAATACCGTCTGGTACGCCGCTGCGCCGATGTCTTTCTTCAACAACGCCAAATGTGCTGCCGCCTTCATGGCACTTCTATGACTGGCGACGATGCGGTGCTGCAACTCAGCCCTACCCATGGCATCGTCGGGAATCAGATAACTTTCCAGATATTCTTTGTACCGGGAACCGATATCCAGTGTTCGGCACAGCGCCTTGAACTGATCGACCGTTATACCCAACTTTTTTATTTCAACCCGATTGCTCATGTCTGGCTTACTGATAAAAGCGGAGTCAGCGGTAAAGACTTCACCCTCGGCAAAATTATGCAGTGCCGCTGAAAGCAATGACACAGTTCTGGAACTAACACCGCCTGTGACATTCAATGACCAGTTCGATGTTTTAGCCGGGGAGTACAAGCGTAGAAAAGTTTCACCAACATCTACGACGACGTTGTATTGCTCCTTGAGCGCTTGAGCCAGCAACGGCCGGGCGAACGACTCGACATCCTGCAGCTTTCCGAGCAATTGATCGACCTCGCTCTGCGCCTGCCAACTGGCTCGCGTGGCGTGTTTGGCAGCCACATGCTCGGTGTGGGATGCCGTTTTGCTCCAATCTGGAATGACTTTAGGGGCGTTGCGCAAATCCCCCATCCGCTTAACAGAGGTGTTAACCAGCCAGTCGGGAATAGCGCTTCTTATAAAATCGGAGTGAATACTGTCTTCGTGTTCAATATCGGAAGAGTCCGAAATACCAACAGACTTCAACAATAAATCGTTCATCATTATTACCTGCAGACTTGGATAAAGAGCATCGAAGCCTACAGAGTGCCAACTCTGTTCTCTTGAAGTTCGTTTCTTATAATGTTGTACGAAATATCTTTTCGGGTTTGTTAAAACATCTTATTGCGCCGGTAATAGTCAGGCGTACACCCGGCCTGACGCTGGAACATCGCGATAAACGCCGAACCGGTGCTATAGCCCATATCGAAGGCGACTTCCTGAATACTGCGGTGACTGTCTAGCGCTTCGATGGCGGCGAGAAATCGCAGGCGCTGGCGCCACTCGCCGAAACTCATGCCCAGTTCGCGGACAAACTGTCGCGCCAGGGTACGTTCGCTGACATGAATGTGCGCCGCCCAATCCGCCAGCGGCCGGTTATCCCCAGGCTCGGCTTGCAGGGCTACCAGTATGCCGAGTAGTCCCGGGCTGCTGGCGTAGGGCAGATAGCACTCATGCACCGGCGCCTGTTGCAGTTGATCCACCAATACCTGGGCCAGACGCTTGTCCGCATCCTGCTCGGGAATCTTCACGTCGCGGGTGGCGAAGTCCTTGAGGATCGCCTTGAGGATGTCGCTGATGGCCAGGGTGCAGGCCTGCTGCGGCAAGTCACGGCAAAGCGCCGGCGCAAGGCAGACCGCACGGTAGTTGATCGGCTGGTTGCTGTAGAAGCTGTGCTCGGTCTCGGGCGGCACCCACACCGCATATTGCGGCGGCGACATGAAACGGCGGCTGCCGATTTCCATGTGCAACACACCGTTGGCCGAATATTCCAGCGTGCCCCAGGGGTGCCGGTGCGCCGAAGCGTATTCGTGCGTGTCGAAGTCGGCATAGCGGAAGTACACCGGGGCCGGCAGTTCGCTGAAATCCAGCAGGTCGATGTGTTTACTGGTCATGCTGTCCGGAATCAAGGGTGGGTTGTCTGGATCGAAGTATAGGCGTGTATCCGGACAGAGGATAATTGCCCTTCATTAACGTTCTGGTTTTTCCTCTGATGCAATACGCGTATCCCCTGCTGGCCATTTTCATATGGGCCGGTAACACCGTGATCACCAAAATGTCGGCCGGGGCGATCTTCCCCGCCGAGATTGGCTTCTACCGCTGGCTGCTCGCCGGATTGCTGTTCACGCCCTTCATGCTCAAACCGGTGATCGCCCATTGGCCGCTGATCCGCCCGAATCTGGCTAAGATTTTCGTTCTCGGCGTGCTGGGCATGGCGGTCTATCAGAGCCTGGCGTATTTCGCCGCTAGCCTGACCTCGGCCACCAACATGGGCATCATCCTGTCGCTGATGCCCTTGATGTCGCTGGCCATGGCGATCATCAGCCTCGGTCAACGCCTGACCATGGGTGCCCTGGCCGGTGCGGTGCTGTCGTTCGCCGGGGTACTGGTGGTGGTTTCGTCCGGCAGCCTTGGCGTGTTGCTCGAGCACGGGGTGAACCTGGGCGACGCGATGATGCTGATCGCCACCCTGGCCTACGCGATCTACAGCACCCTGCTGAAAAAATGGCAGCTGCGTTTGCCGCCGCTGGTGTTGCTGTATTTGCAGGTGCTGGTGGCCGTGGTGGTTTTGTTTCCGCTGTTCCTCGCTTCGCAGAAAACCGGCCTTACGCTGCAGAATATTCCGCTGGTGCTGTATGCCTGTTTGCTGGCCTCGATGGTCGCGCCGTTGGCGTGGATGCAGGCCGTCGTGCGTCTGGGGCCGAGCCGGACCACGCTGTTTTTCAATTTGCTGCCATTGATTACCGCGCTGATTGCGGCGGTGGTGCTGCATGAGCAGTTGGCGTTGTACCACTTGGTGGGCGGGCTACTGACGTTGGGTGGGGTGATTCTTTCTGAGCGTTGGACCACCGTGTTGCGCCGCGCATAATTTCTTTGTGGCGAGGGAGCTTGCTCCCGCTGACTGCGAAGCAGTCCCATTTTTTGGGGCCGCTTCGCGCCCCAGCGGGAGCAAGCTCCCTCGCCACAGGAATCTATAGCCCTGCCGCGTTCAGCCGAGCCGCATGCTCAACAAACAACCGAATCGGCTCCGCCCCTTTCCCCACCAACCCCAACGACTGATTGACGATGTCGAAGTGATCCAGCGGGTACTCGTCGCCAATCACCGTCCCCAGGTGCGAACTGTAGCGCCCGACCATCCCGTCACAATGCCCCGCTTCACGCACAAAGGTTTTGGCAAACAACCGGCAACTGCGGTTGGTGCCGTCGAGCACGTTGCGTCCGCTGTCCGTTTTGCCCGGCTGCAAGGTGCCGGACCACGAGTAATACCGCACACCATTGACCTCTTCCGGCCCCTGCCCGCCCCAGGTTTCGGGCAAGCCCTGTGGATAACGCTGATTGAACAGCGCCACGCCTTCGGTGGTGAGTGCGTGGTGGGACGCATGAACATCAACGGGAAATTTCGGCCCGCGATAACCGGTTTCCAACAGGCTCATCAGGGCAGCGATCATCCGCAGCAGAAAGGTCATCAGCCGGCCTGCGGCGCTGTCATGGGGATAATGTTTGTGCAGATAATCCGCCAGCTCCGAGCCATGATTCGGCCCTGCCACCGACGTCACCGACGCCACCCAATCCGGGCGCTTGGCGGCAGCATATCGGGCCGTCAGCGAACCTTGGCTGTGGCCGATCAGATTGACCTTCCCGGCCCCGGTCTCGCGCAGAATCTCTTCGATGCGCGCCAACAGTTGTTCACCGCGCACCTCGCTGGAGTTGAGCGGCGAGACCTGCACCGCAAACACCACCGCACCACCCTGGCGCAGCGCCGAAATGATCCCGTACCAGTACGGATAAAGCACCAGACGAATAAACCCGAGCATTCCCGGGACCAACACAATCGGATAACGCGGGGCGGAACCTTGCGACATGGGCGGACATCCTTGTGATCGGTGAAGTGACGCAAGGCGTGATGCAAGACATCCGCCAAGCATCACCAGCGAACATGACAACTCGACGACCAGTCTATGACATCCGTCCTCGTTTCACGTTCTTCACGCCCCCCTGTAGGAGCCGGCTTGCTGGCGATGGTCTCAAGTGCGCCGCGTTTAACCAGCCCCTACGCGTTATCGTCAACGACCATCGCCAGCAAGCCAGCTCCTTCAGGAATCCGACCCGGGTGGGGCGCGAAGTGCCTTACTTCAGCCCCACCACACCCGCGACGATTAATCCGACTGACACCAACTTAACCGCCGTCAGGCTTTCGCCCAGCAAGGCAAATCCGAGAAACACAGTGCCCAATGAGCCGATGGCGGTCCAGATCGGGTACGCGATGCTCACCGGCAATTCGCGCATGGCCAGGGTCAGGAAGTAAATCCCGCCCACCGCCGCGACGACGGTAATCAGCGACGGCCAGAGCCGGGTGAAGCCTTCGGCGTACTTCATGCCCATGGCGAACGTCACTTCAAAACCGGCGGCGATCAGCAAAAACAGCCAGGCCATCTAGAACTCCCTGGCCAGCGCCAATAGACGCTGTTCGGCCTCGGCGGCAGAAACCTCGAACGTGCGCGCCTCGGACTCTTCGCCCTCGGCAGCGACCACCGTGACATCGGTGATGCCGATGAAGCCCAGCGCCGTGCGCAGCAATGGATCGGCATGGTTCATGGCTTCCAGTTCACCGCCGGGGCCAAAACCGAAGCCGCCGCGACTGGTGACGATCAAGGCCTTTTTGCCCCGCACCAGCGGTTCGTACTGCGCCACGCCGTTGTCCAGGGTGTGGTTAAACGTCAACCCGAGCCGCACGATCTGATCGATCCACGCTTTCAAGCCGCTGGGCACACTGAAGTTGTGCATTGGCGTGGAAATCACCAGCAAGTCATGGTCCAACAACTCGCCAACCAGCTCATCGCTGAACGCCAGATCCGCCTGCATCGACAATGGGCGCGCGTCAGGTTGCGGATAAAACGCGGCAGCCACGAACGCTTCATTGACCGGCGGAATCAATGCGCGCCCAACCTCTCTGCGAGTCAGCCGCGACTGAGGATGTCGAGCCTGCCAAGCTGAAAGAAACACTTCCGCCAAACGCCGCGAATGAGAACGCTCGCCACGGGGACTGGCATGAATCGCAAGAATTGTGCTCATCTGATTCTCCTTAAGGACTAAACTCAAACTGCTTGTGGCTTGCAGCTTGAGGCTCGCAGCTGCCGTTTTTCAAATGAGCAAAAATCAGTCTGGATGAATCCATTTCATCCGTGGAGTGTTCAATGTTTGCCTCATTGCCGCTGACCGCCCTGCGCGCTTTTGAATCCGCCTCACGCCTGCTGAGCTTCAAGGCTGCTGCCGAAGAACTCGCAGTGACGCCGACGGCGGTATCCCATCAGATTCGCTCGCTGGAAACCTGGCTCGGCGTGCCGTTGTTCGATCGCTTGCCACGGCAGGTGCGACTGACCGAGTGCGGTGAACGGCTGTTCCACAGCCTGCATGGCGCCTTTCTGGAAGTGGCACAAAGTGTGGACACGCTGCGCCCGCAGCGCAGCGGCGCGAGCCTGACGATCTCCACCACCGCCGCTTTCGCCGCCCTGTGGCTGGTACCGCGACTCGGGCGCTTTTACGCTCGGCACCCGAACATCAGCCTGCGCCTCGATACCCATTGCGAAGTCATCGATTTGCATCAGGACGCCAGTGTCGATCTGGCGGTGCGCTACAGCCTTGATGACTATCCCAATCTGTATGGCCTGTGCCTGTTCGACGAGTCCTTCGGCGTTTATGGCTCCCCCGAACAAGTGGCGTTGGCGACGACCCGCACGCCGACACTGATCAGCGTGCGCTGGCACAACTCCAAGCTTTACGCCCATGGCTGGGAGGCCTGGTGCGCGCGGTCGGGCGAGAACTGGTTGGCAGGCGAGCCCGCGGTGCGCGAATACGACGAAGAGCATTACGCCCTGCAAGCAGCCATTGCCGGGCAAGGCCTGGTACTGGCCAGCAATATTCTGGTGTCCGAAAGCGTGGCCAGCGGATTGCTGGTGGCCTATCGAGGGAACGTGCAAGTGGACGGCGCCGGGTATAGCGCGCTGTGCGTTCCGGGACGCGAACGGCATCCGCCGGTGCGGGCGTTTTTTGCGTGGTTGCGTGAAGAGGCATTGATATCGGGGCATGCCTTGGCGTGAGTGCTTCACATTGCGATACGCAGCGCTTGTCTGTCCGCCATCGCGGGCAAGCCCGCTCCCACAAGTACGGTGATCCCCTGTGGGAGCGGGCTTGCCCGCGATGACGTCAGTGCAGACGCGCGATTATCGGGTGGGTTTGACGGTTACTGGCGCCTTGCCCGACTTCATCTGTTCCAGCAACGGCGCACATTGATTCGGCTCGCCGCCACTCGGCGCTATCAGCGCCAGCAAACCTGCCGCTGGCGCGGCGATCACTCCAAGCGCCACCATCCCGGCCCCGCGCAACATCAACGGCACAGCCTTCACACCGGCATCAGGCTTGATGAACTTGCCCCGCACGTACAGCGGCGAACGCAATGAAATCAGGCGCCAGCCCTTGGATTCCGGCGTGATGGTCAGGTCCAGTTGCTCGGTCGCCATATTTGCCGTGCCATCGATGTAGACGATCGCGTTCTCTGTATCGAAGACAAACAACCGAGTGGTGGCCAGACCGCTTTTGATATCGAAATCGGCAGCCGCGCAGTTGATCTTCACTTCCTTGTCGCCAAAGATCCGACCGACCACATAGTTGCCGACGTTCAGCCCGGCCAGCTCCATCAGCTCGCGACTGATGGCACCGTCGTTGATCAGCATCTTCAGATTGCCGTTGGCACTGCCCAGCAATTTCGCCACCGAGTTGCCGCGGCCAGTGATGTCGGCATCGCCATTGAGCTCGCCGAAACTGGTTTTCATCGGTTCAAAGGTCGGAAACAGCTGCTTCAGTTTGAAACCGCGTGCGGTGAGTTTCGCCCTGCCTTCCATGGGATCGGTGTGACCGTTCAAGCGAATCTGTGCATCCAGCTTGCCGCCAGCCACGCCAAAGCGCAGCGGTTCAAGACTGAGCACGCCATCGGTGAGTACCAGGTGTGTGTAGAGGTCGTTGAACGGCAGTTTTTCGCTGTGGACGATGCGCTTGCCGGTGAACTCGACATCGGCGTCCATATCGCGCCAGCGCTCGGTCTTGAACTCTTCGACCGGCAACACTTTGTCCGCTGGCTGCTTGCTCTCACCGCCCCGGGCCTTTTGCTTGGCGTTGGAGTCGGCGCCGATCAGCGGGGCCAGGTCGGCAAACAGCAGTTGATTGGACAGCAGCGAGCCACTGAGTTTTGGCCTTGGCTGGCTGGCGACGTAGGCCAGGTTGCCATGGATATCGCTGGCGCCGATCTTGCCGTTGAATTCTTCATAGCGGAACACCGCGCCCCCCGGCTCATGCAGCTTGGCGACCAGGTGACCGTCGGTGGCATACGGCGGAGTGTCGGGCAGGATCACGCCGGTCAGCGGATAGAGATTGCCCAGGCTGGCGCCGGCCAGCTTCAGGCGCAGATCCAGGGCGCCGAGGTTCAGCGGATCGGTCAGGGTGCCGGCGAGCTCGACATTGGTGTCGGCGATTTGCACCTGAGCCTGCAGCGGAAACGGCGTGGCGGAATCCTGCAAGGCCAGCAGGCCGCCGATTTTGCCCTGCCCGGCCAGCTTCTGGCCGTGGTACTGGCCTTTGACCTTCAACGCAAACGCGTAGTCCTGGGGCGCATTGCCTTTCTCTTGCGCAGTCTTCGCGGCTTTGTCGCCGACGATATCGCTGAACGGGATCGGCTTGCCCAGCGGGTCGATCAACAGGTCGAGCTGAGTCTTCAAGTTTTGATCGTCGAGGGTGACATGGCCCTTGTCGAAGCCGATCGCGCCGATGTCCACCACCCAAGGAGAAGGTTCGGCGTTCGGGTCTTTCGGGTCGAACTTGAACGTCCAGTTAGCGCGACCGTCGGCCAGGCGTTGCAGCTCGGCATTGGGTTCGGTGAGGTCGATGCGCGGGATCACTACGCGCTGCGCCAGCAGGGCCAGGGGCGATATGCGCAGCTCGACGCGTTTGAGCGTGGCCATTTGCGGCGTTTTCGACCAGTCCGGGTTGCCCAGGCTCAAGTCTTCGGCCACCACGTGCGGCCACGGCACCCAGGCGCGCCAGCCGCCTTCGCCAAGCTCGCGCCGCCAGACCACGGCCAGATTGCCATTGATGGCGAAGGGTCGATGCAGCTCTTCGGAAACTTTGGCGTTGAGAGGCGGTTTGATTCGGTTCCAATCGAAGAACACGATGACCAGCACCAGAACCGCCAACAACACAACAAGGCTGGTGAAGGTCCAGGCGAGAATTTTACGAGTGCGCGTCATTGCACAGGGCTCCTGATACGACTGAACGCCCCCGACTGCGACGCTCAAGAAAAACGCTGGGACCAGAACTGGCCCGCTATGACATCTACGACTGGCAAATGGCCCGCAGGTTTAATCGAAAAAACGATTTTGCCGTAATTGATCGGTCGAACGCGGCTTTCCCCTCCCGTCCCGCGTTACCGGCCCCGCACTTTTGCGCAGCGAGAGTGAGTCGAAAATACCCATCCCGGTGCAAAAACATCGGCCGGAAACGCCCGGTTTACAAGGGCTGTAGAGAACAATCAATTCCGTTGATTATTAACATTGCGTTTATGAACTTTTATATCGACTTATCGAGAGTAGCATTGCCCTCGTACCCAATTTATTGCCCTCCCAAGGAGCACCCGATCATGAAACGCCAACTTCTACTTAGCCTTACACTCTCGATGCTAGCCAGCACTGCTTTTGCACTGCCTGCCGCTGACCAAGCCACCCCACAAGTGAAAGACACTCACTCGGTGTTCAGCCAAACCGTTGCCGCTGATGGCTCCGACCGCACCCCAGGTCAAACCCTCGCTGAAGGTGGTAACGATCGCCTGAAAGAAAAAAACCTGATCACTGAAGACGGTTACGACCAGACCCCACAAGGTCAGACTGTTGCTGAAGATGGCTACGACCAAACCCCACAAGGCCAAACGGTTGCTGAAGATGGCTACGACCAGACTCCACAAGGTCAAACAGTTGCCGCTGACGGTTCCGACCGCACCCCAGGCCAAACTCTCGCCGAAGGCGGTGGTGACCGTGTGATCGAACGCAACAGCTCGATGAGCTAAGCCCATGACGGCCCCGAAAAAAAGCCCAATCACCGGATTGGGCTTTTGACTTTCTGGCTCTTCACTTAATAGAAGCACCGCCACTCCCCCGCTCGATCCCCTATCGTCGTTCGACGCCGGCAAAGCCGATTTGCTAGAGTGCGCCGCTGTCCTACTTCAGAAAACGCCCCTGCGATGCTGCCCCGCGCCGAACAGAAACAACAGACCCGCAACGCCCTGATGGACGCTGCTCGCCATTTGATGGAAGGCGGCCGAGGATTCGGCAGCTTGAGCCTGCGCGAAGTGGCGAAAACAGCCGGGATCGTGCCCACCGGTTTCTACCGGCATTTCGCCGATATGGATCAACTGGGCCTGGTGCTGGTGAGCGAGGTCGGCCAGACCTTTCGTGAAACCATCCGCCTGGTGCGGCACAACGAGTTCGTCATGGGCGGCATCATCGATGCGTCGGTGCGAATCTTCCTCGACGTGGTGTCGGCCAACCGCTCGCAATTTCTGTTTCTGGCCCGCGAGCAGTACGGCGGTTCGTTGCCGGTGCGACTGGCCATCGGCCGTCTGCGCGAAAACATCAGTTCGGACCTGGCGGCCGATTTGTCGCTGATGCCGAAACTGCAACACTTGGATATCGCCGGTCTGAGCGTCATGGCGGACCTCATCGTCAAAAGCGTGTTCGCCACCTTGCCGGACATCATCGACCCGCCGGCCGAGGCGCTGCCTGAGCATTTGACGCCCCAGGCGAAGATTACCCAGCAGTTGCGGTTTATCTTTATCGGGTTGAAGCATTGGCAGGGGCTCGGCAGTACCGAGTGATGCCCTAAAAGATCGCAGCCTGCGGCAGCTCCTACAGAAATCGCGTATCTCTGTAGGAGCAACTGCAGGCTGCGATCCTTTTTTGTGCGCCGCAATTTGGTGCATAGTAAAAACTCAACGCACCAACATCACCCAAAACCCGTGCCCAACCTGGCCTCGTCCTACCTTTCCCACAGGCATTTCCTACACTTCCCCGCGATTGGCAAGCCCCTTGCTCTAGCCTGAGCATTGTCCATTGCTGGAAGTTTTCCGATGCTGGTGATTCATCGCAGAATCGACCCTCAACCCGACTGGGCCGCCGAGCTGCACCTGACCTTCGAAGCCCGGAGCAAGAGTCGTTTGCGCTGTTTCAGTGCCGAGGGCGAAGACGTCGGGTTGTTTTTGGAGCGCGGTCAGCCGCCGCTGCATGACGGCGAATGTTTGCAAGCCGAAGACGGGCGCATCGTCCGTGTCTGCGCCCGCCCCGAACAACTGCTGCACGTCACCTGCGCCAATGCCTTCGAACTGACCCGCGCGGCCTATCACCTGGGCAATCGCCACGTCGCCTTGCAAGTCGGCGACGGCTGGTTGCGCCTGCTTGATGACTACGTGCTCAAGGCCATGCTCGAACAGCTGGGCGCCACCACCGAACACATCGAAGCGCCGTTCCAGCCGGAACACGGCGCTTACGGCGGAGGTCATCACCACTCGCGTCACGGTGATGAAGATTTCAATTACCCGCCAAAGCTGCACCAGTTCGGCGTGCGCCTGTGAACCCGGCCTGGGCGCTCTTGCGTCTGGCCAGTCCGCAATTGCCGATTGGCGGCTACAGCTATTCCCAAGGCCTGGAAATGGCGGTGGAGAATGGCCGCGTGCACGATCCTGACAGTGCCCGTCGCTGGATCAGCGATCAGTTGCTGCTGAACCTGGCCCGCTTCGAGGCGCCATTGTTGCTTGCCCATTGCGAGGCCGCCGCCGAGGAAAACTGGCACGAACTGCTGCAACGCTGCGAAGAGCACCGCGCCAGCCGGGAGACTCGCGAGCTGCATCAGGAGAGCCGCCAGATGGGCTACTCCTTGCAACAACTGCTCAATGGTTTGCCGGAGCTCGATGCCTCGGCCCGCGCCTTCCTCGAACAACGCCCGGAACCGCATCTGGCCCTCGGCTGGGCGCTGGCCGCGCGCGCCTGGCAGATCAGTCCGCAGGATGCACTGGCCGCATGGCTCTGGAGCTGGCTGGAAAACCAATTGGCAGTGCTGATGAAAACCTTGCCGCTAGGTCAGCAAGCCGCCCAGCGCCTGACCAGCGAATTGCTGCCGCTGTTGCAACAGGCCCAGCAAAACGCCACCCGAATCAAACCCGAACACTTTGGCAGCGCCGCTTTCGGCCTGTCCCTGGCGTGTATGGCCCACGAGCGCCAGTACAGCCGTCTGTTCCGTTCCTAGGGCCTGTTTTATTTTGGAGAACCACATGAACACACAACCTCTGCGCGTCGGCATCGGCGGCCCGGTCGGCTCCGGTAAAACCGCCCTGACCCTGGCGCTTTGCCTGGCCCTGCGCGACCGCTACAACCTGGCAGTGGTCACTAACGACATCTACACCCGCGAAGATGCCGACTTTCTGGTGCGTAACCAAGCGTTGGCGCCGGAACGCATCATCGGCGTCGAAACCGGTGGTTGCCCGCACACGGCGATCCGCGAAGACGCCTCGATCAACCTCGAAGCCGTGGATCAGCTCAACCGCCGATTTCCGGGTCTGGACCTGATTCTGGTGGAGTCCGGTGGCGACAACCTCTCGGCGACTTTCAGTCCCGAGTTGTCGGACCTGACCATCTACGTGATCGACGTCTCGGCCGGCGACAAGCTGCCGCGCAAGGGCGGGCCGGGGATCTGCAAGTCCGATCTGCTGGTGATCAACAAGATCGACCTCGCGCCGCTGGTAGGGGCTTCGCTGACCCTGATGGACAGCGACACCACGCGCATGCGCAACGGCAAGCCGTTCGTTTTCAGCAACCAGAAAACCGGCCAGGGCCTGGAAGACATCATCGCCTTCATCGAACGCCAGGGCCTGCTGACCGCAGCCTGATCGACACTTATCAACAAGGAAGCTTATCCATGACACTGAAACGCATCCTGGGCGCCATGGCCCTGCTGCTGACCCCGGCCATCGCCTTCGCCCACCCGGGGCACGATGACAACGGCTTGATCGCCGGTATCAGCCATCCGATCGGCGGCCTCGACCACTTGCTGGCCATGCTCGCCGTTGGCCTTTGGGCGGCGCAGCAGAAAGGCGCCGCGCGTTGGGCGCTGCCGTGCACCTTCGTCGGCACCATGCTGATCGGTGGATTGCTGGGTTTTGAAGGGCTGAACCTGCCAGCAATGGAAAGCGGGATTGCCGCATCTGTTCTGGCGCTGGGCTTGGCGGTGGCTTTGGCGGTGCGTCCACCGCTGAGCATTGCAGTGGCTGCGACTGCGCTGTTTGCGCTGTTCCATGGTGTGGCGCATGGTCTGGAGCTGCCGGACATGTCCAGCCCTTGGGCGTATGCGGCAGGGTTTGTGGCGGCGACGGCAGCGTTGCATGCGGCGGGTTATGCGCTGGTGCGAGTGTTGCCGCAAGCGGCTGCGCCGTTGGTTCGACTGGCAGGGGCGGCTTCGGCGGCGACCGGGGTTTGGTTGTTGGCCGGCTGATTTCTTTAGCGCCTGTCAGGGCCGTCATCGCTGGCAAGCCAGCTCCCACAGGGATTTGCACTTAACCTGTGGGAGCTGGGTTGCAGCGATGACGGCCTGACAGACAACACACCTCTCAGGCCTGTTAACATGTCGCGCAATCAACCCTGCCGTGACGACGCCAGCCAATGCCGCCTGTTTCCCGCTCCGCCTCCCAGCCTGAACTGACCGCCCTGTTTGCCTCGGTGCAACAGCACTTCAAGGACGTGATCGTGCCGCTCTGGCAAGGTCCGGGCTGGAATGCCGACATGGCGTTGCCCTACGAGGCGCTGGATGCCGGGCACCAACCACTGCCACCACAGCGCTACCGCGCGATGGCCTGCGCGCGGCAGTTGTATCTGTTTGCCAGCCTGATCGGCCAGGTGCCGGGCGCCGAAGAACGGGCGGCGGCGCTGTTCCGTTCCTTGCAGCGGCATTTCCACGACGCCGAACACGGCGGCTGGTTTTACAGCATCGACCCGCAAGGCGCGCCGCTGGATCAACGCAAAGACCTCTACACCCACGCCTTTATCCTGTTCGCCTGCGCCCATTACTGGGACAAAGTGCGTGAGCCATTGGTGGAGTCGGTGCTCAACGCCGCCCTGGAAGTCATCGCGCAGCGCTTCGCCAGCGGTGATGGCCTCTACGAAGCCAGCCTCGACCGTGACTGGTCATCGCTCAACAGCGGCCCCCTGCAAAACCCGCTGATGCACCTCGCCGAAGCGTTCCTCGCGACGTTGTCGGTGCGTGAAGACCTCGCCGTACAACGGGCGCTCGTCGAGTTATGCACAGGTATGCAGAAGCGATTTATCGATCCGCAGCACGGCGTGCTGATGGAAAAACCGCTGGGCGCTGTGGATAACTGGTTTGAACCGGGCCATCAGTTCGAGTGGTATTTCCTGCTGGAATCGTCCGAGCTGCTGCGCGGCTCGCAATTGCATGCGTCGCTGGAGCGCGCCTTTGCCTTCACCGAGCAACTGGGCGTCGATCAACAGACCGGTGCCGTGCGGGCCATGCTGGACCTGGGGCCGAACGGCGGTTCCCGCGACGCGACGCAGCGTATCTGGGCCCAGGCCGAGTACCTGCGCGCCTTGACGTTGCGCCCGGGCAGCGAGGCTTTGGTGTTGCGTCAATTGCAGGCATTGCAACAGCGCTCGCTGCATGCGGGCGGCTGGTATGAGTGCCGCGACGAGCACGGTGAAGTGAGCCGTCGGGACATGCCGTCGACCACGCCTTATCACTTGGCGACGTGTTATCGCGGGTTGGCCGAATATCTTCGCTGACCGCTAAAAGATCGCAGCCTTCGGCAGCGCCTACAGGGATCGCGTACATCCTGTAGGAGCTGCCGAAGGCTGCGATCTTGGCGATTCAATCGAAAATCACGCAATCCACTTCCTGTCCCCGGTAAAGCTGATAGTCAGCCATCGCGCCGCATCAGGCTTGCCGAGCTTCGCGGAAATTTCCTCCCGCAGTGCATCCAGTTGCACCACGCTGTGCAGCCGATAATCCGTCGGCAAGACGATGTGAATCTCGATAAAACAGGCCCGTCCGTGCTTCTGCACGTAGGAAATGTAGTCATCGAATCCATGCTCGATCTTCGCCGCCGCCAGCACCTGGTTCACCTTGTCGTCCAGTTGATCCGGGACGATCCCCAACACATCGCGCAATGCCGGCCCGAGGATTTTGAACGCGGGAGGAAGCATGCCCAACGCCAGCAGAATCAGAATCATCGGGTCGACGTACACCGCCCACTCGTCATAACCCTGAGTCTTGAGCAGCAGCGCGATGAGGAAGCTCACCAGCAGTCCAGCCGACAGCATCGCGTCCACCAGCCAACTGATGTTGTCGAACTGGATCAGCGATGATTTGAGTGTGCGATTGCGTCGGCGGACGTAGAAAAAATAGATGAGCTCAACGACCGTAAAGAACGCGGCGTAGAAGATCACCAGCCCCAACTCGACCTCGCGGCCACCACTGATGATGCCGAACACGCCGTTGAGAAAGGCATAAACAGCCACGAGAAATATGAAGCTGCCCTCGATCACCAGCACCATGGGCTCCAGGTGCCAGGAACCGAACTGGAAGCGCTGATTGCTTTCCTTGGCGATCAGCCGGGCGGTGATCAGCATCAGGACCTTGATGAAGGCCGCGATTAGCGAAAAAAAGCCATCGAACAGGATGGATTGGGCGCCCGAAACAAAACCGGTGATGATCCCGGCAAATGTCACGGCGAGCATCAGGAAGGTCGATTGTTTGAGCAGCGACTGCTCGCCTCGATTGCTCACTGAATCTCCTCGGAATCCTTTGAACCGCTGGGCGCGGAGGTCTGTTGGATGAGGAGTCTAGCTGATGTCTTGTACTGCCTGTTCCGGCCCCTTCGCGGGCAAGCCCGCTCCCACAGTGGATTGTGGTGAACACGAGTTGTGTGGACGACACAAAAACCTGTGGGAGCGGGCTTGCCCGCGAAGGGCCGTTACTCGGTCTTAAGACTTACGCTCGATCGCAAACCCGGCCCAGGTCTGGCTAACCGGCATCAGCTCCAGGCTGTTGATGTTGATATGCGCCGGCGCATTGAGTACCCAGAAAATGGTATCGGCAATGTCCTGCGGCTGGATCGGCTCGGCACCGGCGTAGGTGGCGTTGTAACGCTCCTGGTCACCGGCGAAACGCACCAGGGAGAACTCGCTCTCGCACAGGCCCGGCTCAATGTTGCTGACCCGCACACCTGTGCCTTGCAGGTCACAGCGCAGGTTCAGGGAGAATTGTTTGACGAACGCCTTGCTCGCGCCATACACGTGGCTGCCCGGGTACGGGTAATTGCCGGCGATGGAACCGAGGTTGACGATGCCGGCGCCGCGACCGTGGGCGATCAAGCGCGGCAGCAGCAAGCGGGTGCTGTACATCAGGCCTTTGATGTTGGTGTCGACCATGGTGTCCCAATCATCCAGGTCGCATTTTGGCGCCGGATCAACGCCCAGGGCCAGGCCAGCATTGTTGATAAGTCCGCGCAGTTTGGCGAAGGACGGCGGCAGGCTGGCGATGGCTTCTTCCATGGCTTTGCGGTCGCGCACATCGAGCACCAGGCCATGCACTTCAGTCTGCTTCGACAACTCGGCACACAGCGCATTCAGGCGTTCTTCACGACGGCCGGTCAGCACCAGTTTCCAGCCGGCCTCGGCAAAACGACGGGCACAGGCTTCACCAAAACCGGAGGTCGCGCCGGTAATAAACAGGGTGTTGGACATCGTGTTCTCCTTGCTTCGGCTGATCGACAGCCATTGGAATAGAAAATCAGCAGGCAGCATGCCCGGCCACGCACTTACCGGCAACCACGTTCCCCTGTTGCGATTCTGCTCAAAAAACGATCAACAGCAGGAAAGCCATATAAGCCGCGGTCTGTAGCCATATGCACGCACCTTATCCACAGGCCGGTCCACAGTTTCCGGGGGCAAGTAGAAAAGCTGCAAGCCGCTGTCCACAAGGCTTAGCGAGGGATTTTGAAATTTTTTTGCTTGACCCCAATTGGCCTGCTGTGTAGCCCATGGCCATTTTTCCGACCGGGCGGTCAATCCGACGATGGCGCCAAGCCAGTAACGACGGCCTTTAGCCGAGTCTTTCCAGAGTTTAACCACAGACTTATCCACAGGCCCATTCAAGTGGATTATTCGCCGTTTCGCCTCTAACAAAAAGGTTGACAAAGCTGCCTTATGGCTTCGTAAAAACGCCTGATCAAAAAACAACCGCAACGCTGCAAGCCACGGTTTCAAAGGCGTTCAGCCAGCTACTCCCACGTTATTCACAGTCAGCTCCACAGCAAACGGGGACAAGTCAAAACCGTGACAAAACAACTATTTGCAGCGGCTTTATGTCGCGGTTTGGGAGGTCGTCAATTTTGTTTTCCACAATTTCGCCTTACCACAATTCACCGTCCCGTGTAGGAGCTGCCGCAGGCTGCGATCTTTTGATTTTGATTCTTGAAAAACAAGATCAAAAGATCGCAGCCTCGTTTCTCTCGTCAGCTCCTACAGGGGTTTAGTGGGCATAAAAAAACGCCCTGATTTTGTCAGGGCGTTTTCATTCGACGCTAAGGATTAGTGCCCGCCGAGATAGGCGTTTCGCACATCCTCGTTAACCAGCAGCTCCTTGCCCGTGCCGGTCATGCGAATTTCGCCGTTGACCATCACGTACGCCCGATCCGACAACCGAAGGGCGTGGTTGGCGTTCTGCTCCACCAGGAAGATGGTCATGCCGGTCTTGGCCAATTCCCGCAGGGTGGCGAAAATCTGTTTCACCACGATGGGCGCCAACCCCAGGCTCGGCTCATCAAGCAACAGCAGTTTCGGCCGACTCATCAACGCCCGCGCAATGGCGAGCATTTGCTGTTCGCCGCCAGACATGGTCATCGCCCGTTGTGTACGCCGCTCTTCGAGCCGCGGGAACAGCTCGAACATGCGCTGCATGTCTTCCTTGGCGTACTTGTCACCGATCGGGATGGTGCCCATCAGCAGGTTTTCCTCAACGGTCATGTCGGGGAATACCCGCCGCCCTTCCGGCGATTGCGCGATGCCGTTGGACGCGATGTAGTGGGACGACTTGTGAGTGATATCCACACCTTGATAGAGAATCTGCCCGTTCGCCGCCCGTGGCTGGCCGAAAATCGACATCAGCAGGGTCGACTTGCCGGCACCGTTGGAGCCGATAAGGCTGACGGTTTCACCTTCATTGATGTGCAACGAGACTTTCTTCAGGGCCTGGATCGGCCCGTAAAACACGTCCAGCTCCTTGAGTTCGAGGATGGCACCGTTAGTCATACGAGCTCCTCTTCATCGGCGCCCAGGTACGCGGCAATCACTTTCGGGTCGTTGCGGATGTCGTCGGGGCCGCCCTCGGCGATGACGATGCCGTGGTCCAGCACCACGATGTGGTCGGAAATACTCATTACCATGCCCATGTCGTGTTCGATCAGCACCACGGTCAGATCGTGCTCGTCGCGCAGCAGCCGGATCATCGCGCTCAGCGCTTCGGTTTCCTGAGGGTTGAGGCCGGCGGCCGGTTCGTCGAGGCAGATGATCTGCGGACGGGTGCACATGGCCCGGGCAATCTCCAGGCGACGTTGCTGACCGTAGGACAGTTCGCCGGCCAGACGGTTGGCGCAGTCCACCAGGTCCACCACTTCCAGCCAGTAGAACGCGTGGTCCAGCGCATCGCTTTCAGCCTTGCGGTAGCCCTTGGTGTTGAGGATGCCGGCCAGCATGCTGCGGTTGACCCACATGTGCTGGGCAACCAGCAGGTTTTCCAGCACCGACATTTCCTTGAACAGGCGAATGTTCTGGAAAGTCCGCGCCAGCCCGGCACGGTTGACCAGGTGGGTGCCGCCAAACATCTTGTAGCGCAGCCGGGTGATGAAGTTTTTTGGCGAGACGAAATCGGTCGGCTTGAACGATTCCCCCAGCAACTGGATGACGTTGGTCTGTTGCCCGCGCACATTGAGTTCAATCTTGCCGCCGGAGGCCTTGTAAAACCCGGTCAGGCAGTTGAACACGGTGGTCTTGCCGGCGCCGTTGGGGCCGATCAGGGCGAAGATCGAGTTGCGCTTGACCTTCATGCTCACATCATTGAGCGCCTTGATGCCGCCGAAGTGCATCATCAGCTTCTCTACGGAGAGTACGACTTCGCTCATGGCGCTACTCCTTTACGCGGGGTCACACCGGTACGGCTGATCCGAATCAGGCCGCGCGGTCGCCAGATCATCATCAACACCATCAGGATGCCGAACAGCAGTACGCGGTATTCGGCGAAGCCACGCAGCAGTTCCGGGGCCACGGTCAGTACGAACGCCGCAATCACCACGCCGATGGTCGAGCCCATGCCGCCAAGTACCACGATGGCGAGGATCAGGGCCGATTCGAAGAAGGTGAACGAGGTCGGGTTGACGAAGCCTTGGTAGGTGGCGAAGAACACACCGGCCAGGCCAGCCGTCGAGGCGCCGATGGTGAATGCCGAGAGTTTGACCAGTACGTGGTTCAGGCCCATGGACCGGCAGGCGATTTCGTCTTCACGCAACGCTTCCCAGGCACGACCGACCGGCATCTTCACCAGACGATGCTTGATGTACAGCACGGCCAACACCACCAGGAACAACACCGCGTAGATGAAGTAGTACTTCACGTCCGGGTTGTAGGCGATGCCGAAGAACTCATGGAACGGCACGCCGCCATCCTTCGCTCTTTTGCCGAACTCCAGGCCGAAGAAGGTCGGCAATGGGGCTGGCATACCGTTCGGGCCACCAGTCAGGGACAGCCAGTTGTTGAGGATCAGGCGGATGATTTCACCGAAGCCCAGGGTCACGATCGCCAGGTAATCACCGTGCAGTCGCAGCACCGGAAAACCGAGGATGCAACCGGCCAGCCCGGCAGTAATCGCGGCCAATGGCAGCACCGTCCAGAAGCCCAGCCCAAGGTATTGATAACCGAGTGCCAGACCGTAGGCGCCAATGGCGTAGAACGCCACGTAACCGAGGTCGAGCAGGCCGGCCAGGCCAACCACGATGTTCAGCCCCAGACCCAGCAGTACGTAGATAAGCCCGAGGATGACCACGCCCAGCAGGTACGAGTTGGAGAAGAACGGGAACACCACGGCGATGACGATCATCAGCGGGATGATCCAGCGCAGGCGGGATTTGTAATCGGGCGCCAGAACATGAACCCCGGAACCGGTGGATTCAAAACCCTCGAGGATCCTCAGGCCCTTGGGGGTTTGCAGGAACATGCTCAGGGCAAAACGACCGGCCATGACGATGGCGACGATCCATGCCACCCGGGAGGTTTCCAGGTTGAAGCCATAGCCATCGAGGACGACGCCGACAATCGGCCCGAACACGATCAGGGCAATGAGGCCGGCAAGAATCGCATCAACCAGACTTTTTTTGAGATCAATGGTTTTTTTAGTGGTTGAAGACATCGCTTACACCTTCGACACAAGAGGACGGCCGAGCAGGCCTTGAGGCCGAAAGACCAGAACGAGAACCAGCAGCGAGAAGCTGAAAACGTCTTTGTAGTCCGAGTTGACCAGACCAGAGAACAGCGACTCGGAAATCCCGAGGATGATCCCGCCGAGCATGGCGCCAGGCAGCGAGCCGATCCCGCCGAGTACCGCGGCGGTGAACGCCTTGATCCCGATGATGAAGCCGGCATAGAAGTCGAATGTGCCGTAGTTCATGGTGATCAGCACGCCGGCCAGGGCCGCCATCGCTGCACCGATGATGAACACATAGGAAATCACCCGGTCGGTGTTGATCCCCAGGATCGAAGCCATCTTGCGGTCTTGCTGGGTTGCACGGCACATGCGGCCGAGCTTGGTGTACTTGATGATGTAGGTCAGCGCGGCCATCCCGACAAACGCGGCGACCAGAATGAAGACCTTGGTGTAGGTCAACTGCACGAAACCTGTGCCGATCTCGACGCGCCAGGCACCGGTCAGCAAGGTAGGCACACCTTGTTGCTTCGCGCCTTGGGCGATCTGTGCATAGTTTTGCAGGATCAGCGAAATACCGATGGCGCTGATCAGCGGTGCCAGTCGGGTGGAGTTACGCAGGGGTTTGTAGGCGACACGCTCGATGACCCAGCCATACACCGCCGTGACGACGATAGTGAAGATCAGTGTTCCGAGCATCAACAGCGGGAAGGATTCAATACCGAAGTATGCCAGCAGAGCCAGACTGATCGCCGCGAGGTAAGCGGAAATCATGTAAACCTCGCCGTGGGCGAAGTTGATCATGCCGATGATGCCATAGACCATTGTGTAGCCGATGGCGATCAGGCCATAGACCGACCCGAGGGTCAGGCCGTTGACCAGTTGCTGCAGGAAAATACCATCCATAACGCAATCTCACGCAATGAGAACCTGCACACCTGGGGGTGTGCGGTTCCTCTAAGGAAAATACAGATTTACGTCGGAGCAATGTCAATCACGATCAACCTGGCCCACACCGCCCCCTGTGGGAGCTGGCTTGCCAGCGATAGCGGTTGAACATTCGACGAAATTGTCTCCTGCCAGTCCGCCATCGCGGGCAAGCCCGCTCCCACATGGGATCTGTGGGTTCAAGTAATCGGAACAGCCCTTACTTCTGTTTTTCCAGCTGGTGGTATTTGCCGTCCTTGTCCCACTGGTAAACCACGTAGTCGGAGACTTTCAGGTCACCCTTGCTGTCCCAGGTCTTCTCGCCCATGACGGTCTTGACCGGGTTTTTCTTCAGCCAGGCAGCCGCTTCTTCGCCCTTGTTGGACTTGGCACCGTTGAAAGCTGCAGCCAGGGTCTGGACCGAAGCGTAGGCGTACAGGGTGTAGCCTTCAGGCTCGGTACCGGCCTTGCGGAAGGCGTCTACCACGGCCTTGCTGTCTGGCAGCAGGCGTGGGTCGGCGCCGAAGGTCATCAGCACGCCGTCGACGAATTGCGGACCGCCAGCGGTGGTCACCAGTTCGTCGGTCACGATGCCGTCATCGGACATGAACTTGACGTCTTTCAGGCCTTGTTCACGCAGCTGGCGAACCAGCGGACCGGCTTCCGGGTGCAGACCGCCGAAGTAAACGACATCGGCGCCAGCGCCGCGGATCTTGGTGACGATGGTGCTGAAGTCTTTCTCGCCACGGGTCAGGCCTTCATACAGCACCGGCGTTACGCCGCGCTTGACCAGTTGCGCCTTGGTGGCATCCGCCAGGCCTTGGCCGTAGGTGTCCTTGTCATGCAGCACGACAACCTTCTTGCCCTTGAGCACGTCGACGATGTAGTCGCCGGCCACGATGCCTTGCTGGTCGTCACGACCGCACATACGGAACATGGCGCTCAGGCCACGCTCGGTCACTGCCGGGTTGGTGGAACCTGGCGTGATGGCGATGATGCCCGCTTCGTCGTAGATCTCCGACGCCGGGATGGTCGACGAGGAGCAGAAGTGACCGACCACGCCAGCGACTTTCTGGTTGGTCAGGTCCTTGGCGACCGTCACAGCCTGTTTCGGTTCGCAGGCGTCATCGCCCTTGACCAGTACGATTTTTTCCCCGTTCACGCCGCCCGCTGCGTTGACCGCATCGGCTGCTGCCTGTGCACCCTTCATGTACTGCTCGCCAAATGCCGCGTTGGCGCCCGTCATTGGACCCGCTACGCCGATCTTGATGTCAGCCTGAGCAAACGCAGAAACACCCAACGCAGTTGCCACTGCGAGGGCCAGAAAGCCTTTCTTGTAAAACGTCTGGGACATGAGGTGGTGCTCCAAGGTTTTTTTTAATTGGCACTGCGACTTCACTGAATGCTCAGAGCAAGTGTTGTGCCATCGGTTTTTTATTCTGAAAAAAGTCGCTGCTTTATTGTTATTTCGACTGTTTCGGGCCCATTTTCATTGAGCGTGCAACCGTCTAAACCGCTGAAGGTGAAACCAATATTTTTTTGAGGCGCAACCCGACCGCGCCATCATTGCAACCGCGACACCAAACAGCGTGCAACCAGCCTGTAACAACGTGCGTCACCTAACTGCACACTACTGGTGCGCAACTGCTACAACCCGCACCACTACAGGCTAGTCGCCAAGCCAAAAAGCGCCGCTTCCAGCAACAAATTTCTACAATCAAATCACGATCCGCAGGCACTGGCCTGCGTGATACAGCGAAAACCCCGCCTCGTACAAACAGCTGCGCAAGCCCACTCCGGCCAATGGCTGCATGGGTGCGAATGGAATAGGTAGCGCCTGAGGATTTCCGTTACACAAATAATCGGCAAAGGCTTTGCCAACCACCGTACCCGTGGTCACGCCCCGACCGTTATAACCGGTGACTGCCACTAGACCGGGCGCCGGTTCGAACAGACGCATCAAATGATCGGGCGTGAAGGCAATGCAACCGGTCCATGTGCACTCCCACTCCACCGGTTTTAGATAGGGGAAGTAGTGCTGCTGGACTCGATCAGCCCATGCCTTGAGGAACCACGTCGGTTTCTGATTACCGTTACCCAGACTGCCGAGCAACAGACGACCATCCTTGTCCCGACGAATACTGCTGAGCACCTGACGGGTGTCCCAGGAACCCTGGCCGCCCGGCAGAATTTGCTGCGCGGCGTCTTCGGTCAGAGGGACTGAGGCCACTTGGTAGTAATAACCGGGGAAGAAATTGCGTCGCAACTCGGTCCAGTCGCCTTCGGTATAAGCGTTGGAAGCGATCACCACTTGCTCGGCCAGTACCGAGCCCTGCGCGGTTTGCACCGACCAGCGTTGGCCCTGACGTTCGAGTCGGGTTACCGGGGAATGATCGAATAGTTGACCGCCGAGGCCGATGGCCGCTTTGGCCAGCCCCGTGGTGTAAGCCATCGGATTGATCGTGCCAGCACGGCGATCGAGCAGTGCGGCGGCGATTTTCTTGGTGCCCGTGGCTTGTTCGCAGGCCTGGCCGGTCAGCAATTCAACCGGCGCACCACGGCGCTTCCATTGTTGTTCACGACTGCGCAGATCCGCTTCGCCACGGGCATTGTGCGCCATGTGCAGCGTGCCTTCGCGACGCAGCTGGCAATCAATGTTGTACTTATCCACAAGGCTGAAAACCAGGGACGGAGCCGCACCCAGCATGCGATTGAGCTGACTGCCGACTTCTTCGCCGAACCCGGCTTCGATTTCGTCCGGCGGAATCCACATTCCCGCGTTGACCAAACCGACGTTGCGCCCCGAACCGCCATGCCCGGCGCGATGGGCTTCCAGCACACAAACGGTCTTGCCCTGTTCCAGCAAATGCACCGCCGCCGACAGCCCGGTGAACCCGGCGCCGATGACGCAGACATCGACTTTTACTTCACCCTTGAGCGCCGCGTTGTCGGGCCTTTGCGGCGTCAGTTTTTCCCACAGACACTCTTCGCGTAACGGCATTGCCAGACTCCAACAGAAACCTAACCAGCCACCAAAAAGATCGCAGCCTCCGGCAGCTCCTACAGAACCGCAGCCAGGCGCGATCCTGTAGGAGCTGCCGAAGGCTGCGATCTTTTCAAGCCCACCACCATTACTTAGTCGAACGTGATCCCTTGAGCCAACGGCAACTCCAACGAATAGTTCACGGTGTTGGTCTGGCGGCGCATGTAGCCGCGCCATGCATCGGAACCGGACTCACGACCGCCGCCGGTTTCTTTCTCGCCGCCGAACGCGCCGCCGATTTCCGCGCCGCTCGGGCCGATGTTGACGTTGGCGATGCCGCAATCGCTGCCCACCGCCGACATGAACTGCTCGGCTTCACGCACGTCGGTGGTGAAGATGCACGAGGACAGACCTTGCGGTACAGCATTGTTCAAACGCAGGGCTTCCTGGAAATCGCTGTAACCGACCACGTACAGGATCGGCGCGAAGGTTTCGTGGCAGACCACATCGCTCTGCTCCGGCATTTCAACGATGGCCGGCGACACGTAGTAAGCGTTAGGGAATTTGTCTTCCAGCTGACGCTTGCCGCCGAACACCTTGCCGCCTTCGCTCAGGGCCTGTTCCAGGGCGTCCTGCATGTTCTCAAAGCTTTGCTTGTCGATCAGCGGACCGATCAGGTTGCCTTCCAGCGGATGGCCGATGCGGACTTTGGAGTACGCGGCTTTCAGGCGGGTGACAATCTCTTCCTTGACCGATTCGTGGGCAATCAAGCGACGCAAAGTGGTGCAACGCTGACCGGCAGTGCCGACGGCGCTGAACAGGATGGCGCGAACGGCCATGTCCAGATCGGCGCTTGGGCCGAGGATCATCGCGTTGTTGCCGCCCAGTTCCAGAATGCTGCGGGCGAAACGTGCGGCGATTTTCGGCGCCACTTCACGGCCCATGCGGGTGCTGCCAGTGGCGCTGACCAGCGCGACACGCGGATCATCGACCAGGGCTTCGCCAGCATCGCGACCGCCGATGATGACTTGGCTCAGGTGCGGTGGCGCATCGCTGAAATTCTTCAGCACGCGGTCGAACAGTGCCTGGCAGGCCAGCGCGGTCAGCGGGGTTTTTTCCGACGGTTTCCAGATCACCGGGTTGCCGCAAACCAGCGCCAACGTGGCATTCCAGGCCCAGACTGCCACCGGGAAGTTGAAGGCGCTGATCACACCAACGACGCCCAGCGGATGCCAGGTTTCGCGCATGTGGTGGCCAGGACGCTCGGAGGCGATGGTCAAACCGTATAACTGGCGGGACAGGCCGACGGCGAAATCGCAGATGTCGATCATTTCCTGAACTTCACCCAGGCCTTCCTGAGTGATCTTGCCGGCTTCCCAGGAAACCAGCTCGCCGAGATCGGCCTTGTATTCACGCAGGATGTCGCCCAGTTGACGCACCAGTTCGCCACGGCGCGGCGCCGGAACCTTGCGCCACAGCTCGAACGCATGATCTGCGCGACTGATGTGCTGCTCGACTTCAGCGGCGCCTTCCCAGTTAACAGCGGCGATGCGACTGCCATCAATAGGCGAATGCACCGGCACTTTGCCGTTCTGGTACAGGGCCGGGTTCACGCCAAGACGATCAAGCAATGCGGCAACCATGGGTTACTCCTCAAGCAAAAAACGGAACGGGTGCAGCCGGAAAATCACGGCTGATCAGGCCTGTAGTTTTAGCTCCCCGGAGGTTACTCAACAAACGACCTTTAAGAGAGATATCATTCCGTTTATTCATGCTGTGCATTGCTGGCAATAAAGAGACAAGAACAAAGGACCGCCCATGCTGAACAAACGCTATTTGCCATCGATCGCTGCGTTGCAGTGTTTCGAAGCCGTGACCCGGCATTTGAGCTTCACCCGGGCCGCCGAAGAGCTGAACCTGACCCAGAGCGCGGTCAGCAAACAGGTCGCGCAACTGGAAGAACTGTTGCAACACTTGTTGTTTCGCCGGGTGCGCCGACGCCTGCAAATGACCCCTGCGGGGGATTTGTACCTGGTCGAAGTACGAAAAATCCTCACGCAGGTCGAGATGTCGACCCATTACCTGCGTTCCTACGGCGGCGATACCGAAGTCCTGCGCGTCTCGACGCCACCGACCTTCGGCGCACGCTGGCTGGTGCCGCGCCTGAAAGGCTGGCGCCTGCGTCATCCGTCGATTCATCTGGACCTGTGCAGCGAGCAGGAAGCCGACGACCTGCTGCAAGGGCGCAGCGACCTGGCGTTCTATTTCGGCCAAGGCTCTCGGCCCGGCACCGAATGCCTGAAGCTGTTCGGCGAAGAGCTGGTGCCGGTCTGTGCCCCCGGCAGCCTGCCCGACACGCCATTCACCGACCCGACGCAACTCACCGACCTGGTCCTGTTGCAAAACGCTTCCCGCCCCCAAGCCTGGCATGACTGGTTCGACAGTCAGGGCTACCACACCGAACACAGCTACCACGGCCCGCGCTTCGAAACCTTCTATATGTGCATCCGCGCGGCACAGGTCGGCTGCGGCGTGGCCTTGTTGCCGCGCTTTCTGGTGGAAGAGGAACTGGCCGACGGCAAACTGGTCATTCCCTGGCAGCATGCAATGCCGAGTACGGATGCCTATTACCTGGCGTACCCGGAGCACTCGGCGGAAGTGCCAAAGGTGCGGGATTTTGTGAAGTGGATGTTGGAGCAGATTGATAGTCCGGACACTCCACAACCTTAGGCCGGCACATCAATCTGTGGCCAGGCACAAACCCTGTGGCGAGGGAGCTTGCTCCCGCTCGGGTGCGAAGCAGCCGCGGAACGGATAACGAATTCATCCAGATCGAACACATCGTCTGTTATTAGGGGCGCTGCGCACCCCAGCGGGAGCAAGCTCCCTCGCCACAGGAGATCTGGTGTCCAAAAAATTGCTGGCAATTCCCTCCGCCGATATGCGCCACTATCTGTATTCAATGTGGAGAATCCCGTTATGAGCGAGAGCGTGTTTGCCGATCGCATCGTGCAGAACCTGCTCGACACCGACTTCTACAAACTGACGATGATGCAGGCGGTGCTGCACAACTACCCGAACGTGGAAGTCGAATGGGAGTTTCGTTGCCGAAACAGTGAAGATCTGCGCCCGTACCTGGCGGAGATTCGTTACCAGTTCGAGCGCCTGGCCGAGTTGAGCCTGAGCGCCGATCAGTTGAGTTTTCTGGAGCGCATCACCTTCCTGAAACCGGATTTCCTGCGTTTTCTCGGACTGTTTCGTTTCAACTTGCGCTACGTCCAGACCGGCATCGAAAACGGCGAATTGTTCATCCGCCTGCGTGGCCCGTGGCTGCATGTGATCCTGTTCGAAGTGCCGATGCTGGCGATCGTCAGTGAAGTGCGTAACCGCTATCGCTACCGGGAAATTGTCCTGGAACAGGCGCGTGAACAGCTCTATCGCAAGTTCGACTGGCTGACCGCCAACGCCAGCAGCGACGAATTGTCCGAATTGCAGGTAGCCGATTTCGGCACCCGTCGTCGCTTTTCGTACCGTGTGCAGGAAGAAGTGGTGAACGTGCTCAAGCACGATTTCCCTGGGCGCTTCGTCGGCACCAGCAACGTGCATCTGTCTCGCGAGCTGGACATGAAACCCTTGGGCACCATGGCCCACGAATGGATCATGGCCCACCAGCAACTCGGCCCGCGGCTGATCGACAGCCAGATTGCCGCCCTCGATTGCTGGGTCCGCGAATACCGTGGCCTGCTGGGGATTGCCCTGACCGACTGCATCACCATGGATGCCTTTGTCGGCGATTTCGACCTGTTTTTCGCCAAGCTTTTCGACGGTTTGCGCCACGACTCGGGCGACCCGGTGGTTTGGGCTGAAAAAGCCATCGCGCACTATCACCGGCTCGGTATCGACCCGATGAGCAAGACGCTGACCTTCTCCGACAGCCTCACGCTGCCCAAGTCCCTGGAGATATTCCGGGCGCTGCGGGGGCGGATCAATGTCAGCTTCGGTATCGGCACCAACCTGACGTGTGACATTCCGGGTGTCGAACCGATGAGCATCGTGCTTAAAATGACCGCCTGCAACGGCCAACCGGTGGCGAAGATCTCCGATGAGCCTGGCAAGACTCACTGCAAAGACCCGAATTTCGTCGCCTATTTGCGACACGTTTTCCAAGTACCTGCCGCCCTTTCCAGCGCATCAAGCCCATCTAGCAAGGAGTGAATTCATGCAAGCCGTACAGCGTGAGATTGCTGAACAGCTCAAGGTCCAGCCGCCATTCGCCGACGAAGCCGCCCTCGAAGCTGAAGTCGCCCGCCGGATCACTTTTATTCAGGATTGCCTGGTCAATTCCGGGCTCAAGACCCTGGTGCTGGGCATCAGTGGTGGCGTCGACTCCCTGACCGCAGGCCTGCTGGCCCAGCGCGCCATGCGTGAACTGCGCCAGCGTACGGGTGACACGAGCTATAAGTTCATCGCCGTGCGCCTGCCGTACGAGACTCAATTTGACGAACACGACGCCCAGGCCTCGGTGGATTTCATCGCACCGGACGAGCGCCACACGGTGAACATCGGCCCGGCGGTCAAATCCCTGGCCAGTGAAGTCGCGGCGTTCGAAGGCAAGCAAGCGGTCTCGGTAGACTTCGTGCTCGGAAACACCAAGGCGCGGATGCGCATGGTGGCCCAGTACACCATCGCCGGCGCTGCCCACGGCCTGGTGATCGGAACCGACCACGCGGCGGAAGCGGTGATGGGTTTCTTCACCAAGTTTGGTGACGGCGCCTGCGACCTGGCACCACTCAGCGGGCTGGTGAAAAACCAGGTCCGGGCCATCGCCCGCAGCTTCGGCGCGCCGGAATCGCTGGTGGAAAAAATTCCGACTGCTGACCTGGAAGACTTGTCTCCGGGCAAACCGGACGAAGCGTCCCATGGCGTGACCTATGCCGAAATCGATGCCTTCCTGCACGGCGAGCCGGTGCGCGAGGAAGCGTTCAAGATCATCGTCAGCACGTACAACAAAACCCACCACAAACGTGTGATGCCGTTTGCGCCGTGAGTAAAGTGGCGTTTGAACCGACGCCATCGCCAGCAAGCCGGCTCCTACGGAAGCGGCACTGAACCTGTAGGAGCCGGCTTGCTGGCGATGAACGAGGATGCGGTCAAACGCCAGGCACAAAAAAAGCGTCCAATGCGGACGCTTTTTTTATGGGCTCGATTACTTCAGCGTAACCGTACCTTTCATCATCGAGATGTGGCCCGGGAACGAGCAGAAGAAACCGTATTTTTCGTTGGCATCAAGCTTCGACACATCGAAGGTCACCGAGTCGGTTTCCTTGGCGCCGATAACCTTGGTGTGCGCGATCACGCGGGCATCGCCTTCTTTCAGGTACTGCTTGTCGATGCCGGCGCTCAGGCCGTCGGTAGCGATTGGCTGCATGTCCGCTTCTTTGCTCAACACCCAGTTATGGCCCATGACGTTTTTCGGCAAGTTGCCGGAGTGGGTCAGTTCGACGGTGAAGGTTTTGCAGCTCTTGTCGATTTCAATGGCCTTGGTGTTGAAGGACATTTGATCAGTGGAATCGATAGTGGTTTTGCACTCTGCAGCCATCAATTGGCTGCTGGCCAGCGTCAACAGGGATACCGCAACAAGTTTGGCAAACATGGTGAATCTCCAAGGCAGGGTTAGCAGAAATGCGAATGGACAGAAGACTGCCTGAAAACTTCGCAAGTTCCTATGACTTGAATCAAAAATTGTATACAACTTTCGGGCTATGGCATCCATCGAAAGAATCTACCAGCCAGACGTCTGGCCCGGGCCTAAGATCAGGCCATCATCACTTGCCGGAGCGTCTGTCATGTCCATCAATAGCCTGTTGTGCAGCTTGCTCGCCGCCTACGCCTGTGGCGCCAGCGGAACCTACGAAACGCCCAAACGCGAAGTCTAGCCCTTGGAGCGGCGCGCGCCTGCCTTTACTCTGTGGTCCTGATCGACCATGGAGGAAGGCATGTCTTTAGCATCCGTTTGTGTATTTTGTGGTGCCAGCACTGGCACCAACCCCGCTTATCGTGAAGCGGCCGTAGCCTTGGGCCAAGCGTTGGCCGAACGCCAGTTGACCCTGGTTTATGGCGGTGGCGCCGTAGGCCTGATGGGCATCGTCGCTGATGCGGCCCTGGCGGCTGGCGGTGAAGTGGTTGGGATCATTCCGCAAAGCCTCATGGACAAGGAAATCGGCCACAAAGGCCTGACTCGCCTGGAAGTGGTCGACGGCATGCACGCGCGCAAGGCGCGGATGGCCGAACTCAGCGACGCGTTCATCGCCCTGCCCGGTGGCTTGGGCACGCTCGAAGAGCTGTTCGAAGTCTGGACCTGGGGCCAGCTCGGCTACCACGGCAAACCACTGGGATTGCTGGAAGTGAATGGTTTTTACAGCAAACTCACCGGTTTTCTTGATCACATCGTCGGCGAAGGCTTCGTTCGCGCCGCGCACCGTGACATGCTGCAGGTGAGCGAATCGCCGCAAATTCTGCTCGACGCCCTTGATAGCTGGCAACCGACAGTGCTGCCGAAATGGGTCGAGCAAAAACCCGACTAACGATTCGGCACCGATACAGGGCAGAATACGCGCCGCTCAACCTCACCTTCGACCCCAGAGGATCGCCCATGGCTAAACCCAATTATTCCTTCGCCAAACGTCAGCGTGACTTGGCCAAGGAGCAGAAGAAAGAGGAAAAGCTTCAGCGCAAGAAAGCTACAGCTGAAGAAGCAGCACTGAACCCTGATGGTGAAGTGGCAGCAGAAGATGATGTTGATGCACCGAAAGATCAGGCGCCCGACGCCTGAGACCCTCCGGGCCGGATGATCTGATCAGGCCCACCGGATCTGTGTACAGGGTCAGCAGTACCTTTGCTGACCCTTACAGGCCAACCTGAAATGCCCACACATTCCCCTGTAGGAGCGAGCCTGCTCGCGATGAACCTGAGAGCGCCAAGGGGTATCAGGCTGCCCGCGTTTTCGTTAACGACCATCGCGAGCAGGCTCGCTCCTACAGTTGATCTTCGTTACTCCAATGGCATTACGGTGACGCTGACTTCCGGGTCGTGATTGCCGCCGCCCAGAATCACCCCGCGTAGCGGCGACACATCGGAAAAATCCCGCCCCCAGGCCAAAGTGATGTGTTCCAACGCCGGCTGCACATTGTTGGTCGGATCGAAATCGACCCAGCCCAGCACCGGGCAGTACACCGACACCCAGGCATGGGACGCATCGGCGCCGATCAATCGTGGCTGGCCCGGTGGGGGCTGCGTCAGCAGATAACCACTGATGTACCTCGCCGCCAGCCCACGGGAGCGCACACAAGCGAGCATCAGGTGCGCAAAGTCCTGACAGACCCCGCGCCGACGCTCCAGCACTTCCACCAGTGGAGTCGCCACTTGCGTCGCTTCGGCATCGAAGGTGAATTCACTGAAGATCTTTTCCATCAAGGCCTGAACGCCAAGCAGTAACGGCCGGCCCGGCGGAAAGCAGCTCTCGGAAAATTCGACGAAGTTGCGTTTCAAATGCACATAAGGCGATTCGAACCGGTAACGGCACGCTTCGAGCAAATCGGGCGAAAGCGGTTGGCTGCTATAGGTCAGCGCGCTGCGAGTGTCTTCCCATGCCGGAGACAATTTGAAGTCCGGCACAGGTCGGGGCAACACTTCGATCGTCAGGCTGGCGTTGACCAGCAGTTCATCATGCGGACGCTCGAACGCCAGGCGAGTCAGCGGATTGCCGAAGACATCCAGTTCATCGCGGCGTGATGTCGGCTCGGGGCTGATCTGCAATTGCTGAGCGGTGCAGCGCTGCCAAGTGCATGAGCGCGGCCACAGGTGCGCCAGTTGCTGGGCCAAAGACACCGGGCTGTCGTAGTGATAATGGGTGTCGTGGAAAATCTGGTATCGGGCGCTCATCAGACGGACACCGTGCGCTGGCTGACATCATCGACATGGGCGAAGTGTCGCAAGGCCAGACGATCCGAGACTTGCCCGCTGGCATCGGCAATCTCTTGCAGCAGACCGGCCAAGCCCTCGATGGCGGCACGCACGCTGGCAGCGCCAAACAACGGATTTTCCAGGCAGCCCAGATCGAAGCGCGCCAAGCGCTCCACCAACTGCGGCAGGCCTGCCTCGCGAGGTGCGCCAAAGTCGTCGCACAGGCGTTTGAGCGAACGAGTCACCAGTTTCAACTGGAACAGCACCGCGTGCGGGTTCTGTTCATCGAGCAACAACAGATCAAGCACCGGGATCAATTGCGCCACCGCGAGGTAACGCGAGCGGTAAGTGATGCTGCTGTTGCCCAGTTCCAATAGCCATTCCAACCCAGCCTGATCGAAAGCCCCGGTACCACGCAGGAACGCCGCCAGACTGCCACTGAGGAATTGCAGACGCTCGATCCGCCGGCCGATCATCAAAAAGCGCCAGCCTTCGTCCCGGGTCATGTCATCCAGGGCAAACCCGGACAGTGCCGCCAGGGACATCACCAACCGATTGAGGAAGTCCAGCAACTCACCGAAGTCCGGTTCTTCGGTTTCCAGCTCCATCGCTTCGCGCTGCAACTCCACCAGCGCCTGCCAGTTTTCCCGCGAGAGCTTGCCGCGCACCTGCGACGCCGCCCATTGCAACCGTTGTAGGTTGGAACGCAGGCTGAATGGCCAGTCATCGCCGAGGATTGCGGCCAATAACCGCTCAGACAGTTCACCTTCTTCAGGCAACAGATTTAGCCGCTCGCCAAGATTGACCGCAGCGTCCAGCGCCTGCGGGTCATCGCCGTCGACATAGCGCGCCAGCATGATCCGCAGCAACCTCGCGCTGTCATCGCAGCGCTCGCAGTAACGGCCGAACCAATACAGATTTTCTACCACCCGCGACGGCAGATAGGGATCGCGTCGAACCAGATCATGCACGCCAATGTTGCGCTGGGCTTTCCATTGTTCGCCGCTCGGTGGTCGGTCACCCAGCACCCAGGTGTCCTTGCTTGCGCCGCCGCGCTGCATCGACACCACTTCGGCATCAGCCTCGGCGGCGACACGGGTCAGGCCACCGGGCAGGACTCGATAGCCGTCGCGACTGGCCACCGCATACACCCGCATGCCGATGGCCCGGGGTTGCAACTGACCGTCCTCGGCTTGCCAAATTGGCGCCTGGGACAACTGCGCGAGTTCTTGCGCAACATAAGCGTAAGGCCGCGCCTGCATGCGCTCGGCAAGCGCCTGACGCTGTTTTTCACTCAAGTCGCGGCCAAAAACCGGAGCGAAGCTCTGGGACGGAAACGCTGGTTTTATCAGCAATTCCGGCAGTTTTTCCAGGGCTTGGGCCAAAACCGGCGCCTCACCGCACCACCACGTGGCAATGGACGGCAGGATCAGCTCTTCACCAAACAGGAACTGATTGATCCTCGGCAGGAACCCCAGCAAACCCGGTGACTCCAGCACGCCGCTGCCGAGGGCATTGGCCACCAGCACCCGCCCCTGCCGCACGGCTTCGAGCAGCCCCGGCACGCCAAGGGCCGAATCAGTGCGCAGTTCCAGCGGATCGCAAAAGTCGTCGTCGAGCCTGCGCATGATCGCGTGGACCCGACGCAGGCCATTCAGGGTTTTCAAGTAAACCGTGGCATCGCGCACCGTAAGGTCGCCGCCCTCCACCAAGGGATAACCGAGTTGGCGCGCCAGATAGAGATGTTCGAAGTAGCTTTCGTTGAATCGTCCCGGCGTCAGCAACACGATTAGCGGCGCTTCGTCATCGCTCGGCGCCTGGCGGGCGAGCGTCTCCTGAAGCGTGCGGAAGAATCCGGCCAGATGCTGCACCTTCAAGTCACGGTACAGCTCAGGGAAGGCCCGGGACACGATCATGCGGTTTTCCAGCGCATAACCGGCACCGGACGGCGCTTGCGTGCGGTCCGCCGTCACCCACCAGCGACCATCGGGGGTGCGCGCCAGATCCACGGCATATAGATGCAGGAAGGCCCCGTCAGGCGGGCTGATGCCCTGACAAGGCCAGAGGAAGTTGTTGTGGCCAAATACCAGTTCGGCGGGCAGCAAACCTTCAGCGATCAAGCGTTGCGGCCCGTACAGGTCGGCCAGCACGGCATTGAGCAGTCGAGCGCGTTGGGCGATGCCCGCCGACAACTGTTCCCATTCATCAGCCGCAATGACATGGGGCAGCAGATCGAGTTCCCACGGGCGATCGGCGCCCTTGGGGTCGGCGTAGACGTTGTAGGTGACGCCGTTTTCCTGAATCTGCCGGCTCAACAATGCCTGACGCTGCACCAGTTGCGCTGGCGTGCTGCGCTGCAATTGGTCGAACAATCGACGCCAGTGCGGGCGTACCGCGCCGCTGTCGTCGAGCAGTTCATGATAGGTGCCCGCTGTCAGCGGGTAGCGGTCTAGCAGGTCAGGCATGGAAAGCTCGGCAGACAGCAAGGAACGGTCAGACTAACGCAGGCTCATGACGCCCGGATATACGAAAAATCCGAGCGTCGCGTACGGTTTAGAAACGTCGCAAATCGAGAGTCATCGGTAGCTCGTCGTTAATTTCCAGAATCGGTATAGGAAGTTTCCCAGGCGTGTGTCCGATCCGGAAGAAACGCGCCATTCGCCGGCTCTCAGCCTCGTTGGCGTTCACCGGCAAGCTGTCATAGTTGCGCCCGCCCGGGTGGGCTACGTGGTACTGGCAACCGCCCAAGGAGCGGCCCATCCAGGTGTCGAGCAGGTCGAACACCAGCGGCGCATGCACCGGGATGGTCGGTTGCAGACAATTGGCCGGTTGCCACGCGCGGAAACGTACCCCCGCGACAAACTCGCCAACCCGCCCTGTCGGCTGCAACGGCACCGGGATCCCGTTGCAGGTCAGCAGATAACGCTGGGGCGCCAGCCCGGTGAGCTTGACCTGCAAGCGCTCCAGCGACGAATCCACGTAACGCACCGTGCCACCGACCGCGCCCTCCTCGCCCAGCACATGCCACGGCTCAAGCGCCTGACGCAGTTCCAGCGCCACGCCACTGACGGCGTAATCACCGACCTTGGGAAAACGGAATTCCAGATGCGCCGCAAACCACTCGGCCCGCACCGGGTAACCGGCGGCGTTGAGATCGACGATGACATCAGCGAAATCCTGCTCGATAAAGTGCGGCAACAGGAAGCGGTCGTGCAGCTCCGTGCCCCAGCGCGCCAGTTTTGGCGGCGCATACGGCTCGCGCCAGAACCGCGCCACCAGCGCCCGCAGCAATAACTGCTGGGCCAGGCTCATGCGTGCGTGGGGCGGCATTTCGAAGGCGCGCAGTTCCAGCAAGCCAAGGCGACCTGTCGCGCCATCCGGCGAATAGAGTTTGTCGATGCAGAATTCGGCACGGTGGGTGTTGCCGGTGACGTCGATCAACAGATTGCGCAGCAACCGGTCGACCAGCCACGGCGCACACTCCTCGCCTGGCTCAGGCATCTGCGCGAAGGCGATTTCCAGTTCATACAAGGCATCGTTGCGCGCTTCATCAACGCGCGGCGCTTGCGAAGTCGGCCCAATGAACAATCCGGAAAACAGATAGGACAGCGACGGATGGTTATGCCAGTAACTGATCAGGCTGCGCAGCAAATCCGGACGCCGCAGAAACGGTGAGTCAGCCGGTGTCGCGCCACCCAGTACGAAATGGTTACCTCCGCCGGTGCCGGTGTGTCGGCCGTCGATCATGAATTTCTCGGTGGTCAGGCGCGTCTGGCGTGCCTCTTCGTAGAGGAATTCAGTGCGCTCGACCAACTCGTCCCACGTCGCGGACGGCTGAACGTTGACCTCAATCACGCCCGGATCCGGCGTGACGCGGAAGTTGCTCAAACGCGGATCGCTCGGCGGTTCATAGCCTTCCAGCAGAACCGGGCAACGCAGTTCTTCGGCAGTGGCTTCGATGGCAGCGACCAGTTCCAGGTAGTCCTCGACCCGCTCCAGCGGCGGCATGAACAGGTACAACCGACCTTCCCGCGCCTCGGCGCAAAACGCGGTGCGGGTTAGCCAGTCGGCAGATTCGTCGATTTTCGGAGCTCGATCCTCAATAAGGGCAGCAGTGCCTTGGCTCTGAAGTTGTGCTGTATCGGGCAGTGGCGGGAAATCCTGATTCGGGTCCTGCGGATGAATGAACGGATACTCCGCCGCCTTCACCCAAGGCTGCGAGCCGAGCGGCAAGCGATAGCCCAGCGGCGAATCCCCCGGCACCAGTCGGCAATGCTCGTCACGCAAATACCAGCGTCCGCTCTGCCACTGATCACCCTTGGCGGTGCGCGCCAGCGGCAGGACTTGGCCAATCACTTTGTCCAGGCCCTGGCTGAAGACTTTTCGCAGACGCGCACGCTCCAGCGGTTCTTCCAGGCGCGAGTCTTCAGCGCTGACATTCTGCGGCAAAGTGCCTTCGCGCCAGAGGTAATAGAAATTGTCTTCGTAGGCCGGGAACACAAAACGTGTTGGAATTTTCAGGCGTTCGGCAACGCTCGCCAGGAAACGCCCAGCCAATTCGCCATTGGCGCCGTAGTCTTCCTGCTCGTCGGCGATCAGCGCGGCGTTGTGCCAGATCGGCACGCCATCGCGGCGCCAGTAGCAGTTGAGTGACCAGCGCGGCAATTGCTCGCCGGGGTACCACTTGCCCTGCCCGAAATGCACCAGGCCCTTGGGTGCGTAGTGCTGGCGCATGCGCTGGAACAGTTCGGCGGACAGACGACGTTTGTCCGGGCCCAATGCAGCGGTATTCCACTCGGCACCATCCGGGTCGTCGATGGACACGAAGGTCGGCTCGCCCCCCATGGTCAGGCGCACATCACCTTCCAGAAGGTCGGCATCGATCTGCCGGCCCAGCGCCTGAATCGCCAGCCACTGCTCCTCGGTGTAGGGCTTGGTTACCCGTGGCGCTTCCCAAATCCGCTCCACCGACATTTCGTGGCTGAATTCGCACTCGCACGGTTCCACCAAGCCACTGATGGGTGCCGCTGAGGACGGATCGGGACTACAGGCCAACGGAATGTGTCCTTCACCGGCAAACAGCCCTGACGTCGCGTCCAGGCCGATCCAGCCAGCGCCGGGCAAATACACCTCGCACCAGGCGTGCAGGTCGGTGAAGTCGACTTCGGTACCCGAAGGTCCGTCGAGGCTCTTCACATCGGCCGTCAGCTGGATCAAGTAGCCGGAAACAAATCGCGCGGCCAGACCCAGGTTGCGCAGCAGTTGCACCAGCAACCACGCGGAATCGCGGCAGGAGCCGGAAGCCTGTTCGAGGGTGTGCTCGGGCGTTTGCACACCCGGCTCCATGCGGATCAGGTAGCCGATGTCTTCGCTCAGGCGCTGGTTGAGGGCGACGAGGAAATCCACAGCGGGCAACGGCGTGCGATCAATACCGTCCAGATACGCCTTGAATTTCGGCGTCAGCGGCAAGGTTTCCAAGTACGGCGCCAGTTCCTTGCGCTCGTCTGCGGCGTAGGCGAAAGGGATTTTTTCGGCGTACGGTTCAAGGAAGAAGTCGAATGGATTGAACACCGCCATTTCGGCCAACAGATCGACTTCGATCCGCAACTCGCTGGTTTTCTCCGGGAACACCAGACGCGCCAGGTAATTGCCCTGCGGGTCCTGTTGCCAGTTGATGAAGTGCTGCTCGGGCGACACTTTCAGCGCATAGGACAGAATCCGCGTGCGACTGTGGGCGGCCGGGCGCAGGCGAACGATCTGCGGACCGAGCTCGATGGCGCGGTCGTAGCGGTAATGCGTGACGTGGTGCAATGCGACATGAATCGACACGGCGTGCCTCCTGCGAGCCCTAAGCGTATTCGAAAGCGCGCAAGACTTATGCCATCCAGCAGCGCTGGCGCTTTCTCCGGTTACTGGAGGCAGTACAGCACCAAAATCGGGCGAGGCGGGAAAATGGTTTGCATCGTTTGCACGTAAATGTGGCGAAGATCAAAAGATCGCAGCCTGCGGCAGCTCCTACACAGGAGTTCGCGTTTCCCTGTAGGAGCTGCCGCAGGCTGCGATCTTTTGATCTTCACCCTGAAATGCAAAACGCCAACCCGAAGGTTGGCGTTCTGTTCAGCTCAAGCGCAGCTTAGCGTGGCACGACTGGCTTGCGGGTCGGCTTTGGCCCCTTGCCTTTAGCCGCATCCTTGCGATCCTTGGCCGCCTGCTGGTTGCGGGCGAATGCCGCTGCCTTGGCCTGTTCACGCTTGTCCCACGGATTACCGCCATCGCTGGCGCGCGGTGGCAAGCCAGTGTGCTGGGTCAGGATCTTGGTGGTCTTTTCCCCTGCAACCTTGTGGCTGCCGGCCGGCGTCGAGTTCTTGCGACGGGCACTCTGGTAGCTGTCGGTGGACGGCTGGTGCAGCGGGATCAACTGGTTCTTGCCAGGGCCGATCAGGTCGGCGCGGCCCATGCGGGTCAGCGCTTCACGCAGCATCGGCCAGCCTTTCGGGTCGTGATAACGCAAGAACGCCTTGTGCAGACGACGCTGCTCTTCGCTCTTGACGATGGTCACCGCGTCAGACTTGTAAGTCACCTTGCGCAGCGGGTTCTTGCCCGAGTGGTACATCGCGGTGGCGGTGGCCATCGGCGACGGGTAGAACGCCTGCACCTGGTCGGCACGGAAACCGTTGCCCTTGAGCCACAGGGCCAGGTTCATCATGTCTTCATCGGTGGTGCCCGGGTGGGCGGCGATGAAGTACGGAATCAGGTACTGCTCTTTGCCCGCTTCCTTGGAGTACTTCTCGAACATGCGCTTGAACTTGTCATAGCTGCCGATGCCCGGTTTCATCATCTGGTTGAGCGGACCTTCCTCGGTGTGTTCCGGGGCGATCTTCAGGTAGCCACCGACGTGGTGGGTCACCAGTTCCTTGACGTACTCCGGCGACTCGACCGCGAGGTCGTAGCGCAGGCCGGAAGCAATCAGGATCTTCTTCACACCCGGCAATTCACGGGCACTGCGGTACAACTGGATCAGCGCCGAGTGGTCGGTGTTCAGGTTCGGGCAAATGCCAGGGAACACGCACGATGGCTTGCGGCACGCGGATTCGATTTCCGGGCTCTTGCACGCAATGCGGTACATGTTCGCGGTCGGACCGCCGAGGTCGGAGATCACGCCGGTAAAGCCCGGGACCTTGTCACGAATCTCTTCGATTTCGCGAATGATCGACTCGTGGGAACGGTTCTGGATGATCCGGCCTTCGTGCTCGGTGATCGAGCAGAAGGTGCAGCCGCCGAAGCAGCCACGCATGATGTTCACCGAGAAACGGATCATGTCGTAGGCCGGGATCTTCTCCTTGCCATACGCCGGGTGCGGAATGCGCGCATAGGGCATACCGAACACGTAGTCCATTTCTTCGGTGGTCATCGGAATCGGTGGCGGGTTGAACCAGACATCGACTTCGCCATGCTTCTGCACCAGCGCCCGGGCGTTGCCCGGGTTGGTTTCCAAGTGCAGCACGCGGTTGGCGTGAGCATACAGAACGGCGTCGCCACGGACTTTTTCCACCGACGGCAGACGAATCACGGTCTTGTCGCGGGTCATCTTCGGGCTGGCCAGAATCTGTACGACCTTGGCTTCCTGCGGATCCTCAACCGGACCCTTTTCCTGCTCGATGGCGCAGGCCTGGGTGTCCTGGGTGTTCACGTACGGGTTGATGATCTTGTCGATCTTGCCCGGACGGTCGATGCGAGTGGAATCGACTTCGTACCAGTCTTTCGGCGTGTCGCGACGAATGAACGCGGTGCCGCGCACGTCGGTGATGTCTTCGATCTTGTGGCCGTAGGACAGGCGCTGGGCGACTTCGACGATCGCACGCTCGGCGTTGCCGTAGAGCAGGATGTCGGCGCAGGCGTCGATCAGGATCGAGTTGCGAACCCGGTCCTGCCAGTAATCGTAGTGAGCGATGCGGCGCAGGGACGCTTCGATGCCACCGAGAATGATGGGCACGTTTTTGTAGGCTTCCTTGCAGCGCTGGCTGTACACCAGGCTCGCGCGATCCGGACGCTTTCCGGCCAGGCCACCCGGGGTGTAGGCGTCGTCGGAACGGATTTTCTTGTCGGCGGTGTAGCGGTTGATCATCGAGTCCATGTTGCCGGCCGCGACACCGAAGAACAGATTCGGCTCGCCGAGCTTCATGAAGTCGTCTTTGGACTGCCAGTTTGGCTGGGCAATGATCCCGACGCGGAAGCCCTGGGACTCCAACAGCCGGCCGATGATTGCCATGCCGAACGACGGGTGATCGACGTAGGCATCACCGGTGACGATGATGATGTCGCAGGAATCCCAGCCAAGCTGATCCATCTCCTCCCTGCTCATTGGCAGGAATGGCGCTGGCCCGAAACATTCGGCCCAGTACTTGGGATAGTCAAATAACGGCTTGGCTGCTTGCATGTCGATAACCGGTGTTGGCTTTCATTGAATTTCGCGGGCGCGGAATATAGCACAAATTTTGACCAATTCCGACGGCTGTGGTCGGAAATTGCGGTGACCCCATCGCTGGCAAGCCAGCTCCCACAATGATTTATGGTGTACCTGCTATTTTGGTATCACACAGAACCCTGTGGGAGCTGGCTTGCCAGCGATGGGGCCCGATCAGGTGCTATAAATCATTCGTCATCATCAAAGTTATAGCTACCCGGCGCCAGGTTCTCGAATCGCGTGTACTTACCGATAAAGGCCAGGCGGATAAACCCGATCGGGCCGTTCCGCTGTTTGCCGATGATGATTTCGGCAATGCCTTTGTGCTCGGTTTCGGGGTGATACACCTCGTCGCGGTACACAAACATGATGACGTCGGCGTCCTGCTCGATCGCTCCGGATTCCCGGAGGTCGGAGTTGATTGGCCGCTTGTTCGGTCGTTGCTCCAGGGAGCGGTTGAGCTGGGACAGGGCAACCACCGGGCAGTTGAATTCCTTGGCCAGAGCTTTCAAGGAGCGCGAGATTTCAGAAATCTCGTTCGTTCGGTTGTCGCCGCCCGATCCTGGAATCTGCATCAGTTGCAGGTAGTCGATCATGATCAGGCCGATGTCACCGTGTTCCCGCGCCAGACGTCGGGTACGCGCACGCATTTCCGACGGGCTGATGCCGGCAGTATCGTCGATGAACAGCTTGCGATCGTTGAGCAGGTTGACGGCCGAGGTCAGACGCGGCCAATCGTCATCTTCCAGTTGGCCGGAACGCACCTTGGTCTGATCAATCCGCCCCAACGAGGAGAGCATACGCATGACCAGCGATTCACCTGGCATCTCGAGGGAATACACCAGCACCGCTTTGTCGCTACGCAGTACGGCGTTTTCCACCAGGTTCATGGCGAAGGTGGTTTTACCCATCGATGGACGGCCGGCGACGATGATCAGGTCGGCCGGTTGCAGGCCGCTGGTTTTCTCGTCGAGGTCGGTGTAACCGGTGGACAGGCCGGTGATGGCGTTGTCGGTGTTGAACAAGGTGTCGATGCGGTCGATGGCCTTGGTCAACAAGTCATTCACACCTACCGGGCCGCCGGTTTTCGGGCGGGCCTCGGCAATCGCGAAGATCTGACGCTCGGCTTCGTCGAGGATTTCCTCGGCGGTGCGGCCTTCCGGGTTGAAAGCGCTGTCGGCGATCTCGGTGCTGATGCCGATCAGTTGGCGCAACGTCGCTCGCTGGCGAACGATTTGCGCATAGGCCTTGATGTTGGCGACGGACGGCGTGTTCTTCGCCAGTTCGCCAAGGTAACCGAGGCCACCGACCTGCGAAGTCTGACCTTCCTTATCCAATTGCTCGGCAAGGGTCACGACGTCGATCGGGGAGTTCTGATCGGCCAGTTTGGCGATCGCACGGAAAATCAGGCGGTGGTCATGTCGATAGAAATCGCCGTCGGAGACTTGGTCGAGCACGCGTTCCCAGGCGTTGTTGTCCAGCATCAGACCACCGAGTACAGCCTGTTCGGCCTCGATGGAATGCGGCGGCACTTTCAGCGCGGCGGTTTGCAGATCGTATTGCTCAGGAGCGGAGATTTCGTTCATGGCCACTTGGTTTTTTAAGGAAAAGCAGGGGTTTGAAAACGGGTGTTACCAGAAAGACAAAGGGCACGACCTGTAAACAGGATCGTGCCCGATGTTACCGGCAAGCACCCGAGGGTGCCAGCCGACAAGTGCTGCTTAAGCTGCTACCACGACAACGCGTACGGTGGCTTCAACTTCGGCGTGCAGGTGCACGGCTACGTCGAATTCACCTACGTTGCGGATGGTGCCGTTCGGCAGACGAACTTCGCTCTTCTGCACTTCAACGCCGGAGGCGGTCAGTGCGTCAGCGATGTCGTGAGTACCGATCGAACCGAACAGCTTGCCTTCGTCGCCAGCGGTGGCAGTGATAGTCACTTCCAGCTCAGCCAGTTGGGCAGCGCGGCTTTCAGCCGACGATTTACGATCTGCTGCTGCTTTTTCCAGCTCAGCACGACGCTCTTCGAACGCAGCCAGGTTGGCTGGGGTCGCGGCGGTAGCTTTGCCGTAAGGCAGCAGGTAGTTACGACCGTAACCAGCCTTAACGTTCACTTTGTCACCCAGGTTGCCCAGGTTGGTGACTTTTTCCAGAAGGATCAGTTGCATGTGAAAATCCTCTTAACTTTTAACCTTCACCGTTCGCGTTATCGGCGTCTTTCGACGCCAGACGACCGCGAAAATCAATCAGGCTGTCGACGATGGCCAGGACCACCAGCAACGGATAGATCAGCTGCATGAACAGCAACAGCGTGACGTACAACCCCACCAGCCAGAATTTGGCCAGTCGCTTTCGCGCCACCAGCCCGTGAATCAGGGCCAGCCCGGCGAAAACCAGCGGTACGCTGCACAACGGCACAAGCATGGACATCTGGGCACCGAAATTCGGTGTCACAACCATGCCCGCCAGCAGCAACATCGCGGGACCCAGCGGGATTCGGATGGCGCGAAACTCGCGACCGAAACCACCGGGGTTGTACAACAACGCCTGCCAGTAGCGCCCGATAATCAGGCTCAGCACACTGACGATTTGCAACAAGGCCGCAATCAGGCCGGTCAGGATTGGTGCTATCAGGGACGCGAAACGCGCTTGCTCGTCTACCGACATCTTCTGGTAGACCTCACCGAGTAGCGACGGCATGACTTTTATCAAAGCCTGCGCCAGCATCTCGATCTGAGGACCAAAAGCCGTCCCCAGCACCACTGAAAACACCACTCCCATCGCTATGCTGACCAGCAGCACGCGGTTCCAGGACTCGCTTGCGCGCAAAACCAACGCAAGGCCCGAAGACCCCAGCAGCACCAGAAGTGCCCGTGGGTCGTCGAATTTAAGCCACCAGACCAATGCCGGCAGCAGTCCCAGAGCAAGAACGCCCAAGGCGTCCCTCAATCCGCGCCGCAGGAGCACAAGGCATCCGGCGGCAGCACCCAACCAATACAACAACGGCAATGCCGCGCATCCAGCCACTACCAGAGTGGCCTGCATACGGCCCCGCATGATGAACTCAGCTAAGGCACGCATACATTCAATCCTTTGCTACGTGTCGACTGCCCGGTCTCAGCGGCCGTGGCTGTCGGTGTAGGCCAGCAGGGCCAGGAAGCGGGCGCGCTTGATAGCGGTGGCCAGCTGACGCTGATAACGAGCTTTGGTACCGGTGATGCGGCTTGGAACAATTTTGCCGGTCTCGGATACGTAGGCTTTCAGAGTGTTGAGATCTTTGTAATCGATCTCTTTCACGTCTTCAGCGGTGAAGCGGCAGAATTTACGACGACGGAAGAAACGTGCCATTTGATAGGCTCCTTAAAAGGTCCGTGGATTACTCGTCAGCGTTATCGCTGTTGTCGCTGTCATCACTGTCAGCGCTTTCAGCGCCTTCGTGCTCAGGACGGTCGCGACGCTCACGGCGCTCACTGCGGTTTTCTTCAGCCTTGAGCATCTCGGATTGGCCGGTAACGGCTTCTTCGCGACGGATGACCAGGTTACGGATCACTGCATCGTTGTAGCGGAAGTTGTCTTCCAGCTCGGCCAGGGCCTTGCCAGTGCACTCAACGTTCAGCATCACGTAGTGAGCCTTGTGAACATTGTTGATTGCGTAGGCCAGTTGACGACGGCCCCAATCTTCCAGACGGTGGATTTTGCCGCCGTCTTCTTCGATCAGCTTGGTGTAACGCTCAACCATGCCGCCGACTTGCTCGCTTTGATCCGGGTGGACCAAAAAGATGATTTCGTAATGACGCATGAATGCTCCTTACGGGTTGTAGCCTGCCGCTCAAAAGCGGTCAGACAAGGAGTGAATGACACTTATGGACTTGCGGACGCTAGACACATGCGTGCCTGCCATCACAGCAAGGGGCGCAATTGTAGAGAAGGGTCGAGAGAGGCGCAAGGTAATTGGTGATTATTTGAACAACCCCCATTTACCCTATAACTGCAGGAGCTGGCTTGCTGGCGAT
>NZ_JSAK01000021.1:33729-146872 GCF_000802965.1 Pseudomonas fluorescens | reverse complement strand
TTTGTTTTGTCCGCAGGAAAACATTGCCTTTCCTTGCACAAATTGCACAGTTATTTTTGACTCAGGCCACTAGAATAAGCCCTACTTTTTTGGAGTCAGAGTCCTTATGCCAGATCCGGTTGACGCCTCCAGGCTGTCAGAATTACCGCTGGACGATTTGGTGGCATGTCATGAGTGCGACTTGCTGATGCGCAAGCCCGAGCTCGCCCATGGCGAAAAAGCCCTGTGTCCGCGCTGCGGTTACGAGCTCTACGCCCATCGACACAATGTCGTGCAGCGCAGCCTTGCCTTGGTTATCGCTGCATTGTTGTTGTACGTTCCTGCGAACTTTTTACCGATCATGCAGCTCAATCTACTCGGGCAATCTTCGCAAGACACCGTCTGGAGCGGCGTTGTGGGCCTGTTCAATACAGGCATGCAGAGCGTTTCGGTGATTGTGTTCCTGTGCAGCATGGGGATCCCGTTACTCAAACTGCTTTGCCAACTGGCTGTCTTGCTGAGTATTCGTCTTGATATCGGGCGCAGTTACGGTTTGCTGCTCTACCGCATTTATCACCATCTAAGAGATTGGGGAATGCTCGAGGTTTACCTCATGGGCGTGCTGGTAGCGATCGTCAAGCTGGCAGATATGGCAGCCATGACCATAGGTTTCGGGCTGGCATGTTTCATCGGTTTGTTATTGGTCCAGGTCTGGTTGGAGGTCGTGATGTCGCCTCACCAGATCTGGCAGGCTCTATCAGGAGAGGATGCCCATGCGGGCGATTGATGCAGGCATTCTGGTTTGTGCGGAGTGCCATGAATTGAACAAGCAGGAAGCTGATACCGATGAACAGGTCTGCACTCGATGCGGTGCCTTGGTTCATGCCCGGCGCCCGAACAGTCTGGTGCGCACCTGGGCATTGCTGATCACTGCCGCCATTCTTTATATACCAGCCAATGTGCTGCCGATCATGACCGTGAGCTCCCTGGGCAAGGGTGACCCCAGCACCATCATGTCGGGTGTCATCCAACTGGTTCAGCACGGCATGATTCCAATTGCCGCCGTGGTCTTTATCGCCAGTATTCTTGTGCCCACATTCAAACTCGTGGGCATCGCACTGCTGTTGTATTCCGTGCAGCGACGCCAGCCACTTTCGGCTCGGCAGCGCATATGGATGTATCGTTTTATCGAGTTCATTGGCCGCTGGTCGATGCTCGATATTTTTGTGATCGCCATCCTGGTGGCACTCGTGAATTTTGGACGGCTCGCCAGTATCGAAGCTGATCTTGGCGCCATCGCCTTTGCCAGCGTGGTGATTCTGACAATGCTTGCCGCAGTAACTTTCGATCCCCGACTGATTTGGGATAACACGGAGTCGGACGACGACCATGACTGATTTGCCTACAGCGAAAACCCGACCGGCCTCGAACTGGTCTGCCATTTGGGTGTTACCCCTGATTGCCTTGATCATCGGCGGCTGGCTCGGCTGGCGTGCCTATAACGAGACGGGCATCGAAGTTCAGGTCCGTTTCGAAAGTGGCGAAGGTATTCAAGCCAACAAGACCGAAGTTGTTTACAAAGGCATGCCGGTCGGCAAGGTGAAGGCGCTCAAGCTCGATGATGAAGGCACTTCCAAAGGTGTGATTGCCACTGTCGAGATGAACAAGGACGTTGAGCAATACCTGCGCACCAGTACGCGCTTCTGGCTGGTCAAACCGAGCGTGACGCTGGCTGGTATCACTGGGCTGGAGACGCTGGTTTCGGGTAACTACGTTGCGATCAGCCCGGGCGAAGGCGAGCCCACCCGCAAGTTCAAGGCGCTGGCCGAAGAACCACCGCTGTCCGATGCCCAGCCTGGACTGCACCTGACGATCAAGGCCGATCGCCTAGGCTCGCTCAATCGTGGTAGCCCGGTGTTCTACAAGCAAATCAAGGTCGGTCAGATCAAAAGCTACGTGCTCTCCGAAGACCAAAGCACCGTCGAACTTAAAGTATTCATCGAGCCGACCTACGCCAAACTGGTGCGCAAACACACGCGTTTCTGGAACGCCAGCGGCATCAGCATCGACGCCAACCTGTCGGGCGTGAAAGTGCGCAGCGAGTCCCTGGCCAGCATCGTTGCCGGCGGTATTGCGTTCGCTACGCCGGAGAACCGCAAGGACAGCCCGCCGACAGATCCGAGCCTGCCTTTCCGTCTCTATGAAGACTTCGATGCGGCTGCGGCCGGGATCAAGGTCAAGGTCAAGCTCAGTGACTTCGAAGGCCTGCAAGCCGGTCGCACACCGGTCATGTACAAGGGCATTCAGGTCGGCACGCTCAAGGCGCTCAAGATTGATGCCGACCTGACTGCCGCCAGTGCTGAATTGACGCTAGACCCTTTGGCCGAGGATTACCTGGTCGACGGCACTCAATTCTGGGTGGTGAAACCCTCTATTTCCCTCGCGGGGATCACCGGACTTGAAGCGTTGGTAAAGGGTAACTACATCGCCGTCCGCCCTGGGGATAAAGGTGCTGCGCCGCAACGTGAGTTCGTCGCTCGGCCCAAGGCGCCGCCGCTGGACTTGCGCTCGCCGGGTCTGCACCTGGTGTTGTTCACCGACAATCTCGGCTCGCTAGAGGTCGGCAGTCCGATTCTCTACAAACAGGTCAAGGTGGGCTCGGTTCAGAGCTATCAATTTTCACGCAAGCGAAACCAATTGGTGATCGGTGTCCACATCGAGAAGGAATATGAAAATCTGGTCAACGGTTCGACGCGGTTCTGGAACGCCAGCGGTATCACGCTGACGGGTGGGCTGACCGGTGGAATTCAAGTTAAAAGCGAATCGCTGCAAAGCCTGATGGCCGGCGGCATTGCCTTTGAAACACCAGTAGCCAAGGCGCCGTTGCAGAAGCGCATTCCACGTTTCCGCCTGTTCGCCAGCCATGAAGACGCCACGCAAAAAGGCGAGGTGATCACGATCAAGGTCGACCGCGCCGATGGTTTGCGCGCCGGTACGCCGATTCGTTTCAAGGGTCTGGATGTCGGCAAGATTGAGGGCGTCGACCTCAGTGGTGATTTGCAATCAGTGTTGTTGACGGTGCGCGTCACCGAAGTGCCTGAGCGTATTGCGCGGGTTGGCAGTGAATTTTGGGTGGTCAAGCCTGAACTGGGTCTGATCAAGACCTCCAATCTGGAAACCCTGGTGACCGGGCAATACATCGAAGTGCAGCCCGCAGCGAAGAACCTGGGGCCGCAGAAAAAATTCGTGGCCTTGGCCAATCCACCAGAGTCGGCCAAACAAGAAGCCGGGCTGAGCCTGGTATTGAGCGCTGCCCGCCGTGGGTCTCTTAAACCGGGTGTGCCGGTGACCTATCGTGAAATCACCGTGGGCAAGGTGACGGGATATGAACTGGGCCAGACCGCGGACCGGGTGCTGATTCACATCCTGATCGAGCCGAAGTACGCGCCATTGGTGCGCAGTGGCACGCGTTTCTGGAACACCAGTGGTTTTGACTTTGATGTCGGCCTGTTCAGAGGAGCGACGGTGCGGACCGAATCGCTGGAAACCATGATTCAGGGTGGCGTTGCGTTTGCCACGCCGGACGGTGAGCGTATGGGCACTGTGGCGCGACCGGCGCAGACGTTCCCGCTGTTCGACAAGTTTGAAGAGGAATGGCTGACTTGGGCGCCGAAAATTTCACTCGGTAAGTAGTTTTCTGGCGTCTGTGATGGCGCCTTCGCGGGCAAGCCCGCTCCCACAGGAAGTTGCGGTGTACACAGAATCTGTGACCAACCGGTAACCCTGTGGGAGCGGGCTTGCCCGCGAAGAGGCCCAGAAGTTCACAGCAAAGCTAAATGACACACCTATGAAAAAGGCCGCGATCCATTGGATCGCGGCCTTTTTATTGCCTTCGCTTCAAGCGTCAGACCGCATCCAGCTCCGGCTCGTCTGCTTGTTCGATGACCGTTGCCTTCACCTGATCGTGACGACGGATGTACTTCCAGTCCGCCTCGTCGATGTAGATGCCGGCCGGGCCGCTGCCGCCTTCCAGGTCGATGGCGACACTGGCGCAGACTTGCGGCTTCACACTTGCGAGGATCGGCACGAAGCCCAGTTGCAGGCTGGTTTCCAGCAAGGCAGCCTGGTTCTTCTCGTCGATGTCCGCGGCCTCGTCGAGGTAGTACGGCAAGCGCACGCGCCCGGCCAGGTCGCGGTCCATCAAGTGCAGCAACAAGTACATGTTGGTCAGTGCCTTGATGGTCATGGTGGTGCCGTTGGAGGCGGCGCCGTCGATGTCGGTATGGATCACCGGTTGACCGTTGACCTTGGTGATCTCGAATGCCAGTTCAAACAAGTCCTTGAGACCGAGTTGGTTGTGGTTGGCAGCCACCAGCCGAGCCAGGTATTCCTTGGCTTCCTCGTTCTTGTTGTCCTGTTCCGCACTCTGGCTGAGGTCGAACACCGACAGGGTTTCGCCTTCTTCGTACTGACCGGCGCTGTGGATGATCTGATCGATATGCTTGAGCGCTTCCTTGTTCGGCGCGAGCACGATACGGAAGCTTTGCAGGTTGGAAACCTGACGCTTGTTGATCTCGCGGTTGAACAGGGCCAACTGGTGTTCGAGGCTGTCGTAGTCGCTGCGGATGTTGCGCAGGGTCCGGGCGATGTCGGTCACGGCGGCACGACGAGCCTTGCCCAGGGTCAGCGCTTCGTCGGTGCGGTGTGCGTAAGCGTTGATCAGCAGTGACAGGCGACGCTCCATGTCGTCTTCGCTGTCGAACTTGGCCACGCCTTTGAGGCGGACTTGTGCGTACAGCGCTTCGATCTGGCCGTCGGCGCGCAGCAGCCCTTGCCAGCTGTCCTGATAGTCGTTGAGCAGCGGCAACAGGTTGTCCATGGAATCGTCGATCGGGTCCATGAACGGCGTGCCGAATGGCAGGTCTGCCGGCAACAACTGGCGACGGCGCAGGGCGTCGTCGAGGGTGCGTTGCTTGGCTTCCATGTCGCCGATCTGGCGGCCGACCAGTTGCAGCTTGGCCGACAGCTGCTGGACGCGTTCGGTAAAGGCGTCGCTGGAACGCTTCAATTCGTCCTGCGCGGCTTCCATCTGCGCCAGCTGTTCCAGCTTGTCGCCTTCCTCGGCGCTCAGGGTTTGTGCGCGACGGAAATCCTCCAGGGCTTTCTGCGCATCCAGCACTTGCTGGTACAGCGCTTCGGTCTGGGTCTTGCTCGCGGCGCGGTCGGCGGCCACGGCTTGCTGGGTTTTCAGTTGCTTGAGTTCTTTTTCCAGGCGCTCTTTCTGGTCGCGCAACGCGGCGCGGTCAGCCAGTGCTTGCAGAGCCGGTGGCTCGATGTGCGAGATGTCGATGGACAGCCCTGGCACTTCGAAACGCTCGCCCTTGAAGCCGTCGAGGATCAGCTCCACGGATTTCACCCAATCGCCGTTCTCGTCCAGGGTGATGCCGTGCTCGCCCAGCGGCAGGCTAAACAGTGCGCTGTTGAACAGGCGCATCAATCGCTCGACGTCCTGTTGCGAGAACTCCTCGCGCAGGCGGGCATAGCTGTTGTTGTCGGCGTGATCGAGTTGCTGCTTGACCGACTTCAGGCGTTTTTCCAGATCGCGCAGGCGTTCTTCCAGGTCTTCGGCGCTGAACTGACGGGACTGTGCCAGCGCACCGGCCAGTTCATCGTGAGCGTCCTTGGCCGCGAGCAATTGTTGCTCCAGCACCTTGACGTCATCGACCAGGGCGAAGCGATGCTTGAGCACCGACAACTCGCCGAGCCAGCGCTGGATGCCGGAGATTTCCCGCTCCAGGCGCATCAACTCTTGAGTACCGCCACGTTGATCGTTTTGCAGGGCGTCCTGCTCGTTGCGGTAGTGCTCGGCCTGAATGGTCAGCTCTTCCTTGCGCGCACTGGCGTAGTCCGACCAGGTACCGAGCAGCGAGTCGAGCAATGGCGAGATTCGGTGCAGTTTGCCGCGCAGGATGTCGCGTTGCTTCACCCCGTTGGCCAAGGCTTCGACCAATGGGCCGGCGGCGACCAGCGAGTTGTAGTCCTGCTCCATGCGTCGTACATCGCGGAAGGCTTCTTCACACGCGGCGATGTAATCGACACTGCCGGATCGCAGGCTGTGTTCGAACGCATCGAGGAACAGTTGCTTGAGCTTGGCCGCGGTGATTTCGCGCATGTGCAGCAGGTTGATGAACAGCGCGCGGAAAGTCTTCAGGCTCTGTTCACTGGTGGAACGCAGCGGAATCAGCGTCAGGTCCAGCGGAATGGACGTATGACCACCGACCAGCAGACGACGCAGTTCATCAGGCTTGAGTTCATAGGCTTTCAGGCCTTCGCGCTCAAGGTTGGTGAACAGTTCTTTCTGGCGCAGGCAGGTGTCGTTTTTCTGGTAGTGAGCCAGGTCCAGTTTGCCGGCATAGGCAAAGAACTGGTGACCAAAACCACCGCCCGGGCCGCGCCCGACCACACCGATCACGTGCGGGCCGTGGGGCAGCGAGACTTCGACCAGAATGTAGCTGGTGTCTGAGGCGAAATAGAAACGACGGGATTGTTCCAGGCTGTACTTGCCGAAACTCATGTCCGACATGCGCGCCAGGATCGGGAACTGCAAGGCGTTGATCGAAGCGGACTTGCCGAGGTTGTTTGCGCCGTAGACCGACAGCGGCTCTTCCAGCGGGAACAAACCGAGGCTGTAGCCGGCGGTGTTCAAAAGGGCAAAGCGGCGGATGCCGTAGCGTTCCTTGCTCATGCGTCGAGCTCCTGTTCTTCGGCGATGGCGCGGGCCAAGGCGTCTTCTTCGCTTTCGCCTTCGAACTCACTGAGGTCCAGCGGATCGTCGGTCTGCAGCAGTTTTTCGTCGCTGTCTTCGTCGATCAGCACCGGCACCGGCAATGGCAGGACGCTGTGCAGGCTGGCGGCCAGATCACGGTCTTGCTGCACCGACAGGCACACATCAAGGAAGCGGTGCATCGGCGGCAGGAAACGGTAGACGCCGTTTTCCTCGCTGGCGAAACCGAGCTGGGTCATGCGGCGCATGATCTTTTCTTCGAGCTCGTCCTGGGTCTGTACTTCGGCCTGGATGAACAGGTCGCGGTACTTCTCCAGCAGCGATGGCAATTCATCGCGTCCGAGGCTGCCGCCGTCGAGTACGGCGATTGGGTCGCGGCCCTGATCGGCCAGGTGCTCGACCAGGATAAAGGTGAACAGCGCCAGACGCTGGGCAGTCTTGTTCACCGCCGCAGCAGCGAGGTCCGGTACGAAATAGTAGAAACCACGGGTGTCGCAGACCAGTTCAAAGCCCAGGGCCTTGAACAGCGTGCGGTACTGGTCCTGGAAGTTCGACAACTGCGCGTACAACTCCGGATCGCGGCGGCTGACGTGGTAACCCTTGAACAGCTCGCGAAAGATCGGTGCCAGATGGGACAGTTCGGATAGATCAAGATGCATGTGGGGTGCTCGCAGAATTCTCGGAGGCGTCATCACCGGCCGAGAGCAGGGCGAAGGAGCGCAGGCTGACCTGATGCTCGTGTGTGTAGTAGTCGCGACGTTCCAGGCGCTCGCGCGTGAAGCGTTTTTCCCGGGACAGGCGCGAGAACCAGTACAGCAATTCGTCGGTGGCGCCGTCCGGTTCCTGCTCCAGCAGCCAGGTCATCAGGTCCGGCATCGGCAGGGCGTCTTCGCAGCGCTCGAGCATCTCGCGAACCGTGCGAGGTGCGCGCGGGGCATCGCCGCCCTTGGTCTTGTGCGCCTTGGGGAATCGTGCCGGTTTCGGCTCGAAACGGGCGAGGGCGTAAACGTAGGCTTCAACCTGACTGGCGCTGCCGAGGAAGGTGCTTTGCGGGCGGGTGAACATCGGCATCGCCGCTTGCGGCACGGCGTCGATGCCCTTGCGACGGATCATCGACAAGGCCAGCGCTGCGCCACGGGTCACGGCGTTGTGGCGGCGCGCTTCTTCACGCAGCGGCAGCAGCAGTTCGCGGGCGTGACGCAGGGTCAGCTGGGCGCTGGTCTGCATTTCGAGAATGCGCGCGTGGGTGCGCAGCAGCATGTCGTCGTCGACCAGGTGGCCGAGGCGTTGCTGTTCGCTGAGCATCTTCAGCAACACGGTTTCGACTTTGCGCACGCCTTGTTCGAAGGCGCCGTCGGCGTTGACCAGATCGATCATCGGTTCGACGTATTCGTCCCAGGTCGCCAACACTTCAGCGTAACGCTGACGCAACGGGATCTGTCGGTCGCTGGTCTTGGCGCGTTCGGCCACGGCCACCAGCGCCTGTTCGTCGTTGTCGAGCTTCTTCAATACGTCGCGAACGCGCATGTCGAGCAGGCGCAATTGACGAGCCAAATCGTTGCCGTCGCGGATGTCGAAGGCATCCTGGATGTAGCCGGCCAGTCGCTCGAGGTGGCGCAGATAGGCTTCGATTTCCAGGCACAGGCCCAGTCGGTGTTCACGGCGCAGGTAGGCGAGGAAGTCGTGGATCTGCGCGTTGAGCTCGAAACGGTTCGGGCTTTTGGCCACGGGAACCAGAATATCGAGGCGAATCCACACATCCAGCAGGCTGGTGATGTCCTGCGGCGTACTGTCGAGTTGCTGGGCGGCCAACTGTGAACGCAATTCGTTGAGGCTCAATGTGCCTTGGTCGAAGTGCTCGCACAGTGGCTCCAGAAGTGCCCAGTGTTCAGCGAGGGCGCGCAAGACGCGCTTGGGTTCGATCATCGGAATGGCCGGCTGGTTGGCGATTAAAAGCCGCGATTGTACTGCATCAGGGGCGATGCGATTCACTCTCGGGACGGAGTGTCGCTTTTCTTATCGATCAACAGCAGGCGATCTTGAGCGAAGGGCGGTAGAATCACCGCACTTTAGTTATCCACAAGTGGCCGACCTTTGCTTATCGAGTCCCGTCGCCGCGCCTATTTGACCGCCATGCAGGTGGTCAACTGGCTGCCGCGCACCGAATTGCCCTTTGCTGCGCCGTCGCGGCCCGAGTTGCTGGAGCCGCTCGAGCCGTTGATCGTTGCGCCGGTAGCGCCTGCACCTGAGGCGCAAGCGCCTGTAGAACCGGTGATCAAACCGGCCGAGCGGGTGAAAATCGAGGTGCCGCGGCCATCAATGGCGAGCACGCGCACCGGGGCCAAACCGGTGGAAGAGGTCGAAGAGGCACCGGTCGTCGCCAAGGTCGCGCCAGTACCGCCACCGCGTTTTGCCCTGCAACTGTTGCGCGCCGGGCGATGCTTGCTGCTGGTGGAGTTACCCACAGGCGAAGCGTTCCAGACCCGCGATCCCGCATATTTGCTGCTCAAGGACATGCTGCGCGCCGCCGGCCTGCCGGACAGCCCGCAGATCGTCGGCGAGCCGGTGCGCTGGCCGTTGCTGGTACGGGGCACCATGGATCAAGGGCCGGAAGCGGCGCGCGACTTCGTGCAAGGTTTTCTTTCGGCCCGGCTGGAAGACGCTCCGTGCGTCTGCCTGTGGCTGATCGGCCTGCCTGCGGTGCGTTTTGCCGGTGAGGCAGACGCCGAATCCTTCAATCGTGAACTCCAGGTTGAAGGCCTGGGTTCGGTCTGGGCCTTGCCGGGCCTGGAATTATTAATGGAAGAGCCACAGCGTAAGGCTGATGTCTGGCAAGCCATGCGTCGGCTGATGGCGCGCTGGAAAGAATCGAATGAGTGACGCTGTATCGTTCCGCCCGATGACCGAGGCGGACCTGGAAGCTGTACTGAAAATCGAATACGCCGCCTACAGCCACCCTTGGACCCGCGGGATTTTTCTCGACGGCCTGGGCAAGTATCAGATCTGGCTGATGTTCGAAGGGCACCAGCAGGTCGGTCATGGTGTAGTGCAGATCATTCTGGATGAGGCGCATCTGCTGAACATCACCGTCAAACCGGAGAATCAGGGCCGTGGCCTGGGTCTGACGTTGCTGGAGCATTTGATGTCGATCGCCTTCAAGGCTGAGGCGCGGGAGTGTTTTCTGGAAGTGCGCGACAGTAATACTCCGGCGTTCAAGTTGTACGAGCGGTACGGTTTCAATGAGATTGGCCGGCGTCGGGATTACTACCCGGCGGTGGGTGGGCGCGAAGATGCGGTGGTCATGGCCTGTACATTGGTGGATTAAGCAGCGTGTCATTTCCCTGTAGGAGCTGCCGAAGGCTGCGATCTTTTGATTTTGTTTTTTAAGGGCAAGATCAAAAGATCGCAGCCTTCGGCAGCTCCTACAGGGGCAACTCTCAGCGCTTGCGGTCCAGCGGATCTTGCTGCGCCATCTCCGCTTCATCCAGCCCGTTACCACCGCCAATGTCATCTTCATCGACAACGCTCAAGTCCCAATCGGCCTGATCACCTTTGCCGGCTTCATGGGCATCCCGGGCGCCATCTTCACGGATCAGGGTTTCCGGGGTCAGGTCATCGTCGGTGGATTCATGGTCGGCGGTTGAGGCGCCAGTCATCCCGGCTTCACGCACGCGCTGCCGCGGCATCAGTTGTTCGCGTTCATTCTCAGGCAGTTCGTCGCCGATCTTGGCGCTGGGTTCTTCCTCGTCGAAATCCAGCTCATGCATCGAGCCCATGCGGTCTTCGTTGTCATCGATGGGCTCCGGTTGCACCGCATCGTAAGGACGTCGTGAATCAGTCATGGCATTTCCTCATACTGTGGGCCTTACTAGGGTGGACCCACTGGGCATCAGAGAATTCCACTGGCATGGAGCGGCGAGTGAACGCATCAGACGGGTATCTGCATTAAGCGCGTGACCTCGACGGACGGTCGACTGTCAAAGCAGCGCATCATTACCGAGGCTTCATTGCATGAACGAATTACAAGATCTGATTGATAACAACGAGCGCTGGGCTGACGCGATCACCAAAGAAGATCCTGACTTCTTCGCCAAACTGGCTCGTCAGCAGACGCCAGAGTACCTGTGGATCGGCTGTTCCGACGCTCGTGTACCGGCGAACGAGATTGTTGGCATGTTGCCCGGCGACCTGTTCGTACACCGCAACGTGGCTAACGTGGTGCTGCACACCGACCTTAACTGCCTGTCGGTGATTCAGTACGCGGTGGACGTGCTCAAGGTCAAACACATCCTCGTCACCGGCCACTATGGTTGCGGCGGCGTGCGCGCCTCGATGCAGGATCGCCAGTTCGGCCTGATCGACGGTTGGCTGCGTTCGATACGTGATCTGTACTACGAGAAACGCGAAGAGATCGCCAAACTGGCCACCGAAGAGGAACAGGTCGACCGCCTCTGCGAATTGAACGTGATTCAGCAAGTGGCCAACGTCGCCCATACCAGCATTGTGCAAAACGCCTGGCATCGTGGGCAGAGCCTGTCGATCCACGGTTGCATCTACGGCATCAAGGACGGTCGCTGGAAAAGCCTGAACACCACCATCAGCGGTTTCGAGCAATTGCCGCCGCAGTACCGCCTGCGTCCGGTCGAGAAGTTGTAAGCCTCCTCATCCGAGGCTTTGCCGACGCCAGTGTTGCAACAACATCTGGCCGTCGGCGCCTTCCGTCAGCTGAAGGCGATTTACAGCCATGGAGCGAGAAGCGTAGTCGCTGGCGCGGGTGCCTTGAGTTGTTTGAGCTGGGCCTGGATCGTTGCTGATAGGCATTTACCTGCGGCTTGTCCAGGTGTCAGGTTGCGGATCGAGGTGTAGAACAGCGCACAGGTTTTGTCTTTCTGGGCTACTTGCCAGGTTTGCGTGCAACTTCTCAGCTCGATGTCAGCATTGCTGTCAGTTTCGCGGCCCATTGCGGCTTGCCAGCACGCGGCACTCAGGTCCTGTGCCATCACTTTCAGCCCTGCAGCATCAGCCTTGGCCTTGGCTTCGGTGCTCGTGCCAGTGTAATTGGCAGGGTCGGCGGCGTACCAAATGTAGCTCGGGTGGTTGGCACCCAACACGGGCACTTTCAGTCCGTCGCTCGGGCTGATACTCACCAATCCCAATACGTTCACCGTCGGCCCGTACTGCTGCTTGATCCAGTCACGCACCGGTGTACCGAAGGCGACCATCGGCAATGTGTCGCCGTTGGCCTTTTGGCTGATGCTCTTGACCATGCTGGTCTGGTAGTCGGTGAAGTAGCCATAGACAGACAGTAGATCCTTGCCGGCGTTGGCGGGTGCGGCAATCGGAGCGATATCGATGATGGTCTGGTAATTCGGCGTCTGCTCGGTGGGTACGCCATTGACTGTCAGCAACGAAGCCCAGCGATCGGTCGTGGCAGACTTCAGGTAATCCTGGGCCTGGGTCAATGAATTATCGGGTGGGAAGTGCAGCAGCTCTACGCTTTTGCGATTTTCCAGTGGCATGCCCAGGGGCAGGAAAAAATGCCAGCTATAGGCCCACTTGCCGTCGGCATTCAGTTTGCTGGCACCGTTGTAGGCCAGATCACCGGCCTCGAGCAGCGCTTCCAGCGGTTTCTCATAGCCGTTGGGCACGCCGCTGAGTACGGCGAAGAGCTGATTGTTATCGGTTTTGACCATAACCTTCGCTGCGCCATAACCATCGCGCTGCAGGCTTTGGGTCAGGTAATGCTCCACGGTCTGCTCCAGCGTCCAGTTGCGAAAGCAGATCACGCTGCAGTTGTTGGGATAAGCAAACAGGCGGGTGACGCGTTCGGTGTTGCCCAGCTTCACGTAGATATCGGCGTGGGCGGCGGCACTCAGGGTGAGGGCCGCGAGGGTGAGTCCTGCGAGTTTCAGCATGCTCAGATCCTTTTCAGCGTGGGGCCTTGGACAGGGGAGGCCGTACATGGTGTGTAACAACCGTAGTCTGAGTATTGCAGTGTTTGCCACTCCCGAGCACTGCTAGACTGGCCAATATAGCTTTCATCAAAGGTGAACCATGAAGCCCTCTGCCGCGCTTGATTTGCAACGAGCAGCCGTTCGAGAGGTTGTAAGCCGTTTTCGGACATCCAACCCTCGAGTTTTCGGTTCGGTATTACTTGGGACGGATCATGAAGGGAGTGATCTTGACCTGCTGGTCGATGCCCTGCCTGGAGCGACGCTGTTCGATCTTGGCGGGCTGCAGGTCGAGCTTGAGGAATTGTTGGGCGTAGGGGTTGATCTGCTGACGCCCGGAGACCTTCCATTGAAGTTTCGTCAACAAGTACTCGAACAGGCACGGCCCGTATGAATGATCACCGGCTCGACGATTACCTTGAGCATATGCGCCAGGCTGCTGGCGATGCGCTGGTCTTTGTCGAAGGGCTGAGTAAAGAAGATTTCCTTGATGACAAGCGGACGCAGCAAGCGGTCATCATGAGCCTCAAAATTATTGGTGAGGCAGCGACCAAACTCATGGATCGCTACGCAGAGTTCACCACTTCAAATCCCCAAGTGCCATGGCGCAGCATGCGAGGTATGCGCAACCGCATTGCCCATGGCTATTTCGATATTAACCTTGAGGTGGTGTGGGAGACGGTTCAAGCGGCATTGCCTGAATTGCTGAAAGTGCTGCCCACCGATCAATCCTGATTGCACCCGCCTTGCGGCAGGTGCATTCATTTTAGTGTTACGGCATCACCGGCGGTATATACGCCAGCGTCGTCCCCAGCGCCCACAGCAAGAACAGCACAATCGGCGTGTGCACCAGCAATTGCACGAACGAGAATCCGATCAAGTCCCGCGCCTTCAATCCCAGCACGCCCAGCAGCGGCAGCATGTAGAACGGGTTGATCAGGTTCGGCAGGGCTTCCGCGGCGTTGTAGATCTGTACGGCCCAGCCCAAGTGGTAATTCAGGTCATTGGCCACTTGCATCACGTACGGCGCTTCGATGATCCACTTGCCACCGCCGGACGGGATGAAGAAACCGAGGATCGCCGAGTACACGCCCATCAGCAGCGCATAGGTGTCGTGGGACGCGATGCTGACGAAAAACGTCGAGATGTGATGGGCCAGGGTTTGCGCATCGGCGCCCTTGACCGTGGTCATCAACGCGGCGATCGAGCCGTACAGCGGGAACTGGATCAATACGCCGGTGGTGGTCGGCACCGCACGGGCCACCGCATCGAGGAAGCTGCGCGGACGCCAGTGCAGCAGGGCGCCGAGCATGATGAACAGGAAGTTATAGGTGTTGAGCCCGGAAATCGCACTGATCGCCGGTTTGGTCGAGAACTCATGGAACAGCCACCCGGCAGCCAGCAGCACCAGCAAAATGGTCAGCAGCGGGCTGTGTTCCAGCCATTCGCCCGGACGGGTACGCGGTTGCAGGGGCGGCAGGTTGAAGGCCGGGTCAACGCCGCAGGCCTTGGCGTCACGTGCCGAATTCGGGCCGGGGGCGGTGGCGTAGGCAATGATGATCGAAATCACGACCAGTGCCAGCAGCATCACGCCGGACTGCCAGAGAAATATTGTCTGGGTGAAAGGAATCACCCCGGTGATCGACAGAATCGACGGTGGCAGGCTGGCCGGGTTGGCCTGCAACTGGGCCGCCGACGAGGACAAGCCCAAGGCCCACACCGCGCCGAGACCCAGATACGCGGCGGCACCGGCGGCGCGATAGTCCATCTTCAGATCGGTCCGGCGAGCGAGGGCGCGCACCAGCAAACCGCCGAATACCAGCGACAAGCCCCAGTTCAGCAGCGACGCGACCATGGAAATCAGCGCCACCCAGGCCACAGCGGAGCGGCCGTTCTTCGGCAGCTTGGCCAAGCGGTCAATCAGCTTCACCGCTGGCGGCGAGCTGGCGACTACGTAACCACCGATCACCACGAAAGCCATCTGCATGGTGAACGGAATCAGGCTCCAGAAACCATCACCAAACGCCATCGCGGCATCGGTGGGTTTGGCGCCCATGGCCATGGTGGCCAAAGCGACAATAATCACGGCCAGCGCGGCAAACACCCAGGAGTCGGGGAACCAGCGTTCGGCAAAACTTGAGCAGCGCAGGGCAAAGCGGGCGGAGCGGCTATCTTCGATATCAGCGGCCACGGGAGTACCTCGGATTTTTATGTTTATTGTGGTCTTCGGGGCGTTGGCGGCCCGTCTGGACAGGCGCTTACAGTAAATCAAGAAGAGTTTTTTTGCGGGCCTGTTTTGCGGCTATGGGACTTTGGTCTAACGGGTTGTCCGCCGGCGCGTTTGCGTAGACCATGGGCGCCTTGGTTTTTGCCTGTGCCAGAGTTCTTTTCATGACTGCCAACACTGATTCGCGCCCGACGCCGTTCAACCGCTCGGACTACAAGACCCTCGGGCTAGCAGCCCTCGGCGGGGCGCTGGAAATCTACGACTTCATCATTTTCGTATTTTTTGCCCTGACCTTGAGCCAGCTGTTCTTCCCGCCGGAAATGCCCGAGTGGCTGCGATTGCTGCAAAGCTTCGGCATCTTCGTCACCGGTTATCTGGCGCGGCCGCTGGGCGGGATCCTGATGGCGCATTTCGCCGACCGGTTGGGTCGCAAGAAAGTTTTCAGCCTGAGCATCCTGATGATGGCGCTGCCGTGCCTGCTGATCGGGATCATGCCGACCTACGCGCAGATCGGATATTTCGCACCGCTGCTGCTGTTGCTCCTGCGCGTGCTTCAAGGGGCGGCGGTGGGCGGTGAAGTGCCCAGCGCCTGGGTATTTGTTGCCGAGCACGCGCCGGCTGGCCATCGCGGCTATGCCCTGGGTTTTTTACAGGCGGGGCTGACGTTTGGTTACCTGCTTGGCGCCTTGATGGCAACGTTCCTGGCGCAAGCATTCACTCCGGCAGAAATCCTCGATTACGCCTGGCGTTATCCATTCCTGCTGGGTGGAGTGTTCGGTGTGATCGGCGTCTGGTTGCGCCGCTGGCTCAGCGAAACCCCGGTGTTCATGGCCATGCAGGCCCGGCGCGATGCCGCCGTCGAGTTGCCGCTGCGCACGGTCTTGCGTGAACATCGCCTGGCCATATTGCCAGCGATGATCCTCACCTGTGTGCTGACTTCGGCAGTGGTGGTGTTCGTGGTCATCACCCCGACCATGATGCAGAAAACCTTCGGCATGACCGCCAGCCACACCTTCGGACTGAGCGCGTTGGGCATCGTTTTTCTGAACATTGGCTGTGTGCTCGCCGGGTTGCTGGTCGACCGTATCGGAGCCTGGCGCACGGTGATGCTGTACAGCCTGCTGCTGCCGCTGGGCATCGGCGTGCTCTACACCTGCCTGATCAACGGCGGCGACTGGATTGGGCTGGCCTACGCGGTTGCCGGCCTCTGTTGCGGGGTGGTGGGCGCAGTGCCGTCGGTGATGGTCAGCCTGTTCCCGGCACGGATTCGTGTCTCGGGTATTTCGTTCACCTACAACATTGCCTACGCCGCGTGGGCGAGTATCACACCGCTGCTGTTGATTGGTCTGATGCCGTGGAGCCCATGGATCTGCGTGATTTTCGCTGCGGTGATGGGTGCGGTGGGTGTGAGCAGCGCAGCGTACTTCGGTGCCCGGATGCCGAGAATCGACGGCTGTTCGGCCGCATGCACCGTAAAAGCATGAGGAATACGCGTTCCCCCCTGTAGGAGCTGCCGCAGGCTGCGATCTTTTGACGTTGATTTATAAAAGCAAGATCAAAAGATCGCAGCCTGCGGCAGCTTCTACAGGTGTTGCGTGCCGAAAGTATTTTTGTAGGACAAAGCTGAATCACTCTTCAGAAAAAATCCGCAAGGCCGATGGTTAGGCTGCATATCGCTTTCTCTCCCTGTCCATCGGTGCGTCCCATGTTCAATAAACGCTTGAAGCAGGAGCTGTCGGCTCTTCGCGAAGAACTCTCCAGCCTTCTGCAAGTGAAGGAAAGCCTGGAAAGCGAGATGCTCGTGCTGACCCTCGATAAAGATGGGCAGGTGCAATCGGCCAACCAGAACTTCCTTGGCGAGATGCTCTACAAGAGCAGTGACCTGATTGGCCGACACATCGACGATATCGTTCCGGAGCATGTGAAATCCGACGAATTCCAGCGGCGCTTCAGTAACGCGCTGACCCGTGGTGAGCACTTTGCTGGCGCTGTTCGTCTGCTGCGCGGCAATGGCCAAGAGGCGTGGTTGCGTTCAATCTTGCAACCGGTGCGGTGCGCAAACGGCCGGATCAAGCATTTCTCGATTTTCTCCAGTGACCTGACCCGCACCATCGAGGCCTCCCGCGAGCATGAAAATCTCATCGGTGCGCTGGTGCGTTCGACGGCGGTGATCGAGTTCGACCTCAATGGCAACGTGCTGACCGCCAACGAGCGCTTCCTCAGCGGCATGGGTTACAGCCTGGCGCAGATCAAAGGCAAACATCACCGTACTTTTTGCCTGGCGGAAGAGCAGAACAGCGCCGAGTACCAGAACTTCTGGCGTCGCCTGAACGCGGGCGAATACGTGGCTGGACGTTTCAAACGCATAGACAGCCATGGTCGTACGGTGTGGCTGGAGGCGTCCTACAACCCAGTGACCGATGCCAGCAACAACCTCTACAAAGTGGTGAAGTTCGCCACGGTGATTACCGATCAGGTCAATCAGGAACAAGCCGTTGCCGAGGCGGCCAACATTGCCTACAGCACCTCTCAACAAACCGATCAAAGCGCCCAGCGTGGCAACGCCGTGGTGACGCAGGCGGTGGACGTGATGCGTGACCTGGCCAAACACATGCAAACCGCCGGCGACGGCATCGAAGCGCTCAATGAGCAGTCGCTGGTGATCGGCACCATCGTCAAGACCATCAGCGGCATTGCCGAGCAAACCAACCTGCTGGCGCTCAACGCGGCCATCGAAGCGGCGCGCGCCGGTGAGCAGGGGCGGGGTTTTGCCGTGGTGGCGGACGAAGTCCGGCAACTGGCTTCGCGCACCAGCCAGGCCACCGATGAAATTGTCCTCGTTGTACGTCAGAACCAGGACATGGCCCGCAACGCCGTGGCCCTGATGACTGACGGCAAGCTCCAGGCAGAGCAGGGCCTGGCGTTGGCGGCGGAAGCCGGCACCGTAATCGTCGAGATCCAGGACGGCGCGCAGAAAGTGGTGAATGCGGTGGGGCAGTTTGCCAATCAGTTAGCGACTTGATGTCCTGACCGTCAAAAGATCGTAGCCTTCCGCAGCTCCTACAGGGGTCTACATTCCTTTGTAGGAGCTGCCGCAGGCTGCGATCTTTTCAGATCTGGATATCGCTACAATCGGCTCTTTTCCCCAAGGAGCAGACTTCCATGAGCGCCTCCCATCGCCGTCCGGTCCCTTTGCCCAAGGCTTATCGTCTGCTCAATCACGGGCCGACCGTGTTGGTCAGCGCGGCCCATGACGGCCAGCGCAATATCATGGCCGCCGCCTGGGCCATGCCGCTGGATTTCGAACCGCCGAAAATCGCCGTCGTACTCGACAAGTCCACCTGGACCCGAGAGTTGCTGGAAGCCTCAGGCACCTTCGTGTTGAACGTTCCTTGCGCGGCCCAGGCCGATATCGTGCAGACCGTGGGCTCGACGTCGGGCCTGGAACTGAACCGTGACCAAGGGCTGGATAAATTCCAGGTCTATGGCTTGCCGACCTTCGCTGCCGAATTGGTCGAAGCACCGATGCTCGACGGCTGTGTCGCCTGGCTGGAGTGCCGACTCTTGCCAGAGCCTGATAACCATCAGCAATACGACCTGTTCCTGGCCGAAGTGATTGCCGCACAAGCGGACGAGCGCGTGTCAGTGACGGGCGCTGGCATTTCGAAGGACAGGACCCGTTGCGCACCTTGCACCATGTCGCGGGCGGGCACTTTTTGACCATCGGCGAGCCGGTGGACGGCAAGATGTTGCAGCCGTAAGGTGACGCCTGTCGATGCCCCGCATTTTCTTCAGCCAAGAAGGCGCCTGAACCATGGAAACAGGATTTCTGATCTACGCCGCACCGCTGTTGTCGCTGGCATTGTTGTGGACGGTCGCGGTGGTGACGCCAGGGCCGAATTTTTTCAATATCGCGCAATTGGCCGCCAGTCACTCCAAGCGTCACGGCGTAGTAGCTGCACTGGGTGTGGCGACGGGGACCGTGCTTTGGGGGCTGGCGGGAGGGCTGGGCATCAAGTCGTTGTTCAGCGCGGCACCGACGCTTTATCTGAGTTTCAAGATCGCCGGCGGCGGCTATTTGATTTACCTGGGCTTGAAGCAGTTCAGACGCACTCCAGCGACGATGACGAGCGAAGGTGGTGCGATTGACAGTGCCCGGCGCACCTTGCTGTCGGTGTATGGCCAGGGTTTTCTGGGCAACATAACCAACCCCAAATCCGCACTGTTCGTCGCGACAATCTTTGCCACCGTCATGCCGGCGTCTGTGCCTCCCATGTTGCTGACGCTGGCAGTGCTGACCATGGCGACGTTGTCTTTCAGCTGGTATTGCAGCGTCGCGCTACTGTTTTCGAGTCGTCGTGTGGCGGGTGCGTACGTCCGTTCCCGTAAATGGCTGGATCGCTTCGCAGGGAGTTGCTACCTGCTGTTCGGCGCGCATCTGGTGGCCAATCGTTAAGGTGATTTGAATGAGCAAACTGCGTGTAGGCATCATCTTTGGTGGCCGATCGGCGGAGCATGAAGTGTCGCTGCAATCGGCGAAAAACATTGTCGATGCACTGGATCGTTCGCGCTTCGAGCCGGTGTTGATCGGTATCGACAAGCAAGGTCACTGGCACCTCAACGACCCGTCGAATTTCCTGCTGAACCAGGAGAACCCGGCGCTGATCGCTCTCAATCAATCCAACCGTGAACTGGCTGTCGTGCCGGGCAAGGCCAGTCAGCAATTGGTCGAAACTTCCAGTCAGGAATTGCTGGGGCACGTCGATGTGATCTTTCCGATTGTCCACGGCACTCTGGGTGAGGATGGCTGTTTGCAAGGTCTGCTGCGCATGGCCGATCTGCCGTTTGTCGGCTCCGATGTGCTCGGCTCGGCAGTGTGCATGGACAAAGACATCAGCAAGCGTCTGTTGCGTGACGCCGGGCTGGCGGTCACTCCGTTCGTGACCCTGACCCGCGCCACGGCGGCGCGTCACGGATTCGCAAAGGTTAGCGACAAACTGGGTTTGCCGCTGTTCGTCAAACCGGCGAACCAGGGCTCTTCCGTGGGCGTGAGCAAGGTCACCGACGAAGCCGAATATGTGGCAGCGGTCGAACTGGCATTGGGCTTCGATGAGAAAGTGCTGGTCGAATCTGCGGTCAGCGGCCGCGAGATCGAATGCGCGGTGCTCGGTAATGAAGACGCCATCGCCAGCGGTTGCGGTGAAATCGTGGTGAAAAGCGGGTTCTATTCCTACGACAGCAAGTACATCGACGACAATGCGGCTGAAGTGGTGGTCCCGGCCAACATCAGTGTCGAGGCCAGCGAGCGCATTCGATCCATGGCTGTCGAGGCGTTCCAGGTCCTAGGGTGTTCCGGGCTGGCGCGAGTCGACGTGTTCCTGACCGACAGCGGCGAAGTGCTGATCAACGAAATCAATTCGCTGCCCGGTTTTACCCGCATCAGCATGTACCCGAAACTGTGGCAGGCTGCCGGAATGACCTACAGTGAATTGGTCACGCGGCTGATTGAGCTGGCCCTGGAAAAACATCGGGCCCGGCAGGCACTGAAGATCAGTCGTTGAGCGGGACGGGACATCGCGTCATGCCCGCTCCGGCAGAATGATTTTGTAGGTTGATTTGTCACCTTGTAGGAGCTGCCGCAGGCTGCGATCTTTTGACTTTGATTTGTAAAAGCAAGATCAAAAGATCGCAGCCTGCGGCAGCTCCTACAGGTTCACCGTGTTTGCGACTCAATCCCCCAGCGCTTCCCCTTCACGCCGAGGATCGGCCCCGCCGGCCAGTGACGCTTTCCCCTGCGCATCCTTGATCCGAACAATCGCCTGTGTGCCGCTGGTCATATCGATTTCGTTCACGCTGTGCCCTTTGTCCTTCAGCGTCTGAATCAGCGCCGGGCTGAACTGGCCGCGTTCCAGCTCGGTCGGGCCGTTGCGGCTGCCGAAGTTGGGCAGGTTGATGGCCGCTTGCGGATCCAGGTTCCAGTCGAGCAGGCCGATGGTGGATTTGGCGACGTACTCGATGATCTGCGAGCCGCCGGGTGAGCCGAGGGTGGCGAGGAATTCACCGCTTTGACGGTCGAAGATCAGCGTTGGGGCCATGGACGAACGCGGGCGTTTGCCCGGCTCTACACGGTTGGCGACCTTTTGGCCGTTCTCTTCGGGGATGAACGAGAAATCGGTCAATTCGTTGTTCAGCAGGAATCCCTGAACCATCACGTGGGAGCCGAACCCGGATTCGATGGTGGTGGTCATAGATACCGCGCCGCCTTCGTCATCGACCGCCACCACTTGTGAGGTGGAAATGCGCAGTGGCGAACGATCCGGTGCGTAGGCGACTTGAATGCCCGGTGGCGTGCCGGGTTTGGCGGTGCCCATGCTGCGCTCACCGATCAGCGAGGCGCGGCTGGCCAGGTAAGCCGGGTCCACCAGGCCTTTGACCGGCACCGGCACGAAGTCCGTATCGGCCACGTATTGCGCTCGGTCGGCATAGGCCAGGCGCTCGGCTTCCGATATCAGGTGCACGGCCTCGGGCTGCGGTTCGATGCCCGCGGGGGCGGTGGTTGTGACCGGTGTCATCGGCGCCAGGGCGAAGCGGTTATCGCGTGTCTCCAGGGCTTGCAGCGTCCCGAGGATCTGCGCCACGGCAATCCCGCCCGACGACGGCGGTGGCATGCCGCAGACCTGCCAGCGCTTGTAGTCGGTACACAGCGGTGCGCGCTCCTTGGCTTTGTAGTCCTTGAGGTCATTCAGCGACAGACTGCCGGGGTTGGCGTGACCCTGAACCTTGGCCACGATTTCCTGGGCGATGGGGCCTTTGTACAAAGCATCCGGCCCTTCTTTGGCAATGCGCTGGAACACGGCAGCCAGTGCCGGGTTTTTCAACAAGGTGCCGGCGGCTTTCGGGCTGCCATCGGCATTCAGAAAGTAAGCCGCCATGTCCGGGGATGTTCGTATCGACGAATCAGAGGCGATCAACAGGTGCAGGCGTGGCGAGATGGCGAAACCTTGCTCGGCCAGTTTGATGGCCGGTTCGAACAGCTGCGCCCAAGGCAGGCGACCGTGTTTCTGGTGCGCCAGTTCAAGGGCTCGCAATACCCCCGGCGTTCCCACTGAACGACCACCGATCTGCGCTCGAGTGAACGGCATCGGTGTGCCATCGGCTTGCAGGAAAAGTTTCTCGGTGGCGCCGGCCGGTGCGGTTTCGCGGCCGTCGTAAGTGCGCACCTTTTTGCCGTCCCAAAACACGATCAACGCACCACCGCCGATGCCCGAGGATTGCGGCTCGACCAGTGTCAGCACAGCTTGCATCGCAATCGCGGCATCGATGGCCGAACCCCCACGACGGAGCATCTCCCGTCCGGCTTCGGCCGCCAGTGGGTTGGCGGCGGCGGCCATGTGTTTCGAGGCGTGACGGGTTTGTAGGTCGGTGCGATAACCCGAAGCGTTTTCCGGCGCGACGGGCAGCGTCGATACCGAAGGTGAAGAGGGCGGGGCGTTGCAAGCCGCCAGGGTCAATGTGGCGGCGATCAGCGACAACGCTGACAGGCGATAGCGGCTCAAGTGGAAGGCTGAGAACACGCGGGGCACTCCGTCCGTTGGAAAAGGGTTCGTGGACTTTATCGGCCACCACCGAGTGACGCAAACCGGGTCCCGGCTCCAAGAGGCTTTTGTCCTTCTTCAGCGCAGGGATTTTCTGTAGGGTCGTTGCTATCAGCAAAGCCAGAAATTCAACAAGAGGCAATCATGCAGACCGAGTTCCCGACCCAGCCCAGCTACCGATCCCAGCGTGAACAATTCCTCGCGGCAGCGAGCGCGGCAGGGGCGACGCTGACCGAGTACCCGCACCCGCTCCGCGGTCCTTTTGACGAGCCGCTGAGCACGGACGTCGCGGTACTCGGCGATCCTGCTGCCAAACGCCTGTTAATTGCGCTTAGCGGCACCCATGGTGTGGAAGGCTTCTATGGCTCGGGGTGCCAGATCAAATGGTTGCAGGAGCTGGGCAAGCGTTCGTTACCAGCAGATGTCGCAGTGGTGATGATCCATTCGATCAACCCCTGGGGCATGGCGTGGTTGCGTCGGGTCAACGAAGACAACATCGACCTGAACCGCAATCACCTGAATTTCAATGGGCCGCTGCCGGACAACCAGGCTTATAACGACCTTCATGAAATCTATGCCTGCGCTCAATTGAAAGGTCCCGAGCGTGAGCGCGCCGATGCCTTGCTTGATGCGCAAATCCGCGCCCATGGCTGGTCGGCGGTGATGTCGATTGTCGAAGGTGGTCAGCATGCGCATCCCGATGGATTGTTCTACGGCGGGCGGGCGCCGAGTTGGTCGAACCGTACGTTGCACCAGATTATTCAAAAGCACGTCGCCCATGCTGAAGTCGCCATGTGCTTTGACTTGCACACCGGTGCAGGGGATTACGGTCACCCGATGTTGCTGACGATTACCGAAGCAGCCTATCCGGCGCTGAGCGACGCCCAGGCGATTTATGGCCCGTGGCTCTACGCCTTGCAAACCGGTGCAGACACCCTGAGCGAAACCGGCGTGGCGGCCACTGCCACGGGTTATACCTCGCAGGCTTTGATCAATGCGTTGCCGCAGGTGCGGTTGATGCCATTCGTTATCGAATGCGGGACGTATCCGGGGCCGGACGTGCATCGTCATCTGCGCGATGACCACTGGCTACACCTGCACGGTAATCCGAACGATGCTGTGGGGCGTGACATCAAACTGAATCTGCTCGAGCAGTTTTATCCTGCGGACAGCGACTGGCAGGCCATGGTCTGGCTGCGCACCTGGCAGATATGGGAACGGGCGTTGTCGGCGCTGGCAGCGACGCGATCCTGAAGCGGTATTTGCTATGGCCCGGTGAGCCAAGACCGGGCTGTACTTCGGAGCCGCTTTTCTCGGGGCATAAAAAAACGGCCTACCTTTCGGTAAGCCGTTTTTAGTACTTGGTGGCTACACAGACATTTGAACTGAGCGCTTAACCATCTGTGTTTATTGAATATTTGTCTTTATTTTTGTGCGAGGGATACAGGTGGGGATACATGGCGCTCGCTGCTAGGTGGGTTTTGGCCTTTTTCTTTTCACCAGAAGGTGCTCGAAAGCGACCATTTGGTAAGTCGGATTGATCCGACGAGCGGCATCACTCCAGCGGTTTCGGGCTTCCGAGTTTTGCCTTGCGCATCAGCGGCGCGGGGCTCAGTCGTGATCGGAGTTTATCTGCTCGATTGGTCGCCGACGGTTTTCCCATCTCCACCCATGCTTCGTAGCCATCGACGTCGATCAGCACCCGCCCATCAGGCGCCTTTCGCCAAACGTAATCTTTTTCCCAGGTGCCGTCAGCGATCTTTGCTCGAATCGCGGCCTCGGTGTACCCCGACTCGCTAGAAAACTTTCTGATGGTCAAATAACGCATATTTTCGCATTCCTCAAAATGATCGTTTACATTTCGGCTCGCGATAATGAATGCTGGGACGTCACTTGCTTCAGCTGACACCAACGCAGCGTGTGGCAAAGCGGCGATTTGTAAGGACGCACCTAATAAGACATGGAAGGATTTGCTATTGGCGACCTTCCGCCTTTTACCTTGATGGTTGGAAGTAAGCCGCATGAGCCAGAACAACCCGATCGCACCTATTCCGCTCGCACCAGTTGCGGCACCGCCTCAACCGCTTACGACGCATCAGGTTGCTAGCGGCCTCGCAAAGTGGGCGATCAGCCGAGGGCTGCTCGAACACCTACCACCCGATGTTGATGCCACATATTTGGATGCTGTCGGCCCCATACAGCTATCGGCCGACGCTGAGCAAATTCTGCGGCACAAAGAAATTCAGTCAATTTCCTACAATTCGACAAGCAAGACGATCTTCATTTATACGAAGAAGAAAGTGACGCTGAAAGATCAGCAGACTCTGCCGACAAACGTTCGTGGCAACGGTATTGCGTACCCTCAGGGTCAGATTGACACAATAGGCAAGCATCTTGGCTCTGCCCAGGGCGCTTCTTATGCGTTACACAAAGCGGCAACAGGGGTTCAGTTTTATAGCTGCGGCTCGTCCATCTCGCCGGGCAACGACGCTTCGGCGGGAACCATGGGGGCTCTAGTTAAGCTGGCTGACGGGCTAATCTACGGTTTGACGAACAACCATGTAAGCGCTCTGTGCAGCCATGTTCAGCCAGAAACTCCAATATTGGCTCCCGGCGTAATCGATGTAGGGGCCGGTGTGCTGGCTCCGTTTACCCTCGGCTTTCACGTCAAAGCTCTGGAGATGAAGGTCGGATCGCTAGGCAATATTGATATTGCCGGTAATCTCGACGGCGCGATTTTTCGGATCAATAACGTTGCATCTGTGAGCTCTATGCAGGGCAATGCTTTTGACACACCGATAGCGGTAGCAGACCCGGTCGAAGGGATGAAAGTAGAAAAGGTAGGCCGAACCACTAGGCATACCAAGGGTCAGATCGTTAGTAAAGAGCTTCGCCCTATTGGGATCAACTACCAAGCGCAGAGCTACGGGTTCACTGGCGTCATACGTTTTGCTAATGCTTTTACGATCCATGGCCTACAATCTGATTTCTCTTCTTCCGGAGATTCTGGCTCGCTCGTTGTACAGGTTGACGATCACGGAAGGCCAATAGCTGCAGTTGGTTTAATCTTTGCCGGCGGCCCAGACTCAATGGCTCCCGGCGGCACAAAGTCATTGATGTTGCCCTTAAGGCCGATTCTTGAAGCGTTCGGAGCAACATTGATAGGAGGTCATAATGTCTAGCGATCGCGCAGATCCAGTGATGGCAGCTGAACACCTGATTCAGGTTATCCAGCCTCCATCAGATTGCGCAGTGTCGATCTCGACTTTTTTTCGCCCAGGACATGCACTAGCTATAAAGGTGTTCATAGCTCCGCAGTACCGTTATCTGCAATCAAGAATCCCGTCGACCATGGACGGGTTCGAGATATTGCAGGAGGTAGCGCCTCTCGCGCGAGCGTATTGAAGGCCCGGGCCAGTAGACGCCGAGCGAAAACACAAATGATTAGCCCGGCCCAGCGCCGGGCTTTTCAATTTTAAACTATGTGCCACCATCCAGCCTGCAATCGCCAGCTAGGCCTAGATCATGCATCCATTTAACGATCGCTGATTGGCGCCAGGCCACAGAGTTGGGCCCTATCCTGACCTGTTTGGGGAAGGTGCCTTCCCTGATCCGACGATAAACCGTGTTTCGGCCAAGGCCGGTGATGTGAAGCACCTCGTCGAGGCGAATGAAGCGATCGATGCCCGCTGTCATTTCCTAATATCTCTCAGTGTTGGCGGTGTCTGCCGCGGTCTACCAACCTTCGGCGCTTTGTTCTCGCCGTCCCGGCAGGCGCGCAGAAACTCCCGAACATCAGCCTTCAGCCAGCAGTGTCTGGTGCCCATTCTGAAGCTCTTTGGCAACCAGTCGACGCCGCGAGTCATCCCCTGTCTGACCGCCGCCTCGGTGCGTCCGAGCATCTTTCCCAGGCCGGCAACAAATACTACTTCGCTGTCATCGTCCATCATCGCCCCTTGAATTGGGTGCTGGCTTACGTCGCGCCCTGCGTTTTCAGTCTGGCCAGCCCCTGATTGATATGTCCGGCGTTTTCACCGATCGCGTTCAGCGCACTCCGAATATTGTCCCCGACCTCAGCATGACCCTGGCTTTCGACTAGCAAGGTCAGTTCCATCAGCGCAGCCTCTAAGGCGAGCTGGTTGTGATACAAGCGTTCAAGCACATCCGGGAGAGAGTATTCAGGGGTAGGCATCGCTTCGACTCCATTCGAGAAAACGAAAGCGTAGCAGCGCTGTTCAAACGGGGGAGCTCACGGCGTTAATTCAACACTGGTCTTTTGGGGCGTTTGAGGTCGGAAATAACCGGCTGGGTTTAGATCAGGGTTATTGATCGACGATCACGAAAGGGGCCGCAAGGCAGTGAGCTACGGAGCTGCTTTTCTTCCGAAGGAAGCGAACAACAAACGCAGTTTGTGTAGTGAGTACACAAGCTGCGCTTGGGGTGAGTTGCGCCGGCCTTCGCTCCACCCGCACGCTGAAGATGAGAACACTCAGCACGGTGGAGGCTGCCATGCCTTACACGATACTAAGAACAAAAAAGCTGAAGTCGGTCGCTGGGATTATTGGATCTGGCCGACACACCTTTCGAGAGATGCCCACACCGAACTCCAATGGCGCAGCCAATGTGCATGTTGGTGGCGCGTCGACTGCTGGCGGTCTTGCCAATGCGGTCTTGGCCAAGCTGCCGGAACGCAGGCGCAAGGGTGCCGTGCTCTGCATTGAATATCTGATTACCGCGAGCCCCGAGGCATTCGCCCGACACGGCGGGACGATGTCCGACACGGGCGGCTACTTTGACCGGGCCATAGCCTGGCTGAAGGCTCGGCACGGAGGCGATAACATTGTCAGTGCAACGGTTCACCTAGATGAAAGAACACCCCACCTTGTCGTGTACGCCGTGCCGATGACCCGGGACGGGAGACTGTCTGCTCGTGATTTCCTTGGTGGTGCCGCCAAGCTGCGCAAGATGCAGTCCGACTTTCATCATTGGTGCGGGAAGCCTTTCGGGCTACTGCGCGGCATCGAGGGAGCGAAAGCCACCCACCAGAAGGTCAGCCAGTATTACCAGGCGCTCGCTGTTGATGAGCCGTTTATTGAACGATCAGATCTGGCCGCTGCGGTCGTCGGGATACAGACGACCAGTTACAAGGCGCTGCTGCTGAGGGCCAAGACTTCGGCCATACAGAACAAGCTCCTGCGCTCAGCCACTGAGGCGCTACATTTGCGGCAGGCGGCTCTGGATCGGCAGTGGGTTGAACATAGGGAGGCCCACCGGGCGCTTGAGGATCTGGAGGTCAGGTTAGAAAAGCGAGCGGAGAGTCTGGGCAAGGTTGATCGGGCATTGGAGATAGCGCTTCTGAGTGCAGGACGGGAAAAGGAGCGTGCCGACCGGCTGGCCAATCAGCTCGCCGACTGGACTAGGCGAATGCCCGAGGCAGACGTGGCAATAACGCCACACTGAGGCGTTCACACCACCTCTCATTTTGGGGGAGTGGGTGGGATTGAGACCGGTAGTTGGCAACCGTGCCGACTCCGTGTTGATTCCTACACAGAGTGTAGTTTTCTACACACATAAACCTGTCCGCACTGGACACTCAAACTGCTTGCGCCCATGGTTCATGCACCGCCTCCTCAGCGAGGGCCAAATTCGGATTGGGGTAACGACTAAACTCAGAACCCGAACTACAGTTGCCGCGTGGATAATCACTTTCAAGCAAAAGGATGCGGTATGAGCTCAGCTCCTCAAGTGAAATGCAGATGTGGTTCAACGAATTTTGAAAGCTCGAAACCTATTCGCTCTCTAGGCGATTTTGTCGGTGCTAAATGCGAAAAGTGTGGAAGGGCTATCTCACGCAAAGAGATCGATGATCAAGCTAGAACCGTCGCGGAGGCAGCGATAAAGCAATCGCTGAAGAACTTTAAGCTATGAGGGGTAAACGCGGCCTCCGCGTGGTGGCCTGTCCATTTTTCCATAGCTTCAGGACTTGATGGCTTGGTCTGCGAATGATCATGTTTCCAGCGCAACCCACTGCGATACCGTGGCAACCAGAGTGGAAACCTTGATCTTGGTTACCAGTGAAAATGGCCGCTTTCCATGGTAACCAAACTGGTAACCAGCGGAGTGGTAACCGGCCAGGTTCGCGCCCGCACTGCGAACCATTAGTGCGAACCTCAGTGCGAACTTGCTGCGGCCATGCACTGGTGAGTGCGTACTTTTTCTGCGTACCGACCTGCGTACCAAGTGCGTGAAATCACTGCGTGAAACAGCACGTTTTGCTGTAACAGCCTCTGTATCAGGCTGACCTGCTACAGGTCGCCAGCATCGGCCTGATAGCCATCCATGCCGCTTTCCGTGGCAACCGCACTGGCAACTACCAGCCAGGTTCGCGCCGGAGATAGTCAGCAGTGGGCGATGGCGCGGTAGGCCTGTCCCAAGCTCCGCTCGATGCTAACGAGCAGAGCCCCAGCATCAGCCAAGGCTCGGGCGTCTACACGCTTGACCTGTTTCAGCTTCCGATCGAATGTCCGCCAGTGCATGCCCTTTGGCTTCGGAATAGCCTCGGCAGACATGGATAGGAAGCCTCCGGGGCAACCCAGAGCAGCGCGCAGCTTCCCCGAATGTTCGGCGGCACGGTCACGCTTGTTGGCTTGCTGGCTCGCGTAGTTGAGGCGCATACAGTGACGGCAGGCGAACACGCGGCGCAGGTACAGCTTGGCGACTCGCCGGCCACAACAGGGACACAGGAACCACGGACGATTGCCGCCAAGGTGACAAGGTGTCCAGGTGATCGAGACGGGGTAATCCTTCGACTCGACTTCTCCATTCGATGTCACTTGATACCGAAGACGCAGCCGGGTCTGGCTTTCAGATTCGATGCCGATTGTCCCGACCACTTCACCACGGCGCTTCCACTCCCAGCCGCCGGCATGGCCAGCGCGCAGCACCCCGGCACGGTGTAGCGCCAGAATGCCGAGGGAACGGTAGTCCTCTGTCGCGTTTTTTTCCTTGGCTCTGCCCATTCAGGGAACCTAAATCAATTGGGAAGTTTGGTGTCGACTGGTTCCCAGTTACCGGGAATGCTCAAGGGGCGCGCCTCTCATGCGACGCCGTGGAACGACTAGACTCAATGACGAGCTGGGTACCGGTCGGGTAGGTGGTGCAAGCCTCGGTGAACAGTGGTGATCGAGGCATGGATTGACGTCTTGGTCATCTCAGTTAAAAGCCCGCACGGCGGGCTTGGAGGTCTTGGTGGATTTCTCGAATTTTACGATGATCGACTTCATGATCTGGAAAGGAGTTGCCGTCGTTATAGGGGCCGCGATTTACGGGTTCTGGCTCGGGTTTACTGAGTAAGAAGCACCGGCGCGACCCTGGACGTTGAAAGCAGCCCTTTTCGAGTGGCCTCTATAAGCTTCGTATTTGGCAGTTTTTTGTATGCCATGAGTTTTGCAGCCTCCATCGGATCGAGCATTATCTGGGCGAGAAGCCCGCCTATTTCGTTGTTCGCCTTGCCGTAGACAATATCGCCTGCCTTGCCCAAAAGACCGCCTACGACCTGGCCTGGCGCACTTCTTTTTAAAAGCGTTGGTACGCCGAACTGGTCAAGCATATTTCCATATGCCAGATTCTGGATGGTATTGGTGCCGACTGGCCTTCCGGCATTCGCCCCAAATTCTGCCCGACTTAGGTCATCCTTGATGTTGCTCATAAGTCCGAGCTGTTCCGGCGTGAGGGTGTTCTCCAGAGTCGCGCCATTAAACCCAGTGGCCGTCTGCGCGGTCTTGTCCGACAGCTTGCTGGCATATTGGTTGGCCCTGATCTTGCCCGTCAGAGGGTTGACTGACTTCAGCAATTCGTCAGCAATCGACATTTGGTTGAGCGGCTTGGAAGCCTCTTGGTAGGCACTACGCGCCAACCCGTACACCGGGGAGATGGCATCCATCTCTTTTGTCAGGATCTCCTTCATGCCAACTACAGCGCTTTTGGCGTTGCGCCCGAGCGCTGTAGTTGGAGTGCCCTTCAAGGCATCATCCATAGCCAGTTTCAGGTAATGAAGTCCGTCGATAGATGTCAGCGGGTTATCGATGGCGAACCCGTGGTTGGCGGCAAGATTTTTCGCGTCTTGAATGTAGCCCTGCATGGCCGGCCGTTTTGCTAGGTCAATCAGTGTTTGAGATGGGCGAATCGCCAATGCGGCAGACTGGGCCTCTGTCCGCTTAGGGACATTGCCGAGGTATTCAAAGCCGACATTTTTTGCATCTTTTGCAAGCTGCTGCTCTATTGCGAGCTGCCTGCTCATCTCATCACTCTGTCTGGCCGTTCTGTAAGCCAGCGCCGCCGCGTCATCTCTGGCCGCTTCCGCTGTCGCGCGGCCTCCAGATGTGCCGGCCAGCTCCTGTAGCGCATCGACACGTGCCTGGTTGTTGCCGGCAAGGCGCGCCTCAAGCGCATTGGCGGCTTCAGGGGACACGTTGACACTGGCACGCTGTAACGCTGAAAGACTTGGAACCCCCGCCGCTTCAGCAACGGTAGGGATTGACCCAGGCACAAGAGATTTGGCGTTGCGCAGGTTGTTTATTGCGTCATCCGCCAAGCCACCGGAAAACTCCTTAAGCGACCTCCCTACAATACGGTTACGACCAGCTTCGTATAGTGGCTCAACAAGGCTCTTGGCCCCATTGCCAGCAAGCCGACTCAGTCCACCAATCATGCTGGTGGCTGCTGGGAATGCCCCGCCGATCAGAGCGCCGGTGCCAGCGGTTTCAGGATCAACCAGCCCAGCCGAAGCACCGCCAGTGATCGCGCCGCCTACTGCCCGTACAGGCAGAGCCTTCGCACCAGTAAGTCCACCAGCGCGGAAGCCACCAGACGCGACCGATTCCAGCAATGGTTCGATTTTGGCAGCGCCCGGTAGAACACGCACCGTGTTGGCCAGAGCGCCCCCCATACCGGCCGTACCGGCGATTTCCGCGCCGAGCTTGCCACCCTTGTACGCCATGGAATCAGGGTTGGCGCCCATGTCTTGTAACGCCCAGTCCATGTCGGCCCGGCGCTGACGGTTCGATTCGAGCGACAGGCCTTTCCCTGCGATGGCATCCTGCACGATGTCGTAAGGCGCCACGAGCGTTGCGCCAATTGACCCAGCACCGCGCACGCCACCAGCCAACAGGTTGCCTGCGTCAGCCATCAGTTCTTTCCCAGCATTGTCTGGTAGGCGCGGCAGCGTCCCACCGAACCGGCCTGCTTGATGCGGCGGAGGCTGAACACCCCCTGATTGCCCTGGCAACATGGCCTGTTCGGGGGGCGCGGTCTGGACAGGCTGATTTGGCTGCGGCGCATTCGCTGCAGGCGCGGCTTGCTGCGGGGCAGGCGCAGAGAATTCATTATTCAGCGCAGCGAAAGGGTCTTCCGCCTGCTGAGCCGGCGCAGCCTGGCTGAATGCTTGATTCAATTCGGCAAATGGGTCGTTTTGCTGAGACATATTGGTGGTCACCTTCTGAATGTAGTTGCGCGTCTCTGCGGGGGCCGCCTGCATGCCCTTGCGCTGCAGGTTGCCAATGCCCCAGTTATAGGCAGCCAAGGCCCCTGGAACACTGCCGGTCTGCCGCATCATGTCGGAGAGCATCTTGGCGGCAGCCCCGGCGGACTGTTGCAAGTTGTTCGGGTCGTCGAGGCCGTATTGCTGCGCCGTTGCGGGCATGAACTGGAAATGACCTTGTGCGCCTTTTGGCGATTGCATGTTCTCGCCGCGGCTGGATTCCGCAGACCACACGGCATCAAGTAAGCCGGGCGGCAGACCATTTTTCTGCTCAAGCTGCGCGAAGAGGGCCATTACTGCTTACCTTGTGGCAACCAACTGGACATGACCGGATCAGCCCAGATTGACTGCTGAACCTTGCGGTACTGGGCATCGACTTCGGACAGGGGGATTCCCCGTTCCTGAGCGATCTTGATGGCCTTCTCGTAGTAATCGGCTTTTCTGATTGCAGAGTTGTTCTTCGCCTGCGCCAAATCGAGGATGTATGCATTGGCCATGGGCGTTTTTTCAATGGATGCGAATGTTTGCAGTGCGCGCGCCGCGTCCCCTTCTGTTTGAGTGCCCTTGTTGTCCTGCAACTGCTTGTTGATCTGTGACATCGCAACTGATCTATATTTTTGAGCGTTTGCACCAAACAGCTCAGCATTTTTTGGCGCAATCCCAAGGCTAGTCAGCACGTTAGCGGCCGCTGCTTTCGCGTCAGACCCCCAGCCGGTTTCAATCGGAATAGCCCTCATGGCGCTGATATTTCCGTTCATATCCTGAGCAGCTTTCCCGGAATCAAGAGCAGGCCGGTATGAGTTGGAAATGAAGTCGTTGTTCAGCCCTTTGGTGGCATCCTGTGACACTGGATTGCGGCCGGCCATGAACCCGCCGCCCTGCCCAGGCGCAGCGCCACCTGCGCCGGCGGCAACATTGAGGCGCGGCACGAAGTACTCGTTTCCGTCTTGGCCGACCACCTTCATTGGGTCATAACCTGCGGCGCCGCGCTGCTCGGCAGCTTTCTGAGCCACAGCCCATGGGAACTGCGAAGCAGCCACGGAGCCAGCTTCAGCGCCTTTGTAGCCGGCATTGGCCTGCGCGGCACCCGGTACCGGCATAGCCTGGCCCTGCTCGTTCATCATCACGCCTTCGGCCATCTTCGGCATGTAGGTCTGCTGACCAGAGCGCGGATCAACGTAGTAGTTGCCGCTCTTGCGCTCTTGCGGGTTGTTCGCCTGCTTGTACAGATCGAGGATCGTCGAGCCGTTCGGCAAGTCGAGCATGTTGTAAGCCGCGACGTCGTTCAGGCCGAGCGGGAAAGCGCCTTGAGGTTGACGACCCTGGGACTGCGGCATTGAACTTGGCGCGGCGCCGGACGATGCCATGCTGTCTGGCGGCATGGCGCCATCTTGCGGCGCTCCTGGTGCCGACTGGCCGCCGAACATGCGCTGAGCCATGTCCATTGCCATGTTTTGTTTCTTCAGATTGGCCTGGATCTGCTGCGCCTGCATGCCTCGATACTGATCTGTGGATTGTCGCTGCAACGCATTGCTGTAACCGCCGATACCCGCCAGACCAGCAACGCCGAGTGTGTTTATTGGGGCGCCGCGGCGCGCGCCGGCCAGCCCACCAAAAGCAGCCGCCAACAGGCCTTGGCCTTCCGGGGATTTTGCAAAATCGAGTAGTCCGTCCATATCAGCTCCACGCGGTGCGATGCTGGGCCGTCATTTGCTGGCGGCGCGGAAGAGGGGAGGCTTGAGGGCCGTGGGTAAGTAGAGAAAAGTTCATGCGACCAAAACCTCCATAGGAAGGAGAGGACGGCGTTCCGCTAGGGCGATCAGTGCGGCGTTCGCTTGTACGCTTCCCGAGTTCGCCGCAATGCGCAGGCGCTCATATGCGGCGCTGATCTCTGCGCGGGTTGGCTTGGTTTGATGGCCTCGGGTCTTGGTGCTTGAGCTCATACTCATTCTCCGATGCAAGGTTATAACCTAATATTAGCAGAATTGACCTTATCTGTATATTTAACCAGTAGTTTGGCGTGTCAGCCGTCCGGTTTTTGTGACGAATTCATTGGTGTGCTGTCGTAACTGGCGCGCAGGTCGGCACCATCCAGGCAGTACCGGGCTGCAGGCGCGTAACAGGAACGACAAATCATGATATGGCTGAGATATTGGTCGCGGGCTTGTCGCCACTCTGGAGTGGCTGAGGCGGCGTTGGTGTAGGTGGTTGCCGGTATTTCTGGAGTACGCTCGACCAGCACCAAACGACGTGGATGATCTGTGGGGTGATTCTTCATGGTCGGTTTTGCGGCCGCAGTGATGCTCGGCGGGATGTTATCGAGCAGGCTGGAAAGGAGGCTCATTGCGCCACCTCGCCCGAATTGCTCATGATCCAATGTTCCTGTGATTTCAAAAACAGCGGCAACAGCGGCAACAGTGGCAACGACCCCGTAAACCGTGGCTTCCAGGCGTTGCCGACGCCTCCAAATTGTTGCCACCGCCTTTTTACTGGCAACGGTGATAACAAAATGGAAGCCTCTAGCCAGCCTCTTATATTGAAACTGATGTGTGTGTTGCCAGTTGTTGCCACTTTTTTTATAGGGTGGCAACGGCTGAAAGCCACGTCCCACAAGGCTGTTGCCGGTGTTGCCAGCGTTGCCAGTGATTCTAAGTTCCTGTGAACTTGGGCAAACTCGATAAGCGGCGCTTTGATGGTGATCATGCGTTTTGCGCCTCGGTGTCTAAGGCATCTGGATCGACCACATAAAGTCGAGCCTGTCCGCCACCGGGGAGCCGGTAGTTTTTGGTTTTGCGTTCGTTGTTGCGGTCTGCGAGAGCATTCGCGCCCTCAAGCGCTTTAATAATGCGAGTCAGGCCGTGCCCGTGCGCGGCCTCGATCAGTGCAGACTTGTTGAACAAGTAGAGCCGTTTTCCTGCTGCTAGCGCCCAGTACCCAGCCCGGTTGAATACCTTGGTGTCGGGCGTCTGATCGTCCACATCGGAGAACCTGCTACTGCCGTGCTTGTCGATAAAGTCCAGGATGCTGGACAGGATTTGACGGTCTTCGGCATTACCACTGCCAACCCGGCTTAACCACTCGCCATAGAGCAACTGGCAGTCAGTGAGGGCGCTACCCGGCGTCCAGGGCAGCAGGCCGAAGGCAATGGCCATTTCCCCCGCCAAGGCAATAACTGCGAAGCGATCGGCTACACGTCCGGCTTGAGCGTTGTCCTCAGTGAAGCTGGCGCGGATACCGGCGAAATCTTCCAGCAGGCCGGGGCGATCGTCACGGGCGAGCAGCTTTTCCACTAAGGCTGGCCCGATGTGCCCATGGTGGGCGCCGACAGCAACGGTCAGCAGTCGGTGGAAGTCTGCGCCCGCTAGGCCGTGCAATTCATCGAAGGCGCGGTGGGTGCGATTACCTGCGTTCACGTCCACCATGCGCAACTCGGCGCCAGCGTGGGCAGCATTCCCGGAAATGGCGGCGTGCTCGGAGAGGGAGCGCTCACCGCTGGATAGCGTCAGCAGGCGCCAGCTCAGCTTGGCCCGACCTTCACGCTCACGGGTCATGGTGCCTTTGCCCTGGCCGTTGGCGAGGGAGTAGGCCATTTCCTGCACGCGCTTGGGGTCGGCGCGCTTGATCTCGTCCAGCGGCAGAATGGTGTCGTTGCGGCTCGACGCCTCGATCTCAAGCCCCCCCTTGGTCATGTCCCAGCTGGCGGCGAATACGCCCGGATCGCCCCATACCGACGAGCCAATCAGTTGCGCCAGCGACTTGCCGCTCGAGCTGTCTCCCACCAGATGAACACCGCCACCTAGCACGCCCACCAAACTCAGTAGCGGGCCAGCCAGTGCGCATCCGATGGCTAGGGTCAGTACCGGATTGCCCTCGCACTTGGCGGCTACTTCGGTTTTCCAGCCCTCCAGATCACCGCGCTGGCTGAACAGGTTCTGACCTTTACCGCTGGCCTGATAACGCACCTTATCGCTGCCAATGGTGCGGCCTGGCAGTACAAAGGCGCCCGACTCATGCCAGCCCGGGCGGCAGGTGGTGGCGAACACTTCGGCGGGGCGCTGCTCCAACAGGTACTCCATGAACTGACCCCGCTTCTTGAGGGCGATGATGACGCCCATGCCGAACAGCTGGCGTCTGGCGTCCTCGCCGCTACCGCCGAACACCTCCATGGGAATGATCCACTCCTTGGTGCCGCTCTCGGTGATCAGGCGCAGGAAACGCCCCTCGCTGCCGTCATCGCTATTGGTGGTGCGAGCGACGACCGTCACGGGGGTGGCAATCCACTCGTCAGAGATAGGGCGTTCTGTCTTGTCGTCGTCGCTGTCATCGTCGGTGGCGGAGCGTTTAAAGCCATGCCAGTACACGCCGGGGCGCAGCCTGCGGCCTTTCTCATTCGTCACCCAGTGATCGTAAACACCCCAGCACGGGCGCTCAGGCTCGACCGTAGGCGCCTCTGGGCGCAGGTTGATTACGTTGTTTTCAGGCGTGCGCATGGTGGCGGCTCCAAGCTGCAAGGTCGTTAAAGTCGGTGAGGGTCAGCGGGGCGTCGGCGGGCCACTCGGGAAACGTCACCAGCCCACCACAAGCGGCAGCGGCGGCATTGGCGGCGGTGCGTCCGGGATTGCCTTCCGTCTGGCGGTCGTCATCTGATGCGATGATGATTTCCGTTTCGGGGTATTCAGCCCGTAGCGCCAGCGCCACCGGCTTTAGGTTTCCGGCATTCATGGCGCAGGCAACCGTGTAGCCGCTTTCGTGCAGCGTTGCGCCGGTGGCCCAGCCCTCGCAGATGCAAAGCGGTTTGCCCGGCGTCATACGCCCCAGCGGCGAATAGGCGCCCTTGATTCGGCCCCCATACAGAAAGCGCTTGCTGCCGTCCAAGGCGATCCGCTGAAGGTTGACCAGCACGCCGCCGGAGTACAGCGGCACCAGCAGTTCGTCGCTGCGCTGGCGTAGAGCGTGGGAGCGAACGCTCTTGGCGATCAAATAGGCGTGTTCAGGGTCGGCGCGGCGAGCATCCCCCCACCAGCGTTGGGCCCACTCGGCGGTCTGCTGTTGGCGCTGATTCTGTTCGGCCTCGCGCTGGCGGCGCGCTTGCTCGATTCGTTCGCGCACTCGCGCGGCTTCATGTGCGTCTTTTGGCTCTCGACTGCTCCACGTGTGGGAGCTGCCGTCTTTCCAACTCCCATAGGCCCCGGATGCGATGCCATCCAGAAAAAGAACGTACCAACCATTGAGGCTGTTTGGTTTGTCGCCTGGCGCGCGGAAACGATGAATTGCGCCATCCGGCACTGGCATCCAGTCGAGCGGCCCATAGCTAGCCTGGAGGGCTTCATGGAACATGATCGTAACGTCTTTCATCAGGCCTCTCCCGCGCGTTTAGCGCCAGCAAAGGCCCGACAAACCTGCCCATTATTCAGCGCGTGCCAGCGGGTAATTTCGTCGATTGATTCCACTAAGCACGCGGTCACCTGGGCCTCATCACTACGCATAACTACGCGGCCACACTCGGCGTCGGCCTCGGTTAAGAATGGGCCCAGCAACGCCTTGGGCACCTTTGGGTGAGTCACGTAAAACAACTCAGTGGCTTTCTTAGGGCAAGCCGATCCCGTCAACGCTGAAGAGCGTTGTTGAAGGTTTTCCATCGTTTACTCCGCTGTCAGCAGCGCTACGAGCTTGGCTCTAGCTAGTTCTTGATCGCTTTCTAAACCCGTGTACGGCGTTTCAAAGAAGTTCTGGCCGTACATGACAGCAAGCTTCCGTTTTGGCATTTTTGCCCGGAGCGCTTGCAGTGCATCGAAAGCTTCATCTTCGTCTAGGAATGGGCCACAGACACCGTAAGGAAAACGATTCCCAGTAGGCATGTCTGGCAGTGGTGCGCAGATGCTGAAGTAGGACTGGCGGGAGATGTCGACTTCTTCAGTCGAGCTTTCCAAATCCTGTTTGTGTACACCAGGTTGGAATTTGCGCGAGTGGTTTTCAGCGGAATTGCAATTCAGAGCCATGTTCATTTCACACCTCCGACAATTATTAGATTGCGAGCGATGCGTTGCTGATAGCAGCAATGGGCAGAGTGCTCCGGTAAGCCTGACATTGGCGTGAGAGGAGGCGGAGCTGATGGCCTGGTAGCGCTGGGCTCGCTCGGTAAGTTTAGTGGGGAGCTTATTTGCACGGCTCATTGGTCACCTCCCATCGACTCAATAGCGTCATCTAGCACCAATGCCCAGGCTGTCGCGGAGTGCTGAGCAACAACAGCGAGCACACGAGAGCAGATAACAGGGGTGGCCGGCGATGCAATGACGGCGAGCGCAACGGAGAGCATTACGAGGATGCCGTGAACGTCACGCAGGTCGTCCAGCGAGCTGTTATCGAGGGTGGAATGGGTCTGCAGATTCATACATCACCCCCGACACTTTCCAGGGTACGGACGATTGCCATGTGAGCGTTGTAGCGGGCAAGACGGACAATTAGGGATGAGTCGGTGCGGAGGGCGCTCAGGGCCAAACGGCGGTGAGCAAAAGCGCGAATTGCGGACGGAATGATGGCGTGTTTCATGGGAGTAGCTCCTAACGTTGAGGAGCTGCCACTTTTCGCGGCCAAGCGAGGATGGGTGGCAGCTGTACGCGGGTTGGCCGACCGGGACGTTAGGCACCCGGCACACCCGAAGGTGTCCCACGCACAGCCGCCATAAAACGATTGTGCGGACGCAAAAAAAGCGCCAGCAATCGGATGGTGGGCGCTTGTGCGCCTAACGATACTCGACCGGCCAAGGTCGGTCACGGGATTTACCATGACCCTTGAACCATAACGCCGACGCCCAATCTGAGCAAGCGGAGTTTTTGGCCGACTATCGCTGGACATGAGCATAGTCGTCATGCGGCAATCCTCCGTTGGCTCTTGCCCTGCAGGACGCGAACGTATTGAAGCAATGCCACTTTGCGTCCGGCAAAACTCAGGCCCTGTCCCATGAGCATTACGTCGCGGATCTCTACCATCGTGACTAAATCCAGCTCCCCTGCGCTCAGCAGGTCACGGTTGCGGCCAGTGAAAGCCCCCGTGATGACCTCGTTGATAAGCCTCGCCTCGTTAATGAAGTGGTGACGCTGTGGCGTCTTGCCTTGGGCTTCGCAGTTGAAAGCGATGGCGTCACAGACGGCTTTGTGCCCGATCGCAGCCTCGCGGCGAGCACTGGCCCACGGCTTGGATTCGCCGCGCAGCAGTGCGTCTACCTGCTCGTCGCACCAGACGGCGAAGTCGACAGAAAGCCACCGGGCAAAGGCTACTGCCAGCTTGGGATGGAGCCAGGTGCCGCCGTTGCGTCCGCGCTGAGTGCGGACTAATTGCGGGATCTTCCCGCATTTAGCCAAGGCCTCCAGGTAGGCAGCAGTTTCGGGAAGGCGCAGCCATTCGTGTGGGAGCTTGGCAAAGCGCGCGGCAGCTTCAGTGGCGTTGATCCAGCCGTCTGCATTGAAGCGCACAGCCTGGCCTTCGTAGGCGAAGGGAATAATGCGGGCGCTCATACGGTCACCCCGGCAGGCGGATTGGTGCTGAGGTAGTACAGCGCCACGCGACCGTGACTACGGCCTTGGTCATCGGTCAAGGTCAGGCGGTGTGTGAGGATCTTGTGGCCCATGGCGCGTAGCTCGTTGATACGAGCACCAGGTCGAACGATGTTCAGCTCGCGAATGGCGGTGAAGGTGTCAATCGGCCCGACTTTCAGGCGCGCCAAAAGGCGAACACGTTGTGCGTTTCCGCTGGTATTCTCTACGTGAGTATTTTCGTGGCTGGCCTGTTGGTCGGCCATTTTTTTGTCTGTCATTTACGCAGCCTCCCCACGAAGTGCGATGCGTTGGCGAACCCAGGCCTGAACCTCCGCCAACACGAATCCAACAGGTGATCCGCGTGATTTGCTGTTACTCAGCGGCACTGGGCGAGGGAATGACGGGTCGTCTTTGAGGCGCTTGTAGACGGTGGGACGAGCAAGCCCGGTGATGGCCTCGACGTCTGGCATACGGATGAGGGTATTGGCTGGGTCGAACTGACGGATAGTCGCGATCGATGTGAGGGGAGCGACTTCGGTGGTTTGCATATTCTGTTTCCCGTTATTGGTTTAGACGGAAAACAGAATGCCGAGTGGGCGCTCATGCGTGCCCTAATAGGGTTTCAGACAACCCTAATAGGGTCGAGTTTTAGGCTGAGGCATCCTTACGATCTTGCGCGATTCTTGCTGCTGCGGCCTCCAAATATTTAACGATGGTGTCCGTGGTGCCAGGCGACATTACACCGATAGCGGATGCTGCCTTTTGAATGTCCTCTGCATCGGAGTAGGGCTTTTCGAGGCTGTACTTCCCCTCCATAGCAAGCACATAGATCAATTTCTCTATTGTTCTCCGAGAGCGCTTATCAAAAGGCTTGTCTTCTTCCGCTCGTAGTTTTGCCAGTTCAGCCTGATGCTTCTCCTTCAGCTCCTCACGGGCCAGATGATCGACCATTTCAGATGTTTGCCACTGAGATCGCAGTTCGTCCGCCTCTCGTTCTGCAACCTCGCATACACCCTCGGTAATTTTTAATTGGCGCTGCAGTTCGGCGTTGCTCGCTCGCTCTCGTTCAAGATCTTCGCGTAAACGCTCCAGCTCCGTAGCTTGGTTTGCAGTTCCATTCATGACGTCAGCAAAGGCCTGGATATCAGAAGGCTTGAACAGCGGGGTTCGCATCTCTGGATTTATAGTTGCAAACCAAAGCACCTCCTCTTCACCTCTATCGCGTAGTGTCCCAACAACCCAGACTCCCTCAAATTGTGTAAATCGCCACCCTTCATCTACCCGAGCTACACCCCCCCCTATAACCTCTGTGGTTTCGGTCGCCTCACCAGGAGTGTTCAGGTACCCCTTTGCACCTAAGCAACTTAGATAAACATCAATGTGCCCGTCATACCAAAGTTGGGCAAAGTCCATTCCGCTTATAGGGGTAGAGGTCAATTTTTGGAGCCAGCTATTTGCATCTTTGCCTGTAATGAACTCTTTGAATTTATAAAGTTTTTCCATCTCACGCCTCCCAAGGCGTTCCCGTACTGAATAGATCGGCTGGCCAGGCGGCTGGGAAGTCCGCTTTTCGCTCCGTCGAGCTAGGTCAGCCAAAACTGTTATCCGTGCGAATACTGGCTATTCGAACAGTGATGGCATCAGTCTATATCTGTCTATGCGAACATTGGAAGGCCCGCATCAGGCCCGCTTGATCGACACGACATTGCCCTTGGCCAAGGTGTCCAGATGGTCGGCATACCATTGCATCATCGTCGTGCGCTGCGGTAGGTATTGGGCTTTGTTGTAGACGCCAGCGACGCCAGGCTTCTTGTGCGAAAGCTGGGCCTCGACATGGTTCTCGTCGAATCCGTTTTCGTTGAGCACCGTTGACGCGATATGGCGGAAGCCGTGGCCTGTTTGCCGGCCTTCATATCCCATCCGACGCAGTGCCATCAGGAACACTGTGTCGCTCCGCGGTTTGGTGTGATCGCTGCGACCTGGGAAGAGAAGGGGATAGCTGCCGGTGTATTGGCGCAACTCTTCAAGCGCCTCGATCGCCTGAGATGAAAGTGGAACCAGATGCTCCAGCCCTTTCTTGCGGCCTTTACGCTCGACGGGAATTGTCCAAATCTTCTTGGCAAAGTCGAACTCTGACCACCGTGCCTCACGCAACTCGCTGGGGCGCACGGCGAAGAGGCTCAGCAGTCGCAGGCCGAGACGCACGTCGTGGGCATGAGGGTAGGCTGCTATGGCGCGGATCAGGCCCGGTAGTTCGTCCGGCGACACGTTGGCGTAGTTCTCTGCCTTGCCTGACTGGAGGTATTTCTGAAGGCCTTCAAGCGGGTTATGAGTTGCGCGGCCGGTCACCCTGGCCAAGTCGTAGACGTCTCTGCAATACGAGCGAACCCGGCTCATCTGCTCGAGGATTCCCTGCTGCTCCATGCCCCGAAGAAACTCCATCCATTCGAGCGGGGTGATGTCTGCATAGGGACGCTTACCGAACACGGGAAAAACATGCCGCTCGAAGGCGCCCATGATTCGCTTCGACGTGCCTGCGTCCCAGTTGGTGAGTCGTGAGGTGTACCACTCCCTTGCCAGCGGCTCGAATGTTTCGGCGGCAATGTTCCTTTCCGCTTTCTTGCGAGCCTGCTTTGTGACGATCGGGTTCTTTCCATCAGCAGCGTCGGCGCGCAGCTCGGCAGCTTTCTGCCTGGCCACCGACCCGCTCACATCGGGATAACCGCCCAGCCCTAGCCATGACCATTTCCCGTCGGGCTTCTTGTATCGGAGCTGCCAGGACTTCTGACCGTCAGTTTTCACGCGGAAATAAAGACTGTTCCCATCGAGCTCGCGGTACTCCTTGGCGTCAGGCTCTAGCCCGGCCAGCGCGGTGTCGGAGAGGGGGCGGCGCTTTATCTCTGAACGCTTCATTTGACCTGTATCCCTTCGGTTCAATTATTTGTCGAGGATACACAGAGGGATACAAGGAGGGAAGGTATAGGGGGATACAAGGAGGAACAGCCAGAAACAAGAAAGCCCGCACGAGGCGGGCTTCTTGTTTTGATTTATAGACATCCTGAGACATCTGTAAATCGGTACTTGGTGGCTACACAGGGACTTGAACCCCGGACCCCAGCATTATGAATGCTATGCTCTAACCAACTGAGCTATGTAGCCAAGTGGCGCGCATTATTCACCGGTAATGCAGATGCGTCAAGCGTAAATCTAAAATATTTCTCTACACTTTCAACCGCTTATCCTCCGAACCCGAAAAAACGGGTCGGAGGAGGGCGTCAATTGAGCTGAAAGCGGCCGGTATTGGCACTCAAGGCCTTGCTTCCCTGGCTCAAGGTGTCTGCCGCCAGGTTCACTGCCCGCGCGCCTTCGAGCAAGCGGACAGCCGCCTGATCGACTTGCTGGATGTTGCCGCTGACTTCGTCGGCGGTGCTCGCTTGCTCGTCCACCGCCGTGGCGATCTGCGCCAGGGTGTCGGTGACGCCTTGTACCGCACTGGCAATCTCTCCCAGTCGTTCGCCCAGGCCAGTGACGGCATGTGCGTCTGATTGTGCCTGGCCGCAAGCGGCTTCCATCAGGCTGACAGCTTCGTTCACGGTGCTGCGCAGGCTATCCACCGTGCCGGCGATTTGTGCGGTCGAGGACTGGGTGCGTTGCGACAGGCTGCGCACTTCATCGGCCACCACGGCAAATCCGCGACCCTGCTCCCCAGCGCGAGCGGCCTCGATGGCGGCATTGAGTGCCAACAGGTTGGTCTGCTCGGCGACTCCGCGAATGGTATCGACCACCAGTTGAATCTGTTGCCCTTGTTCACTGACCCGCCCGAGCGCCGCTGCCGTGTCATTCAAGCGCTGATTGAGCTGCTGAATGCTCGCCGTCGTGCGCTGACTGTCGCGGCTGCTGTCGGCGGCGATGCGCTGGGTGTGCTGAGCGCTGCCTGAAGCCTGTTCGCAGCTCTTGGCCACCCCTTGGGAGGTCGCGGCCAATTGCGTCGCTGCAGCAGCGATCTGGCTGATCTGCAGTTGCTGGGCTTCGACTTCGCCCAAGGCACCGCTGGAATGATGATTGAGGGTTTGCACCGCATCGCTCAGTTGCAGGGTCTCGTGATCGACCCCCAGCAAACTGGTGCGCAACTGCACCACCGCGACGTTGAGAGCAGTGCTGATGGCCGCCAGTTCGTCCCGGCCCTGAACCGGCACTTGCAGGCTCAGATTGCCGTCGCGCAACGCTTCGGCCAGCAGAGTGATGCCGCTGGCGCTGCGGCGGATGGAGGCCTGCAAACAGATGAACAGGTACAGCGCGGCCAGCAACAGGCCGCTAAAAATGGCCGCCACGACGATGAACTGGCGAATCGCCGAATCGTGGTAGTAATCCAGACGTAGATCCAGTGACACCAATGATTGCTGGCGCAGCGAGGCGAGGTCAGCGAGCAGGGCGTCCAGGCTGCGCTCGAAGTCCTCTGGCTTGAGATTGATGCTGCCGCCGAATACACCGTCATCCAGGACTTTCAGGCCGGCATCGAGGTGCGTGAGGCTGTCGTGGTATTGCCCGGCCCAGGTTTGCAAGGCGCTGGGCAATCGCGCTTCGAGCAGGCCTGCGGTTTTGACCAGCTGTTCACGGGCATCGCCGATACGGCTGCGTAAGTCGCGCAATTGCAGGCGACTTTGCAGGGTGAATTGCCCGGACACCACCGACGCCTGCCCGACGCTGGCCAGACGACCGACCCGCTCGATCAGGTCTGGTGCGTGCTGCGTGGAAATCTGCGTCAGCAAGTAGGTTTCGAGCCACGGTGCCAACGTCAGGCGATTGTCCATGGCGATCTGTTCGCGCAAGGCTTGCAGGGCGCTCAAGGCATTGGTGAAGCGATCGTAACCGTCCGGCCACCAACCGACGCTGCTCAGGCTTTTCGAGTCCAGGCCATTGAGAGCGCTTTGCAGCGTTTGATAACGAGCCAGGGTTTCGCCCCCGGCGCCTTCGGTTTTCAGCGCGTTGCCGAGGTCCGAGGTGGCTTGGGCGATCGCAGGCTGAACCGCATCAAACGCGGACATGGCGGTGAGTGTGGCTGGCGTCGGCTGGCGATTGGTTTCGGTTGCGCGCCAACGCGCTGCACGGTCACGCTGGGCAGCGAGCAGGTTGTCGAGCGCATCGAGGGCGAGCAGTTGACGTACCCCGGCACGCTCGCCGGAAATAAGGTTGAGTTTGTCGCGGTAGTCCTGACCGATCATCCACAGGCTGCCGGCCAGTGGCAGGATAAACAGCAGAAACAACAACTGAAACTTGCGTGCGAAACCAAAACGCCCCAGCAGCGCGATCCCCGGTGATAAAAAAGCCTGCATGCCCCATGACTCCTTTGGACACCACGCACCATTGGCGTGCATCAAGGCCATTGCGACCCCGACCTGTGCCCTTCTAAAAGGCCTCGAAAGTTCACCTTTGCCCGCTCTGTAGGCCGGCTCTGTGGTGAAACTTCCCATTCTCGGTCCCCTTTGTAAGGGGGGCGCGTTGAAGCGGATAAGCAAGGCAAGATTCAGACCATGGCTTTGCGCTATCACCGAAAAAGCGATGAATTTCGAAGTCGTTAGCAGGCTAAGGGGATGGCGCTGTTGCACCGAAAAATGGCACATTGACGCACCTGCCCGCGTGCACCTACCTGTTGTCTGGAAATTCTCATGGCTATCACCAACGCCCAGCCCGCCACCACGGCGGCGCCCGCAGCTTCGCAAAGCAGTCCACTGGTCATGCGCATTATCGGCGCGGTGGCACTGGCGCATCTGATCAACGACCTGATTCAGTCGGTGCTGCCGTCGATCTATCCAATGCTCAAGGCCAACTACGGCCTGACCTTCACCCAGGTCGGCCTTATCACCTTGACCTTTCAGTTGACGGCTTCGCTGTTGCAGCCATGGGTTGGTTATCACACTGACCGTCATCCCAAGCCATGGCTACTACCGGCCGGAACGGTCTGCACCTTGATCGGGATTTTGATGATGTCGGTGGTCGGCACTTTTCCTCTGATCCTGCTGGCGGCGGGCTTGATCGGTATTGGCTCCTCGACCTTTCACCCGGAAGCTTCTCGTGTGGCGCGACTGGCTTCGGGTGGACGCTTCGGGCTGGCGCAATCGACCTTTCAGGTCGGTGGAAATGCGGGGTCGGCGTTCGGTCCGTTGCTGGCTGCAGCGATCATCATTCCTTTCGGTCAGGGTCATGTTGCGTGGTTCGGCTTGTTCGCGGTGTTTGCGCTGTTTGTGCTCTACCGGATCAGCCGCTGGTACGCCAATCACCTGAACCTGTTCAAGCTCAAGCAAGGTCAGGCGGCGACTCATGGGTTGTCGAAGGGGCGAGTGACCAGCGCACTGGTGGTGCTCGGGTTGCTGGTGTTTTCCAAGTATTTCTACATGTCCAGCCTCACCAGTTACTTCACCTTTTACCTGATCGAGAAATTCGACCTGTCGGTGGCCAGTTCGCAGCTGCACCTGTTCCTGTTTCTCGGTGCGGTAGCGGCGGGGACCTTCTTCGGTGGGCCGATTGGCGACAAGATCGGCCGTAAGGCGGTGATCTGGTTCTCGATCTTGGGCGTTGCGCCGTTCACATTGCTGATGCCCCATGTCGACCTGTTCTGGACGACTGTTCTCAGCATTGTCATCGGCTTCATCCTGGCCTCGGCATTCTCGGCCATCGTGGTCTACGCGCAGGAGTTGGTGCCGGGCAATGTGGGGATGATCGCCGGGGTGTTCTTCGGCTTGATGTTCGGGTTCGGCGGGATTGGCGCGGCGTTGCTGGGGCACCTGGCGGATATTCACGGGATTGAGTACGTGTATTTCCTGTGTTCGTTCCTGCCGTTGTTGGGTGTGTTGGCGATCTTCCTGCCACGGACCAAAAAGGCCTGACCCACCTTGTAGGAGCCGGCTTGCTGGCGATAAAGGCGCTGCGGTCTGTCTGATACACCGCGTTATCGTTTTTCGCCAGCAAGCCGGCCCCTACAGGAATTTCAGGCAAAAAAAACCGCGTATCAAACGCGGCTTTTTGTTTGGCGTGTCGCTTACACGTTGAAGCGGAAGTGCATCACGTCGCCGTCTTTGACGATGTAGTCCTTGCCTTCCAGACGCCATTTACCGGCTTCCTTGGTACCGGCTTCGCCCTTGTACTGGATGAAGTCGTTGTAGGCGATCACTTCGGCGCGGATGAAGCCTTTTTCGAAGTCGGTGTGGATCACGCCAGCGGCTTGTGGTGCGGTGGCGCCGACGCGGACGGTCCAGGCGCGGACTTCTTCGACACCAGCGGTGAAGTAGGTCTGCAGGTGCAGCATTTCGTAGCCGGCGCGGATCACACGGTTCAGGCCTGGCTCTTCGAGGCCCAGGGCTTCGAGAAACATGTCTTTCTCTTCGCCGTCATCAAGCTCGGCAATTTCCGCTTCGATCTTGTTGCAGACCGGAACAACCATGGCGCCTTCTTCTTCGGCGATGGCCTTGACCACGTCCAGGTGCGGGTTGTTTTCGAAACCGTCTTCAGCAACGTTGGCGATGTACATGACCGGTTTGGTGGTCAGCAGGTGGAAGCCCTTGATCACCGCTTTTTCGTCGGTGCTCATGGTTTTCATCAGGCTGCGCGCAGGCTTGCCGAGGGTGAAGTGAGCGATCAATTGCTCCAGCAGGCCTTTCTGAACCACGGCGTCCTTGTCACCACCCTTGGCGTTACGCGCGACTTTCTGCAGTTGCTTCTCGCAGCTGTCGAGGTCGGCGAAGATCAGTTCCAGGTCGATGATTTCGATGTCGCGTTTCGGGTCGACGCTGTTGGAGACGTGAATCACGTTCTCGTCTTCGAAGCAGCGGACCACGTGGGCGATGGCATCGGTTTCACGGATGTTGGCCAGGAACTTGTTGCCCAGGCCTTCACCTTTCGACGCGCCGGCAACCAGGCCCGCGATGTCGACGAATTCCATGGTGGTCGGCAGGATGCGCTTCGGATTGACGATGGCGGCCAGGGCTTCCAGGCGCGGATCCGGCATCGGCACGATACCGCTGTTGGGTTCGATGGTGCAGAAGGGGAAGTTCTCGGCCGCGATCCCGGATTTGGTCAGGGCGTTGAACAGGGTGGACTTGCCGACGTTAGGCAGGCCGACGATGCCGCAATTGAATCCCATGGTGTTTCCCCTCGGATAAGAGTCAGGCCTTCTGGCTGTGCAGGTTTTTCATCGCGCGGTTCCATTCACCGGCGAGGATATCCGGCAGCACGCCGAGGGCAAAGTCGATGCTGGCATCGAGTTTTTCCTGTTCGGCGCGTGGCGCACGACCCAGGACGAAATTTGAAACCATACTGGCGACGCCCGGGTGGCCGATGCCAAGCCGCAGACGGTAGAAAGTATTCTGATTGCCCAGTTGCGCAATGATGTCGCGCAACCCGTTGTGACCGCCATGGCCGCCGCCCTGTTTGAGCTTGGCAACGCCCGGAGGCAGATCGAGTTCGTCGTGCGCCACGAGGATTTCTTCAGGCTTGATGCGGAAGAAACCAGCGAGAGCCGCTACAGCCTGGCCGCTGCGGTTCATGTACGTGGTGGGAATCAGCAGACGAACATCCTGACCCTGATGCGAATAGCGCCCGGTCAGGCCGAAATATTTGCGATCGGCCACAAGATTGACGCCTTGTGCGTTCGCGATGCGCTCAACAAAAAGGGCCCCTGCGTTATGCCGGGTCTGTTCGTATTCAGCACCTGGATTTCCCAGGCCAACGATCAGTTTGATGGCAGTCACGATAGGGGCCCTTCCTTGGAGTGTTGGATAACATCGCCGCAATCAGGGAGAGCGGCGAAAGTGGACGAAAAATGCTCATTTACCATGATGTAAACTCCGCGTTCTCGCCCGCTTTCTCGCTACGTTCCAGTCCGCGATGTTACTTGATCACTCCGGCTTCACAGAGTGAATTACTCTGCAGCGCCTTCGGTAGCTTCTGGAGCAACACGTGGAGCGTGAACGTTGGCAACAGCCTTGTCATCACCGTGTGCCAGAGCAACGAACTCAACGCCTTTAGGGGCTTTGAGGTCAGACAGGTGAATGATCGAGCCGATTTCGGCGTTAGCCAGGTCGACTTCGATGAATTCAGGCAGGTCTTTTGGCAGGCAGGTCACTTCGATCTCGGCAACAACGTGCGAAACTTCGCCGCCTTTCTTGATCGGAGCTTCTTCGCCAACGAAGTGTACAGGCACGATAGCGGTCAGTTTCTGGCCAGCTACAACGCGTACGAAGTCAGCGTGCATCACGTGGCCTTTGGCCGGGTGACGCTGCAGAGCCTTGATGATTACGTTTTGCTTGGTGCCGCCAACGTTCAGCTCGATGATGTGGCTGTAAGCCGCTTCGTTTTCGAGCAGTTTGGCAACTTCTTTGGCCAGCATGCTGATGGATTCAGGGGCTTTTTCGCCACCGTAAACTACAGCTGGAACCAGGCTTGCGAGACGACGCAGGCGGCGGCTCGCACCTTTCCCCAGGTCGGAACGCACTTCAGCATTCAGAGTAAAATCGTTCATGTTGTATCTCCAAAATAACCACACTCGCCCCAGCGTTTGCGACCAGCGCTAAAGGCGATATGGGCAAAAAAGCCCCGCCCCGACAGGAATGCCGGGGCGGGGCGCTTTTCGTCAACGAGACATTTCGAGAAGGGCAGGGCCCTTAGCGGAACATCGCGCTGATCGATTCTTCATTGCTGATGCGGCGGACCGCCTCGGCAACTACCGGTGCGATATCCAGTTGGCGGATACGCGCACAGGCTTGTGCTGCAGCGGACAGCGGGATGGTGTTAGTCACCACCAACTCGTCCAGCACGGAATTTTCAATGTTTTCGATCGCCCGACCCGACAGCACAGGGTGCGTGCAGTAGGCGAAAACCTTGGCAGCGCCATGCTCTTTCAAGGCCTTGGCCGCGTGGCACAGGGTGCCGGCGGTATCGACCATGTCATCGACCAGAATACAGGTACGCCCTTCGACATCACCGATGATATGCATCACTTCAGAGTGATTGGCTTTCTCACGGCGTTTGTCGATGATCCCGAGGTCCACGCCCAGCGACTTGGCAACAGCACGTGCACGCACGACGCCACCAATGTCCGGGGACACGATCATCAGGTTTTCGAAGCGCTGATCTTCAATGTCATCCACCAGAACCGGGGAGCCGTAGATGTTATCTACCGGAATATCGAAGAAACCCTGGATTTGGTCAGCATGCAGATCAACCGTGAGAACACGGTCGATGCCGACTACGGTAAGCATGTCAGCAACGACTTTCGCGCTGATAGCCACACGTGCGGAACGCGGACGGCGATCCTGACGGGCATAACCAAAGTAAGGAATAACAGCAGTGATACGAGTAGCCGAGGAGCGGCGGAAGGCATCAGCCATCACTACCAGTTCCATCAGGTTATCGTTGGTCGGAGCGCAAGTCGGCTGAATAATGAAAACGTCTTTACCGCGAACGTTTTCATTGATCTCGGCTGTAATTTCGCCGTCGGAGAATTTACCGACGGAGATGTCACCGAGAGGGATATGCAGCTGACGTACGACACGTCGAGCCAGATCGGGGTTAGCATTCCCCGTAAAGACCATCATCTTGGACACGCGCAGTACCTAGAGGCTGAGGGTAACCTGGATGAGTATAGAAAATGGCAGGGGCGGCTGGATTCGAACCAACGCATGGCAGGATCAAAACCTGCTGCCTTACCGCTTGGCGACGCCCCTGTATCTGTTGCAACGATTACCCAGTAATCGATTCCTTTAGAGCAGACTCTGGAGCTTGCGATGCAACATCGAGATGTTGCTTCCTTTTGCTACAAAACCTGTAAGGGTCTCTGTAAGAAGGGCCGAGACTTTATCAGCTTCAGCTTTGCTTGGGAAGCCCCCAAACACACAACTTCCAGTTCCGGTGAGTTTTGCTTCGGTAAATTTACCTAACAAATTCAATGCGTTACGTACCTCTGGATAACGCCTTGCTACTACCGGCAAGCAGTCGTTTCGACTGTTTCCCTTGGGAACGGGGCGCACTTTAATGGGCGGCGTGTTACGTGTCAACAACGGATCTGAAAAAATTTCTGCCGTACTTACAGAGACTTGCGGTACGAGCACCAGATACCACGGTTCTTCCGGGTATTCAGGGGTCAGTTTCTCCCCCACACCCTCGGCGAAAGCCGCATGGCCACGTACGAAAACCGGGACATCGGCGCCAAGCGTTAGCCCCAGAGCGGCCAGTCGATCCTCGTCCCAGCCCAATTGCCAAAGGTGGTTCAGGCCCAGCAGGGTCGTCGCGGCGTTCGAACTGCCGCCACCGATTCCACCGCCCATGGGCAGAATCTTGTCGATCCAGATATCAATCCCGAGCGAGCAGCCCGATTGCTCCTGGAGTTTTTTTGCGGCTTTGACGATCAGGTTACTGTCGTGCGGGACGCCGTCGAATTCGGTATGCAGATGAATGACGCCATCGTCGCGCACGGCGAATGTGATCTCATCGCCGTAGTCGAGAAATTGAAACAGCGTTTGCAACTCGTGGTAACCGTCTTCACGACGACCCAGAATGTGCAGCATCAAATTAAGCTTGGCCGGGGATGGCAGGGTCAGGCGACTGGCTGGCATTTTATTGCCCCAATTTGCGTGGTTGCCAGGCCTTGATCACTAGCGTGACATCAAGGTCGGTGCCGTGCAGTTTGATCCGCTCGGGCAGCCAGTAGCCGTTTTGCTCGGTGTAGCCGGTGTATTCGACTTGCCAACCGTCCTGTTCGAGATTGGCCAGGCGGCTGTCGGCGTCGAGTGTCAGACGGCTTTTACTGTCCGGAGCCGGCAGCCCGCGGACCCACCAGGCCAGATTGGCGACAGGCAGTTTCCAGCCCAGTTGCTCTTCAAGCAGTGCATCCGGGGACGCCGCTTCATAGCGCCCCTGGTTGGCGACCTCCAGAGAAACCTTGCCCGGACGTCCGGTCAGGCGCGCCGCGCCGCGACCCAACGGGCCGGACAGGCGGATGTCGTAATAATCCTGGCGCTGCAGCCAGAACAGCGTGCCGCTGCCGGAATCCTTTGGTGCGCGAATGCCGATCTTGCCGTCAATCTGCCAACCATCAAGGTTGGTCAGTTGCTGTTTGTGCTCGCGCCATTGGGCGGGGTTGCCGTGCCCTTCGACCGATTCGCGGGCACCGAAGCCTGCGCAACCAGCAAGCAGGGCGATGAAACTGAAAACGATGATGTGGCGCAAAAACATAATCTTAAAGAGTCTCTGATCCGGTCAGGCGCTTGATGGTGCTGCGCAGGGTTGGGCTGTCAGGTTGTTCCTTGAGGAACTTGCCCCAGATTTGTTTGGCTTCGCGTTGCTTGCCGTTGGCCCAGAGGACTTCGCCCAGGTGTGCGGCGACTTCCTGATCGGGGAAACGCTCCAGCGCCAGGCGCAGGTAACGTTCGGCCTCATCGAGATTGCCCAGGCGGTAATTCACCCAGCCGAGGCTGTCGAGGACAGCAGGGTCTTCCGGATTGATCTTGTGTGCCTGTTCGATCAGGGCCTTGGCTTCAGCGTAACGCGTGGTGCGGTCGGAGAGGGTGTAGCCGAGGGCGTTCAACGCCATGGCATTGTCCGGGTCGCGTTTGATGATCAGGCGCAGGTCTTTCTCCATTTGCGCCAGGTCATTGCGTTTTTCCGCCTGCATGGCCCGGGTGTAGAGCAGATTCAGGTCGTCCGGGTATTTTTGCAGGGCTTGGTCCAGGACTTGCCATCCCTTGTCGCCCTGTTTATTGGCGGACAGGGTTTCGGCTTCGATCAGGTACAGCTGAATCGCGTAATCCGGTTGCTGGTCACGTTCTGCCGCCAGCTTGCGCTGGGCTTCGGCGGTCTTGCCGTTACTCATCAAGATGTCGGCCTGACGCAGCTGCGCCGGCAGGTAATCGTTGCCAGGGCCGACCTGGCCGTATTCGATGAGTGCGCCTTGTGGGTCATTGCGTTCTTCAGCAATGCGGCCAAGGTTCAGATGTGCTGAATCGACGTGGCTGTCCCGGGCGATCAGGTCTTCCAGATAGCCTTTGGCTTCGTCCCAAGCCTTGGCTTCCAGGCATACCAGTGCCAGGGAGTAGCGCAGTTCGTCGTCGTCCGGGTATTGCTGGACCAGGCTGGAGAATTCGGCTTTGGCGTCGTCCATGCGGTCCTGTTCGACCAGCATGCGCGCGTAAGTCAGGCGCAGACGCTTGTCGTCCGGGTACTTCTTGATGCTTTTTTGCAGAAGGGGCAAGGCTTCGTCGCCGCGATCGAGACTTTGCAGCAAGCGTGCGCGCAGCAGGATCGGAGCAATTTCGCCGTCGTCTGGCGGATTATCTTCCAGCAAGGTCAGCGCGCCTTTTGCGTCGCCATCCTGTTGCATCAACAAAGCCTTGCCGAAAATCAGCTGACTATTGTTCGGGTGGCGTTGCAGCAGGCGGTCGAAACTTTTCATCAGACCATCACGCGTGTCCTGGTCGGTATCGGCCGCGGACAGGGCGAGAAAGTCGAAATGGGTGTCGCCCTTGCCCAGCAGGACTTTCTCCATATAAACCATGGAGTCGTCATAGCGCCCGGCGCGTGCCAGTTGCACGGCGGCTGCCCGCTGCGCTTCGAGGTCGTCCGGGGCGTTTTTCGCCCAGATCAGCGCGGTATCGAGGGCAGCCTGATCGGCGCCCAGGTACTCGGCAATGCGGAATGCGCGCTCGGAGATGCCCGGATCCTGGGTATTGATGGCCTGGGTGACATAGTTGTCCAGGGCAATGTCGAAACGATTGCGCTGACCAGCCAGCTCGGCGCTCAGCAGGCTGAAGACCGTGTCTTCGCTGAACGAGCTGTAAACCTTGGGCTTTTCAGGTGCCGGAGTGCTGCTTTCGACCGGCGACGGGTCGTCCGTCGACACGGGCGCCAAGGCTTGGCAGCCGCTGAGCAAGACAAAGGCGAGGAGCAACGCGGAGGATCTATTCATATAGGAAAAGGACGACTAACCTGCGGTCGGATCATCATGACACAAGCTTTGTGGCAAACATAACCGCCGAACTGATTTCAAACGAGCGCGCGCTCCTGCAGGAGCCGGCTTGCTGGCGATGGACTTGCAGGCGTCGCGTCTTTTCCAGAATAAATGCGTCATCGTTTACGACCATTGCCAGCAAGCCGGCTTCTACAAAGGGCGGTGTGTGGATCAAAAGTTGTGTAAACGAGAACCGCTCGCAAGCTCGGACGTCATCTACCAGGGTGATAGAGATCGAGTAGTTGTTCTGAATCTGACGAAGTAGGACAATTGCCGGCTTCACGTCACCATCAGCGACTTTGAATGGCCTTCCTTGCACTCGGTATTAACCACAAGACTGCTTCAGTAGACGTCCGCGAGCGCGTGGCCTTTACCCCTGAGCAGCTGGTGGAGGCCTTGCAGCAGCTCTGCCGACTCACCGACAGCCGCGAAGCTGCGATCCTCTCCACCTGCAATCGCAGTGAGCTCTATATAGAACAGGATCACCTGTCGGCGGATATCGTGTTGCGCTGGCTGGCCGAATATCATCATTTGAGCCTCGAAGAACTGCGCGCGAGCAGTTATGTGCACGAAGATGATGCGGCAGTTCGTCACATGATGCGGGTGGCTTCCGGGCTCGATTCGCTGGTGTTGGGCGAGCCGCAGATCCTCGGCCAGATGAAATCCGCCTACGCCGTGGCGCGTGAGGCCGGCACCATCGGCCCGCTGCTCGGGCGCTTGTTCCAGGCGACGTTCAATGCCGCCAAGCAAGTGCGCACTGATACTGCCATCGGGGAAAACCCGGTGTCCGTGGCGTTTGCCGCGGTCAGCCTGGCGAAACAGATTTTCAGCGATTTGCAACGCAGCCAGGCCCTGTTGATCGGCGCCGGCGAGACCATCACCCTGGTCGCCCGCCATCTGCATGACCTTGGTGTGAAGCGCATCGTCGTGGCCAATCGCACGCTGGAACGGGCGAGCACCCTGGCCGAACAGTTCGGCGCCCACGCGGTGCTGCTATCGGACATTCCGGCGGAACTGGTGCGCAGTGACATCGTCATCAGCTCCACCGCCAGCCAGTTGCCGATTCTCGGCAAAGGTGCGGTAGAAAGCGCTTTGAAGTTGCGCAAGCACAAGCCGATTTTTATGGTGGATATCGCTGTTCCACGGGATATCGAGCCCGAAGTCGGCGAGTTGGACGACGTTTACTTGTACAGCGTCGACGATCTCCACGAAGTGGTCGCCGAAAACCTGAAGAGCCGTCAGGGTGCCGCGCAAGCGGCCGAAGAGATGGTCTCGGTCGGTGCTGAAGATTTCATGGTGCGCCTGCGCGAATTGGCGGCGGTGGATGTGCTCAAGGCCTATCGTCAACAAAGTGAACGCCTGCGCGACGAAGAATTGCAAAAGGCCCAACGCCTGCTGGCCAACGGTGCCAGTGCCGAAGACGTGCTGGTGCAACTGGCGCGTGGACTGACCAACAAACTGTTGCACGCACCGAGCGTGCAGTTGAAAAAGCTCTCTGCCGAAGGTCGCCTCGATGCGCTGGCGATGGCTCAGGAACTCTTTGCCCTCGGTGAGGGCTCATCGGAAAGCTTTTCGGATAAGAAACCGCAATGAAAGCGTCACTGCTCAATAAGCTGGACATCCTCCAGGACCGTTTCGAGGAATTGACCGCCTTGCTTGGCGATGGCGAGGTCATTTCCGATCAGAACAAATTCCGTGCTTATTCCAAGGAATACGCGGAAGTCGAGCCGATTGTCGAAACCTATAAACAGTTGCTGAAAGTGCAGGGCGATCTTGAAGGCGCCCAGGCATTGCTCAAGGACAGCGACCCGGACATGCGTGAAATGGCCGTGGAAGAAGTCCGCGAAGCCAAGGAACGCCTGGTCGAACTGGAAGCCAATCTGCAACGCATGCTGCTGCCCAAGGACCCGAACGACGGGCGCAACGTGTTCCTCGAAATCCGTGCCGGCACCGGTGGTGACGAAGCGGCGATTTTTTCCGGTGACCTGTTCCGCATGTATTCGCGTTACGCCGAGCGCCGCGGCTGGCGTGTGGAGATTCTCTCGGAAAACGAGGGCGAACACGGCGGCTATAAAGAAGTCATCGCGCGGGTTGAAGGCGACAACGTCTACGGCAAGCTGAAATTCGAATCCGGTGCTCACCGCGTTCAGCGAGTGCCGGCCACCGAATCCCAAGGTCGCATCCATACCTCGGCCTGCACTGTGGCGGTGTTGCCCGAGCCGGACGAGCAGGAAGCGATCGAGATCAACCCGGCGGATTTGCGGGTCGATACCTATCGCTCCTCCGGCGCCGGCGGTCAGCACGTCAACAAAACCGACTCGGCGATCCGCATTACGCACTTGCCGTCCGGCATCGTGGTTGAGTGCCAGGAAGAACGTTCGCAGCACAAAAACCGTGCCCGTGCGATGTCCTGGTTGTCGGCCAAGCTTAACGACCAGCAAACCAGCGCCGCCGCCAATGCCATCGCCAGCGAACGTAAATTGCTGGTGGGTTCGGGCGACCGTTCCGAACGCATCCGCACCTACAACTTTGCCCAGGGCCGGGTCACCGACCATCGGGTCAACCTGACGCTGTATTCCCTCGACGAAATCCTCGCCGGTGGCGTCGATGCGGTGATCGAGCCGTTGTTGGCCGAGTACCAGGCCGATCAACTGGCGGCGATAGGTGAGTAAATGACGATCATTGCCAGTTTGTTGCGCGCCGCCGATTTGCCTGATTCGCCCACGGCGCGTCTGGACGCCGAGTTGTTGCTGGCGGCGGCGTTGGGCAAGTCCCGCAGTTTTCTGCACACCTGGCCGGAACGCATCGTGCCGAGCGAAGCGGCGCTGACTTTCGCCGAGTATTTGCAGCGCCGTCGCGGCGGTGAGCCGGTGGCCTACATTCTGGGTCAGCAAGGTTTCTGGAAGCTTGATCTGGAAGTCGCACCGCACACTTTGATCCCGCGTCCGGACACCGAGCTTTTGGTGGAGGCGGCGCTTGAGTTGTTGCCCGCCACGCCGGCCAACGTTCTCGACCTTGGCACCGGCAGCGGCGCGATCGCCCTGGCCCTGGCCAGCGAGCGTCCGGCGTGGAAAGTCACCGCCGTGGATCGCGTGCTGGAAGCCGTGGCTTTGGCCGAACGCAACCGCCAACGCTTACACCTGAACAACGCCACGGTGCTGAGCAGTCATTGGTTCAGTGCCCTGCAGGGCCAGCGTTTTCAACTGATCATCAGCAATCCGCCGTACATTGCAGCAGCCGATCCGCATCTGGTGGAAGGCGATGTGCGCTTCGAGCCCGCCAGTGCGTTGGTGGCCGGTGTCGACGGACTCGACGATCTGCGCTTGATCGTCGCCCAGGCGCCGGATCATCTTGAGGCCGGTGGCTGGCTGATGCTCGAACACGGTTACGATCAGGCCGAGGCAGTGCGCGATCTGCTGCTTACCAGTGGTTTTGAAGAAGTCCACAGTCGCATCGATCTGGGCGGTCATCAACGCATCAGTCTGGGACGCCTGCCATGCTGAATGATCAGGAATTGCTGCGCTACAGCCGGCAGATTCTGTTGCAGCACATCGATATCGACGGCCAGTTGCGGTTGAAGGAAAGCCGCGTGCTGATCGTCGGCCTCGGCGGTCTCGGTGCGCCGGTGGCGCTTTACCTGGCGGCAGCGGGTGTGGGTGAAATGCATCTGGCGGACTTCGATACGGTTGATCTGACCAACCTGCAACGCCAGATCATTCACGACACCGACAGCGTCGGCATGAGCAAGGTGGATTCGGCGATCAAGCGCCTGACGGCCATCAACCCCGAAATTCAACTGATCGCCCATCGCACTGCGCTGGATGAAGACTCCTTGGCCGCTGCGGTGGCCGGGGTGGATCTGGTGCTCGACTGCTCCGACAACTTTTCCACCCGCGAAGCGGTCAACGCCGCTTGCGTGGCTGCCGTTAAACCGCTGGTAAGTGGCGCGGCGATTCGTCTCGAAGGGCAGTTGTCGGTGTTCGACCCGCGTCGCCCGGAGAGTCCGTGCTACCACTGTTTATACGGGCACGGCAGCGAGGCCGAACTGACTTGCAGCGAAGCGGGTGTAGTGGGGCCGCTGGTGGGATTGGTCGGCAGCCTGCAAGCGCTCGAAGCACTGAAGTTGCTGGCGGGTTTCGGCGAGCCGCTGGTGGGCCGCCTGTTGTTGATTGATGCCTTGGGCACGCGCTTCCGTGAACTTCGAGTCAAGCGCGATCCGGGTTGCAGCATTTGTGGGCCCACGCATGCGTGAAGCGCCGATTGGCGTGTTCGACTCCGGTGTCGGTGGGCTGTCGGTGCTGGCCGAGATCCAGCGTTTGCTGCCCAACGAATCCCTGTTGTACGTCGCTGATTGCGGGAACATCCCCTACGGCGAGAAAACCCCGGAATTTATCCGCCAGCGTTGCAGTGTGATGGCCGACTTTTTTCAACGGCAGGGCGCCAAGGCGCTGGTGTTGGCTTGCAACACCGCAACCGTGGCCGGTGTAGCGGACTTGCGACGCGACTATCCCGAATGGCCCATCGTCGGCATGGAGCCGGCCGTCAAGCCCGCAGCCGCCGCGACCCGTAGCGGGGTGGTCGGCGTGCTGGCCACGACCGGCACGTTGCAGAGTGCCAAGTTCGCCGCATTGCTCGACCGCTTCGCTACCGACGTGCGGGTGATCACTCAACCTTGCCCCGGGTTGGTGGAGCATATTGAAAACGGCGATCTGCACAGCCCTGCGTTACGTCAGTTGCTGGCCGGTTACGTCGCACCGCTGCTCGGCGAGGGTGCGGACACCATTATTCTCGGCTGCACCCATTACCCTTTCCTCAGGCCGCTGCTCAAGCAGATGATCCCTGATGACATCAGCCTGATCGACACCGGCGCGGCGGTCGCACGCCAACTTCAGCGTCTTTTGGCCGAGCGCAACTTGTTCGCGCAAGGGCCGGCGCGAGCGGCGCAATTCTGGACCAGTGCCGATCCGGCTCACTTCAGAAATATATTGCCGATATTGTGGAATACCGCTGGCGATGTGCGAAGCTTTGAAGGATAGAAAGTCTTGGGGCAAGCGAGTAATTGGAGTGAACTTCTGATAAGTCGTCGACTTCTATAGCGGTGTGTGTCGAGCAATAAAAAAACCAAACGAAATCGTTCGGAAAGGGAAGTTTCTAATGAAGCGACTATTCTGTTTGGCCGCGATTGCGGCTGCGTTGATGGGGCATAGTTACACTGCACAAGCGGCAGGCGTGGAGTTCGCGGTCGGCCAGACCGGTGAATCGACCATGACTTACCGATTGGGTATGCAATTCGATTGGGACCAAAGTTGGTGGCAGAGCGACGTGGGTCGCCTGACCGGTTACTGGAGCGGCGCCTACACCTACTGGGATGGCGACGAGAAATCCAGCAACCACAGCCTGTCGTTCTCGCCAGTGCTTGTTTACGAGTTTGCCGGTGAGAGCGTTAAACCCTATGTGGAACTCGGGGTTGGCGTGGCGGTGTTCGCCACTACCGAAGTGGAAAACAACGACATGGGCAGCGCGTTTCAGTTCGAGGACCGCCTAGGTGTCGGCCTGCGCTTTGCTGGCGGGCATGAAGTCGGCATTCGCGCCACCCACTATTCCAACGCCGGGATCGCCAGTCCCAACCAAGGCGTAGAAAGTTACGCGTTGCATTACACGATGCCGTTGTAAGGATACTGCCTAAGCGATTTACCACATACCTGTAGGAGCGAGCTTGCTCGCGATAGCGGTTCCGGATTCAACTCGATGTTGACTGACAGGCCGCCATCGCGAGCAAGCTTGCTCCTACTGGGGTATGTGTTTCTCTTTCAGCGATACGCCGTCGAAATCCCTTGGCGTTCTTCGATGCATTCCGGCGCACCCATCTCGAATTCCCGACAGATCAATGGGCGTTTTTCGTAGATGGTGCACATCATCGTGTTGCGATCCAGCGCGGCGCACCAGCCGTCATCCAGGCGCAACATGACTTCCCCGCCCCAATCGTCGGTATCGATAAACCGTTCGGGCACGCCTGTGTCGGTGATCAACATGACTTCAAGCTGACAGCAGCAGGCTGCACAGGTCGAGCACGTGACCGCCGGTGTGGCGATTTGCGTATGGGGGATGGTTTTCATGGCGCGCAGTGTAAGGCAGTCGGTTGTTGCTGTGTGAAAGGTCTGACGGACGCTTGATTGCTACTCAGTGGGTTAGCAAGGGCATCGACCCGATTGTCGTGCCTATATGGTTTTATGGTTGATCCGTGATTGGCGGATTTTTGCGCACCTCGGGCGTGCCGATTGCCTGCTTAGCCTGATCGGGCGTTTGCGAAAGTGGCCACAGGGTCGCGGTGGACAGCGCCGGAAACGCGATTTCCAGCGGTCGATCCTTGAGTCTTGCGTAGATCAGCCTTGCAGCCTCATCCGCGGCCCAGTTAAGGGTCATGGGCGCATCATTTTCCGTCGTCAGTGGTTTATCGACAAAACCGGGGCTGACCACCGTGACTTCGATGCCTTCCGGTGCCAGATCAATACGCCGGGACTCGAACAGATAACGCATCCCGGCCTTCGCGGCGCCCGGGGATTCTGCACGAGGGAGCGGCAGATAAGTGACCGAGCTGGCCATGCCGACCAGATGCGGTGCAACGCCATGTCGCAGCAACGGCAGGGAGGCTTCTATGCAGTAGCTGCTGGCAAGCAAGTTGGTACGCACCACGTGCTCGACAATAGAAGAGGCATCGAATTGCTTGGCATCCACATAGTCGCTGGTGCCGGCATTGATGATGACCGTGTCCAGCGAACCCCAGCACTCGGCAATCTGCTCACCTATTTCACGCACGGTCTGGCTGTTGGTCAAGTCGCCTGCCACGACCAGCACTTGTCCAGGAAAGCGTTGGGCCAATGTTTTCAGCGGCGCCACCGATCGTGAGCTCACGGCAACATGAGCGCCGGTCTTCAGTATTTCTTCGGCCAGCGCAGCGCCAATGCCGTTATTTGCACCGGTCAGCCAATAACGTCGTGGCGGTGTTAGGCTCATTCCATTCTCCTTTTTAGCCAGGCAATCGTCCGGCCCAACTCCTGTAGATGTTGATAAATTGCCCCGATATTGAAGTGATCCGGGCTGAACTCAAGCCGTAGGCTATTCAAAGTCACCTCCGGCATTTTGCCGTGACGGCAGATTCTTGAAGGCAGCCAGTGCGCGTTCGCGAGACGCACTTAGATTAACGATGGGTGAAGGATAATCGGTAACGCCGAACAACCCGCCCATGTTCGCCGGGTTATGCACTTCTTTTTTATTCAACTCGTTGAGTTCTGGCAACCAGTGTTTGATGAACACGCCTTCGGCGTCGAATTTTTCCGACTGACTCAACGGATTGAAAATCCTGAAGTACGGTGCCGAATCGGTGCCGGTGGATGAACTCCATTGCCAGCCACCGTTGTTCGCCGCGAGGTCGCCATCGATCAGGTGCCGCATGAAAAAGCGTTCGCCTTCACGCCAGTCGATCAACAGGTTCTTGGTCAGGAACATCGCCACCACCATGCGCAAACGGTTGTGCATCCAGCCGGTTTCCAGCAATTGGCGCATGGCCGCATCGATGATCGGCAGGCCGGTGCGTGCCTGCTGCCAGGCTGCGAGTTCTTCAGGAGCGTCGCGCCAGGCGAGGGCTTCTGTCTCCGGGCGGAAAGCACGATGCCGGGAAACCCGTGGGTAACCCACCAAAATGTGTTTATAAAACTCGCGCCATAACAATTCATTGATCCAGGTCACGGTTCCGACATTTCCGCTGTCGAATTCGCCCTGATTGCCTTGCAGAGCGGCATGCAGGCATTGTCGGGGGGAAATCACCCCGGCGGCGAGGTAAGGCGAAAGTTGGCTGGTTCCGGGTTTCGCCGGGAAGTCTCGTTCGCTTTGGTAATAGTCGATTTGCGCGTCGGTAAAGATGTCGAGGCGGCGCCGGGCTTCGACCTCGCCGGCCGGCCACAGCGCGCGCAGGCTTTCGGTCGGTGTATCGAAACCCTGAATGTGTAGCGGGATGGCGTCGCTGGTGATGTTCAAGGGTGCTTGAACCGTTGGCGTGCTGACCAGGCGCGGCAACGACCGGTGCAGGCGTTCGTAGCAGACCTTGCGGAACTGGCTGAAAACCTGGAAATAAGTGCCGGTTTTGGTCAGCACACTGCCAGGCTTGAAAAACAGTTGATCAAGGTAGCTCTGAACCTCAATGCCCTGGGCGTGCAGAACCTCGGTTACTGCCGCGTCACGGCGGGCTTCATGGACGCCATATTCTTCGTTGAAATGCACAGCGCCAATCTTCAAATGCCGGCACAGATCGAGCAGCACCTTCGGCGCATCATCCCAGCGCGGGGCCGTGCGAATCAGCAGGGGAATGTTCAGTTCAGCCAGCGCCTGGCTCAACTCTTTCAAGTTGCGTAACCAGAAATCCACTTTGCACGGCGCATCGTCGTGTTCCAGCCATTGCTCCGGACTCACCAGATACACCGCGACGCTCGGCCCGCGCGCTGTAGCGTGCGAGAGGGCGGTGTTGTCATTCAGGCGCAAGTCGCTGCGCAGCCAGATCAGTTGCATGGTGGTTTCCACGTTAAATTAACTCTCGCTGAATCAGGACCTGGTGGGCCGACAAGGGATCTTCAGCGAGATACAAATCAGCAATTACGAATGTTTTGACGGACAACTCGGTGTGGTGGATGCGCACCGTTGGGCCGGCGATCATTTTTGGGCAACTGACGCCATTCAAAAGTTTCGTCAGCTGCGTAAGGTTGATGGCTTTGCTGGAATACAGCAGTACGCCGCGGGCTTGCAGATGATCGACAGCCATCGCCAGTTCGCCGGCGGGCAGTGGCCAGTCGAACACCTGCACCGGGCAATCGGCGCTGCTGATCAGCCACGCGGTCAGCCACAGATTGGGTTCCAGTGGCAGGTCCGACTGATTGATCAGCAATAGTGGCGCGGTGTGTAACTGACGATTGTTATGGTAGATGCGCGCGCCAAATTTGCTGCGTAGCCAGGAGTAAAAAAACACTCGCTCCATCTGCGCGCCGAACTGGCCCTGCCAGCGTTGCTCCAGATCCGTCAGCATTGGCATCAGCAATTGTTCGCACAAGGTCCGCGGCGGATACAGCGCCATGGCCTGGTTGACGGTGTCATCCAGGGTGCGTTCATTCAGTTGGGTGACCGCTTGCAGCAACGTCCGGCGCAGCAGTTGCCAGTCGTTTTCCCCGGATTGGTCAAAGGCTTGCGGGGTGTCGAGCAGTTGCTTGACCTGGCTGACAGCGACGCCACGGTTGAGCCAGGTAAGGATGGTCATGATGCGTTGCACATGTTCGACCGAGAACAGTCGATGCCCCTTGGGCGTGCGTTGCGGCACGATCAAGCCATAACGCCGCTCCCAGGCGCGCAAGGTGACGGCGTTGACGCCCGTCTGCCGCGCCACTTCACGGATCGGCAACCAGCCTTCGTCGAGCGCTTTCTTGAAGTCGCTGCCGAGGTCTTCACTGGCGCTGGCGTCGAGTGTGGCTTTCATCAGATGGCGTTACGCAGGCTGAGATTTTCCGGATGCGGTTGCAGGTAAACCTGTTGCGCAATGTACGGGTCCGGGTGCTGGCGAAAGTGATGCTTGAGCAGCGTCAGCGGCACCACCAGCGGCACGATGCCGTGGCGGTACTGGCCGATCACGTGTTGCATTTCCTGCTTGTCTTCGGCGCTGATCGCCTGTTTCAGGTAGCCGCTGATGTGTTGCAAGACGTTGGTATGGGTGCGGCGGGTGGCGCACTTTTTCAGGGCGGCCATCAATTCGCTGAAGTAGCGTGGGCCGAGTTCTTTCGGGTCGCTGCTGCCCATGTTGCCCAATAAATTACCCAGGGTTTTGTATTGCAGCGGGTTGTGGGCCATCAGCAAGTATTTGTAGCGCGAGTGAAAGTCAGTGAGGCCGCGGCGACTCAGGCCTTCTTGCAACAATTGCTGCCAGGCACTGTAGGCCAATACGCGGGTGAGGAAGTTCTCCCGCAGCACCGGGTCATTGAGTCGGCCGTCTTCTTCCACTGGCAAATCAGGCTGCAAGGCGCAGAACGCCTGGGCATAAATGCCTCGGCCACCACCGTCCACCGGTGCGCCGTTGGCGTGATAGACCTTGACTCGTTCCAACCCGCAAGACGGGGATTTCTGCATGAAGATGTAACCGCAGATATCGCCCAGCTCCGCCGCCATTGTCCGAGCGTAATCGGCCAGTGGACGGGTGACATTTAGCTCGCGGTCCACCGTCCCGACAGCTTCGGGTTGATGCGGATCACCCACCAGTCGAATCGGCTCGCGCGGAATGCCCAAGCCGATGGCGACCTCCGGACAGACCGGAACGAAATCGAAGTAGTCGGTGAGAATCTGGCTGCACAGTCGCGATGCCTTGTGCCCGCCGTTGTAACGAACCTCGGCGCCCATCAGGCAGGCGCTGATGGCGATTTTCGGTTTGGCGGGTGGTAGAGACATTGAGGAACCTCGGAATCTAAACCTGTACAGACTGATAAGTCTGTACAACATAGGTTCATCATAGATTCAAAGGTGTACGTGTCAAATTATTTGTATAGGTTTCGGCGTACCTTTAGGAGCTGCCGCAGGCTGCGATCTTTTGAGGTTACTTTAAAAACGAGATCAAAAGATCTCAGCCTGCGGCAGCTCCTACACCCAGCCGAACTTCCAGTGCTCGTGATTGGAGAGGTCTTGCCATGCCAATCGCTCACTGCGTTTGGTCAGCACCGCCTGCAATTCGATGTCCACGACTGTTCCTTCCTCATCGCGGAACAACTCGGTCACCAAAAAGTGTTTTTCGCGGTTTTGCGGGTGGGCTGCTGTCCATTTCGACAGCAGCAATTTGCTCGGGTTGATGCGGTTCACTGCAGGTGCTCATGCAGGCGGCGGGCGGCTTCCTGACCGCTCAGCCAAGCCCCTTCGACACGCCCGGACAGGCACCAGTCGCCGCAGGCATACAGTCCCAGATCGGCATCGGCCAGGGTGCCCCATTCGTGGCTGGTGGCGGGGCGGGCGTAGAGCCAGCGGTGGGCGAGACTGAAGGATGGGGCTGGCATGGCGCTGTGCAGCAGTTCGGCGAATGCGCCGTGCAGTTGCTCGATCACCGCTTCTTTCGGCAGGTCGATGTGTTGCCGGCTCCAGGCGCTGGTGGCGTGCAACACCCAAGTGTCGAGGGTGTTGTCGCGCCCGGGTTTGCTACGGTTGCGGGCCAGCCAGTCGAGGGGGCTGTCTTGCACGAAGCAGCCTTCCATGGGAGTGTCCAGCGGCGTTTCGAACGCCAGTGCGACGGCCCAGGTCGGATCCATTTTCACCCCGGCGGCGGCACCGGCGAGTTTTGGCGCAGAGGCCAGCAAGGCAGTCGCTTGTGGGGCGGGCGTCGCGATCACGACATGACTGAACGGCCCGTGGGTGAAGCCTTCGGCGTCCTGTAAATGCCAATGTTCTTCGCCGCGATAGACCTCGGTGATCCGGCAGGCGAAATGTACTTCGAGGTCGCCGATCAACGCGCGGGTGATCGCGCTCATGCGGGGCGTGCCGACCCAGCGCGTCTGTTCGTCCGGCGACAGATTGAGCTGGCCGCCATGGAAGGTGTAAAGCTGCGGCGTCCATTCGGCGACCCAGCCATTGGCTTGCCAGCGCTGGACTTCGGTCACAAAGCGGCGATCGCGAGCGGTGAAATATTGCGCACCCATGTCCAGGGCACCCGCATCGCTGCGCTTGCTCGACATGCGTCCGCCACTGCCGCGGCTTTTATCGAAAAGTTGCACGACATGCCCTGCATCTGTCAGGGCTTGCGCGGCTGAGAGCCCGGCTATGCCGGTGCCGATGATTGCGATAGGTACAGTCATAAGGGCCTCGTTTACCTTTCTGTACAGACTACGCCGGGGTTGAAACCTGTACAATATTGTTTTTTGGTATAACTTTTAGCGTTCTTGTTCTGGCAGCTTGGCCTATTGTTAAACACAGAGCCTGCCCGATACCAAAAGATCCCTTGCTTATAAAAATAGACTAGTGATCAGGGTAAAACGCCACGCGAGGAAGAAGTCATGCACATATTGCTGACCGGCGGTACTGGTTTGATAGGACGTCAGCTCTGTCGACACTGGTTGGGCCAGGGGCATCGCCTGACGGTCCTGAGTCGGACGCCAGAAAAAGTCGCGAAAATCTGTGACCCACAGGTGCGAGGAATCGCCCGGCTGGAAGATGTAGGGCAGGAGGCGGTTGATGCAGTCGTCAATCTGGCCGGTGCACCGATCGCCGATCGACCCTGGACTTCCAAGCGCAAAGCACTGCTCTGGAGCAGCCGGATCACGCTGACTGAAAACCTCCTGGCGTGGCTGGAAAGCCGCGAGCAAAAACCTCAGGTGCTGATTTCAGGTTCCGCCGTTGGCTGGTACGGCGACGGTGGCGAACGGGAATTGACCGAGCAATCGCCGCCCGTCATCGATGATTTTGCCAGCCAGTTGTGCATCGCCTGGGAAGAAACCGCGCAGCGTGCCGAGGCCTCGGGCATTCGTGTCATTCTGATTCGCACCGGGTTGGTGTTGTCAGCCGAGGGCGGCTTTTTGTCGCGGCTGCTGTTGCCGTTCAAGTGGGGGCTGGGCGGGCCGATTGGCAATGGTCGGCAGTGGATGCCGTGGATCCATATCAACGACCAAATCGCCCTGATTGATTTTCTTCTGCATCGCAATGACGCCAGCGGTCCATATAATGCGTGCGCACCGAAGCCGGTACGCAACAGCGAGTTTGCCAAAACCCTGGGCAGCGTACTGCACCGCCCGGCGTTCATGCCGATGCCGGCCCTGGCCTTGAAAGTGGCTCTGGGTGAGTTGTCACTGTTGTTGCTGGGGGGCCAGAAGGCTGTTCCGGCGCGGCTGCTGGAAGCGGGTTTCACTTTCCAGTTCACTGATTTGCGCGCGGCCCTGGACGACCTGTCCAGCCGCCTCTGAAATAGGACGTTGCATGACAGATCACGCGTTGCTTCTGGTCAACCTGGGCTCACCTGCCTCCACCTCGGTGGCGGATGTGCGCAGCTACCTCAATCAGTTTCTGATGGACCCGCATGTGATTGACCTGCCCTGGCCGGTGCGGCGTCTGTTGGTGTCGCTGATCCTGATCAAGCGCCCCGAGCAGTCGGCCCATGCCTACGCCTCGATCTGGTGGAAGGAGGGCTCGCCACTGGTAGTGCTCAGTCGTCGCTTGCAACAAGCCATGACTTCCCAGTGGCATCACGGCCCGGTTGAACTGGCGATGCGCTACGGCGAACCGTCGATTGAATCGACGCTGTTGCGTCTGGTGACGCAGGGCGTGAAGAAGGTCACGTTGGCGCCGCTTTATCCACAGTTCGCGGACAGCACTACAACCACGGTGATCGAAGAAGCCAAACGCGTACTGCGGGAGAAGAAACTCAACTTGAAGTTGTCGATCCTCCAGCCGTTCTACGATCAACCGGAATACCTCGACGCTTTGGTGGCCACCAGCAAACCGCATCTGGCACAGGATTTCGATCATCTGCTGTTGAGCTTTCACGGGTTGCCTGAGCGGCACCTGACCAAGCTCGATCCGACCGGCCAGCATTGCTTCAAGAATGAGGATTGCTGCAAGAATGCTTCGCCTGCCTCCCTGGCGACCTGTTATCGCGCCCAATGCCTGCGTAGCGCGGCTGAATTTGCCAAGCGCATGGGCCTGCCGGACGGCAAGTGGTCGGTGTCTTTCCAGTCGCGTCTGGGTCGCGCCAAATGGATTGAACCCTACACCGAGGCGCGCCTCGACGAATTGGCTAAAAGTGGTGTGAAAAAGCTGCTGGTGATGTGCCCGGCATTCGTGGCCGATTGCATCGAGACACTGGAAGAGATTGGTGATCGCGGGAAGGAACAGTTCCGCGAAGCGGGAGGAGAGGAGTTGGTGCTGGTGCCGTGTCTCAACGATGACCCGCATTGGGCGCGGGCGTTGAACACGTTGTGTGAGCGAGCGCCGTTGGCCCTGTAGGGATACAACCCGTGGCGAGGGAGCTTGCTCCCGCTTGAGTGCGCAGCACTCACAAAATCTTCATTGACTGCGAGAATTTTGGGGCCGCTTCGCGACCCAGCGGGAGCAAGCTCCCTCGCCACAGGGGATCACCTTTTACAGCAGCGGCTCATCCGCCTTCTTGTGCTTCCAGCTGTCGTTGCCCGGCAGGATCAGGTTCAGCGCAATTGCCACCACCGCGCACAGCGCGATGCCTTTGAGGCCGAAGTCGTCCGGACCGGTGCCGGTGCCGACCAGTACGCCGCCAATCCCGAACACCAGGGTCACCGAGACGATCACCAGATTGCGTGCTTCGCCCAGATCGATCTTGTGGCGGATCAGCGTGTTCATCCCCACCGCCGCAATCGAACCGAACAACAGGCACAGAATCCCGCCCATCACCGGCACCGGAATGCTTTGCAGCAGCGCACCGAACTTGCCGATAAACGCCAGGCTGATGGCGAAGATCGCCGCCCAGGTCATGATTTTCGGGTTGTAGTTCTTGGTCAGCATCACCGCGCCAGTCACTTCGGCATAAGTGGTGTTGGGTGGACCGCCGAACAGGCCGGCTGCGGTGGTGGCAATGCCATCGCCGAGCAGCGTGCGGTGCAGGCCGGGTTTTTTCAGATAATCGCGACCGGTCACGCTCCCCACGGCAATCACACCGCCGATGTGCTCGATGGCCGGGGCCAAGGCTACTGGAACGATGAACAGAATCGCCTGCCAGTTGAATTCCGGCGCGGTGAAATTCGGGATGGCGAACCACGGTGCAGCGGCGATCTTCGCCGTGTCGACCACGCCGAAATAGAACGCCATTCCAAACCCTACCAGAACGCCGGAAATGATCGGCACCAGGCGGAAAATGCCTTTGCCGAACACCGCGACGATCAGGGTGGTCAGCAGCGCTGGCATCGAGATCAGCATGGCGGTCTGGTAATGAATCAGCTCGCTACCATCGCCAGCCTTGCCCATTGCCATGTTGGCGGCAATCGGAGCCATGGCCAGGCCGATGGAAATGATCACCGGACCGATCACCACCGGTGGCAGCAGGCGGTCGATGAAACCGGTGCCTTTAATCTTCACGGCCAGGCCGAGGAAGGTGTAGACGAAACCGGCCGCCATCACGCCGCCCATGGTCGCGGCCAGGCCGAACTGGCCCTTGGCGAGAATGATCGGGGTGATGAACGCAAAGCTCGATGCCAGGAACACTGGCACCTGACGCCCGGTGACGATCTGGAACAGGATCGTCCCCAGGCCAGCGGTAAACAGCGCCACGTTCGGGTCGAGGCCGGTAATCAGCGGCATCAACACCAGGGCGCCGAAGGCCACGAACAGCATCTGCGCGCCGGACAGCACCGTGCGCCAGAGCGGATCGTTGAACTCTTGCTGCATGCTCACGCGTCCTTCTGCTTGGTGCCGAAGATCTTGTCGCCAGCATCGCCCAGGCCCGGGATGATGTAACCGTGTTCGTTGAGTTTTTGATCAATGGAAGCGGTGTAGATGATCACGTCCGGGTGCGCTTTCTCGACCACGGCGATGCCTTCCGGCGCGGCGACCAGCACCATGGCGCGGATGTCCTTGCAGCCAGCCTTTTTCAGCAGGTCGATGGTAGCGACCATCGAACCACCGGTGGCAAGCATCGGGTCGATGATCATGGCCAGCCGTTCGTCGATTTCCGGGACCAGTTTTTCCAGGTAGGTGTGGGCTTCGAGGGTTTCCTCGTTGCGCGCCACGCCCACGGCGCTGACTTTGGCGCCCGGGATCAGGCTCAGTACACCTTCAAGCATGCCGATACCGGCGCGCAGGATCGGTACTACAGTAATCTTCTTGCCGGCGATTTTCTCGACCGACACCGTGCCGCACCAACCTTCGATATCGTAGGTTTCCAGCGGCAGGTCTTTGGTGGCTTCATAGGTCAGCAGGGCGCCGACTTCCTGAGCGAGCTCACGGAAATTCTTGGTGCTGATGTCTGCGCGGCGCATCAGGCCAAGTTTATGACGGATCAGCGGGTGGCGGATCTCGAGGATGGGCATGGGAAAGGCTCCGGCGGCGGGCAAAAAAACCGGCCTAGATTAATCTATCCGAGGGTGTTGTCCTATAGACATACAGTACGTTAGTCCACAAACGCTTGATCTGGCCTCGCTTGATGCGTACCTTTGCCCGCTTTTCCTGAATCCGCCATCCCCTGGAGAGCACCATGTCCGCTGATCTCGAGCATATCCGTCAAATCATGCGAGAGGCTGACTGCCTGTACACCGAATCTGAAGTCGAGGCGGCCATCGCCCGCGTCGGTGCACACATCAACGATCAACTGGCGGACAGCAACCCGGTGGTGTTCTGTGTGATGAACGGCGGGCTGATTTTCGCCGGCAAGCTGCTCACCCATCTGCAGTTCCCGCTGGAAGCGTCCTACCTGCACGCCACCCGCTATCGCAATGAAACCAGCGGCGGCGAGCTGTTCTGGAAAGCCAAGCCGGAAGTGTCGTTCATCGACCGTGACGTGCTGATCATCGACGACATCCTCGACGAAGGTCACACCTTGGGCGCGATCATCGACTTCTGCAAACACGCCGGCGCGCGCAAGGTGCACACCGCCGTGCTGATCGACAAGGACCACGACCGCAAGGCTCGCCCGGATCTGAAAGCCGATTTCGTCGGTCTGCCGTGCATCGACCGTTACATCTTCGGTTATGGCATGGACTACAAAGGCTACTGGCGTAACGCCAACGGGATTTTTGCCGTTAAAGGCATGTAAGACCCCTGTAATGCCTTTTGTAGGAGCCGGGTTGCTGGCGAAAAGACGACGCGGTTTATTTGATAAACCGCGACGACTATTCGCCAGCAGCCGGCTCCTACAAGTACCTGATGGCTGCTACAGTGCTCGGCCCCGCCCTCCGGAGCCCGTCATGAGCCTTTTGATCCGCAGCTGCGCCGCCCTGTTGTTGACCCTCAGCCTGCCACTGGCCGCTGCACCGGCGCCGATGCATGGGCAATTCCTGCCGCCGGATGACCTGACCCTGCGTGACGCCGAGCCCGAGCAGCAACAACTCTTGCAGGTCACCGAGTATTCGGTGGTGGTTGGCGCTCAACGTCAATCCAATCAACAGCCGATTCCGGTCACGTCACCTTTGATGATCCGCCTCAAGGGCAAATCCCTGAACAAGGGCGCGACGATCACTCAGGTGCTGGTCAACTTCGATGGCGAAAGCAAAAGCCTGAAAAAACCGGTCTACGACGACAAGAGCAAGACCTTGACGATGTTTTACCCGCTGGCTCAATACCGGGTGGTGATCGACTTGCTACGCAATGACACGGTGTATTGCCAGTTCCTCAGCTACGCCAACGGCCATGTCTGGGCTGATCTGCACACTGGCAGCGTTCGTCCGCGTTGAGTGCGACGCCCGCGCGGGGGTAAACTGCCCGCCCCGTGAAATGTCTGCGAGCTGGAGTCGGCAATGCGTAAAGATAAGAAACAAGTGATTGGTGACGAGATCGGTGATGAGCAGATCAAGTTGTTCCTCGATTTCGAACCGGTCGACGCCACTTCGCCTTCGTTGCACAAACTGATCAAGGCCTACCGTGGCCTGCGTATCGATGACTTCGAGCGTTTCCTGACGTTCTTTGTCGAGGCTGGTTTCGATGTGAACGGCAAGGATGAGCACGGCAATGACTTCGTTGCCCTGATCAAGGATCAGCGCAATGCGCCGGAATACATCGAGTTGATCGAGAAGGCTCGCGGCTGATTACGTTTTCCCTGTGGCGAGGGAGCTTGCTCCCGCTTGAGTGCGCAGCGCTCACAAGATGTTGGGGCCGCTGCGCAGCCCAGCGGGAGCAAGCTCCCTCGCCACAGAAGATTTTCAGCGATAATAAAAACGCCCCGCCCTCAATGAGGACGGGGCGTTTTTTTATGCGGCTAAATCAAGCGTAGCTTTCGGTTTCGCTGCTGGCTTCAACCAGTTCCAGCGCGACGTTGTTCTGCGCGTTGATCTTGCGATACAGCGTAGCGTCGGTTTCCAGGACTTTTTCACGGGCCGGGAAGATTTCCGCCAGTTTGGTAGCCCATTCGCCCTTGGCTTTGCCCGGGAAGCATTTTTCGATCAGTTCCAGCATGATCGAAACGGTCACCGAGGCACCAGGCGAAGCGCCGAGCAGGGCGGCAAGGGAACCGTCCTTGGCCGCGACCAGCTCGGTACCGAACTGCAGAACGCCGCCTTTTTTCGGGTCTTTCTTGATGATCTGCACCCGTTGGCCGGCCACTTCCAGGCGCCAGTCTTCGGCTTTCGCTTCCGGGTAGAAACGACGCAGGGACTCCAGTCGCTGCTCCATCGATTGCATCACTTCGCTGACCAGGTACTTGGTCAGGTCCATGTTGTTTTTCGCCACCGCCAGCATCGGGCCGATGTTGCCGGCGCGAACCGACAGCGGCAGGTCCATGAAGGAGCCGTGCTTGAGGAACTTGGTGGTGAAACCGGCGTAAGGTCCGAACAGCAGGGACTTCTTGCCATCGACCACGCGGGTGTCCAGGTGTGGCACGGACATCGGCGGCGAACCCACGGCAGCCTGGCTGTAGACCTTGGCCTGGTGGTGCTTGACCACTTCCGGGTTGTCGCAACGCAGCCACTGGCCGCTGATCGGGAAGCCGCCGAAGCCTTTGCTCTCTTCGATGCCCGAAGCTTGCAGCAGCGGCAATGCCGCGCCGCCAGCGCCGAGGAAGACGAACTTGGCGTCGACTTCACGGGTATTGCCGCTGTTGACGTCCTTGATGCTGACAGTCCAGCCACCGTTGTTACGCTTCAGACCGGTCACGCGCTTGCAGTACTTGACCTGGGCATCGGGTGCGCTGGTCAGGTGCTTGAGCAACTGGTTGGTCAGTGCGCCAAAGTTGACGTCGGTGCCGTTGATCACGCGGGTTGCGGCGAGAGTTTCGCCAGGATCGCGGCCAGGCATCATCAGCGGCATCCACTCGGCCATAGTGGCCTTGTCTTCGGTGTATTCCATGTCCGCGAAGGCGTGGTGCTTGCTCAGCACCTTGAAGCGTTCCTTGAGGAAGGACACGCCGCTGTCGCCTTGCACGAAACTCAGGTGTGGCACCGGGCTGATAAACGTTTTGCACGAGCCGAACGTGCCTTTTTTGGTCAGGTACGACCAAAACTGCTTCGACACCTCGAACTGGGTGTTGATGTGCACGGCTTTCTTGATGTCGACGGCGCCATCGGCAGCCTGCGGCGTGTAGTTCAGCTCGCACAGGCCGGCATGGCCGGTACCGGCGTTGTTCCACGGGTTGGAACTCTCCGCGGCACCGGAATCCATCAGCTCGACGACTTCCAGCTTGATCGCGGGGTCGAGCTCTTTGAGCAGCACTGCAAGGGTGGCACTCATGATGCCGGCCCCAACCAGTACTACGTCGACTGCTTCGTTATGCGCCATTTAACGCGTCTCCAAAATCTGCAGCACCAAATTGACGGCATGGCTGCCAGGAGTGACGGGGCGTGTCAGTGTTGCCCCAAATACCCATGGCAGGATCGCCATGTCCGAATCTTCGCAATTTTTTGCAACTTCGACGGACGCTACCGGCCGGGTCTATTCAGAGTCATATGAACTCATTTCAACGGGCGGCTGGCAATTCGACTTATGGTCGATACATCCGTTTGTGCAACCAAATCCGTAGCGGACAGGCTTCAGGCTCCGGTGTTCGAGGAGTACTCGGTCCTGTGTCGTTGGGCTGTACTAGACGCTAATGGTGCATGTTCAGACGCAAAACTATTCATTTGCTCGCCACACTCTTGTGAAGTTGTGAAAACCCGTTTTTTTCACGCTCTTTTGAAGACGTGAACCTCAAAAAAGGGCTGTCCCAGCCTGGCACCGTGCCCGGATGGTTTGCCGCCAGGAAAACAAGGCAGGCAAAACGGGCAAACAGCTCAGTGACCGAGCGTAATGACAGCTCTGCAGATTCGCGAAAAGTGGAGGTTTTGCCAAAGGAACAGCAAGCGCGCCAGCTTCACTCGATCTGTGTGGGCGGCTCTCTGTGGGCGGTGCGGGGTGTCAATACCGGGGCATTGACGATGCTGCGAGGCCCGATCAGGAGACGTCCTTATAATCGGGGGGAGATTGTAGCGAAGAAACGCAGGGAATTGGTCGTGTTTAATGACTTTTATTAGGCGTTCGGTCAGGTGGTCAGCAGTTGTTGCACGCGCGTGCGAGGTTGACGCTGGCTGATGCGGGCGCTGGCAGGCAGCGGTTGATGCAGCCAGTTCAGGCGGATTTCTTCGATTTCTACCCAGCCATCGCCCATCGGCTGCAGGCTGCACTGTTTGAATGCCTGGCAATGGCCGTTGTGGTCGAGCAGGGCGAAGCAGCGATGCAGTGGGCGTGGTGTGAACAAGGAAATGAGAAAACGCATGGGTAAGTACCGTGTGGGGTGACTGCTGTGAAGAGTGCCAGTGAGCCGTGACGCGCAAGTGTATGAGGGGTGACAGGTGTGTGACAGGAACCGCGGTCTGAAAGCCTTGTCAGATTTTTCTGAAATTGTTGCGCTGGTTCGCAGCAGTGGCGCACCGCTATACTGCCGGCCTGTTTGTGCCTGATTCTGGAGAGAAGAGCATGTTGCAACGCCTGTTGTTCGGTTTGATCACTGTGACCACCTTGACGCTGGTCGGCTGCGCCCACAGCCCGCAACAACTGAACCCGGAACCCAAGTTGACGGCTCAACTGGCGCCGGTCGGTCGCGGCCAGCCTGTGGTGGTGCGTGTGGTGGACGGGCGTCCGTCGCCAACCCTGGGCACCCGCGGCGGTCTGTACCCGGAAACCAGCGCAATTACCGTGCAGGGCGCGCAAATCCTGCCGAAGTTGCAGGCTCAGGCTGAAGCGGCCGTGCGTTTGCTGGGCTTCACCCCGACGTCCAATGCGGCGAACGCACCGCAAATCACCGTGACCCTGACCGAACTGAAGTATCAGTCACCTAAAGAAGGCATGTATGTGACCGAGGCAACCATCGGCGCGACGTTCCGCTCCGATGTACAGAACGCCAATCGTCGCTACAGCGGTCGTTACGGTGCATCCCTGGACCAGCGTTTCGGCATGGCGCCGAACCAGGAAACCAACACCAAACTGGTCAGCGACGTGTTGAGCGATGCCTTGACCCGTCTGTTCAAGGACCCGACCGTAGGTCAGGTGCTCGCCGAGTAAGCTTTTGCCAGATGTTAAAAAGCCCGGCACCAGCGATGGTCCCGGGCTTTTTAATGCCTGCACCGTAACTGTAGGAGCTGCCGCAGGCTGCGATCTTTTGATCTTGCGTTCTGACTGATCCAAGCACGCCGAAGATCAAGATCAAAAGATCGCAGCCTGCGGCAGCTCCTACAGGGGGAGTGGGGATTTCAGGCGGCTTGGGAGTAGAAATCCAGCACACTCACCCCGGTCAGCAAATCCGCTTCCGGCAAATCTGCGTGTTGATGACCACCCAGTGCGCAATACACCAGCCAATGCCGATCCTGAACGTTGAAGGCGAGGCTGCCGACGAGGGTTTGTTGTTCATCGTTGTGGGCAATGAGGTAGAGGCGATCCTGGTTTTCGGCGTGCAACATGACGAGGTCCGTGTCGGTTTCGAGGGGCGCCAGAGTGACGTATTCAGATGACGGAGCCGTGACGCAGGACAACCACTGGTCAAATCCCTCGTTATTTGTCGCAAAGGAGAGGGCAGGCGTAGAGGCTTTCGGTAGAATCCGCGCCGCAGTCGCCGGTTCGGTGGCTGCCACACCGGTTTTGTTCGAGGTTTGTGATGTCGCTGCATTTGATGACGCTGTTAACCGCCCATCCCGCCAAATTGATCAACCTGCTGGCCCTGCTCTTTGCATGCCCCGGCGGATGGCTGCTGCACGCCACCCGTCGCCGTGAGCAGCGCGCGATGGCCAGCCTGGAGGCGCAGAGCCAGAGCCGTCGCATCGACGAGCCCACGTTGATGCTCGATGGCGCGACCTTGCGCATGAACCGGTTTTTCTACGGTTTCGGTTTTGCTTGCCTGGGATTGGCTTTGCTCGTGTCGTGGATCAGCACGCGGGTCTGAAGCTGACAAAATCCTGTGGCGAGGGAGCTTGCTCCCGTTCGGTTGCGCAGCAGCCGCAATGGCAGGTTTTGGGGCCGCTTCGCAGCCCAGCGGGAGCAAGCTCCCTCGCCACGGGTTGTGTGGTGATCGGAAAAACCAAAACGGCGCCTGAAGGCGCCGTTTTCGTATCAGCCGTTAAAGCGGCAATCCCGCCTTCACCCGATACTGATTACGCACCGGCGTCGCATATTGCAGCACCAGGAACGGACGGTGTTCCTCGGGGCAAGCATCCAGGCGTTGCTGCCATTGCTCTTTGGCCTTGGCCAATTCATCGGCGGCAAACACCTGCGCGGCGTTCGGCACCTGCAATTGCGGGTCAGCGTCTTTCCATTGCGCGTAAGCCAGGTAATGCACCGGGAACAAGCGGTAGCCGCCGAGGATCTGCTTGTCCATCTCGATCGCCAATTGCTTGGTGTCATCGAACAGCTCGGTTATCGGCGCGGAAAAGTGCACATGCACCCGGCCTTTATAGCCGGTGATGCCTTTGGCGATGCTCACGTCATCCTCTCCCGGCACCTTGGTGTAGCTGCCGGTAGTGGCGCGGATGTAGAGCTCGCGGGCCTTGGCCTGATCGCACGGGTCGTATTCGTAGCTGATCGACACCGGGGTCAGGTTCAGCGAGCGGATGACTTCGCCAAACGGCTCGTCCTTGCGACTCATGTGGAACATCTTGAGGATCGCCGACTCGGTGCGGTCGTCGCCGTCCTTGGCCCGACCTTCGGCCTGGGCGATCCAGATCGAAGCGCAATCGTTGCGGATCGAATGGTTGATGTACGCCGACAGCAGCTGATACGCCGCCATCTTCTCACGGCGGCCAGTGATCGAGCGGTGCACGATGAAGCTCTTGTTCAGGCGCATCAAATCGCTGACGAAGGGCTTTTGCAGCAAGTTGTCACCAATGGCAATGCGCGGGGTCGGCAGGCCAGCGTGATACACGGCGTAGTTGACGAAGGCCGGGTCCATCACGATGTCGCGGTGGTTGGCGATGAACAGATAGGCGCTGCCGGACTTGAATTGCTCGACGCCGGTGTACGTCACGCCGTCGGTGGCGCGCTCGATGGTGTGGTCGACGTAAACCTCGACTTTGTCCTGTAGCGTGGCGACCGAATGGACGCCGGCGAACTCACGACGCAGTCGATGGGCTATAAGAGGTTTGAGCGCCCAGCCTAAAGCGCCAGCGAAACGCGGGAAGCGGAAGTGGGTGAGGATATCTAGAAACGCCTTGTCGCTGAGCAGTCGTGCCAGCACCGCTGGGACTTCGCTGTCGTCGTAAGGTCGGATGGCATCGAATTCGCCCATCATGCTCTCTTGTTAGAAACGGCTAGGGTAAGTAAAGGTTTTGATCGAAAACCGGCGGGGTACGGTCTGAAAAAAGTAGCCAGACAAAAATAGCCCTGCAAATAGACCGGCGATTATACGCACAAGTCACCTGGGAGACCGCGATGCTGGAAACTGCGCAGTATGAATGTCCGTATTGTGGTGAGGAAGTCGAAACGACTGTCGACTTGTCTGGCGGCGATCAGACCTATATCGAGGACTGTCAGGTCTGTTGTCGGCCGATTACGTTCGTGCTGCAGGTTCACGAAGAGGACTGGTTCCTGGAAGTCTTCAGCGAAAACGAATGAGGGGCGTATATGCAGCGAATCTACGAGCCGGAAAACCTGATGGAGGGCGAGTTGCTGCAAGGCATGCTCGCCAGCGAAGGCATCGAAGCGCATCTGGTCGGCCGTGATCTGGTGGGCGGCACCGGCGAACTGCCGATCTACGGGTTATTGGGCCTGGCGGTGGATAACGATAAGGCGCAATACGCCCGTGAGCTGATCAGTGCGTACAATGCGGCACTGCCCGTGTCCGGCGATGAACCGGAAAGCTTTCCCGGCACGCTGGTCTGTTAGGCTGGCGTTCGTTTGATCAAGAGTCGTGCTACCCCATGTGTGGACGTTATGCCCTGTTTCGCTGGAACCCCGCCTTCGCGGCCCTGCCCGGTTTTCCCGCCGATCAGCAGGCGCAGTGGAACATTTCCCCCAATGATTCGGTGTTGATGCTGCGAGCCGGTGCGGAAGGTCAGCGCGAACTGGCGCGGGCGCGCTGGGGTTTGACACCGCCGTGGCTGACCGATTTGTCTCGCACCCCGGCCCATGCTCGGGCTGAAACCGTTGCCGAACAACCGATGTTTCGCCAGGCCCTGCGCGAACGCCGTTGCCTGCTGCCGGCCAATGGTTTCTATGAATGGCGTGGCACCACGCGAAAACGACCGTACTGGCTGACACCGGGGGAAGGCTCGTCGCTGTTTTTCGCGGCCATCTGGGAAGCGTATCCGGTGCAAGAGCAGGTGTGGCTGAGTACGGCCGTGATTACGCAACCAGCCGCCAGTCAGCGTCGACCGTTGATTCTCGATGCGGCGGCGCAGGAAATCTGGCTAAACCCCGACACGCCGCTGCATGCCTTGCAAGCCTTGCTCGCCAGTGAACCCGCTGCGTTGCGTGAGCGGGTGCTGGCGAACATGGTGAACGATCCGAAGCTCAACGGGCCGGAGTGTCTGACCCCCGGTTGAAAAGATCGCAGCCTGCGACAGCTCCTGCAATGGATCGGCGTACATCCAGCCGCGATCTTTTAATTTTTCCTGCGTTGGTGAGAGCTTTGCCTGAAATAGGCGTCTTATCTCTTGTGTATCTGGCGTCGATACATTTCCACGCCTAGGATAGGCGGCAGTTTTCATGGAGTTTTTCGATGAGCAAGATTTTGGTTGTGGGTGCACTGGGCGCAGCGCTGCTGCTCGCCGGCTGTCAGTCGGTCAACACCACCAGCGGTGGCGCGGTAGGTGTTGAACGCAAGCAATACATGTTCAGCATGCTGTCCACTGATGAGGTCAATCAGATGTATGCCCAGTCTTATCAAAAGACCGTGGGCGAGGCGAGCGGCAAGGGTGTGCTGGACAAGACCAGCAGCGATGCCAAGCGCATTCAAGTGATTTCCGACCGGCTGATTGCACAGGCTCCGGTTTTCCGTCCGGATTCGGCTCAGTGGAAATGGGAAGTCAATCTGATCAAGAGCGATGAGCTCAACGCCAACTGCGGTCCTGGCGGCAAGATCATTTTCTATACCGGCCTGATGGACAGCCTGAAACTGACTGATGACGAAATCGCCGCCATCCTCGGCCACGAAATCGCCCACGCCTTGCGCGAGCATGGTCGCGAAGCGATGTCCAAGGCCTATGGCATCGAAATGGCCAAGCAGGGCGCCGGTGCCTTGTTCGGCCTCGGCTCGGACACCCTGGCGCTGGCCGATACCGTGGCCAACTACGGCATGACCTTGCCGAACAGCCGGGCCAATGAAAACGAGGCAGACCTGATCGGCCTCGAACTGGCCGCGCGTGCCGGCTACAACCCGAACGCCGCGATCACCTTGTGGAACAAGATGGCCAAGGCATCGGAAGGTTCGCCGCCGGAGTTCATGAGTACCCACCCGGCTTCGTCGAGTCGTATTGCTTCGTTGCAGGCGGCGATTCCGAAAGTGATGCCGCTTTACGAGCAGGCCAAGAAGTCCTGATTGGAATCAGTAAAAGCTGAACACTTTCAGCTTTTTGTGGCGAGGGAGCTTGCTCCCGCTGGGTTGCACAGCAACCCCAAAACAGCCTCCGCATTTCCTGAGTTAGGACGCGGATGCAATGTTACGGCTGCTGCGCAGCCGAGCGGGAGCAAGCTCCCTCGCCACAGTTCCTGAATACTTATTTAACCAATCAAACCCAGCCGCTTGCCTGCATCGCCTTGTACACCGCGACAATGGCCAGGATGAAGAACGCCGACGCTGCCAGTCGACGGATCAACGTCAATGGCAGTTTGTCCGCGGCAAAGTTACCCGCCAGAACCACCGGCACGTTGGCAATCAACATGCCCAGGGTGGTGCCGATGATCACCAGCCACAGTTCCGGATATTGCGCCGCCAGCATCACAGTCGCGATCTGGGTCTTGTCACCGATTTCCGCGAGGAAAAACGCAATCAGCGTGGTCAGGAACGGTCCGAACTTGCGTGCCGTGCTGGCTTCGTCATCGTCCATCTTGTCCGGCACCAGAGTCCAAAGCGCAGTTGCTGCGAAGCTCGCGGCAAGAATCCAGTGCAGCATCGTGTCCGAGAAGAAACTACCGACCCAGGCGCCTACCGCACCGGCTGCCGCGTGGTTGGCCAGGGTCGCGGCGACGATGCCGGCGATGATCGGCCAGGGTTTGCGAAAGCGGGCAGCGAGAATGAGCGCGAGCAGTTGCGTCTTGTCGCCGATTTCGGCCAAGGCAACGATTGCGGTAGGTACGAGTAGTGAATCCAGCATCAGGGGTTTTCCTAAGGGGCGGGTCGACACGGCTATGACACGTACAGCCTTCCCGCCCCGGGTAAGGTGTTCGTGTCATAGGTCTTGTCAAACCCTGCGATCCGTCTGATGCGGACGCTGGGGTCGCATACGCCATGGTCTGAGGACCAAGTATGTTGACGTATGCCGGACGAGCATGGCGCTCGTGGGAGACTACTCCCCTAGGACGGAGCGGATTCTGCCTAGGCAAAATCCATTCGGCAAGTACAAATTTCTATCCGCGTTTAGCCCGGTAGATTCTGAACCCCTGCCCTTCAGCCTTGATCGCACAGACGCCCAGATGCTCTTCGATCAGCGGTTGATACTTCAGGAAGCTGTTCGCTACCAGACGAAGTTCGCCACCGTTTTTCAGATGTTTGGCCGCTTTTCGCAGCAAGTTTTCGGTAGCGAAATAGTCGGTATGGACGCCGACGTGGAACGGTGGATTACTCAGAATCGCGCTCAAACCCATCGGTGCGGCATCGATCCCGTCACCGGTAATTACCTCGGCTTCCAGACCATTGGCAGCCAACGTCAGCCGGCTGCTGGCGGCAGCAAACGCATCCACGTCCAGCAACGTGACCTGGTTGTGCGGATAACGGCGTTTCACCGCCGCACCCAAAACACCCGCGCCACAACCGAAATCCAGCAAGTGACCGCTTGGCAACTTGTCCAGATGTTCCAGCAACAGCGCACTGCCGCGATCCAGTCGACCGTGGCTGAAGACGCCCGGCAGGCTGATGACTTTGAGCGGGCCTTCAGCCAGTGGCAGTTCATACTCCTGGGCCAGACTTTCCAGCGGCTTGGCGGCTGGTGCATTGGCCACGGTGACCAGCCATAGCTGGCAATGCCGCGCGCTGTCGAGTTTGCGTGGCTTGCCGAATGGGTTGAGTTGCTTGGCCGCGCCTTCGATGCCGCTTTTTTTCTCGCCAACCAGATACACCTCGCGACCTTCCAGGCGCGAGGCCACGGCGTTGAGGATGTAATCGGTCAGGTCCTTGGACTTGGGCAGAAACACCACCGCGCTGTCGAACTCGCGCTCCGGGACGTTCACGCCGAAATGGCTGCGCTCGGCAAAGCGGGCGTCGAGCGCGGCTTGATCGCCGGCATGCCAGCACCAGCCATGGGCGGCGGGGAGGCGGCCGAGCAAGTCGTCGGCGGGCAAACCGGCCAGCAACAACGAACCCTGGAATAACTCAGCCTGACGAAGCAGTACTTCACTGCGCGGATCCATAACTGCTCCTGTGAAAAAAAGTGCCGCAGTTTATCAACTGACGACCCGCAGCGCCTTACCGCTGAAGTAACCCTGGGCATTTTCGGTGACCTGGCCAACGATTCGCTGCCGCGCTTCGCGACTGCCCCAGGCGTTGTGCGGGGTGACGATCAACCGTGGGATGTCGTTGGCCAGCAGTGGATTGCCGTTGGATGGCGGTTCAACGCTCAGGACGTCAGTGGCGGCGCCGCCCAGATGACCGTTGCGCAAGGCATCGGCCAACGCTTGTTCGTCGATCAAACCACCGCGCGCAGTGTTGACTACGAATGCTCCGGGTTTCATCGACGCCAATTCACGCGCACCAATGAAATGCCGGGTGTGTTCGTTGAGCGGGCAGTGCAGGGTCAGTGCGTCGATTTGCGGCAGTAGCTCATCCAGCGGCAGGCGATCCGGCCGGGCAGGGCGTCCCGGAATCTGCCCCAGCAGCACCCGCATGCCGAAAGCTTCGGCCAGTCGCGCAACGGCGCCACCCAATTCGCCGTGACCGAGCAATCCAAGGGTTTTGCCTTCCAGTTCGACAATCGGGTAATCCAGCAGGCAAAACTGCCTGGCTTGTTGCCAGCGACCTTCACCGACGGCTTTTTGATAATCGGCCAGGCGCGTGGCCAGGTTAAGCAGCAACATGATCGTATGCTGCGCCACCGACGGCGTGCCGTAGCCCTGGCAATTGCAGACCGTGATGCTGTGGGCACGGGCGGCAGCGAGGTCGACGTTGTTGGTGCCGGTAGCGGTGATGAGTATCAGCTTCAGCTCGGGGCTGGCGGCCATGGCGGCGGCATCGATGAGGATTTTGTTGCTGATGGCGACGGTGGCACCCTTGAGGTGTTCGATCACCTGGTCCGGCAGGGTCTGGGCGTACAGCTGCAGTTCGCTGAAACAATCGCGCAACGGGGTGAGGTCGAGGTCGCCCAGGTCCAGGGAGGGGTGGTCGAGGAAAACGGCGCGGCGAGAGTTCGTCATCAACTGTACCTTTTGTGCAATGAACTGAAGGCGTAATCTGCCGAGCCTACCAGATGAAATAAAAAGTTACGCTTGGCCTGAAGGAGCCCTCATGTACTGGACAGAATTCTTGACCGTTGCCCTGATTCATCTTTTGGCCGTAGCCAGCCCCGGCCCGGACTTTGCCGTGGTGGTGCGCGAGAGCGTGACCCACGGTCGTCGCGCCGGCACCTGGACGGCGCTCGGTGTCGGCACGGCGATTTTCCTGCATGTCGGCTATTCGTTGCTGGGCATTGGTTTGATCGTGTCGCAATCGATTGTGCTGTTCAACGCCCTGAAATGGGCGGCTGCCGCGTATCTGCTGTACATCGGTTTCAAGGCATTGCGTGCGCAACCCGCCAAACCGGTGACCGATGACCTGCACAAAGAAGCGGGTGAACGCACGGCGCGTGGTGCCTTTACCTCAGGCTTCGTGACTAACGGGCTGAACCCGAAAGCCACCCTGTTTTTCCTGTCGCTGTTCACCGTAGTGATCAACCCGCACACGCCGTTGGCGGTGCAGGCGGGCTACGGGGTCTACCTGGCAGTAGCGACGGCTGTCTGGTTTTGCCTGGTGGCGATGCTGTTCAGCCAACAGCGCGTGCGCGCCGGTTTTGCCCGCATGGGCCACTGGTTCGATCGCACGATGGGCGCGGTGCTGATCGCTATCGGTGTGAAACTCGCGTTGACCGAGATGCATTGAGTCCTGCTTGAGATGGCCGCGACATGCCCCGTCGCGGCCAGAACTCGGGATTATCCGACCGCTACAGTCGACGACTGGCGTTGGCGGGCGTATTCCAGAAAACCCTGCATGTCGCTGCTGCTCAAAATGCGCGACGCAGCCTTGACCTCTTCCATGGGCCAGTCCCACCACGCGGACGCCAGCAACTCACGGCGCACGTCTTCCTCGAACCGCCAGCGGATGTGACGGCAGGGGTTGCCGCCAACGATCGCGTAGGGCTCGACATCGCGGGTCACGACCGCGCCTGCCGCCACCACCGCCCCATGGCCAATGGTCACGCCAGACAGAATCATGACGTCGGCGCAGATCCAGCAATCACTGCCGATCACGACATCGCCCTTGGTCGGATTGCTGCCGGGAATGTCTCGGGCTTCATCAATCATCAATGGGAAAGGATAGGTGCTGACCCAATCGGTGCGATGGCCACCGCCCAACAGAATCTTTACGCCTTCGGCAATCGAGGTGTAGGAGCCGACTTTCAGAATCGTGTCATCGCCAAACTCTACGACTTCCGGGATACCGTAAGTGCCTACGCCGATTTCATACCGGGGGTAACGCAAACGGATTTTCTCCGGAGCCCTGTGCAGTTTCTCCAGACGTTTCAGGTGTTTTCTGGTTTTTCGTTCTTTGAGTTTTTCGAGAAATTTCATTGGCAAGGCCTGGGAAACAGGAAAGTTAATACCGGGTAGCTGGCGTCCTAGCGATGAAACAACAATCGCTTCAGGCGTTTGAAACTGGTTCGGTTCATGTGACGCCAGGGGATGGAACGCAGTAGTTTCCAGGCCTCTTTTTTGTCTTCGACCACCGCATATTTGAGCGCCTTGTTCAACAATTGGGTGCGGGCGCTCTGATAGGCAGGATGGCTGAGGTACGGCTCGATGGCCTCAAGGTCCGCCTGCAGCAATACCTTGTACTTTCTCGACAGATTGTTGGGGTGTCGGCGATAACGGGTCACGCACACCGGCAGTTCATGGACTTCATAACCCAGGCGGGCAATCCGCAAAGTCATCTGGAAATCCTGGACCCGCAGGTGCGGCGCATAGAAACCGGCACTGCGCATTGCACTCATGCGATAGAGCGCCACAGGAGCACCAATCACCACGGCCTGGCTGAGAATCTGATCGAAGTTGTACGTACGAATTTGATCGCGCTGTTGCTGCTTGATGGTTTTACCATCGCTATCCATGTAAATGATCAGCGCCCCGACGCAACCGACGTTCGGGCGTGGGTTCAGATAATCGACTCGAATGCGCAGGGATTGCGGGAGCATGATGTCGTCCAGATCGGGCGTCGAGACGTAGTCACCCTTGGCGTACCGCAAGCCGTGATTAAGCGCTGCACTCACGCCCTGATTCGGTTGCGTGTACAGCTGGAAGTCATAGGTTTTCTGAAGTTGCTTGAGCAAGGCAACACTGTTGTCGGTAGACCCGTCGTCCACAACGATCACTTCAAAGTTCGGATATTCCTGGCCAAAAATGCTTTGAATGGCCTCTTCCAGATACTTTTCCGCGTTGTAACAAGGCGCCACGATGGAAACCAGAGGCACTTGCGTCTTGGGGTTATCTGTAGGGGACGTCACTTGAGTGTTCATTGTTGTTCGCAGTACCGATCGCAATTGACGAGACATGCCTTGAACAGTATCCGACGCTGAGGGGAAGCGGCAGACTGGTCAGGGGCAGCCTGCCGTCAGGCTCATTATTTCGGAAAGGATACACAGGCTCGCACGAAAGAGGTTGCAGCATCCATCACAAGATTGTGTTTGAAAGGTAAGTGATGATGGCGCAAAGCTAGTATTTGCGCGGCTCTACAAATCATTCCTTTGGCTGATTTGGCGGGCGATCAAGGGCACTACAGTGCTTGCTTTCAGCCACGACCGTGCAGTCAGAAAAGGGATTCTTATGTTGCAGACTCGCGTTATCCCCCCAGCCGAAGGCGCTTACCAGTATCCGCTGCTGATCAAACGGCTGCTGATGTCCGGCGCGCGTTATGAGAAAACCCGCGAGATCGTTTACCGCGACCAGTTGCGCTACAGCTATCCGACCCTGATCGAACGGGTCGCGCGGTTGGCCAATGTGCTGACCGCGGCCGGGGTCAAGCCCGGGGATACTGTGGCGGTGATGGATTGGGACAGCCATCGCTATCTGGAATGCATGTTCGCCATTCCGATGATCGGTGCGGTGATCCACACCATCAACGTGCGGCTGTCGCCAGAACAGATTCTCTACACCATGAATCACGCCGTGGACCGCTTCGTGCTGGTCAACAGCGAATTCGTGGGGCTCTACAACGCGATTGCCGGGCACCTGACCACGGTTGAAAAAACCCTCCTACTGACCGACCTGCCGGAAAAATCCGCTGATCTGCCGAACCTCATCGGTGAATACGAGCAACTACTGGCGGCCGCGAGCCCGCAGTACGATTTTCAGGATTTCGACGAAAACTCGGTCGCAACGACCTTCTACACCACAGGCACCACCGGTAACCCAAAGGGCGTGTACTTCACCCATCGGCAACTGGTGCTGCACACCATGGGTGTGTCGACCATCATGGGTTCGATCGACAGCGTGCGCCTGCTGGGTACCAGCGACGTGTACATGCCGATCACACCGATGTTCCACGTGCACGCCTGGGGCCTGCCTTATGTGGCGACCATGCTCGGGCTCAAGCAGGTCTATCCCGGTCGCTACGACCCGGAATACCTGGTGGAGCTGTGGCGCAAGGAAAAGGTTACGTTCTCCCACTGCGTGCCGACCATCCTGCAAATGGTCCTCAACGCCAAGGCCGCACAAAGCACCGATTTCGGCGGCTGGAAAATCGTTATCGGCGGCAGTGCGCTAAATCGGGCCCTATATGAAGCGGCCAAGGCCAAAGGCATTCAACTGACCGCCGCCTACGGCATGTCGGAAACCGGGCCGCTGGTTTCGTGCGCGCACCTCAACGATGAACTCATGGCCGGCACCGAAGACGAACGCACTACGTACCGGATCAAGGCGGGCGTGCCGGGGCCATTGGTCGAGGCGGCGATCGTCGACACTGACGGCAACTTCCTGCCCGCCGATGGTGAGACCCAGGGTGAACTGGTGCTGCGAGCGCCGTGGCTCACCGAAGGTTATTTCAACGAGCCGCAGAAGGGCGCCGAGCTCTGGGCCGGAGGCTGGCTGCACACCGGCGACGTGGCGACCCTGGACAGCATGGGCGTGATCGACATCCGCGACCGGATCAAGGATGTGATCAAGACCGGTGGCGAATGGATCTCCTCCCTCGACCTCGAAGACCTGATCAGTCGTCACGTGGCGGTACGCGAAGTAGCAGTGGTCGGGATCGCCGATCCGCAGTGGGGCGAACGGCCATTTGCCTTGCTGGTGCTTCGCGAAGGCCATGAGATTGGGGCCAAAGAACTCAAGGAACACCTCAAGCCATTCGTGGAGCTGGGGCACCTGAGCAAGTGGGCCATCCCGAGCCAGATCGCCCTTGTTACTGAAATTCCCAAGACCAGTGTCGGCAAACTCGACAAGAAGCGGATTCGCGTCGACATCACCGAATGGCAGGCCAACAACAGCACCTTCCTTTCGACGCTTTAAGTGCCTTCTGGCGTGCCCAAAAAGGCACGCCAGCCCCACCAAGCAAGCGCTTGGCTTGTCAAATCCGAATTTTCAGCCATCCTTGTCGCGCCGACGGTTGTCGGCCTGGCGAAAGGACTGTTCCAGAGTGGCTGGCAGCTGCAAATCACACTTTAGAGGGATCAAGCACTACTACCTGCTGGCTATAGTCCGCTCAAGGATTTTTAAGAACGGAGCAAACGCACAAAACGGGGCGATGCAATTTTGGAATGATTTTGGGAAGCCTTGGCTCCCTGTCATCCACAACGTTTTTAGAAGTGCTCACTGCCATAAAAATAATGCACATGGAGAAGCGTCGATGACTTCAGTAAACCAGTTCTGGCGCCGGGCGAAACTGCCTTTGGCCGTCAGTCTTGCCTCTACGCTCGCCGGGCCAGCATTCGGCGTCAGTTTCAACGTTGGTGAAATCGAAGGTCAGTTCGACTCATCCCTGTCGATCGGTGCCAGTTGGTCTACTGAAAGTGCCAACAAGAACCTCATCGGCGTCAACAACGGCGGCCGCGGCCTGTCCCAGACCTCCGATGACGGTCACCTGAACTTCAAGAGCGGCGATACCTTCTCGAAGATCTTCAAGGGCATCCATGACCTCGAGTTGAAGTACGGCGACACCGGCATTTTCGTTCGAGGCAAATACTGGTACGACTTTGAACTGAAGGACGAAAGCCGTCCGTTCAAGGACATCAGCGACGACAATCGCAAGGAAGGCGCCAAATCCTCCGGTGGTCAGATCCTCGACGCCTTCGTCTACCACAACTACGCCATTGCCGATCAGCCGGGCTCCGTGCGTCTGGGCAAGCAGGTAGTGAGCTGGGGTGAAAGTACCTTCATCGGCGGCGGCATCAACTCGATCAACCCGATCGACGTGTCCGCGTTCCGTCGTCCTGGCGCCGAGATCAAGGAAGGCCTGATCCCGGTCAACATGTTCTACGTGTCCCAGAGCCTGACCGAGAACCTTTCGACCGAAGCGTTCTACCAGATTGAATGGGACCAGACCGTCGCCGACAACTGCGGCACCTTCTTCTCGCAACCGGACGTCATCGCCGATGGCTGCGACAACAACCTCGCGGTACTGCGCACCCGTAACGGGCTCAACGGTGCACTCGGGGCGGCGGGTCTGCCGGCCGGACTGCGCAACGCGACCCTCAACACCCTCGCCGCCCGCGGCGTGACCTGGGGTAACCCGGATGAAGGCGTGATCGTTCGTCGCGGCCCGGACCGCGATGCCCGTGACAGCGGTCAGTTTGGTGTGTCGTTCAAGTACATGTTCGATCCGCTGGACACCGAGTTCGGTGCCTACTTCATGAACTACCACAGCCGTGCGCCGATTTTCAGCGGTCACGGCGCACCGGCGAGCGCCTACAGTGGCGCTGGCCTGGTGGGCGGATTGGTCGGTGCCGGCGTTCCGGTCGGTGTCGCGGCGGGCCTTGCTCCAACCTTGCTGCCATTGGTAGTGGCGGGTAACTCCAGCTACTACGTCGAATACCCTGAAGACATTCGCCTGTATGGCCTGAGCTTCTCCACCACGTTGCCTACAGGTACTGCGTGGAGTGGTGAACTCAGCTATCGGCCGAATGCTCCGGTTCAGCTCAACACCACCGATATCCTCTACTCTGGCCTGACGCCACTGAACCCAAGCGTTTCCGTGCTCCAGGGTGCGCCTGGGCAAGACCAGCAAGGCTATCGCCGCAAGGAAGTCACCCAGCTCCAGACCACTTTGACTCACTTCTTCGACCAAGTGATGGGCGCCGAGCGTCTGACCCTGGTGGGCGAGGTTGGCTGGACCCACGTCGGCGGCCTGGAAAACAGTTCCAAGGCGCGTTATGGCCGTGACCCGAGCTACGGCCCTGGCCCATTGCCGAACAACCAGTGTGTGGCGTTGAACACCTCCACCCTGGCGGGCGGCGCGCAAAACAACGTAAGCCGTTACTGCGAAAACGACGGTTTCACCACCGCAAACTCCTGGGGCTACCGCGGTCGCGCCATCTGGGAATACAACGACGTATTCGCCGGTGTGAACCTCAAGCCGAACGTGGCTTGGTCCCATGACGTGGAAGGTTACTCGCCTGGTCCTGGCGGCAACTTCGAGGAAGGTCGCAAAGCGGTCAGCCTGGGTGTCGACGCCGAGTACCAGAACACTTACACCGCAAGCCTGGCGTACACCAACTTCTTCGACGGCAAGTACACCACCGTGGATGACCGCGACTTCGTTGCGCTCAGCTTCGGCGTGAACTTCTAAGCACTGTATTTTCAGGACGATCACACACATGAAAATAACAAAGAGTCTGTTCCACGCCGGTGTCCTGGGGTTGTCGCTGCTGGCGACCAGCGTCATGGCAGCGGTTCCTGCGGCCGAAGCGGACAAACTGGGCAAGAGCCTGACACCGATGGGCGCCGAAATGGCGGGTAACGCCGACGGTTCGATCCCGGCCTGGAAGCCATTGCCGAAGAACGCCGGTACCGTTGACAGCAAGGGTTTCCTGTCCAATCCATACGCCAGCGAAAAACCGCTGTTCACCATCACGGCGCAGAACGTCGATCAGTACAAGAACAAACTCGCCCCGGGCCAGTACGCGATGTTCAAGCGTTACCCGGAAACCTTCAAGATGCCGGTTTACCCGTCCCATCGCGGCGCTACCGTGCCGGATGACGTGTTTGCCGCTATCAAAAAGAACGCCACCAACACCAACCTGGTGTCCGGCGGTAACGGCCTGGAAAACTTCGAAACCGCCGTGCCGTTCCCGATTCCGAAAAGCGGCGTTGAAGTTATCTGGAACCACATCACCCGCTATCGCGGTGGCAGCGTGACCCGCCTGGTAACCCAGGCCACGCCGCAGCCGAACGGCTCGTTCAGCCTGGTTTACTTCCAGGACCAGTTCGTGTTCCGCGACAAGATGAAGGATTACGATCCGGCGAACCCGGGCAACATCCTGTTCTACTTCAAGCAGAAAGTGACCGCGCCGGCGCGTCTGGCCGGTGGTGTGCTGTTGGTGCACGAAACCCTCGACCAGGTGAAAGAGCCGCGTTCGGCGTGGGTCTACAACGCCGGTCAGCGTCGTGTGCGTCGTGCACCACAAGTGTCCTATGACGGGCCGGGTACCGCCGCCGATGGCCTGCGTACCTCCGACAACCTGGACATGTACAACGGTGCACCGGATCGCTACGACTGGAAACTCGAAGGCAAGAAGGAGATGTACATCGCCTCCGACGCCTACAAGCTCGACGATCCGAACCTCAAGTACACCGACATCATCAAGGCCGGTCACATCAACCAGGACCTGGCTCGTTACGAGCTGCGTCGCGTCTGGCATGTGGTTGCAACCCTGAAGGAAGGTCAGCGCCATATCTACGCCAAGCGTGATTTCTACATCGATGAAGACACCTGGCAAGCAGCGGTAATCGACCATTACGACGGTCGCAACCAGCTGTGGCGCGTTGCCGAGGCGCATGCCGAGAACTACTACGACAAGCAAGTGCCGTGGTACGCCCTCGAAGCCTTGTACGACTTGCAGTCGGGTCGTTACCTGGCGCTGGGGATGAAGAACGAAGAGAAGTCGGCGTATGACTTCGGCTTCACTGCCACCACCAGCGACTTCACCCCGGCAGCATTGCGTCAGGAGGGCGTTCGCTAACGCTTACTGAGCTGAGGCCGCATCCTCTAAAACGCCCCGACTGGTTCGGGGCGTTTTTTTTGCGTTTTACACGCTGTAGGAGCCGGTTTGCTGGCGATGGTCGTTAACGATAACGCGTGTGGTCTGGTTAAACGCGGCGCATCCATCGCCAGCAAGCCGGCTCCTACAGGTATTGCGGAGGCTGTGATCTTTTTGTTCGTAGACTTTTTGTAGCCATTTGTAGCAATAACCTTCATTCCCTCGCCGTTTACCGCTAGTCTGCGGACATCTGCAACGCCGCCACCCGCAATTCAAACAAGAGCCGGCCATGACTGATCTGTCCCCGTTACCAGGTCCTGCAAGCGTTGCTGTCGCGGCGCTGGACGAGCGCTTTTTCCGACCGCCATTGCCCGACGGCCATGTGCTGCGGCCGCGTTTGTGCGAGCGCTTGAGTGCGGGGCTCGGTGGCAGGCTGTTGTTGGTCAGTGCACCGGCGGGCTTCGGCAAGAGTTCGTTGGCAGTGGAATTTTGCCAGTCACTACCGGCGCATTGGCAAAGTCTTTGGCTGGGGTTGAGTCCACGAGACAGTGACCCCGGCCGATTCCTCGAGCGGTTACTTGAAGGCCTTCAGGACTTTTTTCCGCAACTGGGCAGGCAGTCCCTCGGCTTGCTGAAAATGCGCCAGCGGCATCAGCCATTTGCCTTCGAAGAATGGCTCGATGGTTTGCTCGACGAGTTGGCCGTACACCTGTCGACGGCGACACCACTGTTACTCGTACTCGATGATTATCATCTGGCCCAAGGGCCGGTTCTCGATCGCTGTCTGCAATTTTTCCTCAATCACCTTCCCGATGGCTTGCTGGTGATGGTCACCAGTCGACAGCGTCCGGACTGGCATCTGGCGCGGCTACGGCTGTCGCGACAATTGCTGGAGCTTCACGAGCAGGACTTGCGCCTGACCCACGATGAAGCGTTGAGCCTGCTCGACCGGCACAGCAGTTCGTTGCGCGGTGAAGCACTGGAAAGCCTGATCCAGCGTAGCGAAGGTTGGGTCGCCGGGCTGCGCTTCTGGTTACTGGCGGCGTCGGAGGCGGGCAACCACGGCGAGTTACCGCAGGCACTTCACGGCGGGGAAGGTTTGATTCGTGATTACCTGCTTGAAGAGGTGATCGATTGTCTGCCCGCCGAGGTGCAATCGTTTCTCTACGACACCGCACCCCAGGAGCGTTTTTGCAGCGAATTGTGCGACGCCGTTCGCGACGCCCATGACAGCGCCGAGATTCTGCGTTTCCTGTTGGCTCACCAAGTGTTCCTGGTGCCGCTGGACGAACATGGCCACTGGTATCGCTATCACCATTTGTTTTCCGATCTTTTGCGCACTCGACCGACCGCTCAGACAATGGTGCCGGCTGCCAGCCTGCACCTGCGCGCCTGTCGCTGGTTCAACGCCCAAGGGTTGCTCGATGAAGCGGTAGAGCAGGCGTTGCGTGCCGGGCATCTGGACGTCGCGGCGAACCTGGTGCAAAACCTTTCCGAAGAACAACTGCTGGCCGAACAAAACGTCGGCATGTTGCTGCGTTGGAAAATGGACTTGCCCGACAGCTTGCTGATCAGCACACCACGGTTGATCGTGCTCTACAGCTGGGCGTTGGGACTGGCCTGCCAACTGGATGCCGCCGAGGAGCTGGCCAGCCATTTGAGTCGCTTCCTGCCGGCCCCGTCGGCCACTGCGCAGAAGTCGATGCTGGCGCAGTGGCTGGCCTTGAGCGGGATCATCGCTCGCGGGCGTGGCAACCGCGAACTCACGTTGCGCTATTGCACCGAAGCGCTGGATAGCCTTCCGTGCAAGCGTTACGGCCAGCGATTGATGTGCCTCTCGACCCTGTCCAACCTGGCCATTGCCGATGGCGATTTGTGGCGTGCGCGCGGGTTGAACCGTGATTCCCTGGAGTTGGCGCAACGGGTCGGCAACCCGTTGTTCGAAGCGCTGGCCCATTATGACCGCGCGCGCGTGTTGCAAGCCCGTGGGGAAATCCTTCGTTCGCTGGATGAAGTCCGACAGGGACTGCAACGCTTGCACGGGTTATCCCCGCAAAGGCTCTATGCGGTGCGCGCCCGCCTCACCTTGTACGAAGGGTTTTTGCTGGCGCTGCGTTTGCAGCCTCAAGCGGCGAGAGTGCGTTTGCAGGCTGGATTGAGCGAAGCGCGTGCCTGTCGTGACATCAGCGTGCTAATCGGCCATTGCGTGATCGCACGGCTGGAAGGCAGCAGCGGCGAATTCGCCAAGGCCTTCGCCGAGCTCGCCGAAGCCGAACGGCTGATGCACATCTGGGACGTGCCGCCGATCTACTATCTGGCCATGATCACCCTGGTCAAATGCGAGCTCTGGTTGGCCCAGGGGCGTACGGACCTGGCGGAAGCCTGGCTGACACGATTAGGTCAGACGTATAACGGCGAACACCCGGCAGCGCCTCCGGAATTCCACCCGCAATTGCCGCTGCATATCGAATTGCAACAAGCGTTGCTGGAGGTTATTCAGGCGCAACCGATGCTGGCCGAAGGGCGTCTGAATGCGCTGCTCGAACAGGGTCAGAAAAGTGGCCGGCAATTGCTCAGTGCGATGGCGCTCACGCAAAAAGTCTCGCTGTTACTGGGCAGCGGTCGTGAACCCGAGGCGCGCAAGGCGCTGGCTCTGGCACTGGATGCCGCCGCCGGCGGCGTATTGCAACCGTTTGACGGCTTGTTGACCGAGCATCCGGACTGGTTGCGTGGGCAACTTCAAATCTGTGCAGCGAGCACCGTATCCCAAGATCTCGCAGAAAAACTTCCGACCGTGGCGGCGCGCCAGGCGATGGAACCGGCTGCGGCGACCGAACAACTCAGCACCCGGGAATTGGCCGTCCTGCGCCTTATCGCCCAAGGTTGCTCGAATCAGGAAATCAGCGATCAGCTGTTTATTTCGCTGCACACGGTTAAAACCCATGCCAGCCACATCAACAGCAAGCTTGGGGTCGAGCGGCGTACGCAGGCGGTGGCGCGGGCCAAAGAGTTGGGGGTGTTGGGCTAGGGGTGAAATTTAAGTTACAGATTGCGATAAATAGTCGGGTGCCGATTTGTGCGAACATTGCCCATCCCTGTTTATCGAGCACCCACCGATGTCTCAGCAACCCGCCCTTATCCGCGAAACCTTCCCCGTCGGCCCGTTGCAGTGCAACTGCACGATCATCGGCGATCCGGTAACGAAAAAGGCCATCGTTGTCGATCCGGGTGGTAATCACGAACTGATCCTCGCTCGGCTCGATGCCCTCGGCCTGAAAGTGGTCAGCATCATCCATACCCATGCGCACCTCGATCATTTCCTCGCCTCCGGCCAACTGAAAGAGAAAACCGGCGCGACCCTGCACTTGCACAAGGAAGATCAATTCCTCTGGGACAATCTGGAAATGCAGTGCCAGATGTTCGGTGTGCCCTATACGCCGGTGCCCTCGCCGGACCGCTGGCTGGCGGACGATGAAGAGTTGGCGTGCGGTTGCGGCGTGGCATTGCACACGCCGGGTCACACACCGGGCTCCATGAGCTTCTGGTTTTCCGACGCCAAGCTGCTGATTGCCGGTGACACGCTGTTCAAACGTGGGGTAGGGCGTACGGATTTGTGGGGTGGGGATCAGGCCACCATCGTGCGCTCGATCAAGCAGCGCTTATACACGCTCGACGAGGAGGCGACCGTGGTGACCGGCCACGGTCCAGACACCCGTCTTGGCGATGAAATGCGTGAGAATCCGTTTGTTCGCGCCTGATTTGTAACGGGCGGAATTTTTGACCTGCAAAGCGATCCAACGCCCGCAAAGGGCCAATGCTTAAGTCCCTTGCACCATAGAATGCAAAAAGTAGGAGCTCTTCATGTTCACCACGCGTCGTTTGATTATTGTCGCTACCGCTGTGGCCTTGCTGTCTGGCTGCGCCTCGCCTAACCCTTACGACAACCAGGGTCAAGCTGATGGCGGCTCCCAAGGTATGAGCAAAACTGCCAAATACGGTGGCCTCGGCGCTCTCGCCGGTGCTTTGGCCGGTGCGGCCATCAACCACGATAACCGTGGCAAGGGGGCGTTGATTGGTGCTGCCGTCGTCGGTGCTTCCGCTGCCGGTTACGGCTACTACGCTGACCAGCAAGAAAAGAAACTGCGCGCCAGCATGGCCAACACTGGTGTTGAAGTTCAACGCCAAGGCGATCAGATCAAGCTGATCATGCCGGGTAACATCACGTTCGCTACCGACTCGGCGAATATCGCTCCAAGCTTTTACCAGCCGCTGAACAACCTGGCCGGTTCGTTGAAAGAGTTCAACCAGAACCAGATCGAAATCGTCGGCTACACCGACAGCACCGGCGCCCGCCAGCACAACATGGACCTGTCGCAGCGTCGCGCCCAGAGCGTGGCGACCTACCTGACCTCGCAAGGTGTGAGCGGCACCAACCTGAGCGCCCGTGGCGCCGGGCCGGATAACCCGGTTGCCAGCAACGGTGACGTCAATGGCCGCGCGCAGAACCGCCGCGTCGAGGTCAACCTCAAGGCGATTCCTGGTCAGCAGTACGGTGCTCAGCAGTAAGGTTCGGTTAAGCAGTACCCATAAGCTTCAGCCGTAAAAAAACCGCCCGATCTTCACAGATCGGGCGGTTTTTTTGTGTCGGGACATGCTCGCGTTTCCTATAGGAGCTGCCGCAGGCTGCGATCTTTTGTTCTTGAGCTTCTAAAAATCAAAAGATCGCAGCCTCGTTGCACTCGACAGCTCCTACAGGGGCTTTTACTTCTTCAAGCCATAATGCTCATCGAGCATGCCCGGAGCGTTCGGGGCTTTTGGCGCGTAGTCGCGCGGCGGTTCCTGATTGCGCGGCGGCGTCAGGCGTTCCCGTGGAGCCTGCGTCGCGTCGGCGTGCAGGGAGGCCAGCAGGCGTTGGCGGGTCTGCTCGTCCAGAGCCAGGCGGTTGGCACCCTCGGCGAGATGATCCTGCACTTCCTGATAGCTCGCAGTCAGTTTCTTGACCAGTGTTGCTGTGCTGTTGAAGTGGGTCACCACTTCGTTCTGATAACTGTCGAAACGTTCCTGAATATCGTCCAGCTGACGTTGCGTGCTGCTAGGCGCGGCATTCGGCGCAAGGCGAGCGATCAGGAATCCAATGGCGACACCCACAACCAGGGCAAGAGTCGGCAACAACCAAACTAAGAGCGAGTGTTCCACGAGTCCTTCCTCTATAAACGGCTTTGCTTTACGTTAACGGCTCGAACCTGCGCTGTATACCGCGATTCACTCGCAATAGACAGCTACAGACAATTTGCTAGACGAGTCGACCCGATTCGAGGTCACGGAGTTCCTTCCTTGCTTATGCGCGAAACCCCTGTAGTGATTGATGGCCCGGTCGGCCAACTGGAAGCACTTTACCTGGACAGTGAACAACCGCGCGGCCTCGCGCTGATCTGCCATCCGAACCCGGTGCAAGGTGGCACCATGCTCAACAAAGTGGTCTCGACCCTGCAGCGCACCGCGCGCGACGCCGGTTTGATCACCCTGCGCTTCAACTATCGTGGCGTCGGCGCCAGCGAAGGCTCGCACGACATGGGCACCGGTGAAGTCGATGACGCCCAGGCTGTCGCCGAGTGGATTCGCGCCAAACACCCGCAATTGCCGCTGACGCTGTTCGGTTTTTCCTTCGGCGGATTTGTTGCAGCAAGTCTCGGCGGACGTCTGGAAGCGCAGGGCGAGCAGCTCAAGCATTTGTTTATGGTCGCGCCGGCGGTCATGCGCCTGGGGGATCAGGACCAACTGCCGCAGCAGGGCGAACTGACCTTGATCCAGCCGGAAACCGACGAAGTGATCGATCCGCAGCTGGTTTACGAATGGTCTGACAAGCTCGAACGTCCCCATGAGCTGCTGAAAGTGGCAGAATGCGGACACTTTTTTCATGGCAAGCTGACCGATCTCAAGGATCTGATCCTGCCGCGTCTCTCGAATTGATTGCAGTCTGACAAGCGATTACCCATGACGACTCGTACCCGTATCCTCACCGGCATCACCACCACCGGCACGCCGCACCTGGGCAACTACGCTGGCGCCATCCGCCCGGCGATCGTCGCCAGCCGTGACAGCAATGCCGATTCGTTCTACTTCCTGGCCGACTACCACGCCCTGATCAAATGCGATGACCCGCTGCGCATCCAGCGCTCGCGCCTGGAAATCGCCGCGACCTGGCTGGCCGGTGGCCTGGATGTGGACCGCGTGACGTTCTACCGCCAGTCCGACATCCCGGAAATCCCTGAGCTGACCTGGCTGCTGACCTGCGTTGCCGCCAAAGGCCTGCTCAACCGCGCCCACGCTTACAAGGCTTCGGTGGACAAGAACGTCGAAACCGGCGAAGACCCGGATGCGGGTATCACCATGGGCTTGTACAGCTACCCGGTGCTGATGGCCGCGGACATCCTGATGTTCAACGCGCACAAGGTGCCGGTCGGTCGCGACCAGATCCAGCACGTGGAAATGGCCCGGGACATTGGCCAGCGCTTCAACCACCTGTTCGGTCAGGGCAAAGAATTCTTCACCATGCCTGAAGCGCTGATCGAAGAAAGCGTGGCCACGCTGCCGGGTCTCGATGGCCGGAAAATGTCGAAGAGCTACGACAACACCATTCCGTTGTTCAGCAGCGCCAAAGAGATGAAGGACGCGATTTCGCGGATCGTCACCGACTCCCGTGCACCAGGCGAAGCGAAAGATCCGGACAACTCGCACCTGTTCACCCTGTTCCAGGCGTTCGCCACCCCGACTCAGGCTGACGAGTTCCGCAGTGAATTGTTGGGTGGTCTGGGTTGGGGCGAGGCGAAGAACCGTCTGTTCCAACTGTTGGATAACGAACTGGGCGAGTCCCGCGAGCGCTACAACCAGTTGATCGAGCGTCCGGCAGACCTGGAAGACATCCTGCAACACGGTGCGAAAAAGGCCCGTGCGGTCGCGACGCCGTTCCTCAACGAATTGCGCGAGGCGGTGGGCCTGCGTTCTTTCGTGGCCCAGGCCCAAGTCGCTGCCACGACTAAGAAGAAAGCCGTGAAAGCCGCGCGTTTCGTCAGCTTCCGCGAAGACGACGGCAGTTTCCGCTTCCGTCTGCTGGCGGCTGATGGCGAGCAACTGTTGTTGTCGCGCAACTTTGCCGACGGCAAAACCGCAGGCCAGGTGACCAAACAACTGCAATCGGGCCAGCCACTGGACGTACGCAGTGAAGACCTGAGCTTCAGCGTCTGGCTCGAAGGCGAGTGCGTCGGCGACAGCCCGGCGTTCGCTGACAGCACCGCCCGTGATGCTGCAATCGAAGCCTTGCGGATTGCTCTGACACCGGTTCAGGAATAATCAACGGCTCGGCCCGACCAAGGGCTGATTGCCATTCCCACGGGCCATCGCTACAGTGACGGCCCGTTTTTGTTGCCTTGCTAACGAATTATGACGCCCCTAGAACGATATCAAGCTGATCTGAAACGCCCGGAATTCTTCCATGACGCTGCGCAGGAAACGGCTGTGCGTCATTTGCAGCGCCTGTACGACGACCTGGTCGCGGCCGAGCAGAACAAACCGGGCCTGCTGGGCAAACTGTTTGGCAAGAAGGATCAGACCCCGGTCAAGGGCCTGTACTTCTGGGGCGGCGTAGGTCGCGGCAAGACTTACCTGGTCGACACTTTCTTTGAGGCGCTGCCGTTCAAGGAAAAGTCCCGTACTCACTTCCACCGCTTCATGAAGCGCGTGCACGAAGAGATGAAGACCCTGGGCGGCGAGAAAAACCCGCTGACCATCATCGCCAAGCGTTTCGCCACCGAAGCCCGGGTGATCTGCTTTGATGAATTCTTCGTTTCCGACATCACCGACGCGATGATCCTGGGCACGCTGATGGAAGAGCTGTTCAAGAACGGCGTGACCCTGGTCGCGACCTCGAACATCGTGCCGGACGGCTTGTACAAGGACGGCCTGCAACGTGCGCGCTTCCTGCCGGCCATTGCGCTGATCAAGCAGAACACCGAGATCGTCAACGTCGACAGCGGCGTCGATTATCGTCTGCGTCACCTCGAACAAGCGGAACTGTTCCACTTTCCGCTCGATGAAGCTTCCCACGAAAGCCTGCGCAAGAGCTTCCGCGCACTGACGCCGGAATGCACCGCTGCGGTCGAAAACGACGTGCTGATGATCGAAAACCGCGAAATCCGCGCCGTGCGCACCTGCGATGACGTGGCCTGGTTCGACTTCCGCGAACTGTGCGATGGCCCGCGCAGCCAGAACGATTACATCGAACTCGGCAAGATTTTCCACGCCGTGTTGCTCAGCGGCGTCGAGCAGATGAGCGTCACCACTGACGACATCGCCCGTCGCTTCATCAACATGGTCGACGAGTTCTACGACCGTAACGTGAAGCTGATCATTTCTGCTGAAGTCGAGCTCAAGGACCTCTACACCGGTGGCCGCTTGAACTTCGAGTTCCAGCGTACCCTGAGCCGTCTGCTGGAAATGCAGTCCCACGAATTCCTGTCCCGGGCGCATAAGCCGTAGGATAATTCGGAAAATGAAAAGGCCTGCGATTGCAGGCCTTTTTTATGCCTTGTCCCCCTTGCTGCTAACTCGACCGCAACTGTAGGAGCCGGCTTGCTGGCGATTTCAACGACGCGGTGTGTCAGTCACACCGCCATCGCTGGCAAGCCTGCTCCTACAGAGAATGGCTGAGAAAGCGTGCCACCTCATGCTGCCGCTGACAGCCAAGCAGCAACCAAAGCAGCACTCTTGCTTTGCGCGGGCACAGAAATCCCGCCATTTGTGCACCCTTGCGACTCAGGTCCATCTCACTGCCCACAAAACCATAGGTGGATTGCGCGGTAGAGCCGGAGCCGGTGCGGGACGCAATGATCACGGGGATTTTTTCGGCGATGTGCTCGATCACTTCGGCCCATTTGTGCGAGACGTGCCCGGCACCGAAGCCGGCGATTACCAGTCCGTCGTAACCCAGTTCGGGGATGTTTTCCAATATCAGCGTATCGGCGGACAGCGACGCCTCCAGCAGCGCGACTTTCTGAATGGCGTATTGCGGCAAGGGTAAACAGATGCGCTCGGCGGGCTGCCGAAAATAGCGCGCGACGTCTTCCACGAGCAGGCCGGCGGGGCCGAAAACGGGCGAAGAGAACGCCTGCAACGCCAGGGAATCGGTTTTGCGAACGTGGCTAGCCTGATGAATTTGCCCGTTCATCACGACCTGAACACCGCGTTGTCGACTGCAATCAGCCAGGGCGACACGGCAAGCATCCAGCAGATTCGCTGGTCCATCGGCGCCTGCCTGTTTGGCTGAACGCATGGCGCCGGTTAGAACCAAGGGTTCGTCGCAGTCCCACAGATAATCGAAAAACGCCGCTGTTTCTTCGAGGGTGTCGGTGCCTTGGGTGATGACAACGCCACGAGCGCCTTGCTCAACCTGGTATTTCGCCCAGGACAGGACGCTGAGCAGTATCTCGAAACTCAATGAAGCGCTAGGCAGCAGGCCGAGTGTTTCGACGGTGACCCGGGCCAGCGCCGACAATTCTGGTACGGCGGCCAGCAGGGTTTCGCCGCTGACGGTGGGAATTACGCCTTCACCGGCATTCCTGGCTTGCATGCTCACCGTACCGCCGAGCGCCGCGATCGCCAGTTTGGGCAGGTCCATTTGATACCTCGCATGTTTGTGATGAAAAAGGGCTGTATCCGCTGATGAGGCTGCGATACAGCCGAAGGGCAGGGTGCGTCAGTTGGCGATCAGCCATCCGATCAGTGGAATGATCAGCAACGTGCTGATGGCCATCGACAGGACATTACCGATGTAGGCATGCATGTCGGCCGGCAGTCGCTTGGCAATCGCACACGCCAGGGGCGGGGCGATCAACGCTCCCAGCAGTGCGCTTGAAGCGATGACCTGCCAGCTGCCGCCATGGGTCAACAGCGCCGCCGGTACTACTGACACCAGTGGAATGTAGGTGGGATACCAGCCACGCAACATCCACTGTCGACGCCAGATCATGATGCCGATGGCCGAGGTCAGCGCCTGGGCGCCGATCAGTTGGGGCAGCAGGCCCGAGCCGTAAACCGGGCTCATGGGGTTCAAGGTGTAAGCCAGTAATGCACCCAATATCAATCCGAGGCTGGCCAGCTCATTGCCGAAGAACGGCGCCTCGGAAAAGTCGGCGAGGATCCGGCGCAGGGTCCAGAACACGCCGTAGTCTGGCGTCCGGGTGATCGTGGGGGCCGGGTCGGAAGGCTTCTCGGCAAGGTCTGAATGCACGGACTTCACCAGGCTCGGCAGGTAACGACAGAGCAGAAAGGCAAACACGCTGGCGACCGCCATGCCCGTGACATTGCCGATCACCACGGGCAAACCCAGCGGGTTGCACACGTAGTTGACGATCAGCAAACACATCGGCGTGACGAGAACGGCACCCATGATTGCGCCGTTGATCGTGACCTTCCAGCCACCGCCAAACATCAGCACCATCGCCGCTGGCAGTGAAACAAACGCGACAAAGGTCGGTTGCCAACTGTTGGCCGTCATCGTCCAGCCCCACAGCAGATTGCTCAGCAGCAGGCCCAGCAGTGAGCTGGTGATCAGCCATGGCCACAAACCGGTCCCGTAGCAAATGGCAAAACCTTGCCAGGGTTTTCCCGTGCGGTTCGCCCAGTAGGCCAGATAGGCGCCCGCCAACAACCCGATAGAGGCGAACTCGTGTTTGTAGAAAGCAACTTCGCTGATGTCGCCCAGTACCCAGCGTAACCAGGCGCTCGGCTCGGGAAATGCTGAGACCATGTCGCTGTAGCCTGGCCAGTGGGCCGACCAGAAAGAACGGTTGCTGAAAGACAGCCAGACAATCAGCAGAACCGTGCCAATCATCAGCAGGATGATCGCCGTATCAACGGGCGAACGGTGCGCGAGCCGGTTTTTCTCGGAGGTGATGTCCATGTTGTATGTCTCCTGTTTCAACGTGGGAGACATGGGTGTTGGGTGTAACCGAGCATTTGATCGTAGAGATCGGCCCGGCGATCGCGATGCAGATCGTTCAGGTTGTTCCAGATCGGGGCGCTGCGGGAGCTGGTCAGGTCGATATCGGCAAACAGGATTTCCTGCTGATCTGCCGAGGCCACTTCGCCAATCGGCCAGCCGTTGGTCCCGGCGATCAGCGAGCAACCCAGATACCGAGCGCCGCGCTCCTCACCAATCCTGCTCGCCGCCGCGATAAACACGTTGTTGACGTGGGCGGCGGTCATCGTCAGATACGACGCCATGCACTTGCCGGCATCGTCGAACAGCGGCGGCGGTGTCCAGACCCAGTTGTTCAGGCTGCAAATGATGTCGGCGCCCTGCTGGCTGAGGATCCGTGGCACTTCCGGAAACCAGATGTCCCAGCAGATCAACAAACCGATACGGCCGATGGGCGTGTCAAAAACCGGAAAACCGACGTTGCCCGGGGTGAACCAGAGCTTTTCCAGGTTCCACAAATGGGCTTTGCGGTACTTGCCGATAAACCCGTCCGGCCCGACCAGAACGCCGGTGTTGAAGAGCTGCATGCCATCGCGCTCAGTCAGACCGGCCACGAGGTAGACACTGTGCTCGCGGGCGAAATCCATCCAGGCCTTTACGCTCGGCCCGCCGGGGACGGCCTCCGAATGGTCAAAGGCATTCTGCCGATTGCTGAAGAAATACCCGGTGCTGGAGAGCTCGGGGAGCACGATGAGATTAGCGCCGCCGTTTACGGCTTCCAGCGCCAATTCCAAGCTGCGACGCAGGTTGCCTTCACGTTTTTCAACGCCGACTTGTGGATCGAATTGCACGACTGCTACACGAACAGGGCTTGTTGGCTCACTCATTCCCGATAACCTCTTTTTTATTGTTATTCACGCTGTTGAACTGCCTGTTTATAAGAGTTGAATCGGGTGTTGCGCGTAAGTCAGCAGCTTCCGGTAAGGCTGTAGTCCTTATCCGAAGATGCATCGGCGGGCGCTTTGAAGGGGTCGCCTAGAAGAGGCGCGCAGGTAGAGCCAATGCACGTCGTGCATGGCTCTGGACAGGTGATGGGTCAGGCTTTGAGCTGGTAGTGCGGGTAGTCACTCATGGAAAACCCGCCGTTGAACGTCGCAGCGGTTTTGTTGCAAATGTGAATGACCGCATCGACGGCGCCGCGAAAGCACGGCTCGGTCCATCCGGCGTCGACTGAAAATGATTCGCCGGAAAAATACAGGCCTGAAACATGCGCGAAGTCCCGGTTGTACTTCATCAGGCTGACTGCGTCGAAGTAGGTGCCGGGGCGATACAGCTTTGCGCAGCCCAGCGCATTTTTATCGGTGATCCAGCGCTGGACCACAGCTTGATCAATGCCGATGTAAGGCGAGATTTTCTCCCGGATATTGGCGGCGTTCATGAGGATGCGATCCAGCTCTTTGGCGCATTTGCTCACGAGTTCCTTGTCACTGAATGAGGCGAGTTTGGTGGCGTCGTCCTCCCAGGTGTAACTCAGGAGGATGCAGTCATAGCTGTAGTTTTCGTTGTAGCGGTAGGTGTAGACGTCGTGAATGAAACTGTCGGTGACGATGGCTTGCGGGATGTTGGTGTTCTTAGACAGAAATGATTTTTTCAGCGGTGCATAGACTTTGCAGCTGGTCTCCCAGTGAGCGGTTTTATAGGCATTGATGGTCTCGAACGGCAGCATTTCCTGGGTGAAGTTTTCCAGCGTGATTCGTGTTTCGATCAGCCAGGAGGGAAGCGTCACTATGACCGAATCAAAGTCATCGAAGTGTTCCTGGGTTTGCTCGGGTTGGCTGTGTTTCCAGTTGAAGTAGACGCGTGTTTTCTGGTTGCTCAGTTTCTTTAGTTTGGTGACGGATGAGTCGGTGAGCAATCCGTTGCTTCGTTCGCGGCTATGGTCGTAGACGGACTTTCCGGTTTCGTCGAGATTCATGAATAGCAAACATTCATCCAGCGCGGCGAGTCCGATGTAGCGGGGCTTGTCGAAACTCCTCCCTGTCGAATCAAAAACCGCTTCGCTGTGCAGGTGCGGTGAGGTCAGGGGATCACCGTTGGTGTCGACCCGGCCGTGTATCAGTTGCAACTGGCTGCTGAAGCCAAAAATGGCCGTGCGCAACGGATAGAGGCAGCAGACGTCGTAAAAGGCTCCCCAACTGCCGTCACCAATGCCGATCGCATAGAAAATCGCTGACTCTTCTGCGGACATACCCATGCCGCCAAAGTCGCCGGGTGAATGCTTATCCCAGGCCTCCAGGGCCGGCATGCTGACCAGGTCGCGGAACGAAACGCTCTCGTATTTTTTGACGATGGCGGCCCACATGGCTTCCCATTCCTGACTGGCGTAAAGCTCGGCCACGTGCCGGGTCATGCGATCGGCAAAAGCCTTCCATTTGGCGTAGACCCTTTGCAATTCTTTGCCGGGAGGCGGGGTAGATCCATCGGCGTTCTTCCAGATCAACATCTGCGGCGTCGCTCCGCCGCCCATGCTGCCCTCCCGAAGATAAATGCCGGTCGAGTGGACCCACTGGCTTCCGGGGTTGGCAAAGTCTGAGAACGCCAGGTCGAATGTTTTGGCGTAGTAAGCCATCAGCGACCGGCCTTCGGTCGGTGGCTCGTCCGCACGGTTGAAGAACGGCATGCGCATGGCGCCCATCTCGAACGGAGTATGGCTTTGCGTGGAGTGTGGGCTGCCAGGAACGGTCAGGTGCCTGCCGCCAATGCGCGTCGATTGTTCGATGAGGGTGATATGGGTGAAACCGCAGCGATACAGTTCCCTGGCGGCGGTCAGGCCGGTTACACCGGCGCCAATGATGCAGATCCTATGGCTTGGGTCCGTTGCCCTGGCGATGCCGTTTTCCTGCTCGACCAGTGCTCGATAGTCGAAGCACAAGTCTGGAGGGTTGGGGAAACGGGCAGCCCATTTGTTGGTGGTCGAACGCTTGATGCGCGCGCCGTCCCTGGTCACGTATGCGGGGTAGTTGTAGCTTGATCCGATGGTCACTGTTGATCTTCCCTGTCAGCACTGATGGTGTTTGCAGGGAGAAATGTTGGAGATTTTGCGGGTTGGCGTACATGAGCCAAATCGGCTTCTTCAGGCCTCCGCATTCGGTTTTTTGCGTAGGAAAGTGAGCAATACCGAGGCCCCTGTAGGAGTTCAGCCTGCTCGCGATAGCGGTGTGTCAGTCGACACTAATATTTCTGATAAATCGCTATCGCGAGCAGGCTCGCTCCTACAGGAGGCGGGCTATGTGTTTATGCCGCTTGCTGGAACTGCTGCCGATACTGGTTCGGCGACAGTTCCGTGTGCTGGCGGAACAGCCGCGCAAAGAAGCTGGCATCGTCGTAGCCGACTTCATAGCTGATGGTCTTGATGCTCTTGCGGCTGCCGGACAACAGGCCCTTCGCGGTTTCGATACGCAGGCGTTGCAGGTAGTGCAGCGGCTTGTCGCCGGTGGCGGTCTGGAATCGCCGCATGAAGTTGCGGATGCTCATGCCGTGTTCGCGGGCGACGTCTTCGAAGCGGAACTTGTCGGCGAAGTGCTCTTCGAGCCAATGCTGGATCTGCAGGATGATCACGTCCTGGTGCAGCTTCTGCCCGCCGAAGCCGATTCGTCCCGGCGAATAGCTGCGCTGCACTTCGTAAAGAATGTCCCGCGCTACGGCCTGGGACACATTGGCACCGCAGAAACGTTCGATCAGGTAGACGTACAGATCGCATGCCGAGGTGGTGCCGCCGGCGCAATACAGGTTGTCGGCGTCGGTCAGGTGTTTGTCCTGATTGAGCTGAACCCGTGGGAAGCGTTCGGCGAAGGCGTTGAAGAAGCGCCAGTACGTAGTCGCTTCCTTGCCGTCGAGCAACCCTGCCTCGGCCAGCCAGAACACGCCAGTGGCCTCGCCGCACAGCACCGCGCCGCGCGCATGTTGCTGGCGCAGCCAAGGCAGGACTTGTGGATAACGTTGGCACAGGGTTTCAAAGTCGTCCCAGAACGCGGGGATGACGATGATGTCCGCATTCTCCAGTCCGCCGTCCACGGGGATAACGACATCGCTGAAGGTGTTCACGGGTTTGCCGTCGGGACTGACAAGCCGTGTTTCGAACGCCGGAGTCAGGCCGTGACCCAGTTGTTTGCCGTAGCGCAGGCTGGCGAGATGGAAGAAATCCTTGGCTTGCATGAGGGTGGAAGCGAATACCCGGTCGAAGGCCAGGATGCAGACGCGCCGCAGGGGCGTGGAGGCTTGGTTAGACATAATTCAACTTTATTCTTATAGGGGAAAGTGGTCACCAGACGGCTGGATCGTCTTATTTTTTGTCGGATGTGTCCAGTGTCCTGTATCGGACGCGGGGCTTAGTCTCTGAAGGTCCACTTCTTCTAAAAATAACGACAGGTGCCGCATGATTCCCAGAACCTTGTTCAGTTCCGAGCACGAACTTTTTCGCGACAGCGTGCGAACGTTCCTCGAAAAAGAGGCGGTGCCGTTTCATGCGCAATGGGAAAAACAGGGCTACATCGACCGTCAACTGTGGAACAAGGCAGGGGAGGCGGGGATGTTGTGTTCGCACTTGCCGGAAGAGTACGGCGGGTTGGGGGCGGACTTTCTTTACAGCGCGGTGGTGATCGAAGAGGTGGGGCGCCTGGGGCTGACCGGGATCGGTTTCTCCCTGCATTCGGACATCGTGGCGCCGTACATCCTGCATTACGGCAGTGAAGCCCTGAAGCACAAGTACCTGCCGAAACTGGTCTCCGGGGAGATGGTCACCGCTATCGCCATGACCGAGCCGGGCGCCGGTTCCGACCTGCAAGGGGTGAAGACCACGGCGGTGCTGGATGGCGACGAGTACGTGATCAACGGCTCGAAAACCTTTATCACCAACGGCTTCCTCGCCGATCTGATGATTGTCGTTGCCAAGACCGATCCGAAGGCGGGTGCGAAGGGCACCAGTCTGTTTCTGGTGGAAGCCGACACGCCGGGCTTCGACAAGGGCAAGCGTCTGGAAAAAGTCGGCATGAAAGCCCAGGACACGTCGGAGTTGTTCTTTCAGGACGTCCGCGTGCCCAAGGAAAACCTGCTGGGGCAGGCAGGCATGGGCTTCGCCTATCTGATGCAGGAATTGCCCCAGGAGCGCCTCACCGTGGCCATTGGCGGGTTGGCCTCAGCTGAAGCTGCGCTGCAATGGACGCTGGATTACACCCGTGAGCGCAAAGCGTTTGGCAAAGCGATTGCGGACTTCCAGAACACTCGATTCAAACTGGCGGAGATGGCAACGGAAATTCAGATCGGCCGGGTGTTTGTCGACCGCTGTCTGGAACTGCACCTGCAAGGCAAGCTCGACGTGCCGACGGCGGCGATGGCCAAATACTGGGGCACCGACCTGCAATGCAAGGTGCTCGACGAGTGCGTGCAGTTGCATGGCGGCTACGGTTTCATGTGGGAATACCCGATTGCCCGGGCATGGGCGGATGCGCGAGTGCAGCGGATTTATGCGGGGACCAATGAAATCATGAAGGAGATTATTGCCAGGTCTCTGTAGAAGGTAGCTTGCTGGCGATTGGGGCGGCGCGGTCCGAATGGGCACCGCGTCGGCTTGATCGCCAGCAAGCCGGCTCCTACAGGTACGGCTTACGGCGCAGGATTCGGATGATCCTTGTGGATCGCCTCAATCCCTTCCAACACTTCCTCCGACAGCTTCAAGTCGAAACTGGCGATGTTGCTGTCCAGCTGCTCAAGCGTAGTTGCACCAATGATGTTGCTGGTCACGAACGGCTGCTGCGTCACGAAGGCCAGTGCCATCTGCGCCGGGTCCAGGCCGTGCTCGCGGGCCAATGCCACATAGCGGCTGCAGGCAGCTTCCGACTGCGGGTTGAAATAGCGGCTGAAGCGGCTGTAGAGGCTCAGGCGCCCCTTCGGCGGACGGGCGCCACCTTCGTACTTGCCCGACAGGAAACCGAACGCCAGCGGCGAATAAGCGAGCAGGCCGCATTGTTCGCGAATGGCGATTTCCGCCAGGCCGACTTCGAAACTGCGGTTGAGCAGGTTGTACGGGTTCTGGATCGACACCGCGCGCGGCCAGCCACGGGCTTCGGCCAGGGCGAGGAAACGCATGGTGCCCCACGGGGTTTCGTTGGACAGGCCGATGTGGCGGATCTTGCCGGCTTTGACCTGTTCGTCGAGCGCTTCGAGAGTGTCTTCCAGCGGCGTCAGGTTGGATTCGATCTTGTGCTTGTAGCCCAACTGGCCGAAAAAATTGGTGCTGCGCTCCGGCCAGTGCAACTGGTACAGGTCGATGTAATCGGTCTGCAAGCGCTTGAGGCTGGCGTCCACCGCTTCGGTGATGTGCTGTCGATTGTGCCGAAGGTTCTTGTCGCGGATGTAGTCGATGGTGTTGCCGGGTCCGGCGATCTTGCTGGCCAGGATCCAGTCGGCACGATCACCACGGCTCTTGAAGTAATTGCCGATGTAGCGTTCGGTGGTGGCGTAGGTTTCGGCCTTGGGCGGCACCGGATACATTTCGGCGGTGTCGATGAAATTGATCCCGGCTTCCTTGGCCCGTTCGATCTGGGCGAAGGCTTCAGCCTCCGTGTTTTGCTCACCCCAGGTCATGGTTCCGAGGCAGATGGCACTCACGTTGAGGTTGGTCCGGCCTAGCTGGCGATAGTCCATCGGGTGCTCCTTGGGCAAAACAATCATAAAAGCAGGTTGAATTATTTTTCGCAATCTGCATAATTGCGCACCTCTTTCTGCAGTGGAAGTGATGCGCCGCCGCCGAAGAATCTTGCCGTTGAACGGACGCGCCGACCCGAGCCCCCGAAAGCGTCTGTATCCGGCTGCCTTTGACTTGTCAAAGTACGCACTATTCAGTAAGATCCGCCGTCTAATTTACAGGGCGGCCCCTGAGGCTATAAAGAATGAAAACTTTTACTGCTAAACCAGAAACAGTAAAGCGCGACTGGTTTGTCGTCGACGCTGCTGGTCAGACCCTGGGTCGTCTGGCCACCGAAATCGCGAGCCGTCTGCGTGGCAAGCACAAGCCTGAGTACACTCCTCACGTTGACACCGGCGACTACATCGTCGTAATCAACGCCGAGCAGATCCGTGTTACCGGTGCTAAAACCACTGACAAAATGTACTACTCCCACTCCGGTTTCCCGGGCGGCATCAAGTCGATCAACTTTGAAAAGCTGATCGCCAAGGCCCCTGAGCGCGTGATCGAGACCGCGGTTAAAGGCATGCTGCCTAAAAACCCACTGGGTCGCGACATGTACCGTAAGCTGAAAGTCTATGCGGGCGCTGCACACCCACATACTGCTCAGCAGCCCCAAGAACTGAAGTTTTAACGGAATAGTACATTATGTCGGCGACTCAAAATTACGGCACTGGCCGTCGCAAGACCGCAACCGCACGCGTTTTCCTGCGTCCGGGTACTGGTAACATCTCCATCAACAACCGTTCGCTGGATAATTTCTTCGGCCGCGAAACTGCCCGCATGGTAGTTCGTCAGCCGCTGGAATTGACTGAGACTGTCGAGAAGTTCGACATCTACGTCACCGTGATCGGCGGTGGTGTAAGTGGTCAAGCTGGCGCAATCCGCCACGGCATCACTCGCGCTCTGATGGACTACGACGAGACTCTGCGCAGCGCTCTGCGTAAAGCCGGCTTCGTAACCCGCGATGCACGTGAAGTTGAACGTAAGAAAGTTGGTCTGCGTAAAGCGCGTAAGCGTCCGCAGTACTCGAAGCGTTAATTCGTTTCCACGTTCAAAAAAAGAACGCCCAGTTTCCTCACGGAGCTGGGCGTTTTTTTATGCGTGCGATTTATCAAAGAATTGCGCTGTGACAACTTGCCACACGCGCAGAGCCCCTATACTGCAAGGCTTGGGAGTGGCGCCTCGGGGTAATTACCTTGTCAGAATTGGGGCTTTTCATTACCATTCGGCAAAATTTTTATAAGTACATAGATTTACTTAGTAGATGCCTGATTTAACAGGCCACAAAGCTGATGGGAGAGGACTGAATGAGCAATGACGGCGTGAATGCAGGCCGGCGTCGCTTCTTGGTAGCAGCCACATCCGTGGTGGGTGCTGCAGGAGCGGTGGGGGCTGCGGTCCCGTTCGTGGGGTCATGGTTTCCCAGTGCCAAGGCGAAAGCCGCAGGTGCACCGGTGAAAGTGAATGTCAGCAAAATCGAGCCAGGCCAGCAGATGATTGCTGAGTGGCGCGGCCAGCCGGTATTCATCGTCCGCCGTACGCAGGAAATCCTGGGGAATCTGAAGAAGATCGAGGGCCAGTTGTCTGACCCGACCTCCAAGAACTCGACTCAACCAACCTATGTCGATCCGGAAACCCGTTCGATCAAACCTGAGGTTCTGCTGCTGATTGGTATCTGCACGCACCTCGGTTGCTCGCCGACATTCCGTCCTGAAGTCGCCCCCGCTGACCTGGGCAAGGACTGGGTAGGTGGCTATTTCTGCCCTTGCCACGGCTCCCACTACGACCTGGCTGGTCGCGTCTACAAGTCGCAACCTGCGCCTTTGAACCTGCCAGTTCCCCCGCATTCCTATGAGACCGATGACATCATTGTCGTTGGCGTCGATACGGAGAAAGCGTGATGAGCAAGTTCATGGATTGGGTTGATGCGCGCTTTCCCGCCACCAAAATGTGGGAAGACCATCTCAGCAAGTATTACGCCCCGAAGAACTTCAACTTCTTCTATTTCTTTGGATCCCTCGCGCTGCTCGTTTTGGTCAACCAGATCGTCACCGGTGTCTGGCTGACCATGAGCTACACCCCGTCGGCGGAAGAAGCGTTTGCTTCTGTCGAATACATCATGCGCGACGTCGAGTACGGCTCGATCCTGCGTCTGTTGCACTCCACCGGCGCTTCCGCGTTCTTCATCGTGGTCTATCTGCACATGTTCCGTGGCCTGCTCTACGGTTCGTACCAGAAGCCGCGTGAGCTGGTGTGGGTCTTCGGCATGCTGATCTACCTGGCGTTGATGGCCGAAGCCTTCATGGGCTATCTGCTGCCATGGGGCCAGATGTCCTACTGGGGTGCCCAGGTGATCATCTCGCTGTTCGGTGCGATCCCGGTCATCGGTAACGACCTGACCCAGTGGATCCGTGGTGACTACCTGATTTCCGGTATCACCCTGAACCGCTTCTTCGCCCTGCACGTCGTTGCCTTGCCGATCGTGATTCTCGGTCTGGTGGTGCTGCACATCCTGGCGCTGCACGAAGTCGGTTCGAACAACCCTGACGGCGTGGACATCAAGAAACACAAAGACGAAAACGGTATTCCGCTGGACGGCATCGCCTTCCACCCGTACTACACCGTGAAAGATATCGTCGGCGTGGTGGTGTTCCTGTTCATCTTCTGCTCGATCGTGTTCTTCTTCCCGGAGATGGGTGGTTACTTCCTCGAGAAGCCGAACTTTGAAGTGGCGAACGCCTTCAAGACCCCCGAGCACATCGCTCCGGTCTGGTACTTCACCCCGTTCTACGCGATTTTGCGCGCGGTTCCGGACAAGCTCCTGGGTGTTATTGCCATGGGTGCGGCCATTGCTGTGCTATTCGTCCTGCCGTGGCTGGACCGTAGCCCGGTCAAGTCGATGCGCTACAAAGGCTGGCTGAGCAAGATCTGGCTCTGGGTATTCTGCATCTCGTTCGTGATCCTGGGTGTGTTGGGTGTTCTGGCTCCGACTCCGGGCCGTACGCTGCTGTCGCAGGTATGTACCTTCCTGTACTTCGCCTACTTCATTCTGATGCCGTTCTACACCAGGCTCGAGAAGACCAAACCGGTTCCGGAAAGGGTGACTGGCTGATGAAAAAACTATTTGCTGTATTGATGCTTGCTGCGCTGCCGGTGTTCGCTTTCGCTGCTGAACACGGTGGGCCGGAGCTGGAAAAAGTCGACATCGACGTTTCCGATAAAGCTGCCATGCAGGACGGCGCGCGTACCTTCGCCAACTATTGCATGGGCTGCCACAGCGCCAAGTTCCAGCGTTACGAGCGTGTTGCCGATGACCTGGGTATTCCTCACGAACTGATGCTGGAGAAGCTGGTGTTCACCGGCGCCAAGATCGGCGACCACATGAACATCGGCATGCAGCCGGCTGACGCCAAGACCTGGTTCGGTGCTGCACCGCCCGACCTGACCCTGGTGGCTCGCGTCCGCGGTACTGACTGGCTCTACGGTTACCTGAAGTCGTTCTACGAAGATCCGTCGCGCCCATGGGGTGTGAACAACAAGGTCTTCCCGAACGTGGGTATGCCTAACGTCCTGGTGGGCCTGCAAGGTCGTCAGGTTGTCGGATGCAAACAGGTTCAGATCGTCGAAGACGGCAAGAAGCAATATGATCCGTTGACCGGTACTGCGCTGACTCATGAAGCGTGCGATCAACTGACCATCGTGCCGAAAAGCGGAACCCTCACCGAAGAGCAGTTCGATGAGAAGGTCAAGAATCTGGTAACCTTCCTGGCTTACTCGGCTAACCCGGTTAAGCTGCAACATCAGCGCATCGGTACGTACGTATTGTTGTACCTGGCGTTCTTCTTCGTATTCGCTTATTTGCTCAAGCGCGAATACTGGAAAGATGTGCACTGATAAAGCTTCAAGCAATTGCTGTTAATCGCGCGCGCCCAAGGGCGCCTCTGAAGGTGTAACGAGCCTGGTGATCCAGGCGTTACGGGAGGCGTCCTCTGGGCGCGCTCGTTTTTCCGCTCCCGATAATTTCTACAAGCGAGGAGGATCGCCATGGGCGTGACCAATCGGTTGGCCTGTTACTCCGACCCCGCCGACCACTATTCCCACCGAGTGCGAATTGTACTGGCAGAGAAGGGTGTCAGCGCCGAGATCATCTACGTGGAAGCTGGCCGTCAGCCGCCTAAACTGATCGAAGTGAACCCTTATGGCAGCTTGCCCACCCTGGTCGATCGTGACCTGGCGTTGTGGGAGTCAACGGTGGTGATGGAGTATCTGGATGAGCGTTACCCGCACCCGCCGCTATTGCCGGTTTATCCGGTGGCGCGTGCCAACAGCCGTCTGCTGATTCATCGTATTCAGCGTGACTGGTGTGGTCTGGTGGATCTGATCCTGGATTCACGGACCAAGGAAGCGGCGCGTGTGGTGGCGCGTAAAGAGCTGCGTGAAAGCCTGACGGGCGTGTCGCCACTGTTTGCTGACAAGCCATTTTTCCTCAGTGAGGAACAAAGCCTGGTGGATTGCTGCCTATTGCCAATACTCTGGCGATTGCCGATTCTGGGTATAGAACTGCCGCGGCCAGCCAAGCCGCTGCTTGATTACATGGAGCGCTCGTTTGCGCGTGAGGCTTTCCAGGCGAGTCTGTCTGGTGTCGAACGCGATATGCGCTAAGGCTTAAGGAGCCGCTATGAACTCCAGTCGACCTTATCTGGTCCGCGCGCTCTACGAGTGGATTGTGGACAACGACTGCACACCCCACATGCTGGTCAATTCCGAGTATCCCTCGGTGCAGGTGCCGCAGGGTTTTGCCAGCGATGGACAGATTGTCCTGAACGTATCGCCGCAAGCCGTGCGCCATTTGCACATGGATAATGAAGCGGTCAGTTTTGAAGGGCGCTTCGGTGGCGTGCCACACACGCTGTACGTGCCTATCGCATCGATCCTGGGCATCTACGCTCGGGAGAACGGTCAGGGCATGGTGTTCGATCTGGAAGCGCCTATGGGCGAAGAAGAGGATGACATCGAGCCGGATGACGATCTGCCACCGCCGGATAGCGAGCCGCCGCGGCCCAGCGGTCGGCCAAGTTTGAAGGTGGTGAAGTAAT
>NZ_JSAK01000021.1:0-33696 GCF_000802965.1 Pseudomonas fluorescens | reverse complement strand
ATTACTTCACCACCTTCAAACGTAGGAGCTGCCGAAGGCTGCGATCTTTTTATTTTTTAAGATCAAAAGATCGCAGCCTCGTTTCACTCGACAGCTCCTATAGGTGGATGCAGGCAGGTGTCAGTCGATGTACTCAAACAGCTTCACGATCTTCTGTACGCCGGAAACGCCCTGCACCAGATTGGTCGCCTGCTGGGCTTCCTGTTTGGTCAGCAAGCCCAGTAGGTAGACGATGCCGTTCTCGGTCACAACCTTGATGCGCGAGCCCGGAATGTTCGGGTCGGTGAGCATCTGGGTCTTGATCTTGGAGGTCAGCCAGGTGTCGTTCTGGCGGGCAAGGAAGCCGGAGGGTGGCAGAACTTGCAGTTCATTGTGGACCGTCTTTACCCGCTGGACAGATGCAGCGGCTTGTTCTGCCTTGGCCTTGAGGTCGGCACGCGGAGTTTGCCCGGCGAGCAGTACGACGCCGTTGAAGCTGGTGACGACAATGTGCGAATCGTTGTCCAGGGCCGGGTCGGCCTTGGCGATGTTCACTCCGACCTTGGTGTCGATCAGGGAGTCGTCGATCTTGCTGCCGAAGGTGCGCGTGCCGCGGTCATCTTCAATCGGCGCTTCACGGCTGGCATTAACCACCGAGGTGCAGCCGCTGATACCGAGGCACAGGGTCAGGGCCAGTAGGCCGAGGCGATTAGGGGTCATTCTTCACTCCCGAACAGTTGGCTGTCGATCAAATCGCAAAGGCAATGGATCGCCAGCAGGTGGACTTCCTGAATACGTGCGGTGACGTTGGCCGGTACGCGAATCTCGACGTCCTCGGGCAAAAGCAGTGACGCCATGCCGCCGCCATCGCGACCGGTCAATGCTACGACAATCATTTCGCGATCATGTGCGGCCTGGATCGCTTGAATAATGTTTGCCGAGTTGCCGCTGGTGGAAATCGCCAGCAATACATCGCCCGGCTGACCAAGGGCGCGGATCTGCTTGGAGAAGATTTCGTTGTAGCTGTAATCGTTGGCGATCGAGGTGATTGTCGAGCTGTCAGTGGTCAGCGCAATGGCTGGCAGGCTCGGGCGCTCGCGTTCGAAGCGGTTGAGCAGCTCCGACGAAAAGTGCTGGGCGTCGCCGGCAGAGCCGCCGTTGCCGCAGGAAAGCATTTTGCCTTCGTTGAGCAGGGCGTTGACCATCACTTGGCTGGCTTGCTCGATGTGCGGTGCAAGTACTTCCATCGCCTGTTGCTTGGTGTCGATACTGGCCTGAAAAAGCTGGCGAATTCGCGATTGCATGTCCATCTGTGTGACCTTAATGAGCGCGGCTGTCCGGCACGTGAATGTGCAGCCCGCAAAACAAAGAGCAAAAGTGTTGGGTGGTGTCCGTTTCGGGGCGCAAGCAATCAGCTGTCGAAGGCATTCTGCAACCAGTTCAACTGATCGAGGTTGCTGTCGATGGCAACCACGTCGAAACGGCAGGGGGAATTGGCCCAGCGTGACTCGCGCTGAAGAAAATACTGCGCGGCAAAAATCAGTTTCTGCCGTTTGCGCTCATCGATGCTATCGAGCGCGCCACCCCATTGAGTGTTTTTTCTGTAGCGAACTTCAACGAATACTACTGTATCGCCATCAAGCATGACCAGATCAAGCTCACCGCGTTTACACAACCAGTTCTGCGCCAACAGGCGCAGACCTTGTTGTTGAAGGTGTTCCAGCGCATGGCGCTCGGCATCTTTACCGCTTTGCTGGCGTGACCTGTCAGGCATCAGCGTGGGGTGTTCGGCAGGCGCTGAACCTGACCGTTGACGAATTCCGCCCACGGTAACTGGCGCACGATACGCTGGTTCGGCGTCATGCCCAGGCTGCCCGATTGACCTTCAATGCGGCTGTCCGGCAGCGCCTTGAGTTGACCCAGGCGTGGCGCCAGGCTGTAGGCGTCGACGCCCATGGCGTAGAGGCGACCCAGGCTACCGGCCGCTTGTGGCCATTGTGCGGCAACTTGTTTGCGCAGCGGATCATTGGCATCCAGCAACCATGGGGTTTCGCAGAAGCGAATACCGTTCATGTCGTTGTACTGGTTTACATCACCGCTGGCACTGAACACGTGGGAAGTGGCGTAAACCGGAACGTCACCGGCGTACTGGAAGTTCAGGGTCGGTTTGATCTGCTGGGCCTGTTGCGGTGTCGCGGCGAGGAAGATGAACTCGATGTCCTGGCGACGCGAAGGCTGGGCGGCGACCGTCGAACCGACGGTGCTTTGCAGGCTCTTGGCGCGACCTTCGCTCTGGCGCAGCTGGAACATATCGGCAATTTGCTGGGCCAGTTGAACCGGTTGATCGACACGCTCGGTGGCAACGATGCTGCCGCCGTTGGCTTGCCAGTCCTGGCTGAATGCTCTCAGCACGCGGTCGCCCCATTCGCCCTTCGGCACCATGATGGCGGCGCGATGCAGGCCGTCGGCACGGGCGCGGCGGGACACTTCGCGAGCCTCGTCTTCAGCGGCAAGACCGAACTGGAACAGTTGGGCAGGACCTTGTTCACCTTCGCTGTAGTTCAGGGCCAGGGTGGTGATCGGCAGTTGCGGACGAGTGCTCAGCTGTTTGACCAGCGGCTTTTCCAGAGGGCCGACGACCAGTTGCACGCCATCGGCCTGGGCCTTGCGATAGAACTCGTCGAGGTTGCTCAGGCGCGAGCTGTCATAAAACTCGATGGCTGGCGGCTTCTGCCCGGCTTGTTGTGCCTGGTAGTGGGCGGCCATGAAGCCTTCGCGCAACGCTTTGCCGACCGAGGCCAGAGGGCCGTCCTGTGGCAGCAGCAAGGCGATTTTGCCCAGCGGTTGGCTGGCCAGTTCCTTGAGATTGGTCAGTGGCAGCGGTAGCTGGATGGCAGCGGGGTGCTTGGGGTTCTGGGCGCGCCAGTTGTCGATCGCGGCCTGCTGCTGTTCCACCGTACCGGCAGATTTTACCGCCAGTGCCAGTGCCATCCAGCCGCCGAGGTCATCGGTGGTGGTCGGCTGCAATTGGTCCGTCGGCAGGGAGGCAATCAGGGTCCAGATTGCTTCGTGGTTTTTGCTGGCAGCTTCACCGCTCATCATTGGCGCAATAAAGATGCGTTCTTTTGCGGCGGCCAGGGTCTGACCATCGGCTTCAAGAGCGCGGGCGCGTACGGTGCCGGTGCGAACCTGCTGCTCTTCGGACAATTCGCCGAGGCGTTGCATGCTCGGATGGCTCAACGCAGTCAGGGCCGCTTTGGGCTGATTGCGTGCCATGGCCAGTTCAGCCGCCAGGGTGTTGGCGAAAACCTGTTGGCCAGGTTTGAGCTGTTCAACCGGAACTTGCTGCAGGATTTGAGCTGATTGGCCAGCGTTACCCTGGCGATAAGCCAGGTCGGCGGCACTTAAGCGCAACAGGGCGGCCTCTTCCGGCGATTTACTCTGGGAGGCTTTCTCGAGCAGTTGCTCGATACTGGCATCCGGGGTCCGTGGTACTTCGCCAAGGCTGGAGGAGGGCGAGCTGGCGCAAGCCGCCAGCAAGGCAGCAAGGCAGAGGGCAGTGAACAGCCGCAGGCAAGCGATCATGTAGTGTTCCTGATACTCGATCAAATTAGCGTGGAATTGTACCCAAGCACTGGCCGGGGCGCGATGTTACTGGCGTGAATCGATCAATTTAGCTCATGCAAATGTTGCGGTATGGCATAAAAGCCAGAAAAACCGAGTGTTGCTTGCGCGTTTCGTTGCGCCGCTACGCGCTACAATGGCGGCTTTCTTGATCATGAGGTGTGCGCTTTGACTGCTCCAGGTGCTTTGAATTCCGCTGCTGGCTCGCTTTATGTGGTGGCGACGCCCATCGGCAACCTGGACGACATCAGTGCGCGTGCACTGAAGATCTTGCGTGAGGTCGCCTTGATCGCGGCCGAAGACACCCGTCACTCGCAACGCTTGATGCAGCACTTCGGTATTCAGACGCCGCTGGCCGCCTGCCATGAACACAACGAACGGGATGAAGGCAGCCGCTTTATTACGCGCCTGCTGGCTGGCGACAATGTGGCGCTGATCTCCGACGCGGGTACGCCGCTGATTTCCGATCCGGGTTATCACTTGGTGCGTCAGGCCCGTGCTGCCGGGATTAATGTGGTGCCGGTTCCAGGTGCTTGTGCGTTGATCGCGGCATTGTCGGCGGCGGGGCTGCCGTCGGATCGTTTCATTTTCGAAGGCTTCCTGCCGGCCAAGGCCGTGGGGCGACGAGCGCGTCTTGAGTTGGTAAAGGAAGAGCCGCGCACGCTGATTTTCTACGAGGCCCCCCACCGCATCCTGGAATGTCTGCAGGACATGGAGTTGGTGTTCGGACCTGAGCGACAGGCATTGCTGGCGCGCGAAATAACCAAGACCTTCGAAACGCTCAAAGGCTTGCCGCTGGCCGAGTTGCGCGAATTTGTCGAGTCGGACAGCAATCAACAGCGCGGCGAATGTGTGGTGCTGGTGGCGGGCTGGTCCGCTCCCGAGAGCGAAGACGCTGTCAGCAGTGAGGCAATGCGTATCCTCAATCTGTTGCTTGAGGAAATGCCGCTCAAGCGAGCCGCGGCATTGGCGGCGCAAATTACCGGTGAGCGCAAGAATGTGCTCTACCAGGTCGCACTGGATAAACAGAAGGGCGAGTAAAACCCGACGCGCAGGCATGGCAAAAGGCGTTTAGCGCTTGTTCTTCGGGCGCTCTGCCGTTAACCTTCGCGGCGGAGAGTCGATCGGACAGTCGCTGCCCTCTATGAAAATTAGGGGGGGGAGGAAAGTCCGGGCTCCATAGGGCGAAGTGCCAGGTAATGCCTGGGAGGCGTGAGCCTACGGAAAGTGCCACAGAAAATAACCGCCTAAGCGCTTCGGCGCCGGTAAGGGTGAAAAGGTGCGGTAAGAGCGCACCGCACGTCTGGCAACAGTTCGTGGCTAGGTAAACCCCACTTGGAGCAAGACCAAATAGGGTCCCAAGGCGTGGCCCGCGCTGGGACCGGGTAGGTTGCTAAAGATGTCCAGTGATGGCCATCGTAGACGAATGACTGTTCAAGACAGAACCCGGCTTACAGATCGACTCTCCACCTTTTTCTTACTCTCTGCTTAAATCATTAAGCAGGGCGTGGTGATGGCCATTTGGCCGGCACCGGCAGCACTCTCGCAAGACTGTTTTTCCCTCCTTTCAGAATCGTCGGCAGAAGCACTTTCGTAATACCGAAAAAATCTTACTCTTAATAAATTACTTTAACTTTCGAACGCAGCCTTCTGTGCTGATTCAAGTTATCGGTCGGATTCGTCTGCCAGATTCTCGTTACCCCTCCTTATATGCTCCTAAATCTCAGTTCTGTAAGGGATTTCCTTTAATCCGCGCCTTGACGGTGTGGTGGGCGCATTCCTATAGTGTGCGCAAGTGGCGGAAAGTGGCATGAAGTGGGTTTTTTGAACGCAAAACGCTAATATTTGGAGAAACGCTGACGTGTTTCGCGGAGCCAACGCAATCAGTCTCGATGCAAAGGGCCGTCTCGCTATGCCGAGCCGGTACCGTGACGAGCTGGTTTCGCGCAGTTCCGGGCAGTTAATCGTCACCATTGATGCCGTTGATCCATGTTTGTGTGTTTACCCGCTCGATGAGTGGGAAATTATCGAAACCAAACTGCGCGCACTGCCTTCGCTTCGCGAAGAGAACCGTCGCCTGCAACGTTTACTGATTGGTAATGCCGTCGACCTCGAGCTCGATGGCAGTGGTCGTTTTCTGGTTCCGCCGCGTCTTCGTGAATATGCCAAGTTGGATAAGCGCGCGATGTTGGTAGGCCAACTGAACAAGTTCCAATTGTGGGACGAGGATGCCTGGGATGCGGTTGCTGCCGCTGACCTGGCTGCTATTCAAGAACCGGGCGCGATGCCTGACGAACTGCGTGATTTGATCCTGTGACTATAGATAGCGGCTTTAACCACATCACCGTACTGCTTGACGAAGCCGTCGAGGCTCTCGCCGTACGTCCTGATGGCTGCTATCTGGATGGCACGTTCGGACGCGGCGGGCACAGCCGGTTGATCCTCAGTCAGCTCGGTCCCGATGGTCGGTTGCTCGGATTCGACAAGGATCCACAAGCGATTGCCACCGGGCAGACGCTAGCGGCCGAAGACGGCCGCTTTGTCGTTGTGCAGCGCAGCTTTGCCGAGCTCGGTTCGGAAGTCGCCGAACGCGGTCTGCACGGCAAGGTCAGCGGTATTTTGCTCGATCTGGGCGTCTCTTCGCCGCAGCTCGATGACCCTGAGCGCGGCTTCAGTTTCCTCAACGATGGTCCGCTCGACATGCGTATGGACCCGTCCCGCGGGATCAGCGCTGCCGAGTTCGTCAACACCGCGCCCGTGGAAGAAATTGCCCGGGTGTTCAAGGAATATGGCGAAGAGCGTTTTTCCGGTCGCATGGCCCGTGCCGTCGCTGAGCGCCGTGACATCAAGCCGTTCGAGCGTACCGCCGATCTGGCTGAAGTCCTGAAAGTCGCCAACCCGGCATGGGAAAAGGGCAAGAACCCGGCAACCCGTGCATTCCAGGGGCTGCGCATTCACGTCAATAACGAACTGGGCGATCTGGAAGCGGGCCTCGAAGCCGCACTGGATTGCCTGGAAATTGGTGGTCGTCTGGTGGTGATCAGCTTCCATTCGCTGGAAGACCGCATCGTCAAACTGTTCATGCGCAAGCTGGTGAAAGGCGAAGCCGATAACCTGCCGCGCAACCTGCCGGTTCGCCACGTAGCGTTCGAACCGAAAGTCAAAGTCCATGGCAAAGCGCAGACGGCCTCCGACGCCGAACTCAAAGCCAACCCACGTTCCCGTAGTGCTGTCATGCGTGTGGCGGAGAAACTGCGGTGAGCAAGCTTTTCGCCAAGCCACTTCCCGGCGGAAGCTTTTTCATGCTGCTGCTGTTCATTGGCGTGCTCGTGTCCGCCATTGGCGTGTCCTACAGCGCGCACTGGAATCGTCAGTTGCTGAACTCGCTGTATAACGAGTTGAGCGTGCGCGACAAGGCGCAGGCGGAGTGGGGTCGGTTGATTCTTGAACAGAGCACCTGGACTGCCCACAGCCGTATCGAAGTGCTGGCCACCGAACAACTGAAAATGCGCATTCCCGGTGCCGCCGAAGTGCAGATGGTGGCGCCATGATGAAACTCGAAGGCGCACTCTTCCCGTGGCGCTTCCGTCTGGTGCTGGGTTTGCTCGGTGTCATGGTGATTGCGATTTGCTGGCGCATCATCGACCTGCAAGTGGTTGACCGTGACTTCCTCAAAGGTCAGGGCGATGCGCGCAGCGTTCGTCATATTCCGATTCCGGCTCACCGTGGTCTGATTACCGACCGTAACGGCGAGCCGTTGGCTGTCAGTACGCCGGTCACCACCCTGTGGGCCAACGCCAAGGAAATGCAACTGGCCAAGGAAAAGTGGCCGGCACTGGCGGCCGCGCTGGGTCAGGATCCCAAGGCCCTGACCGAGCGCCTTGAAGCTCAAGCCAATAAAGAATTCATTTACCTGGTGCGCGGGCTGACGCCTGAGCAGGGCCAGGCTGTGCTCGATCTGAAAGTGCCGGGCGTCTACGGCATCGAAGAGTTCCGCCGTTTCTATCCGGCCGGCGAAGTCACCGCCCACATGGTCGGCTTTACCGACATTGACGACCACGGTCGAGAAGGCGTCGAACTCGCCTATGACGAATGGCTGGCCGGGGTGCCGGGCAAACGACAGGTCATCAAGGACCGGCGCGGCCGGTTGATCAAGGATGTCCAGGTCACCAAAAACGCCAAGGCCGGAAAGCCCTTGGCGTTGTCCATTGACCTGCGCCTGCAATACCTGGCCAACCGCGAATTGCGCAACGCGATCATCGAGAACGGTGCCAAGGCCGGCAGCCTGGTGATCATGGACGTGAAGACCGGCGAGATCCTCGCCATGGTCAACCAGCCGACCTACAACCCGAACAACCGTCGCAACCTGCAACCGGCGATGATGCGTAACCGCGCAATGATCGACGTGTTCGAACCAGGTTCGACCATGAAGGCGATCTCCATGAGCGCCGCGATTGAAACCGGCCGCTGGAAACCGACCGACACTGTCGAGGTGTATCCGGGCTCCTTGCAGATCGGCAAGTACACCATCAAGGACGTGTCCAAGACTGAAGGTCCGGTGCTCGACTTGACCGGCATCCTGATCAATTCCAGTAACGTCGGCATGAGTAAGATCGCGTTCGATATCGGCGGCGAGACGATTTTCCGTCTGGCACAGAAAGTCGGCCTCGGCCAGGACACCGGCCTCGGTTTCCCTGGCGAGCGCGTCGGCAACCTGCCGAACTACCGCGAATGGCGCAAGGCCGAGACCGCGACGCTGTCCTACGGCTACGGTGTTTCCGTGACCGCGATCCAGCTGGTTCACGCCTTCTCGGCGCTGGCCAACAACGGACGCCTCGCGCCGCTGACACTGATCAAAACCGACAAGGCGCCGCAAACGACTCAAGTGCTGCCCGAAGCGGTCGCGAAGACCATGCAAACCATGCTGCAACAAGTGATCGAAGCACCGCGCGGTGTGTTCCGCGCGCAGGTGCCGGCGTATCACGTGGGCGGCAAGTCGGGTACTGCGCGTAAAACTTCGGTGGGTTCCAAAGGCTACGCCGAAAACTCCTACCGCTCGCTGTTCGCCGGTTTCGGCCCGATGAGCGATCCGCGTTACGCCATCGTTGTGGTGATCGATGAGCCGACCAAGGCCGGTTACTTCGGTGGTCTGGTTTCCGCGCCGGTGTTCAGCCGTGTGATGTCCGGCACCCTGCGCCTGATGAACGTGACCCCGGACAACTTGCCACCTACTCAACAAGCCAACGCCACCCCGGTCGTTCCGCTGAAAGCCAATGGAGGGCGCGGCTGATGTCTTTAAGTCTGAACAAGATTTTCCCCCACGCCGGCCACGATCTGTTGATCCGTGAATTGGCGCTGGACAGTCGCAACGTGCGTGCCGGGGACCTGTTCCTCGCAGTGCCGGGTGGCAAATTCGATGGCCGTGCGCACATTGCCGATGCCTTGCAACGTGGTGCGGCCGCCGTGGCTTATGAAGTGGAAGGCGCTACCGTGCTGCCGATCACCGAAGTGCCGTTGATTCCGGTCAAGGGGCTGGCGGCGCAACTGTCGGACATCGCCGGGCGCTTCTATGGCGAGCCGAGCCATCACCTGAATCTGGTTGGCGTGACAGGCACGAACGGCAAGACCAGTGTGACGCAACTGGTTGCCCAGGCACTGGATCTGCTCGGTCAGCATTGCGGCATCGTCGGCACGTTGGGTTCCGGATTCTACGGCGCGCTGCAAAGCGGCCTGCACACCACGCCGAACCCGATTGCCGTGCAAGCGACTCTTGGCGACCTGAAAAAGGCCGGTGCCAAAGCCGTTGCCATGGAAGTTTCGTCCCACGGTCTGGATCAGGGCCGCGTTACCGCGCTGGCGTTTGATGTGGCGGTGATGACCAACCTGTCCCGCGATCACCTGGACTACCACGGCACCATGCAGGCCTACGGCGAAGCCAAGGCCAAGCTGTTTGCCTGGAACGATTTGAAATGCCGGGTGGTGAATCTCGACGACGATTTCGGCCGGCAACTGGCCGCCGAAAAACGTGAGTCGCGGCTGATCACTTATAGCCTGCTCGACAGCAGCGCTTACCTGTATTGCCGCGAAGCGCAGTTCGACGATGAAGGTGTTCGCGCCACGCTGGTCACGCCACAAGGCGAGCACCACCTGCGCAGCACGCTGCTTGGCCGTTTCAACCTGAGCAACGTATTGGCGGCGGTCGGTGCCTTGCTCGGCCTGGATTACGCACTGGACGAAATTCTCAAGGTACTGCCGAAACTCGAAGGCCCGGCTGGACGCATGCAGCGCCTCGGCGGTGGAACTCAGCCGCTGGTGGTGGTCGATTACGCCCACACCCCGGATGCCCTGGAAAAAGTCCTGACGGCTCTGCGTCCGCACGTCAAAGGGCGTTTGCTGTGCCTGTTCGGCTGCGGCGGCGACCGTGATCGCGGCAAGCGTCCACTGATGGCCGAAGTGGTCGAGCGTCTGGCCGATGGCGTGCTGGTCACCGACGATAATCCGCGTACCGAAGACCCTTCGGTGATTTTCGATGACATCCGCGCCGGTTTCACGGCTGTGGATAAAGTCACGTTCGTCGCTGGGCGTGGCCAGGCGATTGCCCAGTTGATCGCTGGCGCTTCGGCGGATGACGTGATCGTTCTGGCCGGTAAAGGTCACGAGGACTATCAGGAAATCAACGGCGAGCGCCATGCCTTCTCCGATCTGGTCGAGGCTGATCATGCCTTGACCGCGTGGGAGGTGGCCCATGCTTAAAGCCTTGAAACTGAGCGAACTGACCGGCGCACTGAATGCCCGCCTGATTGCTGCCGATGCCAGCTTCGACGGCGTCAGCATCGACAGCCGTGCGATCAAACCGGGCCAGCTATTCATTGCCCTGACCGGTCCACGCTTCGATGGTCACGACTATCTGAATGACGTTGCGGCGAAAGGCGCCGTGGCGGCATTGGTCGAGCGCGAAGTCGCCGACAGCACGCTGCCGCAATTGCTGGTCAGCGATACCCGCAAGGCCCTCGGCCAGTTGGGTGCCCTGAACCGCCAGGCCTTCACTCAACCGGTCGCCGCCATTACCGGTTCCAGCGGCAAGACCACGGTCAAGGAAATGCTCGCGAGCATCCTGCGCACGCGCGGTCCGGTGCTGGCGACCCGTGGCAACCTGAACAATGACCTCGGCGCGCCGCTGACCCTGCTCGAACTGGCGCCGGAACACACCGCTGCAGTGATTGAGCTCGGCGCCTCGCGTCTGGGTGAAATTGCCTACACCGTGGGCATGACCAAACCCCACGTGGCCATTCTCAACAATGCCGGGACTGCCCACGTTGGCGAGTTCGGCGGGCCGGAAAAAATCGTCGAAGCCAAGGGAGAGATTATCGAAGGGCTGGATGCCGATGGCGTCGCCGTTCTCAATCTTGACGACAAGGCATTCGGTATCTGGAAGGCGCGCGCCGGTGAACGCAAAGTGCTGACGTTCGCCCTGAGCAATACCAGCGCCGATTTCTATGCCAGTGACCTGACCACCGACGCTCGCGGTTGCCCGGCGTTCAACTTGCATACGCCTGAAGGTGTGGAGCGCGTTCAACTGAATCTGCTCGGCACCCATAACGTCGCCAACGCCATGGCTGCCGCGGCTGCCGCCCATGCCTTGGGTGTGTCGCTGTTCGGCATCGCTACCGGCCTCGGCGCGGTGCAGCCGGTCAAGGGCCGAACTGTCGCGCAACTGGCAACTAATGGCATGCGCGTCATTGATGACACTTACAACGCGAACCCCACCTCCATGTGCGCCGCCGTTGATATACTCGCCGGCTTTTCCGGCCGCACCGTTCTGGTGCTCGGGGATATTGGCGAGTTGGGCGACTGGGCGGAGCAGGGGCACCGCGACGTGGGCGAGTACGCCCGTGGCAAGGTTTCTGCGCTGTACGCCGTCGGACCCATGATGGTTCACGCCGTCAACGCATTCGGTCCACAGGCTTTTCATTTCAGCACGCAGGCTGAACTGATCAAGGCTCTGGGCGCCGAGCAAGACACAAACACCACCATTTTGATCAAGGGCTCGCGCAGCGCCGCGATGGAAAACATCGTCGCCGCTTTGTGCGGGACCAGCCTGGAGAAACATTAATGCTGCTGCTGCTAGCGGAGTATCTGCAACAGTTCTACAAAGGCTTCGCGGTCTTCCAGTACCTGACCCTGCGCGGGATTCTCGGTGTACTGACCGCGCTGGTTTTGTCGCTGTGCTATGGCCCGTGGATGATCCGCACCCTGCAGAACCGTCAGATCGGTCAATCCGTTCGCAACGACGGTCCGCAATCGCACCTCTCCAAGTCCGGCACCCCGACCATGGGTGGCGCGCTGATTCTTTCTTCCATCGGCGTCAGCACCTTGCTGTGGGCTGATCTGAGCAACCGTTACGTTTGGGTCGTGTTGCTGGTGACCTTGCTGTTCGGCGCCATCGGCTGGGTCGACGACTATCGCAAAGTGATCGAGAAGAACTCCCGTGGCTTGCCGAGTCGCTGGAAGTATTTCTGGCAGTCGGTGTTCGGCCTCGGCGCGGCGATCTTCCTTTATATGACCGCTGCCACCCCGGTGGAAACCACACTGATCCTGCCGATGCTCAAGGACTACAGCATTCCACTGGGTGCCGGTTTCATCGTCCTGACCTATTTCGTGATCGTCGGTTCGAGCAACGCGGTCAACCTGACCGACGGCCTCGACGGCCTGGCGATCATGCCGACCGTGATGGTCGGCGGTGGCCTCGGCATCTTCTGCTACCTGTCGGGTAACGTGAAGTTCGCCGAATACCTTCTGATTCCTTATGTGCCGGGCGCGGGCGAGTTGATCGTGTTCTGCGGCGCACTGATTGGTGCCGGCCTGGGCTTCCTGTGGTTCAACACCTATCCGGCACAAGTCTTCATGGGCGACGTCGGCGCGCTGGCGCTGGGCGCTGCCCTGGGCACCATTGCGGTGATCGTCCGTCAGGAAATCGTCCTGTTCATCATGGGCGGCGTGTTCGTGATGGAAACCCTGTCAGTCGTCATTCAGGTTGCCTCCTTTAAGCTGACCGGTCGCCGCGTATTCCGCATGGCGCCGATTCACCACCACTTTGAACTCAAGGGCTGGCCCGAGCCACGCGTGATCGTCCGTTTCTGGATCATCACCGTGATTCTCGTGTTGGTCGGCCTTGCCACCCTGAAGCTGAGGTAGAAACACGTGTCTCTGATCGCTTCTGACCACTTCCGCATCGTTGTCGGCCTCGGCAAGAGCGGCATGTCCCTGGTTCGCTTCCTGGCGAATCGGGGCGTGGCGTTTGCCGTGGCTGATACGCGGGAAAATCCACCGGAACTGGCCACGCTCAAGCGTGACTATCCGCACGTGGAAGTGCGTTGTGGCGAGCTGGATGTCGAATTCCTGTGCCGTGCCGACGAACTCTACGTGAGCCCCGGCCTGGCGCTGGCGACCCCGGCCTTGCAGGCTGCCGCCGCCCGTGGCGTGAAGTTGTCCGGCGACATCGAGCTGTTCGCGCGTAACGCGAAGGCGCCGATCGTGGCCATCAGCGGTTCCAACGCGAAAAGCACCGTGACCACCCTGGTCGGCGAAATGGCGATTGCAGCGGGCAAGCGTGTTGCTGTTGGCGGCAACCTCGGTACCCCGGCGCTGGACCTGCTGCGCGATGACGTCGAGTTGTACGTGATGGAGTTGTCGAGTTTCCAACTGGAAACCACCGACCAGCTCAACGCCGAAGTGGCGACCGTGCTCAACATCAGCGAAGACCACATGGACCGTTACAGCGGCCTGCCGGCGTATCACCTGGCCAAGCACCGGATCTTCCGTGGTGCGAAACAGTTTGTGGTCAACCGTCAGGATGCGCTCAGCCGTCCACTGATGGGCGAGGGCCAGCCATGCTGGACCTTCGGCCTGAGCAAACCGGATTTCAAGGCCTTTGGCCTGCGCGAAGAAAACGGCGAGAAATACCTGGCCTTCGAATTCCAGAACCTGATGCCGGTGCGCGAGCTGAAAATCCGCGGCGCCCACAATCAGTCCAACGCCCTGGCGGCGCTGGCGCTCGGTCATGCGGTTGGCCTGCCGTTCGACGCCATGCTCGAAGCCCTGCGTAATTTCGCCGGCCTCGAACATCGCTGCCAGTGGGTGCGTGATCTGGATGGTGTTGGCTATTACAACGACTCCAAAGCCACCAACGTCGGCGCCGCACTGGCCGCCATCGAAGGCCTGGGTGCGGACATCGACGGCAAGATCGTGCTGATCGCCGGCGGCGACGGCAAGGGTGCCGAGTTCAAGGATTTGCGTGACCCGGTGGCGGCCAACTGCCGCGCCGTGATCCTGATGGGCCGCGACTCCGACAAGATCGGCGAGGCCATTGGCGAAGCCGTGCACTTGATCCGCGTCGGCTCGCTGGTCGAAGCCGTGGAACAATGCCGCGCCGCAGCCCAACCGGGTGACGTGGTGCTGCTGTCACCGGCCTGCGCCAGTTTCGATATGTTCAAGAATTACGAAGACCGTGGTCACCAGTTCGTCCGCGCCGTGGAGGATCTGGCATGAGCCTGATGAACATCATCAAGCCCTATCCGTCGCCGATCATCACCGGGCGCGGTATCGACCTCGACTTCCCGATGCTCGCGGGTTGCCTGACCTTGCTCGGCCTAGGGCTGATCATGATTGCCTCGGCATCGACCGAAGTGGCCGCCGTGCAGTCGGGCAGTCCACTGTATTACATGATTCGCCACCTGATCTACGTAGTGCTCGGTCTCGGCGCCTGCATCGTCACCATGATGATTCCGATCGCGACCTGGCAACGCCTGGGCTGGCTGATGCTGATTGGTGCATTCGGTTTGCTGGTGATGGTGATCATCCCGGGGATCGGCCGTGAAGTGAACGGGTCGATGCGCTGGATCGGCTTCAGTTTCTTCAACGTTCAGCCGTCCGAGATCGCCAAGGTGTTCGTGGTGATCTACCTCGCCGGTTACCTGGTGCGTCGCCAGAAAGAAGTGCGTGAGAGCTGGATGGGCTTCTTCAAGCCGTTCATCGTGCTGTTGCCGATGGCGGGCCTGTTGCTGATGGAACCGGACTTCGGTGCCACCGTTGTGATGATGGGCGCTGCGGCGGCGATGCTGTTTCTTGGCGGGGTCGGGTTGTTCCGTTTTTCCTTGATGGTGGTGCTGGCGGTGGGCGCGGTGGTGTTGTTGATCCAGATGCAGCCGTATCGAATGGCGCGTCTGACCAACTTTGCCGACCCATGGGCCGACCAGTTCGGTGCTGGCTATCAGTTGTCTCAAGCCTTGATCGCCTTCGGTCGCGGCGAATGGCTGGGCGTTGGCCTGGGCAACAGCGTACAGAAACAGTTCTACCTGCCGGAAGCCCACACCGACTTCGTGTTCTCGGTCCTGGCCGAAGAGCTGGGTGCTGTAGGTTCCCTGTGCACAGTGGCGCTGTTCGTCTTCGTCTGTATCCGTGGCATGTACATCGGCTTGTGGGCGGAGAAAGCGAAGCAGTTCTTCGCCGCCTATGTCGCCTACGGTCTGTCGTTCCTGTGGATCGGTCAGTTCCTGATCAACATCGGTGTGAACGTCGGTCTGCTGCCGACCAAAGGTTTGACCCTGCCGTTCCTCAGTTATGGCGGTAGTTCGTTGGTGATCTGCTGTGCCTGTCTCGGTTTGTTGCTGCGCATTGAGTGGGAGAGTCGAACCCACCTGGGCAGCGAAGAGATGGAGTTCCATGAGAGCGACTTCGCCGAGGAGCCGAACCATGGGCGCTAACGTCTTGATCATGGCCGGCGGCACCGGGGGCCACGTGTTCCCGGCGCTGGCCTGCGCGCGCGAGTTCCAGGCACGCGGTTACACCGTGCACTGGCTCGGCACCCCGCGCGGCATTGAAAACGATCTGGTCCCGGCGGCCGGAATCGAATTGCATCGGATCAACGCCAGCGGTCTGCGCGGCAAGGGCAAGTTGTCCCTGCTCAAGGCGCCGTTCATGTTGCTCAAATCGGTCTGGCAGGCGCGGGCGATCATTCGTCAGTTGCGGCCAGTCTGCGTGGTTGGCTTTGGTGGTTATGTGACCGGTCCTGGCGGCGTCGCAGCCAAACTGGCCGGCGTGCCGGTGATTGTTCACGAACAGAACGCCGTGGCCGGCACCGCCAATCGGTTGCTGGTGCCGTTCGCCGCCCGGGTGTGTGAAGCCTTCCCCGACACCTTTACCCTGTCGGGCAGCCGTCGGACCACCGGTAACCCGGTGCGCACCGAGCTGTTCCTCGAAACATCGCGACCAGCCCTGGCCGGTCGCAAGGCGCGTTTGCTGATCCTCGGCGGAAGCCTGGGCGCAGAACCGTTGAACAAGTTGCTGCCTGAAGCCCTGTCGCAAGTCGCCGTCGATTTGCGTCCGGAAGTGTTTCATCAGGCCGGAAAAAACCACGATGAAGTGACTGCAGAGCGCTATCGCGCGGCTGGCGTCGAGGCGCAAGTGCAGCCTTTCATCAAAGACATGGCCCAAGCCTATGGCTGGGCTGACCTGGTGGTCTGTCGCGCAGGTGCGCTGACCATCAGTGAACTGGCCGCCGCCGGTCTGCCCTCGATGCTGGTGCCGTTGCCCCACGCGATCGACGATCACCAGACCCGCAACGCCGATTATTTGGCCCGTGAAGGCGCTGCCTTCCTGATGCCGCAAAGAACGACTGGCGCAGCGGATCTTGCCGCGCGCCTGACAGAGGTCCTGATGCAACCACAACGACTCAACGATATGGCCACTGCGGCCCGCCGCCTGGCCAAACCGGATGCCACCCGCAACGTGGTCGATACCTGCCTGGAGGTGGCCCATGGTTGAGAATCAGAAAGCCATGCCTCATCCGGAAATGCGCCGCATCCGTCGCATCCACTTCGTCGGGATCGGCGGTGTGGGCATGTGCGGGATTGCCGAAGTGTTGTTGAACCTGGGCTATGAAGTGTCCGGTTCCGACCTGAAAGCTTCGCCGGTCACCGAGCGCCTGGAGTCTTTCGGTGCGCAGATTTTCATCGGCCATCGCGCCGAGAACGCTTCCGCCGCCGACGTGCTGGTGGTGTCGAGCGCCGTGAATACGTCCAACCCGGAAGTTGCGACCGCACTGGAACGCCGTATCCCGGTGGTGCCGCGCGCAGAGATGCTGGCGGAGCTGATGCGCTATCGCCACGGCATCGCCGTCGCCGGCACCCATGGCAAAACCACCACCACCAGCCTGATCGCTTCGGTGTTTGCCGCTGGCGGCCTGGACCCGACGTTCGTCATCGGTGGTCGTCTGAATGCCGCGGGCACCAATGCCCAGCTCGGCACCAGCCGTTACCTGATCGCTGAAGCCGACGAAAGCGATGCCAGCTTCCTGCACTTGCAGCCGCTGGTGGCCGTGGTCACCAACATCGACGCCGACCACATGGCGACCTACGACGGTGACTTCAACAAGCTGAAGAAAACCTTCGTCGAGTTCCTGCACAACCTGCCGTTCTACGGTTTGGCGGTGGTGTGCCTGGACGACCCGGTTGTGCGAGAAATCCTGCCGCAGGTCAAACGTCCGACCGTTACCTACGGCTTCGGCGACGACTGCGACGTGCGCGCCATCAATGTGCGCCAGCAAGGCATGCAGACGTTCTTCACCGTGCTGCGTCCCGATCGCGAGCCGCTGGATGTTTCGGTGAACATGCCGGGCAACCACAACGTATTGAACGCACTGGCGACCATTTGCATCGCTACTGATGAAGGCGTCAGCGATGAAGCCATCGTCCAGGGTCTGTCCGGGTTCCAGGGTGTCGGCCGACGCTTCCAGGTCTACGGCGAACTGCCGGTAGACGGCGGCAACGTGATGCTGGTCGACGACTACGGTCACCACCCGACCGAAGTCGCAGCCGTGATCAAGGCCGTACGCGGTGGCTGGCCGGAGCGTCGTCTGGTGATGGTTTACCAGCCGCACCGCTACAGCCGCACCCGCGACCTGTACGACGATTTCGTCAATGTACTGGCCGACGCCAACGTGCTGCTGCTGATGGAAGTCTACCCGGCCGGTGAAGAACCGATTCCGGGCGCCGACAGCCGCAAGCTGTGCAACAGCATCCGTCAGCGCGGTCAGCTTGACCCGATCTACATCGAACGTGGTGTCGACCTCGCGCCTATCGTCAAGCCGCTGTTGCGTGCTGGCGACATTCTGCTGTGCCAGGGCGCCGGTGATATCGGCGGTCTCGCACCAAAACTGTTGAAAAGTGAGTTGTTCGCCGGCGCCGTTGCTGCACCGGTGAAGGGGAAGTTGAAATGACTGCTGCTTACGCCAACCTCGTCTCCACTGTCGCGCCGAAAGACTTCGGCCGTGTCGCCGTGCTGTTCGGCGGCAAAAGTGCCGAGCGCGAAGTGTCCTTGAAGTCGGGCAACGCCGTTCTCGATGCGCTGCAAAGCGCGGGTGTGGACGCGTTCGGTCTCGACGTCGGCGATGACCTGCTGCAGCGTCTGCTGAACGAAAAGATCGATCGCGCCTTCATCATTCTTCATGGTCGCGGCGGTGAAGACGGCAGCATGCAGGGCCTGCTCGAATGCCTCGGCATTCCGTACACCGGCAGCGGCATTCTGGCTTCGGCGCTGGCCATGGACAAACTGCGCACCAAGCAGGTCTGGCACAGCCTGGGCATTCCGACGCCACGTCATGCGGTACTGAGTTCCGAGGCCGATTGTATTTCTGCGGCTGCGGAACTGGGCTTCCCTTTGATCGTCAAACCGGCCCATGAAGGTTCAAGTATCGGTATGGCCAAAGTGACTTCCGCGTCCGAATTGATCGACGCCTGGAAAGCGGCCAGTACCTACGATTCGCAAGTGTTGGTCGAGCAATGGATTCACGGTCCGGAGTTCACCATCGCCACCCTGCGTGACCAGGTGTTGCCTCCGATTGCCCTGGGCACGACGCACAGTTTCTACGACTACGACGCCAAGTACGTGGCCAACGATACCCAGTACCGCATTCCGTGCGGGCTGGACAGCGCCAAGGAAAAGGAACTCATGGACCTCACGGCGAAAGCCTGTGAAGCGCTGGGTATCGCCGGTTGGGGCAGGGCGGACGTGATGCAGGACGCCGACGGGCAGTTCTGGTTCCTGGAAGTGAATACAGCACCGGGCATGACCGACCACAGTCTGGTTCCGATGGCGGCCCGTGCCGCCGGTCTGGATTTCCAGCAACTGGTTCTGGCAATCCTGGCCGCAAGCATTGAGGCAAGAGGTTAAGACCATGCAAGGCGCTCAGCTTCGTCATCAGCCACCCGCTCCCGGCCGCAAGCCGGTGCCGCGGGGTGCCAGCCGAATGGTGGCCAAAGAGCCGATGTCTGCGCGCCTGCCGAAAGCCAATTTTGGTTTTCTCAAAGCCGTGTTCTGGCCAGTGCTGCTGGTTGCGCTGGGGTTCGGTACTTATGAAGGCGCGCAGCGTTTGCTGCCATACGCCGACCGGCCGATCACCAAGATCAACGTGCAGGGCGACTTGAGCTACATCAGCCAGCAAGCGGTGCAGCAGCGGATCGCCCCGTACGTGGCGTCGAGCTTCTTCACCATCGACCTGGCGAGCATGCGCACCGAGCTGGAAACGATGCCATGGATTGCCCACGCCGAAGTGCGTCGGGTGTGGCCGGATCAAGTGGTGATCCTCCTGGAAGAACAACTGCCGGTGGCCCGTTGGGGCGACGAGTCGTTGTTGAACAACCAGGGCCAGGCGTTCACCCCGCGCGAGCTGGCGAACTACGAACACTTGCCTCAGCTGTTTGGTCCACAACGGGCTCAACAGCAAGTGATGCAGCAATACCAGGTGCTGAGCCAGATGCTCAGGCCGCTGGGCTTCTCGATTGCACGCCTGGAGTTGCGTGAACGCGGCAGCTGGTTCCTGACCACCGGCCCCGGCAGCGCGGGTCCCGGGATCGAACTGTTGCTGGGACGCGGCAACCTGGTGGAAAAGATGCGCCGCTTCATTGCCATCTATGACAAGACGCTCAAAGAACAGATTACGAACATTGCGCGCATCGATCTGCGCTACGCCAACGGCCTCGCTGTTGGCTGGCGGGAACCTGTAGCGCCCACGGCAGCCCAACCCGCTGTCGCGAAGAATTAAGAAGAGGCAGGACCCATGGCAAACGTGCAAAGCGGCAAAATGATCGTCGGTCTCGATATCGGCACCTCCAAGGTGGTGGCGCTGGTAGGCGAGGTTGCGGACGACGGCACGCTGGAAATCGTCGGGATCGGTACCCATCCGTCCCGTGGCCTGAAGAAAGGCGTGGTGGTGAACATCGAGTCCACCGTGCAGTCGATCCAGCGCGCGATCGAAGAAGCGCAGCTGATGGCTGGCTGCCGCATCCACTCGGCGTTCGTCGGTGTGGCCGGCAATCACATTCGCAGCCTGAACTCCCACGGCATCGTGGCGATTCGTGATCGCGAAGTCAGCTCCGCCGACCTTGAGCGCGTCCTCGACGCCGCCCAGGCCGTGGCGATCCCGGCTGATCAGCGTGTACTGCACACCCTGCCGCAGGATTACGTGATCGATAACCAGGAAGGCGTCCGCGAGCCACTGGGCATGTCCGGCGTGCGTCTGGAAGCCAAGGTTCACGTGGTTACCTGCGCCGTCAACGCCGCACAGAACATTGAAAAATGCGTGCGTCGCTGCGGTCTGGAAATCGACGACATCATTCTTGAGCAACTGGCCTCGGCCTACTCGGTACTGACCGACGACGAGAAAGAACTGGGCGTGTGCCTGGTGGACATCGGCGGCGGCACCACCGACATCGCGATCTTCACCGAAGGCGCAATCCGCCACACCGCGGTGATCCCGATTGCGGGCGATCAGGTGACCAACGACATCGCCATGGCGTTGCGCACCCCGACCCAGTACGCCGAAGAAATAAAGATCCGCTACGCCTGCGCCCTGGCCAAGCTGGCTGGCGCCGGTGAAACCATCAAGGTCCCAAGCGTCGGCGACCGTCCACCACGCGAGCTGTCCCGTCAGGCCCTGGCCGAAGTGGTCGAGCCGCGTTACGACGAGCTGTTCACGCTGATCCAGGCCGAACTGCGCCGCAGCGGCTACGAAGACCTGATCCCGGCCGGCATCGTCCTGACCGGCGGTACCGCGAAGATGGAAGGCGCCACTGAACTGGCCGAAGAAATCTTCCACATGCCGGTGCGCCTGGGCGTTCCGCATGGCGTGAAGGGCCTGGATGACGTGGTCCGCAACCCGATTTATTCCACCGGCGTTGGCCTGTTGATGTACGGCCTGCAGAAGCAATCCGACGGCATTTCGTTCTCGGGTATCGGCAGCCGTGACAGCTACAGCAACGAAGAACCGAAAGGCGCCTTGCTCGATCGCATCAAGAGCTGGGTCCAGGGCAATTTTTAAGATTTACCGCAGCACCGCTACATCGTTGTAGATACAGGCAGTAGGCGAAAAAACTAGAGAACGTAAAGGAGAGGGAAAATGTTCGAACTCGTAGACAACATCCCCGCAAGCCCGGTAATCAAAGTTATCGGTGTTGGCGGTGGCGGTGGCAACGCCGTGAATCACATGGTCAAGAGCAACATTGAAGGCGTTGAGTTCATCTGCGCCAACACTGATGCCCAGGCGCTCAAAAGCATTGGCGCGCGGACCATCCTCCAACTGGGTACCGGTGTGACCAAAGGTCTGGGCGCCGGCGCCAACCCTGAAGTAGGTCGTCAGGCCGCTCTCGAAGATCGTGAGCGCATTGCCGAAGTCCTGCAGGGCACCAACATGGTGTTCATCACCACTGGCATGGGCGGTGGTACCGGTACCGGTGCTGCGCCAATCATTGCTGAAGTGGCCAAGGAAATGGGCATCCTCACCGTTGCGGTGGTGACTCGTCCGTTCCCGTTCGAAGGTCGCAAGCGCATGCAGATCGCCGATGAAGGCATCCGTCTGCTGTCCGAAAGCGTCGACTCGTTGATCACCATTCCCAACGAGAAGCTGCTGACCATCCTCGGTAAAGACGCCAGCCTGCTGTCGGCTTTCGCCAAGGCTGACGATGTACTGGCCGGTGCCGTTCGCGGTATTTCCGACATCATCAAGCGTCCGGGCATGATCAACGTCGACTTCGCTGACGTTCGTACCGTGATGAGCGAAATGGGCATGGCGATGATGGGCACTGGCTGCGCCAGCGGTCCGAACCGTGCGCGTGAAGCCACTGAAGCTGCAATCCGCAACCCGTTGCTGGAAGACGTGAACCTGCAAGGTGCACGCGGCATCCTGGTGAACATCACCGCCGGTCCTGACCTGTCCCTGGGTGAGTACTCCGACGTGGGTAGCATCATCGAAGCCTTCGCTTCCGAGCACGCCATGGTCAAGGTCGGCACCGTTATCGACCCGGACATGCGCGACGAGCTGCACGTGACTGTTGTTGCGACCGGTCTGGGCGCTAAAATCGAGAAGCCTGTGAAGGTCATCGACAATACCGTTCACACCTCGATGGCTTCGCAGCCACAACAACAAGCCCCTGTTCGTCAGGAAGCTCCAGCGGTGAACTACCGTGACCTGGACCGTCCGACCGTCATGCGCAACCAGGCTCAGGCCGGTGCTGCGACTGCCGCGAAGATGAATCCGCAAGATGATCTGGACTACCTGGACATCCCGGCATTCCTGCGTCGTCAGGCCGATTGATGAAATGTATCAGGGCTATGAAGGTGATTGGTGTTCAGCAAAGGCGTGGTCTGCTATCATCGCCAGCCTTTGTTGATACCAGTTCGCAATTTGCGCTGAAGCGGCCCAAGCCATGATTAAACAACGCACACTGAAAAATATTATCCGTGCCACAGGTGTAGGTCTGCACTCCGGGGAGAAGGTCTACCTGACCCTCAAGCCTGCGCCTGTCGACACCGGCATCGTGTTTGTTCGTGCCGACCTGGACCCTGCGGTGCAGATTCCTGCCCGCGCGGAAAACGTTGGTGAAACCACGATGTCGACCACGTTGGTCAACGGTGACACCAAAGTGGATACGGTGGAGCACTTGCTCTCGGCCATGGCTGGCCTGGGCATCGATAACGCCTACGTCGAGCTCTCCGCGTCCGAAGTCCCGATCATGGATGGTAGCGCTGGACCCTTCGTATTTCTGATTCAGTCGGCTGGCCTGGAAGAACAGGACGCCGCCAAGAAGTTCATCCGCATCCTGCGTGAAGTGACAGTGGAAGACGGCGACAAGCGCGCCACTTTCGTCCCTTTCGAAGGTTTCAAGGTGAGCTTCGAGATCGATTTCGATCACCCGGTTTTCCGTGACCGCACACAAAGTGCAAGCGTGGATTTTTCCAGTACTTCGTTCGTAAAAGAAGTCAGCCGCGCCCGTACCTTTGGTTTCATGAGTGACATCGAGTACCTGCGCAAGCACAACCTCGCACTCGGCGGCAGCGTTGAAAACGCTATTGTGGTCGACGCGGATGGTGTACTGAACGAAGACGGCCTTCGCTATGAAGACGAATTCGTGAAGCACAAAATCCTCGATGCAATTGGTGACCTCTACCTGCTGGGCAATAGCCTGATTGGTGAGTTCAAGGGCTTCAAGTCCGGACATGCATTGAACAACCAGCTGCTGCGCAAGTTGATTGAGCAGACAGATGCTTGGGAAGTCGTGACTTTCGAAGACGCCAGCACTGCACCGATCTCTTACATGCGTCCTGTTGCGGCCGTGTAAGTAAAAAACCTCTCTAGTTTTTTAAAGGCTGCCTTCGGGTGGCCTTTTTTTATGCCTGGTGAATTGAAAGATCAAAAGATCGTCCGAACGCGGCCCGAACCTTCGGCAGCTCCTACAGGGAACGCATGCCAATGTAGGAGCTGCCGAAGGCTGCGATCTTTTGATCTTTGCTTTTCAGGCGGTAACCACCCGATTTCGCCCCCGTTCCTTGGCTTGATAAAGCGCCTTGTCTGCGTCAAACAACAGTTGTTCCAGGCTGATATCGCTCGCTGTCGTCCAGGTGCTGATCCCGATACTCACCGTCATCGGCAATTCATCTCTTGCGACCAACGGCAACTGCTCTACCTGCGCACGGATCTGCTCGGCAATCTTCTGTGCGCCTCTGCTGTCGGTTTCGGCGAGGATCACCGAAAACTCCTCGCCCCCATAGCGGGCCACCAGATCCGCTGGGCGATGGACGTTGGCGGTGATGACATCGGCCAGCATTCGCAGAGCCTCGTCACCGCCCTGATGACCATGACTATCATTGAATGCCTTGAAGTGATCGGCGTCGATCATCAGCACCGACATCGGTTTACCGGAACGTTGCGCACGAAACCACTCATGACGCAGCGTATGGTCAAGGGTTCGGCGGTTGGCGACACCGGTCAAGGCGTCGGTAGCGGCCAGCTGCGACAGCTCCTGCTCGGCGTCGTGGCGCAGGCGCAGTTCGCGGCAGAGCAGCCAGGTCAGCCACAGCAGGCCGATGCACAAGACGCCGGTGGCACCGCTGATCACGATCGCCGTGCGCTTCCAGGCAGCGAAAACTTCATCACTGGAGAGGGCGACGATAACCGTGAGCGGCAAATTGCCAACCCGGCTGAAGGTGTACAGGCGTCGCCGCTGGTCGACGCTCGACACGCCATCAAAGCTGCCGCTACCCTCTCGAAGCAAGCGTGCGACGTTTGGGCGATCGGCGAAGCTTTTACCGAGCGAGTTGTCTTCCAGAAACGGTTTTTTCGCCAACAGGATGCCGTCATCGTTGATGATCGCCAGCGTGCTGCCGGTGCCGATATCCAGGCTGTTGAACAACTGATCGAAATAGGCCAGGCGCATCGAGGCCACCGCCACCCCGAGAAACTCACCGGTGGCCGAGGAAATGCGCCGGCTCAAGCTGATTTGCCATTCGTCGCTGTAGGCGCAGTCGCAATGCGGCTTGAACGGGCGGCTGATGAACATGCCGGTGTCACGGTTGTGGGTGTGGGCGAGGAAATAATCGCGGTCGGCAAAATTACCCGGTTTGGGTTCGATCAGCGACGAATCGGCGAGCACTTCGCCGTGCTTGTCGAGCAACAGAATGTCGCCCTTGTAGCGTGCGGTGGTGGAGCGGTCGAAGAGCACCAGGTGGCGGATTTGCGCTGAAACCTGCTTGAGATCATCCCGTTGCGCAGCGGCGATCAAGCCCTGAAGAGTCAGGTCATAGAGTTCCACCGTGCGCAGCACGTCAGCGTCGATCAACTCGGCGATAGTGGTGGCGCTGCGCGTGGCGGCCTGTTGGGCGTTGGCGTGTTCACGGATGAGCAGAAAAGTCACGATGCTGAGAATCGCGATGACCGTCAGGCAACTGCCGAGGATCACCAGGATCTCCGGCCGTCCGGCGCTGCCTGAAGGATGTGGAGTGCGGCGTACGGTCATGGGGCTGATGTCTGCTTGGATGACGGGTTAAGCGTAGCAGCCCATCAAAATGTCCCCCGCCCGGGCTAATTTCCAAAAGCGCTGACATCTGTAGGAGCTGGCTTGCTGGCGATAGCGGCGCATCAACTGCGCCTGACTCACCGCTATCGCCAGCAAGCCGGCTCCTACAGGTATGACTGCCCTTCAGAATACGTTGAACGGGTAATCGACGATCACCCGGTATTCATCGGTGTCTTGGTCCAGTGAGCCATAGCCGTTGCCGCCACGGTTGGTCGCCCACTGGAGGTGCAGCGCAAGGTCCTTGGCCTGGCCGCTCTGGACCACGTACTTGAGGTCAATGTCGCGTTCCCAGTGTTTGGCGTTTTTGCCGTCAGCGCTGTACCACGCGGCGTAGCCGGGGCTTTCGGGATCGACTTTGGTCAAATCCAGTTCACCACGGGAGTAGGACAGTGCCGCAGTCAGGCCCGGCAGGCCGAGCCCGTTAAAGTCATACGCGTACTTGAGCTTCCACGAGCGTTCGTTCGGGCCGTTGAAGTCCGAATATTGCTGGGAGTTGTCGAGGAAAATGCTGTCGCCCTGGCTGATGTAGTCGAACGGCGTGTTGCCATTGACCCGCTGGTAGGCGGCGGTGATGGCGTGATTGCCGACGCCGACGGTGAAATGCAGGCTGTAGGTGTTGTTGTCGATGTGGCCGAGCAGCGCATCGCCGGTGTCTTGCGTGTGATAGAAGTGCACGCCCGGATTGAGGCTGATCACGTCGTTCAGTGCATAGGTGTAATCCAGGTCGTAGTAGTACTGGTTCCAGATGTCCTTGAGCTCAGCGGCATACAGGCTGCTGGTCAGGCCCGGCAAACCACTCCAGGCTACGCCGGCCCAGTTCAGGTGCTGGCTGTCCTCACCGTCGGGCAGGCTGCCGTAGGACGTACCGATACGCGTGTGGCCGCTCTGGTTATACGGCTTGGTGAAACTGGCCTGGCCGCTTTCGATCATCACGCCGTCGAAGCTGTGGTTGGTCAGGCTGACCCCGCGAAAGGTCTGGGGCAGCATGCGGGTTTCGCCGCCGGCAATCACCGGGTTGGCGAGAAACAAATCGCCGGCCTTCAACTCGGTATCGAAGGCGCGCATTTTCAGCGTGCCGCCTGCGGTCGAGAACGACCCCGGCGCTTTGCCGTTGCCATCGCTGACCGGCAGGATGCTCGAATTATCCGTCCCGCCACCGCCGTCGAGCTTGAGCCCGAGCATGGCATGGGCATCGACGCCAAACCCGACGATCCCCTCTGAGAACCCCGATTCGAAGACGCCAAGAAAACCCTGGCCCCATTCAATATTGTCGTCCGCCTGCTGCAAGCGATTGCGGTTCATGTAGTAGTTGCGGGCGTTGAGATTGAGGCTCGAACCTTCGATGAATCCTGAGGCGGTCGAATCGTCGGCGGCGTGGGCACTGGCAGCCATCGTTGCAGCGATTGCAACGAACAACGGGTTGAAGCGGATTGGGAAACGCACGTGCGGTAAAGCTCCTTGGTCAACGGATAACGTCACTGTTTTTTAAGTTCTGGTTGTTTACAAACAAGAGGGCGACGCGTGCGGTTTTAAAACCACAACGAAAAAAAGCCGCTGATAGCAGCGGCTTTGAAGACAACTTTTCAAAGGGAAGAGCCGATGAAAAGCGTCGAGGGAAAGTGGTGCGATGCGCAGGACTCAGCTGTCTTTCGAGGCCTGGGGTTGGGCCTGAATGCTCGATGCTTGCGGGGCTTGGGTGGCTTCCTGAGCTTTGGCCGTCATCTCGATCTGGTGTTCTTCATACGCCGCGGCGCGTGCGTTGTTTTGTGCGACGAAGGCTTGCGACTCTTCAGCCATGGCGAACGAAGACACGAACAAAGAGGACAAAACGAAAGCGCTGGCAATACCCATACTGTTGGACATCTTTAAAACCTTCTTGCTTGGCAAGTGCTGTTTGGTGCGGGCAAAGATAAGGATGTTGGGCACCGAGAAACAGACTTGATTCAAGAAAGGACTGTTGCGAATAAAGCAAAGATCGCAGCCTTCGGCAGCTCCTACAGGGGAACGCATTCCAATGTAGGAGCTGCCGAAGGCTGCGATCTTTTGATTTTTAAAGGCCCGTCAAACCGGAAGGTGAATCCCAAAAGTATTCATCCCCTCATCACTGCGCACAAACACATCCCCGCCATGCATCAGCGCAATCGCCTTGACGATCGCCAGCCCCAACCCGTGGTTGTTGCCGCTGTTGCTGCGCGAGGCATCGACGCGATAGAAGCGCTCGAACAAACGCGGAAGATGCTCGTTGGCAATCGGCGAACCCGGGTTGGCCACGCCGATGCTGACCTGATGCTCCTCGACCTCAATCCGCACCTCTATCACCTGCCCGGGCTCGGTGTGCTGCACCGCGTTGCTCAACAGATTGATCAACGCCCGGCGCAGGTGCGCGATCTCGATGCTGACCTGCGCATCGCCACTGACCTTCACCTGAACCTGGGCATCTTCGAGGATGAAATCCAGGTACTCCAGCGTCGTCGCCACTTCATTCGCCAGCGACGTGGAGGTCAGTTTGGTGGCCTTGCTGCCCTGATCGGCGCTGGCGAGAAACAACATGTCGTTGATGATCGAACGCAGTCGTTCAAGCTCTTCGAGGTTCGATTGCAGCACCTCGAAATAATGCTCAGCCGAACGTCCACGAGTCAGCGCAACCTGGGTCTGGCCGATCAGGTTGGTCAGCGGCGAGCGCAGTTCATGGGCAACGTCCGCGTTGAACGATTCCAGACGCGAGTAAGCCTGTTCGACCCGCTCCAGCGTGGAGTTGAACGAGTTGACGAACTGATTCAACTCCGGCGGCAGCGACGACATGCGCAAGCGCCCGGAACGCAAGGGCGGGGCGAGGCGTTGGGCTTCCTGGGACAACTTGATCAAGGGTTTAAGACCGATCCGCGCCACCCAGTAACCCAGCGCCGAGGCCAGCAGCACGCCGACAATCGCCAGGCTGACCAAGGCAATCAGCAACTGGTGTTGAGTGTGGAAAAACGTCTCGGTGTCGATGCCGATCATGAAGCGCAGCGGCGGTCGCTGATCCTTGGCCGGGAACTGGCTGACCAGCACTTTCATCGGGTAGGGCTGGTCCGGCAACTGCAAGTCGCGCATGCCCAGCGGTCCTTCGGCGAAGGCGCGGATCTGCGGCGTCAGGTTGCCGTATTCGTAGTGCGGATCGCCGCTGATAATCCAGAAACTGATGCGCTTGTCTTCTTCACCGAGCAGCTTGAGCTTGTTGTTGATCTTCACCCAATGCTCCGGCGTGCCGTAGCGGCCGACGGTGGATTCGAGCACGCTGTAGCGCGCGTCCAGCTCGGCTTCGGGCAACAGGCCCAAGCCTTTGTCGACTTGTTGGTACAGAGCCCAGCCGATCAACAGGAACACCAGCAGCGCCACCAACGTGAACATTCCACTGAGGCGCAAGGCAATGCTGTTACTGGACACCACGGCTCTCCAGCACATAACCCATGCCACGGATGGTGTGCAGCAGTTTCTCGTCGAACGGCCCGTCGAGCTTGGCCCGCAGGCGTTTGATCGCGACCTCGACGACGTTGGCGTCGCTGTCGAAATTGATGTCCCAGACCATCTCGGCAATCGCAGTTTTCGAGAGGATTTCGCCCTGGCGGCGGGCCAGCACACTGAGCAGCGAGAACTCCTTGGCAGTCAGGTCCAGTCGCGTGCCGGCGCGGGTGGCTTTGCGGCTGATCAAATCTATCCACAGGTCGGCGATGCTCACTTGCACCGGTTCATGACCGCCGCTGCGCCGGGTCAGCGCTTGCAGGCGCGCCACCAGTTCGAGGAAGGAAAACGGCTTGCCGAGATAATCGTCGGCACCGTCGCGCAGGCCGCGGATGCGGTCTTCGACCCGCTCGCGGGCGGTGAGCATGATCACCGGGGTTTGCTTGCGCGCACGCAGCGCCCGCAGCACGCCGAAACCGTCGAGGCCCGGCAGCATGACGTCGAGGACGATCACCGCGTAGTCGCTTTCCAGCGCCATGTGCAGACCTTCCACGCCATCGCGGGCCAGGTCCACGGTGTAACCCTGTTCCGTCAGGCCGCGGTGCAGATAGTCCGCGGTTTTTTCTTCGTCTTCGATAATCAGAACGCGCATGACCCGCCTCAGTCTGTGGTCGCCAGCGCCGGTACAGGCGATGGTTTGGGCCGATGGAATAGCCGCTCAAGCCACAAGTATATGACCGGAGTGGTGAACAGCGTCAGCGCCTGGCTGACCAGCAAGCCGCCGACGACCGCGATCCCCAGCGGTTGGCGCAGCTCGGCGCCGGTGCCGTAGCCGAGCATCAGCGGCAGGGCGCCGAGCAAGGCGGCGAGGGTGGTCATGATGATCGGCCGGAACCGCGTGAGGCAGGCCTGGAAAATCGCCTCTTCCGCTGACATTCCTCCTTTGCGCTGCGCTTCGAGGGCGAAGTCGATCATCAGGATGCCGTTTTTCTTGACGATGCCGATCAGCAGCACCAGACCGATCAGCGCCATGATCGAAAAGTCCTGGCCGCAGATCCACAACATGATCACCGCGCCGAGCCCCGCCGCAGGCAGCGTCGAAATGATCGTCAGCGGATGCACGAAGCTCTCGTAGAGCACGCCGAGAATGATGTACACCGCCACCAGCGCCGCGAGGATCAGCCACGGCTGACTGGCCAGCGAACTCTGGAACGCCTGGGCCGCTCCCTGGAAATTGCCGCTGATCGCCACCGGCATTCCGATCTCGGCCTTGGTCTGGTTGAGCATGATCACCGCGTCGCCCAATGCCACGCCGGGTGCCAGGTTGAACGACAGGTTGGCGGCCGGGAACATGCCGTCGTGGGCGATGGATAACGGGCCGATGGTCGGCGCATCGAATCTGGCCAGCGCCGACAGCGGCACCATCTCGCCGCTCAGGGGCGAGCGCAGATAGAAATAGTTAAGGCTTTCTGCCTTGCCGCGCTGCTTGGTGTCCAGCTCCAGGATCACGTTGTACTGGTTGATCTGGGTCTGGAATTCGTTGATCTGCCGCTGCCCGAAAGCGTCGTACAACGCCTCGTCGACATCGCTGGCGGTCAGGCCGAAACGGGCCGCCGCGCTGCGGTCGATGCTGATGTGGGTGATGCTGCCGCCCAGTTGCAGGTCGTTGGAAACGTCGCGGAACGCCGGGTTGCTGCGCAGTTTCTCCGTGAGGCGCTGGGTCCAGGTACTCAGGACCGCGCCGTCGTTGCTCTTGAGCACGTATTGATACTGGGCGCGACTTGGGCCGGAACTGAGGTTGATGTCCTGGCCGGCGCGCAGGTACAGCACGATGCCCGGCACTTTCATCAGTTGCGGGCGAATCCGGTCGATGAATTCACTGGCCGACACATCGCGGTCACCACGTTTTTTCAGGGTGATCCAGAACCGGCCGTTGGCGATGGTCTGGTTACTGCCGGAGACCCCGACCGAGTGCGAGAAGGTTTCCACCGCAGGGTCGGCGGCGACGATTTCGGCCATCGCCAGGTGTTTTTTCACCATATCGCCGTAGGAAATATCGGCAGCGGCTTCGGTGGTGCCGAGGACGAAACCGGTGTCCTGCACCGGGAAGAAACCTTTCGGTATAAAGATGTAGCCGCCGACCGCCAACGCCACTGACAGGCCGAAAATACCGATCATCATCTTTTGATGGGCGAGGGCGCGGCGCAGGCCTTTTTCATAGAGGGCCAGCAGGCGCTCACCGAACCCTTTCTTGCCGTGGGCATCATGCACCGGGGCGCGCATGAACAGCGCCGCCAGGGTCGGCGCGAGGGTCAGGGACACCACCACCGAAATCAGGATGGTCGAGGTGGCGGTCAAGGCGAACTCCTTGAACAGCCGCCCGACCACACCGCCCATGAACAGCAGCGGAATGAACGCCGCCACCAGCGAGAAACTGATCGAGACCACGGTGAAGCCGATTTCCCCGGCGCCCTTGATCGCCGCTTCGCGCATACCGTCGCCGGCCTCCAGGTGCCGGTGGATGTTCTCCACCACCACAATCGCGTCGTCGACCACAAACCCCACGGCGACCACGATCGCTACCAGCGTCAGGTTGTTGAGGCTGAAACCCATCACGTACATCAGGGCAAAACTGGCGATCAGCGACACCCCCAGCACCGCCGAGACAATCAAGGTCGCCGACAACTGACGCAGGAACAGCGCCATTACCGCCACCACCAGCATGATCGCGATCAACAGGGTGATTTCCACTTCGTGCAGCGAGGCGCGGATGGTCTGGGTCCGGTCAATCAGAACCTTGACCTGCACCGACGCCGGCAGCATCGCTTCCAGGCCCGGCAGTGCGGCTTGAATGCGGTCCACGGTCTCGACGATGTTGGCTCCCGGTTGGCGGAAGATCACCAGGTTCACCCCCGGTTGCGAGCCCGCCCAGGCCTGGACGTAGGCGTCTTCCGAACCGTTGACGACTTTGGCGACATCGCGCAGATGAACCGGTGCACCGTCCTTGTAGGAAACGATCAGTTGGCTGTAGTCCTCCGGGTGGAACAGTTGGTCGTTGGTGGACAGTGTTGAAATGCTCGACTCGCCGTACAGCGCACCTTTGGCCAGGTTGAGGCTGGTTTGCTGGATCGCCAGGCGAATGTCCGCGAGGGTCAGGCCGATGGCCGCGAGTTTGTCCGCTGAGACCTGGACGCGGATCGCCGGACGTTGCTGACCGGTGATGGCGACCTGTCCTACGCCGTTGACCTGACTGAGCTGACGCGACAGTAGCGTTTCCACCAGGTCGCTGAGTTCCGGGCCGGGCATCAGCGACGAGTTGACGCTGAGGATCAGCACCGGGCTGTCGGCCGGGTTGACCTTGCGCCAGGTCGGCAGGTTCGGCATGTCCTTGGGCAGTTTGCCGGCGGCGGTGTTGATCGCGGCCTGCACTTCCTGGGCGGCGGTGTCGATGCTCTTGTCGAGGGTGAATTGCAGGGTCAGGTTGGTCGAGCCGAGGGCGCTGCTCGATGTCATCTGGGTCACGCCGGGGATGGCGCTGAATTGCACTTCAAGGGGGGTGGCCACCGATGACGCCATGGTTTCCGGGCTGGCGCCGGGCAGTTGGGCGGCGACCTGAATGGTCGGGAATTCGGCTTCCGGCAGCGGCGCGATCGGCAGACGCGGGAACGCAATCGCGCCCAACAAAACCAGCGCGAACGTCAGCAGAACCGTCGCCACCGGATGGTCGATGCACCACGCGGATATTGAACCGTGGCCCTTCATTGTGCGGCCTCCGATTGCACCACTTGTGGGGGCTCAGTCAGCACCTGGACCGTGGAGCCGGGCTTGAGCCGCGACTGGCCGTCGCTGACCAGAATATCGCCGGGCTTGACGCCTTTGATCGTGTCCTGGCCGCTGCTTTGATAGACCATTTGCACCGGGACGGTTTCGACTTTGTCGCCGTTGACCCGGTAGACGAAGTGCTGGTCGAGGCCACGCTGTACGACGCTGGGCGGGACCACCAGCGCATCTTTATCGAGTGCTGTCTGAATTTTTACCGTCACCAGCAGACCCGGCCAGAGCTTTTGTCCGGGGTTGTTGAATTCGGCCTTGGCGCGGATGGTCCCGGTGTTGGCGTTGATCTGATTGTCGATCAGGGTCAGATGCCCTTCACCCAGCAGATTGCCGGTTTCGCCATCGGTGTCGGCGCCAATGTAGGCCTTGACCTGAGCGTGCTGCGGATCGGTGATCAGGCCTTGCAGGGTCGGCAGCAGTTGCTGCGGGAGGGAGAACTCGACAGCGATCGGGTCGATCTGGGTGACGGTGAACAGGCCTTGGGCGTCGGTCATGCGCAGGAAGTTGCCTTCATCCACGGTACGAATACCGACGCGGCCGGTGACTGGGGAGCGAATCTGCGTGTAGGAAAGCTGTACCTGAGCGGCATCAATAGAGGCTTGGTTGCCTTGAGCGGTGGCCTTGAGTTGGTTGACCAGCGCTTGTTGCTGGTCGTAGGTCTGCTTCGAGACGCCGTCGTCGACGCTCAGCAGTTTGTAGCGTTTGAGGTTGACCAGCGCCACTTGCAGTTGCGCCTGGCTCTCGCCCAGTTGCGCCCGTGCCTGGTCGAGGCTGGCGCGGATCGAGCGGTCGTCGATGGTGGCGAGCAGGTCGCCCTTGTTCACCAGTTGACCTTCCTTGACCAGGATTTTCGTGAGGATGCCGTCGATTTGCGGGCGAACCACCACGCTGTGCAAGGAGAGGACCGAACCAATGCCGCTGATGAAGCGCGGCACGTCTTTTTCGGTGACGCTGACCACGCGTACGGGGATGGCGGTGCTGGCGGTGAGTCTGGTTTTGGCGGGTTTGCTGGCGTACCACAAGCCCAGCGCTGCCAGGACAATCAGAAGGGCGACGAGCAGGGCGGGTTTTTGCTGAATTCGCATGCGAGTGGGGCGCCGGGGCTGGGTGGTCGAGAGGTTGGTATGTTCCTTTATAAACCTGTTTGGCGGTCAGGAAGGTGACTGCTAACTGACGGCGCTGTCAGTTTGGGCCGACCAGGCTTTGGGTTGATAGAGTACATATCCATTTCTGCGGTAACGGCCGCTTTTGGTTTCGCTCTTACAGCGAGTCACTTTCGAAGAGCGCGAAAGTAACCAAAGCGCTCTTGCCCCTAATGAGATGGTCAGCCCGGCGAGAACCTCGGCGAGTCTAAACTTGCCGAGGCACTCTCTTTACCGAAGGAGGATCTCTGATGGCTACCATGACGCTTCTA
>NZ_JSAK01000020.1 GCF_000802965.1 Pseudomonas fluorescens | reverse complement strand
ACACCTCTTTTTCAACTTCCTGCTGGCTTCGATGACCTGAAGCAACTTGCTGCCGAAAACTGCGTAACTCGTTGTTTACCAAGGAGTTTTCCGTTTCGACTGCGCCGGAAGTGGGGCGAATTATAGGCCTCCAGAATCTGCCGTCAAGCACTGATTTTGGTTTTCTATCAATTACTTACGAAACGCTGGAAAACAGCCCGCTCCCCCCTTAAAAGGAGGAACAAAACCATCTATCTATATAGAAGGATCCCTTAGAGCACTCCAGACTCTTTAAAGGCCGCCACCACACCAGCATTCAGACCCAACACCCGCTGGAGAACCTCCAACGTATGCTCACCCAGGAGCGGAGGCGCATAACGATACTCCACCGGAGTCTCGGACAGTCGAATCGGGCTCGCCACCTGCGGCACCATACCGGCCAGCGCATGCGGCAGCTCAATCGCCAATCCTCGCGCCTTGACCTGAGGATCGTTAAACATCTGGGCAAGATCATTGATAGGCCCGCAAGGCACTCCCGCCTGCTCCAGCAGTGCCACCCACTCAGCGGTGGTCTTGAACACTGTTGCCTGACGAATCAGCGGAATGAGTACCGCCCGGTTAGCCACCCGCAGCTTGTTGGTCACGAAGCGCGGATCATCTGCCCACTGCGGCTGCCCAGCCACTTCCGCAAACTTACGGAACTGTCCGTCATTACCCACAGTAAGGATGAAGTCGCCATCAGCCGTAGGAAAATCCTGATACGGCACGATGTTCGGATGAGCATTCCCCAAGCGCTTGGGCGCATTGCCTGTAGTCAGGTAGTTCATGGCCTGGTTGGCCAGGCACGCCACCTGAACATCCAGCAACGCCATATCGATATGCTGACCACCACCGTCATGATCCCTATGCGCAAGTGCCGCCAGAATCGCCACCGTCGAATAGAGTCCGGTCAAAATGTCCGTCAGCGCCACGCCAACCTTCACTGGTCCCGCACCCTCTTCGCCTTCAGGTCGCCCCGTCAGACTCATGAGACCGCCCAAGCCCTGGATCATGAAGTCATAACCCGCGCGCTTGGCATACGGACCGGTCTGGCCAAACCCGGTGATCGAGCAATAAATCAGATCGGGATTGATCGCCTTCAGCGATTCGTAGTCCAGCCCATAAGCGGCCAGACCACCGACCTTGAAGTTTTCGATCAGGATGTCCGACTTGGCCGCCAGCTCACGCACCAGCTTCTGCCCCTCCGGGCGCGTGAAGTCGATGGTCACCGATTGCTTGTTGCGATTGGCCGACAAGTAATAGGCGGCTTCGCTGGTGTTCTCGCCATAGGCGTCTTTAAGGAACGGCGGGCCCCAGGCGCGCGTGTCATCGCCATTGCCCGGGCGCTCGACCTTGATCACTTCAGCGCCAAGGTCGGCGAGGATCTGCCCGGCCCAAGGCCCGGCAAGCACCCGCGATAAATCCAGTACCCGTAGATGCGATAGCGCGCCCATGGCCGCTCTCCTATTAATAGAACGCCTGGATGCCGGTCTGCGCGCGACCGAGGATCAGCGCGTGGACGTCATGCGTACCTTCATAGGTATTCACCACTTCCAGGTTGACCAAGTGACGAGCAACACCGAATTCATCGGAGATACCGTTGCCACCCAGCATGTCGCGGGCCATGCGCGCGATGTCCAGAGACTTGCCGCATGAATTGCGCTTCATCATCGAAGTAATTTCTACCGCCGCTGTACCTTCATCTTTCATACGACCCAGACGTAGGCAGCCTTGCAGCGCCATGGTGATTTCGGTCTGCATGTCAGCCAGTTTCTTCTGGATCAGTTGGGTGGCGGCCAATGGGCGACCGAACTGTTGACGATCCAGGGTGTACTGGCGAGCGGTGTGCCAGCAGAACTCGGCAGCACCCAGCGCCCCCCAGGAAATGCCGTAGCGTGCGGAATTGAGGCAGGTGAAAGGACCTTTCAGGCCACGGACATCCGGGAAGATGTTCTCTTCCGGCACAAATACGCTGTCCATGACGATCTCGCCGGTGATCGAAGCACGCAGGCCGACCTTGCCGTGAATCGCCGGTGTACTCAAGCCTTTCCAGCCCTTCTCCAGGACGAAGCCACGAATGTCGCCGGCATCGTCCTTGGCCCAGACCACGAACACATCAGCGATCGGGCTGTTGGTGATCCACATCTTGTTGCCGGTCAGGCTGTAGCCGCCTTCGACTTTGCGTGCACGAGTAATCATCGCACCCGGGTCAGAACCGTGGTTTGGCTCGGTCAGACCGAAGCAGCCGATCCACTCGCCCGAGGCCAGCTTCGGCAGGTATTTCTGCTTCTGCGCTTCGGTACCGAATTCATTGATCGGCACCATTACCAGCGAGGACTGCACACTCATCATCGAGCGATAGCCCGAATCAACACGCTCCACTTCACGGGCAATCAGGCCGTAGCTGACATAGTTCAGGCCGCTGCCACCGTACTGCTCCGGAATGGTCGCACCCAACAGACCCACTTCGCCCATCTCGCGGAAGATCGCCGGGTCGGTCTTTTCATGGCGGAAAGCTTCGAGAACGCGCGGCGCAAGCTTCTGTTGAGCGAATTGCGCAGCGGTGTCGCGGATCATGCGCTCTTCTTCAGTGAGCTGTTGATCCAGCAGCAGGGGATCGATCCAGTTGAAGCTAGCTTTACCGGCCATGAGTGTGTCCTCTCGAAACGAGTCAAATAACGTGGACTGATCCTAGGCCGGGTTGGGCGGCTCGGCAAACGAGGATTTCGCATACTGTTGTGCTAATTTCTCACTCCGAAACGTCGCAAAACGCTTTTAATGCGATGTATTAGTGAGGTTGACGTACATGCGCAGAAAGATACCCAACACAACCGCCCTCATCAGCTTCGAGGCGGCGGCACGCCACGAGAGCTTTACCAAGGCAGCGCAGGAGCTGTCGCTGACTCAAGGAGCAATTTGCCGACAGATCGCCAGCCTTGAAGAGTTCCTGAGCGTGGAACTTTTCCGACGCTCGCGACGCGGGGTCAAGTTGACGGAAGCGGGTCTTTCCTACAGTCGACGTGTAGCGACGCAACTTGACGCAGTCGAACGGGACACCTTGTCCGTAATGGGCCAACAGGGCGCCAATGTGATTGAACTGGCCGTGGTTCCGACCTTCGGCACCCAGTGGCTCCTGCCTCGACTCAAGGACTTCCAGCAAAAACACCCGGAAGTGACGGTCAACCTGACTAACCGCACGCGCCCGTTTCTTTTTGCCGATACGGACTTCGATGCCGCGATCTACTTCGGCGACGCGGACTGGTCGGGTACAGAATCCCACCGACTGATGGGCGAACATCCGCTGCCCGTATGCAGCCCTAACCTACTCGGAATGAAGACCATTCTGACACCCGGTGAGATCGCTGATTTGCCGCTTTTGCAACAGACCACCCGCCCCTACGCCTGGCGACAGTGGTTCGACTCACAACATCTGAATGTCCCACGCGACATGACAGGGCCACGCTACGAGCTATTCTCAATGCTGGCCCAGGCGGCGATGCATGACATGGGTATCGCCTTGATTCCGCCATTCCTGATCCAGCGTGAATTGGCCGAGAAACGCCTGGTCATCGCCAATCCTCAGGCACTCTCCAGCATCAAGGCCTATTACCTGATGATTCCTGAGCGAAAGGTCGAATCTGCGTCTTTAAGGGCTTTTCGAGACTGGCTGGTAAATCAGGCACACAGCTACAGCCTAGAAGGATAAAGGCTACAAGCCATTAGCTGACCTCGTAGTCAATAAATTAGAAACCCTACAGATATAAGTATTTGTCGCATTTTCACAGACTGTACCCCGAAGGAGTACAAACGTCCCACAAGCGCCTGAAGACGTGGCTTTGAGCCTCTATTTCAGAGCAATGCCGCATCATTCATATGGCCGATGTGTAAAAACTTGAATTTCAGCCAGAATCGTTGAAAGGCACGGCCTAGAAGGGATTGACCCAGCTGGTTGCGACATTCGGTCACGGGGTGACTTGTAGTTAATTTTCCGTCACCCGTCATAATCCCTTGAAGGGCACAAAGTTCGCCTGCAAAATGCCGCGCCCCGCCTGAATTTGGCGGGGTCGTGCTGATCGGCCGCCCCAGCCGCACCATCCGTAGTGCATGGGTTTACTCAATAAGATCACGCAGGAGATTTGACGTGCACATTGGTGTTCCTCTCGAAACCCAGACCGGTGAAACACGGGTTGCTGCAACCCCCGAAACCATCAAGAAGCTAATCGGCCAGGGTCATAAGGTCACTGTACAAAGCGGCGCCGGCGTCAATGCCAGCGTTGTCGACAGTGCCTATGAAGCCGCAGGTGCAGCCATCGGCAGCGCCAGTGAGGCGTTTGGTGCAGAGCTGATTTTGAAGGTCGTCGCCCCCAGCGACAGCGAGCTTGCGCTGATTAAGAGCGGCACCGTTGTGGTGGGTATGCTCAATCCGTTCAACAACGAAACCATCGCCAAGATGGCCGAGTGCGGCATTACTGCCTTTGCCTTGGAGGCCGCGCCACGCACCTCCCGCGCCCAGAGCCTGGACGTGCTGTCGTCGCAAGCCAACATTGCCGGCTATAAAGCCGTGCTGTTGGCCGCTCATTACTATCCGCGCTTCATGCCGATGCTGATGACCGCTGCGGGCACCGTGAAAGCGGCGCGCGTACTGATTCTCGGCGCTGGCGTGGCCGGTTTGCAGGCGATTGCTACGGCCAAGCGCCTGGGTGCCGTGATCGAAGCGTCTGATGTGCGCCCTGCGGTAAAGGAGCAGATCGAGTCCCTCGGCGCCAAGTTCGTCGACGTGCCTTACGAGACCGATGAAGAGCGTGAATGCGCCGTCGGTGTCGGTGGTTATGCGCGCCCTATGCCAGCGAGCTGGATGCAGCGTCAGGCCGTGGCCGTGCACGAACGCGCCAAGCAGGCCGACATCGTCATCACCACGGCACTGATTCCAGGCCGCAAGGCGCCGACGCTGCTCAGCGCGGAAACCGTGGCGCAGATGAAACCTGGCTCAGTGGTCATCGACCTGGCGGCTGCCCAAGGCGGCAACTGCCCGCTGACCGTGGCCGACCAAGTCGTCGTCGAAAACGGCGTGACCATCGTTGGCCCGACCAACCTGGCCGCCGCGGTTGGCGCCGATGCCTCGGCACTGTATGCCCGCAACCTGCTGGACTTCATGAAACTGTTGTTCGATAAAGAAGGACAACTGGTGATCAACCTTGAAGACGATATCGTCGCCGCGTGCCTGATGTGCCGCGATGGCCAGATCGTGCGCAAGAACGGCTGAGGATAAAAACAATGGAAGACATGCTGATCTCTCACGGTATCTACAACCTGATCATCTTCGTGCTGGCTATCTATGTCGGCTACCACGTGGTCTGGAACGTGACACCTGCACTGCACACACCGCTGATGGCCGTGACCAACGCCATCTCGGCCATCGTCATCGTCGGCGCCATGCTCGCTGCCGCCCTCACCGTAACCCCGCTGGGCAAGACCATGGGCACCCTGGCCGTGGCACTGGCCGCGGTCAACGTGTTTGGTGGTTTCCTGGTCACCCGTCGCATGCTGGAAATGTTCAAGAAGAAAGCGGCTTCAGCAAAAGCTCCGGCAGCCAAGGCCGAAGCAGTCAAGGCTGAGGTGCAGCAAGCATGAGCATGAATCTGGTTACTTCCCTGTATTTGATCGCTTCGGTCTGCTTCATCCAGGCGCTCAAGGGACTCTCGCACCCAACCACGTCGCGTCGCGGCAACCTGTTCGGCATGCTCGGCATGGGCCTGGCAATCCTCACCACCGTCGGCCTGATCTACAAGCTCGGCTCCGAGCTGGCCCATGATGGGATCGTCTACGTGATCGTCGGCCTGCTGATCGGCGGCACCGCCGGTTCGATCATGGCCAAACGCGTTGAAATGACCAAGATGCCCGAGCTGGTGGCCTTCATGCACAGCATGATCGGCCTGGCAGCGGTGTTCATCGCCGTGGCCGCTGTGGTCGAGCCGCAGTCCCTGGGCATCGTTGCGCAACTCGGCGACGCAATCCCGGCCGGTAACCGCCTGGAACTGTTCCTCGGTGCAGCCATCGGTGCAATTACGTTCTCCGGTTCGGTCATTGCCTTCGGCAAACTGGCTGGCAAGTACAAGTTCCGCCTGTTCCAGGGTGCACCGGTACAGTTTGGCGGTCAGCACAAGCTGAACCTGCTGCTGGGCCTGGCCACACTGGCCTTGGGCGTGACCTTCATGCTCACCGGCGACTACACCGCGTTCGGCGTGATGCTGGCCTTGGCTTTCGTACTTGGCGTGCTGATCATCATCCCGATTGGCGGCGCGGACATGCCGGTTGTGGTGTCGATGCTCAACAGCTACTCCGGCTGGGCGGCAGCGGGTATCGGCTTCTCGCTGAACAACTCGATGCTGATCATTGCCGGTTCGCTGGTAGGTTCGTCCGGTGCGATCCTCTCGTATATCATGTGCAAGGCGATGAACCGTTCCTTCTTTAATGTACTGCTCGGCGGTTTCGGCAATACAGCCGAAGCAGGTCCGGCGGGTGCCAAAGAAGCTCGTCCGGTGAAATCCGGTTCGGCTGACGACGCGACCTTCCTGCTGACCAACGCCGACACCGTGATCATCGTTCCGGGCTACGGCCTGGCGGTAGCACGGGCACAGCATGCGCTGAAGGAACTGACCGAGAAGCTGACCCATCGCGGCGTGACCGTGAAGTATGCGATCCACCCGGTTGCCGGTCGCATGCCTGGGCACATGAACGTCCTGCTGGCCGAGGCCGAAGTGCCTTACGACCAGGTGTTCGAGATGGATGACATCAACTCCGAGTTCGGTCAGGCCGACGTGGTGCTGGTGTTGGGCGCCAACGACGTGGTCAACCCGGCCGCCAAGAACGATCCGAAATCGCCGATTGCCGGCATGCCGATCCTCGAAGCGTTCAAGGCCAAGACCATCATCGTCAACAAGCGCTCCATGGCCAGCGGTTATGCCGGCCTGGACAACGAACTGTTCTACCTGGACAAAACCATGATGGTGTTCGGCGACGCTAAAAAGGTCATCGAAGACATGGTCAAAGCGGTCGACTAACCCTCGCCTGCAACGCAAACGCCCCGACTTGTCGGGGCGTTTTTGTTTGCGCAAATCGTCGGAGAAACTATTCTTTTGTTACCGATCCGGTAACGGTGTTTTGCTTTAAAGGCCCGGAATAGACGCCTCTATTGCGACCTTGGTAGCGGGACAGAAGTCGGCGCAATTCACTAGACTGCACGTCCTGCTACCTGTTACCCGAGATAACAATTCATGTACCGTGACCGTATTCGCCTGCCTTCGTTGTTGGACAAAGTGATGAGCGCTGCCGACGCTGCCGCTCTGATTGAGGACGGCATGACCGTCGGCATGAGCGGCTTCACCCGCGCCGGCGAAGCCAAGGCCGTCCCTCAGGCGCTGGCCGAACGTGCCAAGGTCACGCCGCTGAAGATCAGCCTGATGACCGGCGCAAGCCTGGGCAACGACCTCGACAAGCAGCTGACCGAAGCGGGCGTGCTGTCGCGACGCATGCCGTTCCAGGTGGACAGCACCCTGCGCAAGGCGATCAATGCCGGCGAAGTCATGTTCATCGACCAACACTTGTCGGAAACGGTAGAGCAGTTGCGCAACCAGCAACTGAAACTGCCAGACATTGCCGTGATTGAAGCCGTAGCAATTACCGAGCAAGGGCATATCGTGCCGACCACGTCCGTGGGCAACTCGGCCAGTTTCGCGATTTTCGCCAAGCACGTGATCGTCGAGATCAACATGGCGCACAACCCGAATCTCGAAGGCCTGCACGACATCTATATCCCGACTTACCGCCCGACCCGCACGCCGATTCCGCTGGTCAAGGTCGACGATCGCATTGGCAGCACCGCCATCCCGATTCCACCGGAAAAAATCGTCGCCATCGTAGTCACCAACCAGGCTGACTCGCCCTCCACCGTGCTGGCACCGGACGCCGAGACCCAAGCCATTGCCGACCACCTGATCGACTTCTTCAAACAGGAAGTGGCGGCCGGGCGCATGACCAACAAGCTAGGCCCATTGCAAGCCGGCATCGGCACCATCGCCAACTCGGTGATGTGTGGCCTGATCGACTCGCCGTTCGAAGATCTGACGATGTACTCCGAGGTGTTGCAGGACTCGACCTTCGACCTGATCGACGCAGGCAAACTGAGCTTTGCCTCGGGCAGTTCGATCACCTTGTCGAGCCGGCGCAATGCCGACGTGTTCGGCAATCTTGAGCGCTACAAGGACAAACTGGTCCTGCGCCCGCAGGAGATTTCCAACCACCCTGAAGTCGTGCGTCGCCTCGGTATCATCGGCATCAACACGGCGCTGGAGTTCGACATCTACGGCAATGTCAATTCAACTCACGTCTGCGGAACGCGGATGATGAATGGCATCGGCGGCTCGGGCGACTTCGCGCGCAACGCGCACCTCTCCGTTTTCGTGACCAAGTCGATCGCCAAGGGTGGCGCGATCTCCAGCGTGGTGCCGATGGTCAGCCATGTTGACCACACCGAACATGACGTCGACATTCTCGTGACCGAAGTGGGCCTGGCAGACTTGCGTGGTCTCGCACCCCGGGAGCGTGCCCGGGTCATTATCGATAAGTGTGTACACCCGGATTACCGCCAAGCGCTGAATGACTACTTCACAGCCGCGTGTGCCATCGGCGGTCACACACCACACATCCTGCGTGATGCCCTCAGTTGGCACATCAACCTGGAAGAAACCGGGCGAATGCTGAAGAAGTAATTGGTACAGATAGCAGCTGACGTAAACACAGTTTCGTCAGCTTGCTGCTGCCAAGCGAAATCTCACCAAAAACTGTACTGCTGTACCGGTCATTTCCTACCGAAATCTCCTACACCTTCATCTCAAATCGGCAAAATTGCACCTTAATGGAGCAGATAGGTACAGTTGCCTCAATTTAGACCAGTACACCCCCTATAAACAGTTAACTGAGCCCTCACAATACAGATGAACTGTATCTACAGAGACTAGGCAAACAAGAGGATCATGGGCACCAGTTAAACCACTACCTAATCCCGCCACAAGCGGAAGGATGAAAACCATGGAACGTACACTCAGTTCCGATCTGTTCTTCGAAGACACCGCTGCAAAAACCCAGGCTTCCATGCCTCTGCGCGTTATCGCCAACCTGATGCTGTGGCAGCGCCGCATCTCCAGCCGCCATCAACTGGCTCGCCTGGATTCGCGTCTGCTGGCTGACGCCGGGATTAGCGAAGCACAACGCTACGAAGAGCTGAGCAAGCCGTTCTGGCGCTAAGTTAGCGTCGCTGGCCCTGACCTGAAGGGTCCACCGCCAGCAACCCGAATTGAACAAACAAAACCCGTCGTGGGAAACCACGACGGGTTTTGTCGTTATAAAGGCCAGAATAAACACAAGCAGTACAGTTTTATTAAGTTAATATTTTACCTGAACAGTTTTGCCGCCAGATTTCTCCTGACTGAAACCAGCGAAATCGTTTTTCACTGTCAGGGCTGTCGAAGTGTCGCGCACAGGCCTACTATCAATTCAGAACGTGGCGCGCCCAAAGTGTCTGGCGCCTGACTCTCCAGACACTACGCCACTTTTCAATCGATTCACTCAAAGGAGTTACACCATGTCCCGTCTTCGTCTGCTCAGCGCCGCAGCCCTGCTTGCCGTGGCTGCCAATTCCCACGCCACCAGTTTCATCGTGACCACCGATGCGGTCGTTGGAGCACTCAAATCCAGTTCCGACGCCACTTCGGATGTCACCTCCTCATTTCATGATGACAAAATTGTGCTCGCGGCTCGTGATGACGCTGCCAGCTTCGTCGCCAGCGAAGGCTCCATCCGCGGCGTGAAACTAGAAAGCGCACTGGACCACATTCGCCATCAGGCGCCCCAGCTGAATGCAACCGACGCACAACTGGCCCAGGCCATCCTGACCATCTAAGCGACGGCTCCGAAGCGGGACACGTCAAAGGTGTCCCCATATTTCGGCGCTGGCTCTAGACCGGGCCTTACGCTAGCCTTGGGACTCACATTCAACTGTCGAGTCCCATGGGTTTTCTTACACGCCTGCTCACCACTTCGATTGTTCTTGCGGCCAGCTACTCCGGTTTCGTCCAGGCTTTCGACGCCTTTAACCTGTCCACGCAAGGCACCGTCGCCAGCGGTTACGCCACAAGCATGGTGACCTCTGCACCCTTCGACCATAAACTGCTCCTCGCCGCCCGGGATGACGCTGCAGCGTTCATCGCCACTGACGGCCAACTGAGAGGCGCACGACTGGAATCGGCACTGAATTATCTACGCCGGACCCAGCCAAAACTTCATGCCAGCGACCTTGAACTGGCACAGGCAATTCTCGTCCAATAGTTATCCCAAGTTTCTCCGGAGTCGTTCCATGCGTAACCCGCTGATTGCCGCCACCCTTGGCCTGCTTTTGTTGGCCGATGTGGCCCAGGCCCATACCCTGGTCGCCACCAGTAACATCCTCATTCGCGCCACCCAGCGCACACTGGATTTCACTTCCGATACCACCACGTCGATCCGCGATTCGAAAATCGTCCGCGAAGCTCAGGACGATGCGGCCAGTTTTGTGGCCAGCGATGGCGACATTCGTGGCGCGCATCTGGAATCGGCTTTTAATCTGCTGCGCACCCGAGTGCCGGAAGCTCGCGATGCCAGTGATCAGGATCTCGCCGAAGCCATCCTCGCACTGTGAGGTCTCCATCTGCCTGGCTATTGGCCGGGGCGTTGTTGCTGCTTGGCAATAGCGCCCACGCCGGCCTTGAACTACATCTCAAAACCGAAGGCCTGAGCCCCGCTCAACAACAGGCCAGCCAGGCGCTGCTCGATGAAGCCATGCAGGCGTTACCGCCGCGCTTCGTCGAGCAACTCGACCGGCGCATCGACGTCGGTTGGACCGACAACATGCCGAGCAACGCCTACGGCCAGGCGTCGCTGGTGTCCGAACTCGATCTGAATCGCAACCTGCTGGCCAGCCTCACGGACGGCAGCGCTGCGACCCGGAAAACCTATCGCCCCCACGGCACTGTGCGCCGGGAAATGCTGGCGACGGTGCTGCACGAACTGACCCACATTTATGATCGTTCGCGCCTGTGGCCGGATGCCGAGCGCAGGCTGATTCAACGTTGCACACAGCGCAATGCCAGCTCTGGACTGATCGGTATTCCTGACGAATGCCGCAGCCAGTCTGACCGACGCTTTACCCTCAGCGACGATCCGCGTCTGCTCGACCTTGCCGGCTGGCAGCAATACGTGGGCCGTCGTGGCGAGCGCGAACAGCACAACCGCCAGATCGCCCGCAGCCCGGACATTTACGAGACGAGCAGCCCGAAGGAATTCGTCGCGGTCAACATGGAGTATTTCCTCCTCGACCCAAGTTACGCCTGCCGCCGCCCGGCGCTGTACCGTTATTACAAGGAACACTTTGGCTGGGCGCCCGCCGCCAAGGACTCTTGCGGCAAAACCTTCGCGTTCCTCAATGCCGGCAATGACTTTGCCAAAACGCCACTAGGCCAGGTCGATCCGGAACGGGTTTACGCCGTCGACTATCTACTGGCCGAGGCCAACCAGAATTGGGTCAGCCGCTGGGGTCACAGCATGTTGCGGCTGGTGATCTGCGCGCCGGGCCGACCACGCGGACCGGATTGTCGGCTGGATCTCGATCAGCATTTGGTGCTGTCCTACCGCGCCTTCGTTGGCGACGTACAGTTGTCGAGTTGGGATGGCTTGGTGGGAAAATACCCGTCACGCCTGTTCGTGTTGCCACTGGCGCAGGTGATCGACGAATACACCAAGACCGAGCTGCGCAGCCTCGCCTCGGTGCCGCTGAACCTGTCACGCGACGAGATCGAAAACGTCGTGGAACGTGCCGCCGAGATGCACTGGAGTTACGACGGCAACTACTTCTTCCTGTCGAACAACTGCGCGGTGGAAGAGCTGAAGTTGCTGCGTAGCGGAACCAACAATTCCAAGCTGGTTGCGCTCGACAACATCATGCCCAATGGTTTGCTGGAAGTACTGAAGGGGCGGGGGCTGGCGGATACCAGCGTGCTGAATGATCCTCGTGAAGCACTGCGCCTGGGCTATCGCTTTGACTCTTTCCGTGACCGCTATCAAGCGATGTTCGAAGTATTGAGAAAGCGCCTGCCGATCAAGCAGGAAAAGGTCGAAGACTGGTTGTCCCTGACCGCAGCCGAACGCCGCCCATGGTTCGATCAGGCAGATTTGCGCGCCAGCGCGGCATTGCTCCTGCTGGAACAGGCGAGCTTTCGCCAGCAGATGCTCTTGGCTCAGGATGAGGTGAAGCAGCGTTATCTGGGGGCCCGCGAGTTGAAAAACGGCGGGATGGACAAAGCCAACGCGACACTCAGGCAAATTCTCGATAACAGCGGCTTTCTCAGTCGCCCGGCGGAATTGCTCGGCAGCGGCGGGTATGGCTTGCCGCAACCGGCTGAATGGCAACGTCTGGAATCGGAAAGCAGCCTGCGGCAGAAACAGCTTCAGGCATTGACCGGGGATCTGGACAAGGAAGTGAGAGCGCTGCTCGAACCGAGCCGTGCGGCTGAAATGGCGGCCAACGAGGCCAACGTGAAACAGATTGGCGAACATCTGCGCAAGTTACACAAGGCAGCGGGTGGGTTGGAGTTGCCTTGAGGTTATAAAAGCAAAGATCGCAGCCTTCGGCAGCGCCTACATGAAAGTACGTTCCCTGTAGGAGCTGCCGAAGGTTGCGATCTTTTTTACGCGCTACAGACCCCCCTGCAATACCTCATAAACAATCCCTGTTCCCACCGCAATTAACACAACATCCGCGCCCGCGCGGCGCCATTCGTAACCCGGGTAATACGGCAGACGCCCCAACGCCCGGTTATCCAGGCGTTCGCCGTAATAGCCATGAGGCAAAGGCTGGCCACGCACCAGATGGACACCCGGAGGTGGCGGCGCACCACGGACGAAATAGTCGTGGTTGTCGTGAATAGTCTGGCGCACCGGGCCGAAGTCTCGGGGCGGTGGCCCGCCACGGCGATTGTCCTGCCCGCCACGGTGATCATCGCCGTGGTTATCGTAATGGCCCTGCTGCGGGCCGCCGTGGTCGTGATCGTCGCGTTGGTCGGCGCTGGCGTGCAGCAACGGGGTCGCACTGAGCATCAGCACACCGAGGCTGGCAATCAGACGTTTCGGCATTTTCATTGAGTCTTTCCTCACTACACACAACAAAAAGGGCTTCAGAACGTAGTCCTGAAACCCTCGGTCTTGCTGATTAGTCTGTGTCGGAAGGCTCTAATTCCTCTGTATCAGGAACTTTACCTTTAGCTGACGCGGGCCTTACGCACGCCTTCGGACAACGCCGAGCATAGGCTCAGCACACCATCGATGGCCTGATCCGGCGTGGTGGCATTGGCGATGTGATCGATCAGCGCCGAACCCACCACCACGCCGTCGGCCAGACGCGCAATGGCGGCTGCTTGCTCTGGTGTACGGATGCCGAAACCGATGCTGATCGGCAGATCGGTATGACGACGCAGACGCGCAACCGCCTCTTCGACGTGCTCCAGAGTGGCCGCGCCCGCACCCGTCACACCGGCCACCGACACGTAATACACAAACCCGGAGCTGCCGTTCAAAACGGTTGGCAGGCGCACGTCATCGGTGGTCGGGGTGGTCAGGCGGATGAAGTCCAGACCGGCAGCCTGGGCCGGGTCGCACAGCTCGCCGTTATGCTCTGGCGGCAGGTCAACCACAATCAGTCCGTCAACACCCGCCTCTTTGGCTTCGGCAATGAAGCGCGGCACGCCGTACTTGTGGATCGGGTTGAAGTAGCCCATCAGTACCAGCGGTGTTTCGTTGTTGTCCTTGCGGAACTCGCGAACCATTTGGAGGGTTTTCGCCAGGTTCTGCTTGGCCTCCAAGGCACGAATGTTGGCCAGTTGGATCGCCGGGCCGTCCGCCATCGGATCGGTGAAGGGCATGCCCAATTCGATCACGTCGGCACCCGCCGCCGGCAAGCCTTTGAGGATTGCCAGCGAGGTGTCATAACCCGGATCGCCAGCAGTGACGAAGGTCACCAGGGCGGCGCGGTTCTGTTCCTTGAGTTCGGCAAAACGTGTTTGCAGGCGGCTCATCAGTGTTTCTCCTGCTTAGATTGTTCCATGTGGTGCATCACGGTTTGCATGTCTTTGTCGCCACGGCCGGACAGGTTGACCACCATCAGGTGATCTTTCGGCAGGGTCGGCGCGCGTTTGAATACTTCGGCCAGGGCATGGGCGCTTTCCAGTGCAGGAATGATCCCTTCCAGTCGGCAGCATTGGTGGAACGCCGCGAGGGCTTCGTCATCGGTCACCGAGGTGTACTGAACGCGGCCGATGTCATGCAACCAGGCGTGTTCCGGGCCGATGCCCGGGTAGTCCAGACCAGCGGAAATCGAATGGGCGTCGATGATCTGGCCATCGTCGTCCTGCAACAGGAAAGTACGGTTGCCGTGAAGCACACCAGGTACGCCGCCGTTCAGGCTGGCCGCGTGCTTGCCGGTTTCGATGCCGTAGCCGGCCGCTTCAACGCCGATGATCTCGACGCTCTTGTCGTCGAGGAATGGATGAAACAGGCCCATGGCGTTGGAGCCGCCGCCGATGCACGCCACCAGGCTGTCCGGCAGGCGGCCTTCCTGGGCTTGCAGCTGGTCACGGGTTTCCTTGCCGATCACGGCCTGGAAGTCGCGAACCATCGCCGGATAAGGGTGCGGGCCGGCCACGGTGCCGATCAGGTAGAAGGTGCTGTCGACGTTGGTCACCCAGTCGCGCAGGGCTTCGTTCATCGCATCTTTCAAAGTGCCGGTGCCAGCCACGACCGGGATCACTTCGGCGCCCAGCAACTTCATGCGGAACACGTTGGCCTGCTGACGTTCGATGTCAGTGGTGCCCATGTAGATCACGCAGTCCAGACCGAAACGCGCTGCAACGGTGGCGGTTGCCACGCCGTGCATGCCGGCGCCGGTCTCGGCAATGATGCGCTTCTTGCCCATGCGCCGCGCCAGCAGGATCTGGCCGATGCAGTTGTTGATCTTGTGCGCGCCGGTGTGGTTCAGCTCTTCACGCTTGAGGTAAATCTTGGCGCCGCCACAGAACTCGGTCAGACGCTCAGCGAAATACAGCGGGCTCGGACGTCCGACGTAGTCACGCTGGAAGTAGGCCAGTTCTTCCTTAAATGCAGGATCTTCCTTGGCCGTCTCGTATTCACGGGCCAGATCGAGGATCAACGGCATCAGGGTTTCGGCGACATAACGGCCGCCGAACGCGCCAAACAGGCCGTTGGCGTCAGGGCCGTTACGCAGATTAGTCTGGGTCATTTGGCGCTCCAGTTGAGTGCGTGAAGTGATAATGGAGTCCACTCTACCCCTGACGCCCCGGACTGAAAACCGATAAGATCGCTGTAACCTGTCAGGAAAACTCACAGATATCATGAGCCACGACCTCCCACCGCTGAACGCCCTCCGTGCCTTTGAAGCCACGGCTCGCTTGAACAGCGTCAGTCAGGCTGCCGAACAGCTGCACGTTACTCACGGTGCGGTCAGCCGGCAATTGAAGGTGCTTGAGGAGCATCTTGGCGTGAGCCTGTTCGTCAAAGAGGGTCGCGGCCTGAAACTCACAGATGCCGGTATACGCTTGCGCGATGCCAGCGCTGAAGCCTTCGAGCGCTTGCGTACGGTCTGCGCAGAACTCACACAAAGCACCGCCGATGCGCCATTCGTCCTCGGCTGCTCGGGCAGTCTGCTGGCACGCTGGTTCATTCCGCGCCTGGGGCGGCTGAATGCCGATTTGCCTGATCTGCGCCTGCATCTATCGGCGGGCGAAGGCGATCTCGATCCGCGCCGTCCAGGTCTGGATGCCTTGCTGGTATTCGCCGAGCCACCGTGGCCGGCGGACATGCAGGTGTTCGAATTGGCGAGCGAGCGTATCGGCCCGGTGATGAGTCCACGATTCGCCGGCTATGAAAGATTAAAAGCCGCACCCGCCGGGGCCCTTTTGAATGAGTCGGTGCTGCACACCACCTCCCGTCCGCAAGCCTGGCCTGTTTGGGCACAGCAAAGCGGCCTAAATGCCGGGGCGCTGAAGTTCGGTCAAGGTTTCGAACATTTGTATTATTTGCTGGAAGCGGCCGTGGCCGGGCTGGGCGTGGCGATTGCCCCGGAGCCGCTGGTGATCGAGGACTTGAAGGCGGGTCGCCTGGTTGCGCCGTGGGGCTTCAGTGAAACCCCGGCGCAACTGGCGTTATGGCTACCCAAGCGCGCCGCAGACGGGCGCGCACGGCAACTGGCGCATTGGCTTAAAAACGAGCTGCGCCAGACGGATTAATCACCGCGTTTGCACAGTAAATAGGCTGCCAGCAAACCCAACGCCCCCACGGCGACACCCGCTGTAGTCCAAGGGTGCTCCTGGGCGTAGTCCCGCGTGGCAATCCCGGTTTCACGGGTTTTGACCTTGACCTCTTCATAGGCATCGCTGAGCAGATGACGCGAATGTTTCAACGCGTTCTCGGCATTGCCTTTCAACACCTTGAGGGTTTTACGCGACTCGTCCGAGGCGTCGTCCTTCAGGTTTTCCAAGGATTTGAGCAGACTCTCGATTTCCGCTTCCATGCTTTGCAATGAGGCTTTACGTAACGAGCTGTTGGCCATGGTGGCTCTCCTGCATTGTTGATGAGTGGCGTGTGTTGGTTGGGACTTCAGGGGTTCGAGAAAGTGCAGAAAATGTGAACTTCCATGTCGGACCGACCGACAGAAGTAAGAAGGAAAATCACTGCTAGTCTGTATTTCACACCCTAGGAGAAAGCCATGACTGACCACCACACCTACAAGAAAGTCGAATTGGTTGGCTCGTCCACCAGCAGTATCGAAGACGCGATCAACAACGCGCTGGCCGAAGCCAGCAAAAGTCTAAAGTACATGGAATGGTTTGAAGTGACCGAAACCCGCGGGCACATCAAGGACGGCAAGGCTGCGCATTTCCAGGTGACGCTCAAGGTAGGGTTCCGGATTGCCAGCAGCTGAGTTCAAGATCATCTTCTGAACTTGCGCGCTGGCCGAGTGCCATAGGGAATGGCAAAGCGCTACCTGAGTGCATCCGGTCGATTGCTGGATGCCCACCCTATTGATCCGACCAGAGAATGCGACCGATGAAGAAGTTTATTTTGGCGGTAGGTTTGTTGAGCCTTGCGGGCGCCGCCTTAGCGGATGGCAAATCGTGTGAAGAGCTGAAAGCCGAGATCGCAGCGAAGCTTGATGCCAAGGGCGTTGCAGGCTATTCGCTGGAAATTGTCGACAAAGGCACCGCTGCCGGCGGGAAAGTCGTCGGCACCTGTGAGAAGGGCTCCAAGGAAATCGTCTACAAGCGCTAGGCTGATTCCAGTTTTCATAAAAAAGCCGACACCCGTTGTCGGCTTTTTATGGGTCAGGTTTCGACGTCAGCCTTTCATGACCTGCGCCAGCAACTCGTAGGAATGCACACGATCCGAATGTTCGTACAGGTCGCAAGTAAAAATCAGCTCATCAGCCTGGGTCTGTTCGATCAGCACTTCCAGTCGGGCGCGGATTTTCTGCGGGCTGCCGATCATCGCCAAACCAAGGAAATCACTGACAGCTTCCTTCTCATGGGGCAGCCATAGTCCGTCCATGGTTTTCACCGGTGGGCGTTGCACCAGACTCTGTCCTCGCATCAAGGCGAGAATTCGCTGGAATACCGAGGTCGCCAGATAGTCGGCCTGTTCGTCAGTATCGGCCGCCACCAGCGGTACGCCGAGCATGACGTAAGGCTTGTCCAGCACGGCTGAAGGCTTGAAGTGATTGCGGTAGACGCGAATCGCCTCATGCATGAAGCGTGGTGCGAAATGTGATGCAAAGGCGTAGGGCAAACCACGCTCACCGGCCAATTGCGCACTGAACAGGCTTGAGCCCAGCAGCCAGATTGGAACATTGGTCCCTGTACCCGGCATCGCAATAACGCGCTGATCTGGAGTGCGCGGGCCTAGATAACGCACGAGTTCCGCCACATCTTCCGGGAAATCATCGGCGCTGCCGGAGCGTTCACGACGCAGCGCACGGGCGGTCATCTGGTCGGAACCGGGCGCACGTCCCAGGCCCAGGTCGATGCGCCCGGGATAAAGGCTTTCAAGGGTGCCGAACTGCTCGGCGATCACCAGGGGCGCGTGGTTAGGCAACATCACCCCGCCAGAACCGACACGAATGGTCGACGTGCCGCCAGCCAGGTAGCCGAGCAGCACTGAAGTCGCGGAACTGGCAATGCCATCCATGTTGTGGTGTTCAGCGACCCAAAAGCGGTTGTAGCCGAATTTCTCGACATGCTGCGCCAGGTCCAGCGAGTTGCGCAGCGACTGGGCCGGGCTGCCGTTTTCCCGCACAGGGACAAGATCGAGGGTCGAAAACTTGATATCGGACAGTCGTTTCATAAACCTGCTTCTCCAATTGAGGGCGCAGGTTTTTCTCGCGAACGAAAACCTGCCGAATCTAAAAGCGTGTTTCATGCAATGAGGGCATATACCCGAGTTTCAATAGCACAGGGAAAATTCCTACGAAATTACCGGACCGATCAGATCAGGTGAACTTTGCGCCACCGTCTATCCTCAGAACCCTAGCAAGCGAAAACCACACAGGCGCGGTACTCGCGCCGGATTTTGAGGAGACAGGCATGGCTATCATCAAGAAAGCATCGGCTCATTGGGAAGGTGACCTGAAAACCGGCATCGGCTCGATTTCCACGGAAACCGGCGTACTCAGAGAAGCACCCTACGGCTTCAAGGCGCGTTTCGAAGGCGGCAAAGGCACCAATCCGGAAGAGCTGATCGGCGCGGCCCATGCCGGTTGTTTTTCCATGGCGTTTTCCATGATTCTCGGCGATGCCGGCCTTAAAGCTGACAGCATCGATACCAATGCCGAAGTGACCCTCGACCAGGTCGAAGGGGGTTTTGCGATCACGGCGGTGAAATTGATTCTCAAGGCAAAAATCCCCGGCGCCAGCCAGGCGCAATTCGAGGAGCTGAGCAACAAGGCCAAAGAAGGCTGCCCGGTTTCCAAGGTGCTGAATGCGAAAATCAGCCTGGACGCAACGTTGGTGAGTTAAGTTCGCATTGAGACGAAAAGATCGCAGCCTTCGGCAGCTCCTACCAGGAGCTGCCGAAGGCTGCGATCTTTTTTGATATACGACAGATTTGCCCAATCAATTTGTGGTCGAATAAATGACAGCAGCCGAAATGCAGAATCCTGCACGCTGCCTCAAGGGAGCTTCAACCATGAAACGTTTTGCCTTGGCGGTTATCTGTTGCGCACTGGCCACTTCGGCCCTGGCGGCACCGAAACCCTGTGAAGAACTCAAGGCCGAAATCGAAGCGAAGATCCAGGCGCGCGGGGTCACGTCCTACACCCTGGAAATCGTCACTAATGACGAAGTGCACGATCAGAATATGGTCGTGGGCTCTTGCGAAAACGGCACCAAGAAAATCATTTACCAGAAGAACGACCGCTGATGGGCCTTACGGCACACAGTTGATCTGGCTTTCTTCGGCAACGATTTGACGTTTGGCGTTGTAAAGGCGCGCTTCGGGGGTGAACGCCATGGAACGGGCTTGCAGCAGATAACGCTGACCGGCTTCGAAATGATCGTACTTGATGATCATGTAGCACAGCCGTTCAGTAGTCCCGCCGAACAAGTCCGAGCCCCCGCCCGGCACTTCAAAATCGAAGCGCACGGTCAGTTCGTGTCTACCCGGAGTCACCTGGAAATAACGCCCGTCGCGCAATCGCTGGTTATCCAGCCTCTCGGCCATCAACATTTTGTCATTGGGGAAGGGTGTCGAAAAGTCGACCCAGGCCATCTGCGGATTGACCGCCGGCAATGGACTCGCACAGCCAGTCACCACGCTTGCAGCGAGCAACAGCATCAACTTGCGCATGATGAATGTCCTGACTATTGAACATTCAGGATAGCGCCAATCAGGTGCGTTGACAGCCCGCCGGGGTTCCTTGGCCAATTACTTTTCGCTGCTGGTTGTAAAGCTTGGCCCAAGGGCGAAAGCCGATATTGCCTGCTTGAAGTTGATAGCGCTCACCGGCGTTGAAGTCACTGAATTTCACATTCATCTGGCAATCACGCCATAGCGGTTCGGCATCAGGGCCAATGTTGGTGGGCTGGACCGGGAATTGGTAGCGAACCGTCAGTTCATGACTGCCCGGCTGAACCTCGAAATAGCGCTTATCGGTGGCAGCCTTATTATCCACCTCCAAGGCTTGCAGGGCCGAGTTTTCCTGCTTCGAATCCAGATCGATCCAGGCTTGCGACGGATCATGGTGGGGGATTCCGAAACCAGCACAACCGGCCAGCATCAGCAGGCCTCCCGTCAGCATCAACTTGCGCATAGCGGAGCTCCAGTCAAGCGGGATAGTCTTGCGAGCAGACTCCCCAGGAATTTTTTATTTTGATCAGGCCGCGTCCAAGCCTTGGGTTACTTGATCGCGTTTTGCGCGTTTTGTTTCCGGGTGTGTTGTTTTTGTTGCTCAACGGTTGTTCCAGCGTCAGCTATTACAGTCAGCTGGCCAGTGGTCAGCTGCAATTGCTGCGGGCTCGGGAGCCGGTATCCAGCGTTATCGCCGACCCTCAACGCGATCAAAAGCTGCGAGCGCACCTGGCCCAATCGCAAAAAGCCCGGACATTCGCCAGCCAACAACTGCACCTGCCGGACAATCAAAGCTACCGCTTGTACGCCGACATCGGCCGGCCTTTCGTCGTCTGGAACGTGTTCGTCACGCCGGAATTTTCCCTGAAGCCACAGAACCATTGCTTCCCCATCGCCGGTTGCGTGGCCTATCGCGGTTATTACAGCCAGAGCGCGGCCCGCGGTGAGGCGGCGCTGCAGCGTCTGCAAGGCATGGACGTGTCGATCGGCGGTGTCGAGGCGTATTCGACGCTGGGCTGGTTCAATGACCCGATCATGAATTCGATGATGGGTTGGGGCGATGAGCGGCTGGCCACGCTGATCTTTCACGAACTGGCGCACCAGCGTGTGTATGTGAAGGACGACACCGAGTTCAACGAGTCATTCGCCACCTTCGTTGAGCAGGAAGGCACCCGTCAGTGGCGTGCGTTCCGCAGCTTGCCTCCGGACAACGGTGCCGAAGCGCAACGACGGGATCAGTTCATTCAGCTGGTTCTCGACAGCCGAACCCGCCTTGAAAAACTCTACGCCCAGCCATTGCCGGCTGAGCAAATGCGTCAACGCAAAGCTGCTGAGTTCGAGCGATTGCGCGGTGAATACCGACTGTTGCGCGACAGCCAATGGGCGGGGGACAAACGTTATGACGCTTGGATCAATGCGCCGATGAACAATGCGCGGTTGCTGCCGTTTGGGCTGTACGACCAGTGGGTGCCGGCGTTTGCGGCGCTGTTCCAGAAGGAGGGTCGCGATTGGGTGAAGTTTTATGCGGCTGCGCAGAAGCTGGGGGTATTGCCCGTAGATGAGCGCAAGGTGGCGCTAAAAGTGTTGTCAGAATCAAAGAACATCAGTGGCTGATAGGTCCTCATCGCGGGCAAGCCCGCTCCCACAGGAGTTGGGTATTTATCCAAAAAGGTCTGGCTGACACGGACTCTGTGGGAGCGGGCTTGCCCGCGATGGCGTACTGATCAGCCCTGCAAAAACGCCTGATGCATCTCATCCAGCGTTTCAAAGTGATACGCCGGCGCTTCAGCGCTCAACTCTTCCCGGCTGCCAAAACCGTAGCCGACTGCCGCCGCATCGAGCCCATTGCTGCGCGCACCGATCAGATCGTGCTTGCGGTCGCCGATCATCAGGGTGTTGGTCGGATCCAGTCCTTCCTCGGCGATCAAATGAGCGATCAGTTCGACTTTATTGGTCCGGGTGCCGTCGAGTTCGCTTCCGTAAATCACTTTGAAGTGCTTGGCAAAGTCGAAATGACGGGCGATCTCCCGAGCGAAGACCCAGGGCTTGGAAGTCGCGATGTACAGCTGTCGCCCTTGTCCGCCAAGTGTTTCCAATAGCGGTGTAACGCCGTCGAATACGCGGTTTTCGTACAACCCGGTGACTTTGAAGCGTTCGCGATAGAAATTCACCGCCTCCCAGGCCTTCGGCTCGTCGAAGTCGTAGAACTGCATGAATGCCTGCAACAACGGTGGACCGATGAAATGCTCGAGTTTGGTCAGGTCGGGCTCATCGATGCCCAGTTTGCTCAAGGCAAACTGAATCGAACGCGTAATGCCTTCGCGCGGGTCGGTCAGGGTGCCATCAAGGTCGAACAAAACGGTTTGGTAATGCATGAAAAATCCTGGGCAATAGTGGGACGCTTCAGATCTGGTCGTAGCCTTCGGCCAAATGCAGATCCTTGAGCTTCACGTAGTTCGCCGCGCTGTAGGTGAAGAAGGCTTGTTCCTTGTCCGTCAGCGGCCGAATCTGTTTCACCGGGCTGCCCACATAAAGAAAGCCGCTTTCCAGGCGTTTACCGGGAGGCACCAGACTACCGGCACCGATAATCACGTCATCCGCCACCACGGCGCCGTCCATGACGATACTGCCCATGCCGATCAGCACCCGGCTGCCCACGGAACAGCCGTGCAGCATGACTTTGTGGGCGATGGTCACGTCATCGCCGATCAGCAACGGGAAACCCTCGGGGTTGAACGGACCGGCATGGGTGATGTGCAAAACACAGCCATCCTGCACGCTGGTGCGCGCACCAATGCGGATACGGTGCATGTCGCCGCGGATCACCGTCAGCGGCCACACTGAGCTGTCTTCGCCGATCTCGACGTCACCGATCACCACCGCCGAACGGTCGACAAAAGCGCCTTTGCCGAGCAGCGGCGTGTGGTTCTGATACTTGCGAAGGTTCACGATAGGGTTTCTCTCTGTTGCTGATAGCTGCGGTGAGCGTCGATTGTAATTAAGATGGCCGCATGTTTCTTCCAGCCAAGGTGCCAACCGTGAGCGTGAACAACCCTCTTTTGCAGTCCTACGACCTGCCGCCGTTCTCCGCGATCCGTGCCGAGCATGTGCAACCGGCCATTGAACAGATCCTGACTGACAACCGCGCCGCCATTATCGAGATCCTCAAGACCCAGGGCAAACAGCCGACGTGGGCCGGTCTGGTGTTGGCGATGGACGAACTCAACGACCGCCTCGGCGCTGCCTGGAGTCCGGTCAGCCATTTGAACGCCGTATGCAACAGCGCTCAACTGCGTGAAGCCTACGAGTCGTGCCTGCCAGCCTTGAGCGCCTATTCCACCGAAATGGGCCAGAACCGCGAACTGTTCCAGGCCTTCGAAGCGCTGGCCAACAGCCCGGAAGCCGCCGGTTTCGACGTGGCGCAAAAAACTATCCTGGAACACTCCCTGCGTGACTTCCGTCTGTCGGGTATCGACCTGCCGGAAGCCGAGCAAAAGCGCTACGCCGAAGTGCAGAGCAAACTGTCCGAGCTCGGCAGCCGCTTCTCCAATCAATTGCTCGACGCCACTCAAGCCTGGACCAAGCACATTACCGATGAAGCAGCCCTCGCCGGCCTGACCGATTCGGCCAAGGCACAAATGGCCGCCGCTGCGCAGGCAAAAGACCTCGAAGGCTGGCTGATCACTCTGGAATTCCCGAGCTACTACGCGGTGATGACCTACGCCCACGACCGCGCCCTGCGCGAAGAAGTCTACGCCGCCTACTGCACCCGTGCGTCGGACCATGGCCCGAATGCCGGTCAGAACGATAACGGCCCGGTCATGGAAGAAATCCTCGACCTGCGTCAGGAGCTGGCAAAACTACTGGGCTTCGCCAGTTTCTCGGAGCTGAGCCTGGCCACAAAAATGGCCGAATCCAGTGATCAGGTGCTGAGTTTCCTGCGCGATCTGGCCAAGCGCAGCAAGCCGTTCGCAGCCCAGGATCTGCAACAGCTCAAGGCTTACGCCGCCGAACAAGGCTGCCCGGACCTGCAAAGCTGGGACAGCGGTTTCTATGGCGAGAAACTTCGCGAGCAGCGTTACAGCGTTGCCCAGGAAGCCCTTCGCGCCTACTTCCCTATCGATAAAGTGCTGAGCGGCCTGTTTGCCATCGTGCAACGCCTGTACGGCATCGAGATCACCGAGCAGAAAGGTTTCGACACCTGGCACCCGGATGTCCGCCTGTTCGAGATCAAGGAAAACGGTCAGCACGTCGGACGCTTCTTCTTCGACCTTTATGCCCGCGCCAACAAGCGTGGCGGTGCCTGGATGGACGGCGCTCGCGACCGTCGCCGCACCGCCGATGGCGTGCTGCAAAGCCCGGTGGCCAACCTGGTCTGCAACTTCACCCCGGCCGACAGCGGCAAGCCTGCGCTGCTGACCCACGATGAAGTCACCACGTTGTTCCACGAGTTCGGTCATGGCCTGCATCACCTGCTGACCCGCGTCGAACATGCTGGCGTATCCGGTATCAACGGCGTGGCCTGGGATGCGGTCGAGCTGCCGAGTCAGTTCATGGAAAACTGGTGCTGGGAGCCGGAAGGCCTGGCGCTGATTTCCGGTCACTATGAAACCGGCGAGCCTCTGCCTCAGGACCTGCTGGGCAAAATGCTCGCGGCGAAAAACTTCCAGTCCGGCCTGATGATGGTCCGCCAACTGGAGTTCTCGCTGTTCGACTTCGAACTGCACGCCACCCACGGCGACGGTCGCCGTGTGCTGCAGGTGCTTGAAGGTGTGCGTGACGAGGTTTCGGTCATGCGTCCACCGGCCTACAACCGTTTCCCTAACAGCTTCGCCCACATCTTCGCCGGCGGTTACGCGGCGGGTTACTACAGCTACAAGTGGGCAGAAGTATTGTCGGCGGACGCCTTCTCGAAATTCGAAGAAGAAGGCGTGCTCAATGCCGACACCGGTCGCGCGTTCCGCGAAGCGATCCTGGCACGCGGCGGTTCCCAGGAGCCAATGGTGCTGTTCGTCGACTTCCGTGGCCGCGAGCCGTCGATTGACGCACTCTTGCGCCACAGCGGCCTGAGTGAGGACGCAGCAGCATGAGTGAGGGTCCCGTGATTACCAAACGACGCTTTATTGCCGGCGCGGTCTGCCCGGCATGCAGCGAGCCGGACAAGTTGATGATGTGGAGCGAAGACGACGTGCCGCACCGCGAGTGTGTGGCCTGCGGTTATTCCGACACATTGAATGAACAAGGTCTGTCAGTGCCCAAGGAATTGGGCACCCGGGTCAACACTGCCGCACTGAAGGTGCCAGACGCCAAGGTTCAGGCCGTGCAGTTTTTCCCCAACCCGAAGCTGAAGAAAAAGCCTGACGAGCAGCACTGAGTAGCGAAAATTGCCTCCCACCGCGCAATGCGGTGGGAGGCTTTGCTAATCCACATGCGCCGATTTGAACCAATTCTTCATTGAACACGCCGCGAACGGGCTCGTGCTGCAATCGCCGTTAGCCAATGCAGTACGCAGCTTGTCGATGTCAGCCTGCATCATGTAACGGACACCGTCCCGGAAATGCGTGCTGTCACCAAAGCCACCCTCAGTCATTTCACTCAGCGCATCTTCCTTGCTCCAACCCTGCACAATCACCCGGTACATCGCCGCGATCAGACCCGTGCGGTCGGACCCGTGTTTGCAATGCATCAGCACCGGGCCGTTGGCTTCGGCGGATTGAATGGCACGCAGGGCTTTGAGTATGTCGGCGTCATCCACATGGTTGGTGCGATAGGGCAGTTGCACCAGAGCGATTCCGGGTATCGACAGCCAGCTTGAGTCTGATTCCGGCAGAAAGCTGATCACGGTGCCGACCTTGAGTTTTTCCAGTAGCGATACTGCTCCACTGTCAGGCAGTGCACTGCGATATAGCGTCGGCGTCATTTGAAACAGGTTGTATTGCACCTCGACCGGTTGCGCCCACTCTGCCGGACGGGACGGCGCAGTGTCGTCGGCAAAGGCAGGTGTCAGGGTGATCAATGCGACCAGCGACAGGCACATCGTAGTGATAAAGCGCGGTAGGGACATGCTCGGTTGACCATTGGGGAAGGAGTTGGATGTTGGCGCCAGCTTCAGCCCTGAACGGTCAAAGGCCTGTCAGGCAGGCGTGAATGAAATGTGAAACGCTGCCGGGCTCACGGGACAGAATCGTCAGGGAACCCGGCAGACTTCAGGCGACGCGGGCTTACAATTTCAGCTTGAAGAAGGCTTTGACCAGGTCTACCAGACCGGGCGTTTCTTCGAAATTGTAGGTATAAGAATAATTTTTACTGACTGAAAAACTCGCCCCTTCATCAAAAGATTCAGCGTTAAAGGAAGAGTCAAGTTCTGGCTCCTCACTATCCGCCAGATCAAGCACTTCAATTCCAACCACGTGTCTCAAAGGCCCGACAGGTTGAACAGGTTTTGCAGGATCAAATACCTCTACAAGATCGAGGTAATTTCGAGAAAGAAAAACTCCATACTCCGGGTTTATGACTGACTGACGGTAAAATGCAAAGCCCAGCTCAGTGATTGCACTGATATCTTTTTCATCAATGCTTCCGTCCGGAATGACATTTATGTCCGACCACGGGTCGAAATCGAGCCTGTACTCTTCGGCACCACCGGTGTTTATGCGCAAGACCATGACTGTAACTTTGTCAAAGCGATCAGACCATTTCAGATCATCCGCATCTTCAGTTTGTGCTCTTACCAATTTAATAATTATTTTATTACTTTCATTGGTTTCTACTCGCTGAAGATAAACGCCTTTTCTACGGGGCTCCCACATGATAATTATCCCTGGCTACCATCCCTGCTGCGTTTAACCGGAAAATCCGTTATGGATTGACGATACTCGCATAGGCCTTGGCCAGCGCCAGCATTCTGGCCTTGTCTTCATTATCGATGTCGCCATCACCATCTACATCTTTCGCCTTGCTAATACTGAAAGTTTTTCCACCATCGTAAGACGACGCAATGTAGATACTGGAGTCCAACAACTTGTCACCTTCATCCTGACCTGACTCTTTCAGAGCGAATTGCATCGAAACCAATACTTCATTGGGATCAACTACGGTAGGGCCAAGCTTTTGAAGAAAGATGCCACGACGATTAAAATACGACATTGTAAAATCCTTTTCATTGATATTCGCGATTATGTTAACTACGAGAAAACAATACCTATATTCCTAACATGTAAACCAGCCCTTATATGTTTCTGTTAATTGCCTGTTGAACATATAAAAGTAAAAAGGTGCCGAACGGCAGTGGCATGCCGACAGATCCCGCGATACTGTATGCACATACAGCATAAGGACTCTTCCATGCAAACGCCCTTACCCCCTCGTGGTCGCGGCACCGCGACCAACCCGCACAACCGCTTCGCCCCCAATCGCTCGGTGACCGAGGATGACGGCTGGTATCAGGAAGTGCCGATGACTCAAGGCACCGAGGTGCGAATCGAGACGGCGAAAACCATCATTACCCGCAACACCTCGCCGGACCTGCCCTTTGATCGCTCGATCAATCCCTATCGAGGTTGCGAGCACGGTTGCATCTACTGCTACGCGCGACCCAGCCACGCCTATTGGGACATGTCACCGGGGCTGGATTTCGAAACCCGATTGATCGCCAAGACCAACGCCACGGATGTGCTGGAGCAACAGCTTTCCAAACGCGGCTATCAATGCGCGCCGATCAATCTCGGTTCCAACACCGATCCTTATCAGCCGATCGAACGCGAGTACAAGATCACCCGCCAAACCCTTGAAGTGCTGCTGCGCTACCGTCATCCGGTGACCATCGTCACCAAGGGCTCGCTGATACTTCGAGACCTGGATCTGTTGACCGAGCTTGCCAGCCAAAGACTGGTGGCGGTGATGATCAGCCTGACCACCCTCGACGACGAACTCAAACGCATCCTCGAACCTCGCGCCGCAGCACCGAAGGCTCGGCTGCGGGCGATCAGGGTCATGCGTGAGGCAGGGATTCCGGTGGGGGTACTGTGTTCACCGATGATTCCGATGATCAACGACAGCGAACTCGAAAACCTTCTCACCGAGGCCCAGGCGGCCGGGGCGCAGAGCGCTGCTTATATGATGCTGCGCTTGCCGCTGGAAGTGGCGCCGCTGTTCGAGGAATGGCTGGCCGCTCACTATCCGCAACGTGCTGCTCATGTCCTGAGCCTGATTCGCCAGAGCCGTGGTGGTGAGCTCTATGACAGTCGATTTGGCGCACGGATGCGCGGCGAAGGCCCTTTTGCAGACCTGTTGGCGCAGCGCTTTGCCAAAACCATCAAGCGTCTGGGGCTCAATCATCGGGAAAGTTTCAACCTGGACTGCGAAGCCTTCTGTCCGCCGGGTCGCCAAATGTCGTTGATTTAAGGACAATTGGCCTATGGTTTAGTATTGGGCAACGCGCCCAGGATTTAGGCTGGTCACTTTTTTTGTGACCTGGAACACACGTTTTAGAGCATTGATTCAGTTTGAGTTAAGATTCGGCCGCTACCTTGTTCATCGAGTGACTGATGGGTCGGGATCGTTGACCTGGATGTTTTTTAACCAGCCACTGGCTTCACACCGGACAAACGGGAAAGCTTCCCTGAATCCGCCAAAGAGGATGAATCATGAGTGACAAGGATAAACAGCCGTTGGCTGCGTCGGCTTCAGCCCAACCCGAGGCGGAAACCGCCGATGCAGCGCTGCAGCATATCGTTGACGGCTTTTTGCATTTTCATCACGAGATCTTTCCGCAACAGGAAGAACTCTTCAAAAAACTCGCCACCGCCCAGCGGCCGCGAGCCATGTTCATCGCCTGCGCCGATTCGCGCATCGTTCCTGAGTTAATCACCCAAAGCGCCCCCGGCGACTTGTTCGTCACCCGCAACGTCGGCAACGTCGTGCCGCCGTACGGGCAAATGAACGGTGGTGTGTCCACCGCCATCGAGTACGCCGTGCTGGCTCTCGGTGTGCATCACATCATCATTTGCGGGCATTCCGACTGTGGCGCGATGCGCGCAGTGCTCAACCCGCAAAGCCTGGAAAAAATGCCCACGGTCAAAGCCTGGCTTCGGCATGCCGAAGTGGCGAAAACCATGGTTCAGGACAACTGCAACTGCGCGAACGAAAGCGAAAGCATGCACATCCTCACCGAAGAGAATGTGATCGCCCAATTGCAGCATTTGCGCACGCACCCGTCGGTGGCCTCGCGCATGGCCAATGGTCAGTTGTTTATCCACGGTTGGGTCTACAACATCGAAACCAGCGAAATCAAAGCCTACGACGCTGACCAAGGTTGTTTCCTGCCGCTCAATGGCAGCCTGCCGATGCCGGTGGCGACGCCCAAAGCGCGCTTCTAAATACTCCTAAAAATCCCCGTGTGGTTTAGCCGTGGCTGCCGATCAGGCAGCCTGGCTTTGCCATGCCTGAAGAAAACTTCGGGAGAATCATTATGCGTGCTGCGCAACTCAAAGCTGTTCTGCCACGGGAGTTATTGGCTTCCGTGGTTGTGTTTCTGGTCGCCCTGCCCTTGTGCATGGGCATCGCGATCGCTTCAGGGCTTCCCCCGGCAAAAGGCCTGATCACCGGGATCATCGGTGGTTTGGTAGTGGGCTGGTTGGCGGGTTCGCCGCTGCAGGTCAGCGGCCCCGCAGCGGGACTGGCTGTGCTGGTGTTCGAACTGGTGCGCGTACATGGTGTGGCCATGCTCGGGCCGATCCTGCTGCTGGCGGGGTTTCTGCAACTGGTGGCCGGCCGGTTGAAACTGGGCTGCTGGTTTCGGGTGACGGCGCCAGCCGTCGTTTACGGCATGCTCGCCGGCATTGGCGTGCTGATCATCCTGTCCCAGGTGCACGTGATGCTCGACGCCGCGCCGAAACCCTCAGGGCTGGATAACCTCGCAGCGTTCCCAAGCGCCGTGGCTCAAGCCTTGCCTTCTTTAGGCTGGCAGGCCGGTTTGCTTGGGCTGGGGACGATCGCCGTGATGTGGCTGTGGGAAAAATTCCGCCCCCATGCCCTGCGTTTCGTTCCCGGCGCACTGCTTGGCGTCGGCCTCGCCACTGTTGCCAGCCTGGCCTTGGCGTTGCAAGTTAAACGGGTGGAAGTCCCGGCTAACCTGGCTGAAGCCATCGACTGGCTGAAACCGGCGGATTTGCTGAACCTGGCTGATCCCACGTTGTTGATTGCAGCGTTCGCAGTGGCGTTTATTGCCAGTGCAGAAACCCTGCTATCCGCCGCCGCAGTAGACCGCATGCACAGTGGCCAGCGTTCGGACTTCGATCGCGAACTGTCTGCCCAAGGAGTCGGCAATATGCTCTGCGGACTGCTCGGCGCGTTGCCAATGACCGGCGTAATCGTGCGCAGTTCGGCCAACGTGCAGGCCGGTGCTACCACCCGGTACTCGACGATTTTCCACGGATTGTGGCTGCTCGCGTTCGTGTTGTTGCTGTCGAGCGTGCTGCAAAGCATTCCGGTGGCGAGCCTGGCCGGCGTGTTGGTGTACACGGGATTCAAACTGGTCGACCTCAAGGTCTTTCGCGGTTTGGGTCGTTACGGCCGGATGCCAATGTTCACCTACGCCGCGACGGCGCTGGCAATCATATTCACTGACTTGCTGACCGGTGTGCTGATCGGCTTCGGCCTGACCCTGGCCAAACTGGCGTGGAAAGCTTCGCGCTTGAAGATCAGCCTGATCGACCTGCCGCAGGACGGCGAAATGGAGTTGCGTCTGGTAGGTGCAGCGACGTTCCTTAAAGTGCCGGCGTTGACGCAGGTACTGGGCAGCATTCCTGCCGGCGCGACGGTGCATGTGCCGCTCAATAATCTGAGCTACATCGATCACGCGTGTCTCGAATTGCTGGAGGAATGGGGTCGGGCCAATGCAGCGAAGGGTTCGAAGCTGTTGATTGAAGCGCGGGGGTTGAAGCGTCGGCTTGAAGGGCGGGTGAGGACCACCGCCGGAGTAGGTTCCACAGGATAAGCCTTGTAGGAGCCTGGCTTGCCGGCGATGAACGATAACGCGGTTGATCTGACAGACCGCGTCATCGTTCATCGCCGGCAAGCCAGCTCCTACAGAAATCTGGACTTATGCCACCGGCTGATCCAGCTCCAGGCCTACGCCCAGGCGGCGGGACATGCACGGCCAGCGTTTCCACGCGGCGCCGGTGTCCGGGCTGCTCAGCTTCTCGCGGTAGGCTTCGACCGACTCCAGCGCAAAGCTTTCTTCGTTGAGCATCTCGTCGATGGCGTGATGCACCGCCTCGTCCAGTTGGTTGGCAAATTCCTCACCGATCAATTGGTGAGCGATCAGGTTGGCGACAGTCATGTCCAAGGGGATCAGTGGCTGGCCGAAATGCTTGATGTACAGGTCGTTGACCTCTTCGACAAACCGGTGCGCCAGATAGGCCTCGTCCAGCAGGCTGTCGAGCCCGACGTGGCCGGCCATGATGGCAGGCGGCTGGAGGAAGTATTGCTCGGCGATTTTCAGTACCGGTTTGATCTGTGACTCAATGCCCGCTTCCCTGGCGACTTCATTGGCTGCATCCAGCAGATCAGGAACTTCGTCGATGTAGGCGGCGACAAAACGCGTCAATACGCCGTTGGCATCCGCTTCCGGCAGTTGGATCGCCGGGTGTAAATTAGGCAGTTTGGTTTCCAGCTGACGCGTCAGCAGGCCGGTCTCGGCTTCGTGTTGTTGGGCTTTTTGGATCTGCTCGCGCAATGCGGCGGTGTTCATGAAAACTCCAGGAAACAAGGCAATGAAATAGGAAAGACATAACTTAGCTGGCTTACGAAAAACGCTAAGACGCATTTGTCATAATTATTTCATCCTTGAGACATCGACGTTATATCGATTCGCCACCACTCGTCTGCATCCTTCTCCATTCGTGACCTGCAATGCAAGTTAATGCTGTTTCAGTAGATTTACGCCTTCACATTGCGAGGTGGGAGTCGCTGTCTATACTCGGGTTGGAATGGAGTTAGCTGATGACGCCCGACTGCATATGCAGCAAGGCCCGGCGATTCAAGTTCGTAGTCTGAAACAGCCGCTCCCTTGCCGCAGGTGAAAGCCGGCGGGATAACAAGAACGATAAGGGGAACCCGCAATGATGCGACATCCACATGTCTGGATGGGCCTCCTGTTGTGGTCGATTTTCAGTCAGGCGCAAGCGGCCTGGACTGTGAATATGGCGCCTGGAGCGACTGAAATCAGTCACGCTGTTTTTGACCTGCACATGACCATTTTCTGGATCTGTGTAGTGATCGGCATCATCGTCTTCGGCGCCATGTTCTGGTCGATGATTCTGCACCGCCGCTCGACCGGGCAGGTGGCGGCAAAATTTCATGAAAGCACCACCGTCGAAATCCTCTGGACCATCGTGCCCTTCATCATCCTGGTGGCCATGGCGGTTCCCGCGACGGCGACCCTGATCAAGATGTACGACGCCAGTGAGCCGGATATCGATATCCAGGTCACCGGCTATCAGTGGAAATGGCACTACAAATACCTGGGCCAGGACGTCGAGTTCTTCAGCAACCTGGCCACGCCCGCCGATCAGATCCACAACAAAGAAGCCAAGAGCGAGCACTACTTGCTCGAGGTCGACAAGCCTTTGGTGCTGCCGATCGGCGCCAAGGTGCGCTTCCTGGTGACATCCGCCGATGTGATCCACTCCTGGTGGGTACCGGCCTTCGCGGTCAAGCGCGATGCGATCCCGGGGTTCGTCAACGAAGCCTGGACGCGCATCGAAAAGCCCGGCATCTACCGCGGCCAGTGCGCCGAGCTGTGCGGCAAGGATCACGGCTTCATGCCGATCGTGGTCGAGGTCAAGGAAAAGGCCGATTACGAAAAATGGCTGGGCGAACGCAAGGCCGAAGCCGCGCAACTCAAGGAGCTGACCAGCAAGGAATGGACCCTCGACGAGCTCAAGGAGCGCGGCGACAAGGTTTATCACACCACGTGCGTGGCCTGTCACCAGGCCGAAGGTCAGGGATTGCCGCCGATGTTCCCGGCGCTCAAGGGCTCGAAAATCGCCACCGGACCGATCAAGGATCACCTGAGCATCGTCTTCCACGGCAAGCCTGGCACCGCGATGGCGGCGTTCGGCAAGCAGCTCTCGGAAGTCGATATTGCGGCGGTCGTGACCTACGAACGTAACGCCTGGGGCAACAACAAGGGCGACATGGTCACTCCGAAAGAAGTGCTGGAGCTGAAACAGGCGGAAAGCAAATGACCCGGTCCATTGCGCACGTAAGCAACCGGTCGGGGCAGCGCGCCCCGGCCCGCCCAGCCCATTCGTTGACAGGAGAAAGGCCATGAGCGCCGTCATCGATGACCATGGTCATGCCGACCACGCCCACGGCCCCGCCAAAGGCCTGATGCGCTGGGTGCTGACCACCAACCACAAGGACATCGGCACGCTGTACCTGTGGTTTGCGTTTTCCATGTTCCTGCTCGGCGGCTCGTTCGCGATGGTGATTCGTGCCGAGCTGTTCCAGCCCGGGCTGCAAATCGTCCAGCCGGAATTCTTCAACCAGATGACCACCATGCACGGTCTGGTGATGGTGTTCGGTGCGGTGATGCCGGCCTTCGTCGGCCTCGCCAACTGGATGATCCCGCTGATGATCGGCGCGCCGGATATGGCCCTGCCACGGATGAACAACTTCAGCTTCTGGTTGTTGCCGGCGGCGTTCATCCTGTTGGTGTCGACCCTGTTCACTCCCGGCGGCGGACCTAACTTCGGCTGGACGTTCTACGCCCCGCTGTCGACGACCTACGCACCGGAAAGCGTGACGTTCTTCATCTTCGCCATCCACCTCATGGGGATCAGTTCGATCATGGGCGCGATCAACGTGATCGCCACCATCCTCAACCTGCGCGCCCCCGGCATGACGCTGATGAAGATGCCGCTGTTCGTCTGGACCTGGCTGATTACCGCATTCCTGCTGATCGCGGTGATGCCGGTGCTGGCCGGGTGCGTGACGATGATGCTGATGGACATCCACTTCGGCACCAGCTTCTTCAGTGCTGCCGGCGGCGGTGACCCGGTGCTGTTCCAGCACGTGTTCTGGTTCTTCGGTCACCCCGAGGTGTACATCATGATTCTGCCAGCCTTCGGTGCCGTCAGCTCGATCATCCCGACCTTTTCGCGCAAGCCGCTGTTCGGCTACACCTCGATGGTCTACGCCACGGCCAGTATTGCGTTCCTGTCGTTCATCGTCTGGGCGCACCACATGTTCGTGGTCGGCATTCCGCTGGTGGGCGAACTGTTCTTCATGTACGCCACGTTGCTGATCGCCGTGCCGACGGGCGTGAAGGTGTTCAACTGGGCCAGCACCATGTGGCAAGGCTCGCTGACCTTTGAGACGCCGATGCTGTTTGCCGTGGCGTTCGTGATCCTGTTCTCCATCGGCGGGTTCTCGGGGCTGATGCTGGCCATCGCCCCGGCGGACTTCCAGTACCAGGACACTTACTTCGTGGTCGCGCACTTCCACTACGTACTGGTGCCGGGGGCGATCTTCGGGATCTTCGCCTCGGCCTACTACTGGCTGCCGAAATGGACCGGCCACATGTACGACGAAACCCTCGGCAAGCTGCATTTCTGGCTGTCATTCATCGGCATGAACATGGCCTTCTTCCCGATGCACTTCGTGGGGCTGGCGGGAATGCCGCGGCGGATTCCGGACTACAACCTGCAATTCGCCGACTTCAACATGGTGTCGTCGATTGGCGCGTTCATGTTCGGCACCACGCAGCTGTTCTTCCTGTTCATCGTGATCAAGACCATTCGCGGCGGCCCGCCGGCACCGGCCAAACCATGGGATGGGGCTGAAGGGCTGGAGTGGAGCATTCCGTCACCCGCGCCGTATCACACCTTCACCACGCCGCCGGAAGTGAAATGAACACTGCAAGCCTTATGGGCGCGGGCTCTTGTGGCGAGGGAGCTTGCTCCCGCTCGGCTGCGAAGCAGACGAAAAGCTTTTGGGGCCGCTCCGCGACCCAGCGGGAGCAAGCTCCCTCGCCACAGTTTCGCGTTCCCACAGGGTTTTGTGTGGAGGGCGTGAATCATGGCTGATTCGATTTCGATGAAGAAGCTGGTCACTCGGCTATTGCTGGTGGTGGTCGCGATGTTTGTCTTCGGCTTTGCCCTGGTGCCGATCTACGACGTGATGTGCAAGGCGTTCGGCATCAATGGCAAGACTGCCGGGCAGTACGAAGGCGAGCAAACGGTCGATACCTCGCGGCAGGTTCGCGTGCAGTTTCTGTCGACCAATTCCGCCGACATGTCCTGGGATTTTTATCCCAAGCACGATGAACTGACGGCCAACCCCGGGGCGGTGAACGAGATGATCTTCATTGCACACAACCCCACCGACAAGCCGATGAGCGCCCAGGCCGTTCCAAGCATCGCGCCCAGCGCAGCGGCGGCGTACTTCCACAAGACCGAATGTTTCTGCTTTACCCAGCAAGTGCTGCAACCCGGGCAGCGGATCGAGATGCCGGTACGTTTCATCGTTGACCGCGACATGCCCAAGGATGTGAAGCACCTGACGCTGTCCTACACGCTGTTCGATATCACCGCCCGACATCCACCGGTCGCAGTAAACACTGGCGGTTGAGCGTGCCCGATAAGGAGAACAATAAATGGCAACTCATGAGCATTATTACGTTCCGGCCCAGAGCAAATGGCCGATCATCGCCACAGTCGGGATGTTCGTCACGGTGCTCGGCCTGGCCACCTGGTTCAACGATCTGAAAGCAGCGCGGCCGGAATCCCATGGCCCGCTGATCTTTTTCGTCGGTGGCCTGCTGCTGGCTTACATGCTGTTCGGCTGGTTCGGCACGGTGATCAAGGAAAGTCGCGGCGGCTTGTACAGCGCCCAGATGGATCGCTCGTTCCGCTGGGGCATGAGCTGGTTCATTTTCTCGGAGGTGATGTTCTTCATCGCCTTCTTCGGCGCGCTGTTTTATGTGCGCCACGTCTCCGGGCCGGCCCTCGGCGGTGAAGGCGCCAAAGGCATTGCGCACATGCTATGGCCGAACTTCGAGTTTGTCTGGCCACTGCTGAACAACCCGGATTCCAAACTGTTTCCGCCACCCAAAGACGTCATCAGCCCTTGGGGCTTGCCGCTGCTCAACACCGTGCTGCTGGTGAGTTCCAGCGTGACCGTGACCATCGCCCACCACGCCTTGAAAAAGGGCCATCGCGGCGCGCTGAAACTCTGGCTGGCGATCACCGTGTTGCTGGGCTGCGCGTTCCTCGGCTTTCAGGCCGAAGAATACATCCACGCCTACCACGAACTGGGCCTGACCCTGGGCTCGGGCATCTACGGGGCGACGTTCTTCATGCTCACCGGGTTCCACGGCGCCCACGTGACCATCGGCACCATCATCCTGTTCGTGATGCTGATGCGGGTCATGCGCGGGCACTTCGACAACGAGCACCAATTCGGTTTCGAGGCCGCGAGCTGGTACTGGCACTTCGTGGACGTGGTGTGGATCGGGCTGTTCGTTTTCGTCTACGTACTCTGAGTGCTACCACGGCGCATGTGACACCAACTGGCCGCTGAAAAAACCCCAGGCAATCAAGCCGACGGTAATGGCGGCCAGCGCTACACGGACACTCAAGGCAATGACGAGGCGGTTCGAGCTGCTGTCGTCCTTGACCAGAAAAAACAGGCCGCTGAACAGGCTGACAACCGTGGCAATCAGCATCAGGACGATGGCTGCTTTGAGCATGGTGAGACTCCGGGGGACAAGCGATGCACTTGAGTATAGCTATCGCGATGACCGACTTTCTGGCGATGCCATGAAGCGCTTTCGGCCGGGCATTGTGCCGACGCTGGTGGTGGCGCTGTTGCTGCCGCTGCTGGTGTCGCTCGGGTTCTGGCAATTGAGCCGGGGCGCGGAGAAAAGCGCGCTGCTGCAAAGCTACGCCGAGCGCCGGGCCGCCGAACCGATGGCCAGTACCGAGCTGCAACACACCGCAGACCCAGCCTTTCGCCGGGTGCGCCTGCACGGCCATTTCGACGCCGCCCACAGTCTGCTGCTGGATAACCGCCAGCGCGACGGCAAGGTCGGGGTCGAGTTGCTGCAACCGTTCCAGGATCAAGCCACCGGGCTGTGGCTGCTGGTCAATCGTGGCTGGCTGCCATGGCCGGACCGTCGCACTCCGCCGCAATTTACCACACCGACCAATGCCTTGAGCGTCGACGCCTGGGTCTACGTATCTCCCGGTGCGACGTTTCAATTACACGCGGACCCGAGCACCACCGCTTGGCCACAACTGATTACGGCGGTCGAGCCGGCGAAGCTCTGGACAGCCCTCGACCGGGACGGCTTCGCCTACGAATTACGCGCAGAAACCGGACCCGCTACTTACCAGGCCGATTGGCCCGTGGTTGCCATGGGCCCAGAAAAACATATCGCTTATGCCGTGCAGTGGTTCGCCATGTCGATCGCCCTGCTCGGTCTTTATCTCTACCTCGGCTGGCACAACGCAAAGGAGAAACACCATGGGAGCGGCCATGAATCCACCCAGCATGTCTGAGGCGAAAACGCCGAACCGGCGCAAGGGCCGTTTGCAGCTGCTGCTGATTCTGCTCGGGGTGATCGGTCCGATGATCCTCGCCACCGGCATGTACAAATTGCAGTTCTGGGTGCCGGAAGGTCGCAGCTATCACGGCGAACTGATCGGCAATGGCCAGACCCGCGCCGACCTTGGGGTGCAGGCCGATGATCAGCGCTGGCAATTACTGGTGACGGCGCCGAAGGATTGTTGGGTGGATTGCCAGCAACTGGTGTACCTGGCGCGGCAGGTCCAGATCGGCCTCGGTCGCGATGCCGGGCGTGCCAGTCACGCATTGGCGGCGGCACAACCACTGAGCAGTGATTACGACGCCAAGCTCACCCGTGAGTATCCGCAATTGCAACGCTACCCCATGGATCTGACCACCTTCAGCAAGACCACGGGTGACCAGGCCGTGCCGCAGCTGTGGATCATCGACCCTCACGGCAATCTGGTGCTGCGCTACGACCCGTCGGTCAAGGGCAAAGACCTGCTCAACGACCTGCGTCACCTGCTGAAACTGTCGAACATCGGATAAGGGCATCGTCATGGCCAAACCTGGATTTCGCCTCGCGCTGTTTGCCACCTTGCTGGCACTGATTGTGGTGTTGCTCGGCGCCTACACCCGCCTGACCCACGCCGGCCTCGGTTGCCCGGATTGGCCGGGCTGTTATGGCTTCATCAGCGTGCCGAAAAGCGAAGCGCAACTGGCCCATGCCGAATTGCATTTTCCTGATACGCCCGTCGAAGCCCACAAGGGCTGGAACGAGATGATCCACCGCTACTTCGCCGGCACGCTCGGGTTGCTGATCTCGGTGTTGGCCGGGCGCGCCTGGGTTCATCGTCGGCATCCGGGGCAACCGGTGAAATTGCCGTTGTTCCTGTTGGCGGTGGTATTCGCCCAAGCGGCGTTCGGCATGTGGACGGTGACGCTCAAGCTCTGGCCGCAAGTGGTGACCGGGCATTTGCTCGGCGGCTTTGCCACATTGAGTCTGCTGTTTTTGCTCACACTGCGGCTGTCCGGCGTGCTGCCAGCGCTGACCGTCCCACGGCGTTTGCAGTATTGGGCGACTGCCGGGCTGCTGCTGGTGATCGGGCAAATCGCCCTCGGCGGCTGGGTCAGTTCCAATTACGCCGCCGTGGCCTGCATCGACTTTCCGACCTGCCACGGCCAATGGCTGCCCCCTGCAGACTTCGCCAATGGCTTTCACCTGACCCAACACATCGGCCCGAACTACCTCGGTGGGCAACTGGACAGCAACGCCCGCACCGCCATTCACCTGACTCACCGTATCGGCGCGTTGCTGGTGACGCTGGTGCTGCTCGGCCTGGCCTGGCAACTGAAGGTGGTTGGCATGACGCGCCTGGCAGGCCTGGTGCTGATTGCCCTCGCCGCACAAATCACCCTGGGCATCAGCAATGTGCTGTTTCATCTGCCACTGCCGGTGGCTGTCGCGCACAACGCCGGGGGCGCCGCGCTGCTGCTAACGATGGTGCTGGTCAATTATCACGCGCGAACCAGTCTGGTTCGGGTCAAGCAGCCGACACGCTGGCGCTTCAGCCCGCGTAAACATTCAGCCGGGCCCATAACAATAAAAGGAGAGATGCCATGGCGATTCTGATCGGCGAACGTCACAGTCAGGCGATCTGGCGTGATTACCTGGAGCTGACCAAGCCGAAAGTGGTGGTGCTGATGCTCATCACCTCGCTGGTGGGGATGTTCCTCGCGACCCGCGCCGGGGTGCCGTGGACGGTGCTGGTGTTCGGCAATCTGGGAATCGCCTTGTGTGCCGGTGGCGCGGCAGCGGTCAATCATGTGGTGGATCGGCGGATCGATGCCGTCATGGCGCGCACCCACAAACGCCCTTTGGCTGAAGGCCGGGTGTCACCGGCCGCGGCGCTGACCTTTGCCTTGGTGCTGGCGCTGCTCGGCCAGGCCTTGTTGCTGGCCTTCACCAATCCGCTGACCGCGTGGCTGACCCTCGCCTCCCTGCTCGGCTACGCGGTGGTCTACACCGGTTTTCTCAAGCGTGCGACGCCGCAGAACATCGTCATCGGCGGCCTGGCCGGTGCCGCTCCACCACTGCTCGGCTGGACCGCTGCCACCGGCCATGTCAGTGCCGAACCGCTCCTGCTGGTGCTGATCATCTTCGCCTGGACCCCACCGCACTTCTGGGCGCTGGCGATCCACCGCAAAGAGGAATACGCCAAGGCCGACATTCCGATGCTGCCGGTCACCCACGGCGAGCATTACACCAAGCTCCACATCCTGCTTTATACCGGCGCGTTGCTGGCCGTCAGCCTGATGCCATACGTGATCCACATGAGCGGCCTGCTCTACCTGATTTGCGCCATCGTCCTCGGCGCGAGGTTTCTGCAATGGGCCGTGGTGCTGTACCGTGGCACTCGGCCGCACGCGGCGATCAACACCTTCAAGTACTCTATTTACTACTTGTTCCTGCTGTTCATCGCCCTGCTCGTAGACCACTACTTATTGTTGAACCTATGACCCGAACCCAGAAAACCGTCTTCATTCTCGTCGCCATGATCGCGCTGGTCCTGGGCCTGACCATCAACAAAGTGCTCTCCGGCAAAGGCCAGGGCGACCCGACGGCACTGATCGACGCTGGCATTATTTTGTTGCCACAAAGCCGCAACCTACCGGACGTGACGATGACCGATCAGGACGGCAAACCTGTGGCTATCAACGAACTGAAAGGTAAGTGGAGCCTGCTGTTTTTCGGCTACACCTTCTGCCCGGACATCTGCCCAACCACCCTCGCCCAACTGCGCCAGATCAAAAGCGAGTTGCCGCCGGAGGCTGTGGACAAGTTGCAGATCGTGCTGGTCAGCGTCGACCCGAATCGTGATACGCCGAAACAACTCAAGCAGTACCTGGGTTACTTCGACCCGCAGTTCATCGGCCTGACGCCGACGTCTATTGAAGAACTGCAGAAAGTCGCCAACGCGGTGAGCATTCCGTTCATCCCGGCGGATACCAGCAAGCCGAACTACACCGTCGATCACAGCGGCAATCTGGCCGTGATCGGGCCGGACGGGACGCAGCGCGGGTTCATTCGGGCGCCGTTGAATAATGTGAAGCTGGTGGCGCAATTGCCGGTGATGCTCAAGCGTCAGTAATCACTACGCGTTGCGCCTACGGGGAAATGCATAACCCTGTAGGAGCCGGCTTGCTGGCGATGGTCGTTAGCGATAATGCGTGTGGCCTGGATAAACGCGGCGCACTTGGCTCCATCGCCAGCAAGCCGGCTCCTACAGGGGCTGTATTTCAGGCATAAAAAAATGGGGCGCATTCAATGCGCCCCATTTTTGTTACCGCTTCAGATCAGAACGCCGGCACGACCGCGCCTTTGTACTTCTCAAGAATGAAGGCTTTCACTTCAGGGCTGTGCAGTGCAGCAACCAGTTTCTGCATCGCGGCGCTGTCCTTGTCTTCCGGACGAGCGACCAGGATGTTCACGTAAGGCGAGTCGCTGCCTTCGATGACCAGCGCATCCTTGGCCGGATCAAGCTTGGCTTCCAGCGCGTAGTTGGTGTTGATCAGGGCCAGGTCAACCTGGGTCAGCACGCGCGGGATGGTCGCGGCTTCCAGTTCGCGGAACTTCAGGTCTTTACTGTTCGCGGTGATGTCTTTGACGGTCGACAGGATGTTGGTCGGATCCTTCAAAGTAATCAGGCCGGCCTTGGCCAGCAGCAACAGCGCACGGCCGCCGTTGGTGGCATCGTTCGGGATCACCACGTTGGCGCCGCCCGGCAATTCGGTCAGCGCTTTGTACTTGCTGGAGTAAGCGCCCAGCGGTTCCAGGTGCACGCCGGCCACGGAAACCAGGTTAGTGCCCTTGGCCTTGTTGAACTCATCGAGGTACGGCTGGTGCTGGAAGAAGTTGGCGTCCAGGCGTTTTTCGGCAACCTGTACGTTCGGCTGGATGTAGTCGGTGAAAACTTTTACCTTCAGCTCCACGCCTTCTTTGGCCAGGGCCGGTTTAACGAACTCGAGGATTTCCGCGTGTGGGACCGGGGTCGCCGCGACAGTCAGGGTGTCGGCGTGGGCGGAAAAGGCTGCAACGGCAGCGAATGCGACGAGTAGTTTTTTCATACAGCTAACTCCTTGTGGGTGCCCGCTTGCGGCGCCCGTTTGGCGCCTGCCAGCGAATGGCCGGCTCATTGATCATTTACGAGAGAAGTGGACAACCAGTTTGTCGCCGACGGTTTGCAGGACCTGTACCAGCACCAGCAGCAACACCACCGTGACCACCATCACGTCAGTCTGGAAACGCTGGTAACCGAACCGGATCGCCAGGTCACCCAGCCCACCCGCGCCGACTACACCGGCCATTGCCGTGTAGGACACCAGTGTAATGGCTGTCACCGTAATCGCCGCAAAGATGCCGGGACGGGCTTCAGGCAGCAAGGCATTGGTGATGATCTGCCGCGTCGTTGCGCCCATGGACTGAGTCGCTTCGATAATGCCGCGATCCACTTCACGCAACGCGGTCTCAACCAATCGTGCGAAGAACGGCGTGGCGCCCACCACCAATGGCGGGATCGCACCCGCGACACCGAGGGACGTACCGGTGATCAACACCGTGAACGGAATCATCACGATCAGGAGAATGATGAACGGCAGCGAACGCAGGATGTTCACCACCAGTGACAGCATCGCGTACACGCCTTTGGCCTCGAGCAACTGACGCGGGCTGCAAAGGAACAGCAACACGCCCAGCGGCAGGCCCAGCAATACCGTGAACAACAGCGAACCGCCGAGCATCAGCAAGGTGTCGCCGGTGGCCAGCCAGATTTCGAACCAGTCGATGTTGGCGAAGAAAGTAGTCAGGGCTTCCATTAGCGCAGCACCTCCATGTGGACGTCGGCTGCGGTGAAGCGGGCGAAGGCCGCTTCCATGTCACCACCGGTCACGGCCAGGGTCAGTTGCCCGTAAGGGATGTCTTTGATGCGATCGATGCGACCGGCCAGGATGCTGTAGTCCACACCCGTTTCGCGAGCGACGGTTCCGAGCAGCGGCGCGTAGGTCGCTTCGCCCTGGAAGGTCAGACGTACGATGCGACCCGGCACGTGAGCGAAGTCATCGCGCTGTTCGCCTTCGTCGATCTGTTCGTCTTCTTGCACGAAGCGCTTGGTGGTCGGGTGTTTCGGATGCAGGAACACATCGGCCACCGTGCCTTGCTCGACAATCACGCCAGCGTCCATCACGCCAACCTGGTCGCAGACCCGGCGGATCACGTCCATTTCATGGGTGATCAGCACGATGGTCAGCTTCAGCTCGCGATTGATCTCGGCCAGCAATTGCAGGACCGACGCCGTGGTTTGCGGGTCGAGGGCGCTGGTGGCTTCATCGCATAGCAGAATTTTCGGCTTGGTCGCCAGGGCGCGGGCAATGCCGACGCGCTGCTTTTGCCCGCCGGACAATTGCGCCGGGTACTTGTTGGCGTGGTCGGACAAACCCACCCGCGCCAGCAATTCGGCGACGCGCTGGTCGATTTCAGCACGGGACATTTCACCCGCCAGCGTCAGCGGCAGCGCGACGTTGTCGGCAACGGTCTTGGATGCCAGCAGGTTGAAGTGCTGGAAGATCATCCCGACTTGTTGACGGAAACGGCGCAGGCCGTTGGCGTCGAGCGCGGTGACTTCTTCGCCGTCGACGAAGATCTTGCCGCCACTGGAGTTCTCCAGGCGATTGATCAGACGCAGCAGGGTACTTTTTCCCGCACCGGAGTGGCCGATGAGGCCGAAGACCTGGCCGTTCTCAATCGTCAGACTGGTCGGGTGCAGGGCGGGGATATCCTTACCGGCGACGCGGTAGGTTTTATGGACGTTTTGAAACTCGATCACGTAGCGAACCTTGTGGGGCGCGTTGGAAAAGGATCAGCGGTTAGCCGGGCGCGCATTTTAGCCTGTCCGTATAGAGGTTCTTAGCATTTATTTCGCATTCATCCAGTCATTTGGCAATAACGCGATCAAAGGTCAGATAAAAGGAACGGCTAAAACCCTCATCAGTCACTACTTAAGCATCTCGAAAATACCCCGAGGAGTTACGCCTGATGAGTACGAAAAAGCCTGCCGCCCCCAAGAGCGCACTGGCCGGGACCGATACCCCGGACCGCAGCAACACCAACACCAAACTCGATAGCCTGGAAAACTTCCGCTCCGACGCCACCGGCCAGGCCTTGCGCACCAATCAAGGCGTGAAGGTGGCGGACAATCAGAACACCCTGAAGGTCGGCGCCCGTGGGCCGTCGCTGCTGGAAGATTTCATCATGCGTGAAAAGATCACGCACTTTGACCATGAACGCATTCCCGAGCGCATCGTGCATGCGCGGGGTACGGGCGCCCATGGTTTCTTCCAGTCCTACGAGAACCACTCCGTCCTTACCAAAGCCGGTTTCCTACAAGATCCTGGGAAGCAGACACCCGTGTTCGTTCGGTTTTCTACCGTGCAGGGCCCCCGTGGTTCCGGCGATACCGTGCGCGATGTACGTGGGTTTGCCGTGAAGTTCTTCACCGACGAAGGTAACTTCGACCTGGTGGGCAACAACATGCCGGTGTTTTTCATTCAGGACGCCATCAAGTTTCCGGATTTCGTCCACGCGGTAAAACCCGAACCGCACAACGAGATTCCTACCGGCGGCTCGGCCCACGATACGTTCTGGGACTTTGTTTCGTTGGTCCCGGAATCAGCGCACATGGTGATCTGGGCCATGTCCGACCGGGCCATCCCGAAAAGCCTGCGCAGCATGCAGGGCTTCGGCGTGCACACCTTCCGGTTGATCAACGCCGAAGGTAAATCGCGCTTTGTGAAATTCCACTGGCGTCCTACAGCCGGCACTTGCTCCCTCGTGTGGGACGAAGCGCAGAAACTGGCGGGCAAAGACACCGATTACCACCGTCGCGATCTCTGGGAAGCCATCGAAATGGGGGACTATCCGGAGTGGGAGCTGGGCGTCCAGGTCATCGAGGAGGAAAACGAACACGCCTTCGATTTCGACATCCTCGACCCCACCAAGCTGATTCCCGAAGAGCTCGTCCCCATTACGCCGCTGGGGAAAATGACCCTCAACCGCAATCCGGACAATTTCTTCGCTGAAACCGAGCAGGTCGCTTTTTGCCCAGGGCATATCGTGCCGGGGATCGACTTCTCCAATGATCCGCTGCTACAAGGTCGGCTGTTTTCCTACACCGACACGCAGATCAGCCGACTCGGTGGACCGAATTTTCACGAAATCCCGATCAACCGTCCGGTAGCACCGTTCCACAACGGTCAGCGCGATGCGCTGCACCGCACCACCATCGATAAGGGTCGCGCCTCCTACGAGCCGAATTCCATCGACGGCGGCTGGCCGAAAGAAACCCCGCCCGCCGCTCAGGACGGCGGCTTCGAGAGTTATCCGGAACGTATCGACGCCAACAAAATCCGCCAGCGCAGCGAGTCGTTCAGCGACCACTTCTCCCAGGCGCGCCTGTTCTTCCACAGCATGAGCAAGCACGAGCAAGAGCACATCATCTCGGCCTATAGCTTTGAACTGGGCAAGGTTGAACGAGAGTTCATCCGTGCGCGTGAGGTCAACGAGATCCTCGCCAACATCGATCTGGAGCTGGCCAAGCGCGTGGCGCAGAACCTCGGCCTGCCTGCGCCAAAAGCCGGAACTGTCGACGTGCCAAAAATCTCTTTGGAGCGTTCGCCAGCCCTGAGCCAGGCCAACCTGCTGCCGGGCGATATCAAAACCCGCAAAGTGGCGATTCTGGCGGCCAATGGCGTTGATGGCGCCGCGATTGATGCAATGAAAAAAGCGCTGGAAGCCGAAGGTGCGCACGCTAAATTGCTCGGCCCTACCTCGGCTCCGGTCACCACCGCCGACGGCAAAATGCTGCCGGTGGATGCATCGATGGAAGGCATGCCGTCCATTGCCTTCGACGCGGTGTTCGTACCCGGAGGTGCAGCGTCAATCAAGTCGCTGAGCGCGGACGGCGTTGCGTTGCACTACCTGCTTGAGGCCTACAAACACTTGAAAGCGATCGCGTTGCATGGCGAGGCGAAGCAGTTGCTGGATGTGTTGAAGCTGGAGGTTGATGCGGGGTTGATCGTGGGCACGAATGGCAAATTGGCCAAGCCGTTTTTTGCGGCGATTGGGCAGCATCGGGTTTGGGATCGGGAGCCGAAGGCGAAGGCGATTCCGGCGTAATAAAGCAAAAGATCGCAGCCTTCGGCAGCTCCTACAGGGTAATCACCCATCTCTGTAGGAGCTGCCGCAGGCTGCGATCTTTTCTTTTAAGGCTTACGCGGACTCAACACCATCTGCGCCGGAACGCTGCGAATAATCTGCCGCTCCAGGTTCAGGTCAAATTGCGGATCGAGTTTCTTCACTCGCTTGGTCAGCAAATTCGCCAACCACGGATAGTCATCCGTGCGCGGCGCCTGAATGCTCACATCACACTGAAAATTCACTACATCGGCGGCGATAGCGTCCAGTTGACGACGCAACTTGGCCATATCGTTGATGTTCAACGCAACGGTGGTGCTTTCAGCCGTCGGGTCGATGACCTTGGCTTTGGGCTGGGCTTCGGCAGCCTTGAGGGCGGCTTCGGCTTTTTCCAGTTCAGCTTTGCGGGCTTGAGCGATGGAGCCGTTGACGCCACCGGTCAGCGCCGGAGCCTTGGGCATCAACGCGCGGGCACGGGCCAAAGCAGTGGCCGCGGCATTCACGTCGCCTTTTTGCAACACAATCTGACTGCGCATCAGATAGGCCTCGGCCAATTGCCGCTGATATTGCTCAAGGGATTGATCGTTGGGCGATTCGGCCTGCAAAGCCGCCAGCTGATCTTCGGCCGTGGCCAACTCGCTGCTGGCGAGGCTTTGCTCAAGCTGTGCAATGGCCGTGGCCCGCGCATCGGTGGCCTCAGTGGCCGCCGGTGGCGTGCTTTGGCAAGCGCCCAGCAGCAAAGAAAATGCGACAAGGAGCAGATAACGGGAGGCGAACTTCATTCCTGCGACTCTCTATTTGCGCAAAAAACGAGCAAGTCTACACCCCTCGACGGGGCAGAACAAAACTCAGCAGAAACAGCGCGGCGGCCGTTACCACGATCGATGGGCCGGCGGGGGTGTCCTTGAACCAGGACAGCGCCAGCCCGCCGCATACGGCGAGTATGCCCAACAGGCTCGCGCCCAGTGCCATCTGCTCCGGTGAGCGAGCGTGACGTTGCGCCGCAGCCGCCGGGATGATCAGCAACGAAGTAATCAGCAATACACCGACGATTTTCATCGCCACTGCAATTACCACGGCGATCAGCAGCATCAGCGCCATGCGCAACCCCGCCACGGGCAGGCCTTCGACCCGCGCCAGTTCCTCGTGCACGGTAATTGCCAGCAATGGCCGCCACAACGTCACCAGCAACCCCAGCACCGCCGCGCTGCCGCCGAGAATCCAGGCCAGATCGGTCGGGCTGATCGCCAGCAGGTCGCCGAACAGATACGCCATCAGGTCGATCCGCACTTCGTGCATGAAGCTTAGTACCACCAGCCCCAAAGAGAGGGTGCTCGGTGCGAGAATTCCCAAAAGCGTGTCAGACGCCAGCGGTTGGCGCTGTTGAAGGGTCACCAGCAACACCGCCAAGAGCAAACAGCCTACGGTCACTGCAACGGTCGGGCTGACATCCAGCAGGAAGCCCAATGCCACACCCAGCAAAGCCGCGTGGGACAGGGTGTCGCCAAAATAGGCCATGCGCCGCCAGACCACGAATGAACCCAGCGGTCCCGCGACCACTGCCAGAGCCAGACCTGCGAGCAGGGCGTAAAGCAGAAAATCAGCCATGCTTGCAGCTATCTCCGTGGACATGGTTATGGCCCGACGCGGGCGCCTTGACCACCGAACCGTGCAGGTCGTGGGCGTGGTCGTGATGGTGGTGATAAATCGCCAGACTCTGTGCGTTTTTTCCGAACAGCTCGACGAAGGCCGGATCTCCACTGACCTGCTCGGGGTGGCCGGAGCAGCAGACATGGCGATTCAGGCAAACCACCTGATCGGTTGTGCTCATCACCAGATGCAAATCATGGGAAACCATCAACACCCCGCAACCGTGACGGTCACGCAGGCGGGTGATCAGGCTGTAGAGTTCGGCCTGGCCGGCCACGTCGACGCCTTGTACAGGCTCGTCGAGCACCAGCAATTCCGGTTCGCGCAACAAGGCCCGGGCCAGCAAGACACGCTGCATTTCACCGCCGGAAACACTTTGCACCGGGCTGTCGATCACCTGCTCGGCGCCGACTTCCTTGAGTGCCGCCAATGCCATCGCACGGTCGACACCGGGAACCAGGCGCAAGAAGCGCAGCACCGAGAGCGGCAGGGTCGGATCGACGTGAAGTTTTTGCGGCATGTAGCCGACGCGCAGTTTCGGCTTGCGCCAGACAGTGCCACTGTCCGGTTTCAACAAGCCGAGCACGGCGCGCACCAGCGTAGTCTTGCCGGCGCCATTGGGGCCTATCAGGGTGACAATCTGCCCCGGCTCGACGCTCAGCTCGATGTTATCCAGCACACTTTGCCCGGCAAATGTGACGGCAACCTGCTCGAGGCGGATCAGCGCGTTGCTCATCAAGCCCCCTGGCAACCCGAGCACAGCCCGATCACTTCGACGGTCTGAGCTTCGACGACAAACCCGACATCTTTGGCGCTGTCGACGATCGCGTCGCTGATGGATTTCTGTTCGAGCTCAATGGCGGCGTGGCAGTCGCGGCAAATCAGGAACTGGCCCTGGTGCGCGTGCTCCGGGTGATTGCAGCCGATGAAGGCGTTGAGCGATGAAATGCGATGAACGAGGCCGTTTTCCAAGAGGAAATCCAGCGCGCGGTACACGGTCGGCGGCGCAGCGCGGCGGCCGTCCTGCTCGCTGAGCACGGCGAGGATGTCGTAGGCGCCCAATGGCTTGTGGCTTTGCCACACCAGTTCCAGCACCCGCCGGCGCAAAGCGGTCAGACGCAGCCCCTGGCGTGCACACAGGGCATCGGCCTCCGACAGAGCGCTGTGAACGCAATGAGAGTGGTCGTGGGGACGGCTGGCAATCGGTGTTTTAGGCATGAGCGGCGACGAGTTTTGTGAGAGACGTTATTATGTTACCCGTTCTCGCCTCTTCGAGTAGTCATCGTGCCCCGACTTTTTTCTATCTTTGTCGCATTTATCGCAAGTTTTCTGCTGATCGGTTCAGCGCAAGCCGAGGTCAAAGTCCTCACCAGCATCAAGCCGCTTCAACTGATCGCCGCAGCCGTGCAGGACGGCGTGGCGATTCCGGAAGTGTTGCTTCCGCCCGGCGCCTCACCGCACAACTATGCCTTGCGCCCGTCCGACGTACGGAAGGTGCAATCGGTGGATCTGCTGTACTGGATCGGGCCGGACATGGAAGGTTTCCTGCCCCGCGTGCTGAATGGTCGTACGCTGCCGAGCGTTGCCGTGCAGGATTTGCCGGGGCTGAAGCTTCGTCATTTCGCTGAAGACAACCATTCCCACGCCGAAGAAGCCGACGAGCATGATCATGATCACCGTCCCGGCAGCCTCGACGCGCATTTGTGGTTGTCGCCGATCAATGCCCGGGTGATCGCCACGAAAATGGCGGCCGACCTGAGTGCTGCCGATCCGGAGAATGCCGCGCGCTATCAGAGCAACCTCAAGGCCTTCGACGAACGTCTCGATGCGCTCGATCTGCGCCTGAAGAAACGTCTGACAGGAATTGAGGGCAAACCCTACTTCGTGTTCCACGAAGCCTTCGACTACTTCGAAGACGCCTACGGTCTCAAGCATGCGGGCGTGTTCAGTGTCGCGGCCGAAGTGCAACCGGGCGCCCAACACGTCGCGGCCATGCGCGCGCGGTTGCAGGAAGTCGGCAAGACCTGCGTGTTCAGCGAACCTCCGTTGCGCCCGCGCTTGGCGGAAACCCTGGTGGCGGGCCTGCCGGTGAAACTGGCGGAGCTGGATGCGCTAGGCGGGTACACGCCTGCGACTGCACAGGGGTATGAGCAGGTATTGGAAAAGTTGGGGAATGATCTGGCGGGGTGTCTGGAGTCGTTGTAACCATCGAAAAAGATCGCAGCCCTTGTCGGAGCCGGCTTGCTGGCGATGGACTCAAGCACGCCGCGTTTAGCCAGGCCATACGCGTTATCGTTAACGACCATCGCCAGCAAGCCGGCTCCTACAGGGTTTCGCATTTCTCTGTAGGAGCTGCCGCAGGCTGCGATCTTTTGCTTGTTAGAGGGCAAACGGCAACGGCGTGCTGACTTTCTGCCGCTGCGCCAAGCGCAATTGAAACTCCATCGGATCATGAATCAACACGTCCTGCCCGGCAAAAGATTCCGCCGCGATCAAGCGTGAAAGCCAGAACCGCACACACGCCACTCGCAGCATGGTGGGCCACAATTCGGCCTCGGCAGGCGTAAACGGCCGCAGCGCCGCATAAGCTCCCAGCAATGCCCGCGCCCGCGGTCCGTCAATCAAACCATCATCGTCCGAACACCAGTCATTCAAGGCAATCGCCACGTCGTAGAGCATCGGCCCCGAACAGGCGTTGTAGAAATCGATCAGCCCGGTCAGGTGCGTGCCTTCGAACATCGCGTTATCGCGAAACAAGTCCGCGTGGATATTTGCCCGAGGCAGCGCCAGAATTTTCTCTTTCTGCTGAGTGATTTCGTCCAGCGCCCGTTGCAGCAGCGCTCGCGGCTCATCATTCAGGTGCGACAAAAACTCCGTGCCCTCTTCCAGCATCCAGTCCAGGCCACGATCGGTTTTGCGCTTGATCATGTTTCCCGCCTGAGTGGCCAGGTGCAGATGCGCCAGCAACTCGCCCACCTGCGCGCAATGTTGCGCGTTGGCCTGCTTGATGTGCTTGCCGGCCAGGCGCGGTTGCAACAAAGCAGGCTTGCCGGCCAGCTCACGCAACGCCACGCCGTCAGTGGTACGCAGGGCGTAAGGCACCGGCAGGTCGGCTTCGTGCAGCACATCGAGCAGTTCGATGAAGAACGGCATCTCCTGAACCGGACCACGCTCGACCAGCGTCAGGACGAATTCGCCCTGCTCCAGGCTGATAAAGTAATTGGTGTTTTCGCTACCGGCGGCAATCCCCTGGAAATCAAGCAGGCGGCCGAGGCCATAAGGGGCGAGAAAAGCTTCCAGCTCGGGCCGAGCCAGGGGGGTGAACACAGACATGTTTAAACTGCCAGTACGGGCGCCGCTCTAGGACCAGCGCCGATTGAAATTAAGAAACTATTTCCACTCAAAGATCTTCCACGACGGAATCAGCATATCCGGCTGATCCGAGCGGATAAAGTTTGCATCTGTACCGTCCGCGCGCACCAGGAAATACGGTGGTGCCCCCTTCGGCGTGACCTTGATCGCGTACAGGAAACCATTTTGGCGGTATTCCTGAATGACCTTGTCTCCTTCCGTGCGAATCGTGACTTCAGGCTCCGGAGTCGGCGCATCGTCCGCCGCCATGACGGCCAGTGGAACGGTTGCAAACAAGCCAGCCAGCAACAGGCGATTTAGTGTGCGCATGATAACCTTGTCCCTTTGTCGTCAACGGTCCCGCTATTCTAGCGCCGGACCCGCCGAAAAGGTTGATCCTGCTCATGAGCCAAGCCCCCCTCGTCCTGGTGGACGGTTCTTCTTACCTGTACCGCGCCTTTCACGCGTTGCCACCGCTGACCACATCCAAAGGCCTGCCGACCGGTGCGGTCAAGGGCGTGTTGAACATGCTCAAGAGTCTGCGCAAGCAGTACCCGGACAGTCCGTTCGCCGTGGTGTTCGACGCCAAGGGTGGGACTTTTCGCGATGACTTGTACGCCGAATACAAGGCCAACCGTCCGAGCATGCCCGATGACATGCGCGTGCAGATCGAGCCACTGCACCAGAGCGTGATCGCCCTGGGCTTCCCGCTGTTGTGCGTCGAAGGCGTCGAGGCCGATGACGTGATCGGCACCCTGGCCCGCAGCAGCGCGGCCGCCGATCGTCCAGTGGTCATTTCCACCGGCGACAAGGACATGGCACAGCTGGTCGACGGCCACATTACCTTGGTCAATACCATGACCGGTAGCAGCATGGACGTGGAGGGCGTGAAGGAGAAATTCGGCGTCGCTCCCGAGCAGATCATCGATTATCTGGCGCTCATGGGCGACTCGTCCGACAACATCCCGGGCGTACCGGGTATTGGTCCGAAGACGGCTTCCGGTCTGCTGGTGGGCGTCAACGGCGGCCTGACCGAACTCTACGCGCAGCTCGATATCGTGCCGACCCTACCGATTCGCGGCGCCAAAACCCTGCCGGCCAAGCTCGAAGAGCACAAGGAAATGGCGTTCCTGTCCTATCAACTGGCGACCATCAAGGTCGACGTTCCGTTGGACATCGGCCTCGATGACTTGAAGATGGGCGCGGAAGATCCGGACAAACTCTACGAGCTGTACACCCTGCTGGAATTCAAGAGCTGGATAAACGATCTGCAACGGGATGCCAAACGAATTGAACTGAGCGCTGCCGCCGCGCCAGAGCCGGCCGGCGATCTGTTCAGCGCCGCCGAGGCCGCAGCACCGGCGGCCGTCGTCGAAGCCGCGTATGAAACCATCCTCGACCAGGCACGTTTCGATGTCTGGCTGGAGAAACTGAACAACGCCAAACTGTTCGCTTTCGACACGGAAACCACCGGCATCGACGCCCAGCAGGCGCAACTGGTGGGTCTTTCGTTCGCCGTGAAGGCCAACGAAGCAGCCTACATCCCGCTGACCCATTCCTACATCGGTGTACCCGAGCAACTGGATCGCGACACCGTCCTGCGTGCCCTCAAGCCGATTCTGGAAGACCCGAACAAACTCAAGGTCGGCCAGCACGCCAAGTTCGACATGAACATCCTGGCCAACTGCGCCATCGGTGGCGATCAGGCCAACGGCATCACCGTGCGTGGCATCGCTTTCGACACCATGCTCGAATCCTACGTGCTCAATTCCACGGCCACTCGCCATGACATGGACAGCCTGGCGCTGAAATACCTGGACCACACCACGGTGAGCTTCCAGGACATCGCTGGCAAAGGCGCGAAGCAGCTGACTTTCGACCAGATTGCTCTTGAGCAGGCCGGGCCGTACGCCGCCGAGGATGCGGATATCACCCTGCGTCTGCATCAGGCGCTATTCGAGAAGCTCAATGCTATTCCAAGCCTGGCCAGCGTCCTGACCGACATTGAAATCCCGCTGGTGCCGGTGCTGGCGCGTATCGAACGTCAGGGCGCGTTCGTTGATGCTGCCCTGCTGGGCGTGCAAAGCATCGAACTGGGCGACAAGATGGTCGCGCTGGAGCGTGAAGCCTTCGAAATTGCCGGTGAAGAATTCAACCTGGGTTCGCCCAAGCAGCTCGGCGTCATCCTTTACGAAAAACTCGGCCTGCCGGTGCTGAAGAAGACCGCCAAGGGTCAACCGTCCACCGCCGAAGAAGTGCTGGCCAAACTGGCCGAGGACGACTACCGGTTGCCTAAAGTGCTGATGGAATACCGTTCCATGAGCAAGCTGAAAAGCACTTACACCGATCGCTTGCCGGAACAGATCAACCCGCGCACCGGGCGGATTCACACCTCGTATCACCAAGCGGTAGCGTCCACCGGGCGCCTGTCGTCCAGCGATCCGAACCTGCAGAACATCCCGGTGCGCACTGCCGAAGGGCGTCGCATCCGTCAGGCCTTCGTCGCGCCGACCGGTTACAAACTGCTGGCGGCGGACTATTCGCAGATCGAGCTGCGGATCATGGCGCACCTGTCCCGGGACGAAGGCTTGATGAACGCCTTCCGCCACAACCTGGACGTGCACACCGCAACTGCCGCCGAGGTGTTCAAGGTCGAGCTCACTGACGTGACCTCCGACCAGCGCCGCAGCGCCAAGGCGATCAACTTCGGTTTGATCTACGGCATGGGCGCGCAGAAGCTGGGCAAGGACATTGGCGTCGATACCAAGACCGCCAAGGCCTACATCGACACTTACTTCGCCCGTTATCCCGGCGTTCGCGAGTACATGGACCGCACCCGTGCGCAGGCGGCGGATCAAGGCTTCGTGGAAACCTTCTTCGGCCGCCGGTTGTACCTGCCGGAGATCAACTCCAACAAACCGCAAGAGCGCGCCGCCGCCGAGCGCACGGCAATCAACGCCCCGATGCAAGGCACCGCGGCAGATATCATCAAGAAAGCCATGGTCGCTGTGGATAACTGGCTATCCACGTCAGGCATTGATGCCAAAGTCATCCTTCAAGTGCACGATGAACTGGTGCTTGAGGTGCGTGAAGACCTGGTCGAGCAGGTCAGCGAAGAAATTCGTCTGCACATGAGCGGCGCGGCGAAACTGGATGTTCCGCTGCTGGTTGAGGTTGGCGTGGGCAATAACTGGGATGAGGCTCACTGAGCCGTCTGAAACAGGCGCTTTCTGCTGCGGCATACTGCCGCGGCAGAAGGGGTATAGGGCGTTTTATCCGGAAACTGCGTCGGCTTATTCCAAACACATTAGAAAATATTCTGAACTAATCGGCGGTTTCGCCACTCAGAGTTACTGAATGGCTGGTGAAGCCCTTCGATGCTCCTATGTTGTGTTAAGTGTTGGCAGATATCTGGACCCCGCCCTAGCGGTCTAGAACTTGGACCCCGAACTTCCCCCTCCCCATAAGAAGTCCGGGGTTTTTTTTGCCTGCGATTTCTTACTCCGCCGCCTCAACGCCCTTGTCCGCCAGCTCCATCCAGCCTGCCAATACAGTGTAGGCGTCTTCCAGACCCATGCGTTTTGGCGCGGAAAAAAGCTGAATCGTCACGGCGTCACCCCAACCCTTGCGGATTTCCGACTGAACCTTGAGCAACGTGTTCTTGGCCGCGCCGTAAGTCAGCTTGTCCGCTTTGGTCAGCAGAATGTGCATCGGCATGCCGCTGGCGACTGCCCAATCGAGCATCAGCAAGTCGAAGTCTGTCATTGGATGACGGATGTCCATCATCAAAATCAGACCTTTCAAACTCTCGCGACTGCCCAGGTACGCTTCCAGGTGACGCTGCCAGTGTTGCTTGAGCGGGATCGGCACTTTTGCATAACCGTAGCCCGGCAGGTCGACCAGACGACGTTCATCGTCTAGCTTGAAGAAGTTCAACAGCTGTGTGCGACCTGGAGTTTTCGAGGTACGCGCCAGGCTGGCATGGGTCAGGGTGTTAAGCGCACTGGACTTGCCGGCGTTGGAACGCCCGGCGAAGGCGACTTCAAAGCCTTCGTCATCCGGACATTGGTCGACTTTGGCGGCGCTGAGCATGAAGGTGGACTGTTGGCACAGACCGAGGATGGGATTCTTGAGTTGCATGGGATTTCCGATGTGGGAGGCGCCGGGAATGGGCGCGGCAAGCAGTGTCGCTTCCGTTTCAGTGACGCCAGTATATAATGCCGCAGATTTTGTGTGCGCTTTGTCCCAGCGAAGGATGAAGTTCACGAGAGCGACAGACCTTGATTGCGCATTAGAACGCAACACGCTCTCAACCCTGAAAAGGTCGTTTTATGACGAAATGGCTGCTAGCTGCCGGTGTCTTGATGCCGCTTTACAGCGCTCAGGCTACACAGGATCCGGAAGCTGTGTACAACCGTGTTTGTGGTGCCTGTCATTCCGGCCAACTACCCATGGCGCCCCGCAAGGGCGATCAGGAAGCTTGGACGCCGAGGTTGGCGAAAGGTATGGAGACGCTGGTGCAACACGTGACCCAGGGTTTCAAGGCGATGCCGCCGCGTGGTTTGTGCATGGACTGCAGTGCCGAGGATTACCAGGCCATCATCCACTGGATGAGCGAGTGATCCCGGTCCATAACTCTTTAACCCTTAGCCGTAGTTGGATTAGCTGATGAACAAATTGATCGTGAGTCTGCTGTTGACCGTGGGAATCTCCGGCATTGCCCATGCTGCAGGTGAGCCAGTAAAACCTGGTGACGCCGCCGCAGGCCAGGCAAAAGCCGCCGTATGTGGTGCCTGCCATGGCCCGGATGGCAACAGCATGGCGCCAAACTTTCCAAAACTGGCGGGGCAAGGTGAACGTTACCTGACCAAGCAGCTGCACGACATCAAGTCGGGCAAGCGCACCGTTCTGGAAATGACCGGCCTGCTGACCAACCTGAGCGACCAGGATCTCGCGGACATCGCCGCCTACTTCGCCAGCCAGAAAGGCAGCGTCGGCGCCGCCGACCCGAAAGTCGTGGCTCGCGGTGAAGCACTGTTCCGCGGCGGTGACCTGGCCAAGGGCTTGCCATCCTGCACCGGTTGCCACTCGCCAAACGGCGCAGGCAACGCGGCTGCCGGCTTCCCGCACCTGGGTGGCCAACACGCTCAATACGTCGCCAAGCAACTCACCGATTTCCGCAAGGAAGAAGGTGGGCGCAACAACGACGGCGATACCAAGCCAATGCAAAGCATTGCCAAAAAGCTGAGCGACGAAGACATCGCCGCAGTGTCCAGCTACATTCAGGGCCTGCACTAAGACCGGCGAATCGGGCGTTGATCAGGGCATACATCTCCTGCAACGTTAACGCTCGATTAATCCGTCGCAGCAAGTATAAAAAGGGTGGCTTTGGCCGCCCTTTTTTGTGGCCGCTGCCGTTACACTACAGAACTCAAGCCCGCCCCGGCCTGTCTGAAAACAGGTCGCGCGAGGCGATAAAATTTGTCCAGGAGTAAAGCATGCGTAATCTGATCATCAGCGCCGCACTTGTCGCTGCCAGCCTGTTCGGCATGACTGCCCAGGCCGCCGAAGCCCCAGCCGCCCCTTATGTCGAATTGAGCAACCCGGTTCAGGTTGCCGTACCTGGCAAGATCGAAGTGGTGGAGTTGTTCTGGTATGGCTGCCCACACTGTTATGCATTCGAGCCTGTGATCAATCCATGGGTCGAAAAACTGCCTTCCGACGTCAACTTCGTTCGCATCCCTGCCATGTTCGGCGGTCCTTGGGACGCACACGGCCAAATGTTCCTGACCCTCGAAGCCATGGGCGTTGAGCACAAGGTTCACGCTGCGGTTTTCGAGGCCATTCAGAAAGAACACAAGAAGTTGACCGACAAGAATGACATGGCGGACTTCCTGGCTACCCAAGGCGTAGACAAAGACAAGTTCCTGGCCACTTTCGACTCCTTCGCCATCAAGGGTCAGATCAACAAGGCCAAAGAACTGGCCAAGAAATATGAAATCACCGGCGTACCCACCATGATCGTCAACGGTAAGTACCGTTTTGACATCGGCTCTGCCGGCGGTGCCGAACAAGCCCTGCAACTGGCCGATAAACTGGTTGCTCAAGAGCGAGCGGCTAACAAGGCTGCTGCCAACTAAACGAGACGCCTGCCATGCACCGCTGGGGAACTGAACGCGTCGTTGGCCTGCATGATCCGCGGGTCAACGAGCATCACCTGGAATCCACGGGCTTGCCCGCAGACAGCCGTCTGCGCTTGCTCAGTTTCAATATCCAGGTCGGCATCAGTACCGAGCGTTATCGGCATTACCTGACCCGAGGCTGGCAGCACCTGTTGCCGCATACCGGGCGCGCCGACAATCTGCAAAAAATCGGCAGTCTGCTGGGTGACTTCGATCTGGTCGCCTTGCAGGAGGCCGATGGCGGCAGCCTGCGTTCAGGCTACGTCAATCAAGTCGAACACCTGGCGCAGCTCGGCGCCTTTCCCTATTGGTATCAACAACTCAATCGAAATCTCGGTCGCCTCGGCCAGCACAGCAATGGCGTGCTCAGCCGCCTGCGCCCGTGGGCGATTGAAGATCACCCGCTGCCGGGCCCCAAGGGTCGCGGAGCGATTCTGGTGCGTTTCGGCGAAGGCTCGGAAGCGTTGGTGGTGGTGATGATGCATCTGGCGCTGGGCGCTCGCGCCCGGAGCCTGCAACTGTCCTACATCCGCGAGTTGATCGGTGGCTACAAACACCAGGTGTTGATGGGTGACATGAACACCCATGCCAGTGACCTGCTGCAAAACTCTCCGTTGCGCGACCTCGGCCTGTTGGCCCCGCAACTGGAAGCGACATTCCCCAGCTGGCGTCCGCAGCGCTGCCTGGACCACATTCTACTGAGCCCGAGCCTGACCCTTGAAAAGGTCGAGGTGCTGGCCCAACCCATTTCCGATCACCTGCCGGTCGCGGTAGAGATTCGTCTGCCGGGTTCGCTCACGGCTGATGCATTCCCCGCGTTGAGTCCTGCCCCCTCGCGGATCCCTTGAATGAGCGACGAAACACAGCGCTGGAAAGAGAAATACCTCAAAAGCATCGAACAACAGGAAAAACTCGAACGTCGCTGGGATGCCAGGCTCGACTTGCTACGCCGCGGGCTGGTGCGCAGCACCCTGGCCGCCGAAGGCACTGACCGCGCGGTTGACCAATGCATGAAGGAAATGCGCGAAGTCGTGCGCACCGATGACATGGACGCCGGCCTGGCCGCCCTGCTCCCGCGCCTGGAAAAGGCCGTGCTGGACTCCGAGCAGCGCCGTGAAACCCGCGTTAACCAGACCAGCGCTGCGCTGAATGCGCTGGTCACGCAGCTGCAAAAATTGCCGCTGCCTCGGGAAGTGAGCCGCCCCCTCAAGAGTTTCGCTAAACAGCTGGATAACCGCGTCAGCCAGGCTCGCGAGATCCCATTGCTGCTCAGTGAACTGAGCGGGTTGCAAGGCAAAGCCCTGAGTCAACTGGAGAGCCCGGCGGAACCCGGTCGACCAGGCTTGTTGCAGCGGTTGTTCGGGCACCGTGACGCCGAGGAAGAGGCAACTCCTGCCGCCGTCCCGGCAGAGCAACCCACCATCGCCCAGCCTGCCGAAGGCCTTATGGCTAGTGAGACAGCCCTCGTCGATCCTCAACCCACCGCCGATGCGCGTCACGCGGAGCTTGCGGCCGAACGCCCTGCCGCTGTCGAACCTCACTCGTTGCAGCAATCGCCAGAGGCACCAGAACCTCCTGTCACTGGGGCATTTGCTCCACCCGTTCCAGCACCGCAGCAAGAATTCGCCCCGACGCTTGAAATACAGGATCAACCCGAGGACGCGCCAGTCACGCCAGCGACTCCGGCTGAAAGCATCAACCCCGACGAACTGATCCCAACGGTCGTTTCGGACGACTCGCCAATTCCCCCGGCCTTCGATCCGGGACAACCCGAGCACGATGTACTTTACGCCCTGCCGGACTCGCCCGAGCCGTCCTACAGCTCGGTGGCCAAGCACATCGAAGAAACACTGCTGGGTTTACTCGACGACCTGACGCTACCCGAGCGCCATCGTCCACAAGCCGAATCGATGCGGCTTCGCCTGAAAAACGGTTTGAACTGGTACGAGCTTCTGCCGATTCTCGACGATCTTGCCACGTTGATGCTGGCGATCTCGGACAGCGGCCAGCACGAGTTCGAGGCCTATTTGCAGAGGCTCAACGAACGCCTCGAGTCGTTCCAGAGCAACCTGCAGGCCGCCAGCGCCGGTCACGCCGACAACCGTTCTGCGGCACAAGCCATGGACACACAGATCCGCGAGCAGGTCGATGGTTTGCAGAGCAGCATGCACGAAGCCGCTGACCTGGAAGACCTCAAGCATGTGCTGGAAAACCACCTCGAAGGCTTGCTTGGTACCATGGATCAACACCGCCAGCAGCGCGATGAGCGTGAGCAAGAAGTGGCGGCCCGCCTGCAAAGCCTGGCGGAACGGGTGGCGCACATGGAGCAGGAAGCCTCGGGCTTTCGCGAGCACCTCGAAGAGCAGCGCCAGAAAGCCTTGATTGATCCGCTGACCGGCCTGCCCAACCGGGCAGCCTGGAGCGAACGCCTGGACCACGAAATCAGCCAGTGGCAACAACACGGCAACACGCTGATGCTGGCGATGCTCGACCTCGATCACTTCAAGCATATCAACGATAACTACGGTCACCTGGCAGGCGACAAAGTGCTGAAACTCATTGCCACCGTTCTGCGCAAGCGTTTACGCGGGACGGATTTCATTGCCCGGTTTGGCGGTGAGGAGTTTGTGTTGTTGATGCCTTCCACGGTGCCGGCGGCAGGGATGAAATTGCTGGAAAGCCTGCGAGCCGCCATCGAAGCGTGTCCTTTCCACTTCAAGGGTGAGCGCGTGACGATTACGGTTTCCATGGGGCTGACAGCATTCAAGGCTGGAGAACATAGCGATCTGGCCCTGAAAAGAGCCGATCTCGCGCTATATCGGGCAAAAAATGCCGGACGGAACCGGGTCGAGTTGGGTTAATCGGCAATTGTTCCATTTTGTTTAAATCATCGCGATTGGCCTCCGCACGCGGGGCAGTACGTTACACTGTTGCATTATTGTCTTGCGTGTATTGCCTTCCGCCATGAAATATTTCGCTCTCATCGTGTCCCTGATGCTGCTGGCCGGTTGCGCCAGCGGCCCTCGTATCGACACCAGTCACGTTTCAGCCAATCACGACAGCCGCATACAGTTCGTGGTGATGCATTACACCAATGCATCGCTTGAGCGCTCATTGCAGTTGTTGACCCATGGCGAAGTCAGCAGCCATTACCTGATCGGCGACGACAAGAACGCGACCATCTACAAGTTGATGGACGAAAACCTGCGCGCCTGGCACGCCGGTGAAAGCCAATGGCAAGGCCGGACATGGCTGAATTCCAGCTCCATCGGCATCGAAATCGTCAATCCCGGTTTCAAGGACACCCCGACCGGGCGACTCTGGTATCCCTACAGCGATGCGCAGGTCGAGTCCATGATCTTCTTGCTCAAGGACATCAGCGCACGCTACGCCATCAACCCGCGCAGCATCATCGGCCACAGCGACATCGCACCGCTGCGCAAACTGGACCCGGGGCCGCTGTTCCCCTGGAAGCGCCTCGCGGCGGAGGGCATCGGCATCTGGCCCAACGAGCAAGCCGTTGCACGACAACAGGCACAGTTCGAAGCGCAACTGCCCAGCATCAGCTGGTTTCAGGCGCAGTTGGCCCGCTTTGGTTATGACACGCCGCAAACCGGCGAGCTGGACGTCGCCACCCGCCATGTGATTTCAGCCTTTCAGATGCATTTCCGCCCTTCCCGCTTCGACGGCACGCCGGACGCTCAAACTGCAGCACTGTTACAGGTGTTGAATCAGACAAAATAATGACGGCCGCCCGACGGTTCGGGCGTTTTCCCAACCAGCAGCTATAACTCATTGGTAATTCGCCGGATATTCCCTATGACTGCTGCTCGAGTAAGGATTCGTAGTTGGTTCTATCGCCCTTGGTTTTTGGCGATGCTGGCTGCTGCCTTGAGCGCATCACTGCTGTTGGCCGGCAGCCTGTTCGTCGCGATACACCAGGTCGAGCAGAACGAAAGCCAGGAAATGAACGCCCAGGGTGAACGCTTTCTCGCCCGTTTGGAGCAGCTTTTCGGACAGCTACGCGAAAGCCTCGATGATCTGGAGGCTCAGCCGCTGCGAGGCTGCGACGACGAAATGATCGCGACCTTGCAGCAGGTCAGCTTCAATTACCGCTTTGTTTACGAAGCGGCTTATATGGACGCCTCGCGAATCTGCTCCAATCGTCCCCGCCAGGAAGGGTTGTCGCTGGCGCGCCCACCGGACATCAAAGGTCCCACCTACAGCTACTGGCTGAACACCACCACTGAACCCGATGAAAATCGCGCCGCCCTGATGCTCGGGCGCGGCAATTTCCGCGTGGCGACTTCGCGTGGACATTTGACCGATATGGTCGACCTGTCACCGGGAAGCAGCCTGCTGGTGGTACTCGATCACGGCACCCGGGCGATTCCGGTTCTGGGCGTCTCGCAAGCCTGGCCGCCTACCGAGGCCTGGCCACCGAAAAGCCGCGATGCGTTGCAAGTCACCCATCGACGTTTGATTTACCGCATGCCCACTGACAACCCGGAGTACCAACTGGTGCTCATCACTCCGCGCAGCGGAGCGCATATTCCGCCGATGTGGTGGTGGTTGCTGCCGGCCAGCCTTGTGCTGGCTGCGTGCGTGGGCTTCCTGGTGTTTCTGCTGGTGCGCCAGCGCCAGTCACTGGATGCCGAACTGACAGGCGCCATACGCCGTGGCGAGTTGCAGGTGTTGTATCAACCGATCTTCGATCTCGACAGCCGTAACTGCGTGGGGGCCGAGGCGTTGCTGCGCTGGCGAAGGCCCGACGGCACCCTGACCAGCCCCGACCTGTTCATTCCGATGGCGGAGAACACCGGACAAATCCGCCAGATGACCGACTTCGTCCTGCAACGCCTGCTTGAGCAATTGGGTCAATTGCTGCGGGCAAATCCGCAGCTGTACATCTCGGTCAACCTGGCGGCGTGTGATGTCATGGTGCCGCGCATCGGCCAGGTGATGGCGCGCCTGCTGACCTTGCACCGGGTCGCGGCGAAGCAAATTGCCTTTGAGGTCACCGAAAGGGGCTTGATCGATGTGGTGGTGGCGCGGGAAAACCTGCAAGCCTTGCGCGATGTGGGGCACCAGGTATTGATCGATGACTTTGGCACCGGCTATTGCAGCCTCGCCTACTTGCAAACCCTGCCGGTGGATTGCCTGAAAATCGACAAAGCCTTTATCGACGCCCTGGGCCACGACGCGGCGAGCAGTGGCGTGGCTCCGCACATCATTCACATGGCCCAGTCACTGCATCTCAAGGTGATTGCCGAGGGCATCGAACATGAATCCCAGGCAGCACTGCTGAGCAGTGAAGGCGTGAAGTTTGGTCAGGGCTGGTTGTTCGCTCATGCGCTGAGCGCGGTGCAGTTCATCGAACTGATTACCCGCGGGCGCCGATTGGCCAAGCGACGCCTGGATGACGAAGCATAAACGTGCGCTATACCGTCAACGCCATGTAGAACTGAGTGCCCTGCCCCGGCCGTGAATAGACGCCCATCCGCCCGCCGTGCAATTGCACGATTTCCTTGCACAACGCCAGGCCAAGCCCGGCACCGCCTTTCTTGCGACCGACCTGCACGAACGGCTCGAAAATCCGTCCTTGCTGCCCATAGGCGATGCCTTCGCCGTTGTCCTCGACGCTGATGATCACTCGGTCGCCATGGCGTCGGGCCTGCAAGCGTATCAGCCCCCCTGGCGAGGTGTGACGCAGCGCGTTGTCTATCAGGTTGTCGAGCACCCGATCCAATTGCGGTTGATCGGCCTGTAAACGCGGCAAAGGCCCCTGCGCTTCCACCAACAGATCGATACCCTGCTTTGCTGCTGCGTCGGTAAAGCGTAGTTGTGCCTGCTCCAGCAAATCCTCAATGGAGCACGGCGCCAGCGTCAGTTTTTGCAGGCCATTCTGATAACGAGAGAAATTCAGCAGGTCGTTGATCAACTGCATCAGGCGCTGCATTTCTTCATTGACCGTGTCCAGCAGATCGGCTTCACGAGAGTCCTGGGGAAAATGCGCGCGCTCGCGGAACAGGCCGAACGCCATGTGCATGCCAGTGACCGGCGTGCGCAGTTCATGGGAAGCGCGCAGCACGAACTCGCTGCGCACCCGTTCGAAGGCGCGCTGTTCAGTGACGTCGTGCAGCACCATTACCGCGCCGAGAATATGGCCCTGGGTATGGCTGACCGGCGTCAGGCTATAGGTCAACAAGCGCGACTCGCCATCGACTTCGATACTCAGGTCCTCCGGCGCCCGCTCCAGCGTGCCGCCACGCAGCACCAGTTGCAGCTGTTCATCGAGCTCCGGACGTTCCAGTGCCGAACCCAGTCCTTGTCCGAGTCGATCGCTGTCCCAACCCAACTGGCGCTGCGCCACCGGGTTGAGGTGCTCCAGATGACCTTCGCGATCGATCATCAGCAATCCGTCATCGATGCTGTCGAGCACCGCTTGCAGACGCTGCTGACCTGCGAGCAGCTCATCGACATTGGTCGCCTGATGTTCCCGCAGAGCCTCGGCCATGATCCCGAAGCGCCGGGTCAGTTGATTCAACTCCACTGCGGAGGAGATCGGCAGCGTGACGTCAAATTTGCCCTGGCCGATATGGTCCGCCGCCTGCGCCAAGGCCTCAATGGGCTCCCCAAAGCGCCGGGCGATGGCATGAGCGGTGACGAAACCGATGATCAATACCGCCAACCCGACCAGGCCGAGCAACCCGGCAATCAGCAACGCGCGTTCACGGGCGCGCCGTTCGATGTCGTTGATGTTGTCCAGTGCGCGCTTGTGTTCGGCGATTAAACCACTGCGCAGCGCATTGAATTTATCGGTGAGCTCGTCGTTGCCGCTCAGCACATGTTTGGGGTCAGGCGACACCTCATACGCCTGGATAAAGCTCAGGTAATCCACCTTGGCTTTCCTGAAACCGTATTCGCTGCCGATGCCCTCTGGCTCTTGGGCAATGCCCTCCTCCAGCAGTTCGAAGTAACGCTTTTTGGAGGCGTCGAAGGCAGCGGAATCCGGTTGCTCGCTGAGCATGAGGATCAGCTGATCACCCAGTGTCTGGCGCAGTTTTAGACCCACGTCCAGCGTGACGAAGTTGTTGCGCACCAGCGCTTCTTGAGTCCCGGCCATTTGCATGACGCTGACCAGCCCGAGCAGAAGCCCGAGCAGTGCGACGGTGATCAGCGCGGAAATGCTCAGAAACAGCCGGGTCCGCAACTTCATCGCCAGTTTCATCGCTGGCAACTCACAAGTTGTACTGTTTGCGTTTGCGGTACAGCGTCGATGCGTCGATGCCCAAAGTCTTGGCCGCCTGATCCAGCGTGCCGGCGGTGGCAAGCACTGCGCCGATGTGGGCTTTTTCCAGCTCATCCAGGCTCAGCGCAGCGCCGATGCGTGGCGCGTTATTGACCGGCGCTTCGGACATGCCCAAGTGGCTGATTTCAACCCGTTCCTGCGGACAGATGATGCTCGCCCGCTCGACCACGTTGCGCAGCTCGCGAATATTCCCCGGCCAACGATAGCCAAGCAGCGCTTCGCGGGCTTCATCGCTGAAACCCCGAGCCGGACGGGCGTATTCCTTGACGAACCGGGCCAGAAACCGGTCGGCGAGGTTGAGAATGTCTTCCCGGCGTTCGCGCAGCGGCGGCAGGTGCAAGGTGATGACGTTGAGGCGATACAGCAGGTCTTCGCGGAAACGACCGTCGCGAACCATGTCTTCGAGGTTCTGGTTGGTAGCCGCGAGGATACGCACGTCGGCGCGGCGGGTGACGGGATCACCTACCCGCTCGTATTCTTTATCCTGGATGAAACGAAGCAACTTGGGCTGCAAAATCAATGGAAAATCGCCGATTTCGTCGAGAAAGAGCGTACCGCCGTCGGCTTGATTGACGCGACCCAAAGTACTTTCGCTGGCCCCGGTGAACGCGCCACGACTGTGGCCGAACAGCTCACTTTCCATCAGTTCGGCAGTGAGCGAAGGACAGTTGATGGTGATGCAGGATTTCTTCGCCCGTTTGCTCCAGCCGTGAATGGCCTGCGACAACTCGCCTTTACCGGTACCGGATTCACCGAGAATCAAGATGTTGGCATCGGTCGTGGCCACTTGGCGGGCGGTTTCCAGCACCACTTTCATCGCCGGGCTGTGAGAGTCCAGGCCATCCTTGGGTTTGCGAACCTCGCCTTCCAGGGCTTCCAGACGCGCCGACAGTTGCCGCACTTCCAACTGCTTGGCGGTGGCCAGGCGCAGTTGATCAGGGCTGCATGGCTTGACCAGGTAATCGGCAGCACCGGCCTGGATCGCGTCCACAGCAGTGTCTACAGCCGAATGAGCGGTGACGATCACCACCCGCATCCACGGTGCCTGAATACGCATCTGCGCCAGCACGTCGAGGCCGTTGTCTTCGCCAAGGCGCAAGTCGAGGAAACACAGGTCGAAAACCTGGCGTTGCAGCAACGCATCGGCTTGCGCAGCGCTGTTGGCGGTTGCCACAGCGTAGCCCTCGTCTTCGAGGCAGTAACGGAAGGTTCGCAGGATGGCGGACTCATCATCCACCAAGAGAATACGGCCTTGGTGCTCAGTGGCAGATTCCATTTTCCTACGCTCCTTAATGAATGATCTTGGTTAGTCCCGGAAAAATCGGGCAAGTTGCATGGTTTATTCTGATGCATTCCCGCCATGGCAGGGTAGCTATCTCCTGCCCTTTAGAAATCGCCTGATTTTGTGAGCTTTTTAAAAAAAGCCTCTCAACAGGCGACGTCTTACGTTCATCTCTGACACCTGCGCCCTCTTCTCAATTCAAAAATAATGCGATGACCGATGATTCGATCGTGCAGATCGCACGACCGCATCGGGGTCCATCGTGCAGGATGCGTGCGAAGCCTTTCGCAGCACCTCTGTAACATATTGATTTTAAAGGATTTTTTATTAGAAAAAATCTGGCATGACGGCTGCAATAGCTTGAATAACGCAGGGCAATCACAAGCCCTCAACCAGATTACCCCGCGTGGGAGGAGCTTCAGGATGATTCGCCAACGTGCCGCCCAATTGCATTTCTCGTCACTGCACTTGCAGCAAGGGCTTTTTGCCGTTTTTGCCCTGCTGGTCACTTTGCTTGGCGGTCAGCAATTTATGCGCTGGGAGCAGAGTCAACAGCAAGAAGCCCCGCGCATTTCGTTTGAGCGCCCTGTCCAGAGCCACTTCAGCGCTGCAAAAAGTGGAATGGCCGACAGTGCCGCGATGCGAATGATGGATGTCGACCAGGCTCAGCCTGCGGATCAGATGCCTCGTCAGGAACGCTGGGTTTTCTAAATTCACACACTTGGCGCGCTCGATGCGCCGGGATATGCAACACCTCTAAATAGAAGCGTAAGGAGAATCACCATGTTGAGCTGGGCAATCACATTCTTGATCATTGCCATTGTCGCTGCCGTACTGGGCTTCGGTGGTATCGCGGGCACCGCCACGGGTATCGCCAAGATTCTCTTTGTCGTGTTCCTGGTGATGTTCATTGCTTCGTTCTTCTTTGGCCGTCGCGGTCGAGGTTAGGCATGAGCGGTTTGTTGAAGACAATGGCAGCCGCCCTGCTACTGGGCGGTAGTGCCATGGCAGTCGCTGCCAATGATGGGCAGGCGCGGGTCAACGAGTTACTGAACGCGGACCCGCAATACAGGGAAACCTGGCAAGGCGTTGTGCAGAAAGAAGAACGCTTGCCGGAATGGGTGATGAATTTGTCCGGTGATGCCGAACAAATGAATGCCGTTGAAGAGGATGGCGACAAGTATCTGGTGGGGCCACTCTGCGAGTCTCAAGCGAGTTGTCTCAATGAACGCTTGATCGTCGCCGTCAGTTTCGACAAAAAGGACGCCTACGCCATGCTGGTCGAAGTACCAACAGGGTTACCGGCCGACAAGTCGCCGACCCGGCACGCCAACTATCGCTTTATCGGCAAACCGGATCAGGGCATGCAGGATTTGCTGATGGAACAGCTGAAAAAAGATCCAAACTGGTACTGAATTGAACTACGAGAGAAGCACCGCTTCTTTCAAAGTGCGCCACCCGAGGAAGGCAGGCGCATGACCAAGGGGTCGGGACGTTCTACCTGTTTCAGGGGTGGAGTGACCTACGGGTACAGGGAGTGCCTGCGCAAGGGCCGGGTCAGGAAAAAGCTGCGACGCAAGTTCGCCGGTCATCATGACTTGACGGACTTGCGAAGAGCTTGTGCGTGCAAAGCGTCAAGCTAGAGCGAGTCACTGATTCGTTCTTACCCCGCCAAACCTTCGCCCGATAGCGTTTTTCCACGACCGTATATCGAGAAATCTGTACTTTCTCCGGCCGTAACTGCTCTTCGTCCGTTGTAGGATTTTCCCGAAATATCTCGTCTATTCTCTTGATCAAAAAACAATCAACCTGCTCTGTGATGGCCGGTTCACGGCACTTATGCCTGCCGAAATGTCATATTCGAACCGTTTGCGACGTTGCTTTTAGCAAAATAGCCTCATGCCGATTCGGCATGGGGTAGTCGTTTACGGCATTAGACGTCGCTCTCTTGCATCGGAATAGTTGCGCCTTTTTTCGCCTGCCAGAGAGCCACTAACAAGCGCTCCGGGGCTCCTTATACGGGGGCAAATGCACTGGGCTTTATCGCCACAAGCGATGCAGTTCGTGCCTCTGCTCGAGTCAAACTGAAGTAAGGGTAAAGATATGAAGAAGGCAAAGCTTAGCCTCGCCTGGCAGATCCTCATCGGTCTGGTATTGGGGATTGCAATCGGTGCGCTGCTCAACCATTTCAGTGCCGAAAAAGCCTGGTGGATCAGCAACGTCCTGCAACCGGCGGGCGATATCTTTATCCGTCTGATCAAGATGATTGTGATCCCGATCGTGATCTCGTCGCTGATCGTCGGCATCGCTGGCGTTGGCGATGCGAAAAAACTCGGGCGCATCGGCCTGAAAACCATCATCTACTTCGAAATCGTCACCACCATCGCCATTCTGGTCGGTCTGGTGCTGGCCAACGTGTTCCACCCGGGCTCGGGCATCGACATGAGCACCCTGGGTACTGTGGACATCTCCAAGTACCAGGCAACCGCCGCCGAGGTTCAGCATGAACACGCGTTCATCGAGACCATCCTCAACCTGATCCCATCGAACATCTTCGCGGCCATGGCCCGCGGCGAGATGCTGCCGATCATCTTCTTCTCCGTGCTGTTCGGCCTCGGTCTGTCGAGCCTGCAAGCGGACCTGCGCGAACCGCTGGTGAAGATGTTCCAGGGCGTGTCGGAAAGCATGTTCAAAGTCACCCACATGATCATGAACTACGCCCCGATCGGCGTTTTCGCACTGATCGCGGTGACTGTGGCCAACTTCGGTTTCGCTTCGCTGCTGCCGCTGGCCAAACTGGTGATCCTGGTTTACGTCGCCATCGCCTTCTTCGCCTTCGTGGTACTGGGCCTGATCGCCCGCCTGTTCGGCTTCTCGGTGATCAAGCTGATGCGCATCTTCAAGGATGAGCTGGTGCTGGCCTACTCCACCGCCTCCTCCGAAACCGTGCTGCCGCGCGTGATCGAGAAGATGGAAGCCTACGGCGCACCGAAAGCCATTTGCAGCTTCGTGGTACCGACCGGTTACTCGTTCAACCTCGACGGTTCGACCCTGTACCAGAGCATCGCGGCAATCTTCATTGCCCAGCTGTACGGCATCGACCTGTCGATCAGCCAGCAATTGCTGCTGGTCCTGACCCTGATGGTGACCTCCAAAGGCATCGCCGGCGTGCCGGGCGTGTCCTTCGTGGTGCTGCTGGCCACCCTGGGCAGCGTCGGTATTCCGCTGGAAGGCCTGGCGTTCATTGCCGGTGTCGACCGCATCATGGACATGGCGCGCACCGCACTGAACGTGATCGGCAACGCCCTGGCCGTACTGGTTATCGCACGTTGGGAAGGCATGTACGACGACGCCAAGGGCCAGCGCTACTGGAACTCCCTGCCGCACTGGCGCAGCAAGGAAAAGCTGCCGGCTGGCGAGATTTCCAAGAACTGATAACGCTGTAGGAGCCGGCTTGCTGGCGATGAACGATAACGCGGTGTGACAGATACAACGCGGTGCGGCAATCGCCAGCAAGCCGGCTCCTACAGATGTGTAGTGCCTATATGAACCCCGGAGAAATCCGGGGTTTGTCGTTTCTGGCCACCCCGCTATCATTCGCGCATCTTTTGGGGGATTTGACTGATGCTTAATGGCCTGTGGCTTGGCTTCTTCATCGTGGCCGCCGTATCGGCGCTGGCGCAATGGCTGATCGGCGGCAACGCCGGGATCTTCGCGGCGATGGTGGAAAGCATTTTCGCCATGGCGAAGTTGTCTGTCGAAGTCATGGTCCTGCTGTTCGGTACCCTCACCCTCTGGCTGGGCTTTCTGCGGATCGCCGAGAAAGCCGGGATCGTCGAGTGGCTGGCCAGGGCACTCGGCCCGCTGTTTTTGCGTTTGATGCCGGAAGTTCCGGCCGGTCACCCCGCCATCGGCCTGATCACCCTGAACTTCGCCGCCAACGGCCTGGGCCTGGACAACGCCGCCACTCCGATCGGCCTCAAGGCCATGAAGGCCCTGCAAGAGCTCAATCCCAGCGCCACCATCGCCAGCAACGCGCAGATCCTGTTCCTGGTGCTCAACGCCTCCTCCCTGACCCTGCTGCCGGTGACGATCTTCATGTACCGCGCCCAGCAAGGCGCGCCCGACCCGACGCTGGTGTTCCTGCCGATCCTGCTCGCCACCAGTTGCTCGACCATCGTTGGCTTTCTGTCGGTGGCGTTTATGCAGCGCCTGCGGGTCTGGGACCCGGTGGTGCTGGCGTATCTGATTCCCGGTGCCTTGCTCCTTGGCGGCTTCATGGCGTTGCTGGGGACCATGTCGGCTGCCGCGCTGGCCGGTTTGTCGTCGATCCTCGGCAATCTGACGTTATTCGGTCTGATCATGCTGTTTTTGATCATCGGAGCGATGCGCAAAGTGAAGGTCTACGAAGCGTTCGTCGAGGGTGCCAAAGAAGGCTTCGATGTGGCCAAGAACCTGCTCCCGTACCTGGTGGCGATGCTCTGCGCAGTGGGCGTGTTGCGGGCGTCGGGAGCGCTGGATTTCGGCCTGGACGGTATTCGGCACCTGGTGGAGTGGGCCGGTTGGGACACGCGTTTCGTTGATGCGCTGCCGACCGCGATGGTTAAACCGTTCTCCGGCAGCGCCGCCCGGGCGATGCTGATCGAAACCATGAAAACCTCCGGCGTGGACAGCTTCCCGGCATTGGTCGCGGCGACGGTGCAGGGCAGTACCGAGACGACGTTCTATGTGTTGGCGGTGTACTTCGGTGCTGTCGGTATTCAGCGGGCGCGGCATGCGGTGGGGTGTGCGTTGTTGGCGGAGCTGGCCGGGGTGCTGGGCGCCATCGGGGTTTGCTACTGGTTCTTTGGTTGAATCCAGAATTTTTCGCTGGCAAGCCAGCCCCTACAGGTACTGCGGGGTCTCTGTGGGAGCTGGCTTGCCAGCGATAAGGTCCGCAGGACCTTCAAGGTCTGGGTGGCGGCGCGACTTTCTGACCTTGCTCAACCGCCCATCCCACCACCTGCGCCGTCAACTGATCGCTGGCCTGGCCAAACCCCGTCACCACCGCCGGCACCTTCACATCACTCAGCGGCTGGCGCACTTCAAAGCGTTTGCTGGCGAGGATTCGCTGGTCATAACCGCGCACCAGTAGTGCATCCAGACGCACGACCACACTCGCACTGGTGCCCTGATACTCGGTCTGAAACGCCTGCAAACCGCCGCCTAGCTCCAGGTCCGCCTGGAAGTTGCTGTCGTCGGTGCTGAGCAAAGTCACTCGACCATCACGCTGGAATCCATCGAGCAGCCGATTACGCATCAATACCGGCGCCGGGTCGCTCCAGCGCGAGGCCTTGTAACTGATGATCACGTCGCCCTGGGGGATGACGGCAATGTTCGGGCTGTTCAACGCTTCGCTGGCCTGGAGTTTGTTCAAACGCAACGACCAGCGCTGCGGCGTGCCATGACTGCTTGCCGCAGTGCTTTGAGCCGAGGGCAATCGATAGACATCGAACGGCTCGGGCTTGGGCAGGATCGAGCAGGCACTGAGCAGCGTGAAGCTGGCGAGGAGGGCGAAGTGGTTCAGCTTCATGGAGTAAATTCCTTGTTCTTGTCACTGCCCAGCAAGTAACCGCTGGGGTTGGCCTCCAATCGTTCGGAAATGGCGCGCAACGAGCTCAAGGTCTCGCGAAATTCGCGCACCGCCGGCGCCAGGCCATTGAGGCCCTGCATGCCGTTGTTGAGCGAGTCCTGATTGGCGGCGAGCAGCTTGTTGATGGTCGCGCTGCTTTGTTCCAGCGACTTCATGGCCTGCTCGGCGCTGCCGAACATCTGTTTGCCCTGGTCATTGAGCAGGCCGTTGGCGTTGCGCATCAACGTCGACGTCTGTTCCATCATGTTGCTGGCCTGCTTACCCACCGACGCCAGCTGCTTCATCGCCTGACTCAAGTCGTCGCGCTGATCGGCAATGGTGCCGGTGGTGACTTCCAGATGCTCCAGGGTTTTGCTGACGCGCTCGATGTTTTCTGTGGAAAACATCAGGTTGACGTTGTGCATCAGCGAGTTCACACCAGCCATCAAGTCGTTGCTGTCGTTAAGCAAACGGGCGATGGGCGAGGGCGATGCGACGATCAGCGGCAGTTTGCCGTCCTTGCCCTTGAGTGGCGGGCTTTGCGGCGTACCGCCGCTGAGTTGGATGATCGACGTCCCGGTCACTCCGGTCAGCGCCAGTTTGGCCTGGGTGTCTTCCTTGACCGGCGTGTCGCCGCCCAAGCGGATCCGCGCCAGCACCCGGCGCGGGTCTTTCGGGTCCAGGCGCAGCAACACCACGTCGCCAACCTTGATCCCGCTGTACTGCACGGAGCTGCCCTTGGACAGACCGCTGACCGCTTCATTGAAGACGACTTCGTAGTCCTTGAACTCGGTGTCGACGCTGGACTTGGCCAGCCACAGGCCGAAGAGCAGGGCGCCCGTCACCACAATCACGGTGAACAGGCCGATCAATACATGATGGGCTCGGGTTTCCATGTCAGACCTCGTTGAGCTGTTGAGCGGCACTCAGCGCCGCGCGGCCGCGAGGGCCGTGGAAGTATTCGTGAATCCACGCGTCGTCGGTTTCCGAGACGACATCAATGGCATCCGCCACCAGCACTTTCTTCTGCGCCAGCACCGCCACCCGGTCGGTGATGGTGTAGAGCGTGTCGAGGTCGTGGGTGACCAGGAAAACGCTCAGGCCCAGGGCATCGCGCAGGGTCAGGATCAGTTGATCGAACGCCGCCGCGCCAATCGGATCGAGACCGGCGGTGGGTTCGTCGAGAAACAGGATGTCCGGGTCCAGCGCCAAGGCCCGCGCCAGCGCCGCACGCTTGATCATGCCGCCGGACAGGGACGCGGGGTATTTGTCCGCCGCCGACAGCGGCAATCCGGCCAGGGCCAGCTTCACCGCCGCCAGGTGCTCGGCATCGTCGCGACTCAGGCCGGCATGTTCGATCAGGGGCAGGGCGACGTTCTCGGTCACGGTCAGCGAAGAGAACAGGGCGCCTTTCTGGAACAGCACGCCGAAGCGCCGTTCAATCAGCGAGCGTTCGTGTTCGGGCAGTGTAGGCAGGTTTTTGCCGAAGACCTTTACCTCACCGTCGCTGGGCTGGCGCAAGCCGACAATGCTGCGCAGCAACACCGACTTGCCGCTGCCCGAGCCGCCGACCACGGCGAGGATTTCACCTTTGTACAAATCCAGATCAAGGTTTTCGTGCACGCTTTGACTGCCAAAGCGATTGCACAGCCCACGGACTTCGATCACCGCCTCGGCGGGCGCTCGGGGTAAACGACTCACCAACCCATCTCCATGAAAAACAGCGCGGCCACTGCATCGAGCACGATTACCACGAAAATTGACTGCACCACGCTCGATGTTGTGTGCGCGCCGACGGATTCGGCACTGCCGCTGACCTTGAAGCCTTCCAGGCAACCGATCGCGGCAATCAGGAACGCGAATATCGGCGCTTTGACGATCCCCACCAGAAAATGCTGAACGCCGATGTCCGATTGCAGCAGCGACAAAAACATCGCCGGCGAAATATCCAGCGACACCGCGCAAACCACGCCGCCACCGATAATCCCCGAAAGCATCGCCATGAAGGTCAGCATCGGCAACGCAACCAGCAGGGCGAGGACGCGCGGTACCACCAGCAACTCCATCGGGTCGAGGCCCAAAGTGCGGATGGCGTCGATTTCTTCGTTGGCCTTCATCGAGCCGATCTGCGCGGTGAACGCACTGGCGGTGCGCCCGGCCATCAGGATCGCGGTGAGCAACACGGCGAATTCGCGCAGGAAGGAAAATGCCACCAGGTCCACGGTGAACACCGTAGCGCCGAAACTGGCCAGCACCGTCGCCCCGAGAAACGCCACCACCGCGCCCACCAGAAAGGTCAGCAGGGCCACGATGGGCGCGGCGTCGAGGCCGGTCTGTTCGATGTGCGCGACCATCGGCGTGATGCGCCAGCGCTTGGGCTGGAACAGGCCACGGACGATGGTTTCCAGAATAAGCCCGACAAAACCGAGCAGTTGCAGGGTGTCTTGCCAGACCGTATCCACCGCACGACCGATGCGGGTCAGCAGCAGAATGCCGACGCTGATTTCCGGCTCCTTGATCGGTACGCAGAAATCGGTCAGGGAGCGATAGACCGTTTGCAACAGTGCGCGGTCGGCGGAGGAGATGGTGCAATCGGGGTGTTCGGCGGACCGACCGAGACGCTCGGAGCCCAGCAGCTCCACCAACAGCGAGGCGCCCGCCGTGTCGAGGGCGCCGAGGCCGTTGAGGTCGATGCGGGTGCTGTCGTCGTATTGGCCTTCGAGCTTTTCGCTTAGAAGCTTGAGGTCGGCGTAATGGGCGAGCGTCCAGTCCCCGGTGACCCGGATCTGAGGCGGGGTGAGCGAGGTGTCCAATTGGGCATTGCCGGCCATTGTGCTGCTGGTCATAAGCTCCGTGCTTTTTCGGCTGTTACGCAGACCTACGTAATAGCACGAACTGCCTTACTTTTCTTTGACGGGTGTGCTGTCGGTAATCTTGAAACGCAGCACGCCGATCAACTGGCCATCTTCGGTCAGTACCCGGACCTGCCATTTGCCCGCCGGGTTGCCGGGGAAGTTCTGCTTGTGGGTCCAGGCGCGGTAGCCTTCCTTGCGCCCGCCGTGGATATCCAGCGGGATGCGGTCGACCTCTTTGCCGTTGAACTGCCAGACATGATAAATCCGCTCATCCAGGCCTCGCGGGGCGTTGATCGCGGTGTAGGCGTACAGTCCGCCGCCACGAATCTGCTCGGCGCTGACTTCTTCGAGGCTGTCGCCGGGGGTGCGATCCTGCATTTGCGTGCTAATCGCCACATTGGTCATCCACAGGGTCGCCGGTGGCACCCACGAGCGCAGCACCCAGCCGACGCCGCCAATGCCGATGGTGATACTCAGGATCGCCACGGCGTTGCGCACGGTGCGGATCGGGAAGATCGACGCCAGGCTCGGGAACGACAGCAGCACGGCAATGCCCAGCGCCCATTTGAAACTTTGCGCGGTGGTCAGGTGCATGATCACCGGCAACGCGGTGAGCAGGGCGGCGAACAGGGTCAGGGTATGCAACGCGAGGAACGCCCAACGCCGTGGTGCCAGCCATTTGTAGTAAAGCGGGTCGATGATCGAGATCAGGGCCGCGATGGCCAACAGCCCGGTGAAGAACAACTGGCCGCTGTTCCAGGTGGTAGTGATGAAAAAGAATGGCAGGACGAAGAACAGGCTTTCCTGGTGGATCATCTGCGTCGCGTAACGCAGCAGGGGCTGGGGAATTTCCCGTTTGAAGATTCGGGTGAACAGCTTGGTCAGGCTGTTTTCCAGCATCAGCCAGATCCAGCTGATCAGCATGATCGTGGTGATCCAGCTCGCCAGGCCTTGTTGGCGATCGACCAGAATGAAACTGCCGATTCCGGAGATAAAACCACCGAGCGCAATGACCCCGGGGTAGCGCTTCATCAATTCAAGGATGCGCTGGACGAACAGGGTCAGGGTCGGCATTCGGCGGTTCACAGTAGTCGTAGGAAAAATCCTCGACAGGTTACCGCTGGCGCGGCGGCGTGGCGAGGGTGCCAGTCATTTGCGTCAAACACATCCCTTCAGAGAATAGTGTTTTTTTGTGGCGAGGGAGCTTGCTCCCGCTGGGGCGCGAAGCGACCCCCCGCATCCCTTCAATGCCAACTCGACTACAGGTTTACGACTGCTACGCAGCCGAGCGGGAGCAAGCTCCCTCGCCACAAGTGTTTGGTTATCGTCTGCGGTAAATCTGCCAACCCAATAGCGCCAGAACCAGCAGCCCCAATACTCCAGCAACCGCCCACATCAACTGGTCATAACTCATCAACGGCTTCTCGATCCGCACATACCCCGGTTGCAGCAGCAGTTCGCGCATGGCTTTGTTCGCTTCCGCCAGTGTCACCGCTTGGAGTTCTTTGACCGGGTTGGCGAAACGGCCATCCTCGTAGTCCCCGAGGGCGCTCCAGTAGTAATCGGCCAGCGCGCTATTGCCTTGCACGGCCCAGGACTGGCGCGCAATGGCGGCCTGTTTCAGGCGGTTGAAGGTTTCGGCGTTGAGACCGTCCTTGAGCAGCCCGGCCTTCAATTCATCCAGCACCTTTTGCGCTTCAGCGACATCGTCGCGGTCCAGGTCGGCATTCAGGCTCATGAAACCGACGCCGCCGAACACCTCGCGCTCGGCCCAAGGGCCGTAGGACAAGCCATGCGCCAGACGCAACTGGCGATAGAGCGCCCAGTCCAGGTAGTCCTTGAGCAGGTCGAACGTTTCGTCGTGCTGGTCGTCCAGTACCGGTTCCGGCACCAGCCAATGCAGCTTGGCACTGCCGCCGACAAAACCATGAATCAGGCTGCGCTCGTGCGCGGCGCTGGCCTGGATTTGCGGCAGGGGCGGGTGCTCTGACGGGTTGATGGCGGTCAGTTCTCCATACGCCCGATCCAGATAAGCCGGCAGCAAACGGTCGAGGTCGCCGACCACGATCAGCGTCATGTTGTTGGGCGCGTACCAGTCTTTGCGCACGGTCTCCAGTTGTTCGCGGGTCAGGTGATGGACTTCAGCGCGCTCGGGGCATTTGAGGCCCAGCTCCACGGCCAGTTGTTTACTGGCGGTATTGCCCAGGTCCTGGCGATCCAGCCAGCGTTGCAGATGCGTGTAGTGACCGCCGTCTTCACGCTCGACTACTTGCTTGGCGGCGTTAATGGCGTCGTCATCGAAATGGGTCTGGGTCAGCAGCGCAAGCAGCAAATCAAGCACCTTGCGCTGGTTTTTCGCCGGGGCTTCGATCACGAACGTGGTGTCGGCGTTGCTGGTGAAGGCGTTCCATTCGCCACCCAGCTCCTGCATGCGTTCTTCCAGGCCACCTTCACCGCTGGCGTCGATGCCGCTGAACAGCAAATGCTCGAGCAGGTGTGGCAGCTCTTTATCGGCGCAACTGAAATCATCCAGACCCACCCCGACCACCAGCCGGATCGCCACGTGGCCGCGTTCGGTACCGGGCTTGAGCAGCAATTGCAAACCGTTGCGCAGCGTGTAGCCCTCGACCTGGAAGCGGTCCAGGGCAAACGAAGGAAGTGAGCCAAGCAACAAACAGGCGAATAACAGACAACGCATAACGAGCTTCCCGGCAACCAATCGGAGATCCGTTTCGTCCTTACGTCCGCCATCGCGAGCAAGTTCGATCCCACAGAATCCAGGTTGATCCAACCATTGTGATCAACTCGAAACCTGTGGGAGCGAGCTTGCTAGCGATGACGGCCTTGAGGCTGAATCAAAGTTACTGACTGACCAGCGTGCCAGACGTTCAAGGCGAATGCGTGATGTCAGCCAAATCGTCCACAGCCAGCGCGCCGGTGTCGGACGTTTCCAATACCACGTAGGCACTGCTGCAAAACAGTGAATTCAGACGCTTCATGTCGGCGATCAGCTCCAGGTGCACAGAACTGGTCTCGATACTTTGCACGATCTTACGTTGCAAGCGGCTGACATGAGCGTGGGCCAGGCGGCGCTCCTGTGCACGAAAGCGACGTTTCTCACGCAGCAATTGGCGGGCACTTTCCCTGTCGGCGCTGAGGAACACCGACAAACCCAGTCGCAGGTTGGAGATCAACTGGCTGTGCAACCCGGCCAACTCTTCCAGGCCCACCTCGGAAAACGACCGGCGCTGCGAGGTTTTCTGCTGCTGCACCTTGCGCAGCATGCGTTCGATCAAGTCGCTGGCGAGTTTGAGGTTGATCGCCAGTTCGATGATTTCCGCCCAGCGTCGGCTGTCCTGGTCACTGAGGTCTTCCCGTGGCATTTGCGCCAGATACAGCTTGATCGCGCTGTAGAGCGCCTCGACATCATCGGTCAGACGCCGCATTTCCTGGGTCACGGCGGTCTGCTTGCCGTGCAGCACGTCGAGCATGGCCTCCAGCATGTTGTCGATCAGATCGCCCATGCGCAGGGTTTCCCGGGCGGCGTTGGCCAGCGCCAGGCTTGGCGTGACCAACGCCGTCGGATCAAGGTGCCGGGGTTTGGCCATGCCGTTGGTTTGTGGGCGCTCCGGCAGTATCCATGCGCAGAACTTGGCCATCGGCCCGACGCTGGGCAGCAGGATCAGGCAGCGTGCGGTGTTGTAGAGCAGGTGAAAGCCGATGACCATTTCCTGTGGACTGAAGTCGAGGCTGTCGATCCAGTGCACCAACGGGTCGAGCACCGGAATGATCAGCAGCAGGCCAATCAGTTTGTACAACAGGCTGCCCAGCGCCACCTGGCGGCCGGCGGCGTTCTGCATGCTGGTGCTGAGGAACGCCAGAATGCCGCTGCCGATGTTGGCGCCGATCACCAGGCCGATGGCCACCGGCAGGCTGATCACGCTGGCGCCGGCCAGGGTCGCGGTCAGCAGGACCGCCGCCAGGCTGGAGTAGGAAATCATCGCGAACAGAGCGCCAACCAGGGCGTCGAGCAAAATATCGCCGGTCAGCGAGGCGAAAATCACCTTCACCCCTTGGGCGTGGGTGATCGGCGCAGCGGCTTCGACGATCAATTGCAGCGCCAGAATGATCAACCCCAGGCCGATGCTGACGCGACCCATTTGCCCGAGTCGCGTCTGTTTGCGCGACAGGAAGAAAATCACCCCGACAAAGATCAGCAGTGGCGACAGCCAGGACAGGTCGAAAGTCAGCACTCGCGCCATCAGCGCCGTACCGACATCGGCCCCGAGCATGGTTGCCAGGGCGGGGGTCAGCGCCATCAGCCCCTGACCGACAAACGAGGTGACGAGCATTGCCGTGGCATTACTGCTCTGGACCATCGCGGTCACGACAATCCCCGCGATAAACGCCAGCCAGCGCTTGGACATGTTCTGGCCGATGACGTGGCGCAGGTTGGAGCCGTAGACCCGCAAGATGCCGGTTCGGACGATGTGCGTGCCCCAGATCAGCAAGGCCACGGCTGAGAGCAGATTGAGCAGGGTGAGCATACTGGCCCCCTGTGGTGGTAGCGCCCCAAAGGAGCAAGTTAACGGTGCCGCGCGACGTTCTACGTTCTGTACTTAAGCTGTAGTTGGCTAACGGTCTGGGCGCCAGCATCGCATAGCTAAAGAAGTGATTGAAACAAAACTGTCATGAAAACCAGGTCTTCCAGCCACCTGAAACAACTGTGGGAGCGAGCTTGCTCGCGATGAGGCCCACACAGTCAACATTGATGTTGAATGATGGACCGCTATCGCGAGCAGGCTCGCTCCCACAGGGTATTGCGTACTACAGGGTTACTGCCCCGGAATATCCTTGCGCAGTTTCACCGGATCCTGCTGCTTCTTCTTTCTCGCCATCGCGGTGCGCATCTTGATGTTGATCGCTTCCACTGCCAGCGAGAACGCCATGGCGAAGTAGACGTAGCCTTTTGGCACATGCACGTCCAGGGATTCGGCAATCAGCACCATACCGACGATCAACAGGAACGACAGCGCCAGCATCTTCAGCGAAGGGTGCTTGTCGATGAACGCGCTGATCGTGCCCGAGGCCAGCATCATCACCAGTACCGCAACAACGATCGCCGCGACCATGACCGGTACGTGGGAGACCATGCCGACGGCGGTGATCACCGAGTCCAGCGAGAACACGATGTCGATGATCGCGATCTGGATGATGGTGTAGAGGAAGTTGCCGCCCTTGAGGTTTGGCTCGTCGTCGCTTTCGTCTTCACCTTCCAGCGCGTGGTACATCTCTTGCGAGCTCTTCCACAGCAGGAACAGACCACCGAAGAACAGGATCAGGTCCCGCCCGGAGATACCCTGGCCGAACACTTCGAACAGGTCGGCGGTGAGGCGCATGACCCAGGTGATCGACAGCAGCAACAGAATCCGCGTGACCATGGCCAGCGCCAGGCCGAAAATCCGGGTGCGCTGTTGCATGTGCTTGGGCATGCGGCTGACCAGGATCGAAATCATGATGATGTTATCGATACCCAGGACGATTTCCAGGGCGGTCAGGGTAAAGAAGGCAACCCAGATTTCAGGGTTGGTCAGCCATTCCATGTGTATTCCTTTGAGCGAGTGTTAAACCACAACGGGTCCGGGCTTCAAACCGCGAAGCCGGGACCCGAAGTGGCGAGTCTTGGGCTTATAGAGTGCTGAACAGCGGAAAAATCCCCATCAGCAATGCAGCAACCAGTATGCACATGCAAACCAGCACTGCCCATTTCAGGGTGAAGCGCTGGTGATCACCAAAATCAATACCGGCCAGGGCCACCAACAGGTAAGTCGAGGGTACCAGCGGGCTCAACAAGTGGACGGGCTGACCGACGATCGAGGCACGTGCCATTTCCACCGCGGTTATACCGTAGTGGCTGGCGGCTTCGGCAAGTACCGGTAACACGCCGTAATAAAATGCATCGTTGGACATGAAGAAGGTGAACGGCATGCTCACCAACGCCGTGATCACGGCCAGGTACGGGCCAAGGAAATCCGGAATCACTGCCAACAGGCTTTTCGACATGGCATCGACCATGCCGGTGCCCGACAGGATACCGGTGAAGATGCCCGCGGCAAAGATTAGTCCGACAACCGCCAGCACGCTACCGGCGTGGGCCGCGACGCGATCTTTCTGCTGTTGCAGGCATGGGTAGTTGACGATCATCGCAATACTGAAAGCCACCATGAACAGCACCGGCAGCGGCAACAGGCCGGCGATCAGGGTGCACATCAGGCCCAGGGTCAGGGCGCCGTTGAACCAGATCAGTTTCGGACGACGAGCGTCCGGGAACTGCGACACGCTGATTTCACTGTGATCGATCTCGTCGCCCACCAGGTGCAGTTCACCGAGGCGCGCACGTTCACGTTTGCCGTAGAAGTAAGCGATGGCCAGGATTGCCACGACACCGGCCGCCATCGCCGGAATCATCGGCACGAAAATGTGCGACGGGTCCACATGCAGCGCACTGGCGGCACGGGCGGTCGGGCCACCCCATGGGGTCATGTTCATCACGCCACCGGCGAGGATGATCAGGCCGGCCATGATCCGCGGGCTCATGCCGATGCGGCTGTAGAGCGGCAGCATGGCGGCCACGCAGATCATGTAAGTGGTGGCGCCGTCACCATCGAGGGACACGACGAGCGCCAGTACGGCGGTGCCGACCGAGACTTTCAGCGGGTCGCCCTTGACCATTTTGAGGATCTTGCGCACAGCCGGGTCGAACAGGCCGGAGTCAATCATCAGGGCAAAGTACAGAATGGCGAACATCAGCATCACGCCGGTCGGCGCAAGTTTGGTGATGCCTTCGAGCATCATCGGGCCGATTTTCGGACCGAAGCCGCCGAACAGGGCGAAGATGATCGGGATGATGATCAGGGCGATCAGCGCGGACAGGCGCTTGGTCATGATCAGGAACATGAACGTGATGACCATGGCGAAGCCAAGGAAAGTCAGCATGGGAATACTCCAGGCGTAGCGCGGCTAGGGAATGGGCGGATCGGGCGGGATCAGCGCAGAACGGGAAGCACGAGGCGTACGGGCGGAGTTGCAGCGTAGCGGCGGGTAGTAGAGGACATCAGAATCACCATTGTTGTTGTTAAATGGGCTGTGCGAGCGATAAAACGCTGGCATTGGCCAACCGGTCTGTTGCCGGCAGTGAGGGCGATCCTAATCGGGGAAGCTTTCAGCCAGCTTTCGCTGGTGAAAGCATTGACCGGATGTGCGACCGGTCGTCGGAGCGAGTTGAGGTCTTCGCGCACAAGCTAGCGCACATCGGATTGGCGTCGCGGCACGGATCCCTGTAGGAGCTGCCGAAGGCTGCGATCTTTTGATCTTGCTTCTAAAAATCAAAGTCAAAAGATCGCAGCCTTCGGCAGCTCCTACAGGGGCATACGCATCAGGAGGAATGGGCATGGTCAAATTTCATACAGGCGGCTGCCACTGCGGGCAACTGCGCTATCAATTCAGCGGACCCTTGCACGACATTGCCCACTGCCATTGCTCGATTTGCCGGCGAGTCAGCGGCGGGATCGTGACCACCTGGATCACCGTCCCGGCAATCGCCTTTCAATGGCTGGCCGGGACACCGGCGCGGTACGACTCTTCGTCAACCTGCGCACGATATTTCTGCGGTCACTGTGGGGCGCAACTGGCGCTGGTGACAGATCTGAGCCCTGAAAGTATCGACGTCACCGTCGCCACCCTCGATCACCCCGAACAGGCACCCGCCGAGCGCCACATCTGGACCGACAGCCGCTTGCCGTGGCTGCACCTGGACGAGCACTTGCCCGGCGAGGCCGAAGAAACCATCTGATCAAAAATAGACAGGTTCAACGGTCGAACCGCGCCCATCCAGATCGCGTGCTCGCTGTGGTCGAGCAAATCGTCGCCGGTATCCGGGTGCAGGAACACCACCAAACCCTTGCGGTTGAGCGCCAGCCACGGCAGCACGTCGCCGATCAGCTCCGGGCCGAAGGCCAGTTGGCAGCTCCAGTCCGGGTGTGGCCCGACCGGTCGCTCATGAACGCGGCCCATCTTCAGCGGGAACAACTGCGCCGCTTGCTCACACAGCGCCCGCGCCTGATCAATCGTGCTGGCATCGAAATAGACATGAGCGTGATAGCCCTTGATCCGGTGCATGTGAATCCCTCTAAAACTCAGTCGAACCCTTATCGTTCCGTGCATGTCACACGACATATACGCATGAAAACAAGGGAGTTCAGCCATGAAAAACGCCGAAACGCCGGTGGTGAAAGTGGTGCTTTATGGTGCCATGAGTAGCCTGGGCAGTGCGCTGATGGCTGAAATGCTTCGGCGCCAACATGAAGTAATCGCCATTCTCGATGACTTGACGGCATTGGCGCCGCGTCCGGGTTTGCGCACCAAGACCGGCGACCTGTTCGAGGCTGAGCGGGTGAAGCAAAGCGTAGCCGGCAGCTCGGCAGTCATTTGTTTGCTGGACGCACCAGGGTTGCCATTCAACAGTGAGTACGTGGAAAAAACCATCATCCCCGGCCCGGTCGAGCAGGTGCTGGCGGTGGACGCGTTGATTGAAGGCATGCAAGCGGCGGGTATCGCACGGTTGTTTCTGGTGGGGGATTTCGAGGTCCTGGACGATCCAGAGATTGAGGACGGGTTGCAACGTCACGCTGCCGAAGAAATTCGCGAAGCGCTGCAAAGCAGTGCCTTGCACTGGACGATGGTGAACGCCCCGCGTGGAGTGCCGGGATTGACCATTGAGCATTTCAGTCAGATCGGCGGCAACCTTGAGCCGGGGCTGGCCGAGCCGCTCGCGCGTCTGGCTCGCACGGCGGTGGGGATCGCTGATGAGCTGCATCTCAACCTGCATGTCGGTGAGCATGTGAATTTTGTTGCGACTTCATAACCAGTAAAAGATCGCATCCCTGTAGGAGCTGCCGAAGGCTCGGGCCGCGTTCGGACGATCTTTTGACCTTTCAAACCGCAATCGAAGGAAACGACAACCCCGTCACCGATTGCGCACTGCTGGCCTGCTCCGCCATCAACCAATCAACAAATTGCTGAATCAACGCGCCACGCCGTTTGCGCTGGGGCAAAACCACGTAATAACCGAGCCGGGAAATCACCGTTTCAGCAATCGGTCGACACAACAAACCTTGCGCCAGCAAGTTATCCACAAGGTGCCGCCAACCGATGGCCACGCCCTGACCACCAATCGCGGCCTGAATCAACAAGGTGTAATTATCGAAGCGCAACTGGCCCGGAGCCGGGGGCGACGTGATTCCCAACTCGCGAAACACGCCACTCCAGTCGAACCAGTTACTGCTGTTCTCCCCGCGCAGGTGCAGCAGTGGCAGCTCCAGTAAAGCTTTGGCAGGCAAGGGCAGGGGACGCTCGCTCAATAACTGTGGGCTGCAAACCGGGAACACTTCTTCGCTGAACAACCAATGACTTTCCCCCTGCTTGAAGCGGCCATCACCGAACAATACGGCCACGTCGATATCGGTCCGCAGCATGTTGTGGCTGCGCTCGCTGGTGACCAGGCTGACATCCACTTGCGGATTGGCCGCATGAAAGCGATGCAGGCGCGGCATCAGCCAATAGGCGGCGAAGGCAAAGTCGGTAGCGACTTGCAGCACCTCATGCTGTTGCTGTGCACTAATCGCACTCAAACCGGCGTCGATGTTCTGCAAACCGAGCTGAACCTGCTCGAAAAGGATCATTCCGGCCTCGGTCAATTCGATGCCGCGATAGATTCGGTCGAACAATCGTGTCGCCAACTGTTCTTCCAGCCGTTTGATCTGCTGGCTGATGGCCGGTTGCGTCGTGCCCAACTCAACGGCTGCCGCAGTGAAGCTGCGTTGGCGGGCGGCAGCTTCAAAGGCGCGAAGCAAATCCAGGGACAGGTCACCGAGGGCGTCATACATAAGCTGTGCTTATCCTAGTCATTGCCGCGCATGGGCTTTACCGCAAACTGTGCGGAATCCATGCTCAATCGCAGCACTCTCGCATAAATATTCACTATGGAATGCCGCGATCACATGAAGCGCAAGAATATTCTTTTCATCATGGCCGATCAGATGGCCGCGCCAATGTTGCCGTTCTACGGTTCTTCGCCGATCAAACTCCCGAATCTCAGTCGCCTCGCCGCCCAAGGCGTGGTGTTCGACGCCGCTTATTGCAACAGTCCACTGTGCGCGCCGTCGCGCTTTACCCTGGTCAGCGGCCAGTTGCCGAGCAAGATCGGCGCCTACGACAACGCAGCCGATTTCCCTGCCGACGTGCCGACTTATGCCCATTACCTGCGACGCCTCGGTTACCGCACCGCGCTGTCGGGCAAGATGCATTTCTGCGGCCCTGACCAGTTACACGGCTATGAAGAACGCCTGACCAGCGACATCTACCCGGCCGACTATGGCTGGGCGGTGAACTGGGATGAGCCGGATGTGCGCCCGACCTGGTACCACAACATGTCATCGGTGTTGCAAGCCGGACCGTGCGTGCGCACCAATCAACTGGATTTCGACGAAGAGGTGGTGTTCAAGGCCCAGCAATACCTGTTCGATCACATTCGCGAGGATGGCGACCAGCCGTTCTGCCTGACCGTTTCGATGACTCACCCACACGACCCGTACACCATTCCCAAGGCTTTCTGGGACATGTACGACGATGCCGATATCCCTTTGCCTACAACGCCAAACCAGCACGACCTGGATCCGCATTCCCAGCGCCTGCTCAAGGTTTATGACCTTTGGGATAAACCGCTGCCTGTGGATAAGATTCGTGATGCGCGCCGCGCTTATTTCGGAGCTTGCAGCTATATCGATAGCAACGTCGGCAAACTTCTGCAAACACTCGAAGATACCGGGCTGATCGATGACACCATCATCGTGTTCTCCGGCGACCACGGCGACATGCTCGGCGAACGTGGGCTCTGGTACAAAATGCATTGGTATGAAATGGCAGCGCGGGTTCCCCTGTTGATAAGTGCGCCAGGACAATTTGGCGCTGGCCGGGTCAGCGCTTCGGTCTCCACCGCGGACCTGTTGCCGACCTTTGTGGAACTGGCGGGCGGCTCCCTTGAGCCGGGCCTGCCACTCGACGGCCGTTCGCTGGTGCCGCATCTGCAAGGGCAGGGCGGTCACGACGAAGTGTTCGGCGAATATATGGCTGAAGGCACTATCAGCCCGTTGATGATGATTCGCCGTGGCGCTTACAAATTCATCTACAGCGAAGACGACCCTTGCCTACTCTTCGATGTACACAATGACCCGCGCGAACTGGAAGAACTCAGCCAGTCGCCGCAACATCGTCGGCTATTCGACGATTTTCTCGCCGAGGCGCGGGCCAAATGGGACATTCCAGCGATCCATCAACAGGTGCTCGCGAGCCAGCGGCGCCGACGCTTCGTCGCCGATGCCCTGACCATCGGCAAGCTGAAGAGCTGGGATCACCAGCCGCTGGTGGACGCCAGTCAGCAATACATGCGCAACCACATCGACCTCGATGACCTGGAGCGTAAAGCACGTTATCCACAACCCTGCCAAAACCAATAATGTTAAGGGGAAGTTCATGCAAAGGTTATCCACAGTACTGACGGTCGGGCTATTGGCTCTGGGCAGCACGTCGGCGTATGCCGATCAGAACTGCGAAACGGTGAAAATGGCCGATCCGGGCTGGAGCGACATCGCCGCGACCAACGCCATCACCGGGTTTCTGCTGGACGGCATGGGCTACAAGGCCAAGGTCGACACCCTCGCGGTGCCGATCACCTTTGGCGGGTTGAAGGATGGCCAGGTCGATGTATTCCTGGGTAACTGGATGCCGGCGCAACAGGGTTTCTACGACAAGTTCGTGGCCACGGGCGACGTTACGCAACTGGCGAAGAACCTCGATGGCACCGAGTTCACCCTTGCGGTTCCGGACTACGTGTGGGACGCGGGTGTGCATAACTTTGCCGACCTGAACAAGTTCGCCGACAAGTTCGAGCACAAGATCTACGGCATCGGCTCCGGTGCACCGGCGAACATCTCGCTGCAAGAGATCATCAAGAAAAACGATTTCGACATGGGGCAGTGGAAACTGGTGGAATCCAGCGAGCAGGCGATGCTGGCGGAAGTGTCCCGCGCGGTGAAAAAGCAGAAATTCGTCACCTTCCTCGGCTGGACCCCGCACCCAATGAACGTACAGCTGAAAATGCATTATCTGAAGGGCGGCGAGAAATACTTCGGCGACACCGGCAGCGTTTACACCCTGACCCGCAAAGGTTATGCACAGGCCTGCCCGAACGTTGGCAAGCTGCTGACCAACCTGAGCTTCACCCAGGACATGGAGAACAGCATCATGGCCGAGGTGGTGAACAAGAAAGTCAGCAATGCCGATGCGGCCAAGGCGTGGATCAAGGCCAACCCGGCGGTGCTGGATAAATGGCTGGACGGCGTGAAGACCGTGGACGGCAAGGATGCGTTGCCTGCGGTGAAAGCCAAGTTGTAATGATTACCTGAGGGACGGTAATGATTACCTGTGGCGAGGGAGCTTGCTCCCGCTCGACTGCTTAGCAGACGTAAATCCGGATAACTCGGTAAGGCTGGCAAACCGCGTTGAACGGATTGGGAGCGCTACGCACTCCAGCGGGAGCAAGCTCCCTCGCCACACAAAGCCTCCTCAACACACCAGGCTCGCTCATTACAGCAAGCTCCCTGGACACAATGCTGGCTTCGTCCTGCTACCCTTGCGCCAAAATCCTGCCCGAGAGGACCCATGGCCTTTCCCAGCCGCCATTCACTCTTCCCGTTCCTTACATGGTTACCACGGCAAACCCGCGCCAGTGTCGGGCGGGACCTGATCGTCGGCCTCAGTGGCGCGATTCTCGCGTTGCCGCAATCCATTGCCTACGCGCTGATTGCCGGTCTCCCACCCGAGTACGGCTTATACGCGGCGATCATTCCGGTGTTGATCGCTTGTCTGTGGGGCTCGTCGTGGCATTTGATCTGCGGTCCTACAGCCGCGATTTCGATTGTCCTGTACGCCAGCGTCAGTCCCCTGGCCGTTCCGGCGACACAGGACTACGTCACCTTGATCCTGCTGCTGACGTTGCTGGCCGGGATTTTCCAGTGGTTGCTGGGGCTGCTGCGCTTTGGCGCGCTGGTGAATTTCGTTTCTCATTCAGTGGTGCTCGGCTTCACCCTCGGTGCGGCGGTGGTGATTGCCATCGGCCAACTGCCGAACCTGCTGGGTCTGGATTTGCCCAGCCAGGCCACCGCGTTGGACAGTTTCATTACCCTGTTCCAACACCTTGGCGAGGTGGACAAACCTTCGCTGATATTGGGCCTCGCCACCGTCGTGGTCGGCGTGATCCTGAAACTGATGTTGCCCCGCTGGCCAACTCTGTTGATGACTTTGGTGCTGGGCGCATTACTGGTCTGGCTGTGGCCCTCGATGTTCGGGCACGTGCAATTGGTCAGCGCGTTCGCCGGCAAGTTGCCACCCTTCAGCCCGCTGCCGCTGGACCTCGACACGATCCTGCGCCTGCTGCCCAGTGCCGTGGCGGTCGGCATGCTCGGGCTGGTGACCAGCCTGTCGATTGCCCGTTCCTTGTCGGCGCGGTCACAACAGTTGCTCGATGCCAATCAGGAAGTCCGAGCCCAGGGCTTGTCCAACATTGTCGGTGCGTTTTTTTCCGGGTCGCTGTCAGCCGGCTCCTTCACCCGTTCGGGCCTGAGTTACGACGCGGGCGCCTGCTCGCCATTGGCGGGGATTTTTTCGGCCTTGTGGGTGGCGCTGTTCGCGATTTTCGGTGCGCAGCTGATCGCACACATTCCGATCCCGGCCATGGCTGGCAGCATTTTGTTGATCGCCTGGGGCTTGGTAGATCATCGCGCAATTCGCGCGTTGCTGCGGGTCAGCCGCGCCGAATTCCTGGTCATGGCCCTGACGTGTGTAGCCACGCTGCTGCTGGAGTTGCAGACCGCTATCTACGCCGGCGTGCTGGCCTCGCTGTTCTTCTACCTCAAGCGCACCTCGCAACCGCGGGTTCAGCATGTGCGCGACGGCGATGACGACATCCTGCGGGTCGGCGGGTCGATCTTTTTCGGCGCCAGCCATTACCTGCAAGTGCGCCTGCAACGGATGCACGGTGCGCGGGTGGTGATCGAGGCGCAGCAGATCAACTTCATCGACTATTCAGGGGTTGAAATGCTGCATCAGGAAGCGCGGCGGTTGTTGCGCCAGAATCGCAGTTTGACCCTGCGCCGGGCGAGGCCGCAGGTGGTAGAGGAATTGCGCAAGCTCGAAGGGGCGGAGAAATGCCCGATTCGGTTTGAGGACTGAAACACCACACTGCGGGATATATGCCTAACCCTGTGGCGAGCTCGCTCCCGCTGGGCTGCGCAGCAGCCCTAAAAATCTGCGGGCGCTGCGCACCCGAGCGGGAGCAAGCTCCCTCGCCACAAAAAAGCCTACAGCGCCAACTGCCGACGCAGTTCGGCCAGTACCGGTGCCGTATCCGGGCGCACACCGCGCCACAGGAAAAACGCCTCTGCCGCTTGTTCGGCAAGCATTCCCAAGCCGTCCATCGCCACTGCTGCACCATTCTCGCTGGCCCAGCGGCAGAATGAAGTCGGCTCCTTGCCGTACATCATGTCGTAGCACACCGTTTTGCCCGGTTCGATCAGGCTGGTGGCAATCGGCGGCACATCGCCCGACAAACTGGCGGACGTCGCATTGATGATCAGGTCCACCGACTCCTGCAACCAGTCGTAACCGCTGGCCGATACCGGTCCCAGATCGCAGAACAATTCCGCCAGCAACTCGGCCTTGTCCACCGTGCGGTTGGCGATGACCACCGACGCCGGTTGCTCGGCCAGCAACGGTTCGAGCGCACCGCGCACCGCGCCGCCAGCACCGAGCAGCAGTATGCGTTTGCCCTTGAGGCTGAAACCGGCGTTAACCGTCAGGTCCCGCACCAGACCGGCACCGTCGGTGTTATCACCCAACAACGTGCCGTCTTCGAGCTTGCTCAGGGTGTTCACCGCGCCAGCCCGTTGCGCCCTTGCAGTCAGGGTGTCGGCCAGGCGATAGGCCTCTTCCTTGAACGGCACCGTCACATTCGCCCCGCGACCTTCGAGGAAAAACGCCCGGGCACAGCCGGAAAAGTCGTCAAGAGGTGCCAGTGAAGTGCTGTAGTCGAGTTTCTGCGCGGTCTGCTCGGCAAACAGGCGATGAATCAACGGCGATTTGCTGTGGCCAATCGGGTTACCGAATACGACGTAACGGTCCATCTAAACCTCACCTGTAGGAGCTGCCGGAGGCCGCCATATTGGCGCCATCCCCGGCAAAACAATTCTCAACCCTTGGCCAACCAATCGCGGTCTTGCAGGAAATACTCGGTCAGGCGTGCTTCTTCGCTGCCAGGCTCGGCTTTCCAGTCGTAACCCCAGCGCACTTGTGGCGGCAGTGACATCAGAATCGACTCGGTACGCCCGCCCGATTGCAGGCCGAACAAGGTGCCACGGTCGTAAACCAGGTTGAACTCGACGTAACGCCCACGGCGGAATTCCTGAAACTCGCGCTGCTTGGCAGTGAACGCATCGTTCTTGCGCCGCTGCACGATCGGCAGATACGCCTCGATGTACGCGTCGCCGATGGCGCGCATGAAGGCGAAACTGGTGTCGAAGTCCCACTCGTTCAGATCATCGAAAAACAGGCCGCCGATGCCCCGTGGCTCGTGGCGATGCTTGATGTGGAAATAGCTGTCGCACCAAGCCTTGTACCGCGAGTAGACGTCCGGGCCAAACGGCGCGCAGGCCTGCTCGGCGACGCGGTGCCAGTGCACGCAGTCTTCTTCATTGCCGTAATAAGGGGTCAGGTCGAAACCGCCGCCGAACCACCAGACCGGTTCTTCACCTTCTTTCTCGGCGATGAAAAAACGCACGTTGGCGTGGGAGGTCGGTACGTGCGGGTTGTGCGGGTGGATCACCAGCGACACGCCGAGGGCTTCGAAGCCGCGCCCGGCCAGTTCCGGCCGATGGGCGCTGGCGGACGGTGGCAGACCGCTGCCGAAGACGTGGGAAAAGTTGACGCCGCCCTTTTCGATGACCGTGCCGTTTTCAATCACCCGCGTACGGCCGCCACCGCCGGCAGGCCGGGTCCAGGCGTCTTCGACGAAGCGCGTACCACCGTCTTCGGCTTCCAGGGCAGCACAAATGCGGTCTTGCAGGTCGAGCAGATAGGCTTTTACGGCCTCGGTGCGGGTCGTCATGTCATCACCTTGAATCGGGCAAAACAACGCGGCGCTCCATCGGAGCTCAGCCTGCGCAAATGGGCGCGTAGCATACCACCGCCGATGCACTCGTCGCAGTTGACGAAGGTCAAGGTTAGGAGTTCGATAGGGCGCTTCGTATCGACGAATCAAGGAGAAGGCAGATGGCAAAGCGTATTCAGTTCCGCGCCCATGGCGGCCCCGAAGTACTCGAGTATGTGGATTACCAACCCGCCGAGCCCGGCCCGCAGCAGGTGCGCGTGAGCAACAAGGCCATCGGTCTGAACTTCATCGACACGTACTACCGCAGCGGTCTTTATCCGCCACCGTCCCTGCCATCGGGCGTGGGATCGGAAGGAGCAGGCGTGGTCGAGGCGGTCGGCAGCGAAGTCACGCGGTTCAAGGTTGGTGATCGCGTAGCTTATGGCAGCGGTCCGTTGGGTGCCTACAGCGACGTTCACGTGTTGCCCGAGGCTAACCTGGTGCATCTGCCGGACGCCATCAGCTTCGAAACGGCCGCTGGAGTGATGCTCAAGGGTCTCACCGTGCAGTACTTGCTGCGTCAGACCTATGAACTCAAGGGTGGCGAAACCATCCTGTTCCACGCTGCGGCCGGTGGCGTCGGTTCCCTGGCCTGCCAATGGGCCAAGGCCTTGGACGTCAAACTGATCGGTACGGTGAGCTCAGCGGAGAAAGCCGCGCTGGCCAAGGCCAATGGCGCATGGGCGACCATCGACTACAGCCATGAAAATGTCGCACAACGTGTACTGGAATTGACTGACGGCAAAAAAGTCCCGGTGGTGTACGACGGCGTCGGCAAGGACACTTGGTTGACCTCCCTCGATAGCGCGGCACCGCGTGGGTTGGTGGTGAGTTTCGGCAATGCGTCGGGTGCGGTGGACGGGGTGAATTTGGGGATTCTGGCGGGGAAAGGTTCGTTGTACGTCACCCGGCCGACACTGGGGACCTATGCCAACAACGCTGAGAATCTGCAACGGATGGCGGACGAGCTATTTGAAATGATCATCAGCGGCAAGCTGACTGTGGACATCAGCCAGCGTTATCCATTGGCTGAAGCGGCGAAGGCTCAGACCGAGTTGTCGGCGCGGCGTACGACAGGCTCGGTCATTTTGTTGCCTTAGGATTTTCAGCGTTTTCCGGGGCCTCATCGCTGGCAAGCCAGCTCCCACAGTGATTTCTGGTGTTCACAATATTTGTATTCACCGCCGAAACCTGTGGGAGCTGGCAAGCCAGCGATGGGGACGACCAGGTCTCAATCCGGGCGCACAACATGCCCCGTCGCCAGATCCCGGATCACGCTCGGGTTCTTGCGCCCACCCAGATTCCCACCCAGCACCAGGTCAATCTGCCCACGGAAATACTGCTCCACGCGAATCCGCGTGCGCGCCGCCGGGCGGCCCTGCGGGTTGGCGGACGTCGACACCAGCGGTCCGACCAGTGCGCACAAATCCCGCACCTGCGGGTGATCGCTGACCCGCAGCGCCACGGTTTCATGCACGCCGGTGATCCACTCCGGCAACATATTCTGATGCGGCACCAGCCAGGTGTTCGGCCCCGGCCAGGTACTGGCCATGCGGTCCATCCACAGCTCGGGGAAATCTTCGAACAGGAAGTCGAACTGGCGGATGTTGTCAGCGACCAAAATCAGGCCTTTATCCACAGACCGGCCCTTGATCAGCAGCAAACGCTCCACTGCCTCTTCGTCCCACGGGTCGCACCCCAGACCCCAGACAGCTTCGGTTGGGTAGGCAATCACCGCCCCGGCGCGAACTGCTTGCGCGGCTTGTTGCACACGCCAACTGTTGACCATGAATAAACTCTCCAGAATAAGGCTCTGCGCAGTTTACCGATCTTCCTTATAAAACCTAGCTCACCCGCGCAAACCAGCGGCCGTTTTCACACACGGCGCGGCCGTCCATTTCCAGCTCCGTCAACGCCGCCAGCACTTTGGGCAAGGCCCAGCCACTGGCGTCAGCCAGCATTTCACTGGTTTGAGGTGCGGCGTGGAGCAATGCCAGCAAAGGATGGGACACCACTCCCACCTCGGATTCTGTGGATAACGGCAGCTGTTGCCAGCCGCGCAAGGCTTCAAGAATGTGTTCGATGGTTTCCACCAACACCGCACCGTCGCGGATCAACTGGTGGCAACCCTTGGCGCCCGGGTGATGGATCGATCCCGGAATCGCATACACCTCGCGTCCCTGTTCCGCCGCCAGCCTCGCGGTGATCAACGAACCGCTGGCAACACTGGCCTCGACCACCAGCACTCCGAGAGACAAACCACTGATGATTCGGTTGCGCCGGGGGAAGTTGCTGGCGGTCGGGCCGGCGTCCAGCGGGAACTCCGAAAGTACCGCGCTGCCCGAGGCAATCATTGCATCGGCGAGCCGTCTATTGCGCTGTGGATAAAACTTTTCAAGACCCGTGCCAAGCACGCCGACCGTCTGCCCGCCAACGTCCAGCGCCGCCTGATGCGCGGCGGCGTCGATACCGAGAGCCAGACCGCTGGTCACGACAAAACCGGCGCTAGCCAGGCTGCGGGAAAATGCTGCGGCAGTATCCATGCCCGGTCGTGACGCACGACGGCTACCCACCATCGCCAGTTGCGGTTTTTCCAGAATACCCGGATCACCCGCCACGAATAACAGCGGCGGTGCATCGCTGATTTCAGCCAGCAGCGCCGGGTAATCGGCTTGGTCAAACATCAGCAAATGCTGGCCAGGACGCTCTAGCCAAGCCAATGCGTGGCTTGCGCCATCGCGGATTTCTGCACTGCGCCGGGCCTCGGCACAGGCCAGTGGCAGGCCCAACGCACGCCAGGCGCTGGCCGGAGCGCTGATGGCTTTGGACGCCGAACCGAAGGCCTGCAGCAATTTCTTGAAACGCGCCGGGCCAAGTTCAGGTAAACGGTGAAGACGTAGACGAGCTTCCAGTTCCGCAGGGGAAACCGGTGCAGCAGCAGGCATCGACATGGATCATCCTTGATCGTTATGAGCACCCGTACAAACGGGAATAAGCTGTGGATAACTCTGTTGGTAACTTGTGAAGCACACTACGGATTTCGCACCTTGTCCATTACCGCCAGGGATCGTGATGCGTTCAGCACCAGTCCGTAGCTGAGCTTGTCGTAGGTGCGGAAAACCATCAGCAGGCCGGCGCGTTCATCGGGTATTTTCAGCGGCTGGCCGGTGATGCGATCCCGCACGGTTTCGCCGGTTTTCATCACCACCAATACATTGCCCTCGGCCAGACCATCGCGCTGGCCCTTGTTCAGCGTGACCACGTCCAACGCACCAATCTGCGTCACGCCACGCGGCACATCGATGATCAAGCCGTTGATGTCGGTTTTCGGCGCACTGGGCATGAAGGTCGAGTTGATCGAGCGCTCTTCGCCGCTGAATAAACGGTCGCCGAGGCGCACTTCCTGGGTGGTGCGTTGTAGTGCCAGGGTGGCGACGTCGCCTTCGGTAGCGACGATTTCGCCTCCACCAATGTCATCGGCGTTGATCCCCAAAAACTCCTGGGTCTGCGGATCGGTGTAGACCTTGCCCTGACGGAAGATGCCGTAGACCGGTTGCGCCGGGTCGAAGTGGCCGCGGGCGAAGATGCGGTCACCGATGCCGCTGAGGACCCGTTCGGCATCACCGGCCACGATGTAAGGCGCCTTGTCGAAGTCCTCGGCGTTGTCGACGATACGGTTGCTCAGCAGAAAGCTGTTGATCGATTTCAGCGGAATGCTCGGGATCGCCTCGGCCACCGGGCTACTGCGCACGCGTGGCGATAGCTTGATGGTGCCTCGGGAGGCGCCGCGATTAAGGGTCAGGCGTGGCTCGCCGTTGACGTAGACCAGCGACAGCGAGTCGCCGGGGTAGATGAGGTTAGGGTTTTCGATCTGCGGATTGGCTTGCCAGAGCTCGGGCCACTGCCACGGTTCGCGAAGGAATTTCCCCGAGATCCCCCAGAGCGTGTCGCCCGCTACGACGGTGTATTGCTGTGGAAAACCTTCCTTGAGTTGCACTTGCCCGTGCGCCAAACCGGCCGACGCCAGAAGCAGCAGGGCGAGTAGTGATTTCCTCATGCGGTGAATCCCTTTATTATGTACGTTCGCGTGAAACGCCAGAGCCGTCAGTGGCTCGCTCCCGGCTTGCTTATCGAAAGAAGGGAGCTACGTTTTACAACGGTAGCCTGCATCTTCGGACCCGCCAGGCCATCGACCCGACCTTACTTCACACGTGCAGTCATCAAGCTTATGGCCATTTTGAACATCCTCGAATTCCCTGACCCGCGCCTGCGCACTATCGCCAAACCGGTGGCCGTAGTGGACGACGAAGTGCGTCAGTTGGTCGATGACATGTTTGAAACAATGTATGAAGCACCGGGCATCGGCCTCGCCGCGACCCAGGTCAACGTGCACAAACGTATCGTCGTGATGGACCTCTCCGAAGACCGCACCGAACCGCGAGTGTTCATCAACCCCGAGCTCGAACCGCTGACCGACGACATGGGCCAGTACCAGGAAGGCTGCCTTTCGGTACCGGGCTTCTACGAAAACGTCGATCGCCCGCAACGGGTCAAGGTCAAGGCTCTGGACCGCGACGGCCAGCCTTACGAACTGATCGCCGAAGATCTGCTCGCCGTGTGCATCCAGCACGAATGCGACCACCTCAATGGCAAATTGTTCGTCGATTACCTGTCCACGCTCAAACGCGACCGCATCAAGAAGAAACTGGAAAAGCTCCATCGCCAGAACGCCTGATGCCCATCTTCAAAGGCTTGCTGCGGCAAGCCTTTTTCTTTTCAAGAGACTTCATGAATGACTGAGCCACTGCGCATCGTCTTTGCCGGCACCCCGGAATTCGCCGCCGAACACCTCAAGGCCCTGCTCGACAGCCCTTACGAGATCGTCGCCGTCTACACCCAACCGGACCGCCCGGCAGGTCGTGGGCAGAAGCTGATGCCGAGCCCGGTCAAACAGCTTGCTCTGGAGAACAACATTGCGGTGCTGCAACCACCCACGTTGCGCAACGAAGAGGCTCAGGCCGAACTGACCGCGCTGAAGCCGGACTTGATGGTGGTGGTCGCCTACGGCCTGATCCTGCCGCAAGTGGTGCTGGATATCCCGCGCCTGGGCTGCATCAACAGCCACGCCTCGCTGCTGCCACGCTGGCGCGGTGCGGCACCGATCCAGCGCGCCGTCGAAGCGGGCGACGCTGAAAGCGGTGTGACCGTGATGCGCATGGAAGCCGGCCTCGACACCGGGCCGATGCTGCTCAAAGTCACCACGCCGATCAGCGCCGAAGACACCGGTGGCAGTCTGCACGACCGTCTGGCCGAAATGGGGCCGCCCGCCGTCATTCAGGCGATCGCCGGCCTCGCTGCCGGAACGCTGGAAGGCGAAGTGCAAGACGACAGCCTCGCCACTTACGCGCACAAATTGAACAAGGATGAAGCCCGCATTGACTGGGCTCGTCCGGCGGTTGAGCTTGAGCGTCTGGTCCGTGCCTTCAACCCTTGGCCGATCACTCACAGCACGTTGAACGGCGAAGCGCTGAAAGTGCTGGCCGCGAGCCTGGCTGAAGGGAAGGGCGCACCGGGTGAAATCCTCGGCGCCAGCAAGGACGGTCTGGTCGTCGCCTGCGGTGAACAGGCCCTGTGCCTGACTCGCCTGCAATTGCCCGGTGGCAAGGCTTTGAACTTCAGTGACCTGTTCAACAGCCGTCGCGAGAAGTTCGCCGTCGGCACGGTGCTCGGTCAAGCGGTGGACGCTCAATGAATCCGCGTCTGGCCGCCGCCAAGGCACTCGCCGCAGTCCTGAGCGGCAAAGCTTCGCTCAACAGTTCGCTGCCCACGCAGATGGACAAGGTCGAGGACCGGGATCGCGGTTTTACCCAGGACCTGGCCTTCGGCACCGCTCGTTGGCAGCCGCGTTTGTCGGCGCTGGCGGCCAAACTGTTGCAGAAGCCGTTCAAGGCTGCGGACGCCGATGTCGAAGCGCTGCTGCTGGTCGGCCTCTATCAATTGCTCTACACCCGCGTTCCGGCCCACGCCGCCATCGGCGAAACCGTCGGTTGTGCCGACAAGCTGAAAAAACCCTGGGCCAAGGCCTTGCTCAACGCGGTGTTGCGTAATGCCCAGCGTGAAAGCGAAACGATTTTCGCCGAGCTGGAGCGTGATCCGGTGGTGCGCACCGCTCACCCGCGCTGGCTGCAAAAATCCCTCAAGGCTTTCTGGCCTGAGCAATGGGAAGCCATTTGCGCGGCGAACAATGCGCACCCGCCGATGATTCTGCGGGTCAACCGTCGTCATCACAGCCGTGACGCCTACCTCGGATTGCTGAGCGACGCGGGCATCGCCGCCAGTGCATGCGAGTACAGCCGCGATGGCATCATCCTCGACGCCGCCGCCGACGTGCGCAGCCTGCCGGGCTTCGCCGAAGGCTGGATCAGCGTGCAGGATGAAGCCGCGCAACTGGCCGCCGATCTGCTCGACCTCGCCCCCGGCCAACGGGTGCTCGACGCCTGCTGCGCGCCGGGCGGCAAGACCTGCCACATTCTCGAAGCCGAGCCAAAACTGGCCGGCGTCGTGGCGGTAGACCTGGAAGCCAAGCGCCTCGTGCGCGTGAGGGAAAACCTCGAACGCCTGGGCCTGAGCGCCGAACTGATCGCCGCCGACGGCCGCGACACCCAGGCGTGGTGGGACGGCAAACCGTTCCAGCGCATCCTGTTGGACGCTCCTTGCTCGGCCACCGGCGTGATTCGCCGTCACCCGGACATCAAGCTGACCCGCCAACCCGATGACATTGCCGCGTTGGCGGTGTTGCAAGGCGAGTTGCTCGACGCCATGTGGACGACCCTGGAGGTGGGCGGCATCTTGCTCTACGCCACCTGCTCGACGCTGCCGACCGAAAACACCGAAGTCATCGAAGCCTTCCTCGCCCGCACACCGGGCGCCCGTGAGCTGGACCTCGCCACACAGGCCGGCATCAAGCAGCCCCATGGTCGCCAGTTGCTGGCCCAGGAAGGCGGGCACGACGGCTTCTACTACGCCAAGCTGATCAAGATCGCCGCCGCGCGCGGCTAAAATGGATTCAACGGAGTGACTGGATGAAAATCATCATCCTCGGAGCGGGGCAGGTCGGCGGTTCGCTAGCGGAACACTTGGCCAGCGAGGCCAACGACATCACCGTCGTCGACACCGATGGCGAACGCCTGCGCGACCTCGGCGACCGGCTGGACATCCGCACGGTACAGGGTCGTGGCTCACTGCCGACGATTCTGCGCCAGGCCGGCGCGGACGACGCCGACATGCTGGTCGCCGTGACCAGCAGCGACGAAACCAACATGGTGGCCTGTCAGGTCGCCCACACCCTGTTCCACACGCCGACCAAGATCGCCCGGGTCCGTGAAGCCGCGTACCTGACCAAGACCGAGCTCTTCGACAACGAAGCGATTCCGGTGGACGTATTGATCAGCCCGGAACAAGTGGTCACCAACTACATCAAGCGTCTGATCCAGCATCCGGGCGCCTTGCAGGTGATCGACTTCGCCGAAGGCAAGGCGCAATTGGTCGCGGTGCGCGCCTACTACGGTGGGCCGCTGGTGGGTCAGCAATTGCGGCAGTTGCGCGAGCACATGCCGAACGTCGAAACCCGCGTCGCGGCGATTTTTCGCCGTGACCGGCCGATCCTGCCGCAAGGCGATACGGTGATCGAGGCGGATGACGAAGTATTCTTCATCGCCGCCCGCGCGAACATTCGTGCAGTCATGAGTGAAATGCGTCGCCTCGACGAAACCTACAAACGCATCGTTATCGCTGGCGGCGGGCAGATCGGCGAGCGACTGGCCGAAGCCATCGAAAGCCGTTACCAGGTGAAGATCATCGAGATGAACCCGGCGCGCTGCCGCCATCTCTCGGACACCCTCGACAGCACCGTGGTCTTGCAGGGCAGTGCTTCGGACCGTGACTTGTTGCTGGAAGAGAACATCGCCGATGCCGACATCTTCCTGGCCCTGACCAACGATGACGAGGCCAACATCATGTCGTCGCTGCTGGCCAAGCGGCTGGGCGCGAAGAAGGTGATGACCATCATCAACAACCCGGCCTACGTCGACTTGATCCAGGGCGGCGACATCGACATCGCCATCAGCCCGCAACTGGCGACCATCGGCACCTTGCTCGCCCACGTGCGGCGCGGCGATATCGTCAGCGTGCACTCACTGCGCCGCGGCGCGGCAGAGGCCATCGAGGCAATTGCCCATGGCGATGCGAAATCGAGCAAGGTCATCGGCAAGGCCATCGAGAACATCGGCCTGCCACCGGGCACCACCATTGGCGCGATCATCCGCGACGAAGAGGTGATCATTGCCCACGATGACACGGTGATCCAAACCGGCGACCACGTGATTTTGTTCCTTGTGGATAAAAAGCACATTCGGGATGTGGAGAAGCTGTTCCATGTGGGGCTGAGCTTTTTCTGATCCTGATCTTTTGTGGCGAGGGAGCTTGCTCCCGCTCGGCTGCGCAGCAGTCGCGAAACATCTGAACACGGTGTCTAAAAGGCGACCGCTTCGCGCTCGAGCGGGAGCAAGCTCCCTCGCCACAGAGTTTTCTACTCTCAAAGGAAAGTGTTCATGATCGAATCCCTGGAAAAAATGCTCGCCAAGGGTGTGGATAACTCGTTGCTGCGCTTCGGCCTGGGCAAGGGTTATCTGGATCTGGGGGAGAACGCCAAGGCTGTGGAGCATTTCCAGCGTTGTGTGGAAATTGATCCAAAGTATTCGGCGGCGTGGAAGCTATTGGGCAAGGCCCACCTGGCGTTGGCGGACCATGCGGCTGCGCGCCGGGCCTGGGAGCAAGGCCTGGAAGCCGCCACTGCCCATGGCGACAAGCAGGCCGAGAAGGAAATGACGGTGTTCCTGAAGAAACTCGACCGTCAGGCGCCCTGATCAGAGATAGCGCAAACCAATGCCTTCGGCATCTACCTGCACCACTTCCATACGCACCCGCGGCGCGCTTGTGGGTAAGTCCTGCACCTGGCCGTAGACCACCGCGCCCCTGGGCAGCGCCGACAAGGCCGGATGTTTGACGTAGACACCCGTGGTCGAGAGATTGCGGGTCTGGCCCAGGCAATCGCCGAAGCTTTCGTGACTGATCTTGATGCGAAATGATTTGCGGTGTTCGGACATCTTTTTGCGCCCTAATGAACGGGGTGTGGATAAGCCGCAAAGCAAGATCAAAAGATCGCAGCCTGCGGCAGCTCCTACAGGTTATCCACAGAGTGTGCCAAGTCGGTCAGTACCAGCGTTCTTCGCCGGGCGGACGCTTCTTGAAGCGCTTCATGCTCCACATGTACTGGCTCGGATAGGCCCGTACATAGCGCTCGACCACTTGGCTCATCGCCGCGCAGGACGTCTCGGTATCGGTGCTGTACATGGCTTCCGGCGCGGCTTCGAGGATCACTTTGTAACCCGAACCGTCCGGCAGCCGCAGGGCATGCAGGAACACGCCGACCGCTTTTCCGCCAGCGAGCATGTTTGGCACAAATTTGCTGGTCAGCGCCTGAGTGGCAAAGAACGGCACGAAGATCCCGGCGGATTCGGCCGGTTCCGGGTCAGCGGGAATGCCCACCGCACCACCTCGGCGCACTTCCTTGATGACGCTGAGGATGCCTTCCTTGGTTGACGCGGCCACCTTGTTGCCCAACTGCACCCGTTGCTTTTGCAGCAATTCATCCACCGCCTTCAATTTCGGCGGACGGTAGAAAATGATCGGCTTGCACTGGCTGCAATAGAAGTGGTTGAGCACTTCCCAGTTGCCCAGGTGACTGGTGATGCCGACGACGCCTTTGCCGGAGGCGAGGGCTTCCTTCAATACGTCGAGGCCTTCGACTTCGCGCACCAGATCGATGGAGCGCTGGGCCGGCCAGATCCAGGCGCAGGCACTTTCGGTCAGGGACTTGCCGATATCCTTCAGGCTCTGACCGACCAGGCGCTCGCGCTCGGCGGGGTCCATTTCCGGAAAACACTTGGCGAGGTTGATCCGCACCACGTCCCGGGAGCGGTTGGGGAATTTCCACATACACCAGCCGATCGCCGACCCGGCTGCCTGCACTGCCCGCCACGGGAGCAGGGCAAACAGCCGCAGAGCGCCTACCAGCAAGGCGCCTTTTAACTTATCCACAGGTCACTCCTGATCTTGTGCTGTGCGCGAGGCGGCTATTCTAACCGCCGTTCGCCAGCAGCGCGTAGCGGTCGCAATCCTGCGTATGGTCCATGACCATGCCGCAGGCCTGCATCAGCGCGTAGCAAATGGTCGGGCCGACGAAGGTGAAGCCGGCCTTTTTCAGGCCTTTGCTCATTTCCACCGCTTCCGGGGTGATGGCGGGGACTTCGGTGCGGTCCTTGAAATGATTGATCTTCGGCACATTGCCGACGAAGGACCAGAGAAACGCCACCGGGTCCTCCAGGGCCAGCCAGGCCTGGGCATTGCGCCGGGCTGCATTGAGTTTGAGGCGATTGCGAATGATGCCCGGATCGAGCATCAATTCCTCGATTTCGGCATCGCTCATCTGCGCCACGCGCTGCACGTCGAAGCCGTACATCACCTGGCGATAGTGCTCGCGTTTGCGCAACACGGTGATCCAGGAAAGCCCGGCCTGGAACCCTTCGAGCAAAAGCAACTCGAACAAACCCTGCGCATCGCGTAGCGGCGTGCCCCACTCCTGATCGTGATAAGCCATGTACAGCGGATCTTCGGAACACCAAAAGCAGCGTGGCATAAGGCTCCAGGGGGCGTGCGCAGCATCGAATCGGGTATACTCCCGCTCTTTAAATCGCAGCCCAAGAAACAGGTGAATTCGTGAGCCAGCCTACGCCAGCCGTGCGTACCTTCCAAGACTTGATCCTCGCCCTCCAGCAATACTGGGCCGAGCAAGGTTGTGTGGTACTTCAGCCCTACGATATGGAAGTAGGCGCCGGCACTTTCCACACCGCAACATTCCTGCGCGCCATTGGCCCGGAAACCTGGAACGCCGCCTATGTGCAGCCAAGTCGTCGTCCGACTGACGGCCGCTACGGCGAAAACCCGAACCGTCTGCAGCACTACTACCAGTTCCAGGTAGTCCTGAAGCCGAACCCGGACAACTTCCAGGAACTGTACCTGGGCTCCCTCAAGCATGTCGGTCTGGACCCGCTGGTCCACGACATTCGCTTCGTCGAAGACAACTGGGAATCGCCGACCCTCGGCGCCTGGGGTCTGGGCTGGGAAGTCTGGCTCAACGGCATGGAAGTGACCCAGTTCACTTACTTCCAGCAAGCGGGCGGCATCGAGTGCTACCCGGTGACTGGCGAGATCACCTACGGTCTTGAGCGTCTGGCCATGTACCTGCAAGGCGTGGACTCGGTCTATGACCTGGTCTGGGCTGACGGCCCGATGGGCAAAGTGACTTACGGCGACGTGTTCCACCAGAACGAAGTGGAGCAGTCCACTTACAACTTCGAACACGCCAACGTCGAGAAGCTGTTCGAACTGTTCGATTTCTACGAAAGCGAAGCCAAGCGCCTGATCGAACTCGACCAGCCGCTGCCGTTGCCGAGCTACGAAATGGTGTTGAAGGCGTCCCATACCTTCAACCTGCTGGATGCGCGCCGGGCGATTTCCGTGACTGCGCGTCAGCAATACATTCTGCGTGTGCGCACCCTGGCGCGTTCCGTTGCGCAAGCCTACCTGCTGGCTCGCGCCAAGCTGGGCTTCCCGATGGCGACCCCGGACCTGCGTGACGAAGTACTGGCCAAGCTGGAGGCTGCACAATGAGTGCTCTGGATTTTCTGGTTGAACTGGGCACTGAAGAACTGCCACCCAAGGCCCTGAACACCCTGGCCGAGGCGTTTCTTGCCGGTATCGACAAGGGCCTGCAAGCTGCCGGCCTGAACTACGAGACCAAAACCGTTTATGCCGCGCCACGTCGTCTGGCGGTGCTGATCACGTCGCTGGCCACCCAGCAGCCGGATCGCAGCATCAACCTCGATGGCCCGCCACGTCAGGCCGCTTTCGATGCCGAAGGCAACCCGACTCAAGCAGCACTGGGCTTTGCCAAGAAGTGCGGCGTCGACCTGAGCGAAATCGATCAGAGCGGCCCTAAACTGCGCTACAGCCAGAGCATCGCCGGCAAGCCGACCGCGAGCCTGTTGCCAACCATCGTCGAAGATTCCCTCAACGACCTGCCGATTCCCAAGCGCATGCGCTGGGGCGCGCGCAAGGAAGAATTCGTTCGCCCGACCCAATGGCTGGTGATGCTGCTCGGTGACCAGGTCATCGACTGCACCATCCTCGCCCAGAAGTCCGGCCGCGATTCCCGTGGTCACCGCTTCCATCACCCGGAAAGCGTGCGCATCGGTTCGCCGTCCAGCTACCTGGCTGACCTGCGTGCCGCTTATGTATTGGCCGATGCCAACGAGCGTCGCGAGATCATCAGCAAGCGCACCGAAGAGCTGGCGACCCGCCAGGAAGGCACCGCGATCGTGCCACCAGACCTGCTCGACGAAGTGACCGCGCTGGTCGAGTGGCCAGTGCCGCTGGTGTGCTCGTTCGAAGAACGCTTCCTCGACGTGCCGCAAGAAGCGCTGATCACCACCATGCAGGACAACCAGAAGTACTTCTGCCTGCTGGATGCCGACGGCAAGTTGCTGCCACGTTTCATTACCGTGGCCAACATCGAGAGCAAAGACCCGCAGCAGATCATCGCCGGTAACGAGAAAGTGGTTCGCCCACGCCTGACCGACGCCGAGTTCTTCTTCAAGCAAGACAAGAAGCAGAAACTCGAAGACTTCAACCAGCGCCTGCAAAACGTTGTGTTCCAGGAAAAACTCGGCAGCGTCTACGACAAGGCCGAGCGTGTTTCCAAACTGGCCGCTTACATCGCGCAACGCATCGGCGGCAACGCCGCATGGGCCGCTCGTGCAGGCTTGCTGTCCAAGTGCGACCTGTCGACCGAGATGGTTGGCGAGTTCCCGGAGATGCAAGGTGTCGCCGGTTACTACTACGCGCTCAACGATGGCGAGCCGGAAGATGTTGCCCTGGCGCTGAACGAGCAATACATGCCGCGCGGTGCCGGCGCTGAATTGCCATCCACCCTGACCGGTGCGGCCGTTGCCATTGCCGACAAGCTCGACACACTGGTCGGCATTTTCGGCATCGGCATGTTGCCGACCGGCAGCAAAGACCCGTATGCACTGCGCCGTGCCGCGCTGGGCGTGCTGCGTATTCTGATCGAGAAACAACTGGATCTGGACCTGAACGACGCCGTGGCATTCGCCGTGAATGCGTTCGGCGCCAAGGTCAAGGCTACCGGCCTGAACGATTCGGTGCTGGAGTTCATCTTCGATCGTCTGCGTGCCCGTTACGAAGACGAAGGCGTCGATGTCGCGACCTACCTGTCGGTTCGTGCCCTTAAGCCGGGTTCGGCGCTGGACTTCGATCAACGTGTGCAAGCCGTGCAGGCCTTCCGCAAACTGCCGGAAGCCGCTGCCCTGGCCGCCGTCAACAAGCGCGTTTCGAACCTGCTGAGCAAGGTCGAAGGCTCCGTGCCAACCGTGGTGGAAGCGAAGTACTTCGACAACGCCAACGAGTTCTCCCTGTACTCGGCAATCCAGCAGGCAGACCAGGCTGTCCAGCCAATGGCTGCGGCGCGTCAGTACAGCGAATCGCTGGCACGCCTGGCTGCCTTGCGCGAGCCGGTGGACGCGTTCTTTGAAGCGGTGATGGTCAACGCGGATGACGCCAATGTGCGCGCCAACCGTTATGCACTGCTGGCGCGTCTGCGTGGCTTGTTCCTCGGCGTCGCCGACATTTCGTTGCTGGGGTAAGACTGTTTGAAACTGCTGATTCTCGATCGGGACGGGGTGATCAACTTTGACTCCGACGCTTACATCAAGTCGGTGGAGGAGTGGATTCCACTCCCCGGTTCGATCGAAGCCATCGCGCAGTTGAGCAAGGCCGGCTGGACGGTAGCGGTCGCTACCAACCAGTCGGGCATCGCTCGCGGCTATTACGACATCGCTACCCTGGACGCCATGCATGAGCGCTTGCGCTCGCTGGTGGCGGAGCAGGGCGGCGAAGTCGGGCTGATCGTCTACTGTCCCCATGGGCCAGACGAAGGTTGTGACTGCCGCAAGCCAAAACCCGGGATGCTGAAAAGCATCGCCGCACATTACAACGTATCGCTGACCGATCTCTGGTTCGTCGGCGATAGTCTCGGTGACCTGGAAGCCGCCAAAGCCGTCGATTCACAGCCAGTTTTGGTAAAGACCGGGAAAGGCGAAAAGACTTTGGGCAAGACCCTTCCGGCTGGCACATTGATTTTTGACGATCTGGCGGCGATTGCCGCAGAACTTATCCACAATTAGAGTGCTTCTGATATTTCCTGATAAAGGATTGATCAGGAGTGCGCTTTATACAGGCGGGTGTTGCCCGCAACGGTAAACGTCACCATGTCGATATTGCAGGCCATCAGGACCTTTCTCTTTTACCTGCTGCTGGGCACCAGCTCCTTGCTGTGGTGCAGCCTGAGTTTTTTTATCGCGCCCTTTTTGCCGTTCAAGGCGCGCTATCGCTTCATCAATGTCTATTGGTGCCGCTGCGCCTTGTGGTTGAGCAAGGTGTTCCTGGGTATTCGCTACGAAGTGAAGGGCGAGCACAACGTGCCGGATCGTCCCTGCGTAATCCAGTCGAACCACCAGAGCACCTGGGAGACTTTCTTTCTCTCCGCCTATTTCTCACCGCTGAGCCAGGTGCTCAAGCGTGAACTGCTTTATGTGCCGTTTTTCGGTTGGGCGATGGCCATGCTGCGGCCAATTGCCATCGACCGTGACAACCCGAAAGCCGCTCTCAAGCACGTAGCGAAGAAGGGCGACGAACTGCTCAAGGACAACGTCTGGGTGCTGATCTTCCCCGAAGGCACGCGCGTTCCCTACGGCACCATCGGCAAATTCTCCCGGGGCGGCACCGCGTTGGCGGTTAATGCCGATCTGCCAGTGCTGCCGATTGCACACAATGCCGGCAAGTTCTGGCCGAAAACCGGCTGGAAAAAGAACCAGGGTGTCATCACCGTAATCATCGGCGAACCGATGTATGCCGAAGGCAGCGGCCCTCGAGCCATCGCCGAATTAAACGACAGGATCCAGGCCTGGAACGAACAAATGCAACGGGAAATGGGCTCTCTGCCACCGGCTCCGCAAGCGCCCGTTGCCAATGATCAAGTGGTTGTCTGAGGTTCTGTGGATAACCTGTGTACCGTTTGTGAGAAAAGCGGCGTAATTTATCTTTAAGGTAATGATTTATATACATATTTCAAAATCAGATAAATCTCCGAAAAACGTGCATAAGTTTTTTTCGGGCGCAAAAAAACCGGCTGATATAGCCGGTTTTTTTATACCCTTGATGTGAGAGTTTCACTCTTCGAACAGAGGCAACCGAAGACTGAAACAAGTCCCTTCACCCACCACGCTTCGGCATCCAATCAGCCCCTCGTGACGATCCACCACTGCTTTCACCATCGACAGACCAAGTCCTACACCATCGATACCCTGGGCCGATGAAAAACGACGGTACTGACTGAACAAATCGGGTAGTTCATTGGGGGTAATGCCTTTGCCCTGGTCGACCAATTCACACGTCAGCCAGCCTTCGTCGCGCTTGACTGTTAAACGGACGGATGTACCGGGAGCGCTGTATTTAATGGCGTTTTCCAACAAATTGAACAGCGCCCGAGTCAGCAGCGCCTGATCCGCCATGACCAAACTTTCCTGCGCCTCTACGTCTATTTGCTGGAGCAATTCGATCCGCTTCTGCTGGGCAATGGGCAACGCCTGGTCGAAGACATCCAGCACCATCATTGCAAACAGGCTCGGTTGAAATTCATACGCTTCGGATTCGGCCCTCGCCAGCTGCACGAAGCTTTCGGTGAGATCCAATGCGCGGCGCACCTGAAGCTCGATTTGATCAAACAACTGCGCATCGCCACCCACCTGTTGGCGATGCACATCAAGCAGGGCGAGAATCGCCGAATGGGGTGCCCGCAGATCATGTGACAGGAAGCGCAACAAGACGCCGCGTTGTTCTTCTGCATCGCGTTCGACGCTGAGGTCAGTCAGGCTCAACAGCCAACCCACCGGCGTTTCCCCGTCCACTGGCAGCAACGGCGCACGCTCCAGGCGCAGGCTACGCTCCTTGATGTCGCGGAATTCCAGCAGCGGCAATTCAGATAACAGAGCAGGTGCGCCGTTAACCAGTTCCGGATAGCCCAATCGTGCCATTTGCTCAAGCACGTCTTCGCCCACCAAATCATTACTGAACAGCTCACGAGCCTTGCGGTTGCCCAACAGGATCCGGCCATTCGGGTCACTGATCAACGTGGCGACTGGCAGATACTCCAGACCGTCCGCAATGAAGCGATGGGTGTCGCGAGCGCGACTCATGGCCTGCTCCAGCGCCATGACTTGCCCCTGCAAGCGGTCGCCGGTGGGGAACGGCGTACGTCGGCGTTCAGGCAATATTTTCGGTTCAGCGTCCAGACGCGCCAATTCCCATCCGAAGTAGGTCAACACCACGCTGAGACGCCGCCAATTCCAGATCAGGTAAGCCAACAACATACCCAGTACGCTTGGGGTCGGTGACCACCACGGCTGCAGTTCCGCCAGACCGAAATCAACCAGAAACGCAACGGCCATGCCTCCGAGGGTCATCCAAAGCTTCATGCGCGGCAACCACAGCAGCAGTCCCAATACGCACATCACCAGCAAGACCGAGAGCATCACTCCCAACGTCGGAGTGCCATCGTGCAAGTTGACTTGCGCGCGATAGGAGAGCAGAGCGGTCAACGGCAACAGCACCAGACTTATCCACAACCATTCGCGCAGCAATTGTCTGAACAATCGCTGAACCTGCGTTGGCTCACGGCGTCCCCGCCGGCGCTCATTCATCATTGGCATCACTGACGTAGCAGTAAAATTCGTCCATGGCTCACCGTTCTGAATGAATGATCGAAATCATAGCGGACGTCGACCAACGGTGGGCTGCTTTTACTTTCGTTATCCGAGTAGCTATTGTCTGTTCACAACGGACCGCCCCCGAGCCCAAGGAATACCGCACATGCGTGTCGCGATACTGGACGATGAACCGGCAGAACTGCGCCGGGTAGAACAGACCCTGCATCAGATGGCTGAACCGGGGGAGGATGCCTGGTCGTTGCACAGTTTTGAGAGGGGAGAGGACCTGTTGCGTCAGCTGCGCCGGGAAACCTATGACCTGCTTATCCTCGACTGGCAAATGCCTGACCTGAGCGGTCTCGAACTGCTGCGCTGGACCCGCGAACACATGGAAGCGCCCCCGGCGGCGATCATGCTCACCAGTCGCGACACAGAGAGTGACATCGTCCAGGCCTTGAATGCCGGTGCCGATGACTACGTCAGCAAACCGTTTCGCCCCAACGAACTGAAAGCCCGGGTCGCGGCGGTACTGCGTCGGCACAGTCAGCAGCGCAACGCAGCGGCTGAAGTGCTGAGTTTCAATGACCTGGTGTTCGATGATGCCGAGTTAACCGTCAAGCGAGGGGGCAGCCCCATTGTCATGACGGAGCGTGAATATCGACTGGCGCGCTGCCTGTTCACCAACCTGGGCCGGCCGTTGTCCCGGGAATACCTCTACCAGCGATTCTGGACTCACGAAGAAATGGACTCTTCTCGGCCGCTGGATACACACATCTATCGCTTGCGCAACAAACTGGGGCTGACCGCTGACCGTGGATGGCAGCTGCTGACGATTTATGGGTATGGGTATCGGCTGGAGAGTGTGGCCACAGCGAGCGAATAAACGCTGTAGGAGCTGCCGAAGGCTCGGGCCGCGCTCGGATGATCTTTTGATCTCATAAAAAAAGGGCCAACGCACACGCGTTGGCCCTTTTTAGTTTAGCGGGCTTACTGGATCAGAAATCCAGGTTAGAAACCGCCAATGCGTTGCTTTCGATGAAGTCACGACGTGGTTCGACCGCATCACCCATCAGGGTGTTGAAGATCTGGTCCGCGCCAATGGCGTCTTCGATGGTCACTTTGAGCATGCGGCGCGAGCCGGGATCCATGGTGGTTTCCCACAGCTGATCCGGGTTCATCTCACCCAGACCTTTGTATCGCTGGATGGTATGGCGCTTGGTGCTTTCGGCCATCAGCCACTCAAGGGCTTCCTTGAACTCGGTGACCTGCTTCTTGCGCTCGCCGCGCTGAATGTACGCGCCGTCGTCCAGCAAGGTGCTCAGCTGAGCACCAAGGGAAACCACGGTCTTGTAATCGTTGCTGCCGAAGAAGTCGCGGTTGAAGGTGACGTAGTTCGACAGGCCGTGGGAGATCAATTCGACCTCTGGCAGCCAGACGTTACGTTCACGGTCTTCACGCAGGCTGGCCTTGTACACCAGACCCGACTTCTCGACGGTACGCAGACGCACTTCGTACTGGGCCAGCCAATCCTGCATGGCTGCGTGGTCGGACAGTTGCTCCAGGCTGACGGCCGGCAGGTAGATGAAGTGCTCGGTCAGTTCCTGTGGGTACAGGCGCGACAGGCGCTTGAGGGTCTTCATCACCAGGCGGAAGTCATTCACCAGACGCTCAAGGGCTTCACCGGAGATACCCGGGGCCTCTTCGTTCAGGTGCAGGCTCGCATCTTCCAGGGCCGACTGCGTCATGTACTCTTCCATGGCGTCGTCGTCTTTGATGTATTGCTCTTGCTTGCCTTTCTTCACTTTGTACAGCGGCGGCTGAGCGATGTAGATGTAGCCACGCTCGATCAGCTCCGGCAGCTGACGGAAGAAGAAGGTCAGCAGCAGGGTACGGATGTGCGAACCGTCGACGTCAGCATCGGTCATGATGATGATGTTGTGGTAACGCAGCTTGTCGATGTTGTACTCGTCACGGCCGATGCCGCAACCCAGCGCGGTGATCAAGGTACCTACTTCCTGGGAAGAGATCATCTTGTCGAAACGCGCTTTCTCGACGTTCAGGATTTTACCCTTGAGGGGCAGAATTGCCTGGGTCTTGCGGTTACGACCCTGCTTGGCGGAGCCGCCAGCAGAGTCACCTTCCACGAGGTACAGTTCGGACAGGGCAGGGTCTTTTTCCTGGCAGTCAGCCAGTTTGCCCGGCAGGCCGGCGATGTCCAGCGCGCCTTTGCGGCGGGTCATCTCACGAGCCTTGCGCGCCGCTTCACGGGCACGAGCTGCGTCGATCATCTTGCCGACGACCAGTTTGGCTTCGTTCGGGTTTTCCAGCAGGAAGTCGGAGAAGTACTTGCCCATTTCCTGTTCGACCGCGGTCTTCACTTCGGAAGAGACCAGCTTGTCTTTGGTCTGGGAGCTGAACTTCGGATCCGGCACCTTTACCGAAATGATCGCGGTCAGGCCTTCACGGGCATCGTCACCGGTAGTCGCGACTTTGTGCTTCTTCGCCAGACCTTCAGCTTCGATGTAGGTGTTCAGGTTACGCGTCAGAGCGGAACGGAAACCGACCAGGTGAGTACCGCCGTCGCGCTGCGGAATGTTGTTGGTGAAGCACAACAGATTCTCGTTGAAGCTGTCGTTCCACTGCAGGGCGATTTCCACGCCAATGCCGTCTTCGCGCTGGATGTTGAAGTGGAACACCTGGTTGACTGGAGTCTTGTTAGTGTTCAGGTATTCAACGAACGCACGCAGACCACCTTCGTACTTGAACAGCTCTTCCTTGCCGCTGCGCTCGTCCTTGAGGACGATACCGACACCGGAGTTGAGGAAGGACAGCTCACGAATCCGCTTGGCCAGGATGTCCCAGCTGAAGTGGATATTCTTGAAGGTTTCGCTGGAAGCCTTGAAGTGAATCTGGGTACCAGTGGTTTCGCTGTCGCCAACGATTTTCATCGGCTCTTGCGGAACACCGTGTACGTAGGTCTGTTCCCAGATCTTGCCGCTACGACGAACCGTCAGGACCAGTTGTTCGGAAAGAGCGTTAACTACCGAAACACCTACACCGTGCAGACCGCCGGAAACTTTGTAGGAGTTGTCATCGAACTTACCGCCGGCGTGCAGCACGGTCATGATGACCTCGGCTGCTGAGACGCCTTCTTCTTTGTGCACGTCTACCGGGATACCACGGCCGTTGTCACGAACGGTGATGGATTCATCCGGGTGGATGATGATGCTGATGTCGTCGCAGTGGCCGGCGAGAGCTTCGTCGATCGAGTTATCGACGACTTCGAACACCATGTGGTGCAGGCCGCTACCATCGTCGGTGTCGCCAATGTACATACCGGGACGTTTGCGTACGGCATCCAGGCCTTTCAGCACTTTAATGCTCGTTGAGTCGTACGTATTTTCTTCGCTCAATGCCTTCACTCCCGATGGTCGTGGGTCTGGGTGATACGGCCCTGTTCCACGTGGAACAGAGCGACTGGCGTTTCCGTCTGCCAGCCTTCCCTCAATAATTCGTGATCTACACAGGTGATAAACACCTGGCAGCGTAAGTCTTCCAGCAAGCGGCAAAGCGCGCGGCGGTGCTGCTCGTCCAGTTCGGACGGCAAGTCATCCACCAGATAAATACACTGACCGCGTCGGGCCTGACTGACCAGGTGCCCCTGGGCAATCCGCAATGCACAAACCACCAACTTCTGCTGGCCGCGGGACAAGATGTCCGCGGCATTGTGTGCGCCCAGTCTGAGACGCAAATCAGCCCGTTGTGGTCCGGCCTGGGTGTGACCCATCTGCTGATCCCGCTGCAGGGACCCGGCGAGCACAGCGCTCAGCTCACGGTCTTTGTCCCAACCTCGGTAATAGCTGAGCGTTAAGCCCTCAAGCTCAACCAACTCGCTCAAGGTCTGTTCAAAGACAGGTTTCAAGGCTTTGATATAGGCGCGGCGGTATTCATCAATTTCAGCGCTGGCCTGGCACAGTTCCCTGTCCCAAACCGCTTGCGAAACGGCGTCAAGTGTACCATGCCGCAGCCAAGAGTTTCTCTGGCGCAGGGCCTTCTGCAAGCGCTGCCAGGTGGACATGAATCGTGGTTCCACGTGGAACACGCCCCAATCGAGAAACTGACGGCGAATCTTCGGAGCACCTTCCAGCAAACGGAAGCTGTCCGGGTTGATCAACTGCAGCGGCAGGATCTCTGCCAGTTGGGCTGCACTCCGGGCGTTCTGCCCGTCGATGCGTATCTGGAACTCGCCCTGGCGATCCCGTGATATCCCCAAAGCGCTGTGTCCGCCTTCGGCCAACTCGACCTGTCCAAATACTGTGCATGCCAATTGCTCGTATTGAATGACCGGCAACAGACGGGTGCTACGAAAGGAACGGGCAAGCCCCAGCAGGTGAATGGCTTCCAGAACACTGGTTTTGCCGCTGCCGTTGGCGCCGTAAAGAATGTTGATTCGGGGAGAGGGGGAGAAGGTCACCGGGTGCAGATTGCGCACCGCGGTGACCGAGACGCGACTTAAGGACATCTAGCTTCTGCTGAGCATGATTACAGACGCATCGGCATGACAACGTAAGCCGAGTCGTCGTTGTCGGACTCTTGTACCAGCGCGCTGCTGTTGGAGTCGGACAGGATCAGACGAACCTGCTCGGTGGTCATCACACCCAACACGTCGAGCAAGTAGCTCACGTTGAAGCCGATTTCCAGCGAGCCGCCGTTGTACTCAACGCCCACTTCTTCTTCCGCTTCTTCCTGCTCCGGGTTATTCGCCTGGATTTTCAACTGACCGTTGGCCAGTTGCAGGCGGATACCACGGTACTTCTCGTTGGACAGAATCGCGGTACGGCTGAAGGCTTCGCGCAGCGCCTGACGGTCGCCGAGTACCAGCTTGTCGCCGCCTTTCGGCAGAACACGCTCGTAATCCGGGAATTTACCGTCGACCAGTTTCGAGGTGAAGGTGAATTCACCGGTGGTGGCGCGAATGTGGTGCTGACCGAGGACGATGCTGACGATGCCGTCCGGCTCGGTCAGCAAACGCGCGAGCTCAAGAATACCTTTGCGCGGCACGATAACCTGGTGGCGATCCGGCTGACCAATGTCAGCCTGCATCGAGCACATCGCCAGACGGTGACCGTCGGTAGCCACGGCGCGGATGATCCCGGCCGAAACTTCCAGCAACATGCCATTGAGGTAGTAACGCACGTCCTGCTGGGCCATGGCGAAGCTGGTGCGTTCGATCAAACGACGCAGCTTGCTTTGCTCAAGGCTGCAAGTCAGCGAGCCCGGGCCTTCTTCCACTGTCGGGAAATCGTTGGCCGGCAGGGTCGACAAGGTGAAACGGCTACGGCCAGCCTTGACCACCAACTTCTGCTCGTCGACCTTAATGTCGATCAGTGCATCGTTCGGCAAGCTTTTGCAGATATCCATCAGCTTGCGCGCAGGCACAGTGATGGACCCTGGCTCGGCAGGCTCTTCGAGTTGAACACGACCGACCAGCTCGACTTCCAGGTCGGTACCGGTCAGCGACAGTTGCTGGCCTTCGACAACCAGCAGCACGTTGGAGAGCACCGGCAAGGTCTGGCGGCGCTCGACGACGCCTGCGACCAGTTGCAGGGGTTTCAACAGGGCTTCGCGTTGAATGGTGAAATGCATGGTCTAGTCCCTTGCCTTAATAAGCTGCGCTGGTGTTCATCAAGTGGTCAGTGTACGCAGCAGGTTCTTGTAGTCCTCGCGGATGTCCGCGTCGGATTCCTTAAGTTCGTTGATCTTGCGGCAGGCGTGCAAAACAGTCGTGTGGTCACGTCCGCCAAATACATCGCCGATTTCCGGCAGGCTGTGGTTGGTCAGTTCTTTGGACAAGGCCATGGCGACCTGACGCGGACGGGCAACCGAACGCGAACGACGTTTGGACAACAAGTCAGAGATCTTGATCTTGTAGTACTCAGCGACCGTGCGCTGAATGTTATCCACAGAGACCAGTTTGTCTTGTAGCGCCAACAGATCCTTCAAGGACTCGCGAATCAGCTCGATGGTGATATCGCGGCCCATGAAGTGGGAGTGGGCGATCACGCGTTTGAGCGCGCCTTCCAGTTCACGGACGTTGGAACGAATGCGTTGGGCAATGAAGAATGCCGCATCGTGTGGCAGTTCGACCTTGGCCTGATCGGCCTTCTTCATCAGGATCGCCACACGGGTTTCCAGTTCCGGCGGCTCGACGGCGACCGTCAAGCCCCAGCCGAAGCGGGATTTCAGGCGCTCTTCAAGGCCTTCGATTTCTTTCGGGTAGCGGTCACTGGTGAGAATGACCTGCTGGCCACCTTCAAGCAGGGCGTTGAAGGTGTGGAAAAACTCTTCCTGGGAACGTTCTTTGCGAGCGAAGAACTGAATGTCATCGATCAGCAATGCATCCACCGAACGGTAGAAACGCTTGAACTCGTTGATCGCGTTCAGCTGCAGCGCCTTGACCATATCCGCCACGAAGCGCTCGGAATGCAGGTACACAACCTTGGCATTCGGATTCTTCTTTAACAGGTGGTTACCCACAGCATGCATCAAGTGGGTTTTACCCAGACCCACGCCACCATAAAGGAAGAGCGGGTTGTAGCCGTGCTTGGGGTTATCCGCCACTTGCCAGGCAGCAGCCCGGGCCAGTTGGTTGGATTTACCCTCAACGAAGTTTTCGAAGGTGAAAGTGCGGTTCAGGTAGCTGGTGTGCTTGAGCGCGCCTTCAACCTGCACAGTGCGTTGTTCCGAACGAACCGGAGCCTGTTGGGAACTGGCGCCAGCCATTGGATCGAAGCTATCGCGCGAAGGCTCTTCTTCAGTGACTTCGGCAACTTTTTGCGTCGCACGCTTGGCTGGCGCTGGCGCCGGGGGCGGCGTGCTGACCGGTGCAGACGCGGCCTGAGCCTGGGACGCTGCGGCGGCAAGTGGAGCATTCGGCGCGGCACGAGGCGCCGAACTGCGCTTGCTGCCTATTAATAAGGAAAGCGCGGGCGCCATTCCGTTGCCGTGCTCGTCCAGCAGCTCCATCACACGACCGAGGTATTTTTCGTTGACCCAGTCCAGAACAAAACGATTGGGTGCGTAAACACGCAACTCGTCGCCTTCGGCTTCGACCTGTAGTGGACGGATCCAAGTGTTGAATTGTTGGGCAGGCAGCTCATCGCGCAAAAGCTCCACGCACTGCTGCCAAAGTTCCACTGACACGGATATCCCCTAAGTTGAAAGCCGGTGAGGCAAAAACAAGCGGCCATTGTAACGACCAGACGCCGACTTATCCACACGAAGGTTGCTCACAAACCAGGATCAATCAACGTTTTATACGCAAAAAAGACGACCAATGGTCTGTGCATAAGCTCTGTGGATAACCGGGTCTGAGCTCATTGCACAACTGGGGGTGAAACTCGGTGGATAACCTGGCTGTGGATAACCGGCTGTTTCACACACAGGTTATCCGACAGTGCAGCACAGGCTGAACACGGTTTTCCACTGTAGTTGTCATTCTCTGTACATCAGGAGAAATAAGGGCTACTGCCAGTTATCCACAGATGGCCGCGTCCCTAGCTTTTATAAGCTTTACAGAAAAGCTTTAAATACTCTCCTTCTTTATTTTTATGTTTATCGGTGGATTCGTACCGGCCAAACCTCTGGAGATCTATTTATAAGGAAACGTTGGTTGGAAATTGACCTAGAGGCTTGCTTTCTCTAGAATCCCCGGTCTCTTAAAACGGGGGCCATTCCGGCCCGTTGTGGACGAACCAGGTAACACGACAATGAAACGTACTTTCCAACCAAGCACTATCAAACGCGCTCGTACCCACGGTTTCCGTGCTCGCATGGCTACCAAGAACGGTCGTGCCGTCCTGTCGCGTCGTCGCGCCAAAGGTCGTGCGCGTCTGGCAGTTTGATAATCCGGCACTGGAGGTGAGTCAGGACTTCAGTCGGGAAAAGCGTCTGCTTACCCCCCGGCATTTCAAGGCAGTCTTTGACTCCCCTACCGGCAAGGTTCCGGGGAAAAATCTCCTGCTCCTTGCGCGCAACAACGATCTTGATCACCCCCGTCTCGGGCTGGTTATCGGGAAAAAGAGCGTAAAGCTCTCCGTCGAGCGCAATCGCCTCAAACGTCTGATGCGCGAATCGTTTCGTCTGAACCAGGATTCACTGGTCGGCTGGGACATCGTTATCGTCGCGCGCAAAGGTTTGGGCGACGTAGAAAACCCCGAATTGATTCAGCATTTCGGCAAACTCTGGAAGCGTCTGGCACGCAGCACGCCGGTACCAGCAGTCAAAACCGAAACTGTAGGGGTAGACAGTCCAGATGCGTAAACTGGCACTCGTTCCGATCCAGTTTTACCGCTATGCCATTAGTCCCCTGATGGCCAATCACTGTCGTTTCTACCCCAGTTGTTCCTGCTACGCGTTAGAAGCCATTGAAAATCATGGCCTTCTTCGCGGTGGCTGGCTGACCTTTCGTCGTTTAGGTCGCTGTCATCCGTGGAATCCCGGTGGTTATGACCCGGTTCCACCTATCCCTACCTCCCGTTCTTCTTCGATGGCCGAGTAATCATGGATATCAAACGCACGATCCTGATCGTCGCCCTGGCAATCGTGTCCTACGTTATGGTTCTTAAATGGAACCAGGACTATGGTCAGGCTGCCCTGCCGACTCAGAATGTTGCTTCCAGTACGACCGCACCGGGCCTCCCGGATACGGCAACTGGCAATAAAGCGTCCGTCAGTGACGACATTCCACACGCCGCAAACGATACCAGCGCACCTGCCGAAACTCCGGTAGCCGTGAGCACCGACCTCATCCAGATCAAAACGGATGTGCTCGATCTGGCCATCGATCCACAAGGTGGTGATGTCGCCCAGCTGAAATTGCCGCTGTATCCACGTCGCCAGGACCATCCGGAAATTCCATTCCAGTTGTTCGATAATGGCAACGAGCGCACTTATCTGGCTCAAAGTGGCTTGATCGGCAGCAACGGTCCGGATGCAAGTCCTACCGGTCGTCCGGTTTACTCCTCGGAGAAGAAGGTTTATCAACTGGCTGACGGCCAGGACCAATTGGTCGTGGACCTGAAGTTCAGTAAGGACGGCGTCAACTACATCAAGCGTTTCACCTTGAAACGTGGCCTGTACGACGTAACCGTCTCCTACCTGATCGACAACCAGAGCGCTCAGCCTTGGTCCGGTGCAATGTTCGCTCAGTTGAAGCGTGACGCCAGTTCCGATCCATCTTCCAGCACCGCCACCGGCACCGCGACTTACCTGGGCGCAGCCCTGTGGACAAGTTCCGAGCCGTACAAGAAAGTGTCCATGAAGGACATGGACAAGGCACAGCTGAAAGAAACCGTTACCGGTGGTTGGGTTGCATGGTTGCAACACTACTTCGTGACCGCGTGGATTCCGGCCAAGGGCGAAAATAACGTCGTCCAGACCCGTAAAGACAGCAAAGGCAACTACATCATCGGCTACACCGGTCCTTCGCTGACCGTTGCACCGGGTGCCAAAGCTGAAACCAGCGCCACTCTGTACGCCGGTCCGAAAAGCCAGGCGGTGCTGAAAGAGTTGTCCCCAGGGCTGGAATTGACCGTCGACTACGGCATTCTGTGGTTCATCGCTCAACCGATCTTCTGGTTGCTGCAACACATTCACGCCATTGTGGGTAACTGGGGCTGGTCGATCATCTTCCTGACCATGCTGATCAAAGGGATTTTCTTCCCATTGTCGGCCGCCAGCTACAAATCCATGGCGCGCATGCGCGCAGTGGCACCGAAACTGGCTGCCCTGAAAGAGCAACATGGCGATGATCGGCAGAAAATGTCGCAAGCCATGATGGAGCTGTACAAGAAAGAGAAGATCAATCCGCTGGGTGGTTGCTTGCCAATCCTTGTGCAGATGCCGGTTTTCCTCTCGCTGTACTGGGTTCTGCTGGAAAGCGTTGAAATGCGCCAGGCGCCGTTCATGCTGTGGATTACTGACCTGTCGATCAAGGATCCGTTCTTCATTCTGCCGATCATCATGGGTGCAACCATGTTCATCCAGCAGCAGTTGAACCCGACTCCACCGGATCCGATGCAGGCCAAGGTGATGAAGCTGATGCCAATCATCTTCACCTTCTTCTTCCTGTGGTTCCCGGCTGGTCTGGTGCTGTACTGGGTAGTGAACAACTGCCTGTCGATCGCCCAACAGTGGTACATCACGCGTAAGATCGAAGCAGCTACCAAAGCAGCTGCCTGATTTACACTGTGGATAACCACTCAAAACGCCCCCTAGTGGGGCGTTTTGCTATCTGTCACTTTTGTCTGGATACCGGTTTATGAGCGCTCCTCGTGAAACCATTGCCGCCGTTGCTACCGCACAAGGTCGCGGCGGAGTCGGAATCGTCCGTATCTCGGGACCGTTGGCCAGCGTTGCGGCCAAGGCCTTCAGTGGTCGAGAACTCAAGCCGCGATTTGCTCACTACGGTGAGTTTTTCGGTGAAAACGACGAGGTGCTGGATCAGGGTATCGCCCTGTATTTCCCCGGCCCGAATTCGTTCACTGGCGAAGACGTGCTGGAACTGCAAGGCCATGGCGGACCGATTGTTCTGGATATGTTGCTCAAACGCTGCCTGGAACTGGGCTGCCGTCTGGCCCGGCCGGGAGAATTCAGCGAACGCGCATTCCTCAATGACAAGCTCGATCTGGCTCAAGCTGAAGCAATTGCCGACTTGATCGAAGCCAGTTCTGCACAGGCTGCTCGAAATGCCCTTCGTTCCTTGCAAGGTGCATTTTCAACACGTGTGCATAACCTGACCGAGCAATTGATCGGCCTGCGGATCTATGTCGAAGCAGCGATCGACTTCCCGGAGGAGGAAATCGACTTCCTCGCCGATGGCCATGTACTGAGCATGCTCGACAAAGTTCGTGACGAGTTATCCACCGTCATGCGTGAAGCCGGGCAAGGTGCCTTGCTGCGTGATGGCATGACGGTGGTAATCGCCGGTCGTCCGAATGCTGGCAAATCCAGCCTGCTCAACGCGTTAGCTGGTCGTGAAGCAGCCATCGTGACCGAGATTGCCGGTACGACCCGAGACGTTCTTCGTGAACATATTCACATCGATGGCATGCCGCTGCACGTGGTCGATACAGCGGGTCTGCGCGATACCGACGATCATGTGGAAAAGATTGGCGTAGAGCGGGCATTAAAGGCCATTGGCGAAGCCGATCGCGTGCTACTGGTGGTTGATGCCACAGCCCCCGAAGCCCTTGATCCCTTTGCTTTGTGGCCGGAATTCCTTGAAACCCGTCCCGATCCGGCAAAGGTCACACTGATCCGCAACAAGGCTGACCTGACGGGTGAAGCGATTGCCCTGGAAGTCAGTGAGGATGGCCATGTCACTATCAGTCTGAGCGCCAAGTCTGCCGGCGTCGGTCTGGAATTATTACGCGACCACCTCAAGGCCTGCATGGGCTATGAGCAGACCTCTGAAAGCAGCTTCAGCGCCCGCAGGCGTCACCTTGAGGCGCTGCGTCATGCCAGCGCCTCCCTTGAGCACGGCCGCGCTCAACTGACTCTGGCGGGTGCCGGCGAGTTGCTGGCCGAAGATTTGCGCCAGGCTCAACAATCCCTGGGTGAAATCACCGGCGCATTCAGCTCCGATGACCTGTTGGGTCGGATCTTCTCCAGCTTCTGCATCGGTAAGTAGTCGTCCCATTGTTAACAGACAGGCCATTCGTGCCTGTCTGTCCTCTCCTTTTTCTGAAATAAACCTCCAGTGCTGAGCCGATAGATTCTGCTTGTGCGGATTTTCCGTGCCCGGAAATCGCCCCTTCAACGTTTTTCTGTGGATTAAGCCCTGTGAATAACCGTGGCTAAGGGCAGTTGATAACAGGGCCTCAAAACTGAAGATAACCGCCTCTGTGGATAACCACTACTTTAATCCACAGGCTTAGACCGCTTATCCAAGGGCCTCATTGGCACATGACCACAGGGTTTTGATTCTCTGTACACGTTGAATATAAAGGCCTTCAGCGATCTATCCACAGAAACATCGGTCAGTAGAAATAAACATAAAAACAAAGATTTAATAAATTTCTCTCTTTTTAATTTCTATAACCCCGACTTCTCCACAGCTGGTTAAATTTTGTGCAAAGGGTTCTTTAGGAAGGGCGAAGTCCCTATACTTGTCGACCAGGTCCAAAAACCTGAGCTCAAACTATTCCTGAATTACCTACTTAAGCAGGCACGAGGTGCGTGGTGGATTTCCCTTCCCGTTTTGAAGTGATCGTCATCGGCGGCGGTCATGCCGGTACCGAGGCAGCACTGGCCTCAGCACGTATGGGGGTCAAAACCCTGTTGCTGACGCATAACGTGGAAACCCTCGGTGCCATGAGTTGCAACCCGGCCATTGGCGGGATTGGCAAAAGCCACTTGGTCAAGGAAATCGATGCCCTCGGCGGCGCGATGGCCATGGCCACCGATAAAGGTGGTATTCAATTTCGCGTGTTGAACAGCCGCAAAGGCCCTGCCGTGCGCGCAACCCGTGCACAGGCAGACCGGATTTTGTACAAGGCTGCTGTCCGCGAAATCCTTGAAAACCAGCCGAACCTGTGGATATTTCAGCAGGCCGCCGACGACCTGATCGTCGAGCAAGAACAAGTCCGTGGTGTTGTCACCCAAATGGGTCTGCGTTTCTTCGCCGATTCCGTGGTGTTAACCACCGGCACGTTCCTCGGTGGACTTATCCACATCGGGTTGCAGAATTTTTCCGGCGGTCGCGCCGGTGATCCACCATCAATCGCGCTGGCTCACCGTCTGCGTGAACTGCCATTGCGTGTGGGTCGTCTGAAAACCGGTACTCCGCCGCGTATCGACGGCCGGTCTGTGGATTTTTCGGTTATGTCCGAACAACCCGGTGATACACCGATCCCTGTGATGTCGTTCATGGGCACCAAGGAACAGCATCCACGGCAAGTCAGTTGCTGGATTACCCACACAAATGCCCGCACCCACGGAATCATTGCCGCGAACCTCGACCGTTCGCCGATGTATTCCGCTGCCGGTGAGATCGAAGGCATTGGCCCGCGTTATTGCCCGTCGATCGAAGACAAAATCCATCGCTTCGCCGACAAGGAAAGCCATCAGGTGTTCATCGAACCGGAAGGTTTGACCACCCATGAGCTGTATCCAAACGGGATATCCACAAGCTTGCCGTTCGACGTGCAATTGCAGATCGTGCAATCGATCCGCGGCATGGAAAACGCGCACATCGTGCGTCCGGGCTATGCGATCGAGTACGACTACTTCGATCCTCGCGATTTGAAATACAGCCTGGAAACCAAAGTCATCGGCGGCCTGTTCTTCGCCGGGCAAATCAACGGTACAACCGGTTACGAAGAAGCCGGTGCCCAGGGTTTGCTCGCCGGCACCAACGCGGCACTGCGTGCACAAGGTAAAGACGCCTGGTGTCCGCGTCGCGATGAAGCGTATATCGGCGTCCTGGTTGACGACCTGATTACCTTGGGAACCCAAGAGCCGTACCGGATGTTCACTTCCCGTGCCGAATACCGTTTGATCCTGCGCGAAGACAACGCCGACCTGCGCCTGACCGAAAAAGGTCGCGAACTGGGCCTGGTGGATGACGTGCGCTGGGCGGCTTTCTGCAAAAAACGCGAAAGCATCGAACTGGAAGAGCAGCGCCTGAAAAGCACCTGGGTACGCCCGGGCACCGAACAGGGCGATGCCATTGCCGAAAAATTCGGCACGCCACTGACCCACGAATACAACCTGCTCAATCTCTTGAGCCGTCCGGAAATCGACTACGCTGGTCTGATCGCCGTGACCGGCGGGGGCGCAGAAGATCCACAGGTTGCCGAGCAGGTCGAAATCAAGACCAAGTACGCCGGCTACATCGATCGTCAACAAGATGAAATCGCTCGTCTACGGGCCAGCGAAGATACAAAACTGCCTGTGGATATCGATTACACGAACATTTCCGGTCTCTCCAAGGAGATCCAGAGCAAGCTCGGTGCGACCCGTCCAGAAACTTTGGGCCAGGCGTCGCGTATCCCGGGTGTCACACCGGCGGCCATTTCGCTGTTGATGATTCATTTGAAAAAACGCGGCGCGGGCCGTCAGTTGGAGCAAAGCGCTTGAGTTCGTTGGTCACCTCGCAACACGCAGAAGAGTTATCCACAGGTGCTCGCCAGCTCGGTGTCGCTCTGACTGAAACCCAGCACGCGCAGCTGCTGGGTTATCTGGCCCTGTTGATCAAATGGAACAAGGCTTACAACCTGACCGCCGTGCGGGATCCGGACGAAATGGTGTCCCGTCATTTGCTCGATAGTCTGAGCGTGATGACGTTCATCGAAAACGGTCGCTGGCTCGACGTGGGCAGCGGCGGCGGCATGCCGGGGATTCCGTTGGCGATCCTGTTTCCAGAGTCCCAAGTGACTTGCCTGGACAGTAACGGCAAGAAAACCCGCTTCCTGACCCAGGTCAAACTCGAACTCAAACTGGATAACCTGCAAGTTATCCACAGTCGCGTCGAAGCCTTCCAGCCTGCCCAGCCGTTCAACGGGATAATTTCCCGGGCGTTCAGCAGCATGGAGAACTTCAGCAACTGGACGCGCCACCTCGGCGACACCGATACACGTTGGCTGGCAATGAAGGGCGTTCATCCCGCCGATGAGCTGGTAGCATTGCCGGCGGACTTCCACCTCGATAGCGAACACGCCCTGGCCGTACCCGGTTGCCAAGGCCAACGCCATCTGCTGATACTGCGCCGCACGGCATGATTGGGAACACAAGCAAGAATGGCTAAGGTATTCGCGATAGCGAACCAAAAGGGTGGTGTGGGCAAGACCACCACCTGTATCAACCTCGCAGCATCCCTGGTCGCGACCAAGCGTCGGGTATTGCTGATCGATCTCGATCCACAGGGCAACGCCACCATGGGTAGCGGTGTGGATAAACACGGCCTGGAAAACTCGGTCTATGACCTGTTGATCGGCGAATGCGATCTGGCTCAGGCCATGCATTATTCCGAACACGGTGGTTACCAGTTGTTGCCGGCCAACCGCGATCTGACTGCCGCCGAAGTGGTTCTGCTGGAAATGCAGATGAAGGAAAGTCGCCTGCGCAGCGCGCTGGCGCCGATCCGTGAAAACTACGATTACATTTTGATCGACTGCCCGCCGTCGCTGTCGATGCTGACCTTGAACGCTTTGGTTGCCGCCGACGGGGTGATTATCCCCATGCAGTGCGAGTATTTCGCACTCGAAGGCTTGAGCGACCTTGTGGATAACATCAAGCGCATCGCTGAACTGCTGAACCCGAACCTCAAGGTCGAAGGCCTGTTACGGACGATGTACGACCCGCGCCTGAGCCTGATGAACGACGTATCGGCACAGCTCAAGGAACACTTCGGCGATCAGCTCTACGACACTGTCATTCCACGCAACATCCGTCTGGCCGAAGCTCCAAGCTATGGCATGCCGGCGCTGGCGTACGACAAATCATCGCGCGGTGCCGTGGCCTACCTGGCTCTGGCGGGTGAAATGGTTCGTCGTCAACGCAAAAACTCACGCATCGCCGCCGCCCAGCCAACTTAAGGAATCCCCATGGCCGTCAAGAAACGAGGTCTCGGACGTGGACTGGATGCACTGCTGAGTGGTCCGACCGTCAGCTCGCTGGAGGAACAAGCGGTGCAAGCCGATCAGCGCGAGTTGCAGCACCTGCCCCTGGACCTGCTCCAGCGCGGCAAGTATCAACCACGTCGGGATATGGATACGCAAGCGCTCGAAGAATTGGCGCAGTCGATCAAGGCTCAGGGCGTCATGCAGCCGATCGTGGTTCGTCCAATCGGTAGCGGTCGTTTCGAAATCATTGCCGGTGAACGCCGCTGGCGCGCCAGCCAGCAAGCGGGCCAGGAAACCATCCCGGCGATGGTTCGCGATGTCTCGGATGAAACCGCGATCGCCATGGCGCTGATCGAGAACATCCAGCGCGAAGACCTCAACCCGATCGAAGAAGCCGTGGCCTTGCAGCGTTTGCAGCAGGAATTCCAGCTGACCCAGCAACAAGTCGCCGAAGCTGTGGGTAAGTCGCGGGTGACCGTGGCTAACTTGTTGCGGTTGATTTCGTTGCCGGAAGTGATCAAGACCATGCTGTCCCACGGCGATCTGGAAATGGGTCATGCCCGTGCGTTGCTCGGTCTGCCGGATAATCAACAGGTTGAAGGGGCGCGACATGTTGTCGCACGTGGCCTGACTGTGCGCCAAACTGAGGCACTAGTTCGGCAGTGGTTGAGTGGCAAACCGGAGCCTGTTGAAGCGGCAAAACCGGACCCGGATATCGCTCGTCTGGAACAGCGCCTGGCCGAGCGCCTAGGCTCTGCGGTGCAGATTCGCCACGGGAAGAAGGGAAAGGGTCAGTTGGTGATTGGCTACAACTCCCTGGATGAACTACAAGGTGTGCTCGCGCATATCCGCTGAAACATTTCCTCATGTAGCGCGCAGTCGGAAATCACTACCTGACAGTTGAATAGGGGCAGAACCGCCCCTATACTCTGCGCGCATTTTGTCGGCACAAATTATGCCAAGTTATTGAATTCTGGCAGCCGACCATTGGAGAGCAATAGTGATGGAAACCCGCACGCCAAACCGCTTGCCGTTCCATCGTCTGGCAGTTTTTCCGGTGTTAATGGCTCAGTTTGTCATTTTGCTGATTGCCGCTTTGGCGCTCTGGCAATTGTATGGAGTCGTTGCCGGGTACTCGGGACTCTGCGGAGGCCTGATAGCCTTGCTGCCCAATGTTTATTTCGCTCACAGGGCATTTCGGTTTTCCGGCGCCCGAGCAGCTCAAGCCATCGTCCGGTCATTTTATGCCGGCGAGGCGGGCAAACTGATTTTGACGGCAGTGCTCTTTGCATTGACGTTTGCAGGTGTGAAGCCATTGGCGCCGCTAGCTGTATTCGGCGTCTTCGTTCTGACCCAACTGGTCAGCTGGTTCGCGCCCCTGCTGATGAGAACAAGACTTTCGAGACCTTAGGGCGTTTGAGGCAACCATGGCAGAAACAACCGCTTCGGGCTATATCCAGCACCACTTGCAGAACCTGACTTTCGGTCAGCACCCTACCGGCGGCTGGGGCTTTGCCCACACCGCAGCAGAAGCCAAAGAAATGGGCTTCTGGGCTTTCCACGTCGATACCCTCGGCTGGTCGGTCGCATTGGGTCTGATCTTCGTTCTTCTTTTCCGCATGGCGGCAAAGAAGGCGACTTCCGGTCAGCCTGGTGCTTTGCAGAACTTCGTTGAAGTATTGGTCGAATTCGTCGATGGCAGCGTGAAAGACAGCTTCCATGGCCGTAGCCCGGTGATTGCACCGCTGGCACTGACCATCTTCGTCTGGGTGTTCCTGATGAACGCCGTCGACCTGATACCGGTCGACTGGATTCCTCAGCTGGCCATCCTGATCTCCGGCGATGCACACATCCCGTTCCGCGCCGTGTCGACTACCGACCCGAACGCGACCCTAGGCATGGCGCTGTCGGTTTTCGCACTGATCATTTTCTACAGCATCAAGGTCAAGGGCATCGGCGGCTTTATCGGCGAGCTGACCCTGCACCCGTTTGGCAGCAAGAACATTTTCGTTCAGGCCCTGCTGATCCCGGTGAACTTCCTGCTGGAATTCGTAACCCTGATCGCCAAACCGATCTCCCTGGCTCTGCGTCTGTTCGGCAACATGTATGCCGGTGAGCTGGTGTTCATTCTGATTGCTGTGATGTTCGGCAGCGGTCTGCTCTGGCTTAGTGGCCTGGGCGTTGTTCTGCAGTGGGCGTGGGCTGTGTTCCACATCCTGATCATCACCCTGCAGGCGTTCATCTTCATGATGCTGACCATCGTCTACCTGTCGATGGCGCACGAAGAAAACCATTAAGACCAGTCTCGACTAGTCTGATGTCCTTCCCGGTCAAACGGGAAGGTGCTCCTCACGGAGCATCTGAAACGATTTGTTTTACCGCTTTAATCTAAAAAACCTAAACCATACGACGTAAAAGTCGGGAGGAAAGATGGAAACTGTAGTTGGTCTAACCGCTATCGCTGTTGCACTGTTGATCGGCCTGGGCGCACTGGGTACCGCAATTGGTTTCGGCCTGCTGGGCGGCAAGTTCCTGGAAGGCGCAGCGCGTCAGCCAGAAATGGTTCCAATGCTGCAAGTTAAAATGTTCATCGTTGCCGGTCTGCTCGACGCCGTAACCATGATCGGTGTTGGTATCGCTCTGTTCTTCACCTTTGCGAACCCGTTCGTTGGTCAGATCGCTGGCTAATTACTCGGATCTTCCGGGTAATTTGGTGTGATGGACAACGTAACTGCGAGGTGTTGGCGTGAACATTAATGCGACCCTGATTGGCCAGTCCGTTGCGTTCCTGATTTTTGTACTGTTCTGCATGAAGTTCGTATGGCCTCCGGTCATCGCGGCACTGCACGAACGTCAAAAGAAGATCGCGGATGGACTGGACGCTGCCAGCCGAGCAGCTCGCGACCTGGAGTTGGCCCAAGAGAAAGCGGGTCAGCAACTGCGCGAAGCGAAAGCTCAGGCAGCTGAAATCATCGAGCAAGCCAAGAAACGCGGTAACCAGATCGTTGAAGAGGCTGTTGAAAAAGCCCGTATCGACGCTGACCGTGTGAAGGTTCAGGCTCAGGCCGAGATCGAACAGGAACTGAACAGTGTCAAAGACGCGCTGCGTGCCCAAGTGGGCTTGCTGGCAGTCGGCGGCGCCGAGAAGATCCTGGGTGCCACAATCGATCAAAACGCGCACGCAGAGCTGGTAAACAAACTGGCTACTGAAATCTAAGCGAGGGCGATCATGGCAGAACTGACCACGTTGGCCCGACCTTACGCTAAGGCGGCCTTCGAGCACGCTCAGGCCCACCAGCAACTGGCCAATTGGTCAGCCATGCTCGGCCTGGCAGCAGCGGTGTCGCAAGACGACACCATGCAGCGCGTGCTCAAGGCCCCGCGACTGACGAGCGCAGAAAAGGCCGCCACGTTTATTGACGTGTGCGGCGACAAGTTTGATGTGAAGGCACAGAACTTCATCAACGTCGTTGCCGAAAACGACCGTCTCTCGCTTCTGCCGGAGATTGCCGCTCTTTTCGACCTGTACAAGGCCGAACAAGAGAAATCGGTAGATGTTGAAGTGACCAGTGCTTTTGCATTGAACCAAGAACAGCAAGACAAACTCGCCAAGGTTCTCAGTGCACGACTCAACCGGGAAGTGCGCCTGCAAGTCGAGGAAGACAAATCCCTTATTGGGGGTGTTGTCATCCGCGCCGGCGACCTGGTTATCGATGGCTCGATTCGCGGCAAAATCGCGAAACTTGCCGAAGCATTGAAATCTTGAGTTTGAAGGGGCAGCAGAGCAATGCAGCAACTCAATCCTTCCGAAATAAGTGAAATTATCAAGGGCCGCATCGACAAGCTCGATGTGACCTCCCAAGCCCGTAACGAAGGCACTGTCGTCAGCGTGTCTGACGGTATCGTGCGGATTCACGGTCTGGCCGACGTTATGTACGGCGAGATGATCGAGTTTCCGGGCGGCGTCTACGGTATGGCCCTCAACCTGGAGCAAGACTCCGTAGGTGCCGTTGTACTGGGCGCTTACCAGTCTCTGGCTGAAGGCATGAGCGCCAAGTGCACCGGCCGCATCCTCGAAGTTCCGGTTGGTAAGGAACTGCTGGGTCGCGTTGTCGACGCACTGGGTAACCCTGTTGACGGCAAAGGTCCACTGGGCAACACCGAGACCGACGCGGTCGAGAAAGTTGCTCCAGGCGTGATCTGGCGTAAGTCGGTAGACCAGCCTGTACAGACTGGCTACAAGGCTGTCGATGCCATGATCCCTGTCGGCCGTGGCCAGCGTGAGCTGATCATCGGTGACCGTCAGATCGGTAAAACCGCTCTGGCGATCGACGCGATCATCAACCAGAAAGACAGCGGCATTTTCTGCGTCTACGTCGCGATCGGCCAGAAACAATCGACCATCGCCAACGTGGTTCGCAAGCTGGAAGAAAACGGCGCCCTGGCCAACACGATCATCGTGGCTGCCAGTGCTTCGGAATCTCCTGCGCTGCAATTCCTGGCACCGTACTCCGGTTGCACCATGGGCGAATACTTCCGCGACCGCGGTGAAGACGCGCTGATCGTTTATGACGATCTGTCCAAGCAAGCAGTGGCTTACCGCCAGATTTCCCTGCTGCTGCGCCGTCCACCAGGCCGTGAAGCTTACCCAGGCGACGTGTTCTATCTCCACTCCCGTCTGCTGGAGCGCGCATCCCGCGTTTCGGAAGAGTACGTAGAGAAGTTCACCAACGGCGCAGTGACCGGCAAAACCGGTTCCCTGACCGCACTGCCGATCATCGAAACCCAGGCTGGCGACGTTTCCGCGTTCGTTCCGACCAACGTGATTTCCATCACCGACGGTCAGATCTTCCTGGAATCGGCCATGTTCAACTCGGGCATCCGCCCTGCAGTGAACGCCGGTGTTTCGGTATCCCGTGTGGGTGGTGCCGCTCAGACCAAGATCATCAAGAAGCTGTCCGGTGGTATCCGTACCGCTCTGGCTCAGTACCGTGAACTGGCGGCATTCGCCCAGTTCGCTTCTGACCTGGACGAAGCGACCCGTAAGCAACTTGAGCATGGTCAGCGCGTTACCGAGCTGATGAAGCAGAAGCAATACGCACCAATGTCGATCGCTGACATGGCGCTGTCGCTGTATGCCGCTGAGCGTGGGTTCCTGACTGACGTTGAAATCACTAAGGTCGGCAGCTTCGAGCAAGCGCTGATTGCTTTCTTCAACCGCGATCACGCCGATTTGATGGCGAAGATCAACGTGAAAGGTGACTTCAATGACGAAATCGACGCTGGCATGAAAGCCGGTATCGAGAAGTTCAAGGCCACCCAAACCTGGTAAGCCGCAGCGGGAGCCGCAAGGCTCCCGCTTGCTAACCTGATAGGTGTTACATGGCAGGCGCAAAAGAGATTCGCAGTAAGATTGCGAGCATCAAAAGCACGCAAAAGATTACCAGCGCCATGGAAAAAGTGGCGGTCAGCAAAATGCGCAAGGCACAAATGCGCATGTCTGCTAGCCGTCCTTATGCGGAGCGTATCCGCCAGGTAATTGGGCATCTGGCCAACGCCAACCCGGAATACCGCCATCCGTTCATGATCGACCGTGAAGTAAAGCGCGTTGGTTATGTCGTGGTGAGCAGTGACCGTGGTCTGTGCGGCGGCTTGAACACCAACCTGTTCAAGGCCCTGGTCAAGGACATGGCGGTAAACCGCGAAAACGGCGTCGAGATTGATCTGTGTGTGATTGGTAGCAAGGGTGCGGCTTTCTTCCGCAACTTCGGCGGTAACGTCGTTGCAGCTATCAGCCACCTGGGTGAAGAGCCGTCGATCAATGATCTGATCGGCAGCGTCAAGGTGATGCTGGATGCCTACCTGGACGGCCGTATTGACCGCCTGTCCGTGGTGTCCAACAAGTTCATCAACACCATGACGCAACAGCCTACCGTGGAGCAATTGGTTCCGCTGGTGGCAACCCCGGATCAAGAACTCAAGCACCACTGGGACTATCTCTACGAACCGGACGCCAAAGAGCTGCTTGACGGCCTGATGGTGCGTTACGTGGAGTCGCAGGTGTACCAGGCGGTGGTCGAGAACAACGCGGCTGAACAGGCTGCGCGGATGATCGCAATGAAGAACGCTACCGACAACGCCGGTGATTTGATCAGCGATTTGCAGCTGGTCTACAACAAGGCGCGTCAGGCTGCGATCACCCAAGAGATCTCGGAAATCGTCGGCGGCGCTGCCGCGGTTTAACGGTTCAAATATTCAGAGGATCCAGCTATGAGTAGCGGACGTATCGTTCAAATCATCGGCGCCGTTATCGACGTGGAATTTCCACGCGACAGCGTACCGAGCATCTACAACGCGCTGAAAGTAGTGAGCGCGGCTGAAACCACCCTGGAAGTTCAGCAGCAGCTGGGCGACGGCGTGGTTCGCACCATTGCGATGGGTTCCACCGAAGGCCTGAAGCGCGGTCTGGAAGTTACCGATTCCGGCGCAGCCATCTCCGTACCGGTCGGTAAAGCGACCCTGGGCCGGATCATGGACGTCCTCGGTAACCCGATCGACGAAGCTGGCCCGATCGACACCGAAGAGCGTTGGGGCATTCACCGTCCAGCGCCTTCGTTCGCTGAACAAGCAGGCGGCAACGACCTGCTGGAAACCGGCATCAAGGTTATCGACCTGGTTTGCCCGTTTGCCAAAGGCGGTAAAGTTGGTCTGTTCGGTGGTGCCGGTGTAGGCAAAACCGTAAACATGATGGAACTGATCCGTAACATCGCCATCGAGCACAGCGGTTATTCCGTGTTCGCCGGTGTGGGTGAGCGTACTCGTGAGGGTAACGACTTCTACCACGAGATGAAGGATTCCAACGTTCTGGACAAAGTGGCACTGGTTTACGGTCAGATGAACGAGCCGCCGGGTAACCGTCTGCGCGTAGCACTGACCGGCCTGACCATGGCCGAGAAGTTCCGTGACGAAGGTAACGACGTTCTGTTGTTCGTCGACAACATCTATCGTTACACCCTGGCCGGTACTGAAGTATCCGCACTGCTGGGCCGTATGCCTTCCGCAGTAGGTTACCAGCCGACCCTGGCTGAAGAGATGGGCGTTCTGCAAGAACGTATCACTTCGACCAAGGAAGGTTCGATCACTTCGATCCAAGCGGTATACGTACCTGCGGACGACTTGACCGACCCGTCGCCAGCGACCACCTTCGCCCACTTGGACGCCACCGTCGTTCTGTCCCGTGACATCGCTTCCCTGGGTATCTACCCAGCGGTCGATCCACTCGACTCGACTTCGCGCCAGCTGGATCCGAACGTAATCGGCCAGGACCACTACGACACCGCTCGCGGCGTCCAGTACGTTCTGCAACGTTACAAAGAGCTGAAGGACATCATCGCGATCCTGGGTATGGACGAGCTGTCGGAAGCCGACAAGCAGTTGGTAAACCGTGCTCGTAAGATCCAGCGCTTCTTGTCGCAGCCGTTCTTCGTGGCTGAAGTCTTCACCGGTGCCTCGGGTAAATACGTTTCCCTGAAAGACACCATTGCTGGCTTCAAAGGCATCCTCAACGGTGACTACGACCACCTGCCAGAACAAGCGTTCTACATGGTTGGCGGCATCGAAGAAGCGATCGAGAAAGCCAAGAAACTGTAATCCCGGCGCCCGGCAACGGGCGCTAATTTAGGTTGAGGCAATCAGATGGCTATGACAGTCCATTGCGATATCGTCAGCGCGGAAGGAGAAATCTTTTCCGGTCTGGTCGAGATGGTGATTGCGCACGGTGCACTGGGTGATCTTGGTATCGCTCTGGGTCACGCGCCGCTGATCACTAATCTGAAGCCAGGTCCGATCCGCCTGGTCAAGCAGGGCGGGGAAGAGGAGGTGTATTACATCTCCGGTGGTTTCCTCGAGGTTCAGCCGAACATGGTCAAGGTTCTTGCCGACACCGTGCAACGTGCTGCCGACCTGGACGAAGCCTCCGCTCAGGAAGCCGTTAAGGCTGCCGAGAAAGCCCTGCATGAGCGGGGCGCGGAATTCGATTACGGTTCTGCTGCCGCACGTCTGGCCGAGGCCGCAGCTCAGCTGCGTACCGTCCAGCAGATCCGCAAGAAGTTTGGCCACTAAGCCAACGCTTGTTGTGTGATTGATTAAAAAGGGTAGCCTCGGCTACCCTTTTTTCTTTTCCGATTTTTAAACCCGGTCGCAGCCGCTGACCACCCAGGATTGGTAGCCAGTCATGTCTCTTGAAATCGTAATTCTCGCTGCTGGCCAAGGCACCCGCATGCGCTCGTCGTTGCCAAAAGTTTTGCATCCGATTGCCGGTAACTCGATGCTTGGGCATGTTATCCACAGCGCCCGGCAACTTGATCCACAGCGGATCCATGTGGTGATAGGCCACGGCGCCGACGCCGTACGTGAACGCCTGGCCGCTGATGATCTGAATTTCGTCCTTCAGGACAAACAACTGGGCACCGGCCATGCCGTGGCCCAAGCCGTGCCTTTCATAAAATCCGATACGGTGCTGATCCTTTATGGCGACGTGCCCCTGATCGAAGTGGAAACCCTGCAACGTCTGCTCAAGAAGATTGCACCGCGTCAACTGGGCCTGCTCACTGTCGAATTGGACGATCCGACCGGTTACGGCCGCATCGTGCGTGACGCGGCGGGTAACGTTACCGCTATCGTCGAACAGAAAGACGCCAATGAAGCCGAGCGCGCAATCACTGAAGGCAACACCGGTATTCTGGCCCTGCCATTCGCAAGTCTTGGCGACTGGATGAGCCGCCTCTCCAATAACAATGCCCAGGGCGAGTATTACCTCACTGACGTGATCGCCATGGCGGTAAGCGACGGGCTGGTCGTAGCCACCGAACAACCTCACGATGCCATGGAAGTGCAGGGCGCCAACGATCGCAAGCAGCTTTCCGAGCTTGAGCGTCACTATCAATTGCGCGCCGGCCGCCGTTTGATGGCTCAGGGCGTCACCCTGCGAGACCCGGCCCGTTTCGATGTCCGCGGTGAAGTTACCGTTGGCCGCGACGTGCTGATCGATATCAACGTGATTCTCGAAGGCAAAGTTGTCATTGAAGACGACGTGGTCATTGGTCCGAACTGCGTGATCAAGGACAGCACCCTGCGTAAAGGTGTGGTGATCAAGGCGAACAGCCATCTCGAAGGCGCAATTATGGGTGAGGGTAGCGATGCCGGTCCGTTCGCGCGCTTGCGTCCAGGTTCTGTGTTGGAAGCGCGGGCGCATGTGGGTAACTTCGTCGAGCTGAAAAATGCGCACATGGGCGAAGGTGCCAAAGCGGGTCACCTGGCCTACCTGGGCGATGCCGAAATTGGCGCGCGAACCAACATTGGCGCTGGCACCATCACCTGCAATTACGATGGCGCCAACAAGTGGAAAACGGTGCTGGGTGAGGATGTGTTCATCGGTTCCAACAATTCGTTGGTGGCGCCTGTGGATATCTCTTCGGGCGCAACCACGGCGGCAGGTTCGACCATCACTCAGAATGTGGATAACGCGCAGTTGGCTGTGGGGCGCGCACGGCAGAAAAATATCGATGGCTGGAAACGGCCGGTGAAGATTAAGAAGAGCTGAGTTATCCACAGCGATTGACAATCAAAAGATCGCAGCCTTCGTTTATCCACAGATAATTTCTCGTTGCACCGCTTGACGAAGTTTCGCTGATAGGTTTTGATTGCTTACGTTATCTTTCGAATCGAAACTTAATCAGCCATGTCGAAGCGCAACACACCACAACGTCGCCATAACATCCTCGCCTTGCTCACTGAGCAGGGCGAAGTCACTGTGGATGAGTTGGCCAAGCGCTTCGAAACGTCGGAAGTTACGATTCGCAAGGATCTGGCCGCACTTGAGAGCAATGGTCTGTTGCTGCGTCGTTATGGTGGGGCAATCACCATGCCTCAGGAACTGGTGGCTGACGTCGGTCTGCCAGTCTCCAAATACAAACAGGCCATTGCCCGCGCGGCGGTGACGCGAATTCGCGAACATGCGCGGATTATCATCGACAGCGGCAGCACTACCGCTTCGATGATCCCGGAACTCGGTCAGCAGCCGGGCCTGGTGGTGATGACCAATTCCCTTCATGTCGCCAACGCCTTGAGTGAATTGGAGCATGAACCGGTGCTATTAATGACCGGTGGCACCTGGGACCCGCACTCCGAATCCTTCCAGGGTCAGGTGGCCGAGCAGGTACTGCGCTCCTATGACTTCGATCAGTTGTTCATCGGAGCCGATGGCATCGATCTGGTTCGCGGTACAACCACGTTCAATGAATTGTTGGGTCTGAGTCGCGTCATGGCTGAAGTTGCCCGCGAAGTAGTCGTTATGGTCGAGGCCGACAAGATCGGCCGCAAGATTCCCAATCTGGAACTGCCTTGGAGCAGCGTCCATACCCTTATTACCGATGATCGCCTGCCGCTTGAGGCCCGCGATCAGATTCAAGCCCGCGGCATCACTTTGATATGCGCGGCTGTCAGTCAGGAGAAATAGCATGTGTGGCATTGTCGGCGCAGTCGCAGAACGTAACATCACCGCCATCCTGGTCGAAGGCCTGAAGCGTCTGGAATACCGTGGGTATGACAGCGCCGGCGTGGCGGTCTACACCAATGACGCAACACTCGAACGCGTGCGTCGACCGGGCAAAGTCAGTGAGCTTGAACTGGCGCTGGCCGAAACGCCGCTGGTCGGTCGTCTGGGCATCGCTCATACCCGTTGGGCAACCCACGGTGCGCCGTGCGAGCGCAACGCGCACCCGCATTTTTCCGGTGATTTAGCGGTCGTGCACAACGGCATCATCGAAAACCACGAAGCCCTGCGCGAACAACTCAAGGCATTGGGTTACGTGTTCACCTCGGAAACCGACACTGAAGTCATCGCTCATCTGCTAAACCACAAACTCAAGGATTTGCCTGACCTGACCGAGGCCCTCAAAGCAGCGGTTAAAGAGTTGCATGGCGCTTATGGCTTGGCAGTGATCAGCGGCAAGCAGCCCGATCGTTTGGTGGCCGCCCGCAGCGGCAGCCCGCTGGTGATCGGCCTGGGCCTGGGGGAAAACTTCCTCGCCTCGGACCAGTTGGCCTTGCGTCAGGTGACCGACCGTTTCATGTACCTGGAAGAGGGCGATATCGCCGAAATCCGTCGTGACAGCGCGCAGATCTGGGACGTTAACGGCCAAGTTGTCGAGCGCGAAATCGTGCAGTACCGCGACAGTGCCGAAGCGACGGAAAAAGGTACGTACCGCCACTTCATGCTCAAGGAAATCCACGAACAACCGACCGTAGTTCAGCGCACTTTGGAAGGTCGCCTGAGCCAGGATCAAGTGTTGGTGCAAGCGTTCGGTCCGCAAGCAGCCGAGTTGTTTGCCAAAGTGCGTAACGTGCAGATTGTCGCGTGCGGCACCAGTTATCACGCTGGCATGGTCGCCCGTTACTGGCTCGAAGAACTGGCCGGCATCCCGTGCCAGGTCGAAGTCGCCAGCGAGTTCCGTTACCGCAAAGTGGTGGTGCAACCCGACACGCTGTTCGTCACCATTTCCCAATCCGGCGAAACTGCCGACACGCTGGCTGCGCTGCGTAATGCCAAGGAACTGGGCTTCCTCGGTAGCCTGGCCATATGCAACGTCGGTATCAGTTCGCTGGTGCGTGAATCCGATTTGACGTTGTTGACCCAGGCCGGTCGCGAAATCGGTGTGGCTTCCACCAAAGCCTTCACCACCCAGTTGGTTGGCCTGCTGTTGCTAACCCTGTCCCTGGGTCAGGTTAAAGGCACGTTGGCCGAAGGCGTTGAAGCAACGCTGGTTGAAGAACTGCGTCGCCTGCCGACCCGTCTGGGTGAAGCGTTGGCGATGGACAACACGGTGGAGAAAATCGCCGAGCTGTTCGCCGAGAAGAACCACACGCTGTTCCTCGGCCGTGGCGCGCAATTCCCGGTGGCAATGGAAGGGGCACTCAAGCTTAAAGAGATTTCCTACATTCATGCCGAAGCTTACCCGGCCGGCGAGCTGAAACATGGTCCGCTGGCGCTTGTGGATAACGATATGCCAGTGGTTACCGTTGCACCGAACAACGAACTGCTGGAGAAGCTGAAGTCCAACCTTCAGGAAGTCCGCGCTCGCGGTGGACAACTGGTTGTCTTTGCTGACGAGAAGGCCGGCATGACCAATGGTGAAGGCACGCATGTTGTGCAGATGCCGCACATCCACGACATCCTTTCGCCGATCCTCTACACCATCCCGCTGCAATTGCTTTCGTATTACGTGGCAGTGTTGAAAGGCACGGACGTTGACCAGCCGCGCAACCTGGCGAAATCGGTAACTGTGGAATAAGTTATCCACAGATAGCGAAAAAGCAAAAAAGATCGCAGCCTGCGGCGGCTCCTACAGGGAATTGATATACACCTGCAGGAGCCGCCGCAGGCTGCGATCTTTTGATTTTTAACGAGGGTTCCTTAATGGATCGCTTCCAGGAAATGCAGGTCTTCGCCGCCGTAGCCCAAGAGCAGGGTTTCTCTGCAGCGGCACGGCGCCTGGGCCTGTCGGCGGCCAGCGTTACCCGAGCGGTGGCAGCGCTGGAGAAGCGCATCGGTACGCACTTGCTTACTCGCACAACGCGCAGCGTCCATCTGAGCGAGGCGGGCCAGCGGTATCTGGAGGACTGTCGGAGAATTCTCGCTGAGGTGCAGGAAGCAGAGGACTCGGCAGCGGGCAGTCATGCCCAACCACGTGGGCAACTCACAATCACTGCGCCGGTGTTATTTGGTGAGTTGTTTATCACACCGCTGATGGTGAGTTTTCTGACGCAATTCCCCGACGTCACGATCAATGCGCTGCTGGTTGACCGGGTGGTGAGTGTGGTCGAGGAGGGCATTGATGTGGCAGTGCGCATCGGCGAGCTTCCTGATAGCAATCAGCATGCGATTCGAGTGGGTGAAGTGCGGCGGGTGATCTGTGCATCACCGCAGTTTCTGGCAACCCATGGTCGGCCAAAACATCCACAAGAATTGGCTGACGCGCCGATCATTGCGACATCCGCGATCGGTCAGTTGAAAAACTGGCCTTTCCTTGAGGATGGCGAACCGCTGAGTGTTCGGGCAGATCCGCGACTCACCGTGACGGCGAATCAGGCGGCCATTACCGCCGCCGCCCTTGGTCTGGGCTTCACTCGCGTGCTGTCTTATCAGTCGGCGAGCAAAGTGGCGGCCGGGGAGCTGGAAATCGTACTGGCGGATTTCGAAATGCCGCCACTGCCCATCCATGTGATCTATCAGGGCGGGCGCAAGGCTGCGACGCGGGTTCGCAGTTTTGTCGACTTTACGGTGAAGGCGCTCCGAGAGCATCCGGCATTACGGGCTTGATGGTTTGTTTCACTCAGCGAAATAATGGATTGCGTTTGATGGTTATTCTGTTGTTTTGGTGACTGGTAGAAGATGGCCGCCAACGGTGCTGATCTCTCCCGAACAGCGCCACTTACTCGCGGAGTCGACCATGCAAGCCATCAAACTCTACAACTTCCCACGTTCCGGCCACGCACACCGTGTGGAACTGATGCTCTCGCTGCTGCAACTGCCTACCGAGCTGATCTTCATCGACCTGGCCAAGGGTGAGCATAAGAAACCGGAGTTCCTTGCACTCAACGTGTTTGGCCAGGTGCCTGTACTGGATGACAACGGTGTGGTGTTGGCGGACTCCAACGCGATCCTGGTCTATCTGGCGCAAAAGTACGGCGACGGTCGCTGGTTGCCAGCCGATCCGGTCGGTGCCGCCAAAGTGCAGCGCTGGTTGTCCGCCGCCGCAGGTCCCATCGCTTTCGGCCCGGCCAGGGCGAGACTGATCACCGTGTTTGGTGCGCCGTATAAGCCTGAAGAAGTGATTCCTTACGCCCACACCGTGCTCAAGGTGGTCGACCAGGAATTGGCCAACACGACTTATCTGGCTGGTAGCGAGCCAACCATTGCCGACGTTGCGGCCTATAGCTACATCGCGCATGCGCCGGAAGGCAATGTCTCGCTCGACGACTACGCCAACATTCGCGCCTGGCTGGCGCGTGTCGAAGCCTTGCCCGGTTTCGTCGGCATGCCGCGCACCGTCGCCGGCCTGCAAAAGACTGCCTGATGCTTTCGGCCCGGGTTTGTCGGGCCGTTCACGCTGCGCCGTTGGCGCAGGGAGAAGCCGTAATGGATCATTCACCGTGGCATGCCGGCGAGAAACAGTTGCAGGCACATGTAGGCGTAGTCGATCGAATGGAGACGTTGGGTCGTAGGGTGATTCGCCGCGAGATGCCTGACCAACACCGTACGTTCTATCAGCAACTGCCGTTCATGCTGTACGGCGCGGTGGATGCGGACGGTAATCCTTGGGCCAGCGTGTTGGAAGGTGAACCAGGCTTTGCTCATTCACCTGAGCCGGGGCTGTTGCAATTCGGCAGCCTGCCGGCTGCGGACGATCCAGCGCAATTGAGCGATGGTGCGGCAATCGGCCTGCTGGGGATCGAACTGCACACTCGCCGGCGCAACCGGATCAATGGGCGAGTCGAGGCCGTGTCGGCAAGTGGATTCGGGGTGACGGTGGAACAGTCCTACGGCAATTGCCCGCAGTACATCCAATTGCGCCAGTTTCGTTCGGTCCCGTTGGCAGATCCGACGACGCGCATCGCACAGCACCTCAGCGATCTGGATGACGCAGCCACAGCAATGATCGAAGCGGCCGACACATTCTTTGTTGCCAGCTTCGTGGACGTTGAGGGCGAGCGTTCGGTGGATGTTTCACACCGCGGCGGCCAGGCAGGATTCGTGCAGGTTGAGGGCAATTGCCTGACCATCCCGGATTTCGCCGGCAACCTGTTTTTCAATACCTTGGGCAATCTGCTGATTAACCCAAAGGCTGGTTTGTTGTTCATCGATTTCAATTCCGGTGACCTACTGCACCTTAGTGGGCGCACCGAAATTATCCTTGAGGGGCCGCAGGTCGAAGCATTTCAAGGTGCCGAACGTTTATGGAAGTTCCACGTGGAACATTTGGTGCGTCGACCCGCCGCTTTAGGTTTGCGCTGGCGTTTCGACGGCGTGTCACCCACCAGTTTGCTCACCGGAACCTGGGACCAAGCGAAGGCACGGCTGCAAGCAAAAGCCTTGGGCGATCAATGGCGACCGTTGCGGGTAGTCCGCATAGAAGCGGAAAGTCACAACATTCGCTCGATCTATTTCGAGCCGTCCGACGGAGCCGGTCTGCCGTTGTTCCAGGCCGGTCAGCATTTGCCGCTGCGATTCGACATTGATGGGGAGGTGCATATCCGCACCTACAGCTTGTCGAGCGCGCCGTCCGATGATTTCTTCCGCATTAGTGTGAAGCGTGATGGGCGCGTTTCTTCGCACCTGCATGAGCAGATATCGGTGGGCGATTTACTGGAGGCGCGCGCACCTCAAGGGCATTTCACCGTGGCGCCCCACGAACGCCGGCCGTTGATATTGCTGGCTGCTGGCGTTGGCATTACGCCGCTGCTATCGATGCTGCGTGAGGTGGTATATCAAGGTTTGCGCACTCGCCGTATCCGCCCGACCTGGTTTCTACAAAGTTCGCGGACCTTGGCGGATCAAGCGTTTCGTCCCGAGCTGGATCGCTTGCTCGAGAGTGCGGGTGATGCAGTCAGGGTAGTGCGCCTGCTCAGTCAACCGGAAGTGGACGCCCGGGAGGGTGAGGACTTCGATTTGCCCGGGCGGATTGATGTCGCGCTGCTTCAAGACCTGCTTGAGGTCGACGACTACGATCAGTTGGATTTTATCCTGTGTGGTCCCGGCAGTTTTACCCAGGCGATGTACGACGGCCTGCGGGAACTGGATATCCGCGATGCACGGATCCACGCGGAAACGTTCGGTCCTTCCACATTGCGCCGGCAACCCGATCCCGATGCGGTGGTTATCGAACAACCGCCCGCCGCAACGACGTCATTGCCGGTGGTGTTCCAGCGCTCGGCGAAGGAAGCGCGCTGGCAGCCTGATGCGGGTAGTTTGCTGGAGTTGGCGGAAAGCCGTGGCTTGCATCCTGAATTCAGTTGTCGCGGAGGCTCCTGCGGGACCTGCAAGACTCGCCTGATCAGCGGCCAGGTGAATTACCCACAGCCACCGGCGGAAGTGCCGGATGCAGGGCACGTACTGATCTGCTGTGCGATTCCTGCTCAAGGAACGCAGCCTTTGGTCCTGGATATCTGAGGGGGGCGCAGCAAGCCAGCATTGCCCATCGGCCGATGGCTGAGTAGGGTAAGGCGCAGTACGAAAAAGGGCCGTGACAGGCCCTTTCTGCATTTCAGGGACAGGCATTTCTAATGGTTTTAATCACCCGATTGTTCGTGTCGTTGGCGGCGCTTTTGCTGCTCAATGGTTGCGAACGGCAGGACGCCCCAGCGCTCGATCAGCAACTTTACGTCTGGCAAAGACAATGGACGCCGGCCCATGACGCTGCGTTAAGGGACAGCCGCGCAGAATTTTCGACCCTGCGGATACTCGCGTTACAGGCTTTCCCGCAAGCAGGTTGGAGTCGGGCGAAAATTGATCCGGTGCTGCTAAGCCGTGATGGGCGTCCGCTGATTGCGGTGATCCGCCTTGATGGTCAGCTTCAGTCATTGAATCAGGACGAGGTGACAGCGCAGATTCAGCAGGTGATCAGCGATTGGCAGGCTCAAGGGCTGACCCTCGCCGGTGTGGAAATCGACCACGATGCGGGCAATGCTCGGCTACCGGCCTATCGCGAATTTCTGACGCACTTGCACGCGCGTTTACCCCCAACGTTGCCGCTGAGCATTACCGCGTTGCCGGCCTGGCTCGACAGTCCTGAACTGCCTGCGTTGTTATCCACAGTCGACAGCAGCGTGTTGCAGGTGCATGCGGTGAGCGATCCGCGTAGGGGATTGTTTGATGCGGATCAGGCGCGGCAATGGGCCAAGGCCTGGAGTCGCATCTCGTCGAAACCGTTCTATCTGGCGCTGCCCGCCTATGGCGTGGCGTTGTTGCCAGGCACCAGTGGCGCGCCAATTGTGGAAAGCGAGGTGCTGCTCGATCGGGGTGGCGAGCGCCGGGAATTGCTGGCCGACCCGCAACAACTGAGCAAACTCGGCATCGAGTTGCGCAACGACCCACCCGCGCACTTGGCCGGGTTGATTTGGTTTCGCCTGCCACTGGCCAATGACCGTCGAGCCTGGAGCCTGACGACGTTGCGCGCGGTGGCTCGCGGTGATGTGCTGGTCAGTCGGTTGGCGCTGAAACTCTCGGCCCAGAACGACCTCTATGACATCGGTATCTCGAACGAGGGCAACCTCGACAGTGCCTGGCCCGAGCGACTGACCCTGGTAGCGCAGGGCTGTGAAGGCGCCGATGCACTGGCCGGTTATGCGTTGCAACAGCAACCGGATCTGCTTACCTTCACCCGCCAACGCGATGGCCGGATAGCGGCCGGCGGGCAGCGTGCCATCGGTTGGGCGCGCTGCGCAAAAATTGATCAAGGAGCGTCGAATGTTTACCCGTAACTGGCCGCGTCATTTGCTTTGCATGAGCCTCAGCTTGCCGCTGGGTTCGGCGCTGGCCTGCGGACCGGATTTTCCCATGCGTCTGCTGGACAACCGTGGCCAATCACTGGCGGAACTGCCTGAAGGCAACTTCAGCTTCGAGGTCAGCCGTCTCGGCCACGCGATTGCCGGATTAAAGACTGTTGCGCCAGCCGCCTACGGCATGGAAGCTTCCGATTATGCGGAGCAGCGAAACCTGGCCGAACAAACCGGTTTGACGGTGGAACAGCAAGCGCTGGTGAAACAGTTTCGGGGTTTGGCCGATGCGCGTCAGGTTGAGGTTCAGGGCGCGAACCTGCCGGCTGAACTCACACTCTACCTGGCCGGAGCCGTGGCATTCAGCGCCGGTGATCACGCACTGGCGGCCGAATACTTCCAGAAAGTGTTGGCGTTGCCGGCCGATCAACGTGCGTTGCGCAGCACTTGGGCCGCGTACTCGTTGGGCCGGTCGTTGTTCGCCATGAGCGCGGAGGCGGGCGCGGCTCCCGACCTGCTGGCGCAGTCACGCAAGGCCTTCGAGCAGGCACGCCAATTGAGTGTCGACGGCTTCAGCGATCCGCTGGAGCTGGGCGTCGCCAGCCTTGGTGAAGAGGCCCGCGTGGCCCGCACAGACGGTGACTGGAACAGCGCGATCGAACTCTACGCCGCGCAGAATGTTCATGGTTCGGCGGTGGGTTATACCTCGCTGAAATTGTTGATGGCCGATCTGGCGGCGATGCCTGAGGATCAGCTGACTGGTTTGCTTAAGGGGAAACCGGTACAGCAATTGGTTACCGCATCGCTGATAAGTCGACTCGGCTGGTCATTCGGTGATCAACCGTCGAACGAACAGAAGTTGATCAATCTCCTTCAAAGCAGCACGCGCGGCAGTCTAGATAACGCCGATCGCCTGGCGGCGATGAATTATCAACAGGGTGATTACGCCAGTGCCAAAGCCTTCCTCGAGCACGCCGGCGATGGTGGCCTGGCGTGGTGGCTGCGGGCCAAACTGGCCATGCGTGACGGCGATAAAAGCGCCGCAGCTGCTGCTTATGCGAAGGCGGCCCAGGCCTTCCCGCAGAGTGAATCCTGGGGTGACCGGAGAACGCCGGACTACGATTACGAAACGCTTCAGCCCAAGTGTCGGGTCGAAGGTGAAAGCGCGATTCTGGCCCTGCAACGCGGGGATTACCTGCAAGCTTTCGATCAACTTTATCGCAGTCAAAACATCTATTGGTTCGACGCAGCCACCGTGGCCGAGCGTGTGCTGACGCTTGATGAACTCAAGCATTATGTCGACACCCAGGTGTCGGCACCGCCGCCGCTCAGCCAGCAGGACCGTGATAATTACGTGCCTTTGCCGGTGGCGGCGAGCCTGCGCAATTTACTCGGGCGACGCTTGCTACGGGAAGGGCGCTACGAAGAGGCGCCGGCGTATTTCGATAATAGTGATCTGCAAAACAAGGCCAAGGCGTATGGCCAGATGCTTGATGAAGCGGACGCTGCATGGTGGCCAACCCGTCGCGCCGCTGCGTTATTTAATGCGGGCTGGATGGCGCGTGAATGGGGGATGGACATACTGGGCTACGAAATGGCCCCTGATTACGCGACGTTCGGCGGTAACTACAGCCTCGAAACCACCGAGCTTAAAGTCGGGCCGCTGGTGGCCCAGGACGAAGTGAAACGTCAGCAGGCCAGTGCCGCACAACCTGATCAACGTTATCACTATCGGTTCGTCGCCACGGCGTTGGCCAGTCGCGCCGCCGACAATTTGCCGCATACGAGCCAGGCGTTTGCGGCGGTGCTGTGCGCGGCGGCGGGTTGGAATAGCAGTCTTGAAGAGCATAACGCCTTCTATCAACGCTACGTCAAAGAAGGTCCCTATGTGGATTGGGCAGTGAATTTCGGTCATCAATGCCCGTATCCAGAGTTTCAGAGCGCCAACAAACGCTATGTAACTCAGGTCGTTGATGCTGCCCGCTCGACGCTGCGGCCCTACAAAAAATCGCTGCAGTATGGTTCCGTGATCGCGGTTACGGCAGCGGCGTTGCTGTTGATCAATCGTCGCCGCCGTAAGCAATAAGCCTCAAGCCTGTTGAACAAACGTCAGCCGCACCGCGAAACCGATCAACAGGCTTCCGAATAGCCACTGCTGCAGGCGCTGCGCCGATGGACTGCGTTGCAACCATCGGCCAAGCGCCGCACCGACGAGGGCGTAAGCGCTGTCGAACAGCAAACCGACGGCTACCAACATGACGCCCAGGGTCGCAAATTGCGCGAGCACCGGCCCGGCGTTTGGATCGATGAACTGCGGCAGCAATACCGAACAGAACAGCAGTGCCTTGGGGTTAAGCAGGTTGGTCAACAAACCCCGTTGGATCGCTTCGCGCCAACGGGGGTCAGTGTTGGATTCGTCGGCACCGTTCAGGTTTGGCACGAGCGTCGATCGCAGGCATTGAATGCCGATCCACAACAGGTATGCCGCGCCTGCCAGACGCACCAGGTCAAACGTCCACGGTGCAGCCTTGAACAGCGCCGCCAACCCCAGTGCCGCCAGCGCCACATGGCAACCACGGGCGATGGCCAAACCGATGGCGGTGGCCAGCGCCGCGCCTTTGCCCTGTCGGGCGCCGGTTTGCAGTAACAGGATCATGTCGGGGCCAGGCAACAAATACACCACTGCCAGCGCCATGAAAAACAGCCACAGTCCCGCCATGTTGCACCCCGTTCGTTGTCGATTTGGTACGGCCAGTCTAGAGCGCCAAGGCAGGGCAGGTGCTTGCGTAGTTTGCTTCTAATGCGGTGAAAGTTGGCATAACCTGCCATTAACTGATCGTTTGACTAACGGGATCTGCCAAACCATGAAACTGGATGCTTACGACCGGAAAATTCTGGCCGCGCTGCAACGGGACGGACGCCTGAGCAATGTGCAACTGGCGGAAGAAATCGGCCTGTCGGCTTCGCCGTGTTTACGTCGGGTGCGGATGCTTGAAGAAGCCGGGGTGATTCGTGGCTATCAGGTCAATCTGGATCGCGATGAGGTCGGGCTTGGGTTGACCGTGTTTGTCGGGGTCAAGGTAGAGCGCCATAACGACGAGCAGGCGGAGTCTTTTCGTTTGGCCGTGACGGCGTTGCCTGAGGTGATTTCGGCGTTCCTGGTGTCTGGGGAATCGGATTTTCTGCTGCAGGTGGTGGTGCCGGATTTGCGCGCCTACGACCGTTTTCTCACCGGGTGCTTGTTGAAGTTGCCGGGTGTGAGCGATATCCGCAGCAACTTTGCGATTCATACGGTGAAGACGCCGGGGGCGTTGCCTTTGGGGCATTTGCCAAACTGAAAAAGCGAAAAGATCGCAGCCTTCGGCAGTTCCTACAAGGCTGCGATCTTTTGATTTTATTTACATCTGAGTCGCCATCCCCTCCACATTCATCGCCGCCTGGCGCAACGCCTCGGAGCGGGTCGGGTGTGGGTGACAGGTCAGGGCGATGTCCTCGGCGGAAGCGCTAAATTCCATCGCCACGCAATACTCGCCAATCATTTCACTGACGCTCGGACCTACAAGGTGCACGCCGAGGATTTCGTCGGTGCGCTCATCGGCCAACACTTTGGCGAAGCCTTCGGTCTCGTGATTGATCTTCGCCCGGCTGTTGGCGGTGAAGGGGAATTTGCCGACCTTGAATGCGCGACCCTCGGCCTTCAGTTGTTCTTCGGTCTTGCCGACGCTGGCCAGTTCGGGTTTGGTGTAGATCACGTTGGGAATCAACTCGTAATTGACTTCGCCAGCCTTGCCAACGATCTGCTCGACGCAGGCCATGGCTTCGTCTTCAGCCTTGTGGGCGAGCATTGGCCCGGACGTCACGTCGCCGATCACCCAGACGCCAGCGGCTTCGGTGCGGTGGCCTTTGTTGGCGAGCATGCCGCGCTTGTCGGTGGCGAGGCCGACGTTCTCCAGCCCCAAGCCTTGTGTATAAGGTCGGCGCCCGATGGCCACCAGCACGTAATCGGCTTCGAGTATTTCGGCGGTACCTCCCGCAGCGGGTTCGACGCTGAGTTGCACGCCGGTGGCGGAGGTGGTGGCGCTGGTTACTTTCGAACTCAGCTTGAAAGTGATGCCTTGCTTACTTAACGAGCGCTGCAAGGTTTTGCCCGCTTCGCCGTCTACGCCGGGGCAGATCCGATCGAGAAACTCGACCACCGTCACCTGCGCGCCAAGGCGTCGCCACACCGAGCCCAGTTCAAGCCCGATCACGCCTGCACCAATCACCACCAGATGTTTGGGCACTTCCGTCAGCGACAGTGCGCCGGTGGAATCCAGGATGCGCTGGTTATCGATGTCCACGCCGGGCAGGGGAGTGGGCTCGGAGCCTGTGGCGATGATGATGTCCTTGGCGCTCAGTTCGGTCTTGCCACCGGCATTGTCCGTCACGGTGACTTTGCCGGGCCCGTCGATATGACCCCAGCCTTTGATCCAGTCGACCTTGTTTTTGCGAAACAGAAACTCGATGCCCTTGGTCAGCCCCGTCACGCTTTCATCTTTCTGTTTCATCATTTGCGCGAGGTTGAGCGTGGGTTTGACCTCGATCCCCAGGTTCGCGAATTCCGCACCCATGGCCGCGTCGTACAGTTCGGAGGCATGCAGCAATGCTTTGGACGGCATGCAACCGACGTTCAGACAGGTACCGCCGAGGGTGGCGCGTCCTTCTACGCAGGCCGCTTTCAAACCCAATTGGCCGGCACGGATCGCTGCGTTGTAGCCGCCGGGGCCACCGCCGAGTATCACGACGTCATAAGTGCTCATGAATTTACTCCTGGTTTGAAAGGGGATCGGAGGGGGTAAAAGTAGTCTTTGGTTAAAATTACGAGCGTAATATGTGCGTTCCGACGTATTTCGGTCAAGGCTTCAGGCAAGCGACAGGTCAGGCATCTTTAGATAGCGCAATTGAGTACAAAAATTTCACGGTTTTTGTTATATCGTAACGAATTGCGATGAGCACAAATTCGAATACTGGGGTGGTATGCAAGTCGATCTCGATGTTGATGGAGCCGAGGTAGCGACGCTGCCGCGGTTCCAGCAAGCGGTTTTCCAAGGGCGCCGATTGCGTCATTTCGCCATCGGCTTGGGTACGCTGGCGGCAATGGGCCTGGTATCGGGCTTTTTTGTCGGCCTGTTTGCGCCGCAATCACTCTGGCCTGCCTTGCTGTTCAATCAGAGCGCTGGGTTGCTGGTGATGGTCGCGGGCCTGCAATCCGCGTGGTGGGTGACGCAATGGCGCGAGCGGGCGATGAACCCCGTGATGCCAGTGATTGTGCCTGAAGACATGGAAGCCCCGGTCGGGTGGTATGAACGGCTGCTGGATCGGCTCGGCCAGCGCGGACGGAATGTGCTCAGGCAGATAGGGGCACCGACGCTGTGGTTGGGCGGCTGGGCGTTGTTGGCGTTGCTCAGCGTCGAACAGGCGTGGAACCTTACTTTGCCCCCTGCGGCACTGGGACTGTCAGCTTCTGTCGGCGCGGCCCTCGCGTTATTGCTCGCTTTCGGGTTGCTGGTGCTCGAGCGCCAACTTGCCCAGGAAAACACCGCGCAATGGCCTGAAGCCGGGGCGTTGGGGCAGTTGACGCGGGTCGCAATCATCAGCCTGGTACTCGGTGCGTTGTGCCTGCTGTTCGGCAATGAAACCTCGGTCTGGCCTGTACGTTTGGCCGTGTTGATCGGGATGGTGCCGGGACTTGTCGCGGCCGAGTTGCTGCTGCGGGCCGTGCTGTCATTGTTCAGTCCTCGCCGAGATCAACTTGAACCAGCCTTGCTCGCGCGCAGCTTTCTCGCCGATATGCTGCGCTGGCCTCCGCAACCTCTTCTGGCATTGCAGCACGAATTACACAACCGCTTCGGTATCGACCTGCGGCAGATCTGGGCTTTCACTTACATGCGCCGGGCGTTTTTGCCGGTGTTGGGCGTTGTCGCCATCGTCGGTTGGTCACTGACCGGTATTCACGAAATACCGCTGCAAGGGCGAGGCATTTACGAGCGCTTTGGCAAACCGGTGGCGGTGTTTGGCCCGGGGTTGCACGCAGGTTTACCGTGGCCGTTGGGTCAGGTCCTCAGTGTCGAAAACGGCGTGGTCCATGAATTGGCCACCAGTGTCGGTGAGATGTCGGCACCCGTGCAGGTCGACCCTGCCGAAGGCCCGGCGCCGATGACCGCCAATCGGTTGTGGGACGCGAGCCATGTGAACGACAAATCCCAGGTGATCGCCAGCAGCCGTGCCGACAAGCAAAGCTTTCAGATCGTCAACATGGATGTGCGCTTTGTCTATCGCATCGGTCTGAGCGATCAGGCCGCGTTGGCCGCGACCTACAACAGCGCCGATGTGCCGACGCTGATCCGCAGCACAGCCAGCCGAATCCTGGTTCACGATTTTGCATCGCGAACGCTCGATGGGTTGCTTGGCGAGGACAGGGTAGGGCTCGCCGAAGAGATCGGCCGGGCTGTTCAGGCGGATCTGAAAAAACTCGACAGCGGCGTTGAAATACTCGCGACGGTGGTCGAAGCGATTCATCCACCGGCAGGAGCAGCCAATGCTTATCACGGTGTACAAGCGGCGCAGATCGGCGCGCAAGCGTTGATTTCCCGTGAGCGCGGAGCCGCCGCCGAAGCCACTAACCAGGCGCAGTTGCAGGCGAGCATTGCACATGATCAGGCCACCGCCACCGCTCATGAAATCAATGCAACCGCACAGGCTGCAGCGTTGAAATTCAGCGCCGAACAAAAGGCTTACGCCAGCGCCGGTCAGGCCTTCGTGCTGGAGCAATACCTCAGTCAACTTTCCCACGGCCTGGCCAATGCCAGATTGCTGGTGCTCGACCACCGTTTGGGCGGCAGCAGCAATGCGCCGACCATTGACCTTCGTACATTCACGTTGCCGGCTGACCCTGCGCCGTCCCGTCAAACCGCTCAGCCAGGAGCCGCCCATTGAGCCAGCACCCTACCCACGATCACGATGACCACAGTGGCCACGATCACGGTCACGGCGGCCATCACCACCACGGCCATCACCACCATCACGGCGATCCGCAAGAGGCCGGCCCATTCCCTTGGCGACGTATGGGTTGGGCGGCATTGCTGGTAGCGTTTGCAGTCGCGGCCGCGAGCCTTGTGCAAGTGCGCTCGGGCGAAGCAACGGTGATCACGCGCTTCGGCAATCCTTCGCGAGTGTTGTTGCAGCCGGGCCTGGGTTGGCGTTGGCCGGCACCGTTCGAAGCGGCAATTCCGGTGGATCTGCGGCTGCGCACTACTTCCAGCGGTTTGCAGGATGTGGGTACGCGGGACGGGTTGCGCATCATCGTCCAAGCGTATGTGGCATGGCAGGTTCAGGGCGATCCGGACAACGTGCAACGTTTCATGCGCGCCGTGCAGAATCAGCCGGACGAAGCGGCGCGGCAAATTCGCACTTTTATCGGCTCGGCGCTGGAAACCACCGCAAGCAGTTTTGACTTGGCCAACCTGGTGAACACCGACGCCAATCAGGTGCACATCGCCGATTTCGAAGCGCAACTGCGTCAGCAAATCGATCAGCAGTTGCTCACAACCTACGGCGTGCGCGTGCTGCAAGTGGGCATCGAGCGTTTGACCTTGCCATCGGTCACGCTCACGGCAACGGTTGATCGGATGCGCGCCGAGCGCGAAACCATCGCCACCGAACGCACCGCCATTGGCAAACGCGAGGCCGCGCAAATACGTTCCGCCGCCGAGCGTGATGCGCGGATCGTGCAAGCCGATGCCACGGTGAAAGCGGCCGACATCGAGGCGCAATCCCGACTCGAAGCCGCGCAGATTTATGGCCGCGCCTATGCCGGTTCGCCGCAGCTCTACAACTTGCTTCGTTCGCTCGACACCTTGGGCACGATCGTCACGCCGGGTACGAAACTGATTCTGCGCACCGATGCCGCGCCATTCCGGGTGTTGGTTGACGGTCCGCCGAACCTGGAAAACAAGTCCGGATCGCAGCCATGAGTCAGGTTCCACGTGGAACAAATGAGTTGAGCAGTCCTTGGATTCAGGCAGGTCGCTTGGCATTTCTCGCGCTGTACGCGGTGACGGTATTGGCCGCTTTGGCTTGGGCGTTCTCCAACGTGCGGCAGATTGATCCGCAAAATCGCGCCGTGGTTTTGCATTTCGGCGCACTGGATCGCATTCAGAATGCCGGATTGTTGTTAGCGTGGCCGCGCCCGTTTGAACAGGTGATTTTGTTGCCAGCGGCAGAACGCGTGATTGAACGTCGAGTGGAAAATCTGCTGCGCAGTGATGCAGCGTTGCAGGCTGATCGAGTGGCCAGTTTTGCCACACCGATCAGCGATGCACTGGCAGGCTCCGGTTATTTGCTGACCGGCGATGCGGGAGTGGTGCAACTGGATGTGCGGGTTTTCTACAAAGTCACCGATCCGTATGCGTTCGTGCTCCAAGGTGAACACGTGTTGCCGGCGCTGGATCGCCTCGTCACCCGCAGCGCCGTGGCACTGACCGCCGCCCGCGACCTGGACACCATCCTGGTGGCACGCCCGGAGCTGATCGGCGCGGATAAAAACGCGGCCGAACGACGGGAACGTTTGCGCGGTGACTTGGTGCAAGGCATCAACCAACGGCTGGCCGAATTGGCGGCGACGGGGCAGGGACTGGGGATTGAAGTGGCGCGGGTCGATGTGCAATCGAGTTTGCCTGGCCCGGCGGTGAACGCCTTTAACGCCGTTTTGACCGCGAGCCAGCAAGCGGATAAAGCCGTAGCCAACGCGCGCACCGAAGCCGAGAAACTCACCCAAACCGCCAACGAACAAGCCGACCGCGCGTTGCAAGTCGCCCACGCCCAGGCGAGCGAACGGCTGGCAAAAGCCTCAGCGGATACCGCCACCGTATTGAGCCTGGCGAAGGCGCAACAACAGGGCACTGACCCGCAAATGTTGCTGCGACTCTACCGCGAGCGGATGCCGAAAATTCTCGGCCAGGCCGGCTCGTTGACCACGGTTGATCCGAAAGACGATTCCCGCCTGATCATTCAGGGAGCAGCACAATGACCGAGCAAACCACCACTGCACCGAGCTTGTTGTCATCGGCCGAACGACGCAGCGCTGCCCGTCAGTTGACCTTGGCCATGCTCGCGTTGGGCCTGCTCGCACTCGGTCTTGTGTGGCGCTGGCTGTCACCGGAGCAAACGGGTGTCAGTCAATTGCTGCTCGGTTTTGCATCCTTGCTGGTGGCCGTGCCGGTGATGCGTTCGGCCTGGTACAGCTTGCGCTATCCGAGCCTGCATGGGATCACCGATCAGTTGATCGCCCTGGCGATGCTCGGTGCCTGGGCGACGGGTGATCTGCTCACGGCGGCATTGCTGCCCATCATCATGATCTTTGGTCATGTGTTGGAGGAGCGCAGTGTGATCGGTTCGCAGGAAGCCATTCACGCGCTCGGCAAGCTCACTCGCAGCCAGGCACGAAAGATTCTGGCAGATGGCTCCATCGTCGAAGTCGACAACGGCACGCTCATGGCGGGTGATCGGGTGGAAGTACGTGCCGGTGATCGTGTGCCGGCGGATGGGCGGGTGTTGTCCGGCCAGGCGAGCCTGGACACTGCGTCCATTACCGGCGAATCGGTGCCGATGGAAGTGGGTGTCGGCATGCAGGTATTCGGCGGCGCCATCAACCTCGACGGCCTGCTGCGCATCGAAGTGACACGAACCGGCCACGAGTCGACCCTTGGCAAAGTTATCGCCCTGATGCAAAACGCCGAGCGCTCCAAGCCGCCGATCACGCGACTGCTGGAACGTTATGCCGGCAGCTACATGGTGCTGGTGTTGCTGCTGGCAGCGGTGACGTGGTTCATCACCAACGATGCCCAAGCCATGCTCGCGGTGTTGGTGGCGGCGTGTCCTTGTGCGCTGGTGTTGTCCGCACCGGCGACGGCGATTGCCGGGGTGGCGGTGGCGGCGCGGCACGGAATTCTGATCCGCAGCTCGGCATTTCTAGAGGAGTTGGCAGACCTGACCTCGCTGGTGGTCGACAAGACCGGAACCCTGACCTTCGGTACTTTGCGCCTGCAATCCATCGAGAGCCCGTTGGAAGATCGCAGTCATGTGTTGAAACTTGCCGCCAGTCTCGGCTCTGCCAGCAGTCACCCGGTCAGCCGTGCGTTGGCCGGGCTGGTGACGCAGGAGCATTTTTTGCTGCTCTCGGACATTCATGAGCGTCAGGGCCTGGGCGTGGTCGCGATGACCGAGCAGGGTGAGGCTGCGCTGGGACGACCTGAGTTGTTTGGCCAGTTGAGCATCCCCACTTCAGCCGTTCCTGAACACGATGGTCCGATTGCCGGCCTGGCGCTCAACGGTGAATTCCTCGCCTGGTTGTTACTCGCCGACAGCGTCAAACCCGAAGCCAGATTTGCCCTGAGTGAGTTGCGCGAGCTCGGCTTGGGCCGCCAGCTGTTGCTTACAGGGGACCGGCAAAGTGTCGCGCATACACTCGCGAGAGATGTCGGGATTAGCGATGTCGAGGCTCAGGCCCTGCCCGAAGATAAGCTCAATCGCGTGCTGAAAGAAATCGGTAACGGCTTCCGTCCTATGGTGGTAGGCGACGGCATCAATGATTCTCTGGCGCTCAAGGCCGGGGTGGTCGGCGTGGCCATGGGCGCCGGCGGGGCGGACATTGCGCTCGCCTCGGCGGACATCGTGCTGATCGGTAGCGACCTGCGCCGACTCGGCACTTGTGTACGGCTGAGCCGTCAATGTCGGCAAACCTTGCAGGTCAACGTCATCATTGGTCTGGGCTGGACACTGGCGATTGTTGCATTCGCCGCGTTCGGCTGGCTCGGTGCCGCAGGGGCGATGATTGCGGCGCTATTGCATAACCTCAGCACGTTGCTGGTGCTGGGTAACGCCGGACGTTTACTACGCTTTCAAGAGCCGCTCCTCAAGCTCAACGACGAATTTTGACAGGGACTATAGTTATCGAACTGTGCGCCGCTTTTGCAGTCATCTACGGTAAGAGCGGTCATTTCTGTGAATCCGGTACACACTGGACTTATAGAAATCCGCTATTAATTCGATAGCCAGCTATTTTTCAAGGATGGTCTAACCTCTCATCAGACGTCTGAAACAAGGGGGATTTTCCATGCTCGCGCAACTTCCACCGGCCTTACAGAATCTGCAGTTACCGCTACGCCTGCGACTCTGGGACGGCCATGAATTCAATCTGGGGCCGACGCCCAGCGTCACGATTGTGGTCAAGGACCCACAAATGGTTACCCAATTCACCCATCCAAGCCTGGACGCGCTCGGGGCGGCGTTCGTCGAAGGCAAATTGGAGCTCGAAGGTTCCATCAGCGACGTGATCCGCGTCTGCGATGAATGGAGTCAGGCGTTGTTGAACGAAGACGACGACAATCAGCCTGTACGGACTGTTCACGACAAGGAGACCGACGCCAAGGCGATTTCCTACCACTACGACCTTTCCAACGCGTTCTATCAGCTCTGGCTCGACAGTGACATGGCGTATTCCTGCGCTTATTTCGAGACCGGCAGTGAAAGCCTTGAACAAGCCCAGCAAGCCAAGTTCCGCCATTTATGTCGCAAGCTGCGCCTGCAACCGGGCGAGTATTTACTGGATGTCGGCTGCGGTTGGGGCGGGTTGTCGCGCTATGCGGCGCGTGAGTTTGGCGCGAAGGTGTTCGGTATCACCCTCAGCAAAGAACAACTGGCTTTGGCCCGGGAACGGGTGAAAGCGGAGGGCCTAGAGGATTTGGTCGAACTGCAATTACTCGACTACCGCGACCTCCCTCAGGATGGACGCTTCGACAAAGTGGTCAGCGTCGGTATGTTCGAACACGTCGGCCACGCTAACCTGGCTGAGTACTGCAAAACCCTGTTCGGCGCGGTGAAAGAGGGCGGCCTGGTGATGAATCACGGGATCACCGCCAAATACACCGATGGCCGTCCGGTAGGGCGCGGTGCTGGCGACTTTATCGGGAAGTACGTGTTCCCCAATGGCGAGTTGCCTCACTTGTCGATGATCTCGGCGCAGATCAGCGAAGCAGGGCTTGAGATCGTCGATGTCGAGAGCTTGCGCCTGCACTATGCCCGCACCCTGGATCACTGGAGCGAACGCCTGGAGGACAACCTCGACGCCGCTTCCAAACTGGTACCGAATCAAGCCCTGCGAATCTGGCGTCTCTACCTGGCTGGATGTGCTTACGCGTTCGCCAGAGGCTGGATCAACCTGCACCAGATTCTCGCGGTGAAAGCTCACGCCGATGGCAGCCATGAACTGCCATGGACCCGCGACGACATCTATACGCCTTAAAGAATCGGCGAGATAAGCCGGGCGACCCGCATGCCCACCTGTTGCAGGCGTGCAGTCTCCCGGCCTTCTTCCTTGGCAATTTCGTGAGCCTGGTCGAAGTCATTGTTGAGCATCTGCGCCACTTCGGCGGCAAACGCGCTGTCGACCGTCAGCAACATCACTTCGAAATTCAACCGGAACGAACGGTTGTCCATATTGGCGCTGCCAATGGCGCTGATTTCATTGTCGATGAGCACCACTTTCTGATGCAGAAATCCGGGTTCGTAGCGGAACACCCGCACGCCAGCGCGCACCGCTTCGAAGGCATAGAGGCTGGAGGCGGCGTAGACGATTCGGTGGTCGGGGCGAGAGGGTAGAAGAATCCTTACATCCACCCCGCGCAGCACCGCGAGCCGCAGCGCAGCGAGAACCGCTTCGTCGGGAATGAAATACGGAGTGGTAATCCATACCCGTTCTGTTGCCGCGTGGATGGCTTCGACGAAGAACAATGAGCAGGTCTCGTAGGAATCTGCCGGGCCACTGGCAAGCAATTGGCATAGCACACCGTCGTCCGGGTAGACCTCCGGCAAGATCAGCGGCGGCAATGAGCGGGCTGCCCAGAACCAGTCCTCAGCGAAGGACTCCTGCATGCACGCCACCACCGGACCGCGAACTCGTACATGAGTATCGCGCCAAGGCGCCAGGGGCGGTTTCTCGCCCATGTATTCGTCACCGACGTTATGCCCGCCGACGAAGCCGAGGACGCCGTCGACCACCACGATTTTACGGTGATTGCGGAAGTTGACCTGGAAGCGGTTGAGCCAGCCGCTGCGGGTGGCAAAGGCTTTGACCTGGACATTGGCATCGCGCAGCGACTGCACGTAACTGTGGGGCAGGGAATGGCTGCCGATTCGATCGTAGAGCAGATAAATCGCCACGCCTTCGGCGACTTTCTCCAACAGCAGTTTATGCAGGCGTTGGCCGAGGCGATCGTCGTGAATGATGAAAAACTGCACCAGCACCGCTTCCTTGGCCTGCCGGATAGCGTCGAAAATGGCATCGAAAGTGGCTTGGCCATTGATCAGCAATTGCACTTCGTTGTTGGCCAGGCACGGCATGCGACCCAACTTCGGCATGGCCCGCAAGGACGCATAAGCATTGGACGCGCGAGCGGTCAGCGCCTCTTCAACCCATGGCCGCCAGTTAAGTTCGGAGATTGCCTTGCGCATTTCTTCGTTGGCCTGGCGTCGGGCCTTGATGTAGCCGTCGAAGGTGCTGCGACCGAAAACCAGATACGGAATGAGCGTCAGGTAGGGCATGAAGAACAGCGACAGGGCCCAGGCGATCGAGCCTTGGGCGGTGCGCACGGTCAACACGGCATGTATCGCTGCGATCATACCCAGTGAGTGCAGAAGTGCGATGGTGTAGCCGAAAATGTGCGGTCCAAAATAATCCATGGGGGCAGCCTTGCTCCTGAAGATTCAATGCTTAAAAGACCATGTTCCGGGCAGAATGTCGCTATTTAATTGGCCCATGAACCGAAGCCGACCGGCGACGTCTAACGGCCACTACTGATCAGGAGTTACACGATGAACGTTCGTCTGCTGAGTTTAGCCATGGCATTGGGTTTGGCACTTCCTGTGGTTGCTCAGGCGCAGATGCTCCAGCCCGGTTTGTGGGAATTGACCTCGAGCAACATGAAGGTCGATGACCAGAACCTGCCGGACCTGCAATTGATCCTTGGTCAGATACAGAGCCAGATGACCCCTGAACAACGCGCACAACTGGAAAAACAGGGCATCACCATGGGCGGAAAGGGGATTCGGGCGTGCCTGACCCCTGAGCAGGTCAAGTCCGACAATATCCCGCTGACCGACCCGCAGTCGGGTTGCAAACAGGAAATCACCGAGCGTACCGGCAACCAGTGGAAATTCCGCTTCAGCTGCCCGAAAGCGCAAGGTGCGGGGGTGGCGACGTTCCTGAGTGATCGCGAGTTCACTACCAAGGTCAACGGTACTTTCAACGCCACTGGCATCCAGCAGAAGGGTAGCCTCGATACCCGCGCCGTTTGGTTGGGGCAGGATTGCGGGACTGTTAAACCGCGAGCCTAAAAGCTAGGCGAGCAGGCTCGCTCCCTCAGGTTACATACCACCCCTGTGGGAGCGAGCTTGCTCGCAATGCCGGCGGTCAGGCATCGGCAATACCTGTTGATCTCATCCAGTCGCACACTGCATCAACCTTCATCCTTCCAAAATCCTCCCCAGTACGACTGCGCACACTGACAAACTCGCCGGCCTTTTCTTTCTCCCCAACCACCACCAGATACGGCACCGTCTGACTGTGCTGGCGAATCTTGTAGCGGACTTTCTCATTGCGCAGGTCTGCAAGCGCTCGCACGCCGTTGCGGCGTAAAGTCTCGGTGACAGCGTGCGCATACGTCGTCTGCCGCTCATCCATGCTGACGACCATCACATGGGGTGGCAGGCGCCAGTGTTGCAGCTCCTGGTGACTCGACCAGCACGTACCGTAGATGCGCTGTTGCAAGGTCCCGCTGATGTGATCAAGGGCAAATGCCTGCAACACTTTGGTGGCGGGAACATGTGGCCCGGTGGTCAAGTATTCGGTATCCCCCAGACGGTAAAGCGACAGTTCTTTGGGAGGTGATGACGCTTCCTTGCGCCGGATCGAGTGATTGGTCGCCGCCAAGGATTGCATACGCGCTTCGATCAGCGGCAGATCGGCTGGGGTCAATGATTGTTCAACCGCAAACACGTAAAAGAACCCGTCACCCAGTTCCGAGCCGGAGCGCATCTGTGCCTGTGGATGGAGTTGCTTGACCGCCATCGCCAGCATCAGCGCACAGGAGCGGCGCAAGATCTCCAGGCCGTCAGGCTCTTGCGGCGTGACAATACTGACTCGGGCATCCGCCTCAATCATGTACTCGCAATCCACCAGGTTGCCGTCCACCCGACCCGCTACCGCTGCACTGGCCAGCCCGTGGCCAATACTGGCGGCAACCTCATGCACGGACAGCGGCTGATCGTACTCACGCAATGAACCATCGGGCAGGGTGATCTGGATCATGGTTATTGTTCTCGGATACTTCGATCACATGCACTAGCGCGTAACCATTAGAGGGAAACTCTGGCTGCTGTCATGTAGACATTTGTCGTGTCGGTCTCTTTAAATTTTTATTCATGCTCATGCCTCCCAATTCCAGTTCCAGTAACTCTCGGCCACTGCATCGTGGGCGTGGAGGCTCTCGCCGTGGACGACACGTACGTGAAAACCGTTGATGCCGGGCGAGCGTTTCAGCGCCAGGTTCAAGCGACGAGCAGCGTCTTCGCAGAACATCAGGTTCTGACCGTTGGCCAGGGCGAATGCTTTTTCGTCAGCACGTTTCACAGCGGTTTGCACCGCCGTACCCAGGGCTGCTTCAGCGTCGTTGATGAGCGCGATGAGTGGCAGGTCGTCCACACAGTCATTCAGGCGAAAACGTAATTGCGCAGTACTACGTTGACTGTGGGGTGTTGCGACGATGCCTTTTGAGGAGCCGAGCCAAGCCAGGATGTCGGCGTGTTGCAGTGTCCTGTTGGCGAAGTCATCGACGAACTGTTGCTGAATCAACTGTCGTGATAGCGCTGCGGAACAGGGGCACGTCGAGGAATAAGCAACATCGATTTTTAGTTCCACGTGGAACATTGCGTTTTTCAAGTGTGCTTCGATGCAGACCGGATAGGATTTCCAGCCAGCCAATGGGCTGACCAACGCAGACCTATTGAGCAGCAAATCAGTGGTTATTTTCAGGTAAGCGTTTTTGGACAAGCCTTGATGGCTTTCCAGAAAACACTGCAATACCCGACGCAACTGAGCGGGGTTCAGGTTTTCCTGCTCAAGCATTTCCAGCGCCAAGTAAAGCCGTGACATGTGAATGCCACGGGCATTCCCGTCATCGAGACTCACGCCGGCATCGACTTTTGCACTCAGCCGTTGGCCATCGAATAAAACAGGAAGAGCAATACCGCACATGCCCACCCACTCAAGCGGCAGGGTTTGCTGTGAGGTCTGCGTGGCGATATCCGGCAGCGTCAGCGCATTCATCAGAAGGTCCATCGTGGGAGTTGATTCGGTGTGTTATGGTATAACAATATGGTTATAACATAACACTAAATAAAGCCCGACGATTCGACCGGGCATCCCTGATGAGGAAATACCTGATGCCCAATCGCCTCCCCGTTACCGTTCTTTCCGGTTTTCTCGGCGCTGGCAAAAGCACGCTGCTCAACTACGTGCTGCGCAACCGTGAAAACCTGCGTGTCGCTGTGATCGTCAACGACATGAGCGAAATCAACATTGATGGCGAGGAGGTCCAGCGCGATGTCAGCCTCAATCGTGCAGAAGAAAAACTCGTGGAAATGAGCAACGGCTGCATCTGCTGCACGCTGCGCGAAGACTTGCTGGTGGAGGTGGCGAAACTCGCCCGGGACGGTCGCTATGACTACTTGTTGATCGAATCCACAGGTATTTCCGAGCCGCTGCCAGTGGCGGAAACCTTCACTTTTCGAGATGAAAACGGCCAAAGCCTTGCGGACATCGCCCGGCTCGACACCATGGTCACGGTGGTCGATGGCATGAACTTCCTGCTCGATTATCAAGCCGCCGAGAGCCTCGCATCCCGCGGCGAAACCCTGGGAGCAGAGGACGAGCGCTCGATCACCGACCTGTTGATCGAGCAGATCGAATTCGCAGACGTCATCCTGATCAGCAAAATCGATTTGATCAGCAGCCGCGAACGCGAAGAGTTGATCGCGATACTCGAACGACTTAACGCCCAGGCGGAAATAATCCCGATGGTGATGGGCGAAGTACCGCTCAAAAGGATCCTTAACACCGGTCGATTCGACTTCGAAAAAGCCGCCGAGGCGCCAGGATGGTTACAGGAACTGCGTGGCGAGCACGTACCGGAAACCGAAGAATACGGCATCGCCTCCAGCGCTTACCGTGCGCGTCGGCCCTTCCACCCGCAGCGCTTTTTCAGCTTCATCAATCAGTCGTGGGAGAACGGCAAACTGCTGCGTTCCAAAGGGTTTTTCTGGTTGGCGAACAAACACGAAGACGCCGGCAGTTGGTCCCAGGCCGGTGGTTTGATGCGCTACGGTTTCGCCGGACGCTGGTGGCGTTTTGTGCCGAAAAACCAATGGCCGCAGGACGAAGAAAGCACCGCCGCCATCATGAAAAACTGGGTGGCGGCTACCGGCGATTGCCGTCAGGAGCTGGTGTTTATCGGCCAGCACATCGACTTCGCGCAACTGACCGCAGAGCTCGATGACTGCCTGCTGACTGATGACGAAATGGCCTTGGGCGCGGAAGTCTGGAGGGGGCTGCCTGATCCGTTCGGCCCTTGGTATGAAGAAGCGAGCTAATGGCTCACGGCTTGAGCCAGGAACCCTGGCTCTGGCTTTCGCAAAACGGTTTCAAATACGCCGCGTCCGTGGCTATACCGTAATAGTGAATATCCTGCCGGTAAGGCATATTGGCGACTTGAGCGTTGCTGCACACGCCGAACGCACCGCTGGGGCACTGGTCGACGTACTGCACCTCGACCTTCTGCCCGGCCAGTGTCGGCTGGCAGAAACCGTCATTGAACAGTTTTTCCGGGATGGTGCGATTCTGCTGGCAGACTTTCACGTCCAATCTTTCAGCTGTGCTATGTACTACGCAGGCTTGGGCGAATGCTTCGTTCGAAACGAGCCCCAGAAGCAACGACAATCCCATCCACCGCATTCTTATCTCCTCAGAAACCGCCAATCATGTTGCAGAACATTCCAACCCACGTCATCGCCGGACCATTGGGCGCCGGCAAGACCAGCCTGATCAAGCACCTGCTGGCGCAACGCCCGGACGGCGAGCGGTGGGCGGTGCTGATCAATGAATTCGGCCAGATCGGTATCGACGCTGCACTGCTGACCCGGGATGCCGATGGTATCGCACTGGGTGAAGTGGCCGGCGGCTGTTTGTGTTGCGTCAATGGCGCGCCGTTTCAGGTCGGGCTCGGCCGTTTGTTGCGCAAGGCAAAGCCGGATCGGTTGTTTATCGAGCCGTCCGGGCTGGGGCATCCGGCGCAATTACTGAGGCAGTTGAGCGAGGCGCCGTGGCAAGGTGTACTGAGGGTTCAGCCTTGCGTACTGGTATTGGATGCCCAGTCGCTGGCCGCTGGCAAGCCGCTGCCTGAGGCGCAGCAGGAGGCGCTCAAGAGTGCCGGGTTGTTGCTGATGAATAAGTCTGAAGGTCTCGACGATGGTGATCGCCGGCGCATCACGGCGCAGTTGCCGGTGCGCCCGATGTACTGGACGCAACAAGCTGTGCTGCCATTGATCGAGTTGCCCGGGCTGGAATCTCAGGCGGTGGCGGGTGTGGATAGCTTCGTTGCACCCAAAGGACTGGCGCAGATGCCGGCGATCTGGACTGACCCAACGTTGCCGATATGCTTGAGTCAGGAACAGGAGGGCGGCTGGAGCATTGGTTGGCGTTGGCATCCGAGTCAGACATTCGATGCAGCGCTTGTCGGCCGATGGCTGGAAAGCCTGGCCTGGCGGCGGGCTAAACTGGTTATCCACAGCGTCGAGGGTTGGGTCTCGGCGAATGCGCTGGATAGCTCTGCGCCGCAATGGCAATCCAGCGAATGGCGGCGGGATTCGCGAATTGAGCTGATATTCGGTGAGCCGCAGGATGTTGAAGTGTTGCAAACCGATCTGGCTAACTGTCGGTTGGGGTAAAGATCAAAAGATCGCAGCCTTCGGCAGCTCCTGCAGAGGCTGCGATCTGTCAGTTCAGGGCCGCCACTTCGTATGTTCCTGCCTCCAATGGCTCAACTCGATGATCTGGGCGCTGGGCTTCTCCACATCAGCGACCGCAGGCGTGTCGTCGAACGGCATCGGGTAGGGCGCCAGTTCGATCTGCGCACTATGGGCGCCAAACTGAGTAATGGTGCCGTTGTGACGGGTTTCGCCGGTCACGGTGAATTCAAAGTTATACACACGGGCCAGACGCCGCCGGCCATTGGCATCTTTGATCAAGGCAATTTTTTTCAATGCCACGTTGCCATCCAGCAACTCGATCCCGAGCTTGCTGCAATGTTGCTTGACCCGCTCCAGTGCACGTTCGCGCAAGCCGTGGTTGTGCCAAAGCCACGCGCCACCGGTGGCGAGCAGCATCAGCACGAAAATGTTTCCAAGGGTCAGCATCAACAGGGTGCTCCAACAAGATAGTGTCAGCTTAACTGCGTCGCCGGTCTGTCGTACAGGCTGCGTTTAGTCGCATACTGCGTGGCTCGAATTTCAATCGTTTTACGGATAACACACCGCATGAAACGTACGCCCCATCTGCTCGCTATCCAGTCCCACGTAGTCTTCGGTCACGCCGGCAACAGTGCCGCGGTTTTCCCGATGCAGCGGGTTGGAGTGAATGTCTGGCCGCTCAATACCGTACAGTTCTCCAACCATACCCAGTACGGCCAATGGGCTGGAGATGTGCTCGCACCCCACCAGATTCCGGATCTGGTGGAAGGCATTGCGGCGATTGGCGAATTGGGCAATTGCGATGCAGTTCTGTCCGGCTATCTGGGTAGCGCTGCCCAGGGCCGGGCAATCCTGACCGGCGTGGCGCGGATCAAGTCGATGAATCCCAAGGCGCTGTACCTCTGTGACCCGGTGATGGGGCATCCGGAGAAGGGCTGCAGCGTGCCGGCGGAAGTCAGCGATTTTCTGCTGGAAGAGGCAGCTGCCGTGGCGGATTTCATGTGCCCGAATCAACTGGAACTCGACAGCTTCTCGGGGCGCAAGCCGCAGTCGCTATTCGATTGCCTGGCGATGGCGCGAGCGCTGCTGGCGCGTGGTCCGAAAGCGATACTCGTCAAGCACCTGGATTATCCCGGCAAAACGCCGGACGTCTTTGAGATGCTGCTGGTGACGGCCGAAGGCAGCTGGCTTCTGCAACGTCCGCTGCTGGCGTTTCCGCGTCAGCCGGTAGGCGTGGGCGATCTGACGTCCGGGTTGTTCCTGGCTCGCGTGTTATTGGGCGATAGTCTGGTGGCCGCTTTCGAGTTCGCCGCATCGGCGGTGCATGAGGTGTTGTTGGAAACTCAGGCCTGCGCCAGCTACGAGCTGGAACTGGTGCGGGCGCAAGACCGGATTGCCCATCCGCGGGTGCGGTTCGAAGCAATGCCTATCAGTTTGTAATCCGGTCACGACAAACAGATCGCAGCCTGAGGCTATTCCTGTAGGAACTGCCGCAGGCTGCGATCTTTTGCTTTATGCGTCGCCCTTGATTTCCTGATAGCGCTTTTCCAGTTCCTGACGAATCTGACGACGCTGCTGCGCTTGCATGAAACGGCGCTTGTCTTCGCTGTTCTGCGGTTGCAATGGCGGTACGACGGCAGGTTTGCGCTGATCATCCACGGCAACCATCGTAAAGAAGCAGCTGTTGGTGTGGCGCACCGAGCGCTCGCGGATATTTTCGGTCACCACCTTGATACCCACCTCCATGGAGGTGTTGCCGGTGTAGTTGACCGAAGCAAGGAAGGTCACCAGTTCGCCGACATGGATCGGCTCACGGAAAATCACCTGGTCCACCGACAGGGTCACCACGTAGCGGCCGGCATAACGGCTGGCGCAGGCGTAGGCGACTTCGTCGAGGTATTTGAGCAGGGTGCCACCGTGAACATTGCCAGAGAAGTTGGCCATGTCGGGGGTCATCAATACCGTCATCGACAGTTGGGCGTTTCCGGGTTCCATAGCGTTCTCACGGATCAAGGCAAGGATTTGAGGGACGCACCTCTGCGGGTGCCTGCGCGGTTTTTTCAAACCAACAGTTATCGGGACGCCGGACGATTGATCGCCGTCACGCCGGATCGATCTGTTTCCATATATTGCACCGCCTTTCTGCCGGAAGTCGCGGTGTTACCCTGCAAAAGCCCAGCTCAACGGGCAAATTCCTACGCGGAGCGCGGATTTTTTACTCTGCTCGATCGGACGTTTCACGCGTCTGGCGCTTGAGCCATGTCACCCAAGGAGCCCCACGCCATGCATGCCATCAGTTTCATTCAAGATCTGGCAGTGATCATGTTGGTCGCAGGGGTGGTGACGGTGCTTTTCCACCGGCTCAAACAACCCGTGGTCCTCGGCTATATCGTGGCTGGTTTCATCATCGGCCCGCACACCCCGCCGTTCGGTCTGATCCACGACGAAGAAACCATCAAGACCCTGGCCGAACTCGGGGTGATTTTCCTGATGTTCTGCCTCGGGCTGGAGTTCAGCCTGCGCAAGTTATTCAAAGTCGGTGCTACAGCGTTTATCGCGGCATTCCTGGAAATCGTGCTAATGATCTGGATCGGCTACGAAATCGGCCGTTGGTTCGACTGGAACACCATGGATTCGCTGTTCCTCGGTGCGATCCTGGCGATCTCCTCAACCACCATCATCGTCAAGGCGCTCAATGATCTGAAGATGAAAAATCAGCGTTTTGCGCAGCTGATCTTCGGTGTGCTGATCGTTGAAGACATCCTGGGCATCGGCATCATTGCCTTGCTATCAAGCATCGCAGTCAGCGGCACAGTAAGCTCCGGCGAAGTGTTTTCCACCGTCGGCAAGCTCTCGCTGTTCATGATCGTCGCGCTGGTCATTGGCATTTTGCTGGTACCGCGCTTGCTGGCCTACGTGGCCAAATTCGAAAGCAACGAAATGCTGCTGATCACCGTGCTGGGCCTGTGTTTCGGCTTCTGTTTGCTGGTGGTCAAACTCGAATACAGCATGGTGCTCGGCGCGTTTTTGATTGGCGCGATCATGGCCGAATCCCGACAGTTGCTGAAGATCGAGCGCTTGATCGAACCGGTTCGCGATTTGTTCAGTGCGATTTTCTTCGTCGCCATCGGGTTGATGCTTGACCCGATGATCCTGCTGCAATACGCCTGGCCGATCGCGGTGATCACCGTGGCCGTGGTGCTGGGCAAGATGTTGTCCTGCGGCCTGGGGGCTTTTATCGCCGGCAATGATGGACGCACCTCACTGCGCGTCGGTATGGGGCTTTCACAGATTGGCGAATTTTCTTTCATCATCGCTGCGCTGGGCATGACCCTGCAGGTCACCAGTAACTTCCTTTATCCGGTGGCCGTGGCCGTTTCAGTGATCACCACGTTGCTGACGCCGTACCTGATTCGCGCCGCAGACCCTCTGTCGATCAAGCTTGCCGCCGTGATGCCGCAGCGGTTGGGTCGGGTGTTGGGCATGTATGGCGAATGGCTGCGCAGCATCCAGCCGCAGGGCGAGGGCGCGTTGCTGGCCTCGATGATTCGACGAATTTTGCTGCAGGTGGGCGTCAATCTGGCGCTGGTGATCGCGATCTTTTTTGCGGGCGCTTACTTCGCCGAACGCATGTCCACTCACCTGCAAGGCTGGATCAGCGACCCGAGCTGGCAGAAAGCGTTGATTTGGGGCGGGGCTCTTTTGTTGTCGCTGCCATTCCTGATCGCCGCGTATCGCAAGCTCAAGGCGCTGTCGATGTTGCTGGCGGAAATGGGTGTGAAGCCGGAGATGGCCGGCCGCCACACGCAGCGAGTGCGGCGGGTGATCTCGGAAGTGATCCCGATCCTCTCGCTGCTGGTGATTTTCCTGCTGTTGGCCGCCTTGTCGGCCAGTATTCTGCCGACCAACAAGTTGCTGGTACTGATCGTCGTGGTGGCTGCCGCCGTGGCGGCGCTACTGTGGCGTTGGTTTATCCGCGTTCACACGCGGATGCAGGTGGCTTTGCTGGATACCCTGGACAACCACAAGGATTCGCCGGGGCATTAACCCAAAGGGGCGTCAGCGGACTCAGCTTTCCAGCCAGACGTCCCGCGCCCAATGCCACACAGACTCCCAGGTTTCTTCGGCGATCAGCTCTTCTTCGGCCTGCCAAAGCACCACGGTGCCGTCTTCTTCGACGCAGTAGTAATCATCACCGTCCTGGCAGATCGGGATCAGGCTGCGATCAACACCAGCATCCCAGGCATTGGCGGCAACGTCCGGCAGGTAAGTGTGAGACTGCGGGTCGGTGACGGTCACGGGTTCCAGGCTGCCGTAGACCACATCGCTGACAGTCAGCAGAAATTCTCTGAAGACGAACGGAATGTCGATGAACAGTTGTTCCTCGATTTCCACCAGCATGTCTTCGTCAGGCAGCTCCAAGGGGACCGGTACCGGTTCGTTGGCTTCACGCAGTTGTTCGATGATTTCTTCCACGTCCGGGATCCTCTTGCTTGTATGGCGCGGTTTATATGGGGCGGTTTATACAGTAGCTCGCTATAGATGCAACCGCGAAATAGAAAACCCCGGCAGAGGCCGGGGTTTTTATTACAGCAAGTGAATCGCGGAGGGTGATCAGCCGTTCTGGCGGATACCAGCCACCAGCCAAGGCTGGTTTTCGCCCTGCGGACGTTCCATGTTCCAGCTTTCGCTGAACACTTCGCCCTGGTCGAAACGCGAGGTTTTCGACAGGCCGCTAAAGGTCAGGGTGGCGATGGTCTTGTCGGCGCGATCATCCACACCGTCCAGTTGCACAACGAGGTTATCGATGTAGGTGGACTGGAAGCCGTCGCCCAGGTCGGCACGTTCGCGCTTCAGGAACTCCAGCATCTGCGGGGTCACGAACTCGGCGATCTTGTCCATTTCGTTGGCGTCCCAGTATTGCTGCAGGGACTGGAAGTGGTTGCGGGCCGCTTCGATGAAGTTCTTTTCATTGAACCAGGCCGGAGCATTGATTACCGGACGAGCGGCAACAGGAGCAGCCGAACCGCCGAAGATCGAACCGCCGGCAGGCTTGTGCTCGAACGCTTCACGCTGCATCGGCGCGTGGCCAGCTGGAGCGTACTGCTCTTGCTGCTTGCGGCGACGGGCGGCAATGAAACGGAAGACCAGGAAGGCGATGACCGCCATGATCAGGATGTCGAAGATCTGCATGCCCTGGAAGCCATCGCCCATGAACATGGACGCCAGCAAGCCACCGGCGGCGATGCCGGCCAGAGGGCCGAGCCAGCGCGAAGCACCGCCGGCCTTGGCGGCGGCGCCAGCGGCACCGGCAGCACCAGCGGTCGCCGCAGCGCCGCCCATGCCTGGAGAAGAAGGAGCCATCTGGCTGGTTTGGTGAGTCGGCGCAGCGCCGGCGCTTTTGCCACCACCGAAGCGCTTGGCGGCATTGACGTCGAGACTCATCGTCAGGCCGATGCACAACGCCATGGCGATGCTAAGAAAACGTTTCATATAGGGAATTCCCATTTGTGGAAGGCACGCGCGCCATGTTGCACAGCTGAAGTGTTACTGGCTAGCGGCAGAGTGTTTCGGGCTTTTGCCTGACAGGTTGCATTCAGCTGTAGTCAGCGCATTAAGGCTTGTTAACTTTGGTCTGTAGGATGAGTGGATAAGTTCTGTAGGAGAGATGCTTAGCGTCGTAGCGCCAACAGGATCACCCCGGCCGTGATCAGACCGATTCCGCCCCATTGGCGCAGGTCGAGCTTCTCGCCCAGCAGGACCACACCCAGCACGGCCACCAGCACAACGCTGAGTTTGTCCACTGGAGCGACCAGCGAAGCCGGTCCGACTTTTAGTGCTCGGAAATAGCAAATCCAAGACGCCCCGGTGGCGAGGCCCGACAACAACAGAAACAGGTAGCTTCTGGCAGAGATCGATCCTAAGGACTGATATTGGTCCGTGGCGTACAAAATCAAGGCCAGGCTGACCAGGACCACCACGGTGCGCAGTAGCGTGGCGAAGTCGGAATTGACGTTTTCAACGCCGATCTTAGCGAAGATCGCGGTCATCGCCGCGAATACAGCAGACAACAAAGCCCAGAAAGTCCAGGAAGAAAAGAAGCCTGAGCCCATGGTTATCGCGCCTCATTTGAACCCGCAGTGGACTCAGGGAAAAGATCGCAGCCTTCGGCAGCTCCTACAGGGGAATGTGAAAACTGTAGGAGCCTGCGATCTTTTCAGCCTTTAGATCGCTTCCAGCTTGGCGTAACCCAGCATCAACCATTTGCTGCCTTCGCTGAAATTCACCTGTACCCGCGCCTGTGCTCCAGCGCCTTCGAAGTTCAGAATCACGCCATCACCGAACACCGAATGCCGTACGGCCTGGCCGAGACTGAATTCGGTTTGCGGAATCTCGCTGCCGCTGAACAGGCTGCCGCCGCTCATCGACTGATTACCACCGAACGGACGGCTGACGCTGTTGGAGAGCCGCACTTCCTGAATCAGGCCTTTCGGCACTTCGCGTACGAAACGCGAAACCTTGTTGTAGGTCTCGCTGCCGTACAGGCGTCGGGTTTCTGCATAGGTCATCACCAGGTTCTGCATGGCGCGGGTGATGCCGACATAAGCGAGACGGCGCTCTTCCTCAAGACGGCCGGGTTCTTCCAGGCTCATCTTGTGCGGGAACAGGCCTTCTTCCATGCCCACCAGGAACACGTAGGGGAATTCCAGGCCCTTGGCGCTGTGCAGGGTCATCAACTGAACGCTGTCTTCGTGCTCATCGGCCTGGGTATCCCCGGCCTCCAGCGAGGCGTGGCCGAGGAACGCGGCCAGTGGCGTCAGGTCCTCGTCTTCTTCGCTGTTTTCGAAGTTGCGCGCGGCACTGACCAATTCCTCAAGGTTTTCTACCCGTGCCTGACCTTTCTCGCCTTTTTCTGCTTCGTGGTAGGCGATCAGTCCCGACTGCTCGATGACAGTCTGGGTCATCAGGTGCAGCGGCATCTCCATGCACTTGGCGGCGAGGTTTTCGATCAGCTCGACAAACGCGCCAAGGGCGCTGGCCGCGCGACCGGTGAGGCCCTTGTTGGCCACCAGTTGGCGCATTGCTTCCCACATCGACACATCGCTGTGGCGCGCATGGTCGCGGATCGCTTCGACGGTTTTCTCGCCGATGCCACGGGCCGGCACGTTGATCACCCGTTCCAGCGCGGCATCGTTGCCACGGCCTTCGAGCAAACGCAGGTAGGCCATGGCGTTTTTGATTTCCGCCCGCTCGAAGAAGCGCTGACCGCCATAGATGCGGTACGGGATGCGCTCGCGCAGCAAGGCTTCTTCCAAAACCCGCGATTGGGCGTTGGAGCGGTACAGAATCGCGATATCGCTGCGAGCCAGGCCGGTTTTCAGCGCGCTTTCGATGGTTTCGACAACGTAGCGAGCTTCATCATGTTCGTTGAACGCGGCATACAGGTTGATCGCTTCACCGTCGCCGCCATCGGTCCACAGCTCTTTGCCCAGACGTCCGGTGTTATTGGCGATCAAGGCGTTGGCGGCCTTCAGGATGCCGGCAGTGGAGCGATAGTTTTGCTCCAGGCGAATGGTTTCGGCGTCCGGGAAGTCTTCGGAATACTGATAGATGTTTTCGATCTTCGCGCCACGCCAGCCGTAGATCGACTGATCGTCATCGCCGACCACCATCAGGCTGTCGCCGCCCTTGGCTAGCAGACGCAACCAGGCGTACTGCACGGCGTTGGTGTCCTGGAACTCGTCCACCAGAATGTGCCGGAAGCGCTTTTGATAATGCGCCAGCAGGCCCGGGTGATCGCGCCATAGGTCGAGGGCGCGTAGTAGCAGTTCAGAGAAGTCGATCACGCCGGCGCGCAGGCACGCGGCCTCGTAGGCTTCATAGATGCTGCGCATGGTCGCCAGAAACAGATCGCCGCTGGCTTGAATGTGTTGCGGGCGCAGACCTTCGTCTTTCTGCCCGTTGATGAACCACTGGGCCTGACGGGCCGGCCAGCGTTGCTCGTCCAGACCGAGCTCGCGGATCACCCGCTTGACCAGCCGTTGCTGGTCGTCGCTGTCGAGAATCTGGAAAGTCTGGCTCAGGCCCGCCTCCTGCCAGTGCGCCCGCAGCAAGCGGTGCGCCAGGCCGTGGAAGGTGCCGACCCACATGCCGGCCGGGTTGATACCCATCAGCTGCTCGATGCGATGGCGCATCTCGGCGGCAGCCTTATTGGTGAAGGTCACCGACAGGATGGAGTGGGGCGAGGCGTTTTCGACCTGGATCAACCAGGCGATACGGTGCACCAGCACTCGGGTTTTACCGGAACCAGCACCGGCCAGGACCAACTGACGACCCACGGCGGCAGCTACAGCCTGGCGTTGGGCATCGTTGAGGGAGTTCAGCAGAAGGGAGAGATCATCGCGCATCGGGGCATTCTAGGGGGCCGCGTCACACCGGGCAAACATCGCTTTGCATTAGCCGATGAAAGATACGCGAGGGACGACCGGTCAGTCATCGGCTGCAAGCATTGGTGGGGCTCGTCCGGCGGGTTTGGCGCCGGGCCGGGTGGTTAAAATTTTTGTCTGTTTTTTGACCGGGAGCAGTTTGGTCCGGGCATTTGCTTGTGTATGCTCCGTCGACGTTTCGGGCCCATGCTCATCATTATAAGAACAAGAACATTGCCTATGACCCTCAGCTCCGACCTGTCGGGCCCTACTGTGGAGCCCCGGGTTATCCGTAAACAATACGCCATGGAAATGGCGGTTGAACGCACGCGCCTGCTTTATCAGGGCTCTTTGCTGCCCACCCTGTTCATGTTGATCAATGGTCTTGTCTGCGCCGGATTGCTCTGGAGTCCGCAGCGATACTTCCTGGTCACCGTTTGGCTGGTGTGGTTGTTGTCGCTGGTGGCGTTGCGGGTGATCCAGGTAGCGGCCTTCGACTCGGCGATTCCCAACCGTCAGGCCCATCCGATCTGGCGGCGCATGTTTTTGCTGGGTTCCGGTCTCACCGGTTTGACCCTGGCCGGCGCTGGCATCGCGTTGGTTCCTGCCGACAATTTCATCCAGCAAGCCTGGGTCTTCGGCCTGATCGGCGCAGCGGCCCTTTCGGCCAGCGTGGCCTATGCAGTCAGCCTGCCGGCATTCCTGTCATTTACCTTGCCGTGCCTGTTGCCAGCCATTGCTTATATGTTCTGGGGCGGTGACGAACAACAGCAGGGCTGGGGCTGGTTCGGCCTGATTTTGCTGGGTGCGTTGAGTGTTGTTGCCTGGCAGGTCAATCGGCTGATTGATAGGGGCTTGATGCGACGCTTCCAGAATCAATCACTGATCGAACATTTGCAGCAAGCGCAGAACCGCAGTGACCAGCTCAATCAGAAACTGGCAGAGGAAGTCGAGCAGCGTCGGCGTGCCGAGGACGAATTGCGTGAAATCCAGGTCGATCTGGAAAACCGTGTCGCCCAGCGCAGCCTGGAGCTGGATGCCGCCAACCAGGCGCTGAGCAAAAGTGAGGCGCGTCTGGCGCTGGCGTTGAAGGCCAGTGAACTGGGGCTGTGGGACTGGAATCTGCAAACCGATGAAGTCCATCACACGTTGGTTCAGGAACTGTTCGGCCTGGAGCCGGAATTCGTCACGGCGATGCTCCGGCATCTCAAGCCACGCCTGCATCCCGAAGATCTTCCGGCATTGAGAAGGGCGCTGGTCGATCATTTGAAGGGGCGTACCGAGGATTACCAGGTTGAGTACCGCGTGCGCCATGGCAACGGCCATTGGGTGTGGATCGAGGACCGCGGGCGAGCCGTCGAGCGCGCCGAAAACGGTCGGGTGACCCGTATGGTCGGCACTCGCCGCGACATCAGCGTCAGCAAAGCGCTGGAAGAGCAGCAGCAACTGGCGGCCACCGTGTTCGAGGCGGCCAGCGAGGGCATCGTGATTTTCGATCCGAATTACGCCCTGATCGCGGCTAACCAGGCGTTCAGCCGCGTAACCGGCTACGAAATCGAGGACATGCTGGGACGCAATGTGGTCGAGCTGCCGTGCAGTCGCGATGCCCGCCGGCACTACGGAGCGATTCATCAGGCGCTGGAGCAGCATGGCAGTTGGCAGGGGGAGCTGGTGGAAACTCGCAAGAATGGCGAGATGTACCCGCAATGGCTACAGCTAAGTGCGGTGCGCGATACGCGGGGGAAAGTGAGCCACATTGTCGGCTTCTTCGCCGATCTTTCGGCCCGCCGTGAGTCCGAGGAGCGCATGCGCTACCTGACCCATTACGACGAGCTCACGGGCCTGGCCAACCGCTCGATGTTCCGCGAACGACTCAACGAAGCGCATCAGCGTGTGCGCCAGGGCGGCTATCGCAGCCTGGCGTTGCTGCACATTAATCTGGATCGATTCAAACAGCTCAACGATAGTCTGGGTCACGAAGTCGCCGATCATCTATTGCAGAAAATGGCTCGTCGGCTAATCAACGCGTTGCCGGAGGCTGACACCATTGCGCGATTGTCCGGCGACGAATTTGCCGTGCTGTTCAATTCCTACGGCAACCTTTCGAGCCTGGCACGGGTGGCAACGCGACTGGCCGCCAAATTGCGTTTGCCAGTGACTGTCGAGGGGCATGAACTGGTGGTCAGCGCATCCATGGGCATCAGTCTGTTGCCGGACAACGCACGGGAAATCTCCGCGTTGGTCAGCCAGTCGAACATGGCCATGCAACACGCCAAGCATCTGGGTGGCGACAATTTTCAGTTCTACACCGACAGCCTGCAAGCCAGCACGCTGGAGCGTTTGCAGCTGGAAAACCAGCTACGAAAAGCCATTGAAGAGAAGCAGTTGAAGGTGTTCTACCAACCGAAACTGTGCCTCGCCACGGGCAAGCTGAATGCCGCCGAGGCGTTGGTGCGTTGGGATCATCCGACCATGGGCCGCGTGCCGCCGGGAGACTTCATCGGTCTGGCAGAGGAAACCGGTTTGATTGGCCCGATCGGCGAGTTTGTGTTGCGCCAGGCCTGCTGGCAAGCCTGCGAGTGGCAGCGCCAGGGGCTTGAGCCGATTCGGGTGTCGGTTAACTTATCGGTACATCAATTGCGCCAGGGCAAGCTGGTCAGTCTGGTGCGACAGGTGTTGGAAGAAACCGGCTTGGCGCCGCACTACCTGGAGCTTGAACTCACGGAAAGCCAGTTGCTGGACAGCGTCGAACACATTATCGCGACGTTCCAACAGTTGCGTGATCTGGGGGTGAAACTGGCAATCGACGATTTTGGCACTGGCTATTCATCGTTGAGCTATCTCAAGCGCATTCCGGTGGATTACGTGAAGATTGATCAGGCGTTCATTCGTGGCTTGGGGGAGGGCAGTGAAGACGCGGCGATTACCCGGGCAATCATTGCCATGGCTCACGGCTTGTCGTTGAGGGTCGTGGCGGAAGGGGTGGAGCGGCCGGAGCAGCTTGAATTCCTGAAAGCCGAGCGCTGCGATGAGGTACAGGGTTATCTGGTCAGCCGTCCCGTAGAGGCTGATACCATGGCCGGCTTGCTTCACGCGCAGGCCGCTGGCCGAGAAGGAGGCGTCCCGTTCCTCAGCAGCTGAGTCTGCGGGACGCCTGAATTGCCGGAAGCGATATAAGTGCTTAGTTGGTAATCAGTACTTTATCAATATGGTGCAACAACTTGTCTTCGTAGAAAATGCTGACGCCGGTAACATTGGAATTGCCCGGTACTTTGTATTCAACAAACTTGTCATTTTCGACTTGCAGAGAAACTTCATTGGAGATTTCCAGTTTGAGTTCCAGGCGCAGGTCAAAGGACTTGTCTTGCAGTGCGGTCATTTCCAGCTTCGGTGTGATACCAGTGTGGGCAACGGTTACAGTGCCGTAGGTACGGAACGATGGGGCTCCCGGCATGCGATCGATTTGTGCGGTCCAGTCTTTGGTTTTAATGCTCATAAATGTGTAACTCCTGTAATTAATATTTATTGCTTCCTGCGGAGACAACTATAACTAACTTGGTTGTTGGGTGGGTGGGTTATTTTTGATTTAGTTGTAAGGCTTTGTACGTTTTTGCTGGAGTTTAATTAATGGCGTTTGATATGAATAACGCAGTTAATTAGCAAAAAGACTATTGAAGGGCGTGTAAAGGTGGCCCGCTAGAGAGATGAAAACGAGTGCTACATGCGGTGCGGGCACCTGAAATCGAGGGATTCGGTAACGCATTGAGCAGGCAAAAAGCCGATTCATGTAGTATAACTACAAGCGTGCTACATCCCCGGCATTTGCCAATAACAAAGAGTCCAGCCCTTTGAATCTGCTGCAACACATCGCCCAGTCACGTCACCTGTTACGCAAGTCGGAGCTCAAGGTCGCCGATCATGTGCTGCTTGACCCGGCGGCGGTGATGCACAGTTCCATGGCCGACCTGGCCCATAGCGTGGGCATCAGCGAGCCGACCATCGTGCGCTTTTGCCGCGCCATCGGTTGTTCCGGGTTCCAGGACCTCAAGCTGAAGCTGGCCCAGAGCCTCGCGGCCGGCGCCAGCTTCGGCCAGTTTGCGATCCATGAGGATGATTCGGTCGCCGACTACAGCCTGAAAATCTTCGACACCACCCTGCACACCCTGATGGAGGTTCGCGAGAAGCTCGATCCGGTGGAGTTGCAGCGAGCGGTGTCGCTGATGTCCCAGGCCCAGCGTGTCGAGTTCTACGGTTTTGGCGCTTCGGGTGCGGTCGCGGCGGACGCACAGCACAAGTTCTTCCGTTTGCTGCTGACCGCTGCGGCGTATTCCGATCCGCACATGCAGGCGATGTCGGCAGTCACCTTGAAGCCGAGTGATGTGGCGATCTGTATTTCCCAGTCCGGGCGCTCCAAGGATCTGCTGATCACCGCGAACCTGGTGCGCGAAAGCGGTGCCTCGCTGATTACCCTGTGCCCTAGCCAGACACCGTTAGCGGAACTGTCGACTGTCAATCTGGCGATCGATGTGCACGAAGACACCGAGATCTATACGCCACTGACATCGCGTATCGCTCACCTGGTGGTGATCGACGTGTTGGCGATGGGTGTGGCCATGGCGCGCGGGCCGAGCCTGGTCAACCACCTCAAGAGCGTCAAGCGTAGCCTTCGCAGCTTGCGGTTGTCGCCCAAGTCGGTGAAAGCGCTGGACGATTGATCCCAGGATTGGCACGGACTCTGTGGGGAGGGAGCTTGCTCCCGCTGGGGCGCGTAGCGGCCCCAAAAAATGGGCCTGCTGCGCAGTCCAGCGGGAGCAAGCTCCCTCGCCACAGGTATGCTTGCCGCCAACAAAACTTTCATCAGTCTGTAATGCTTGAGCCGCCAAACCGTCATCCCCCGCGCCTATCTTGAAGCTCCCGTACTCGCCTTGGGAGACTCGAAATGGCCATGCCCTACGAAGAACGCAACAGCGCTGTCAAAACCCGTCGTCAGCAAGAAGATCAGCGCCGCATGGAATTCCGCCGCGCCATTGAAGATCGCTGCGAGCGTCGTCAGCTTCTGGCAGAAATTGGCGATTTTCCTGACGAGTTGGAACTCAACTTCTGGCAGGCATCTCCCGTGATTTCCCGTCGAAACGCTCAACCAGGGCGCTGATCTGCACCCGTTCGCTGCGCACAAACGCAAGGAATGCGTGAGCCACCGGTGACAGCCGTTTAGCCTTGGCTTGCACCAGGCACCAACTGCGGAACAGCGGCAGCTCTTCGACCGGTAGCTCGATCAGTCCGCCGGTCGCCAATTCAAGGTTCAGGGCGTGGCGCGTCAACAGCGCCACGCCCAGTCCTGCCAGCACGCACTCTCGCTGGGCTTCGGCTGACGAGACTTCCTGGGTCTGGTTGAAGTGCACGCGCTTCTCTTTGAAATATTCCTCGCACGCCATGCGCGTCCCGGAGCCGGGTTCGCGCAGCAGCAACGTATAAGGTTCAAGATCCTGCAAGCGCAGCGGTCCCATGTGGCACAGCGGATGATTCGGCGGGGCGACCGCGACGATCGGGTTGTTGAGAAACGGCAGGAATTCCAGCCCCATGTCCTGCGGCACCATGGACATGATCACCAAGTCATCGCGGTTATCTGACAGGCGTCGAATCACTTGCCCGCGATTGACTACCGTCAGTTGCAGGTTCACTTCCGGATGCTGGCGCTTGAAGGCAGCGAACAGGTGCGGTACGAAATACTTGGCGCTGGATTCCACCGCCAGTTTCAGTTGGCCCTGCAACGACCCTTGCATGTCCGACAGCTGCATATCGAGGTTTTCCAGGCGCCCGAAAATGTCGCGACTGGCGCGCTGTAACGCTTCAGCGGCTTCCGTCATGTAAAGCTTTTTGCCGACGTAATCGAACAATGGCTGACCAATCAGCTCTTCTAGCTGACGAATCTGTAGGCTGACGGCGGGTTGGGTGAGTGACATTTCGTCGGCTGCACGGCTGTAGGAGCGCAAATCACAGACTTCGTTAAAAATCTGCAATTGACGCAATGTCATACGCATCAATGACTTACGCATTATCTAGACGCTCCCGCCGTAGGCTGATGCATCAACTATAAGTCTTTACTTATGCATGACCCAATAATTATTCATTTTTGTTAATTCCTTGTGAGCGCTAGTGTTGAGCCGCGACCAAATTGAAACATTTGGTCACGCGTCGACCTGGTCTAGCAGGTCGTGGGTACCACCGGCTCAAGGGAAACTCCAAGTGATAACAAAGATCCTGATCGCCAACCGTGGTGAGATTGCCGTACGAATCGTGCGTGCCTGCGCCGAAATGGGCATTCGCTCGGTCGCGATCTATTCCGACGCCGACCGTCATGCCCTGCACGTGAAACGTGCCGACGAGGCCCACAGCATTGGCGCCGAGCCACTGGCCGGTTACCTGAACCCGCGCAAGCTGGTGAACCTGGCGGTGGAAACCGGTTGCGATGCGTTGCACCCTGGTTACGGCTTCCTGTCGGAAAATGCCGAACTGGCAGACATCTGCGCCGAACGCGGGATCAAATTCATCGGTCCATCGGCTGAAGTCATTCGCCGCATGGGCGACAAAACCGAAGCGCGCCGCAGCATGATCAAGGCTGGCGTGCCGGTTACCCCGGGCACCGAAGGCAACGTCGCGGGCATCGAAGAAGCCCTGACCGAAGGCGACCGTATCGGTTACCCGGTCATGCTCAAGGCCACCTCCGGTGGTGGCGGTCGCGGTATCCGTCGCTGCAACAGCCGCGAAGAACTCGAACAAGCTTTCCCTCGCGTTATCTCCGAAGCCACCAAGGCGTTCGGTTCCGCGGAAGTGTTCCTGGAAAAATGCATCGTCAACCCGAAGCACATCGAAGCGCAGATTCTCGGCGACAGCTTTGGCAACGTGGTGCATCTGTTCGAGCGTGACTGCTCGATCCAGCGCCGCAACCAGAAGCTCATCGAAATCGCTCCGAGCCCGCAACTGACCCCGGAACAGCGCGCCTACATCGGCGACCTGTCGGTGCGTGCAGCCAAGGCCGTGGGTTACGAGAACGCCGGTACCGTGGAGTTCCTGCTCGCCGAGGGCGAGGTGTACTTCATGGAGATGAACACCCGGGTGCAGGTGGAACACACCATCACCGAAGAAATCACCGGCATCGACATTGTTCGCGAGCAGATTCGCATCGCGTCCGGCCTGCCGCTTTCGGTGAAACAGGAAGACATCCATCACCGTGGTTTCGCCCTGCAATTCCGGATCAACGCCGAAGACCCGAAAAACAACTTCCTGCCAAGCTTCGGCAAGATCACCCGTTACTACGCACCCGGCGGCCCCGGCGTACGTACCGACACGGCGATCTACACCGGCTACACCATTCCACCGTTCTACGACTCCATGTGCCTGAAACTGGTGGTCTGGGCGCTGACCTGGGAAGAGGCGATGGATCGTGGGTTGCGAGCCCTGGACGACATGCGTCTGCAAGGGGTCAAGACCACCGCCGCGTACTACCAGGAAATCCTGCGTAACCCGGAATTCCGTAGCGGCCAGTTCAACACCAGCTTCGTTGAAAGCCACCCTGAACTGACCAACTACTCGATCAAGCGCAAACCCGAAGAGCTGGCCCTGGCCATCGCCGCCGCCATCGCCGCCCACGCAGGCCTGTGAGGAATAGAACAATGAGCAAGAAAATCCACGTTACCGACACGATCCTGCGCGACGCCCACCAATCGCTGCTCGCCACCCGCATGCGCACCGAAGACATGCTGCCGATCTGCGACAAGCTCGACAAAGTCGGCTACTGGTCGCTTGAATGCTGGGGCGGCGCGACGTTCGACGCCTGCGTACGCTTTCTGAAAGAAGACCCGTGGGAGCGTCTGCGCCAACTGCGCGCCGCGCTGCCTAACACCCGTCTGCAGATGCTCCTGCGTGGCCAGAACCTGCTGGGCTACCGCCACTACAGCGACGATGTGGTCAGAGCCTTCGTCGCCAAGGCTGCGGTCAACGGCATCGACGTGTTCCGTATCTTCGACGCGATGAACGACGTGCGTAACCTGCGCGTGGCCATCGAAGCGGTGAAAGCGGCGGGCAAACATGCCCAGGGCACCATCGCCTACACCACCAGCCCGGTGCACACCATCGACGCGTTCGTGGCACAAGCCAAGCAGATGGAAGCCATGGGCTGCGACTCGGTGGCGATCAAGGACATGGCCGGTCTGCTGACTCCTTACGCCACCGGCGAACTGGTTCGGGCGTTGAAAGCCGAACAGTCGCTGCCAGTGTTCATTCACTCGCACGATACCGCTGGCCTGGCCACGATGTGCCAACTCAAGGCAATCGAAAACGGCGCCGACCACATCGACACCGCGATCTCCAGCTTCGCCTCGGGCACCAGCCACCCAGGTACCGAATCGATGGTTGCTGCTCTTAAAGGCACCGAATTCGATACCGGTCTGAACCTGGAACTGTTGCAAGAGATCGGTCTGTATTTCTACGCCGTGCGCAAGAAGTACCACCAGTTCGAAAGCGAATTCACCGCCGTCGACACTCGCGTTCAAGTCAACCAGGTTCCGGGCGGGATGATTTCCAACCTGGCCAACCAGTTGAAAGAGCAGGGCGCCCTGAATCGCATGAGCGAAGTGCTGGCGGAAATCCCGCGCGTTCGCGAAGACCTCGGCTTCCCGCCGCTGGTGACCCCGACCTCGCAGATCGTCGGCACCCAAGCGTTCTTCAACGTACTGGCCGGCGAGCGCTACAAGACCATCACCAACGAAGTGAAGCTGTACCTGCAAGGTGGCTACGGCAAGGCGCCGGGCACCGTGAACGAACAACTGCGTCGCCAGGCCATCGGCAGCGAAGAAGTCATCGACGTTCGCCCGGCCGACTTGCTCAAGCCGGAAATGGCCAAGCTGCGTGCCGACATCGGCGCCGTGGCCAAGTCTGAGGAAGACGTGCTGACCTTCGCCATGTTCCCGGACATCGGCCGCAAGTTCCTCGAAGAGCGCGCTGCGGGCACCCTGACGCCGGAAGTGCTGTTGCCGATTCCAGAAGCCGGTGGCGTCGCCTCGGCCGGTGGTGAAGGCGTACCGACCGAGTTCGTCATCGACGTCCACGGCGAAACCTACCGCGTCGACATCACCGGTGTCGGCGTCAAGGCTGAAGGCAAGCGTCACTTCTACCTGTCCATCGACGGCATGCCGGAAGAAGTGGTGTTCGAACCGCTCAACGAATTCGTCAGCGGCGGCAGCAGCAAGCGCAAGCAAGCCACTGCACCGGGCCACGTCAGCACCACCATGCCGGGCAACATCGTCGACGTCCTGGTCAAGGAAGGCGACACCGTCAAGGCTGGCCAGGCTGTCCTGATCACCGAAGCGATGAAGATGGAAACCGAAGTCCAGGCTGCCATCGCCGGTAAGGTCACCGCCATCCACGTGGCCAAGGGCGACCGGGTGAACCCGGGCGAAATCCTGATCGAGATCGAAGGCTGAGTTAACAGCCTCGATACACGCTTTAAACCTCGGGGGGGCATGTGCTCCCCTTTTTTTTGCTTCGAATCAGTGTGGGAGCGAGCCTGCTCGCGATGGCGGTGTTTCATTCGAAAAGAATGCTGAATGTCACTGCGCAATTGCGAGCAGGCATTGCAGCCAGTGAGAGCAGAGTCGGTTGTTCAAAACGCCAGCCGCCACTGACCTATCACACCATGATTGCGACTGTCGGTGCCGAACTCGGCGTTGATGCCAGCGCTCAGGGTATGGCGGGCTGACAGGCTGAGATTGAGACCGGCAGCGAGCGTCAGGCTGTTGCGATCCATTGCTGCGCCTTCGACTTCGAAGCTTTGGCCACCCACGACCAATTGCTGGCGCGTTTCGCTGTTGAGTTCACCGTAGATGTGCTTCACGCTCGCGCTCAAGCGCGGCGTCAGATGCATGCCGTTATCCAGCGTGTTTTTCTTCGCCAGGCGTAGGCCGAATGTGCTGCTCATGTAGTCCAGGGTCTCGCCGTAGACTTTCAACGAGGCGGCGCCGCCTTTTTCGGTGTAGCTGTCTCGCTGGTAACGCTGATATCCGAGACCGGCAAACGGTTCGATGCTGACGTTGGCGCGCCCCAGGTTGTAACCGACCTCGGCGAAGGCTTGTTGGGTGTTAGCGTCGTAACGACCTTTTGGCCTGTCACTGAATCGATTGAAAGCCACCTGGCGGTTGCTGCTGCCGTCATGGCTGGCGTAGGAGGCGCCCAAGCGCAGGGCAACCGGTCCGTCTTGTCGAACCGCATAAGCGCCCAGGTGCCAGCTGTCGAGATCGCCATCGAACTGCCGGGCATCAAATCGCGTTTGCGATTTGCCGCCGATCAGCCCCACATGCCAGTGCTCGTCGACGCGCCAATCAGCGCCCAGTACCAGGCCTTGGGTGGCATGTTTCAGGGTGCTGTCGAAGTCACGATCGACTTTGCCTCCATGGCCTAGCGCCTGAAGCCACACTCGACCGTTGTCGTCACTGCTGGCCACGCGGGGCGCCTGGTCGGACCTTTGGAGTAAAATGCTGCGATTTTCCAACTGGCGCATGGCCGAGAGCATGCTCGTGCTCACTGGGCTGACGCTGCTGAAAGTAGCTTTAGCCAGATTGGCATTGTTACTGGCGGCCAATTGTTCGATGGCGTGTGGGGCGGTTTCTTTATTGCTATGCACCAGTGCGCGGACGGCGGGGTTGTCAGTGGCCGCTTTCGCGGTATCCACGCTGTCTGCCAAGGCTTGGCCGTTGGTGGAAGTGGCTACCTCGCGCACAGGCAAGTCGTTGCGCTCAAAAGTAAGTGTCACTGTGGTATCGGTACGCGACAACGTCGGTGTCATGTAGGCAAGGCTGCTGCTGGGCTCTGCGAATTCGCCCTCAATTTTCGCGGCAGTCAAAACCGCGCTCTCGGTACTGTCGGCGTATTCGCCCTGGATGGCTGAAACATGAAAACCCGCACCTGCCAAGGTGGCAGTGCCGCTGACAATGACGGGTTTGGAGTTTTCGTCGACTGTCATTCCATAGGAAAAAGTCGCCCCGGGTGAAAGCGTCAGGTTGCCCTTGATAATGGGGGAGCCGAGTACCGGGCTGACCACCAGCGCACCGTCCACATGCAGGTTGTTCACGCTGCCATGGCCGCTATAGACCGCATTCGCATCGATGACGGCATCGCCCTTGATCGAGCCGTTATTCAAAAGGCTCGCTCCAGCCTTGACCTCGGCGTGACCCGCGAAATCATGGTGCAGTGTCCAATTACCTCGGGCGATGCGAGCGCGTTTAAAATTCCTGGTTTCGCCAATCTCGCCTCCTTCCAAAGCGTCCAGCAGCAAGTTGTTTTTGCCGCCGCCGTCGTCTATCGGCCCATCCCATTGAGCGCCTTCGTTTATCACTACCGGATCGTCCACCTCACCCCGTTTCAGGGAGAGCCCTTCAGTGGTTTCCATTGGCGTTGAAACGAGCGTGTCACGGACATCCTCGGAAGAGTCCTGTTTTACCGGGGGCGCTACCGTTTCAGACGGTACGGGCTCGGTGAAAAATTCAGCGAACGCCTGGGACACTTCCTCAAGCTCGGCTGCGAAGGGATTGGGTTTGGTCGTGAGTAACTGAGGAGGCTGCTCCTCGCCCGGTGGCGCGTTGAACGGAGCCGAATGTTCAAGTGGTCCGATGAATACCTTGATGGCGAAAATATCGTCATCGTTCGCTACCGGCTTGGGTTTTTTTTTGCGCGGCTTGGTGATTTTTTCTTCAGTCGCGGCTTGGATGGGCGGCTGTTGTGCCTGAGCGATTTCTACGTATCCCAAGGCTAAGGCAATCGCCAAGGCAAGGTGTTTCGGTCGGTATTTGTGTTGAGCGGGCATCGAGTCTGGCCTCTTTTAGCAGGAGGCCAAACTCTAAAAGGACGGGTATGGGTGCCGATGTCAGCTGCTTCCGGCAGCGTTGAGGGGTGTGTCAGATAGTCGTGTGGAAAAAATCCGAATGCTCGAAGAAGACAGTTTCTATCCCTTCGTGCTGATGTTTTTTCTTACAACAAATCGGGAGGCGGCCGTCTATCACAACTTGAATAAACTGTGCATCCGGTGGTTTCAAGGCTTTAGCCACGACACTCCGCCAACGTTTTCACCTGTCCCGACCCCGTCTGATTCTCATCGCTCAACCAACGCTCGAACCCCGCCCCAATCGCCGGCCACTCCGAGTCCAGTATCGAGTACCACGCGGTGTCACGGTTCTGGCCCTTGACCACCATGTGTTGGCGAAACACCCCTTCAAAGCTGAACCCCAAGCGCTCGGCGGCGTACTTGGAACGGGCGTTGCCGTTGTTGCATTTCCACTCCAGGCGTCGGTAACCGAGGTTGAACGATTCTTTGGCCAGCAGGTAAACCGCTTCGGTGCTTTTCGGTGAGCGCTGCATCGGTGCGCCGAAGGTGACGTGGCCAATTTCGATGCGGCCCTGGGCCGGGACGATCGACATCAGGCTGAGGATGCCTTGCACGTCGCCGCTGACGCGATCAATGACGCTGAAGAAATACGGATCGCTATTGGCCGCGTGGTTGTTGAGCCAGTTATCGAAAGCGCTTCGTTCCGGGAAGGGACCGTAAGGCAAATAGTCCCAGAGTTTTGGGTCGGCGCCAGGGCCTTGCAGGGCATTCCACAAGCCGTCGCCATGGCGCGCCGGGTCGAGTTTTTCCAGGCGGATGAAACGCCCTTCGATTGTTTGCACCGAGGGGGCCGGGACGCCTTTCCAGTCCGCGAGTGAAGTCGACATGCTGTTCTCCTTGAACCTTAAATGGCTTTGCGAAACTGGATGAAACCGGGGCGTTCGGCGATGCGCTCGTAGAGCTGGATCGCGGTGGCGTTGGTTTCGTGGGTCAACCAGTGAACCTTGCAGCAACCATCGGCCTTGGCCGTGGCGTAGACGAATTCGATCAACTGGCGACCAACACCGGTGCCGCGTGTTTCCGGGGCTACCAGCAGGTCTTGCAGGTAGCAGGAGTTTTCGATGCTCCAGTTCGAACGATGGTAGATGAAATGCACCATGCCCACCGCATTGCCATCGGCCCAGGCCAGCGCCGCGTGGGTCGGTTCGTTCGGGTCGAGCAGGCGTTGCCAGGTGCTTTGGCTGACGGCGTCCGGTAGTTCAGTGTTGTAAAAGCGCAGGTAGGCTTGCCACAGCGGTCGCCACGCGGCGTGGTCGTCGGCAGTGACCTGGCGAATCTCGATCTGACTCATGGTCATTCCTTGGGCATCAATTGGGCATCAATTGGGCGAGGGTTTGGTCATTGACGTCGGGGCTGGCGGCCAGCCCTTTGCGCACGCCGGCGATGTCCGCGGCGCTGCGGTTCTGACTGAGCTTGCGCTTGCCCTCCAGACGGTCGATGGGAATGGCGAAACCGACGATGGCCTTGAGCATGCCGTCAATGTAATCGGCGGGGGCATCGGCCACTGACCACGGTTGGGCGCGGCCCGCTTCATGACGGTCGGTGAGGGTGCTGACGATGTCGAGCAGCCGCCCGCCATCGCTGAAGGTTTCGGCGCGGCCATAGGCGTGTACGGCGACGTAGTTCCAGGTTGGCACGACCTTGCCGTGTTCGGCCTTGCTCGGGTAGAAGCCAGGGCTGACGTAGGCGTCGGGGCCGGCAAAAATCAGCAGGGCTTCGGCGCCGTCGCGCAGGTCTTTCCACTGTGGATTGGCTTTGGCCAGATGCCCGTACAACGTGCCGTTCGAGCCTTGTTCGCAATGCAGCAGCACCGGTACGTGACTGGCTTGCAGGCCGCTTTCGCCGTGGGTCACCAGGATGGCGAGTCGGCTGGCGAGAATCAGTTCATGCAGTTGGGACAACTCGTCGATGGCGAAAGCACGTGGCGTGTACATGGAGATATTTTCCTTGGCGAATGACTGCATCCTAGGCAGGCTATTGGTCTGTTGTAAGAGCCATTAATGACCAATTTCATAGGTCCATTGCCATGACCAGCGAACCACTGTCGTTATCGTTCAACCCGGCGGGCATCGAGCTCGACCGCCGCCAGGGGCTCAGTCGTCAGCTCTATCAGGCGTTGCGGGTGCGGGTGCTGGATGGTCGACTGGCCAGTGGTACACGTTTGCCGGCCAGCCGTGATCTGGCAGCGGCCTTGGCGATTTCCCGCAACAGCGTGGTTCGGGCCTACGACCAGCTCTACGCTGAAGGCTTCATCGAGGGACGGGTCGGCGACGGGACATATGTTGCCCAGCTGCCGCAAAGCGCCTTGCCGGTAAAAAAATTATCCACAAAAGTATCCACAGGGTTGTCAACAGGCTTACCCACAGCTTTATCCACAAATTGGCTGGATTTACCTGTGGTTTCATCCAGTAAAGTTATCCACAGCGGCGCGTTGGGGCGGGTAGAAAAGAACCATTTACCGACTCCTCCAAGTGGCCCGCCACGGGCGTTTCGGGTCGGCGTTCCAGCGTTCGATCTGTTTCCCTTCGAGGTCTGGGCCAAGCTGAATGCGGCTTTCTGGCGCAAACCGGATTTGCAGCAGCTGTGTTACGGCGACCCGGCCGGCGACCCGCGCTTGCGCGGGATGATTGCAGCGTACTTGCGCAGTTCTCGGGGCATGCAGTGCACGGCTGAGCAAATAGTGATCACCAGTGGCGCGCAGCAGGGGATTAGCCTTTGTGCACAGTTGCTGGTGGAGCCGGGGGATGGGGTAGCGATCGAGAATCCGGGCTATCGCGCAGCGGGTCATGCGTTCGCTGTCGCAGGGGCGCGTTTGCACGGGGTATCTGTTGATAGCGAAGGCATCGACTGCGGCGAGCTGGCGAAACTCAGTGATTGCCGTCTGACCTATGTCACGCCGTCCCATCAGTACCCGACAGGGGTAGTGATGAGTCTCGCTCGACGTCTGGAGTTGCTGGCCTGGGCCGAGCGCACCCAAGGCTGGATCGTCGAGGATGATTACGATGGCGAGTACCGTTACAGCGGTGCACCGCTGGCGCCATTGGCGGCACTCGATCGCCAGGGTCGGGTGCTGTACGTCGGCACCTTCGGCAAAGTCGCGTTCCCGGCATTGCGCCTGGGATATCTGGTGTTGCCGATGGGTCTGGTGGACGCGTTTTCCCAACGTCGTGCCGTGGATGTGCGCCATTCCGAAGTCAGCACCCAGGCGGTGATGGCCGAGTTCATGGCTACCGGGCATTTCCAGCGGCATATTCGTCGCATGCGGCGTGCGGCGCTGAGTCGGCGTAATACGGTGATGAATGGTTGGCCACTGGATATCCCGGGCGTTGGCCAATTACCCACGGTCGCCTCCGGGCTGCACATGACCGTGCCGGTCGAGAGCGTGGCGCGTGAGCATGAGTTGATCGAGCGGGCGAACAGCGTCGATGTCGAGATCAACGGTTTGAGCAGCTACTGGCTACCGGAATCCACTACGCCGAACGATCAACGCGCCGGGCTGGTGCTGGGCTTCGCCGCCGTTCCCGAAAAGGCGATCGAGGCGGCGTTGGAGCGATTGCGGGCGGTGTGGCGTGTTGGCTGAAGCGGGCGGATTATCAGTCCGCCCGTGTACCTGTATCAGCGTTGTGTTTCGAGTTTCAAAAACAGACTCGGGTCGCCAATCCGGCGCAGTACATAGTCGAGCGGTGACAGGGTCGTCAGTGCCTGACGACGTTCAGCGGTGAGTTGCATAAATTGCTCATCGGCGATTTTCAAGTGCGCAGCCGTGAACTGCTCCGGCGGGGCTTCAGGCGAGTCGTAGTGAAAATGCGCGAGCCACAAAGGCCGGTCTCGGCTCGTGGTGTCGAGCACCTGATACTCCTGAAAGTAGTCCTGGCGTTTTTTGGTCTTGATCCGGCCTTTTGCGTTTCTCACGACACGGACCTGGTTGTTGTCCAGCAGCCACTGCAAATACGCCTGTCGAGGCTGCCGGTCCTTGAGCAGGCTGGCGCGGATATTGATGCCTTGATCGCGTAGCCGGATGGCGGCGTCCCGCAGTTCCGAGCTTAGGTCGCCCACAGGGAGCCGCGTTCCGCCCGTCGCAATTATGCGAGCCAAGGCCTGGTCGACATTGATCGCAGCTTGTTCCAGGCGTCGAGCCTGATTATCGAACAAGTCCTGTATGTCTGCCGGAATACGATTGGGCCTGAAGGCATCACGGCGGGTTCGATCAATGAAACTCTGTACATCCTCGTTCTGGGTCAGGGCATCGGCAATGATATCGATGTCGTCCAAGTGTGCTACTGGCGAGGGCTTTGGCCTGGCAGGAAGGAATTCCTCGAGTGGCGGCTCGCTGGATGTCGAGGGTTTAGCGGGTGCAGGGTCACGGGGGCGGCTCTTGGTGACTTTGCCAACGGGCCGTGAGGGGCCTGCGACAGCGGGTTTGGGCTCGACCGGTGCGACGCTTGCAGCACCCTCGGGCAGCAGCGCACTCAGTTGCTCCTGAGCCAGTTGCCTGAACTCGCCGATCAAGCTGCTGACCCGTGCCAGCTCGGTCGGTTCCACCATGCCGGGGTACTCACCGGGAAGGTCTGCAAAACGCTGATCGGCATCGATGTAGACATCGATCAGCCTGCTCAGACGATCGATGCGCCAAGTGGTGGTCTCGCCGCTCTCCGGGGTTCTGTTTAACGCTGCATGCCGATGGCTGGCAGTTGCGGCCTCGATAATCAACAAACCGACCGCTTCGCGAGCCGGCTCAGTGGCCGCCTCACGCATGCACAGCTCATGGGACAAGCCGATTTCATTGGACTTGAAGTCCCACTGAGTAAACGTTGGAAGCAGATCTCGCAGGCGTTGTGCAGTGGTCATGCCCGCGCTGCCGATGGCGTCGAGGGTTTCCAGGGATGTCTGCGACAGGTTCAACCGAGCGATGATGTCCCGGCTTAATGCCAATGTCTGCTTGACCTCCTTGATGTGTGACTGCAGGGAAGCGGCTGAATCAATGACATTGTCCTTGGCGAGCTTACCGGTGAGCGTTGAGTAGGCGTTGCGTTTGAGGACAAACCACAGGCTGAGATTTTTTTGCAGCAAAGTCGTCATGCGCTGCAGATCAGCGAAGTAGCCGTCACTGCCGCCCTTGAGACGCCATTGCCCGAGCTTTTTCAGGGCGTCGTCGTAATCGCCGATCAGTTGTTCTACCTGGACGAGGTAATTGTGTGTCGCTTCCTCGTGCGCTTGCCCGGTGGCTGCCAACATCTCCTTGTGGACCTTGTCCAACGCCGCATTGCCGGTCGCTTCCTGACTTTTGAACGTGTCCAGCGCTGTGCGCAGCTCTTTCCTTTGATTTTCTTTCTCCTTGCGCTGTGCCTTGAGCTGACTTTGCAGGCTGGTGCCACCCGCACCACCGCGCAGGCGCAATCGAGTGTCGACGAACCAGTGGCCTTGCTGATTGTGAATCAATAACGGACCGGTCTTCGAGGGCGTTTTCGGGTAAACGATTTGTACCTGCTCGTCATCGTTTTCCATGACGCGGAACCAGCGCTCACCGACCTGTGCGTAGGTCTTTGTGTCGAGGCGATACAGGGTGGCTTTGTCGCGCAGCAGGGTTTCCAGGTCCGTAGACGTGAGATCGGGAGCCGTGACTGTCAGTGTGTTCAAATAAGTTGCCAATGCCGTGTTGGATCGATGGGGCACTGAGCCGTTGACCTCAAGCGAGGAGTAATGGCTGGACGGAAGTTCCCCGGTCAACGTCGCCGTGAGTTGCGTCACTGTTGGCTTCGCAGGCGTCACCGATGGAGTCACTTCGGCCACCGGCAGCCTTTCGTCTTCAAGCCGTATCGACGTTCGATCCCCGGTCTGGCGTCGGGTGGCCGCGTGATGGGCCAGGATCATGCCCAGATTCAGCAGCATATCGGCGACGGTGCTCCATTGAGCGTGAGCATCACCGCGTTTGTGGGCGTCGAGTACTTCCTCGATTTCACTGATGCTTTGCCAGACCCAAACCGCCGCCCCGGCCTGGCCGCAGAGAAAGTTCGCGGCGGAGTTAAACACTGCCCAGCCGCTGTCACGCAGCAAGGCCCAGCGTCGTTCAGCGTCGGACTGGGACTGCCGGTCGGCGAGTTCGGCCATGGCCAGTGCATGGGTCTTGAACAGCACCGGGAAAACGTCGCCGGCCAGTTCAGTGGATGAGAGTTCGACCGGGCCGGCCCAGTCCACGGATGTCCAGGGTTCGGAGAGCAGATGCGCGCCCAGCCACAGACTGGGCAGACCGACGGGAAAGGTGTATTGGGCGTATTTGAACCGGGTGGCCGAGTCGGGCAGCCATGCCAGTACCGAGTCCCGCAGTTCGCCGGGCTGATGCAAGGCATACAGCAGGTTTTGCGGTGAAGGAAATTGCAGCAACGGCTGGTCGAGCAACGGGCGATACAGCAGGCACGGCCCGGCTTCTGGCTGACGCGGAGCGATGATGAACATGTTGGCAACGGTGTCGCCATCGGTTGACCCGGAATGGACGAAAGTCAGGGGGCGGATGACCACGGGTTGCAGGTGAGCGGGTGTCGGCTTGAGCCATTCGCGGATGTAGCGATAACCCAGCTCATCAAAACCGCCGATGCGGCGGATCTTGCATTCCAGCGCAATCAGCGGCAGCAGGGCGCGCAATTGGCTGATGTAAAAATGCTTCTGCAAGGGTGCCTGTACCGGATCATCGATCAGCTTGTCCTTGATCAGTTTGGGATAGCCCTCACCGATGTCGACTTTGCTCGCCATTTTCGTCAGGTACGCCACGTCCAGCCAATCCGGGACCGGGTGTGTTGGGTTGAATTCAAGGGTGGCCAGATAAGGCGCGGAATTTTGCAAGGCGTATTCGCCCAGGGATTCGGTATGGATGTCGTGCGGATTGGGCAGCGTCAAACCACCGGATTCGAAGCTGTTGGTGATGGTGATTTGCAGACTGTCCAGGGGCATATCGGCGGCAGATGCCTTATCGGCATTGATCGCTTCGCGCATGCGGTTCTGGGCATAGGTAGTAATGGGCAGAATGCGGAACAGTTTTTTATCGGTCTGCTTGTACAGCATGCCCAATGCATTAATGGACTGGCTGTACTGATCCAGATCTGCAGCCGAAGCACCAAACAGCCAGTCGGGTATTGAATCATCAAGGCCAGTGAGCACGTTTTTATCTGCGTCACTGGCATGTTCGACCAAGGGCGTGGAGCTGATGCCGTCATCCGTTTCGACGGCGAGGCCTTCGTGTGTGATCAACCTAATTGCGTCGAGCTGACTGGCAATCAGGGCCCACGCCATGTGATCGAAAAAATTACCCTCAGGCTCGAACAGCTGCCATTGCAGGTTCTGGCCGGCCGGTGGCGTTTCAACTCGCTCTGGTAATGAAGCGCCCAATTGCGTCAGGGAAGCGAACGATTCATAGCCTTTTTCCACTGTGTACATCATTACCAGGTCACGCTGTTTGTAGCGGCCGATGACCACCGCGGCTCCCCCCATAACCAAGTGTCGGGTTTGGCCTTGGGCATCGACGGAATCAATATCAATCAAGCAGACCTGGATAGCCGAGAGCGAAGGGTCATGGGTTTGCCGCGCCTGTTTGTCGGGATGAAGCGAGATAGCCCGGGCCACCAGACATTGGTCCGCATCCCAACCCTCGACGTTTTGCACATCAAGGGTTTTGCGCAAGGCTGCGGACAGTTCCTGCCAATGCGGCACCTGATGCCGGGTGCTGTTCCAATAGCCCAGTTGTCGTTCCCCGAAGGCCACGAACAGCAAGGGCGAGTAGTCATTGAGCATCTTGGCAATGGCTTCGATGTCGATGTCCAGATGCACCACTGGCGAGGCTTGGGGGTTGAATGTCAGGAAGTGTTCACCTTCCAGAAAGTTGGCACTGGAAGAGCTGAAGAGTTGTCGTACCAGCGCATGGGACAGCGATTCAAACTGGGCAGGCATGGCCACGAGTTCACCGTCGAGCAGTAGCCATCGAGGTGTGCCGATCATGGTTTGGTCGGGGTCGATATACCGATCTGGATACAGCACTTTCAGTGCCTGGCGCAGCATTTCGGCGGCCACTTCATCGACCGTTGGACCACGACTGGTCTGATGGATGATCTGGCTTTTTTCCAGCAATGCGTGGGTTTCGGAGTTCTCTGATGGTTCAGTCATCGTCATTTTCCTTTTTGACGTCCGGGCTTATGCAAAGAACAGGGAGCGCGCCAGTTGCGGGCTGATCTCGCTGCGATAGATGGCGATTACTTGTGGGTTGGAGGTCGCCGAACGCAGGTCGAATGCGCCGGCTAACCGCCGTTGATCCTGCAGTTTCAAATGGGCTGCCGTGAACGCGTCGACCGGTGCATCCTGGGTGGCGTAATGGAAATGCGCATACCACAACGTCTGTTGAGTACGACGCTCGCGAATTTCGTACTCCTGCAAGTAACCCCGACGCGGGCCCTTGAGGCGACGTCGATCACCGGCAGACACAATGTCGATTTCATCTTTGCTTAGTAGCCATTCGATACGGGCTGCGGTGGGCGGTTGTTGTTTGATCATCTCGACCCGTACCCGGTAGCCCTCGGTGTACAGCCGGTCACGTGCCTCGTTCAGTTCCGCGATCACGGCCGGAGGCTCATCGGTGGTGTTCGCACGGAGCCGGGCTTGCTCCAGGTTCCTGGCGTTTTCGTCGAGCTGGTCGGCTTTCTGTTGGAACAGTTCTTCGATTTCCACCGGGATACGGCCAGGTTTTTTCGCACTCGCCTCGGTTTGATGAATGAAGTTTTCCACACCATCGAGCAGCGTCTGGCCTTGAGCGATTTGCGTGTTGAGGTCGGGTAATTGTGTCGTCGGGCGGCGGCGTCTGGGTTGGATTCGCTCAACCCAGACCCCGGGTGTTTTCTCGTGAAAAGTGGCGATCACGTTGCCGGTCATGGGCGCTTTCACGTCCAGCAGTATCGGTTGCCCGGGAGCCGATGGACGTACTTCGCCAACGACCGTGCCCCTGAAGCGGGTTTTGATCACCCGTTTACGCGATGGCGGCGCGGGCCTTGAGGGACCGGGCCGGGGTTCCACTGGCCGTTGCTCAAGCAGCAACTGCGCCAAGTGTTTTTCGGTTTCCTGTTGGAATTCGCTGACGCGGCTACGTATGTGTTTGAGCGGTTGCTCAAGTACCACATCTTTGTGGCTGAGGCCGAAATCTTCGAATGACTGGTCGATGGCGGCAAACTGTTCGAGCATGCCACTGAGGCCTTCGATATGTTCGCTGGCGATCAGGCGGCCCTCATCCAGCATCAGTTCCTGCGAGGTCTGGATCACCAGATTGGTCGTGTCGAGCAGGTGTACGAATTCACTCTGGGCCAGGTTCAGCGCTGCGGTGTTTCCTTCTTTCAGGCAGACATCACGGGCCAGGGAGACCTGAAGCGCCTTGAGATCGTTGAGGCCGAAAACCGGCAATTTGGCGCGGTAGGTGTTGGCGATTTGCGCGGCACTTTTGCCCAGTCGGGTCAATTCCTGGAAACGCGATTGAGCAAACTCGATTTTGCCAATCATGCTTTCGGCCAGATCGAACATTTTTTGGTAGGTCGCGCGGTCGCCGGCACCTCCGGCAGTTTCTTCCGCTGCAAGCAATACCAGGGTTTCTTTCAGGGTCTGAGTGAAGGTTGGATCGCGCTGATCAAGCCAGGTCTGGTTAAAAAAAAGCTGAGTACCGAGCATTTCGGCCATGGCGGTTCGGTAATGGGGAACGGTATCGAGCAGGTTCAGCGATTTCAGCTGATCGATGGGGGCGGCGTACTCCCGGGTGCGGCGATCGAGCGTCTCCAGAAACTTGGCTTGCTCGGCGAGCAGTGCGTCGTCGCTGACGGATTTCATGGCGTCATGTGCGGCCGTCAGCTCTTTGCGCGCCCGTTCGCGCTCGTTATCGAATTCGGCCAGTTGCTTTTTGAGCTCGGCGATGCGTTCGAGATTTTGCTGTTTCTGAGCCTTGCGGCGACTCGATAAACCGCCGCCGCGCAGGCGCAAGCGTGTGTCGACGAACCACTGGCCCTGTTGATTGCTGATCAACGCCGGGCCGCTGCGCACGGGTTCTTGTCCTGAGTCGATGATCGAAACTTCACCGGTTTCCTCAACAGCCACTTCGAACCAGCGCTCGCCTACAGGGGCGTAATCTTTCTGTTCGTGACGATAGAGGTGGCGATAGTGGCCGGTTTCGCCAGTGGGTGGAGTGAGCTGCCTGGGTCGGGTGATCGCAAAGCCATCCAGGGTTTTGCTGAGGCTCAGTGCGGTGTCGGTCTTCAATGACGTTTGGTGCTGCGCAGGATGCTCGCCGACCACATCTGGCTGTTGAACTATGTTCACCGGGGTCGCTGCCGGTTCTTCCTTGATCTCGGTAGCGACGGTTTTGGACGTTTTTTCCTCGATTCTGCGGGCTGTCGAGTTGCGTGTGCTGGCGTGGTGGGCGAGGACCATGGCCAGGGTCAGCAACAGATCGGTCATCGCGGTTTTCTGCTGCTCGCCGTCGCCTGCTTCAGCGGCATCCACAGTTTGTTGCAGATCATCCAGCACCTGCCAGATCCAGGCGGCCGTTCCGACCGTGCGACCGAGGAACGGCAGTGCCGCGTTGAAAATCGTCCATCCTGCGTGCTTGAAGGTCTCCCAGCGATTCTGCGCATTGGACACCGATTGTCGCTGCGCCAGTTCGACCATGGCATTTACGTTGGCCTTGAACAAGGAGGCCAGATAGTCCGTGGCGATGACCCCGGAACCCAAGGAGAGCGCACCGCTCATTTGCAGGGAGGTCAGCGGGTCGGCCAGGAGCTGTGAGAGCGTCCAGACGGAAGGCCGGTCGTCGGTGAACACATAGTTGGCGTAATTGGCGCGTGCGTCGTCCGGCAGCCAGGCGAGTACCGACTGGCGCAAGCTTGGGGAATGCTTGACGGCATAGACCAGGTTGGCCGGTGTCGGGAATTGGCTCAACGGCCGGTCGAGCAATGGCCGGTAGAGCAGACACGGCCCCTTATCCATCTGCCGGGGTCCGATGACGAACATGTTGACCACTTCGTCCGTAGAGCTACCCACGCGCCAGCCGGGCTTGAAGGCCAGCGGGCGAATGACAATCTCCTGGCCATCCACCCGGCGATTGGCGTCGAGTACCTGAACGACGGCCGCGACGTAGCGGTAACCCAATTCGTCGATCCCGCTTTGCGCGCGAATTTTCTGTTGTAAGGCCAGCAACGACAATTCGACGCGCAGTTGGCTGGTGAACAGGTTCTGACGACGCAGGCTTTCCAGGGGATCGTCGAGCAGTTTGCTTTTGATCAGCTGCGGGTAGGTTTTGCCGATGTCGACACTGACGATCAACGCCTCCAGATAACTCGCTGTCATCCAGGTCGGCAACGCATTGGCGTTGGAACTGCGTACGGACTTGGTCCCCAGCGGCAGGGCAATCAGGTTTTGCAGCGACAGATCCACCAGGCTCAGAATGGTGCGCTGAGACCCCACCGGCGGGGTAAAACTGCCCCAGACCACCACGCTGTCGACCACGATTTCAATTTCGGCCAGGTTCAACTTTTCGGCATCGGCATGCTGCTTGAGCATGGCTTCGCGCAACTTATCCAGGGCAAATTCGCGGATCGGTTTGATGCCGTCCTGAAAAGACTTCTCGGCGTTCTGGCTTTGCACTTGCGCCAGCTCCATCAAATGACGGCTGTAGGCGGTGAGGTCGCTGGGTGAAGCGTTGTCCATCCAGTCCGGCAGGGCTTGTTCGACCCGGTTGAACCGCGAAGGCGCCTGTCTGTCCGTCGGGTCGAGTTCGTTGTCCGTGCGGCTGATGTGCGGTGTCAGGTCGGGATTCGGCGTCGAGGCATTGGCCAACGCGCCAATCGAGTCGGTTTGCAGGGCAATCAGGTTGCACGCCAAATGATCGAAATAATTGCCCTCGGGCTCGATCAGGCGCCAGTGCAAGGCGTTGCCAGGTGTCGACTCATCGACATAGGTCTTCAATGACTCGCCCAGTTCCAGCATTGAGTCGTAGGTCTCGAAACCACGGGTGATCGTGTGACAGAGGATCAGGGTGCGCGGGCCGACGGTGCCGATCAGTACCGCCATATCGAGGATGTTGAGGTGAGTCGAGGCACCTTCCTTCGTGCAATCGAGGTCAATCAGACAGGCACGCGAGCGAAAACGGTCATGAGGTGCGCGGGTGGTTTTCTCCGGGAAGGAGAACAGGTTGCGCGCCATGGCGCACAGATCGTTGCTCCACTGCGGATTCGTCTCGATGTCCCACAGGTCGCGCAGGGACTTGGACAATCCCTGCCAGCGCGGTGTCGAGGCGCGGGTGAACTGGTTCCAGTATTCGACCTGCTGTTCTTGAAACGCGACAAACAGTAAAGGCGCGAGCTCGTTGAGTAGCCTGGCGATGGCGTCGATGCTGACGGGGAATTGCGTGGGTATTGAGTCTTGAGGTTGCAGGGTCAGGTATTGCTCGCCATCGAGGTAGACCACCGGCGTACCCGCTACGCCGTGGCGAACCAGCGCGTCGGTCAGCGATTCGAAGTGGCTCGGCCCGGGGACGACTCGCTGGTCGTGGAAGGTCCAGGTTGGCGTTACTACCATCGCCAGGCGTGGGTCGATTTGTAGCTGCGGGTACAACGCTTTCAGGGCCGGTTGCAGGGCATGGGTGGCGACTTCCCTGATAGAGGGGCCGGCCACCAGTTGGGTCAGCAGGGCCTCCTGATCGCGGGAGAGGCCGGGGTCAGTAGTGGAGTTGGAAGTATCTGTCATGGTCACATCCTTTTGAGGGCAGCAGGCACCGTGGAAGGTTCGGTGCGCGATCCTTTGCAAGGTAGTGACGGGCAGAGCGGCAATGGCGGTAAATAAATATTGCGGGCAAAAAAAGACCTGCGCGAGTGCAGGTCCTGGTGACGGCGTGGAATCAGGTGCCGGACTTGATCATTGATTTAATTCCTCATTGAGCGCTTTCAAAACCTTCAAGAACGTTCACGGCATTGATGCCGATTTCTTCGACCGCGTAACCGCCTTCCATCACGAACAGCGTCGGCACGCCGAGCTTGGCGATGCGCTTGCCCATGGCCAGATAATCCGGGCTGTCGAGCTTGAATTGCGAGATCGGGTCGTCCTTGAAGGTGTCGACGCCGAGGGACACGACGACGATGTCGGCACCGTAGCTTTCTATCTCTTTGCAGGCTTGTTCCAGCGCTGCGCTCCAGGTGTCCCAGCCGCTGCCGGCAGGCAATGGATAGTTGAAGTTGAAGCCTTCACCGGCGCCTTCTCCCAGCTCGTCTTCATAGCCGAGGAAGAACGGAAACTCGGCTTCCGGGTGGCCATGGATCGAGGTGAACAGCACGTCGCTGCGCTCGTAGAAAATCGATTGGGTGCCGTTGCCGTGGTGGTAATCGACGTCGAGGATCGCAACCTTTTTGTGGCCCTGATCGAGGAAGGCCTGGGCGGCGATGGCGGCGTTGTTGAGGTAGCAATAACCGCCCATCAAGTCGCCAGCGGCGTGGTGTCCCGGTGGACGGCACAGGGCGAACGCACTGCGGGCGCCGCGCTGGATTTCCGCTTGGGCGGTCAATGCCACTTGCGCCGCGCTGTACGCCGCTTGCCAGGTGCCGGCGGTGATCGGTGCGCCACCGTCGAAGCTGTAATAGCCGAGTTCGCCGTGCAGGCTGGTGGGTTTGATGCGACGCAGGGTGCGAGCCGGCCACGTGTAAGGCAGCAAGTCACCGTCAGTGTTGAACTCGGTCCAACGGGCCCAGGCACCCTTGAAGAAGTCGAGGTAGTCGCGGCTGTGGATGCGCGCGATTGGCTCCAGGCCGAAATCCTTCGGTGCTTCGACGGGGCCGAGATTCTGCTTTTGCACCCGTGACAACACGTGGTCAGCACGGGATGGCATCTCGAAGCAGGGCTTGAGTTGCCCGTCGATGAGTTCGCAACGACCGTGGTGCAGGTGGTGATCGTCCGAGTAGATCGTCAGCATTTTCTTGTTCTCCGCAGGCGGGTTCGGTTGCACACAGTCTTGCGTCGCGGATGGTTTTGGAGAACGGCAGGAAAGGCCAAAAGGGGATCGATATGGCCAAAACATTTGACCGAAATTCGCCCCTCTCAGAGCACGCATTTGTAGGAGCCGGCTTGCTGGCGAAAGCAATGTTCGAGTCAATGGAGGTGCGTCGGATGTACCGGCCTCATCGCCAGCAAGCCAGCTCCTACAGGGGCCGGTGCTGCGGGCGGAATTGGCTGGGCGCTACTCCGCTCCAGCGCACAAACGCGTGGCGGAAACTCGCGGTCTCGCTGAAGCCCAGTGCCTCGGCGATTTGATAGATGGGCAAATGATCCTCGCAAAGCATTTGCTTGGCCTGCTCAAAGCGCAATTCGTCGAGCAATTCCTGATAGCTGCACCCCATGTCCTTGAGATGCCGACGCAATGTACGCGCCGAACAATTCATCTGCTCGGCCAGGCCTTCGAGCCCTGGCGCCGCGTTCAATTGTGCGCTGAGCAACTGTCGAATTCGCCCCAGCCACGCCTGGCGCCCGGTGAATTCGAGGTTCTGTTTGCGGCAGCGTTCGGCCATGGCTTGATGGGTGATGACGTCGGCCAGCGGCAATGGCTGGTCGAGCCAGCGCTTGTCGAAGGCAAAGGCGTTGTCCCGTGCCCCGAAGTGCAGCGGGCAATTGAAATGTTCGGCGTAGGTCGCCTCATAGTCGGGCGCAGCGTGCTCGAAGCGTGCGGCCAGTAGCGGTAATGAATGCCCGAGCAGGTCGTCACAGGTGACTTTCAGCGAAACCAGGCAAAACTCGGCGTTGAACACGGCCATTGCCGGGCTCTCGCGATAATCGGCAGCCACGAACCAGATACGTTCGCCATCGTCTTCCAGGCTTAGTTCGAAAACTGTTCCCAGCAACGCCGGATAGCGTATCGCCAAACGCAAGGCGTCACCGAAGGTGGCACTGGTGAGCAATGCGTAACCGAGCATGCCGTAACAGGAAACGTGCATCCGCCGACCCAACTCCAGGCCGATGTCACGCTTGAGCGCGACGGCATTGGCACAGACCTGCATCTCTTGATTGGTGGTGATGCGCGTGTCGGCACGGTTCAGATCCGCAGCGCTGATGCCACTTCCGGCCAACAACGCATCGCTGGACAGACCCTCGGCCTTGAAGGCATCGAGCACCAGCGAAACGGCGTTGAGCGTTGTGAGGTGTGAGTGGAGCATGGGCAGTACCCGTCATTTGTTTGATCGGGACGGAGCAAGTAGCGTGCCGTGATTCAACGCCCTCACTTTCGCAAGGGCGCTTGAACGTTAGCAAAAAGCCGACACCCGGGATGCTTCAGGTCGTGCTGAAAAACAGCCGCTTGGCCTGCTCTAGCCCGATCATGCTGCGGTAGTGCGCAAGGCGTTGAGGCCCGCTCAATCCCTGAGTCGAGTCGGCGGCCATGCCCAGCCCTTGTTCATGTGGCGTTTTCAAGCGTGCGTAGACGAAGGATTTTGCCGGCACCCAGGATGTCGAGTTCAGAAAGTGCGCATACCAGAGTATTTGCCGGGTTTTGCGGTCGGTGATGCTGTACTCATCCAGGTACAAGGTTTTGCCTCCTTTGAGACGACGTCGAGTGACGGTTTTTGCAACACTGATTGCATTGTTATTGTTGAGCCACTCAACACCGGGGACTGTAGGAGGCTGTTGCTTGATCATCGTCAGCATGTTGTTAGTCGCTTGCTGGTAGAGATTCTCCGCTGCTTCGGTGAGGGCCTTGTTGACGGTCGCTGCCGGGAGATTATTGCTCTCTGTAGCGTTACTGCTGGTCAAGGCTTTCTCGATGTCGCTGCTGGTCTGCTCCATTTGCAGGGCGTACTGGTGAAACAGGTATTCGATCCCTCCCGGCGAGCGCCCTGGCTGCTTGATGTATTCGGTCATGCGGGTATTGAACGCTGCCAGTGAATCGAGCAGGGATTGGCCCTTGTTAAGACTGATCTCAAGGTTCGGTGCCGCGGTGGCTGTTTTGGGGGGGTTGACTCGCTCGACCCAGACCCCCGGTGTTTTCTGATGGAAAGTGGCAATGACCTTATCGGTGAGGGGGACTTGATATCGACGAGGTTGGTCTCCAACCCTTGATCCGACAAGCGCGGCTCGCCGATGAGCACGCCGTTGTAACGCGTCCTGATGAACTGTTTCTTTGGCCTTGGCGGTTGCACAGGCAGTGCAGGACGACTTCTGAGAATTTCCCTTTCGTCGAGCACCAACACCAGATTGCGCTCGGCGCGCTGACGGAATTCGTCGAGCTGCAGGCGAAGCTTCTTTACCGGCGCTTCCAGAGTTTGCGCAGAGAACGTTGTCTTGAAGTCCAGCAAACGTTCGTCGATGACGCTGAACTGTTCGATCAGATCGTTCAGGGAGTCGATTCGCTCGTCGAGCCGGCTGATGCTGCGTTCATTCAGGGTGTCGCGCAGGGTTTGCACGACAATGTCGGCGGTGTCGACGATCTGGTCGATGGTGAGCCAGGCCTCGGCCGCCGTCGCCACCGAGTTTTCCGGCAGGCATACGTTGCGCGCCAGTGTCACCTGGAGGGCCTTGAGGTCATCGAGTGAATAGCCGGGGAGCTTCGATCGGCTGTTCTGAATCACCCGTAGCCCTTCTTTTTCGAGGCGCTTGAGCTCTGTAAACCGTTCCTGAATCTGCTCCAGGCGCGAAATCATGTCTTGGTTCAGCTCAATCAACTGTCGAACCGCCGGGATTTGACGATCATGCCGGTCCTCGGACTGACGGTCGATTTGATTCAGAACGGCCCGCAATTTCGGGGTGAAGACAGTGAGCGCTTCGCCAACACCGGCGGTTATCAGCTCAAGCTGGGCCTTGAGATAGCCAAGGGATTTTTGTTGATAGTCCGCCGTCGGCGAAAAGACATGCAGCGATTTGAGATTGCTTAGCGCTGCCGCGTATTCCGCGCGTTGGGATTCCAGTGCCTGGAGGTAGAGCTGACGTTTGGCTTGAGCCTCGTCAGCGGTAGCGCTGCTCATTGCCTGGTGAGCTTTCTGGAGTTCTTGCTGGGCCGTCGCTTTACGCTTCTCGAAAGCCGTGAGTTTTGTGCGCAGTTCCGTGGCTTCGCGCTGGCCTTCGGTCTCGGCCAGGCGGGTCAGGCTCGTCGAGCCGCCGCCGCGCAGGCGCAAGCGAACATCAACCACCCATTGTCCTGGCAGGGTGTGGGCCAGGGCCGGGCCAGAACGGGCGGGCTCTTTTGCATCGATGATCACAACGGTGCCGTTTTCATCCACCGTGACCTCAAACCAGTTCGGTCCCACCGGGGCGTACCATTTGCTGTTGAGGCTGTAGAGATGTTTATAGGCGCCTTCTTCGGTGTTGGCGGTGCCAAGCCCCTCTGGACGGGTGATCTTGAAATGATCAAGCACGGTCGCGAGGCTCGCGGGCGTTCGATTCGCAGCGCCGCTGATGCTGACCCCTTGCTGGAGATTGGACACCTGATGGGGGGCGCTTTTGCTCAGTTGCTCGACGCTGATTTTTTTCTCCGTCGATTCCGGAAGCTTGGGTGCCTCGGTCGTGGCTAACTCCTTCGCCAGACGCGGATCAATGTTGCTTCGGGTACTGATATGTAACGTGATCGCCATTCCGAGATTGAGCAGTACATCCGTGAGCGCCGCCCATTGCGCCTGCGTATCTTCTTTCTCATGGGCCTCGTGCAGCTCTTGAAGCTGATCCATCACTTGCCAGATCCAGGCGCCGATGCCGACGGTACGCCCCAGAAACGGAAGAACTGAATAGAACAGCATCCAGCCGGCCTGCTTGAAACTGGCCCAGCGGTTTTCGGCGTTCGAAACCGACTGACGATCGGCGAGCGTCACCAACGCCTGAGCATTGGCCTTGAACAGGGCTTCGGGCAAATCGCCCTCAAGCGCTTTTCCACCCAGACCCATTGGCCCGGTCATTGTCGTGAGCTTGTCCGGGTCGATCAAGAAATCGGTAATGGTCCAGGGTGAAGGCAGCGTGCCTGGAAACACGTAATTGGCGTAGTCGCTGCTGACGTCTTCCGGTAGCCAGGCCAGCATCGTGTCCCGCAGGCTGGCCGATTGCTGAATGGCGTACAGCAAGTTGCTCGGCGATGGGTACTGACTCAGTGGCTGATCGAGCATCGGCCGATAGAGCAGGCACGGACCGGCTGCCGAGTCCTCGGGGCCGATCACGAACATGTTGGCGACCTCGTCCTGCGAGCCGTCTTTGCGGCGTTTGGGTGCGAAGGTCAGTGGCCGTATGACGATGGTCTGGCCTTCCACCACGCGATTGTCGGTCTCGGGTTCCATCGCGGCGGCGACGTAACGGTACCCGCGTGCATCGATGCCGTTCTCTTCGCGAATCTTGCATTGCAAAGCCTGCAGCGGTAACTGGATGCGCAGGTGTTGGGTGAACAGGGTTTGTCGGCGCAAGGCTTCTGGCGAGTTATCGATCAGTTCGCTTTTGATCAGTTCCGGGTAAGTTGAGCCGATGTCCGCCTGGCTGATCAGTTCTTCGATGTACTTGACGGTTAGCCATGCGGGAAGCGTTTTGCCGCGGGTGGAATGCAGCGTCTTGTCGCCCAGAGGCAATGCAATCAGGTTTTGCAAGGCAAGGTCGGCAACACTGAAGTTGAAGGTATCAATCTTGCCCGGGACGGTGAACGTCCCCCAGATAACGGGGCTCTTGACCCGAAGCTGAATCGACTCAAGCGCCGTTTCCAACTCTGGGGCCTCTTGCAAAACCTTGGCATGTTCCAGGAGTTTGCTGGCATGGAGTGCGTTCAATTTGCTCAGTGCGTACTGGCGGATGGGCAGGATTCCGTCCATGTAGGATTTGCCCTCGTTCTGACTGTGCAGCGCGGCCAGATCCTTCAGATGTCGCGAGTAGTTGTTCAGATCCGAGAGCGACGCCGTACTCAGCCAGTCAGGCAGTGCATCCTTGAACCAGTCCAGACCCGGTCCTGTTTTTTTGACACTGTCATCCACTTCGGGTGTCGGGGTAGACGGGAGCTTGTTCGGATTGGCGGTTGCAGGGAGAGAAAAATCCATGGCGCCAATCACGTCGATCTGGATGGAGATCAACGCGCAAGCCTGGTAATCGAAAATGCTGTCGAGGGGCTCCAGCAGTCGCCACTGAATTTTCTGGGCGGGCTCGGCCGTGCTGACATGCTCAGGCAAGGTGGCACCGAGCTTTTCCAGGGAGTCGAATTTTTGAAAGCCCTTGAGCAACGAGTGGGCAAGGATGATCGTGCGCCCTTTGTGCGTGCCGATCAGCACGACAATCGACACCTCATTGAGGTGTGTGACCTTTTCGCCATCGACCAGGTCGATGCCAATCAGATAAGCGTTGCTTTTGTAGGGATCGTTGAGCTTTCTGCTCGCAAGATCCGGGGCGCGAAACAAGCTACGCGCCATCTCGCAGTCATCGTTATCCCAGCCCCCGATCCGATCAATATTCCAGACTTCGCGCAAGGTCTTGGATAGCTCGTGCCAACGTGGCTGCGAACCACTTTCGGGCGCATTCCAGAACGCCAGTTGTTGTTCCTGGAAGGCGGTGAGCATGACCGGTGCCAGCAGGTTGATCAGGTTGGCGATTTCGTCGATGCGCACCGGCAGATGGATCTCGGGCTCGGTAATCGGTTGTTGCGCCAGGAAGTGCTCACCCTCGATGTACAGTGCAGGAACGCCGTGCACGACCTGGGCAGCGAGAATGTCGGTCAATGCCTGGAACGTGGGGAACCCGGACACGACTTGGTCATTGACGATCAACCATGTGGGCGTGCCGACCATGGTAATGGTCGGGTCGAGATCCAGCGTGGGATAGAGCTTGCGCAAGTGCTGGCGCAACAGGACCGCGGCTACGTCGCGCAAGTCGGGACCGACACTGAGTTGAGTGATCAGGGTATCGGTCGGGTTATGGCGAGCGCGGGTATCGGGTGTGGTGGTTAAGACTGGTGTACTCATCGTGCATCCCTGCGTTTCAAAGTAATGGAAGCGGCTGAGGTCAGGCCTCAAGGCCGCTTCCATGCTAGGGAGTCACGATTTGGAGAGGGTGGTAATTATGTATATGCCGGAGTGGGGTTCAGCTCAGTTCACCGCACAGATCCAGTTCCACGAGATTTCGTATTTCGGCGTTATCCAGCCCTGCGCCCAATAGCGCATGGAGCTTGCCGAACGCGGCTTCACGGGTCATGCCGCCACCGGACAGAACTCCCGCGCCACGTAAGCGGCTACCGGCTTCGTAGACATCCAGCTCGACACCCCCTTCATGGCATTGCGTGACCGCCAGTACCACGACGCCTTGTTCCTGCGCACGCTTGAGGCTGGCCAGGAAATCGGGGTTGTCACTGGGCCCCGTGCCGCTGCCGTAGCATTCCAGCACCAGGCCTTGAATCCCGCTGGTCAGCAAGCCATCCAACACCTCGGCGCCGATGCCGGGGAATAGCGGCAACACAGCGACGTTCGCCAGTTGCCTGGGTTGGTTGTAATGCAGTTGCGGCGGAATCGAAGCCGCTTTCACACCGCCGCCCTGACGCTCCAGTCGCTTGAACGGGTGCCGACCGAAACTGCGCACTTTGGCGCACCGGGTCGGGTCCAGTCGTTCGCCGTGGAAGTACAAATGCACGCCCGGGGCCAGGCCCTCGCCTAAGGCAACCAATGCGCCACCGAGGTTTTCCCAGGCATCGCTGTCGGTGACGCCGGCCGGCAGCATCGAGCCGGTGAAGCACACGCGGGCGTTCAAGCCGATCAATTGAAAACCCATGGCGGCGGCGCTGTAGGCCAGGGTGTCGGTGCCGTGCAGGATCAGCACGCTGTCGCAGCCTTGCACATCTACGGCGTCGACCACTGCTTCACGCAGTTGCTGCCAATAAGCCGGGCTCATGTTGGCGCTGTCGATCAGCGGCGACATCTCGCGAAAGCGCCATTGCGGCACCACGAGATCAGGCTGGCTGTGCAGGTACTCGCGCATCCGCGCTTCGAAACCGGACGCCGGGGCCAGGCCGTTGGCGCTCGCCTGCATGCCGATGGTGCCACCGGTATAGAGCACCATGACGTGCTGGCCGGCAGGATAGGTCGAAGAATTCATGGCGCTGCTCCAAGAACAATGACGTGCTGTAGGAGCCGGCTTACTGGCGATGGCGGCCTGATCATCAACATGGATGTTGAACGTGATGGCCGCATCGCGAGCAGGCTCGCTCCTACAAGGTATGGCGCACTTTAACCGATCAGCGTTGCGCTGCGGTCACGCCTTGCAGCCCGGGCTGAGCCTGAGAAGCCGCTGGTGGATTCGCCGGCCAGGCCTGACGATCGAGATCCAGATCCGGGAACTTGCTCGAGTCGAACACTGGGGTCTTGATTCCGGCAGCGCGCTGGTCATCGTAGTCACGCAGGATGCGCATGCCGACCTTGAACAGCAGGAACAACGCAATCAGGTTCACGAACGCGAGCAGGGTCATGGTGATGTCGGCGAAGGCGAACACGGTGCCGAGGTTTTCGATGGCGCCCCAGAAAATCAGGACCAGTACCAGCGCGCGATAGCCCATGAGCGCTTTGCGGTTTTCACCGATCAGGAAGCGCAGGTTGTTCTCGCCCAAGTAGTAGTTGTAGAGAATCGAGGTGAACACGAACAACGCCAGCGCCACGGAAATGAACATCCGGCCCCAGTCACCGACCACGGCGGCCAGGGAGTTCTGGGTCAGGGCAATGCCGTCGCCTTCGAAGCCCGGGGTGTAGAAACCCGAGAGCAGGATCAGCAACGCCGTGCAGGTGCAGATCACGAACGTATCGAGGAACACGCTGAACGCTTGAACCACGCCTTGCGCCACCGGGTGCTCGACCGCTGCGACCGCTGCCACGTTCGGCGCGCTGCCCAGGCCCGCTTCGTTGGCAAACACGCCACGTTTCACGCCCATGATGATGGCGCTGCCGATCAGGCCACCGAAGGCCTGGTCCAGACCGAAGGCGCTCTTGACGATGGTCATCAACATGCCCGGTACGTGGTCGAATTGCAGGACGATCACGTAGAGGGTCACGCCGATGTACACCAGGGTTTTCACCGGCACCAACAGGTCGGCGACCTTGGCGATACGCTTGATCCCGCCGATGAACACCAGGCCCAGCAGCACGGCCAGGCCGATGCCGGTGTAAGTCGTGTCGAGACCGAATGCGTTGTTCAGCGAGTGAGTCACGGCGTGGGCTTGCAGGCCGTTGAAGGCGAACCCGAAGGTCACCAGCAACAGGAACGCCATCAACATGCCAAGCCAGCGTTTTTGCAGGCCGTGCTGAATGTAATAGGACGGGCCACCACGGAACTGGCCTTCGGAGTCGCAGCGCTTGTAGAGCTGGCCGAGGGAGCATTCGAAGAAGCTGCTGGACATGCCGACCAGCGCGGTCACCCACATCCAGAACACCGCGCCCGGGCCGCCGAGGGTCACGGCGATGCCGACACCGGCGATGTTGCCCGCGCCGACGCGGCCGGCGAGGCTGAGCATCAGTGCCTGGAACGAACTGAGTTGCCCGGCGCTGCTTTTGAGGCTGTCGCGGAACACCGCGAACATGTGGAAGAAGTGACGCAATTGAACGAAACGCGAGCGGATCGTGAAGTAGCTACCGAGCCCGACAATGAGCACGATCAGTACTTTCCCTGAGAGGAAGTCGTTAATGACTTCGAGCATGGATTATTCCTCGCTGTTTTTTGTGTAGGCAAATGCTGGCCGGTCAGACACATCGAGTTACATCAGTTGGCACTCGGCACAACAGGTGGGTCGATGTCCGTCCCGGTTTCATATCGCGGGTTTGTTATTAGTTCGGGTTTCGCATGGGTTCAGGTCTCGCTACCGACGACCGCCCACGTGAAGAGGGGCGGCACTATACCGATGGGAGTGCCGTCCGTCTGCACGGTTGTGGTGCATGCGGTGAAACGAAGATCAAAAGATCGCAGCCTGCGGCAGCTCCTCCATTTGAATGCGGCCCCTGTAGGAGCTGCCGCAGGCTGCGATCTTTTCGCTTTTAAAAAAAAGGGCCTGGAGATTGATCTCCAAGCCCTCAAAAGGTGAGAGGTGTCTAGTCCCTCGACCTGGTGAGCGGTGCTACAACTAACGCGTCGGTTCAGGCTTTAAGCGGAACCAGACGCGGAGCAATCATGTTTTCCGGGCGCAGGATGTCGGCGAGCATTTCTTCGTCGAGCAAGCCTTCTTCGCGCACCAGTTCCAGCACGCCGCGGCCGCTTTCGAGGGCAATACGGGCGATGCGGGTGGCGTTTTCATAGCCAATGTACGGGTTCAGTGCAGTCACCAGACCGATCGAGTGCTCGACCAGTTCACGGCAGCGCGCTTCGTTGGCGGTGATGCCGGTGATGCAGTGTTCGCGCAGCATGTCCATGGCGCGTTGCAGCAGGCGGATCGAGTCGAAGATCTTGAAGGCGATCAGCGGCTCCATCACGTTCAGTTGCAGCTGGCCGCCTTCGGCCGCGATGGTCAGGGCCAGGTCGTTGCCGATGATCTGGAATGCCACCTGGTTTACGGCTTCCGGGATAACCGGGTTGACCTTGCCTGGCATGATCGAGCTGCCTGGCTGACGCGCCGGCAAGTTGATTTCGTTGATGCCGGTGCGAGGGCCGCTGGACAGCAGGCGCAGGTCGTTGCAGATCTTCGACAGCTTCACCGCGGTGCGCTTGAGCATGCCGGAGAACAGCACGAAGGCGCCCATGTCGGAGGTGGCTTCGATCAGGTCGGCAGCTGGCACCAGCGGATGACCGCTGATGGTCGCCAGACGTTGAACGGCCAGGTGCTGGTAACGCGGGTCGGCGTTGATGCCGGTGCCGATCGCGGTGCCGCCGAGGTTCACTTCGGTCAGCAGCTCAGGTGCCAACGTTTTCAGGCGTGCCAGGTCTTCGCCCAGAGTAGTGGCGAAGGCGCGGAATTCCTGGCCAAGGGTCATCGGCACGGCGTCTTGCAGCTGGGTACGACCCATCTTCAGGACGTGGCTGAATTCTTCACCTTTGGCGGCAAACGACTGGATCAGGCTGTCGAGGCTGGCCAGCAGCGCGTCGTGACCCAGCAGCAGACCCAGACGGATTGCCGTCGGGTAGGCGTCGTTGGTGGACTGCGCCATGTTCACGTCGTTGTTCGGGTGCAGGTACTGGTACTCGCCTTTCTCGTGACCCATTGCTTCGAGGGCAATGTTGGCGATCACTTCGTTGGCGTTCATGTTGGTGGAAGTACCGGCGCCACCCTGAATCATGTCCACCACGAACTCTTCGTGGAAGTCGCCGCGGATCAATCGTGCACAGGCTTCACTGATGGCAGCGTGCTTGGCTTCGCTCAGGTGACCCAACTCGCGGTTGGCGTCAGCGGCGGCTTGTTTAACCATCGCCAGGCCGACAACCAGCTTCGGGTAATGCGAAATCGGAACGCCGGAGAGACGGAAGTTATTCACCGCTCGCAGGGTCTGGATGCCGTAATACGCTTGAGCCGGTACTTCGAGTACGCCAAGCAGGTCTTTTTCTGTGCGGAATGATGCAGCGGAGGACATGATAGAAATCATCTCAATATGGACCCGGTCTGTGCCGGAACACTGCAAATGCTAGGCTTGTGGAGAATTTTGGGCCAATGCTGTTAAACACTGGCCTATGCACATTCGGCATAATGCCCGTGTGACGCCGCGTTGACGGCGAGCGTGTGACCTAATTTGGTGCGTGTCCGGGAGGGCGTGATGAATCTGGAAAGTAAATGGCTGGAGGACTTCAGTGCCCTGGCCGCCACCCGCAGCTTCTCCCAGGCCGCGGAACGTCGCTTCGTGACCCAACCTGCGTTCAGTCGGCGAATCCGCAGTCTCGAAGCGGCGCTGGGGCTGACGTTGGTCAACCGTTCGCGCACGCCGGTCGAGCTGACAGCGGCGGGGCAGTTGTTCCTCGTCACCGCGCGCACCGTGGTCGAACAGCTCGGCGAAGTGCTGCGCCACCTTCATCACCTGGAAGGCGGGCAGGGTGAAGTGATGCAAGTTGCTGCCGCTCACTCGTTGGCGCTGGGTTTCTTCCCGCGCTGGATCGCGCAGCTGCGCAACGAAGGCTTGAACATCGCTACGCGGCTGGTCGCGACCAACGTCGGCGACGCGGTGCATGCGCTGCGTGAAGGCGGGTGCGACTTGATGCTGGCGTTCTACGACCCCGACGCAGCCATGCAGATGGACCCAGAGATCTTTCCGTCACTGCACTTGGGGAACACCGAAATGCTGCCAGTCTGCGCGGCGGACGCCGACGGCAAGCCGTTGTTCGACCTGGAAGGCGAGGGCAGTGTGCCGCTGCTGGCCTACAGCGCCGGCGCGTTTCTCGGGCGTTCGGTGAACCTGCTGCTGCGCCAACGGGCGCTGCGATTTACCACGATCTACGAAACCGCGATGGCGGACAGCCTGAAAAGCATGGCGCTGGAAGGGCTGGGGATTGCCTGGGTGCCGCAACTCAGCGTACGCGCCGAACTGGCTCGCGGCGAATTGGTGGTTTGCGGTGGCCCGCAATGGCATGTGCCTTTGGAGATTCGTCTGTACCGCTGCGCGCTGGTGCGCAAGGCTAACGTGCGGTTGTTGTGGCGCAAACTCGAAGGCGGCGCCGCGCAAACCTCCATCAACCCGTAGGAGCCGGCTTGCTGGCGATCCATGCGACGCGGTGTGTCAGGTTAGACCGCGTCGACTTGATCGCCAGCAAGCCGGCTCCTGCAAGGGATTTGCAGTGTGTTTTGGCTGACCTCTGAGTCAATAAAACCGGCGCTTTGCGCTGTATGACGGATGGTCGATTCGGGGGCTGTTTATCTGCTCCATTGAGGTATACTGCGCGGCCTTCGGCCGGTTACGACCGGCCATAATTCGTACAATCAAGCCACGCATTTTGCGTGGCTTGTTGTTTTTTGATGCGCCTGCGGGCGCCCAGAGAGAAGAGGCACGACGATGAGTGCATTGGTTGGCGTGATCATGGGCTCCAAGTCCGATTGGTCCACCCTTAGCCACACCGCCGATATGCTGGAAAAGCTCGGCATCCCTTACGAGGTGAAGGTGGTTTCCGCGCACCGCACCCCGGACCTGCTGTTCCAGTACGCTGAAGAAGCCGAGGCGCGTGGCATCGAGGTGATCATCGCCGGTGCCGGTGGCGCGGCCCACTTGCCTGGCATGTGTGCGGCCAAGACCCACCTGCCGGTGCTGGGCGTGCCGGTGCAGTCGGCGATGCTCTCGGGCGTCGATTCGCTGCTCTCTATCGTGCAGATGCCTGCGGGCATTCCGGTCGCCACCCTGGCCATCGGCAAGGCTGGCGCGATCAACGCCGCGCTGTTGTCGGCGAGTATCCTTGGCGCCAAGCACCCGCAGTTCCACGAAGTGCTGAAAACCTTCCGTGCTGAGCAGACAGACAGCGTCCTGGAAAATCCAGACCCACGCATCGCCTGAGGTTGTTGACGATGAAGATCGGTGTAATCGGTGGCGGCCAGTTGGGCCGCATGTTGGCGCTGGCGGGGACTCCGCTGGGCATGAACTTCGCTTTTCTGGACCCGGCGCCGGACGCGTGCGCTGCTGCATTGGGCGAGCATCTGCGCGCCGATTACAGCGATCAGGATCACCTGCGTCAGCTGGCCGATGAAGTCGATCTGGTGACCTTCGAGTTCGAGAGCGTTCCGGCTGAAACCGTGGCATTTCTCTCGCAATTCGTTCCGGTCTACCCAAGCGCCGAGGCCCTGCGTATCGCCCGCGATCGCTGGTTCGAAAAGAGCATGTTCAAGGACCTGGGGATTCCCACCCCGGCGTTCGCTGACATTCAGTCGCAAGCCGATCTGGACGCCGCCGTGGCTTCCATCGGTCTGCCGGCCGTGCTCAAGACACGTACTTTGGGTTACGACGGCAAGGGCCAGAAAGTCCTGCGTACCGCTGAAGACGTGGTTGGCACCTTCGCCGAACTGGGCAGCGTGGCGTGCCTGCTGGAAGGCTTCGTGCCATTCACCGGCGAAGTCTCGCTGATTGCCGTGCGTGCTCGCGATGGTGAAACGAAGTTCTACCCGCTGGTGCACAACACCCACGACAGCGGCATCCTCAAGCTGTCCGTGGCCAGCACCGACCACCCGCTGCAAGCCCTGGCCGAAGATTACTCCAGCCGTGTGCTCAAGCAGCTGGATTACGTCGGCGTGATGGCGTTCGAGTTCTTTGAAGTCGACGGTGGCCTCAAAGCCAACGAAATCGCCCCGCGTGTGCACAACTCCGGGCACTGGACCACTGAAGGCGCCGAGTGCAGCCAGTTCGAAAACCACCTGCGGGCGGTTGCCGGTCTGCCGCTGGGATCGACGGCCAAGGTCGGCGAGAGCGCGATGCTCAACTTCATCGGCAAAGTACCGGAGACCGAGAAGGTCCTGGCGATCGCCGATTGCCATCTGCATCACTACGGCAAGGCATTCAAGGTCGGCCGCAAGGTCGGTCACGCCAACCTGCGTTGTGCAGATCGCGAAACCCTCGCCGCGCAGATCCTCAAGGTCGAAGCGCTCATCGCCGAGTAAAACAGTTTCATGTGGCAGCGGCGGAACCATTAAGGGGCCGCCGTTCTCTCATGGCAGGATGCGAAAGTCTGACTAGGCTTTCGCATAACTATCCATTCAGAGGGAAATGCCATGGGAATTATCGGAACCATCTTTATCGGCTTGATCGTCGGCCTGCTGGCGCGGTTCCTGAAACCGGGCGATGACAGCATGGGTTGGATCATGACCATCCTGCTCGGTATCGGCGGTTCGCTGGCGGCCACTTACGGCGGCCAGGCCCTGGGCTTCTACCAGGCCGGCCAAGGCGCTGGCTTCCTCGGTGCCCTGGTTGGCGCTGTGATTTTGCTGGTGATCTACGGCCTGATCAAAAAGAACTGATCAAGCGACAAAGCCCTCTCTGCCAAATGTGTGGGGAGGGCTAGAATGCTCGGCGTTTCACAGTCCTCTCCTTTACCGAGCACCTTCATGCGCCGTCTTCTGTTGTCTCTTCTTTTCCTGGGTACGGGCCTTGCCCACGCCGGCGAGCTGCCGGAAACCGACTGGCTCGAACTGATGCCAAAGTCGGATCAAAAGGCCCTCGAAGCCATGCCCGAAATCGACCACAACTCCCCCGAAGCCACTGGCACCTTTACCGAAAAGGGTGGCATGAAGCAGAGCAAAGGCTTGCCGGCGGTGATGTATTCGACCAAAACCGTGGCGTCGATGAATGACAAAAACATCCGTCTCGGTGGCTATCCGGTACCGCTGGAGTCCGACGCCAAGGGGCACAGCACCTTGTTCTTCCTCGTGCCGTATCCGGGCGCTTGTATCCACGTGCCGCCGCCGCCACCGAATCAATTGGTGCTGGTGCGCTATCCGAAGGGTTTGAAGCTGAACGACATCTACACGCCGCTGTGGGTGACCGGCACGCTGAAAATCGAGAAGGTCAGCAATGATTTGGCCGATGCGGCGTATGCGCTGGATGCAGCGAAGGTGCGAGTGGTGAAAGAGTCGGATTTGTAAAAACACCGTAGGAGCCGGTTTGCGGCGATAGCGATCTTGAGGACGCCATCGCCAGCAAGCCGGCTCCTGTAGGTTTACAGCGGTTTGCTACCGATGCTGACGCCGAGGGTGTGACTGGCGCCCGGCGCCAGGTTCACCACATCCCCCATCACATTCGCCGTCTCGATACACAGCATGCGCTGCCAGCCATCGTCAGCCATGTCACTGAGCGCCGCAGCACGATCGATCCACGGGTTCCAGATCACCGCCGAGCGTGAACCGCTGCTGGTCAACTCGATGCGCCGTTCCCATTGCGGGTCGACGATACTCAGCTTCGCAGGTGTATCGAGATAGATGCGATCCGTCTCGCCGGTAAAGTGCAGGTCACCGGTTTGGGTGACCGTTTTCCAGTCATCCAGCGTCTCGATGTAACTCAAGCCATCCAGCCCTTCGACATGCACGTTGCGCGCGTCGCTGACCGCGAAATAGCTGTGCAGCGCCTGGCTGATGGTGACTTTTTCGGTGCCCTGGTTGTGGCTGGTCAGGCTGATGTGCAGCTGTTCATCCAGACGAATGCTCAGCTTCAAGTCCACCTGATGTGGCCAGCCCGGCAGGCCACCTTCGGGGTAGGGCAGGAGGAATTCGACCTTCAGGCTTTCGCCCTCGGCTTCGATGCCGACCAGTTCCCAGTCCATTGCACGCACCAGACCATGAGCCGCCGCCGGTTCGTTGCTGACGCGCATTGCCTGAACGCTCTGCGGGTTGCGCGCCAGATTACCGAACCACGGCCAGCACACCGGCACACCGGCGCGAATGCTTTTGCCGGTCTTGAACACCGCCTCATCGTTGAGCCAGATGATTGGCGGCTGGCCAGCCAACTGATAACTGAGGATGTGCGCGCCTTGCTGGGCAACCAGCAATTCGGCCTGACCGTGGCGGATGCGCCAGCAGTTCAGTTCATCCAGTTTCACGGCTTCAACGTTGGGCGTGTTCATGGGACAGCTCTCGATCAGTAACAGGAGTGCAATGGACCGCGAAGCGATCGTCAGGTTTAACGCAGCCCTGGTTTAACGAGCTCTAGGCGGAACCGAACGGGTGCGGCCGCTGCCATCGATGGCCACGAACACGAACACCGCTTCGGTGACTTTACGCCATTCGCTGGACAGCGGATCGTCGCTCCAGACCTCGACCATCATCTTGATCGAGCTGCGGCCGATTTCCAGGGCCTGGGTATAGAAGGAGAGCTGAGCGCCCACCGCTACTGGAACCAGGAACGCCATGCGATCGATCGCAACCGTCGCCACGCGACCACCGGCCACCTTGCTGGCCATTGCCGTGCCGGCCAAATCCATCTGCGCCACCAGCCAGCCGCCGAAAATATCGCCAAAGCCGTTGGTTTCGCGCGGCAGCGCGGTGATTTGCAGGGCCAGGTCGCCTTGCGGGATCGGATCTTCTTGTTCGAGCTCTATCATGCCGGGGGTGCCTCTGACCCGTGACTCTTCGTTGGTATTGCTGGTGGTAGCCGTCTTCGGGAAAAACGATTCAGCACCGAACATACTACGTTCGTCACGTTTTCCATAAGGCGCCTAAAGGGAAACTCTGCGAAATCGCCTATGAACCTGACAGGCGTTTTCGCACAGCAACCCTTTCAAAGTGCAGCAAGATTGCGAGTATATCGGTCGGTAGACTCCGAGACGACCGTCCGGTTCTCATTTTGACCGTCAAATACGCGCCTCTATGTGCTTTTTCGAACAATTTGCTATGGTGCGGACCTGCCCGAGCCCTTGCCAGCGTTGTTGGGGCGGCAGATCTGACTATTAGAGAAGCCCTTGCCATGACCACAGCGCCCTCGAGTATCGCGCAGCCAAGCCAATCCGCACGTCCGCTGACCCGCAACGACTATAAAACCCTATCGTTGTCGGCCCTGGGTGGCGCGTTGGAGTTTTACGACTTCATCATCTTTGTCTTCTTTGCCACGGTAGTGGGCAAACTGTTCTTCCCGGCGGACATGCCTGAATGGCTACGCCTGATGCAGACCTTCGGCATCTTCGCCGCCGGCTACCTGGCGCGGCCGCTGGGCGGCATTGTGATGGCGCACTTCGGCGACCTGCTGGGGCGCAAGAAAATGTTCACCCTGAGCATTTTCATGATGGCCGTGCCGACCCTGATCATGGGCTTGCTGCCGACCTATGCGCAGATCGGCATGTGGGCACCGATTCTGTTGTTGCTGATGCGCGTGATTCAGGGCGCTGCGATTGGCGGTGAAGTGCCGGGCGCGTGGGTCTTCGTTTCCGAACACGTGCCGCAACGGCATGTCGGCTACGCCTGCGGGACCCTGACCAGTGGCCTGACGGCGGGCATCCTGCTGGGCTCTCTGGTCGCCACCGCGATCAACAGCATTTATACGCCGGTGGAAGTCTCGGATTACGCGTGGCGGATCCCGTTCCTGCTGGGCGGTGTGTTCGGCCTGTTCTCGGTGTACCTGCGCCGCTGGCTGCACGAGACCCCGGTGTTTGCCGAACTGCAACAGCGCAAGGCTCTGGCCGAAGAAGTGCCACTGCGCGCCGTGCTGCGTGACCATCGTGGCGCGATCGCGATCTCCATGTTGCTGACCTGGCTGTTGTCTGCCGGCATCGTGGTGCTGATCCTGATGACCCCGACCGTGTTGCAAACGGTCTACCACTTCTCGCCCACCACCGCGTTGCAGTCCAACAGCGTGGCAATCGTGTTCCTGAGCATCGGCTGCATCGTTTCCGGCGCCCTGGCGGATCGCTTCGGCGCGGGCCGGGTGTTCGTGTTCGGTTGCGCCGCGTTGCTGGCCAGTTCCTGGACCTTCTACCACAGCCTGGCCGACCATCCTGACTGGCTGTTCCCGATGTACGCCCTGACCGGCCTGCTGGTGGGCACCATCGGTGCGGTGCCGTACGTGATGGTCAAGGCCTTCCCGCCGGTGGTGCGCTTCAGCGGCTTGTCGTTTTCGTACAACGTGGCCTACGCAATTTTCGGTGGTTTGACGCCAATGATTGTCAGCCTGCTGCTGAAGGAAAGCCCGATGGGGCCGGCTTATTACGTGGCGGTGCTGTGTGGGGTCGGGATGCTGGTGGGTGCGTATCTCTGGAAACAGGGGCGTTAGTTCTGGCCTCATCGCCAGCAAGCCGGCTCCTACACAAGCCCGTAGGAACCGGCTTGCTGGCGATTGGGGGCGCATGAATCATCCGGTAAAAACTCGAATACTGGCCTTTCATCCAATTGTCATATTTCAGCCATAGAGTGTTCACACGGCCTGCTGATACTTGGCCCCGACTTAACACACCCTATCTGCTAGGAGTAAGGCATGAAACTGAAGCGTTTGATGGCGGCAATGACTTTTGTCGCTGCTGGCGTTGCGACTGCCAACGCGGTTGCCGCTGTTGACCCTGCTATCCCGAGCTACACCAAGACCACTGGTGTGTCGGGCAACCTGTCCAGCGTCGGTTCCGATACCCTGGCCAACCTCATGACCCTCTGGGCTGAGAACTACAAAAAAGAATACCCGAACGTAAACATCCAGATTCAGGCCGCTGGCTCCGCCACTGCGCCACCTGCGCTGACTGAAGGCACCTCCAACCTGGGCCCGATGAGCCGCAAGATGAAGGACACCGAACTGGCGGCCTTCGAGCAGAAGTATGGCTACAAGCCAACCGCTATCCCGGTTGCCGTGGACGCCCTGGCGGTATTCGTACACAAGGACAACCCGATCCAGCACCTGACCATGGAACAAGTCGACGCGATCTTCTCGTCCACTCGTCTGTGCGGCGCTAAAACCGACGTTAAAACCTGGGGCGACCTGGGCGTGACCGGCGACCTGGCCAACAAGCCAGTTCAACTGTTCGGCCGTAACTCGGTATCCGGCACCTACGGCTACTTCAAGGAAGAAGCCCTGTGCAAAGGCGACTACAAGCCAAACGTCAACGAACAACCAGGCTCGGCTTCGGTCGTGCAGTCGATCAGCTCCTCGCTGAACGGCATCGGTTACTCGGGCATCGGCTACAAAACCGCTAGCGTGAAGACCGTGGCCCTGGCCAAGAAAGGCGGCACCGAGTTCATCGAAGACACCGAAGAAAACGCCCTGAACGGCAAGTACCCGCTGTCGCGCTTCCTGTACGTGTACGTCAACAAAGCCCCGAACAAGCCTCTGGCCCCGCTGGAAGCCGAGTTCGTGAAACTGGTTCTGTCGAAACAGGGTCAGGAAGTTGTAGTGAAAGACGGCTACATCCCGTTGCCAGCCAAGGTTGCTGCAAAAGCACTGGCTGACCTGGGTCTGCAGGAAGGCGGCGCTGAAGTCGCAAAAAAGTAAAACCCTAGGTCCGGGGCACGCCCCGAACCTGTAGGAGCCGGCTTGCTGGCGATGGGATCACCACGGTGAGCCCGTCGGACCGAGTCGACAGGATCGCCAGCAAGCCGGCTCCTACAACCCCCAAATTCCCGATCCACTGCTGGCTACCACCAGCGGCGGATTTGTTGCGTCACTGCACTGTCATCTTTCTGTCATACAGGATCGCTAGGGTGTGCGAATGAATGATCTGGCCAATTCCACAATGACTACAAATCCCCCCAAGCGAATTGATTTCAATACGCCTGAGCTGCAACGCAAGCGCCGCATCCGCGCGCTCAAGGATCGCCTGACCCGCTGGTACGTCCTCGTGGGCGGCCTCGCCGTTCTCGGTGCGATCACGCTGATCTTTTTCTTCCTCGCCTACGTGGTTGCGCCCCTGTTCCAGGGTGCCAGCCTGACGTCCAAGGACGCCATCACGCCGGCCTGGATGCAAGACGCCGGCAAGCCGCTGATGATTTCCCTGGAAGAACAGAACCAGGTCGCCATGCGGGTTTCCGACAAGGGCCAGGCGTTGTTCTTCGACATCGACAGTGGCGCTGAACTCAAGCGCGTCGATCTGCCGGTTCCGGCGGGTGCCACCGTGACTTCCATCGGTGACGACCAGCCAGGTCAACCGCTGGTGGCCGTGGGCTTTTCCAACGGCCAGGCACTGGTGTTCCGTCACACCTACAAAGTCAGCTACCCGGACGGCAAGAAGACCATTTCGCCGGCCATTGAGTACCCGTACGGCGAAACGCCCATTGCGCTGAATGAAGCCGGCGGCGCTCTGGAGCATGTCAGCCTCAACGCCAACGATTCGACCCTGATGCTGGTGGGCGCCACCGGTTCGCAACTCAATGTTTTGTCGCTGACCAGCGAAGAAAACATGATGACCGGCGAAATCACCAACGAGCAGAAGCGTATCGACCTGCCGCAAATGACCGAGCCGGTGAAGAACATCTTCGTCGACCCGCGTCAGCAGTGGCTGTACGTGATTAACGGTCGTGCCCAGGCCGACGTGTTCAGCCTGCGCGACAAGAGCCTCAACGGTCGCTACAAACTGCTGGAAAACGGCGACGCTGAAATCACCGCCAGTACGCAACTGGTGGGCGGTATCTCGCTGATCCTCGGCGACTCCAAAGGTGGCCTGGCCCAGTGGTTCATGGCTCGCGATCCGGATGGCGAGCAACGCCTGAAGCAGATCCGCACCTTCCAGATGGGCACCACGCCTATCGTCGAAATCACCGCTGAAGAGCGCCGCAAGGGCTTCGTTGCCCTCGACGCCTCCGGCAAGCTCGGCGTGTTCCACAGCACCGCGCACCGTACTTTGCTGGTCGACCAAGTGGTCGAAGGCCAGGGCCTGTTCGGTCTGTCGCCTCGTGCCAACCGCGTGATCGTCGAAGCCGGCGGCAAGCTGCAACCGCTGCTGCTCGACAACCCGCACCCGGAAGTCTCGTGGAGCGCGCTGTGGAGCAAGGTCTGGTACGAGAACTACGACGAGCCTAAATACGTCTGGCAATCGACCGCCGCCAACACCGACTTCGAGCCGAAACTGAGCCTGTCACCCCTGACCTTCGGCACCCTGAAAGCCGCGTTCTACGCCATGCTGCTGGCCGCTCCACTGGCTGTTGCCGCGGCGATCTACACCGCGTACTTCATGGCCCCGGGCATGCGCCGCAAGGTCAAGCCAGTGATCGAGCTGATGGAAGCGATGCCGACGGTGATCCTCGGTTTCTTCGCCGGTCTGTTCCTCGCGCCGTATGTAGAAGGGCATTTGCCGGGGATCTTCAGCCTGCTGATGTTGCTGCCGATCGGCATCCTGGTCGCCGGTTTCATCTTCAGTCGCCTGCCTGAATCCATCCGCCTGAAAGTGCCGGATGGCTGGGAAAGCGCCATCCTGATCCCGGTGATCCTCTTCGTTGGCTGGCTCTCGCTGTACATGAGCCCGTTCATGGAGAACTGGTTCTTCGGCGGCGACATGCGCATGTGGATCTCCCACGACCTGGGCATCACCTACGACCAGCGCAACGCACTGGTGGTCGGTCTGGCCATGGGCTTCGCGGTCATCCCGAACATCTACTCCATCGCCGAAGACGCCGTGTTCAGCGTACCTCGTGGCCTGACCCTCGGCTCCCTGGCCCTCGGTGCCACGCCGTGGCAGACCATGACGCGCGTGGTGATCCTCACCGCCAGCCCGGGCATCTTTTCGGCGCTGATGATCGGCATGGGCCGTGCGGTCGGCGAAACCATGATCGTGTTGATGGCCACCGGTAACACCCCGGTCATGGAAATGAACCTGTTCGAAGGCCTGCGCACCCTGGCCGCCAACGTCGCGGTGGAAATGCCGGAGTCGGAAGTCGGCGGCAGCCACTACCGCGTGCTGTTCCTCTCGGCGCTGGTGCTGCTGTTGTTCACCTTCGTCATGAACACCCTCGCGGAACTGATTCGTCAGCGTCTGCGCAAGAAATACTCGTCGCTTTAAGCAAAGGTAGAAGTCTGTGAAACAGAACTCCCTGAAAGGATGGTTCAAGAGCGGCGCCCCCGGCGTCTGGATCAGCGGTGGCGCGGTGTCCATCGCGGTCATCATGACCATTGGCCTGCTGGCAGTGATTGCCGTGCGCGGTCTGGGTCACTTCTGGCCGGCGGACCTGATCCACGCCAGTTATGACGTGCCGGGCCAGGCCAATCACCTGGTCATCGGCGAAGTGGTACAGAAGGAAGAAGTGCCGCGTGCGCGTTTGAAAAGCGCTGGCTTGCCAGTGCCGGACGAAGGCCCGGAGTTCATGACTCGTGAGCTGATCAAGGTCGGCAACCGTGACCTGAACGGCAATGACTTCACGTGGATCGTCGGCGAGTGGCTGACCAACCAGAAGACCCCGGTCGAGCTGATGGCGCTGGAGCGCCGCGAGTGGGGCAACTTCTACGGCTACCTGGTCAACGTCAAACAGGATGGCAAGGTCATCGCTGAAGGCGAAGCTGCCTGGCCTGAGCTGCAAGCGCGGATCAACCGTGTGAATCAGCTGGCCTCACAACTCAAGACCCTGGAAAAGGTAGATATCGGTGCGATCAACGCCGGTCTCGAACGCATCCGTCTGCACAGCCGCAAACTGGAACTGGACGGCAAGCTCGACGCGGCCGCGCAAGCGGACATGGAATCCGAGCGCGCCGAACTCAATGCCCGTTATCAGGACATCGAAGCGCGTCTTGGCGACCTTCACGCGCAGTTCAACCGCGACAGCCTCACCGCTCGTGATGCCAACGGCAAAGAAATCGAAATCGGCCTGGGCAAAGTGGTTCACGCCTACCAGCCGAACGCGATGAGTACGTTCACCAAGGTCGGTTTCTACTTCAGCAAGATCTGGGAATTCCTGTCGGACGACCCGCGTGAAGCGAACACCGAAGGTGGGATCTTCCCGGCGATCTTCGGCACCGTGATGATGACCCTGATCATGGCGATGATCGTCACCCCGTTCGGCGTGCTGGCGGCGGTGTATCTGCGTGAATACGCCAAGCAGAACACACTGACCCGGATCATCCGGATTGCGGTGAATAACCTGGCTGGCGTTCCGGCGATCGTTTACGGCGTGTTCGGCCTGGGCTTCTTTGTTTACGTATTGGGTGGTTCGGTCGACCGCTTGTTCTTCCCCGAAGCGCTGCCGGCGCCGACCTTCGGTACGCCGGGTCTGCTCTGGGCTTCGCTGACCTTGGCGCTGCTGGCGGTGCCGGTGGTGATCGTGGCCACTGAAGAAGGCCTGGCGCGAATCCCGCGCACCGTGCGCGAAGGCTCGTTGGCCCTCGGTGCGACCAAGGCTGAAACCTTGTGGAAGATCGTTATCCCGATGGCCAGCCCGGCGATGATGACCGGCATGATCCTCGCCGTGGCTCGCGCCGCCGGTGAAGTGGCGCCGCTGATGCTGGTGGGTGTGGTGAAACTGGCGCCGTCGCTGCCGGTGGACGGCAACTACCCGTACTTGCACCTTGACCAGAAGATCATGCACCTGGGCTTCCACATTTATGACGTCGGCTTCCAGAGCCCGAACGTCGAAGCTGCACGACCGCTGGTATACGCCACAGCGCTGCTGCTGGTGCTGGTGATCGCGACATTGAACCTGTCGGCGGTGTACATCCGTAACCACCTGCGCGAGAAGTACAAAGCACTCGACAGCTAATACGAATCCTGTGGGAGCTGGCTTGCCAGCGATGGCATCACTGCGGTGTTACTGAAAAACCGCAGCGCCTGCATCGCTGGCAAGCCAGCTCCCACAGGGACCGCGACAGACATAGAATTTGAGTAACCCGCTGGCCAGGCCAGTGGTTCAACGAACCGAATTTGTTAGCACAGGGAGCCTCCCATGCAGCACGAAACACATACCCACGGCATCAACATGTCGGCCCTGGGTCGCGACAAACAGAGCCTGAGCCTTGAGCAGGAAACCGTTGCCATCGAAGTGCCGGGCCTGAGCCTGTTCTACGGCGACAAACAAGCGCTGTACGACGTCAGCATGAACATCCCTAAACAGCGCGTGACCGCCTTCATCGGCCCGTCCGGCTGCGGCAAGTCCACGCTGCTGCGGACCTTCAACCGCATGAACGACCTGGTCGATGGCTGCCGTGTCGAAGGCGCGATCAACCTGTACGGCAACAACATCTACCGTAAAGGCGAAGACGTGGCCGAACTGCGTCGTCGCGTCGGCATGGTGTTCCAGAAGCCCAACCCGTTCCCGAAAACCATCTACGAAAACGTGGTTTACGGCCTGCGAATCCAGGGCATCAACAAGAAGCGCGTGCTCGACGAAGCCGTCGAGTGGGCATTGAAAGGCGCGGCGCTGTGGGACGAAGTCAAAGACCGTCTGCATGAGTCGGCATTGGGCCTGTCCGGTGGTCAGCAGCAACGTCTGGTGATCGCGCGCACCATCGCCGTGGAACCGGAAGTGCTGTTGCTCGACGAACCGTGCTCGGCACTCGACCCGATCTCGACGCTGAAAGTCGAAGAGCTGATCTACGAACTGAAATCGAAGTTCACCATCGTCATCGTGACCCACAACATGCAACAGGCCGCGCGGGTTTCCGACTACACGGCGTTCATGTACATGGGCAAGCTGGTGGAGTTCGGCGACACCGACACCCTGTTCACCAATCCGGCGAAGAAGCAGACCGAAGACTACATCACCGGTCGTTATGGCTAGTCGAGGCAGCCGCTAGCTACAAGCTGCAAGCGGCAAGATAGAAGCGGTGCGATTTCAGGACTTATACATAACTGCTTGAAGCTTGCAGCTTGAAGCTTGCAACTTTCGCGGAGCGAAATAGATGATTAGTAAAGAAGGCCTTACCCACCACATTTCCGCGCAGTTCAACGCCGAGCTTGAGGAAGTGCGCAGCCACCTCCTGGCCATGGGCGGGCTGGTCGAGAAGCAGGTCAACGACGCGGTGACCGCGCTGATCGAGGCCGACTCCGGCCTGGCCCAGCAGGTCCGCGAGATCGATGACCAGATCAACCAGATGGAACGCAACATCGACGAAGAATGCCTGCGCATTCTGGCTCGTCGTCAGCCAGCGGCATCGGACTTGCGCCTGATCATCAGCATCTCCAAATCGGTGATCGACCTGGAGCGCATCGGTGACGAAGCGACCAAGATCGCCCGTCGCGCCATCCAGTTGTGTGAAGAAGGCGAAGCGCCGCGCGGTTATGTCGAGGTTCGCCACATCGGCGACCAGGTACGCAACATGGTGCGTGATGCGCTGGACGCCTTTGCCCGTTTCGACGCCGACCTGGCGTTGTCGGTGGCGCAGTACGACAAGATCATTGACCGCGAATACAAGACCGCCCTGCGTGAGCTGGCGACCTACATGATGGAAGACCCGCGCTCTATCTCGCGGGTCTTGAGCATTATCTGGGTGCTGCGTTCGCTGGAGCGCATCGGCGACCACGCGCGCAATATCTCGGAGCTGGTGATTTACCTGGTGCGCGGCACCGACGTACGTCACCTGGGGCTCAAACGCATGAAGGAAGAAGTTGAAGGAACCAGCGGCGAAAGCGCTAATGTTCCGGGCAAATCTGACGATAAGTAAGATTGCCCAAGTAAAGCGCCCGGCCTTTTGGCCGGGCGTTTTTGTTTGTGGTTTGCGAATTTCAAAAGCAGCACCCGCGAACGAAAAGTCCCGGCGTGACTGAAGGTTTTTGGCAAAGTGCCATCAGCAAAACGGTATGCTTGCCGGGATTTTTTAAAGGGGTTATGGATGAGTAAGGTCAGTGTGTTGGTCGTGGACGATGCCTCGTTCATTCGTGACCTGGTGAAGAAATGCCTGCGCAATTATTTCCCGGGCATGCGGATCGAAGACGCAATCAACGGCAAAAAGGCTCAAGCCCTGCTGACGCGTGAAGCGTTCGACCTGGTCCTGTGCGACTGGGAAATGCCGGAAATGTCCGGCCTGGAACTGCTGACCTGGTGTCGCGAGCAGGAATCCATGAAGGCCATGCCGTTCGTGATGGTGACCAGTCGTGGCGACAAAGAGAACGTCGTTCAGGCGATCCAGGCCGGCGTTTCCGGCTACGTCAGCAAGCCCTTCACCAACGAGCAACTGATCACCAAGGTTAAACAGGCGCTGCACAAGGTCGGCAAACTCGACTCGTTGATGAGCGTCGCCGCGACCAAAACCAGCTCGGCGTTCGGCAACGATTCCCTGAACGCATTGACCGGCGGCAAAGCTGCCGTGGTCGCGCCAACGCCTGCCGCACCCGCTGCCGCACCGTCCCGTGGTTTGCTCAACAGCCCGCCGGTCAAGGCGCCGGCAGCGGCCGCTGGCGCCGGGGGCGGGCGTGGTCAGGGTCAATTGCGCCTGCCGAACGGCATTCAGCAATGCGTTATCAAGGCGCTCAGCCTCAAAGAAGCGCTGTTGGTGGTGAAACGCTCGGAAACCCTGCCACAAGTGCTCGATAGCGCCGTACTGGACCTGGAGCAAGGCGACAACGCTGAAACCGCACGTCTGAACGGCTACCTGCACGCCATCGTCGCCCACGAGCCAAAGCCCGACAGCGACTGGCTGCAACTGACCTTCCGCTTCGTCGATCAAGATGCGCAAAAACTCGATTACATCTCCCGGCTGATTGCGCGCGGTACGGCGCAGAAGCATTTCATTCCGGGCGCCTAAGATCGGCTTCGCCTGCTAGTCCGCCATCGCGAGTTTGCTCGCGATGGGGTCATTTCCATCCCGCACGTCTGATATCTCGCCCCCGCGACTTGATTTATATCTGTTCTGATATAGCCTGATTGTTAGTGCTCCATCCCGGCCACGCCTTGAAACAACCTCGATCTACCGATCCCCAAGTCATCGATTACGCTTTTTCTGTCAGCAACAGGAGACGTCGATGCCAAGGCACAAGGATGTGGTGTTTATCGCGACCGCACTCAAGGATTTGAAAGCTTTCCCGCTGGATGCGCGAAGAGCTGCGGGGTTTCAGCTGGATCTCTTGCAGCAGGGCGAAGAGCCTTTTGACTGGAGGCCGATGAAAACAGTTGGCCGGGGCGTCAATGAAATCAGAATTACCGAAGAGTCAGGGGCGTACCGGGTATTTTATGTCGTCAGCCGGCCTGAAGCCGTTTATGTGCTGCACGCCTTGCACAAGACCACACGAAAAACTGAAGTACGGGATATCGAACTGGCACGGGCTAGACTGAAGGAAATAGGTTAATCAAATGACGGATGATCAGAACCAGACCCAGCGCTTTGCCAGTATTTGGGATGCACTGGAAGATACTCCCCAGGAAGCTGCAAACATGCGCCTGCGGTCCAAGCTGATGCTGGAACTGGGCAAAACCGTTCAGGCTTGGGAACTGTCGCAAAAGGAGGCGGCCAAGCGACTGGGCATCAGCCAGCCGCGACTGAACGATGTTCTCAGCGGCAAAATCGACAAATTTTCACTCGATGCCTTGGTGAATTTGTCTTCGTCGGCCCATTTGTCTGTCGACATTTGTATATTGCCGCGCGAGCCACTCCAGCCAGCCTGATCGATCTACACCGGCCAATTTTGAAACATCTGCCGACTACACAGGTCAATTCCGACTGCTAGGCTCACTCCAGACCCTACTCGACAGAATCTCGCCCATGCTCGCGCGCCTGCTTTTTTTCTGCGGACTGTTCATGGCTGCCTCCTCAGCAGTAGCCGTGACCATCTACAAGTCCACCGACACCAATGGAGTGGTCTCCTACAGCGACCGCCCCACGAAAGGCTCCACGGTGTTCACTTTTCGCGATCGCATGGTCGAGCACCTTGAGCGTCAGGTGTACCTGGTGATCATGAAGAAGGAAGGCGTGGACAGCGTTTATGTGCGCAACGACCTGTATGCACCGGTCGAGATCGAGTTGAGTTTCGCCGGGTTGAAGAATGTCAGCGGCGCGCCGAGCCGGCCGATTCGGCGGGTGATGCCGGCACGCAGCAGCATCCGTCTGGCGATGCTCACGGCGACGCAGGCCGAAAGGCCGATTGCCTACGTTCCCAAGTTCGAATATTCCCTGGGCGACCCCGCAGGTGCCTCCATGGCCTATCGATACCCGTTGCCCTGGCGTGGCGGGCCGTTTCGGGTGAGTCAGGGCGCCAACGGCCAATACAGCCACTTCGGGCCGAAGAACCGCTACGCCATCGACATCGCCATGCCCGAAGGCACACCGATCATTGCCGCGCGGGGCGGGGTGGTGATCAAGACTGAAAACAGCCAGGACGGGCGTGGCACCGACGCGTCAGGCAACTTTGTGCGGGTGCTGCACAATGACGGGACGATGGGCGTGTACCTGCACCTGAAAAAAGGCTCGGTCAGCGTTCGGGAGGGGCAGCAGGTGGCAGTGGGCAGCCCACTGGCGCTATCGGGCAATACCGGCAACAGTAGCGGCCCGCACCTGCATTTCGTGGTGCAGCGCAATACCGGGATGGGGCTGGTATCGATCCCGTATCAGTTCAACCAATCGGTGGGTGCGTTGCCCAACTTTGTGGTGGGCAAGCAATAACGAGGGCTTGCGAAGACTTATTGTGGCGAGGGAGCTTGCTCCCGCTCGGCTGCGCAGCAGCCGTTAATCCGGTGAATGCGGTTGATCTGAAGGATCGCGGTTGCAGGATTGGGGCCGCTTCGCAGCCCAGCGGGAGCAAGCTCCCTCGCCACATGAGTAATCGTTCAGCCGAGGTGTGTATCAGTCCAGCATCAACACCTTGGCCAACACAATCTTCGGTCCTTTCATCTTCTTGATGATGATCCGCAGTCCTTCGACTTCCAGCACTTCTTCCTCTTCCGGCACCCGCTTCAGGCTTTCGTAAACCAGCCCGGCAAGTGTTTCGGCTTCAACGTGATCCAGATCGATACCCAACAGTCGCTCGACTTTGAACAACGGCGTATCGCCCCGCACCAGCAGTTTGCCCGGCTGATAAGCGAGGATGCCGCGCTCGGCCTTGCGGTGTTCGTCCTGAATGTCGCCCACCAGCACTTCCAGCACGTCTTCCATGGTCAGGTAGCCGATGATGTTGCCGTCGGCCTCTTCGACCACGGCGAAGTGCGAGCCGCCCTTGCGGAACTGTTCCAGCAGTTGCGACAGCGGCATGTGCCGGGACACGCGCTCCAGCGGGCGGGTCAGCTCGGCCAGGTTGAACGACTCGGGAATGTGGTCCAGTGCTGCCAGTTCCAGCAACAAATCCTTGATATGCAGCAGGCCGACGAACTCCTGGCGCTCGCTGTCGTACACCGGATAACGGCTGAACTTGTGGCGACGGAACATCGCCAGGATTTCCTTGAGCGGTGCATTGAACTCCAGGGTCACCAGGTCTTCGCGGGAGTTGGCCCAGTCGACCACTTCCAGTTCACCCATTTCCACCGCCGAGGCCAATACGCGCATGCCTTGGTCGCTCGGGTCCTGGCCACGGCTGGAGTGCAGGATCAGTTTCAGTTCTTCACGGCTGTAATGGTGCTCGTGATGCGGGCCGGGTTCACCCTGGCCGGCGATGCGCAAAATCTGGTTGGCGCTGGCGTTGAGCAGGTAAATGGCCGGGTACATGGCCCAGTAAAACAGGTACAGCGGCACGGCGGTCCACAGCGACAGCAGCTCGGGTTTGCGGATCGCCCAGGATTTCGGGGCCAGTTCGCCGACCACGATGTGCAGGTACGAAATGATGAAGAACGCGGTGAAGAACGACACACCCTTGACCACTTCGGCGGATTGCACGCCGATGGTTTCCAGCAACGGCTCCAGAAGGTGCGCGAACGCCGGCTCACCGACCCAGCCGAGGCCCAGGGAGGCGAGGGTGATACCCAATTGGCACGCCGACAGGTAGGCATCGAGCTGACTGTGCACGGTGCGCAGGATGTGCCCGCGCCAGCCGTGTTGTTCAGCGATGGCTTCGACCCGGGTCGAGCGCAGTTTGACCATGGCAAATTCCGCCGCAACGAAAAAGCCGTTGAGCAAAACCAGGATCAGAGCAAAAAGAATCATGCCGAAATCGGCGAATATTGTTGCGAGGGTCAAGCCAGGGGAAGGGTCCATGATGGAGTTTTGCGGGTTCCGTGAATTCAAAAGGAAAGAAAAATGTGTACCTGAAAGGCAGGCACAAGTCAGCCAATGTAGCGGCTGACTTGTCGATTGCCTAGTGGCGCGTGCTGGCCGGTATCAGTCAGCCGCGCTGATGACTCTGGATTGGCTGACCTGGGCAGGGGCGAAATGGCAGGTAAACGTACTGCCGTGGCCCGGCACGCTGCTGATTTCCATGCGCGCACGGTGGCGCAACAGCACGTGTTTGACGATGGCCAGGCCGAGGCCGGTGCCGCCGGTGTTCGAGTTGCGGCTGGAGTCGACGCGGTAAAAACGCTCGGTCAGGCGCGGCAGATGTTTGGTGTCGATGCCGATCCCGGAATCCTGCACGCTCAGGTGCGCGCCTTGCTCGTCGCCCCACCAGCGAATGCGGATGTTGCCTTCGGCCTGGGTGTATTTCACGGCGTTGAACACCAGGTTGGAAAACGCGCTGCGCAATTCGGCTTCGCTGCCCTTGAGCAGAATCGTCGGGTCGGCTTCCAGGGTAATGCGCTGGTTTTTCTGGCCGGACAGCTGTTGCGCATCGCTTTTGATCGACTGAAGCAAACCGTCGATGGCCACCGGCTGGTTGTCCGACGGGTAATCGGTGGCTTCCAGTTTGGCCAGCAACAGCAAGTCGTTGAGCAACGTCTGCATGCGCCCGCCTTGCTGCTGCATCTGCTGCAGGGCGCGGGTCCAGCGCGGGTTCACGTCTTCGACGTTGTCGAGCAGGGTTTCCAGGTAGCCGCAGATCACCGTCAGCGGCGTGCGCAGCTCATGGGATACGTTGGCGATGAAGTCTTTGCGCATCTGTTCCAGCTGATGGATGCGCGTCACGTCGCGCACCAGCATCAAGTGTTCGTTGTTGCCGTAGCGCGTGATGTACAGCTGAATGCGCATCCGGTCGTTGGTCGGCGAGGGGATTTCCAGCGGCTCCGCGTAGCTGTCCTGCTCGAAATATTCCTTGAAGCGCGGGTGGCGCACCAGGTTGGTCACGGGTTGGCCGCTGTCTTGTGGCGTCTTGAGGCCCAGCAAGGTTTCAGCGGCGCGGTTCCACCATTCCAGATTGCCGTCGCTGTCGAGCATGACCACGGCGTCTTTCAACGCGGCCGTGGATTCCTGAACCCGGTCGATCACCGCTTGCAAGCGTCCGCGAACCCGTTGGTCACGACGTTGCAGGTGGTAGATGCTGTCGAACACCTCACCCCACAGGCCGTAGCCATCGGGCGGCGCTTCATCCGGTTTGTGCAGGCGCAGCCACTCATGCAGACGCAGCAATTGCTTGAGCGTCCAGGCCAGGTAAATACCCAGGCCAGCCGCGAGGCTCCAGCCGTAGTAGCCGGTGATCAGACCAATCACCAGGCAAGCGGTGACCAGCAGCAGCATGTGGCGAATCAGGGTGCCATGCCAGTTTTGGTTCACTTGAACGCGCGTCCTTGTCAGAGAAGCAGCTTTTAGCTTCAAGCTTCAAGCCTCAAGTTTGAAGCGGCTTGGCTTTCAGCTTGAAGCTCGTAGCTGCCGTCAGGCTTTGGTAGAAAAGCGGTAACCAGTGCCGCGCACGGTTTGTACCAGATTTTCGTAGGCGTCGCCGAGGGCTTTGCGCAGGCGCCGGATGTGCACGTCCACGGTGCGTTCCTCGACATAGACGTTGCCGCCCCAGACTTGATCCAGCAACTGGCCGCGCGTGTAGGCGCGTTCCTGGTGGGTCATGAAAAATTGCAGCAGGCGGTATTCGGTCGGGCCCATTTCCGCCGGTTTGCCGTCGATGGTCACGCGGTGGCCGATTGGGTCGAGCAACAGGCCACCGACTTCAATTGGCGCCTCGCCATCGGTAGGCCCGGCGCGACGCAGCACGGCTTTGAGGCGTGCGACCAGCTCGCGGGGGGAAAACGGTTTGGTGATGTAGTCGTCCGCGCCGACTTCCAGGCCCTGGATCTTGTTGTCCTCTTCGCCCTTGGCGGTAAGCATGATGATCGGGATATCCCCGGTCAGCTCATCACGCTTGAGGCGGCGGGCCAGTTCGATACCGGAGGTGCCGGGCAGCATCCAGTCGAGCAGGATCAGGTCCGGTTTGCGGTCGACGATAATGGCGTGGGCCTGCTGGGAGTTCTCCGCCTCCAGACAGTCATAGCCGGCCATTTCCAACGCAACGGCGATCATTTCGCGAATGGGCGCTTCGTCGTCGACGATCAGAATGCTCCTGCCAACCATGCCTTAATCCTCTTGTCATTTAACTGTCTTGCGCCGCATTAGATAACGGAATTATTGCAGTCGTGTGACAGTATTTTAGTCGCCCGGCGATTGTCATGAACCTGGACTAAGCTCTAAGTCCGAATCCTGACAACCACAAAAGGAAGGTTTCCATGAATCACCTTGCTCAATCCTGGAAGGCCCTGTTGGTTACTGCGGCGCTAACGCTGCCGACCATGGCCTTCGCCGCCGACCCGGCGATGATGAAAGACGGGATGATGGTCGACCACAAGGGCATGACCCTGTACACGTTCGACAAGGACTCCGGCGGCAAGTCGATGTGTAATGACGAGTGCGCCAAAAACTGGCCACCGATGATGGCGCCGGCGGGTGCCACGACTTCAGGCAAGTGGAGCGTCATCAAGCGCGATGACGGTACGAGTCAATACGCTTACGACGGCAAGCCGCTGTATACGTTCGTGAAGGACAAAAAACCCGGCGACATGGTCGGTGACAACATGAAAGACGTCTGGCACGTCATGCACGAGTCGCAAAAATAACCGTAATCCAAAAAAGATCGCAGCCCCCTGTAGGAGCTGCCGAAGGCTGCGATCTTTTAAAATCCTCAACGCAACCCGTAATCCAGCACAATCCCGACAAAAATCGCCAACCCGGCCCAATGGTTGTGCAAAAACGCCTTGAAGCAACGCATCCGATCCTTACCACGGGTGTACCAGAACTCCCAGGCAAAACAGCCCGCCGCCACCGCCAACCCAAGGTGGAACCAGCCACCGAGCTCGAATTTTGACCCGGCCAGCAACAGGCAACCCAGCGCCAGCCCTTGCAAGGTCAGGATGATCACCCGGTCCGCCTCGCCAAACAGAATCGCCGTGGATTTCACCCCGATCTTCAAATCATCGTCGCGATCAGTCATCGCGTAATAGGTGTCGTAACCCACCGTCCACATCAGGTTAGCGATGTACAGCAACCACGCCGCTGCCGGCAATTCACCGGTTTCGGCGGTGAACGCCATCGGCATACCCCAGGAAAACGCCGCGCCCAACACCACTTGCGGGTAATAGGTGTAACGCTTCATGAACGGGTAACTGAACGCCAGCGCCAAGCCGCCGAGTGACAGCCAAATCGTCGCGGCATTGGTGCACAGAACCAGCAGGAAACTCACGCCCATCAGCAGCGCGAAGAACACCAACGCTTCCCTGGAACTGATCTTGCCGCTCACCAGCGGCCGTTGTTCGGTGCGCTTCACGTACCCGTCGACTTTACGGTCCGCCCAATCATTGATCACGCAACCGCCGGCGCGGGTCAGCACCACGCCGAGGACGAAAATCACGATGTTGGCCAGGGACGGCGAGCCTTTGCCGGCAATCCACAATGCCCACAAAGTCGGCCACAACAGCAGATAAATGCCGATCGGCTTGTCCATGCGCGTCAGCTGAATGAAATCCCAGGCCCGTGGGTTCAAGCGGTTCAGGGACTTGAGCAGGCTCTGGTACATCAGCAATTCTCCGGATGGACGCGGGCGGCGTTCCACAGGGTCGGCAGGAAAATTTCGGCCACCAGCACGCTCAAGGCGCCACGGTCGAAGCGCGAACGGCGGCCCCACAACGCTGGCGCCTGCACTTCTATCGGCAGCCACGCTTGAGGATAGTGACAAACCTCGATGGCCCGGCGCTGGAAGGCGTGATCGCAAAACAGCAATTCGCCCAGGGAGCGGCTGCCCAACTCGTCCATGTGCAAACCATCGCCCTGCAACGCACTGCGCGACGCGACGCTGCGGGCGAACACCCACGGCTCGCCATGACCGCGCAAATACACCTCGCGCACCCAACCCTCGCTGCCTTCGGCCAGGTCCAGCGCGGCGCATTCGTCGGCGCGCAGGGTCTGCCAGCCTTCGAACAACGGCGTGACACTGAACGCATCATTCGATAGCTGAATGAGGCGTCTGGTCAGCGAACCTTCATCGAACAACCAGTCGAGGATGGTGGCGTCGGGGAGGGGAGCGAGTTGGCTTCTGGGAGCCCAAAACAGGGATTTTGAGTGCGGCACAGTGAGTCATTATTGGCAGCAAATGAGGCGGCGAGCTTACCATGTCAGCTTATAAATTTGAGTGATCCGGCCGCCCGTTGCGCCGAACAGGCTTGCATCTGCCCGGCCCCATCAGTACAAAACGCCCTGAGCCGGACGGCAGCGCTTTATCCATCGACCGTTCGCGCCAGTAAAAGCCTGAATTTGAGGAAGTACCGGAATGAAAAAGTGGCAATGTGTAGTCTGCGGCCTGATCTACAACGAAGCCGACGGCTGGCCGGATGACGGCATTGCGCCGGGCACCCTGTGGCAAGACGTGCCGGAAGACTGGCTGTGCCCGGATTGCGGCGTCGGCAAAATGGATTTCGAAATGATCGAAATCAACTAAGACACCCAGAGGAGTAAGGAATGAACGCACCTGTTGTCATCGTCGGCACCGGCCTGGCTGGCTACAACCTTGCCCGCGAGTTTCGCAAACTCGATGGCGAAACCCCGCTGCTGCTGATTACCGCCGATGACGGGCGCTCTTACTCCAAGCCGATGCTCTCCACCGGTTTCGGCAAAAACAAGGATGCCGACGGCCTGAGCATGGCCGAACCGGGCGCCATGGCCGAGCAGTTGAAAGCCGAAGTGCGCACCCACACGCGCATCAGCGGCATCGACCCGGGCCACAAGCGCCTGTGGATCGGCGAAGAATCGGTCATCTATCGCGACCTGATCCTGGCCTGGGGCGCCGAAACCGTGCGCGTGCCCATCGAAGGTGACGCGGCGGACTGCGTGTTCCCGATCAACGACCTCGAAGACTACGCACGCTTTCGTGCCGCCGCGGCTGGCAAACGTCGCGTGTTGCTGCTCGGCGCCGGCCTGATTGGCTGCGAGTTCGCCAACGACCTGAGCCTGGGCGGCTACGAAGTGCAATTGGTGGCGCCATGCGAACAAGTCATGCCGACCCTGTTGCACCCGGCAGCTGCTGCTGCGGTGCAGGCCGGGCTGGAAAGCCTCGGCGCGCGCTTCCACCTCGGGCCGGTGCTCAATCGCCTGCAACGGGTTGAAGATGGTCTGCAAGCGCATCTATCCGATGGCCAGGTCATCCCGTGCGACGTGGTGGTCTCGGCCATTGGCCTGCGCCCGCGCATCGACCTGGCCGCCGCTGCCGGCCTGCAAGTCAATCGCGGCGTGGTGGTCGACCGTCACCTGCAAACCTCCCACGCCAACATCTACGCCCTGGGTGACTGCGCCGAGGTCGATGGGCTGAACTTGCTGTACGTGATGCCCCTGATGAGCTGTGCGAGAGCGCTGGCGCAAACCCTCGCCGGCAACCCGACGCGGGTCAACTACGGCCCGATGCCGATCACCGTCAAAACCCCGGTGTGCCCGTTGGTGGTATCCCCGCCGCCACGGGGTACGGAAGGCGTCTGGACCGTCGAAGGGCAGGGCGCCGACATCAAGGTTTTATGCCGTGATGCCAGCGGCAAACTGCTCGGATATGCCCTGACAGGCGCGGCCGTGATGGAAAAACTGGCCCTGAACAAAGAGCTTCCGGCACTGCTGGCGTAAATACCGGTCGTTCTGTCGGAATCACCCCCCTTTTGCCCCTACATTGGCCGCGCCGACACTGGCGCGGCACCTCGCTGCGTGCCATCCTCACTCCCGTCTGCCGCAGAGTAGAGCACCTGCGGCGCTTTGGGCGCTGCTCCACAGAGAGCAGCACGGACATAACAACAAAAAACCGTCAAAGGGGCTTCACTAATATGCGTAAACCAGAACTCGCCGCAGCAATTGCTGAAAAAGCAGACCTCACCAAAGAGCAGGCCAACCGCGTTCTCAACGCCGTCCTCGAAGAAATCACCGGCGCCCTGCACCGCAAAGACAGCGTGACGCTGGTGGGTTTCGGCACCTTCCTGCAACGCCATCGCGGCGCCCGCACCGGCAAAAACCCGCAAACCGGTGAGCCCGTCAAAATCAAGGCCAGCAACACCGTTGCCTTCAAGCCAGGCAAATCGTTGAAAGACAGCGTCAATCCGTAATCCGTCTGCACCGCCCGCGTAGCGGGGGAGTGGAAAAAATGGGCACGCCAACCAGGTTGGGTGCCCATTTTTTGTGCCTGGAATACTGCACTTTGTAGGAGCCGGCTTGCTGGCGATGGTGCTCTCATTGACGCCATCGCCAGCAAGCCGGCTCCTACCTAGCCGACACGACTGTGTTGCCTGGCAACGATCGCTGCCATTTCCGGTTCATCCAGATGATCCAGCGCCTGCTCCACCAACAAATGCACACCGTCGGCCATACGACTGAGCGCCAAGGCTACGGAACGGCGCGAGCCATCCACATCGTCGGCGAGGTCGGCGGCGATGGCGCTGATGGAGAGCAGGTCTTCGGAGGCGTTGGCGAGGAGGGCTTCGGTGTTGATGTCTGGGCAGACGCTGAAGAGTTGGCCGGTGCGTTTTGTTGGAGCGGGCTTGGGTGGGGCGAGATGGTGGTCGAGGGCGCGTTCAGCGGCTTCGTGGAGTTTCTTTGAATCGAGGCTTTCGTAGGGCGATACCGTATCTGATTCCGGCGGATTGGGGCTTGGTTTGAACATTTGAATGTCACCGAGTTATGAGGCCAATCCGATTCGCTTGCTTCGAAAAGGGTGGCAGCTGTGTATAGGTGTGCAAGACCGGACTCGGTAAACCGGCAGACCCGAAGGTCTCCCACACACAGCCGCCATAACGATCCGCGAGCATAAGAAAACGCTCGGTGAATAGCTATAACCGAATGAATGCCGAATCCGGACTTGCACGTCCGTGTCACCGTTTTTTGCGGTGACGAACAGAGGTTATCTGCCTATCTGCAAGGCGCCTAGTTCATGGATGCCCTACTTTTCGAAGGAAAAGTCTGAGAAGGCTGAGGGTTTTTGGTGCTAAATCGCACACCACTTAAACAGCCTTGTTCCCGAAAACGACGCTCATGTCACTGATGTTCAAGTCTTTGGCCGCGTTTCAGTTAACGGAAAGGTGAATGTAGCGGGTGCGTAACAAAACCGTTTCTTAACTCACCCCCATAACCGATGAATCCCACAAGGCATACGCCTGGAGCTTCCTGTGGATGGTCTTCGGTTCGTCAGTTAAAACCAGCCTTCGGTCGTTTTCAACATGAAGTCAAACGGCACGTCGTGTCTTACAATTAACCCATTTTATGTGGGCCAACAGGTGTAATTGAAATCTGCCTGTTGGCGCTGATTGAAAA